>NZ_JHXF01000010.1 GCF_000621845.1 Ruminococcus flavefaciens MA2007 | reverse complement strand
TCCTTTTTGTTCACATAACCTTCTTAGTATCTTTCCTATATCAGTTTTTATCTGACTATAAATCACCATTCGTCTATACTTCGGTGCAAACACTATATGATACTTGCAATTCCACTTGGAATGTGCTAAACTATTTATATCGTCTCGTTTCATGACGATACCTCCTTTGTTATTTTCAGTTTGGTTGGCAGACCATTACCATTATAACATGGGAGGTTTTCTTTTTCTACTCATAGCTAAAGCTTCTTTGAACCCCTGGCAGAGCCAGGGGTTTTCGGAATACAAAAAGAAAAGCACCCCTATAAATAGCGGTGCTTTTCTATATAGTCATAATTCAGTTGTATCATTTATGACTACTAAACATGGTGAGACATGAGGGATTTGAACCCTCGACCCTACGCTTAAAAGGCGTATGCTCTACCGACTGAGCTAATGTCTCACAACAAAAATAATTATATCAATTTTTGACTTGGTTGTCAAGGCTTTTCCGCCTTTTTTATAAAATCAGTCTATAAGTCAACGATTGCAAAAATATTTAGTGCAACTTGACGTTTTTTGAATTTATGGTTGACATTTATGATACAGCATGGTATAATATTTAAGTCGTCAAACGATGTGCTTGTAGCTCAGCTGGATAGAGTGACTGGCTACGAACCAGTAGGTCGGGGGTTCGAATCCCTCCAGGCACGCTAAAAAAGCCTTACGATTTTTCGTAGGGCTTTTTGCTTTTTTACTTGAAAATTTAATATTTCCATGATATAATCATAAAAAACTATATAGACCTGCAAATAAAAGTCAAGCCCTAAATTGAAAAAATGAAAAATATTTTTCAAAGTAAAAAAGAGTACGACAAAAAGACTGCTGAAGCAGCAGCCTGAAAAAAGTATTCTTTGAGTTGTTCGACTTACGCTTAGGTTTCTGCAGCAGTTAAAACTTCTTTTACTTTGGCATAGTAAATGCGAAGGAACTTGTTTGCAGCAACGTTCATGTATGAATAGTAATGCTTGCCTTCGGATTGTTTCTTGATCAGGAAATCGTACACAGGATTATCAATCGGCTTGTTTTTTAACAATACCTGCATAATGATGAAAAGTGTTCTTCGCAGAGCACTTGCACCTTTCTTGGTCATCGAATTTGATATCGATACTTTCTGACCAGAATCATTATTCTCACTGTCATAACCAAAGTAAGCGGTGATTGCCTTTCTGCTATGAAAACTTCTTGGATCTCCAATCTCAGCCATAAGCTGAGGCCCCATAGCTTTTCCAACGCCATACATGGACATAACAGTGCTGTATTCGGGAAGCTGAGCTGCTACACGGTTCATTTCAAGCTGAATAACATGGCAGTTCTCAGTAGCTGAATTGAGCATTCTTGCAGCTTGTATAACGGCAAATGCAGTTGATTCTTTTGAAGATACACTGCTGATGCACTCTTTGGAGTATTCATATATTTTCTTGCAAGCTGCTTCGGTGAAGTGATAAGAATTACTGTTGCACCACTTCTTGTACTTCCTTGAAAAAAACTTGATAGTTAGCTTTGAGATCATATCACAGTGAGGAAATGCCAATACAAAGTCAACCCATTTTTCGTGACCGTCTGATTCTCTGGAAGGGGATGTGAACAGCTTATTGATTTCGGGAAATGTCAGGTCAAGTAATGATATGAGGTTATTGTTCATCATGGTCTTTAACTTAGAAGCCTGTTGATACTGTCTGTTCAGCAGTTTCAAGGACTTTCTTAGGTCTTCCTGAGGAACATATTTCTTCAGATCAACCCAATAGCTTAACGTATAAGAAGCAATTTTCAAGGCGTCCTTCTTATCGGTTTTAGGCTTTCTTAACGTGTTTCCACCAAAGTCACTGATAAGCACAGGATTGACTACGGAAACAAATATATTTTGTTCGTGGAGGTAGCGGGCAATGGGTTCATAATAGTTTCCTGTTGCCTCCATAACAACCTTAGTCTCGCCGGGAAGTTTCTTTATGAAGTTAGCTAATGCCTTCAAATCACTTCCGGTGTGAGCAACATCAAAAGGTGAAGCCACAACTTCTCCTAAGGGACGTAGTACAGCAACAGTACTTTTACCTTTGGAAACATCTATACCTACTGCGTTCATAATAAATGCATCTCCTGAATTGAAATTGTAATCGTGCAAACCACACTTTACTCATTACCTATTCAATCTGTTTGGTGACACGAACGCACATACCGTGGCTCAACCTGCATAAACCGAACGCTATAATGAAAGCATAGATGACAGTCTATATTACGGGCGCTTATCTCAAGGAGGATTCCGTCAGTCCAATTACTGCTTTCAGTATAGCTTAAGTAACAAGTACGTGTAAACCCTTACTGGCTTGCAAGGTTTTACCCGTCAATTATATCGTAACAGGAGGAGAATATGAAAAAGTTTATTTCCGTTTTGACAGCTTTGGCAATGGCATATATCGGAACTGCGTTTTCGGCTGAAACTGCCGTCTGCGAGGATAAATCAGGCTCGAAACCAATAAAGATCATGGCAATAGGCGATTCGATAACCGACGGATACGGTGTAACAGGCTCATATCGCAAATATCTTTATAATGAGCTTACTAAAAAAGGCTATGATATAGATATGGTCGGTTCAAAGGGAAACGATATGAAAATCGATTTTTCCGACGCCGAAACAGGTGAAAGCTTCAGTTATGATGACGATAATACAGGCTACAGCGGATATACTATAAAAGAATATCCGGGCAGAAACGGTATTCTTGAAACACTTAAATCCACAAATTGCCTTGAGAACTGCAAGCCTGATATCGTTATTCTTCAAATCGGAACCAATAATATAATTGATAATTATGACGCAGATAAAACTCATTCTGATCTTGAAGAGTTGATAGACTATATCCTTGGCAATATATCAGAAAACTCTACACTTTTTGTAACAACTATCCCCGATGTTGATCCCAATCGACAGGAGGTTTATAACTGGTTCAGCAACTACCGCCATTCAGCCGACTGGCAGACTAATTACTCAGATGAAGAGGCGGAAGAAGCTATACTAAAAAAGCTTCATATTTATAACGCAGATGTTCTTGGATACACATCACAGTTAAATATCAACTACGCTTTAAAGGGGTATGTTACTAATATAGTTTCAGATCCATATATACGCAGCGGCGATGTTGCTTCTGTAATTACCGATGTCAAAACTCAGCTCATGGACGGCGTTCACCCAAATAACAAGGGATACAAGCTTATGGGTGAATACTGGGCTGAACAGATAGATAATTACCTGAAAAATAAACCTTCCGAAGAAGTCACATATAAAGTCGCTGATCTTGTAGAGCTTCAGAAGTATCTCCTTGGAATTGCTGATATTGAGGTTTCACTTGAAAAATATGACATGAATAAAGATAATGCAGTTGATATTTTCGATCTTGTACTTCTCAGAAAAGAGCTTATCAAGAAATCCTGAATATTAAAAAGCTCATTATGTTATAATATTTCTTGACATTATTCTGATTAAAAGGTATAATGTTTATTGTATATATGAGATTGGAGGGATTATTATGTACATTAAAAAGATATTTACAGCTTTAGCTTCAACAGCTGTTATTGCAGGAGCTTCTATAGCTTTTTCTGCAAATGTATACGCAACAACAGCCGATGATGTTGCTGCTGTTGCAAGATCATACGGCTACTCAGAGGAAGATATTCAGGCAGGATATAACGAATATAACGCACACCCACAGGATTATCCGTCGGAAATCCTTGATAAGGCTATACAGAAGCTTCACGAAGCAGGAAATCAGATAATTACAGTCGGACCGCAGGTACCGAGTACTCCTACGACTACAACTGCAGCCAATAGTTCAGAGAAACCTGCAACAGTAGATGACGGTATAACTCTCACTGCAAGCGACGGAACTACATTCACAAGAATAAGTGTTACTGCATTTATAAATATGTCATATGATGAAAAAATGACGTATGTAAGAAGCTTTCCGGAAGCTCAGCAGCAGGCTATAATCGATAATCTGACGCCCGAGGAATACAGAAGTCTTATGAAGCAGAGCCCCTCTGAGCAGAAGCTCCAGATAGTAGGAAAGCTTTCTGAGGCAGCAGAGCAAATGGGACTTAATATCACTGTTGACGAAATAAGCGATAGTTCCCTTACCATAGCAATGCGTAACGACAGCGGCGAGCTTCTTAATGTTTCTACAGCAGGAGCATCTGTTGAGGATACAGGATATGACAGAAGAGGTATTTTGGCTTGTGCAGCAGCAATTATCGGAATAGGTATTTCTGCACTGTTTCTTGTCATGCGAAAACTTAAAGCAAATGGAGCAGAAGAATAATGGCTGAAAAAAAGAAAAAGGATAATGCATTTATCCATATCATAACGCCTTTTATCGTATTGTTCCTTTGCGTTGGCATATTCATTGCTGCAATGATAAAGCCGTCGGACAAGCTCAAGGTATATCTGAATCTGGCGTTCATGGATAATCTCAAAGCAACTCCGGAAGCCGCAGGCTCAGGACTTGTTGTAAGAGATAACGATATTATAGATGAATTCGACGGTCAGACATATGACAAAGGCGAAATAATACGCCCGAAATTCGGCGAAATGTATGCTGTTCTCACAACTTCCGCCTTTGATATCTCCATTCCTGTTTACTGGGGAAGCAATTCAGAGCTTTTTGAGCGCGGAGCTTGTCAGTCGTCTGGCTCAAAAATAGCAGGCGAGGACGGAAACACAGTCATCAGTGCCCACGAGGACACTTTTTTCTCACAGCTTGATAAGCTGAAAATCGGTGATACCGTTACCTTAAAGACAAATTACGGCGAATTCAGCTATAAAGTCAGAGAACAGATAACATTCAATAAAAAAGACGGAAAATATGTATCTCCGTCGGCTTCTTCAAAGCTTACACTTTATACCTGCAAAAAAGACATACTCGGCAATGCAGATGAACGAATCGGTGTTATTTGCGAGCCTACAGAAAAGAAGTTCTATAAAAAAGCAGGAGAGGGGAGTTCAAATTGAAAAGGATAAGCACATATCTTCCCTCACTGATAATTTCGGTATTACTTGTTTTTCTGACACTTGCAGGCTCAGCAATGCTCCTTGTGAATATAAACATATCTGCCGAAAAGCTAAAGAAGCTTGCACAGAAAAACTCCCTTGAAACAAGTATTTATCCCGAGATAAACAAGTATTACAAGGATAAGTACAATACAACAGGAATCCCTGCTGAGGTTTATATGGACGCGGTAGATGAAGATTATATCCGCTCATACGAAGAATCCTACATTGATTCAGCCTTTGAAGCTCTTGAAAGCGGAGCAAAAATGTCTGTTGTTCACCCTAAAAACTCAAAGCTCGAAGAAAATATAGATAATTTTTTCAATACTTTTGCAGAAGAGAACAACTATGAAAAAGACGATAATTTCGGCTTAAAACTTCGCAATACCAAAGAAAACGCATATACTACCATAGGTTCTTTCTGTGATGTGTATAAGTTTTCTTCCATGAATCAGCATGGTATCCTTTCAAAGCTTGCAAAGGTCTATTCTCACCGCATAGAGGCTACTGCCGCAGTTCTTGGTGCGATAGTACTGATGATAATTCTTCTGACGCTTATCAATCGCAAGAAGAAAATAACAGCTATGTACTGGTGCGGTGTTTCATCACTGGTAGCAGGCGTACTGGGAGCTGTTCCGAGTATATATCTTATTGCTGTCCGTTATTACGACTCCTTTACTATCAAGCAAGTACCCGTTTTTACAGCTTTTACCAGCCTTATGTATAAGTATACCGAGGCTTTTGCAGCTGCAAGCATAGCTCTTGCCGTAGTCGGTATTTCGCTCATGGTGATTTACGGAGTTGCTCACGAAAAGAAGAAATATCCCAATGTAAAGCCAACAAAAATCGACTGATCACCAAACAGCTGTCTGATTAGACAGCTGTTTTTTTATCAATACAGCAATAAATAGCAAAATATTGTACATTAATGCCATTGACTATTTTAATATCTTATGCTATAATAAATAAAATCATGCGGTAAAAACCGCTTTCAAGGAGGAGTTTATGATAAATCGAGACAACGCGCTCCGTATTCTCTCAAATTACGGACAGGAACATATTTTAAAACACTATGACGAACTTGACGAAGCCGGAAAGCAGGAGCTTCTTGATCAGATAGAGATAATTGATTTTTCTGTTCTCCACAATCTTAATGCTGAAAAAAACAGCAATTCAGTCCGCGGCAAATTCGAGCCGCTGGGTGCTGTAACAATAGATGATATCGCAAAAAACAGCGATGAATATATCAAAACAGGAATCGAAGCTATAAAGGCAGGCAAGGCAGCTGCCGTTCTTTTAGCAGGCGGACAGGGCACAAGACTTGGTTTTGACAAGCCAAAGGGAATGTTTAATATAGGCGTAAACAAAGAACTTTATATTTTTGAGTGCCTTATCAACAATCTGATGGACGTTGTAAAGCTTGCTGATACATGGATACATCTCTATATCATGACAAGCGAGAAGAACCACAAGGATACAACAGAGTTCTTCAAGGAAAAGAATTATTTCGGATATGATCCTCAGTATATCCGCTTCTTTATACAGGATATGGCTCCTTCCGTTGATTTCAGCGGCAAGGTACTCATGGAGAGCGAATCAAAGATATCTATATCGCCAAACGGAAACGGCGGCTGGTTCTCGTCTCTTGTAAGAGCAGGTTTTCTTGACGAGATAAAGGAAAAAGGCGTAGAATGGCTCAATGTCTTTGCTGTTGACAATGTTCTTCAGCGCATTGCCGATCCGGGCTTCATCGGAGCTGTTATAAAATCAGGTCTCCAGTCAGGCGGCAAGGTAGTCAGCAAGGCTTCACCTGATGAAAAGGTCGGAGTTCTCTGCCTTGAGGACGGTATGCCTTCTATCGTTGAATACTACGAGATGACAGAAGAAATGCGTACTCTTCTAAACGAAAACGGAGAGCTCGCATATAAATACGGCGTTATCCTCAATTATCTTTTCAATGTTGCAAAGCTTGAAGAGATATGCGATAAAAAGCTCCCTGTTCATATAGTTGACAAGAAGATACCTTTTATGAACGATAACGGCGAGTATGTTATCCCAACAGAGCCAAACGGCCATAAATTCGAGACTCTGGTTCTTGATATGGTACATATGCAGGACAGCTGCCTTGCGTACGAAGTTGTTCGTGAAAAGGAATTTGCTCCTGTAAAAAATGCAACAGGCGTTGATTCTGTTGATTCTGCAAGAGAGCTTCTTAAAGCAAACGGCGTAAATATATAAAAGTAAAACAACGGCACTTTTGATGATTCAGAAGTGTCGTTGCCTATGTATGGAAAAAGCGGGTGTTTTGATAACAAATGAAGGATCTTTTGAAATATCTGAAAAATTACAAGAAAGAGCTCATATTCGGACCTTTTTTCAAGCTCTTGGAAGCGATTTTTGAGCTTATAGTACCTGTTGTAATGGCTAAGATAATCGACAACGGTATAGGCAGGAACGACAGCTCCTATATTTTCAGAATGAGCGAACTGATAGTTTTGCTTGGAGTCTGCGGACTTTGTTTTGCTCTGACCTGCCAGTATCTCGCTGCAAAATGTGCTTACGGCTTTGGCACGGAGCTTCGCTCGGCATTATATAAGCATATCAATAAGCTTTCCTACAGCAATATTGATAAAATAGGTACTTCTTCTCTTGTAAACAGGCTGACCAACGACTCAAACACAGTTCAGAACGGTGTCAATATGTTTATCCGCCTTGCGGTAAGAGCTCCTTTTCTTGTTATAGGAGCCGCTGTAATGGCTGTGACTATAGATGTTAAGCTTTCGCTTATTTTCTTTGTAGTTGCTCCGCTTATTTCCATAATTACATTCCTTATAATGAAAAAGACCGTTCCTATGTACAAAAAAACGCAGAAATGTCTTGACAGAGCATCAACTTTAACACGCGAAGGACTGGAAGGAGCAAGAGTAATACGCGCTTTTTCACGTCAGCAGGAGGAAATCGACGAATTTAAAGAAGCCGTAGTCGAAATCTCCGCTTGTTCCATTGCAGTCGGCAAAATATCAGCAATACTCAATCCTGTAGCATTCATGGTAATGAACCTCGGTATCGTTGCAGTAATATGGTTCGGCGGAAAACGCATAAATATCGGCGGACTTACTCAGGGGGAGCTGACAGCGTTTACCAACTACATGACACAGATACTCCTTGCACTTGTTGTTCTTGCAAATCTTATCGTTATTTTCACAAAAGCTCTTGCTTCAGCTAACAGAATAAGCGAGGTATTTGTACTTCCGGCCGAAAAAAGCGGTGATGTAGCTGATTTTGATAATAAATCAGCGAACATTATCGAATTTAACGATGTTTCTTTCTCATATGAGGGCGCAGGCGATTATTCGGTAAAGAATATAAGCTTTTCGCTGAGAAAAGGACAAATGCTTGGCATAATCGGCGGCACAGGCTGCGGAAAGTCTACACTTGCCAACCTTATACCATGCTTTTATCGTGCAACAAACGGCGAAGTGAACGTATCGGGAGTAAATGTCAATGACTTCGACTCGTACGAGCTCAGAAGCAGGATAGGCACAGTACCGCAGAAAGCAGTTCTTTTCTCAGGAACTATCCGTGAAAATATGCGCTGGAGAAAAGCTGACGCTACTGACGATGAAATAATCTCTGCTTTGAAGATCGCTCAGGCATGGGAATTTGTTAAGCAAACTAAAAACGGACTTGATACAATAATTTCACAGGGAGGAAAGAACCTTTCAGGCGGTCAGAAGCAAAGAATCGCTATTGCCCGTGCACTTATAGGTTCGCCTGATATCCTAATTCTCGATGATTCGACCAGTGCTCTGGATTATAAAACAGACCTTGCCCTGAGAAGAGCGCTCAGCAGTGATATGCCGAATACCACTGTTGTTATGATCTCTCAGAGAACAACTTCGCTTAAAGACGCCGACAAAATAATCGTCATGGACGACGGAGAAGCCGTCGGAATCGGTACTCACGATGAACTTGTCGATAACTGTGAGGTATATAATGAGATATACCGTTCGCAAATGACACAGAAGGAGAGTGAGAACAATGCTTAAAACATTAAAGCGTGTTTTTTCATACGCTCGCCCTTATATGAAATTCTTTATTTTGACGGTGCTTTTTGCAGGTCTCGGCGTAGCGCTTTCTCTGTCTGTACCTGTATTTATCGGCGAAGCAGTAGACTGTTGTGTCGGAAAAGGGAACGTTGACTTCGACAAGCTTCTGAAAATCATTATAACTCTTGCTGTTATAGTAATTGCAAGTACGTTTTTTCAGTGGCTAATGAGTTTATGCACAAACAAACTTGCTTTTCTGACAATACGTGACCTGAGAGCCGATATATTCAACAAGCTTGAAAGAGTTCCGCTGAAGTATATCGACGGACATACAAAAGGTGAACTTACAAGCCGCGTCATCAACGACATTGAGATAATCTCCGACGGCTTATTGCAGGGATTTACGCAGTTTTTCAGCGGTATAGTTACAATAATCGGCACACTTATATTTATGATGACCATAAATGTAAAGATAGCCATTGTTGTTGTAATTCTTACACCTCTTTCGTTTGTCGCAGCTTCGCGTATAACAAAGGCTTCTCACGATTCATATATGAAGCAGTCCAAGCTTCGCGGCGATATGGTAGGACTTGCTGAGGAAATGGCAGGAAATCAGAAAATAGTCAAGGCTTTTGTCTATGACGAAAGAGCAGAAAAGCGCTTCGACGAAATAAATACAGCTTACGGCAAAATCGGCGCAAAGGCTACGTTTTTCAGCTCAATGACAAATCCTACCACCAGATTTGTAAACGGACTTATCTACGCGGCAGTAGGTATGCTTGGCGCTCTCGGAGTTATAGGCTATTCATCAATAATAGGATATATGTCAGTAGGTAAGCTGTCAAGCTTTCTTGCCTATGCCAATCAGTACACAAAGCCCTTTAACGAAATATCAGGAGTTATCGCAGAGCTTCAGAACGCCATAGCCTCTGCGAAGCGAGTATTTGATGTACTTGATGAAGAAGAAGTTCCCGACGATTCTGATAAGGAAAAGCTTACCTCATGCGACGGAAGTCTTGAATTTGACAGCGTTTTCTTCTCGTACACCCCCGACAGGAAGCTTATTGAAAACTTCACTCTTGATGTAAAAAGTGGTCAGCGCATAGCTATCGTAGGACCTACAGGCTGTGGTAAATCCACAATTATAAATCTGCTGCTCCGCTTTTACGGTATAAATAGCGGAAATATAAGGATATCAGGCAAAAATATCAACGATATCACCCGTGACAGCCTGAGAAGCTGCTTCGGCATGGTATTGCAGGAAACATGGGTGTTTACAGGCACTGTAGCTGAAAATATCGCCTACGGAGCACCTGATGCAACACGGGAGCAGATAATCGAAGCCGCAAAATCTGTCTATGCGCACGGCTTCATAAAAAGACTGCCGCAAGGCTATGACACGGTCATCAGTGAGGACAGCGGTCTGTCTCAGGGACAAAAACAGCTTATCTGTATAGCTCGAATTATGCTCATGGATCCGCCGATGCTTATCCTTGATGAAGCAACAAGCTCTATAGACCTTCGCACCGAGCAGAGGATACAGAAAGCTTTTCAGAAGCTTATGGAGGGCAGAACAAGCTTCGTTATAGCACACAGACTTTCTACCATCAAGAGCTCAGATGTTATCCTTGTCATGAAACAGGGAAATATCATAGAGCAGGGAAGTCACGGCGAACTTATGAAAAAAGGCGGATTTTACGCGGAACTGTACAACAGTCAGTTCGCTTCATAATGTAAAAAAAGAGCTTCACATGAGGCTCTTTTTGTTTCTTATAAAAAACTTTGTTTAATTCTTGACAAACTGCGTGAAATGTTGTAAAATAAATATGTATTTTTTATGTATTGAAAGGAATGATCTTCAATGGGTTTAACTTTAACTGAAAAGATCCTCAAAGCACACTTGGTTGACGGCGAATATGTAAAAGGTCAGGAGATCGGTATCCGTATCGACCAGACTCTTACTCAGGACGCTACAGGCACAATGGCTTACCTCGAATTTGAAGCTATAGGCGTTCCTCGCGTAAAGACCGAGCGTTCAGTTGCTTACATAGATCACAATACTCTCCAGAGCGGTTTCGAGAATGCTGACGATCACAGATTCATCGGCAGTGTAGCAAAGAAGCATGGTATTTACTTCTCACGCCCCGGTAACGGAATCTGTCATCAGGTTCATCTTGAGCGTTTCGGTATCCCGGGAAAGACTCTTATCGGCTCTGACAGCCATACACCTACAGGCGGCGGTATAGGTATGATCGCTATCGGTGCAGGCGGACTTGATGTTGCTGTAGCTATGGGCGGCGGCGCATATTACATAACCTGCCCAAAAGTAGTTAAAGTTGAACTCACAGGAAAGCTCAGACCTTGGGTAGCTGCTAAGGACGTTATCCTTGAAGTTCTCAGAAGAATGTCCGTTAAAGGCGGCGTAGGCAAGGTGATAGAGTACTGCGGCGAAGGCGTAAAGACTCTTTCAGTTCCTGAAAGAGCTACTATAACAAATATGGGTGCAGAGCTTGGCGCTACAACTTCCATCTTCCCTTCAGATGAAATAACAAAGCAGTTCCTTAAAGCTCAGAAGCGTGAAGAGGTATGGACTCCTCTTGCTGCTGATCCTGACGCTGTATACGACGAGGAGCTTCAGATAAACCTCAGCGAGCTTGTTCCTCTTGCTGCCTGTCCTCATTCTCCTGATAACGTTAAGAGCGTTGAGGAGATAGGCAGACTCAAGATAGATCAGGTATGTATCGGTTCATGCACGAACTCATCACTTCTTGATATGCTCAAGGTCGCTCACATCCTCAAGGGCAAGACTGTAAATCCTGATGTATCGCTTGCAATAGCTCCCGGCTCTAAGCAGGTCCTCAATATGCTTGCTCAGAACGGTGCCCTTTCTATACTTATCGACGCAGGTGCAAGAATCCTCGAAAGTGCTTGTGGTCCATGCATCGGTATGGGACAGTCTCCTAACTCAAAGGGTATCTCTCTCAGAACCTTTAACAGAAACTTTGAAGGCCGTTCAGGCACTAAAGACGGTCAGATCTACCTCGTATCACCTGAAATGGCTGCTGTTTCAGCACTTACAGGTTATCTCACTGATCCGAGAGAGCTTGGTGATATGCCTGAATTCAAGCTTCCTGAGGAATTTGTCATCAACGATAATATGATCGTTCCTCCTGCATCTGTTGAGGAAATGGACAGCGTAGAGATCCTCCGCGGACCAAACATCAAGCCATATCCTGAGACAGCACCGCTTCTTGAGACAATAGACGCTCCTGTTTCACTTAAAGTCGGCGATAATATCACCACAGACCACATTATGCCTGCTGGTGCTAAGATACTTCCTCTTCGTTCAAATATTCCAAAGATATCACAGCACTGCTTCGCTGTATGCGATGAAAGCTTCCCCGAGAGAGCTAAATCTCTCGGCAAGAGCATTATCGTAGGCGGCTCCAACTATGGACAGGGCTCATCACGTGAGCACGCTGCACTTGCACCTCTTTACCTCGGCGTAAAGGCTGTTCTCGTTAAGTCATTTGCTCGTATCCACAGAGCTAACCTTATAAATGCAGGTATTCTTCCTCTTACATTCGTAAACGAAGCTGATTACGACAGCATTTCACAGGGCGATGAGCTTGTTCTCGCAGATGTAAGAAAGGCTGTTGAGAGCGGAAAGAGCGAGCTTACTGTTGTAAACAAGACTAACGGCAAGGAGATACCTGTACTCTGCGAGCTTTCAGGACGTACTAAGGATATCATGCTTGCAGGCGGACTTCTTGACTTTACAAGAGAGTCTATGAAGTGATCCTTTAGTTTTATGGAAACTAAAAAAAGAGGACTTTACGCAACCGAATTAAAGTACATAGCTATTATAGCTATGTTTATCGATCACTTTGCATATATATTTGTGCCGTGTGATTCCTTAGCATATGGAATAATGCGTTTTATAGGCCGTTTTACAATACCTGTTATGTGTTATTTCATCTGCGAGGGCTATCATTACACAAAAAATCTGCGAAAATATTACATAAGAATGATTTTTTCGCAGTGATTTCGCATTTTGCATATTCATATGGCTTTTACGGTACATTCTTCAGTTTTACACAATCAAGTGTTATAGCAACGCTTACGTTATGCTTGCTGAGTGTCAACATTGTTAATACAAAAAAGCTGAGTATTGCATACAAGCTTCCTCTTATTGCAATTGCCGCGTTTTTTGCCGATAAATGCGATTGGGGTATGACCGCAATAGTGTTTACGCTTTCGTTTGAATTTGCTCGCGGCGATAAAAAAGCAATGTATCGCATACTCTATTGCTGCAACTTGGTATTGTCTGCCGGTTATAGAGTATCTTATAAAAGGTCAATTTGATATTTTTGCGGCAAACTGGTATAAGTTTGGTTTATACATCCCCGGAATAGTGATTATGCTGTATAACGGCAAAAGAGGGGGAGGAAAAATATCAAAATGGGTATTCTATGTCTTTTATCCCTTACATTTATTGATACTGGGATATTTGTATTATAATTACATATAAAACATTCAATACCTAACGCAAATTAATATGGAGGTAAAAACAATGTCCAAAATAATCATGAAAACTCCGCTTGTCGAAATGGACGGCGACGAGATGACAAGGATTCTCTGGCAGTGGATAAAGGAAACTCTCCTTGAACCATATGTAGAGCTTAATACAGAATACTACGATCTTGGTCTCAAGCACAGAGAAGAGACTAAGGATCAGGTAACAATAGACTCCGCTGAGGCTACAAAAAAGTACGGCGTAGCTGTAAAGTGTGCAACTATCACACCTAACGCTGCAAGAATGCCTGAGTACAACCTCTCTCAGATGTGGAAGTCACCAAACGGCACTATACGTGCCGCTCTTGACGGTACAGTTTTCCGTACTCCTATCATCGTTAAGGGAATAGAGCCATATATCCCAACATGGACAAAGCCAATCACTATTGCTCGTCACGCATACGGCGACGTTTACAAGAATACTGAAATGCGCGTAAAAAAGGGCAGTAAGGCTGAACTCGTTGTTACTGATGAAAACGGCAATGAGACACGCGAACTTATCCATGATTTTACAAAGTGCGACGGTATCATTCAGGGACTTCACAACCTTGACGCTTCTATCGCAGGCTTTGCAAGAGCTTGTCTCAATTACGGTCTTGATCTCAAGCAGGACGTTTGGTTTGCTTCAAAGGATACTATTTCAAAGAAGTACGACCACCGCTTCAAGGATATCTTCCAGGAGATCTACGATAACGAATACAAGGAGAAGTATGAAGCAGCAGGCATAGAATATTTCTATACTCTCATCGACGACGCTGTAGCAAGAGTTATCCGTTCAAACGGCGGCTATATCTGGGCTTGTAAGAACTACGACGGCGACGTTATGTCTGATATGGTATCTACAGCTTACGGCAGCCTTGCTATGATGACTTCTGTTCTCGTTTCACCTGACGGAATCTATGAGTATGAAGCTGCCCACGGAACTGTTCAGCGTCACTATTACAAATATCTCAAGGGTGAAGAGACATCTACAAACTCTGTTGCTACTATATTTGCATGGAGCGGAGCCCTCAGAAAGAGAGGAGAGCTCGATAACACACCTGAGCTCTGCGCATTCGCTGACAAGCTCGAAAAAGCTACTATCCAGACTATTGAGGAAGGCGTAATGACCGGCGATCTTTATCTCATTTCCAAGCTTGATAACAAGAAAAAGGTTGATTCAAAGACCTTCCTTGATGAAATAAAGATCAGACTTGATAAATTAATGTAAGAGAGAGAAGGCATATAATAATGTCAAAGGACTCAATATCAAACTCTGTAATAAGAAGACTCCCTCGTTATTATCGTTTTCTCGGCGAGCTTGAACATAACGGCTATGTAAGGATATCATCAAGAGAGCTTTCTGAAAAAATGGGACTGACAGCATCACAGATAAGACAGGATTTCAACTGCTTCGGTGAATTCGGTCAGCAGGGCTACGGCTATAATGTCAGCGATCTTCGTCTTGAAATAGGCAAGATACTCGGACTTGACAAGCAGACTCCTATGATTCTTCTCGGTGCGGGAAATCTCGGAAAAGCAATTGCTTCCCATATTGATTTTCACAACAAAGGCTTTGATCTTATAGGCGCTTTTGATGTAAATCCCGATATCATAGGTAAAGAGATAGGCGAACTTAAAGTCAGAAGCACTGACGAACTCAGTACGTTCTGTGCTGAAAACAAGCCTGTAGCTGCTATTCTCTGCGTTCCTATGAATGCGGCAGAAAAGCTTGCGAGCACTCTTATTGAATGTGGAATCAAGGCGTTCTGGAATTTCACCCACTATGACCTGAAAGTAACTCATAAGGGTATCGCTGTCGAGAACGTTCATCTTGGAGACAGTCTCACAACACTTTCATATGGATTGAACAATCTTGAATCAGGCGAAAACAAATAATTGTAAAAGAGAAGCAGGTAACTGCTTCTCTATTTTATAATAAGTTGTGAAAAAAATATCAATCATTTGCAGCTATTATATATTATTTGGAATTATCATATTCGATATAGCTATCTATAATTATAAGCTTTGCATAAAAAATAAAGCTATATTTTTCTGAATAAAACAGCGCTCACGGTAAAAAAATCAAAGAATGACCACTGGTTTTTTAGTTTTATTTCCCTATATTATTACGTTTTGTAAGACTGATGCGATGAAAAATATACTGTTTGTTGCATAAATGCAATACCTATCAAATCAGTAATATAAAAATAAATATACTGTACAGGTATTATATAAATTATTTGTAAATATATCATTGTTAATTATATATCAATATCTGAATAGCGCTATTCTTAACTTGAATTTGAATTATTCATAATATGCTGTTATACTTATTATATGTGATAGTTTAAACTGTATTCTGATGTCTTTCGACACAGGATCCAATAATTTTCTGGGAGAGGATATTAAAATGGATTATCGCGTTGAACATGATTCTATGGGCGAAGTAAAGGTACCTGCCGATAAGTACTGGGGAGCTCAGACCGAGCGAAGCCATGAGAACTTTCTTATCGGCGTAGGTATCGAAACAATGCCGCGTGAGATAACTCATGCACTTGGCATACTGAAAAAAGCTGCTGCTCTTGCAAATCACGAGCTCAAGCCTGAAAAAATGACAGACGAAAAGCTTGCGGCTATCAGTCAGGCTTGCGATGAAGTAATAAGCGGCGCTCTTAATGAGCATTTTCCGCTTGTTGTATGGCAGACAGGCAGCGGAACTCAGTCAAATATGAACACCAACGAGGTCATTGCCAACAGAGGAAATGAAATTGCAGGTTCAAAGCTGCTCCACCCAAACGATGATATCAACATGAGCCAGTCATCAAATGACACGTTTCCGACTGCAATGCATATTGCGGCTGTTCTTGCTGTTGAAGACAAGGTCGTTCCTGCTATCGACACTCTTATAGCTACCTTTAAGCGCCTCGAAGCTGAAAACGAGGACGTCGTTAAGAGCGGACGCACACACTTACAGGACGCAACTCCTATCAAATTTTCACAGGAGATCAGCGGCTGGAGAGCTTCGCTTGAAAAGGATAAAAAAATGCTGCTTTCTGCTTGCGAAGAGCTTAAAGAACTCGCGGTAGGCGGCACAGCTGTTGGAACAGGACTTAATGCGCCAAAGGGCTTTGCTGACAAGGCAGCTGAAAAGATAAGCGAGCTTACAGGTAAAAAATTCATATCATCTCCCAATAAATTCCACTCTCTTACTTCAAAAGATGAAATAGTATTCGCACACGGCGCACTTAAAGCTCTTGCAGCCGATATGATGAAGATAGCCAACGATGTAAGATGGCTTGCTTCAGGACCTCGTGACGGTCTCGGCGAGATATTTATTCCCGAAAATGAGCCCGGCTCGTCCATAATGCCCGGCAAGGTCAATCCAACACAGTGCGAGCAGGTAACTATGGTCGCAGTTCAGGTAATGGGCAATGACGTAACAGTAGGCATGGCTGCTTCTCAGGGTAACTTTGAGCTCAACGTATTTATGCCTGTATGCGCGTATAATTTCCTGCAATCTGCAAGACTTCTTGCCGAATCAATAACATCATTCAACAAGAACTGTGCTGTAGGAATAAAAGCCAATAAGGAGAAAATGCATCATAATCTGCATAATTCTCTTATGCTGGTAACCGCTCTTAACCCTTATATCGGCTACGAAAATGCTGCAAAAACAGCAAAAAAAGCATTTAAAGACAATATTTCCCTTAAAGAAGCCTGCGTTGAACTCGGTTTCCTTACTGCCGAGCGTTTCGACGAAGTATTCCACCCAGAGGAAATGGTCTGATCATACAAGAAAGGAATCACATATATGGAAACCTTTACTTACTACCCGGGGTGCACTCTTAGAACAAAAGCTAAGGACCTTGATACTTATGCAAGGAAGAGTGCCGAATGTCTCGGTATAAATCTTGAAGAACCTGCTGACTGGCAGTGCTGCGGCGGTGCATATACCACCGCAAAGGACGAAATCGCTACCAAGCTCTCAGCAGTAAGAATACTTAATTCCGCAAAAGAGAACAACAGACCGCTCATCACAGTCTGTTCAGCCTGTCATAACGTTATAAAGCAAACCAATTACGATATTTCCAATGATGAGGAAATGGCAGCAAAGGTAAATAACTATCTCAAACTTCCGGAGCCATATAACGGAGAAACAACTGTTTATCATTATCTTGAAATGCTCCGTGATGTAGTAGGATTTGACAACCTTGCACAGAAGGTGGTTAATCCTCTTAAAGGCAAGAAGATCGCTGCATATTACGGCTGTCTGCTGCTTCGTCCTTCAAAAGCACTTGCAATGGACGATCCTGAAAATCCGACAATAATGGAAGACTTTATAAAAGCGATCGGCGGTACTCCTGTCATCTACGCCCAGAGAAACGAATGCTGCGGCGGTTATATAACTCTTGAGGACAAGGCTCAGGCTTCTAAGAGAAGCAGTGCTGTTGTACGTTCGGCTAAGGATCAGGGAGCTGATATGATAATAACAGCCTGTCCACTGTGTCTTTACAACTTAAAAAAGAACTCAGATGCAGAGCTCCCCGTGTATTACTTCACAGATCTGCTCGCTGAGGCTCTCGGCTTGAAGGAGGTTCAAAATGGATAAGAACTTAAAAGAACAGGTCCTGCGCTCAAGCGGAGTAAACGTGCTGAAATGTATGCGCTGCGGCAAATGTTCGGGAACCTGCCCTTCATACGACGAAATGGAGTATCATCCACATCAGTTCGTATATATGGTAGAACGCGGTGATATCGAGACTCTGATGAAATCAAAGTCCATATACAAATGTCTTACCTGCTTTGCCTGTGTAGACAGATGTCCCCGTAACGTTGAACCTGCAAAGGTGGTTGAGGCTGTACGTCTTGCAGCTGTACGCCAGCAGGGAAATAATCATATGAATCCGAATCAGATACCCGAAATGCTCGATGATGATCTGCCGCAGCAGGCTATCGTAACAGCATTCAGAAAATACATAAAGTAAGGAGAGACAGCACCATGAAAAGAATAGGCGTTTTTGTCTGTCATTGCGGTACTAATATTGCTGCAACAGTAGACGTCAAAGCCGTAGCTGAAGCGCTGGGGCATGAGCCTGGAGTTGTTATCTCTCAGGACTATCAGTATATGTGTTCCGAATCGGGACAGAATCTCGTAAAGAACGCTATTAAAGAACATAAACTCACAGGTGTGGTTGTATGCTCATGTTCACCAAGAATGCATGAGAATACATTCAGAAAGGCTGCTGCTTCAGCAGGTCTGAATCCATATCTCGTTGAGATAGCAAATATCCGCGAGCAGTGCTCATGGATACACAAGGATATCGCTTCTGCAACAGAAAAGGCAATTATCCTCGGAAAGGCAGCAGTTGCCAAGGTTCATCTCAATTCGCCTCTGACAGCAGGAGAGAGTCCTGTTGTAAAGCGTGCTCTCGTTATAGGCGGAGGTATCGCAGGTATACAGACTGCTCTTGACATCGCAGAAGCAGGCTTCGATGTTGATATCGTTGAAAAGAATCCTACTATCGGCGGTAAAATGGCTCAGATTGACAAGACCTTCCCGACACTTGACTGCGCAGCTTGTATCCTTACACCTAAAATGGTAGAGGCTTCACAGAATGAGCGTATTACCATACACTCATTCAGCGAGGTAGCCGATGTAAAGGGCTTTGTAGGTAACTTTACTGTCAAGATAAAGAAAAAAGCTCGTTTTGTTGACGAGACAAAATGTACAGGCTGCGGTCTTTGTACAGAAAAATGTCCAATGAAGAAAGTCCCCAACGAGTTCAATATGGGACTTGATAACCGTACAGCTATATACATCCCTTTTGCTCAGGCTGTACCAAAAGTGGCAACTATTGATCCTAACTACTGCATGATGCTTCAGAAGGGCAAGTGCGGTATCTGCTCGTCAGTATGCTCTGTAGGAGCTATCGACTACAAGCAGGAGGACAAAATAATCGAGCAGCAGTACGGTGCTATCGTAGTTGCTACAGGCTTCAATCCAATAAATCTTGACAAGTACGATGAGTTTGCATATAACCAGTGTCCCGACGTAGTTACATCGCTGGAGCTTGAGCGTCTTATGAACGCCGCAGGTCCTAACGGCGGCACACTGCTTCGTCCTTCCGACAAGACTCACCCTCACAAGATCGTATTCGTACAGTGCGTGGGTTCAAGATGTGACGACAGCAAGGGCAAGCCATACTGCTCAAAGATATGCTGTATGTATACTGCCAAGCACGCAATGCTTATCCGTGAAAAATATCCTGATACCGAGGTTTACGTGTTCTATATCGACGTCCGTACCCCCGGTAAGAACTTTGATGAGTTCTACCGCCGTGCAGTTGAGCAGTACAATGTTCACTACATCAAGGGCATGGTAGGAAAGGTAACACCTCGCTCAGACGGAAAGATAGATGTACAGGCTTCTGACCTTCTGGCAAACGAACAGCTCCATATCGACGCAGATATGGTAGTTCTTGCAGCGGCTATCGAGCCTGACAAGACAGCTCGTCCGCTGGCTACAATGCTCACAACTCAGATGGACACTAACGACTTCTTCACAGAAGCACACCCGAAGCTCCGTCCTGTAGAAAGCGCTACCGCAGGTATATTCCTCTCTGGTGCCTGTCAGGGACCAAAGGATATCCCCGAAACTGTTGCACAGGCAAGTGCGGCAGCCGCAAAAGCTATCGGACTTCTTGTTAAGAACAGCATAACCTGCAATCCATGTGTCGCTCATTCTGACGAGCTCATGTGCAACGGTTGCTCGTCATGCGAAAAGGTATGTCCATACGGAGCTATCACATATGTTGACAAGGAATTCAGAATGCCCGACAGAACCACTGCAATACGCAGAGTTGCAAGCGTTAACCCTGCTGTATGTCAGGGCTGCGGCGCTTGTACAGTTGCTTGTCCGTCGGGAGCTATGGACTTAAACGGCTTCTCAAACAGCCAGATCATGTCGGAGGTGGACGCAATATGCAAGTAAATGATAATAAAGATTTTCAGCCGCTGATCGTTGCGTTCTGCTGTAACTGGTGTTCATACGCAGGAGCCGATCTTTCAGGCACTAACAGACTTAATTATCCTACAAACGTTAAGATAATCAGAGTGCCCTGCTCATGCAGAGTAAACCCTATGTTCATTCTCAGAGCCTTCCAGCGCGGCGCTGACGGAGTTATCCTCTGCGGCTGCCACCCGGGAGACTGTCACTACACATCAGGCAACTACTTCACCAGAAGAAGAATGACACTTCTGTTCAGTATGCTTGATTTCCTTGGGATCGAACGCGACAGAACAAGAGTTGAATGGGTATCGGCAGCAGAAGGCGCTAAGTTCGCTGCTACCATGAACGAATTCACTGAGGCTGTCAAAAAGCTGGGACCAAACCGCAGATTGGAGGACCTGAGATGCAGGAAGCAATGATTAATAAGGCAAAACAGCTTCTGGCTGACGGTACTGTTGACCGCGTTATCGGCTGGAAAAGGGGAGAATTTGCTTATGATATCACCCCTGCTGTTTTTGAAACTGCCGAAGAACTCGAAAAAGAGTTCGTTTTTGATGATTTTACAGCTGCAAATGTATCCAAGTACCTCGTTAAGGAGAGTAAAAAAGAAGGCAGGATACTTGCTTTTCTGAAGCCCTGCGATACATACAGCTTCAACCAGCTCACTAAGGAGCACAGAGTTGTACGCGAGAACGTTTACATCGTTGGTATCCCCGGAGGTCCTAAGCTCGACGCAGAAAAGATAAAGGCTAAGGGCATTACAGGCATACTCGGCGTAAAGAACGAGAATTACACTCTGAAAATAGATACCGTTTACGGCGAGGAGACAATGCCTTTCTATGAGGCTATCCTTGATAAGTGCGCGACCTGCAAGAGCAAAAAGCACGTTGTCTATGACGAGCTCATAGGTGACGAGGGTGAAGTCCTTGACTCAAATCGCTTCGATATGGTCGAGAAGCTTGAAAATATGACTGCTCAGGAACGCTACGACTTCTGGCGCGGAGAGCTTTCAAAGTGCATTCGCTGCAATGCGTGCAGAAACGTCTGTCCGGCCTGCACTTGCGAGAAGTGCGTATTCGATAACCCGAACTCAGGCGTAGAGAACAAGGCTCCTGCCGACAGCTTTGAGGAGAATATGTTCCATATAATCCGTGCATTCCACGTAGCAGGAAGATGTACAGACTGCGGCGAGTGTTCAAGAGTATGCCCACAGCATATTCCGCTTCACCTTCTGAATCGCAAGTTCATAAAGGATATAAACTCCCTTTACGGCGAATATCAGGCAGGCGAGGATACCACATCACGCGCTCCTCTCAACGATTACAAGCAGGATGACTGCGAAGCGTCCGTAGTACACGAAAGGGGAGTTGAATAATGCTGAAAATATCACTTGATAAGCTTGACAAGCTTTTTGAAGCTATCTCAGCTTCACAGACTCTCTATATCCCTGTTGACCGTGAGGACGGTGCGGCTGAGTACAAAAAGTACGAAAGCGGCATGAAGCTCAGCAGTGCTCTCAATACTCTGCGCAGCGCAAAGGATTTCTTCTTCCCACAGACAGAAAATCTTGTCGATTTCAAAATGGAAGGCAAAAACATCGAAGTCATTGATGTACGTGAGGAATCCGAGGATTTCGTAATATTCGGAGTTCGTGCCTGCGACGCAAGAAGCTTTACAATACTCGATAAGGTGTTCCTTGCCGAGCCTGTTGACAGCTACTATAAGAACCGCCGTGACCACGGCACAGTAGTTACTATGGCTTGTGCACGTCCTGCCGAGACCTGCTTCTGCGGTACATTTGGCATTGACGCAGCTGCCCCAGAGGGCGACGCTGCCTGCTACAGCGACGGCGAGAGCTTATTCATCGAGGCCCATAACGAAAAAGGACAGAAGTTCATCGACTCGATATCTTCTCTTCTTGAAGAAGGCGACACAGCAAAGCTTGAAGCTGTTCGTGCTAAGACAAGAGAGATACTCAAAAAACTTCCTCTCGCAAACCTTACTACCGATAATTTCGGCGGCGACAAGCTCAATGAGTACTTCAATTCCGATAAGTGGGGAGAACTCTCCGAGAGCTGCCTCGGCTGCGGTACCTGCACATTCGTATGCCCTACCTGTCAGTGCTATGACATCAAGGATTTCAACACCGGTCATGGCATAAAGCGTTTCCGCTGCTGGGATTCATGTATGTACTCCGATTTTACAAAGATGGCTCACGGAAACCCGAGACTTACTCAGCTTGAGCGCTTCCGCCAGAGATTTATGCATAAGCTTGTGTACTTCCCGGCAAACAACAACGGAGAATTCGGCTGTGTTGGCTGTGGAAGATGCCTTGCAAAATGTCCTATTTCCATGAATATCGTCAAGGTAATGAAAGCATTGGAGGTAAAGTGATGAATAATGATACATTGATACCTTACATTGGTGTAGTTACCGATATAAGACAGGATACTCCCGATGTAAAGACATTCCGAGTTGTTTCTCCCGAGGGTGGCAAGGTTTTCGATCATATGCCCGGACAGTGCGCAATGCTCTCGATTCCCGGTGTCGGAGAGGCTATGTTCTCTATAACATCTTCTCCTACAAACAAGGAATTCATGGAGTTCAGCATAAAGAAATGCGGCTGTCTTACAACATGGCTTCATGCTATGGACGTAGGTCAGCAGATAACTATCCGCGGACCTTACGGCAATGCTTTCCCTGTTGAGACAGAGCTGAAAGGCAAGGACCTCCTCTTTATTGCAGGCGGTATCGGTCTTGCTCCGCTCCGCTCGGTCATCAACTATGTGCGCGACAACCGCGCTAACTACGGCGACGTACAGATAATATACGGTTCACGTTCTAAAGATGACCTTGTTGATTATAAAGAGATAATTGACGAGTGGATGAATGACACTGGTATTGAAGTAAACCTTACCATTGATAATCCGCAGGAGGGCTGGGACGGTCATGTAGGCTTCGTTCCTAACTATGTAAAGGAGCTTGATCCTTCCATAAACAAGACTGTTCTTATCTGCGGACCTCCCATAATGATAAAGTTCACTCTTGCAGGACTTAAAGAACTTGGTTTCAAGGAAACTCAGGTCTATACTACTATGGAGCTTCGCATGAAGTGCGGAGTAGGCAAATGCGGACGCTGCAACATCGGCAACAAGTATGTCTGCAAGGACGGTCCTGTTTTCCGCTTTGACCAGCTCGGCGAACTGCCCGACGAATATTAATAAGGAGATACTCGCATGGATAATATGTTGAATGTTTACCTGTTCGGCAAGAAGTACGAAGTGCCCGCAGGTCTTACAATAATGACAGCTATGGAATATGCAGGCTACGACCTTGTAAGAGGCTGCGGCTGCCGCAACGGCTTCTGCGGAGCCTGTGCTACCATATACAGAATAAAGGGCGAGATAGAGCTTCACGGCTGTCTTGCCTGTCAGACAGAGATTCAGGAGGGAATGTACGTAGCAACTCTGCCTTTCTTCCCGCTTGAAAAGAGGATTTACAACATCGAGGAGATAAAGCCCACTCAGCAGATAATGATGCAGCTTTATCCCGAGATATACAGCTGTATCGGCTGTAATGCCTGTACAAAAGCTTGTACCCAGGAACTCAACGTTATGCAGTATATCGCATATGCTCAGAGAGGCGAGTACGACAAGTGTGCAGAGGAGAGCTTTGACTGTGTAATGTGCGGAGTATGTTCGTCACGATGTCCAGCAGGTATTTCCCACCCACAGGTAGCTATGCTTGCAAGACGTCTCAACGGCAAGTATATAGAGCCTGAGTGCGGACATCTCTCCGACAGAGTAAAGGAAGTAAACGAGGGTATCTTCGATAAGGAGATCGAAGAACTCATGACTAAGGCAGTTGACAATATCGAAGAAATAAAAGATATGTACAACCACCGCGAGATCGAGAAGTAAGGAGGGGAGAGAGTATGTACAAGATAGATAAACTTAACGAGCTTGCAAAGGTAGTTGCAGCTAAGAGAGCCGAAAATGCTGCTCTTGAACCCAGACGTATGACAGCCGAGGAAAAGGACGAGCTTCTCGCTCATTTCCACCCCGATTACAAGCAGGAGGAGTTCACAGTTCTCTCCGCCGGTGTAAACAAGGGCGACAAAGTTCCTACACAGCTTGCTGAGCTTTTACAGGGCAAGAGCCGTATCAGCGCTTCTGACGTAGACCTTACTGCTCCTGATTATGAAACTGACGTTCTTATCATCGGCGGCGGCGGCGCAGGTGCTTCTGCTGCTATCGAAGCTGATGAAGCAGGCGTTAAGGCTATGATAGTTACAAAGCTTCGTATCGGCGACGCTAATACAATGATGGCTGAGGGCGGTATTCAGGCTGCTGATAAGCCTAATGATTCTCCTGCTATACACTTCCTCGACGCTTTCGGCGGCGGACATTTCGCAGCAAAGCCCGAGCTTGTAAAGAAGCTGGTTACAAAGGCTCCAGAAGCTATCCAGTGGCTCAATAAGCTTGGCGTTGAGTTCGACAAAGAGCCCGACGGCACTATGGTAACAACTCACGGCGGCGGTACATCACGTAAGAGAATGCACGCTGCAAAGGACTACTCAGGCGCTGAGATAATGCGTACTCTCCGCGATGAGGTCATCAATCGCGGTATCCCGGTTATCGACTTTACAGCTGCTATTGAGATAATACTTGATGAAAACGGCAGAGCTGCAGGCGCTGTTCTCATGAATATGGAGACCAAGGAGCTCCTCGTTGCCAA
The DNA here is from genome assembly GCF_000621845.1 of Ruminococcus flavefaciens MA2007. GTDB lineage: Bacteria > Bacillota > Clostridia > Oscillospirales > Ruminococcaceae > Ruminococcus > Ruminococcus flavefaciens_E. The sequence continues at coordinate 166,308 of NZ_JHXF01000010.1, read as the reverse complement.
GGCAAAGACTGTAATTATCGCTACAGGCGGCGCAGGCAGACTTCACTATCAGGGCTTCCCGACTTCAAACCATTACGGTGCTACAGCTGACGGACTTATCCTCGGCTACCGTGTAGGCGCAAAGCTCCTTTATGCTGATACATTACAGTATCATCCAACAGGTACAGGCTATCCCGAGCAGATATTCGGTGCACTGGTTACAGAGAAGGTTCGTTCTCTCGGTGCAAAGCTTGTAAATATCGACGGCGATGTATTCATGCACCCACTTGAGACTCGTGACGTTACAGCGGCTTCAATTATCCGTGAGTGTACAGAGCGCAACAAGGGTATCGAGACTTCTCTCGGCAAGGCTGTATGGCTCGACACACCTATGATAGAGTACAAGAACGGCGAGGGCACTATTGAAAAGCGCATTCCTGCAATGATGAGAATGTTCGGCAAGTACGGAATTGATATCCGCAAGGAGCCTATCCTCGTTTATCCGACTCTCCACTATCAGAACGGCGGTCTGGAGATATCCGATGACTGTGCTACAGGAGTTGAGAACCTCTATGCAGCAGGCGAGGTAGCAGGCGGTATCCACGGCAGAAACAGACTCATGGGCAATTCGCTTCTTGATGTTATCGTATTCGGCAGAAATGCAGGTATCTACGCAGCCGCAAAGGCTAAGGAGACAGCTTCTCCTGCAAAGCTTACCCTTGCTCATATTGAGAAGTTCAATAAGGAGCTCGAAGCAGCAGGCGCTGCAAGCAATACAGCTTCACCAATGCTTCTCCCTCGTTACGCAAGAAAGAAATAATAAAACTATGGGACGTCGTAAAAGACGTCCCGTAAGTATGTATACTATAAAAGAAAGTCAAGTGATAAATAATGGATTGTTTTAACGGAATTCTGTCGATTCACGGCGTTTCCTTTCTTATGATATCAGTTATCGCCATAGCTGCTCTCGGCTATATACTCGGCAGAATAACAATAAAAGGCATTTCTCTCGGTACAGCGGGCGTATTCATTGTCGCTCTTATTTACGGCTGCGTTTTCTATAAAGAGCTTTCAGCCGAAATAAATACCGACTTTGTGGGAAATGCGCTGAAAATAGTTGACAACCTCGGACTTATACTCTTTGTTACAGCAGTTGGTTTCATTGCAGGACCTAATTTCTTCGGAAACTTCAAGAAAAACTTCAAATCCTATGTTATTCTCGCAATAATTATTATTTTAAGCGGTGGACTTGCCTGTGCAGGCTGCATTATGGTAGGCAGAAACTTTACTGACCTTAACAGTGAGGAATTCACTGCTATGCTGACAGGTATCCTTTCAGGTGCACTTACAAGCACCCCCGGTTTCTCTGCTGCAAAGGACGCAGTCGGCAGTGACCACTTACAGAGTATCGTTTCAGTAGGCTATGCTATTGCTTATATTTTCGGAGTTATCGGCGTTGTTTTATTCGTTCAGATAATCCCTAAGCTCACAAAGGCAGATATGGCTAAGGAAAGAGAGCAGCTTGCTCCGACAGCTAAGAAGGATACTAAAGAGAAGAAGATGTTCAAGCTCATCGAAATGGACAGCTTTGGTATCATGCCGTTTTCAATGGCTGCCTTTTTTGGAATAATCATCGGTTCATTCAAGTTCGGCAACTTCTCACTGTCAACAACTGGCGGCTGTCTGCTTGTATCCCTTATATTCGGACACTTCGGACGAATCGGAAAGTACTCCATAACGCCAAAGGATTCAACTCTCAAGGTATTCCGCGAGCTCGGACTCATGTTCTTCCTTATCGGTGCAGGAGTATCGGGCGGAGCTAAGTTCGTTCAGTATTTTGACGCAGTATACTTCGTATACGGCATGATAATGACTATACTTCCCATGATAATCGGTTATCTCTTTGCTAAATATGTTCTGAAGCTCAGTCTTCTCAACAATCTTGGCTCTATTACAGGCGGTATGACATCAACACCCGCCCTCGGAACTCTTATCAGTACAGCAGGTACAGAGAACGTTGCTTCTGCCTATGCAGCAACATATCCTGTCGCACTTATCTCAATTGTTCTGGTATCCCAGTTCCTGATAATCTTATTCAAGTAAAGAAAAAGCGCTTCCTTTGCGGAAGCGCTTAACCTTTTATTTTACACCGTACTTTTCTCTGTATTCAAGCATCTTGTCAAGATATTCCTTACCTGGAACAATATCGTTCTTTATTGCTTCAATAATATCCTCCATTGTAACGATAGGATATACGATAACACCAAAGTCACGCTTAACTTCCTGTACAGCAGAAAGCTCGCCTGTGCCCTTTTCCATACGGTCAACAGTTATTACCATACCTGTTACGTTTACATCAGCAGCAGTCATAAGCTTTGGCATAGACTCGCGCAGAGCCTTTCCAGAAGTCATAACATCATCGATAATAACTACTCTTTCATTATCTGTAAGAGTCTTGCCGACAAACATTCCGCCCTCACCGTGGTCTTTAGCTTCTTTTCTGTCAAAACAGTAGGAAACATCAATGCCAAACTTATTGCTGAGGGCAACAACAGCTGATACAGCAAGCGGGATTCCCTTGTATGCAGGTCCGAAGAGGGTATCAACTGGTATCTGATTAGCATTTATGCACTCCGCATAATATTCACCAAGTTTAGCAAGCTGAGCACCTGTTTTATAGTTTCCGCAGTTGATGAAGTATGGAGCCTTTCTTCCGCTTTTAAGAGTAAACTCGCCGAATGTAAGAACTCCGCAGTCCACCATAAACTTTATAAAGCTTTCCTTGTAAGTCATTTTATGTACCTCCAATATAGTATTATCGTTTTATGCTGTTATATTGCTTCATAGATATGACCGCAAAATGGACAGCGGGGATAATCAACGTCGATCTCTGCGCCGCACTCGATGCAGACCTTTTTCGGCAGAATATCAATTTTATCGTCGATATCCTGATTGTATTTTCCTGCAAAGCCTGTTGGGTGAGTCACAGGAAAAACTCCGATAAGCATACCGCATTCCGTACAGTAATATCCAAGCGTTTTATCCACGGGAACTTCGCATATTTTATTGTCTCCGTCATAAAACGTTGAGACAGGATATTCAAGTGAAGAGCCCTTTGTAGGAATACCGCGCTTTTCAATTTTAAAATAGCCTTTCATCATCGGTTTGCCGCAATGGAACAACAGATCATCCCTCCTTAAAACATTATAGTACTATTATAGTCTATTTTGAAACAGAATTCAAGCCGATACGCAAAAATAAAATAAAACTTCTTAAAAGTCTTGCAAACAGCAAGAAAAAGAGGTATAATATTAATAACTGCCGCAACGGCAAAATTACGGCGCATTATCCTGATTACAGGGGAGCGCTTTATTATATCAGGAGTTAATATGGCTAAAAAGAAAAGTATTACACGTATTTCAGATAAAAAGCGTGGCAGACCAAAGATAAGATTCAGCTTCTGGGGACTAATCGTTATTTTTATGCTCTCATTTGCAACATGCTTCATTCTTTATATGGTAGCCGCAAACTTTAACGAAAACTTTTTCAGCGATGAATTTGAAAAAGTAGTTGTCGAAGATAAAACGTCTGCCGAACAGAACAACGAAAGCTTAGGCAATTCATCTGACACTGAACAGATCGTTCAGCAGAGCGGTTCATCTGTGACAAATCCTATCGGCCAGTCTCAGCCAAAGGACGCTTCGTATCTCGGTTCATGCTGCCTTGTGACCGATAATACTCTCATAGATATGGGAAAGTATACAGGACTTACCGATATAATCGGCAGCGGTGAACTTGGTGCTGCAAACTGCAACACATATACAATGGATTCCTCATACGGAACAAAGACAGCCTACGAAATATTGCAGACCAAAAAGCCTGAAAAGGTTTATATCATGCTTGGAGATGACATCGGTACCTCTTCTGTAGACGATATGATCTCAAACTATACCGAGTTTGTAAAAAATGTAAGAGGATATCTCACCGGCGCAGATATCTATATCATGCAGCTGCCGCCGTCAGGAGAGGGAAGTGCTATCGACAACGGCGTCATAAACGAATTCAATACAAAGCTTTTAACAATTGCTAATACAAATAACGTTTACTGCATAGATACCAACACAGCTCTCAAGGGAGTAGACGGAAATATTTCAAAAGAATTTATTGACTCAGAGTCAGGAGCTCTTACTGAAAAAGCATATAAAACCATTGCTGATTACGTGCTTTGTCATACTGTATAATTTTTCGGTCAAACACTATATATAGTGTTTGACCGATTTACTATCTGTAGACCTTTTCAAAGCTCGAAATATCGCTAAAAGTCCATTTTATAAATGATTTATGCACATTTCCTCCAAAAACAAGCACCATTTCTTCTGGTTAGTTGTCTAAAGCTTACATTGACAATCTATGAATTATGTTCTATACTTATAAAGAACGATTGAAAGAGAGACACTATATATTGTGTTTGGAGGTATGATAAAGAAATGATAATCCACATTATTAAAAGAGACGGAAGAAAAGTTCCTTTTAATATAGAGAAGATCGCAAACGCTATCTTTAAGGCTGCACAGGCGCGTGGGGGTACAGATTTCAACGTTGCTATGGACGTTGCAGTCGAGGTGTGCAGATTGTATGAGGAACAGAATCCGGGAAAAACTCCAACTGTTGAAGAGATTCAGGATCTCGTCGAGAAAGTCCTTATCGAAAAAGGTCACGCAAAAACAGCAAAGGCATATATTCTCTATCGTTACGAGCGTACACGCTCACGTGAGATGAAGACCAATCTGATGTGCGTACTTAACGAGCTGACTTTCAGTCCTGCAAAAGACAGTGATATAAAGCGTGAGAACGCTAATATAGATGGTGATACAGCAATGGGTACTATGTTAAAGTACGGTTCTGTATCCGCTAAGGAATACTACGAAATGTATGTCCTTGAGCCTGCACACGCAAAGGCTCACCGCGAGGGCGATATCCATATACACGACCTCGACTTCTATACTCTGACTACCACCTGTACTCAGATCGACCTGCATAAGCTGTTCACCAACGGCTTTTCAACAGGACACGGCTTCCTAAGAGAGCCAAACGATATAGCAAGCTATTCAGCTCTTGCCTGTATCGCTATCCAGTCCAACCAGAACGATCAGCACGGCGGACAGAGTATCCCTACATTTGACTATGCAATGGCTGACGGCGTAAAGAAAACTTATGCGTCAAGATATACACAGAATGTCGCAAGAGCTCTCTCTCTGATAGGCGGAGTAGAGAACGAGTTTGAAGCAGTAGACGAAATAAAGAAAGAAATGTCAGAAAACTTCGGACTCAAGCCAACTCTTGCTAATGATAACGGCTACAAAGAAAAGGAAATGGAGCTTCTACTGAAGTACACCGATAAGGAAACTGCGGAGAAAATTCAGGCTTTCGCTACAAGAAATGCTGAAAAAGAGACCGACAGAGCTACTTATCAGGCTATGGAGGCACTTATCCATAACCTCAATACTATGAACAGCCGTGCAGGTGCTCAGACACCTTTCAGCTCTATAAACTACGGTACAGATACATCTCCTGAAGGAAGAATGGTCATCAAGAATGTACTTCTTGCTCAGGAGGCAGGTCTCGGCAACGGCGAGACTCCTATCTTCCCGATACACATATTCAAGATCAAAGAGGGCATCAACTATAACCCTACCGATCCTAACTATGACTTATTCAAGCTGGCTTGCAGAGTTTCTGCAAAGCGCCTTTTCCCAAATTTCTCTTTTATCGACGCACCATACAACCTCCAGTACTACAAGGAGGGCAATCCCGATACAGAGATAGCTTACATGGGATGTCGTACAAGAGTTATCGGAAACAACTATGATCCTTCAAGAGAAATAGTTACAGGCAGAGGAAATCTCAGCTTTACATCTATAAATCTTCCTCGTCTTGCTATCAAGGCAGACCATAACGTAGGTCTTTTCTTTGAAATGCTCGAGGAAAAAATGGAGCTCGTCATTGACCAGCTCATGCACAGATTCAATATCCAGTCACAGAAGAGAGTAAGAAATTATCCGTTCCTTATGGGACAGGGTATATGGATAGACTCCGACAAGCTCGGTCCTGACGACACAGTAGGCGAGGTACTTAAACATGGTACTCTCTCAGTTGGCTTTATCGGACTTGCAGAGACATTAAAGGCTCTTATCGGAGCTCATCACGGTGAAAGCGAAGAAGCCCGCGAGCTTGGTCTTGAGATAGTTTCTTCCATGAGAAAGCGTCTCGACGAAGAATCCAAGAGAACAGGTCTCAACTTCTCACTTCTGGCAACTCCTGCCGAGGGACTTTCAGGACGTTTTGTACGTATGGACGCCAAGAAGTACGGCGTAATCGAGGGCGTTACAGACCGTGAATACTACACAAACTCATTCCACGTACCAGTTTACTATCCTATCAGCGCATTTGAGAAGATCAAGATAGAAGCTCCTTACCACGAGCTCACAAACGCAGGTCACATCAGCTATATCGAGCTTGACGGTGATCCTCTTGAGAACCTCAGCGCGTTTGAAAAGATAGTTCGCTGCATGAAGGAATCAGGAATAGGCTACGGTGCTATCAATCACCCTGTAGACCGTGATCCTTGCTGCGGCTACACAGGTATCATCGGCGAGACTTGTCCTTGCTGCGGTAGAAAAGAACATTCCAACAACGTCGCATTCGACAGGATACGCAGAATCACAGGCTATCTTGTTGGTACACTTGACCGCTTCAACAACGGTAAGCGTGCTGAAGAGCATGACCGAGTTAAGCATGATGTGTAAGGTGATATAATGGAAATAAGAATTGCGGGAACCGTCAACGACTCAATCGTTGACGGTCCCGGAATACGATTTACTATATTTGTACAAGGCTGTCCTCATAACTGCAAGGGCTGCCACAATCCTCAGACTCACGATTTCGAGGGAGGAACTGTTACTACAACAGAAGCTCTCCTCGAAAAAATAAAAGGCAATCCGCTCCTTGACGGTGTTACGTTCAGCGGCGGAGAGCCATTTTGTCAGGCAGAAGCTCTTTCTGTTCTCGGCAAAGAGATCAAAAAGCTCGGACTTGATATAATAACCTATACAGGCTATACCTTTGAAAAGCTTTATGAAGAGCGCCGCCAGAACCACTGGGGTGAGCTCCTTGAAGTCACCGATTTCCTTATCGACGGACCTTTCATCCTTGAACAAAAGGATTGGGAGATAAAATTTCGCGGAAGCTCCAATCAGAGGTATATCAACTGTCAGGAGAGTCTGAAAAACGGTAAAGCAATCGAAACAGAACCATAAAACACAAAAAAACGGTTTCCAATGTATGGAAACCGTTTTTTATTTAGGTAAAAAAATCCGCCTTGCCGTCATATAGTGCATAAAACCCGCACGAAGCAGGTGGGTACCCGCCCTTATGCTTCTCGCTCCCTTCGTCCGCAAAGCGGGAGGTCTGCAGTCCACATACGGAGCTGAATTCCCTTGAATTATGTGTTGGATTATAAAAACTATATTTACCCGAACAAGGCAGAATATTTTCTTTTTCTATATATATTATACCATAAAGATTTCAAAAAATCAATAGCAAATCTATGTAAAATTATTAAAATTTGATGAAATTGTCTTATTCTTCAAGGGCGTCCTGTAATCTTTCCATAAAGAATGCAGAAACCGTTTCAAACTCGTCGTCATCATCAATAGAAGCAAGGATCTCTTCTCCGTCCTCTTCTATGGATTTAAGTATAACGAGCTCACAGTCGGAGTTAAGGAAATCATCATCTTCAACGGCAGGAAGCATAGCAAAATACTGCTCGCCCTCGATCTCTGCGCAATCAAAAAGTTCAAACTGTTTTTTATTTCCTTCTTCATCTATAAGCTCAAAGAGCTCAGGTGTGTATTCATTCATTTCTGACATAGTATTCTCCATTCCAGCTTACGCTATTTGATGTTTTAATTATACACTAATACAGTAAAAAAATCAAGAGGGAAATTGAGTAATAAGTTTATTGATAAAATTGTCAATGGGAAGTAACTTTCATTGTGATATACGCCGAATTACACTAAAGTTCCGTGATAATTATGTGATTTCTATTGACAATGCACAAGAAATGTGGTAATATATAATCAAAGAAAAGGAGAGCTCAGATGAGCGATCCAAGCTGTATTTACTTGGACTGAGGTGAAAGCCTCAATGTAAATGATAATACGCGGAAGGGAGTGTGAGTCCAATGGAAGAAAAGTTCGCACAGCTGCGTGAAGCCGGCGGGCTTGCTGAGTAATTGGATTCAGTGAAAAAGGGAATATAGGCTTCGTGCTTGTTCCATTGAAAATAGCTCAATATGGCTTTATAATTCGATTACAAGGCTGACGTATTGCTGATCTAAACGGCTTCATGTCCAACATATTTAGATACAGAGTTATCTGAAATTTCGACAATGAGTCTTTAGATATATTGCGAAAAAATCTTTCACAAGAGGTAGAGTCCAATGAGAAGATAGGTTATTACTTTATGAAATTGCAACTATCCGAGGATCAGATCGGATAAATACAACTTTATAGGTGATTCCAATGGAGAAAAACTACATCGCTTAATTACTTTTGAAGAAAAGGAATGATGTACATGAAAAAGTGGTACACATTGAATATCTAATCCGAAAGGGTGAGTCCAAAGGGTAATTTAGCAAAGTGATGAAAGTCGCTTTATATTATTAAAAAAACAGAATTTTTTAAGCCCCGATGTAAATCTGTCGGGGCTTTTCTGTTGAATACAGAGATACAATATATAAATTTGTATTTTTCTTTATGTTATCATATATTTATCACAAAAATGTTTATAATATAAAATAGTGACTTTATGTAGAAAGGACGAGCAGTATGTCAGACAATTACAATGATAGAGATCATCTGTCATCAGGCAGTACATCAAGTGATATATTTGGCAGCAACTCTTCTGACAAGACCGAGAATTCTTTTGACTACAGATCAAGCAATAGTGAAGCCCAGTTTGATTCAGGTTCATCATATGCTTTTACTTCTGAAAACACTTCAAAATCTTCAAAAAGGAAGGTAAATATTATCCTGAGGAGCGCAGTTGCTGTCCTCGCGGTTGCGGTATTATGTGCCTGTGGAGTAAAGGTATATAAGTTTTTAAGCGTTACCAAAGACGAATTGGTAGCCGAATACACTGGTGATCCATCACGCACAGTTACAAAAATAGTCGATGAAGAGAAGCCAAAGGATACCGATAAGAAACCATTGCCAAGTCTGATAGAGCTCGCTTCAAGGTCGGACGCAAAACCACTCCCCGATATAGTTGATTCTATTATGCCGTCAGTCGTAGGCGTAGCTTCGACCTTTGAGTACGAACAGGAACAGCCTTTCAGCATATGGGGCTGGAATCCTCAGCCGCAAACACAGCAGTTCAGAGCAACAGGAACAGGCTTCATAATCACTGAAGACGGATATATCGTTACAAACTCTCATGTTGTTTACGACGAGGAATACAAGGCAGGCAAAGCTGCTGAAGTTTCAGTTCTGTTCAGCGATGAATCAGAGCACGAAGCAAGTATAATTGCTTTCGATCCCGATACTGATATTGCAGTCCTTAAAGTCAACGAAAAAGGATTAAAACCAGCTGTTCTCGGTGACAGCGAAGATCTGAGAGTCGGCGAGCTCGTTATCGCTGTCGGCAATCCTCTCGGATTTGACCTGTTCGGAACAGTTACAAGTGGAATCGTTTCCGCATTAAACAGAAAAATAGACATAAACGCAAGAAAAATGAACCTTATACAGACAGACGCAGCTATAAACAGCGGTAACTCAGGCGGCCCTCTTCTCAACAGCTGCGGACAGGTAATAGGTATAAACTCCGCAAAAATGTCAACAAGCTACAGCAGCAATCTGGCAAGTGTTGAAGGTCTCTGCTTTGCTATTCCTATAAAGGAAGCTAAAGCCATAATAGATGACCTTATCAATTATAAATACGTTACAGGTAGACCTCGGATCGGTATCACTACAAACGATATCAGTGAAGCTCAGTCCCGTTACTGGAACATTCCTGTAGGCGTTTATGTAAGAACTGTTCAGGAGGGAAGTGCTGCCGATCTTGCAGGAATCGAGATCGGAGACGTAATAATCGACATCGAAGGTGAAGCAGTATCAACTGCTCAGGAACTTAACGAAATAAGAGATAAATATAAAGCAGGGGACACAGTTACCATTACAGTATCCCGAAACGGAAGAGATATCAAAATAAAAGTAACCCTGCAGGAAGTAAAATATGTATCCGAGGATATGAAAGATCCCAAAAGTGATCCAAACACTTCAGAAAACTAAAAGAAAAGTTCACTCGAAATGAGTGAACTTTTTATTTTATATCTTTGAGTAAGTTTTAGCAGTGAATTTCTCGCCATAAACAAGGAAGCGTTTATGTATTCCCTCACCGATGTCTCCTGCTTCATCATAAGCTTTTACAGAAAAAACAAGTTCTCTGCCATTTATCTCGATAAGCTCTGCTTCTGCGCAGACTTTCATATTCTTTGGTGTTGCAGATATATGCTTTACATTCATCTCAGTGCCGACAGTTGTTTCATCGCCCTCAAGGTATTCGGAAATACAGCTGCAAGCCGCTTTTTCCATAAGCATTACCATTACAGGAGTAGCGAAGACTTCAAGACTGCCGCTGCCTACATTTACTGCAAGCTCGCTGTCTGAAACAGTCAGTTCAGATGTTCCTGTGATTCCTTTTGTAAGTTCTTTCATAGTTTGCTCCTTAATCCTGAGTAGTAAGTTCTTCTTCGGGAATAGGCGAAGGGGAATACTCCTCCATTACAACTCTGTCGAGAGTAAGAATATCCAGCTCTTCGTTTCTCGGAATCTCGCTGTTATACTCATTAGAGTACACAGGCAGGCTTTCCATGAATCCGTTCATCTTTTCAATAAAGGCATCTCTTGGAGCGTCAATGATATTGAGGATAACATACGGAATATAGAAGAATGAGACCTCATTTTCAGGAATATAGGAGAAATCAGCGTCATAATTGCTCCAGAAGAAATATTTCTGCTGATAAAGAGTATCACAGTTAGTACCTGTAAGTCCAAGCTGGTTATATACGCTTGTTTCTCCTCTCAGTGACGGGAAATGATCTCCTACAAAGAAAACAAGTGTAGGTTCCTTTATATCATCAAGCTCCGAAAGGAACTTTTCAAGACCGTCATTTGTATGACTGATCCATGTAAGATAATTGCCGAATTCATCTTCAGGATCATCCCCCTGATCATAGGGCTGATGATTCTGCATTGTTGTAGTATGGAGATAAACAGGCTTCTTTGAAGTCTTTATCTCTTTGATTATCTGGTCAAATACAGTTGAATCGTCCACATATGTACCAAAATGCTCAACAGGAACGGTAAAATCCGTAGTATTGGTCGAATCATCGTGGAATATCATCTTTTCAAAACCAAAATGTCCGTATATTCTTGATCTGCTGTAGAAAGTGCTCTGGAACGGGTGAACGTAAACAGTATTGTAGCCCCATGCCTTATAATACTGAGCAAGTGCAGGCTGTGCACGGTCAGCAAGCTCTCTCTGCGGCATATTAGGAGTATTGAGACCTCTTACAGGGAGACCGAAAAGCAGCTCAAACTCAGAGCGTACAGTCCAGCTTGCATAAGTAGGTGTGATAGCGATTCCGCCTTGACCTTCGGATATGGCATTGTCAAATTTCTGATAGTATTTCTTATCAATATTGAGCTGGTCAAAAGCACGGAAATCAGCGTATGATTCGCTCATTATAACGATAACATTGGGCTTTTTGCCACCATTGAAGTCCTCGTCTGTATCAACAGGGATATCCATTATTTCATCAATGTACTCCTCGCTGTAGTCCTCAGGAACAACTATTCTGTTGGAATAGCTTTCGCTTGCAGTCTGAACAAGGAAGGCAAGAAAACGGTTATTATCAAATTTTTCATTGAGCTTGAATGCGTTAGTTGCACTTGTTGTGTCAACCTTGAAAGTCTTGTATACAGGATTGTAAAATGCAGGCAGGACCACAAGTGCTGCAAACGGCAGCAGGCAGCCGCAGCAAATAGCCACTCTGCGCATAGGAGTTGCTTTTAATTTCGGATTAAAGTACATAGCCACAGTAACAAAAAGCAAAACTATGGCATAATAGATAAGAAGCCTCGGCGTTATCTTGATATAGGCAAAGGAAGTAAGGCTTTTTACGCTCCTGAGAAGCTTCATATCAGAAAGAATAAGATGATTTCCGTTAGTTCCGTATTTAAAAAGCTCAGTTGTACTCAGCGCCATATATAAAATACTATGAGCAAGCATAGCGATCCAGCCTTTTTTGAAAATGCCAAGGAAGAAAGCAAAAACTACCGCCGTCAGAAGAATATCGAACAGAATAACAGTAGGTCGGTCAGCAGCAAAAACAAGGAACGGCTTTATGTACTTTCCCTGATTTATCTCCGCCATAAAGCAGATAAAAATAGGGAAGACAAGCATAAGAAGCGAATTGAATTTATGATACTTAGCCGTATTTTCCTCGCGCTTCTGATTGAATCTCCTGAATCGTGAAAAATGCTCCTTACCTTCTGATTTTGGTTCAATAGCAGCCTCTATAGGATCGTTTATATCTTTTATAAACGTCTTTTTATCTTTTTCATCAGATACATCGACGTTCACATTTATTTTTTTCTTCATACTGTTATCATCCTTTTTCAAACACAAATACTGGTATTTATATTATCTAACATTATAAATATAACATAATACGCCATAAACTTCAAGTTATCAAAAGAAATATCACCGTTTGTTCACGAAATTCAGCGCTTTAGTAATAGTGTACGGCAACAGCAGATGAAATTTGTGCATTTTGCGCACAGCTATTTGAGCCATCCCTTCTTTTCCGCATCATCAATAACCGATCTGATAAGCTCTGCAAGCTCATCAGCTTCACCGAAGTAATTCTCATTTCTCTTTAGTACCTGTTCTTTATGTATACCATGTTCCTGCCATGAAATACCGCCTTTAGTGTAATTGAGCATAAGAGGCTGCAAACGGTCAAGAACAGCTGCAAATCGAGCTTCTTTAGTGACGCTGTCCTCAAATTCGCGCCAAAGCTCATAAAACTCTGTGCACTGATCTTCGGGCAGAAGTCCGAATATTCTTCGTGCAGCCTTTTCTTCACGCTCAGCCTTAGTGGAGTTTCCGACAGCGTCATAGCAGTATGTATCGCCTGCGTCTATCTCAATAACATCATGCAGAAGCAGCATTTTTATGACCTTTGCAGTATCTATCTCCGAATTTGCATATTCTGACAGCAATATCGCCATTATTGCGATATGCCAGCTGTGCTCTGCGTCGTTTTCCTTTCTGTCCTCATGAAGTACGTAGGTCTGACGGTACAGATTCTTCATTTTATCCAGTTCTAATATAAAATTGATCTGCTTTTCAAGTCTTTCTTTCATACTTATCACCTCAAATCACCATTCCGCCGTTTACAGCGAGAACCTGACCTGTAATGTATTCAGCGCTTCCCGATGCAAGAAATGCAACTGCGTCTGCGATATGTCGCGGCTCACCAAATATCCCGAGCGGGATATCTTCCTTTATAAGCTCCAGATCTTCGTCCGAGAAGCGGCTGTTCATTTCCGTCATTATAAATCCAGGAGATACACAGTTCACACGTATCCCCGACGGTGCAACTTCCTTGGCAAGAGCCTTTGTAAAGCCTATCATTCCTGCCTTTGAAGCAGAATAGTCAACCTCGCAGGAAGCTCCGCACTGTCCCCACATTGAGGAAATATTGATGATGTTTCCTGATTTTTCATTGATCATATATGGCAGAGCTGCTCTTGCGCAGTTCATAGCGCCTTTAAGATTTATATTCAGTATTTTATCAGCTGAATCCTGCGAAATTGCCGTAAAAAGGTCGATATCCGAAACTCCCGCATTATTTACGAGAAGATCGAGCTTTCCGATAGTATTAAACGCTTCTTTTACAGCATTAACGTCCGAAACATCGAAGCAGACCGCTTCTCCACCTATGTCCTCTGCGATTTTCTTTGCTTTTTCAGCTGAATGAGCGTAGTTTACATATACAAAATATCCGTCAGCCGCAAGACGTTGGCATATTGCTTCACCGATACCGCCTGCTCCGCCTGTAACAAGTGCCTTTTTCATATATTTCTCCTTACTAAAGCGTTATTTAAAGTAATTATATCATAATATAAGCTAAAAATCCAGTCCAATACTTGAAATTACTGCGAATCCATGTTACAATATAAAATATATCATTATAGGAGTGTTTAAATTGGATCAGAAAAAAATTGATCGTATCAACGAGCTTGCTCACAAATCCAAGTCTGAGGGACTTACAGAAGCTGAAAAGGCTGAACAGACCGAGCTCAGAAACGAATACAGAAGAGCTGTAACAGGCAATCTCGCTGCACAGCTTGAAAACACATACATTATGACGCCTGACGGCAAAAAGCGTAAGGTAGGCAAGGGAAGGTGAGTCCATGAGCAATGACGAGCTCTATGCAGCAGCTGTAAAGGCTGCCGAAAAATCATATTCCAACTACTCTCATTTCACTGTGGGAGCAGCTCTTCTCACATCTGACGGCAGAGTATTTACAGGCTGCAATATTGAAAATGCCTCTTACTCATTGACTATATGCGCCGAGCGTACTGCTGTATTCAAGGCAGTCTCCGAGGGATATACCGATTTTGAAGCGATCGCTATCGCAGGAAGCGGAAACGATGATTTCTCCAAGCCATGCTTTCCCTGCGGAGCCTGCTTACAGGTATTAAGCGAATTTTGCGGCGACAGTTTCAGGATAATTCTCTCCGACGGCGAATACAGCCTCTCTGATTTTCTTCCCAAACGCTTCAACGAGGACAGCATGAAATGATACGAATAGCCGAAGTATCAGCACATAAATCCGAATATATGGAACTTCTTCTGCTGGGCGATGAGCAGGAAGAAATGATAATGAAATACCTTGACCGCGGCAGGCTTTTCGTAATGAAAAGTGACGATACGGTATGTGCAGTCTGCATAGTTACCGACGAGGGAGATTTTACCCTTGAACTGAAAAACATCGCTGTATCTGAAAAATTTCAGCGTCAAGGATTCGGCAGAGCGCTTATCTCTTATGTTGAAAATAAATTCGCAGGCGCTTTCAAAAGACTTATTCTCGGAACAGGTGACAGTCCGCTGACTGTTCCGTTTTATGAAAAATGCGGCTTCAGAAAATGCGGCGTTATCAAGAACTTTTTTATTGATAACTATGATCACCCGATATACGAAGCAGGTGTTCAACTGTGTGATATGATATGTTTTGAAAAGGAGCTTTCCGATAATTATGGAACAGATAGAGAAAGTATTGCCGAAATACGGTGAAAATATAGTAGTCGGTGTAATGTTCAAACGGCATTTTGAATGGTATGTCGCTCCAAAGAATCTATGGAAAATGGATTATAAAAAGCTTTATTCCATCTGGGAGCTCGCCTATAAAAAAGGAGGCAAAACCAAGGAACAGCTCGAGACTGACATAGGAACCTATGAGCAATTCTGCGAAAAGCGCTGGAATATCGAGGTTATTGATGGTTTTACAGCAAATAATTTTCTTGCGCATCTGTTCAAATGCAGATATTCAGCAGACGAGCTCAGACTGCTCCGCATGGTAGCCCATGATGACCGCAAAAAGGATTATGACGCGGCTTTATTCATTGATTTTGACAGAAATACCTTGTATTCTCAGTTTCCGAAGCCGGAAAGCTTTGAAAATTTCGTACCCATAGGCTGGCACGGAGAGTACAGAGACTTTATGTCACTGATACCTGCTGATAAAAGATACTGATATTTGGAGGAAATATGCTTAGAGATAAAATCGAAAAACATCTTCTGGAAGTTCAGAAGCCCTCGCGATATATAGGCGGAGAAGTCGGAAGCGTTATAAAGGACAAATCAAAAATAGACGTCCGATTCGCTTTCTGCTTTCCCGATACATATGACATCGGAATGTCACACCTTGGCATGAAGATACTTTATTCTCTTACAAATGAGCGTGAGAATTACTGGTGTGAGCGTTGTTTTGCTCCAAGCGAGGATTTTGAAGCCGTAATGCGTGAAAATGATATTCCTCTCTATGCACTGGAGAGCCTTGATCCAATAAAGGATTTCGATTTTATCGGCTTCACTATGCAGTATGAGCTTTCCTACGCAAACGTCCTCAATATGCTTGATCTTGCAGGGATCCCCATATTTTCTAAGGACAGAACGCAGGA
This sequence comes from Ruminococcus flavefaciens MA2007, assembly GCF_000621845.1. Classification (GTDB taxonomy): domain Bacteria; phylum Bacillota; class Clostridia; order Oscillospirales; family Ruminococcaceae; genus Ruminococcus; species Ruminococcus flavefaciens_E. The sequence continues at coordinate 150,015 of NZ_JHXF01000010.1, read as the reverse complement.
GCTCACCCAGATAGTCATTGCAGGCGGTCCCTGCGTCTGTAATCCCGAGCCCCTTGCCGATTTCTTTGATATATGCGTTCTCGGAGAGGGCGAGGAAGTAAACCTCGAACTCATGGACCTTTACCACGAAATGAAGAAGCAGGGCGCTTCAAGGGATGATTTTCTTCGCAAAGCCTGTCAAATTGAGGGCGTATATGTACCGAAATTCTACGAATTTATCTATAAAGACGACGGAACTATAGATCACGTTGAAACCACAAACGGCGCCCCCGCGGTAGTCCGCAAGCGCATAATCAAAGACCTTGACAAGGTCTATTATCCGGACAATTTCGTAGTTCCGTTCACTGAGATAGTTCAGGACAGAGTTTCCGTTGAAGTGCTTCGCGGCTGTATAAGAGGCTGTCGATTCTGTCAGGCAGGATTTATCTACAGACCTTTCCGTGAAAAACACGCTGATACAATATGCAAATCAGCCAAAAGTCTCTGTGAAAATACAGGATATGACGAAATTTCTCTTGCCTCACTGAGTACCAGCGACCATTCGGAAATTGATCCTCTTCTGACACAGCTTCTTGACTATACGGTAAGCGAAAAGATAAATCTCTCGCTTCCGTCACTGAGAGTTGATAACTTCTCGGAATCTCTGCTGGAAAAGATAAAAAGAGTCCGCAAGAGTGGTCTTACATTCGCGGCAGAGGGCGGTACACAGCGTCTCCGCGACGTTATAAACAAGAATGTCAGCGAAGAAGAGATAATGAATACCTGCCGAATAGCTTTTGAAGGCGGCTATTCATCGGTAAAGCTCTATTTCATGATGGGACTCCCCACTGAAACCGATGAGGATATCGTAGGTATCGCCGAGCTTGCAAACCGTATAATCGACCTGTATTACAGCATAGAGAATCGTCCGAAGGGCAGGGGAGTACAGATATCAATAAGCTGTGCTACATTCGTTCCTAAGCCCTTTACTCCGTTTCAGTTCGAGCCGCAGGATACTCGTGAAATGATAGAACACAAGCAGAAGCTTCTCCTTGATTCCGTGAAAACAAAGAAAATAAAGGTAAGCTATCACAATCCCGATGTAAGTATGCTTGAAGTCATACTTGCCAAGGGAGACCGCAGACTGTGCAAGGCAGTTTACACTGCATGGAAAAAAGGCTGTAAATTCGACAGCTGGGACGAATACTTCCATTTTGACAAGTGGCTGGAGGCTTTCGAGGAATGCGGCATAGATACTTCATTCTATGCAAACCGCAGATTTGAGTACGACGAGATACTCCCGTGGGATCATCTTGATTATCTTGTATCAAAGGAATTTCTTATCCGCGAGAACAAAACAGCTCATCAATCCAAAACAACACCAAACTGCCGCCTGAGATGTTCAGGCTGCGGAGTTAATAAAAAAGTCGGGAGGGAATGCTTTTGATACGTGTAAGAGCTACATTCGAAAAGTGCGGACGCGCAAAATACATTTCCCACCTTGACCTTAACCGCTGTATGCTGAGAACATTCAGGCGTTCACGTCTGCCTATATGGTATACCGAGGGTTTCAATCCGCACCCGTATTACAGCTTTGCACTGGCACTTTCGCTTGGATTTGAGAGCAGCTGCGAGATACTGGACTTCAACCTCAATGAGGACATCCCTTTTGATGAAATACGGGACAAGCTCAACGCCGTAATGCCTGAGGGAATGCGGATAGTTAAAGTCGCTGAGCAAAAGCAGAAAATAACTGCAATCGCCAAGGCTGAATACAGTTTTTCTCTTGTTTCCGATGAAACAGGCGAACTTTTCACCGCTGTGCAGGAGCTTATTGCAAGTCCCGAGATATTTATTGAGAAAAAAACTAAAAAAGGCTTAAAAACAGTGGATATAAAGCCCGATATGGAGATACTCACCTGTAACAAGACAGAAAATTCCATTGATATTTCAATGTATCTGCCTGCAGGTACTCAGACCAACTACAATCCAACACTTTTTATTGAAGCATTGAAAAAAACAACAGAGATCCCGTTTGAGACAAAAAACATACGCAGAACAGCGATTTTATGCGCCGATAACACAGTATTTGAATAACAAAAGGAGTAAAAAATGGATATACAGAAAAATGATATCGACGGCGGAAAAGCCTTCGACTGGGGACGTACATCTTCCGATTATGCTAAATTCAGAGATATATACCCGCCCCTTTTCTTTGACAAGGTCGCCGAAAGAGGACTCTGTGTCAAAGGCCAGCGTGTTCTTGATATCGGTACAGGCACAGGCGTTGTACCGCGCAATATGTATCATTACGGAGCAGAATGGACAGGCGCCGATATTTCCGAAAACCAGATAGCACAGGCAAAAATGCTTGCTCAAAGCAGCGGAATGAACATTGATTTTGTAGTTTCAGCCACAGAGAAGCTCGACTTTCCTGATGAAACTTTTGATGTAATAACCGCTTGTCAGTGTTTTTTCTACTTTGATTATGACGTAGTAATACCTAAACTGGCTCGATTATTGAAAAAAGGCGGCAGACTGGTCATATTATTCATGGCTTGGCTGCCTGACGAGGATAAAATAGCAGGGGACAGCGAAAGACTTGTTCTCAGGTACAATCCTAAGTGGACAGGAGGAGGATATACCCGTCAGCCTGTATTTGTTCCTGAGATAGCAAAAGAGTATTTCGACATTGAACACGCCGAGGATTATGACCTGATGGTACCATTTACCCGTGAAAGCTGGAACGGAAGAATGAAAGCCTGCCGCGGCGTCGGAGCTTCACTCAGTGAAGAAGAAATATCAGCTTGGGAGCATGAGCACATGGAAATGCTTGCAAAAACTCCCTCAAATGACCTTGAAATACTTCATCATGCGGCAATGGCGATACTCAGAAAGAAGTAAATATATTAAATATATATTTTTGCACAAAAAACACTTGCATTTTTTGTCAGAGTGTGGTATGATATAAAAGCATTTGAAATCCGTTCGGGTATTTTTATGCCCGAATGAGGGTTAATGCCGAAAGACATTAAATCGGATAGTCCGCTGCCTGATGCTCATTTTGAGCCTTTGTACTTATAAGTACACATATTATTATATTATTTCTGCACAAGCCGAATGCTGAACGGCTGCTGCGGAACAGGTAAGAATGTTCGGAAATTTTAGGAGGAAAATAAAATGGATGCACTCAAGTTAATCAGCGAATCAAGCATGAAGGAAAACGTTCCCGAATTCAATGTAGGTGATACAGTAAAGGTTCACGTACAGATCAAGGAAGGCGACAAAAGCCGTATTCAGGTTTTCGAGGGAACTGTTATCGCTAAGAAGCACGGCGGTATCAGCGAGACTTTCACTGTAAGACGTGTTGCTCACGGCTGCGGTATCGAAAGAGTATTCCCACTTCACTCTCCTGTTGTTGACAAGGTAGAGGTCGTAAGATACGGTAAAGTTCGCAGAGCTAAGCTCTACTACCTCAGAGACAGAGTTGGTAAGGCTGCTAAGGTCAAGGAACAGATCCGCTAACAGGTTGCAGACTGAGTTCAGCCGATCAATTTCGGCTGACTCATCTTCTTTCCTTGAGGGACTTAAAGTCCCTTTTTTGCTACATTATGATATTTAATATGGTCTGGAGGCAGCAAATATGGCTGATGAAGTAAAAGATTTATCCGAAAACACAGAGGAAGAAGTAGTATCCGAAACTGATGTTGAAGCCGAAGAAAAAGCAGAAGAAGCTGTTGAAAATACCGAAAAAGCTTCAGAAGATAAAGCTGATGAAGAAAAAAAGGCAGAGGAAAAGGAAAGCAAGATCGTTGACGATATCCTTGAGATAATCGAATCGACTCTTGTTACCGTGTTTGTTATCGTAATGATATTTACATATCTGCTTCACCCTGTAAACGTTGTGGGACGTTCAATGAACGATACTCTCATGGACAAGGACAGGATCTTCATGACAACTATCTACGGCGGTCCTCATTACGGAGATATCGTCGTTATCAATAATGATGAAGCATATCTTCTCAATGAAGACGGAAGCATATATGAAAGAGATATTACCGGCTCATCTCTTAAAGAATGCATAATCAAAAGAGTTATTGCCGAGCCCGGTCAGACTATCGACATTGACGCTGAAAACGAGCAGGTAATCGTTGACGGAAAGGTCCTCGACGAGCCTTACATAAAGGAGACTGTCATTTCCGACGGCGGAATGTTTGACTTCCCCATAACAATACCCGAGGGTTACTATTTCGTTATGGGCGATAACAGAAGAAATTCTTCCGACAGCCGAAGCGGCGATGTTGGCCTTATAAAGAAAGAACAGATATACGGAAAAGCACTTATCAGATATTCACCTATCAAGGAATTCAAATTCCTTAATTTCTGATAAATCAACATAATAATACGAACAGGAGGCAATTATGGATAACAGCGATATGAAACAGATCCAGTGGTTTCCTGGTCATATGGCGAAAACAAGGCGATTGATAACTTCTAATCTCTCTCTTGTTGACGCTGTTGTAGAGATATTGGACGCACGAACTCCGCTAAGCAGCCGAAATCCCGAAATGGATAAGCTCACAAGAAACAAGCCGAGAATGGTTCTGCTCAACAAGTGTGATCTTGCTGACGACAAAACAACTCAGCTCTGGATAAATTATTTCAAAAACTGCGGCTGCGCTGCTTTGTCAGTGGACTGTAAGTCGGGAAAAGGCCTGAAATTCATTCTCCCCACTATAAAAAGCACTGTTTTAAAAGAGTTAATGGACAAGCGCGCAAAAAACGGCATGACAGGCGCGGCAATACGCCTTATGATAGTAGGTATCCCGAATGTAGGAAAGTCCTCGCTTATAAACAAGTTAGCAGGCTCTAAGCGTGCAAAAGTAGAGGACAGGCCAGGTGTTACCCGTACAAAGCAGTGGGTAAAGCTCGATAACAACACAGAGCTTCTTGATATGCCCGGTGTTTTGTGGCCAAAATTCGAGGATCAGGACGTCGCAATAAGACTTGCATTTACAGGAGCTATAAGCGACGATATACTTGATATCGAAACACTCGCCATGAAGCTTTTAAGCTATCTTGCTGAGAATTATCCAACTTCTATAACCGAGAGATACAAAATTGAGCTTTCCGACGAAGACACGGGCTTGGAGCTCCTTGAAAAAGTCGGAAAGAAGCGCGGCATGATGATATCAGGCGGTGAGATAAACACCGAGCGAGCTGCAATAACAGTTCTTGATGAATTCAGAAGCGGCAAGCTCGGAAAGATAACTCTCGAAGCTCCGCCGCAGAAGGAGCAGTAATGGCAAGAATAGTTCTTCACAAGGAGCTTTTTGACTACGATACTGAGCTCCGAAAGGAATATCCCGTTATCTGCGGAGTCGATGAAGCAGGCAGGGGACCGCTTGCAGGCGATGTTTACGCCGCCGCAGTTATCCTCAACGATTCTGTTCTTATAGACTATCTCAACGACAGCAAAAAGATATCAGAAAAGCGCAGAGAGCTTCTTTATGACGAAGTTATCGCAAAAGCCGACGCATACTGCGTAGCAACAGCAAGCGTACAGGAAATAGATGAACTCAACATTTTGCAGGCAACAATGCTTGCTATGAGAAGAGCTGTTGACGGACTTGGCGTAAATCCCGATTTAGCTCTGATAGACGGAAACAGGCTGCCCCAGCTCAACTGCAAGAGTCAGTTTGTTATCCACGGCGACGCTGTTTCAGCTTCAATAGCGGCTGCGTCCATACTTGCAAAGGTCTCACGAGACCGCTATATGCGCGAGCTCGACGAAAAGTACCCTGAGTACTGCTTTTCGCAGCACAAGGGCTACGGAACGAAGCTACACTATGAAAAAATAGCGGAATTCGGTATATCAGAAGTTCATCGCAAGACATTTCTGAAAAAATTATATGACTAAAAGTGAAATAGGAAAACTCGGAGAAGAAAGCGTTTGCGCTTATCTGACCGAGCGAGGATATAATATCATCGCCCGAAATTACAGGATAAAGGGCGGTGAGATAGATATAATCGCTGAAAACGGCGACTATATCGCTTTTGTTGAAGTAAAAGCCAGAAAGCCTGACAGCATGGTCACAGGCTTTGAGGCTGTCAACACAAGAAAACGCGGTCTGATTATAAAAACTGCCGCTGATTATTGCTGTAAGCACCCTAATATGCTACAGCCGAGATTCGATGTCGCACAAGTCATCATTTCGGAGGGCAAAGTGCTCAGCATTGATTATATAACCAATGCCTATGATACAACAGGCTACAACTTCATATTTTGAAAGGTGATAAATATGTTCTATAACAGCACAAGAAACAGCAGTGTCAAGGTCAGCAGCGCTGAAGCCATTACACAGGGTATTTCAGCAGAGGGCGGACTTTTTGTTCCCGAGAGCATTCCTCAGCTCACTCTTGACGAGATAAAAGCTATCGGTGACATGAAGTATGCCGACAGAGCTGCTTATGTGTTTGCTAAGTATCTCACAGACTTTACAGATGCTGAGATACACTACTGTACAGACAACGCGTACAGCACAAAGAACTTTGAAACAGAAAGCATTGCAGAGATGGCACATCTCTTCGATGGTACATATATGCTGGAGCTCTGGCACGGTCCGACCTGTGCATTCAAGGATATGGCGCTCCAGATCCTCCCATACTTCCTTACTACTTCCGCAAAGAAGATAAAGCTTGACAAGAAGATAGTTATCCTCGTTGCTACATCAGGCGATACAGGTAAAGCTGCTCTTGAGGGCTTTAAGGACGTCGAGGGAACTTCTATCCTTGTTTTCTATCCTGAGGACGGCGTAAGCCCGATGCAGAAGAGACAGATGAAGACTCAGGAAGGCTCAAATGTCGGTGTATGCGCTATCAAGGGCAACTTCGACGACTGCCAGAACGGTGTAAAGGCTATTTTCACCAATGACGACGTAAAGAAAGCTCTGGAAGAAAAGGGCATGATGTTCTCAAGCGCAAACTCTATCAACTGGGGACGTCTTGTTCCTCAGGTAGTTTACTACGTTTCAGCTTATGCTGAGCTTGTTAAGGACGGCGAGATAGCTCTCGGCGATAAGATAAACATCGTAGTTCCTACAGGAAACTTCGGAAATATCCTTGCTGCTTACTATGCAAAGCACATGGGAGTTCCCGTAAACAAGCTTATCTGTGCTTCAAACATCAATAACGTTCTCACTGACTTCATAAACACAGGCGTTTATGACAGAAACAGACAGTTCTATGCTACTGTTTCACCGTCTATGGATATCCTCATTTCAAGCAATCTTGAAAGACTTCTTTACCTCATGACAGGAAAGAACGACGCTCTTATCCGTGACTGGTTCGGAAAGCTCGCTTCTGAGGGCAAGTATGAAGTAAATGCTGATGTAAAGGCAAAGCTTGCCGAAGAATTTGCCGCAGGCTTCTGTGACGACGCACAGACCAAGGAAACTATCCACTCTATCTATGAGAAATACTCCTATACCTGTGACACACACACAGCTGTTGCAGTAAAGGTCTATAACGATTATAAAAACGCTACAGGCGATACAACAAAAACTGTTATCGCTTCAACTGCAAGTCCTTACAAGTTCAGTGCTGCTGTTCTTGAAGCTCTTGAAGGAAAGGTATCTGATATCGACGAATACGACAAGGTCGACAAGATAGCTGAGCTTTCAGATATACCTGTTCCTGCGGCACTTGCTGACCTCAGAAACAAGCCCGAGCGCTTCAATGATGTTATAGATAAGTCAGACCAGAAGGATTATGTGCTCAGAACTCTGAGCAAATAAAATGAGCTTGTTTGTACTTGCTGATCTGCATCTGTGCAAAGGCGCTCCCGAAAAGACCATGAGTATTTTCAATGGCTGGGAGAACTATCAGGAGCGGATCGAAAGGAACTGGCATGAACTGATAAATGAAAATGATACAGTGGTGCTCCCCGGGGATATTTCGTGGGGAATGTCCCTTGCCGAAGCAGCACCTGACTTTCATTTTATAAACGAGCTCCCCGGGCAGAAGATAATCATCAAAGGAAACCACGATTACTGGTGGACAACCATGAAAAAAATGGAAGAATTCCTTGCCGCCGAGAAGCTTGATACAATAAAAATACTGCATAATAACCATTATGCATATGAAAAATACGGGATTTGCGGTACAAGAGGCTGGGTGAATATGCCGGGCGAATCTCAGGACGAAAAGGTGCTCAAAAGGGAAGTACAGCGTCTGGAGACCTCTATCCGTTCCGCACTGGCAGAAAACCTGGAACCCATTGTTTTTCTGCACTATCCGCCTATTTTTGCAACAAATTTTAATTATGACATACTTGAAATTCTTTATCGCTACAAGATAAAAGATTGCTACTATGGTCATATACACGGACGTTCTGCCCATGAGCTTTGCGTAAAAAACACCTATGATGACGTAAATTTTCATCTTATCGCAGGCGATTATCTACAATTTATCCCGGAGAAAGTTCTGTAAATTGTGCATAATGCAGAAGTGTTGGAAATCAGTAGAAAAATTTTTGGAAATGTGGTATAATATACCAAGTATGTTATATAAATATTGGAGGACGTATCAATATGAGTTTAAAATCATCAAACAAGACAGATGTAAATACTACCGAGTTAGTAATTTCAATTGACGCAGACGCTTTTGAGGCTGCTGTTGAAAAAGAATATCAGCGTCAGAAGAAAAATATCCAGATCAAAGGCTTCAGAAAGGGCAAGGTTTCAAGAAAGCTTGCTGAGAGAGAGTTCGGCGAGGGTGCTTTCTATGAGGGCGCTATCAACTCACTCCTCGGACCTGAAATAGACGCAGCTGTTAAGGAGACAGGACTTGTTCTCGTTGACAGACCTAACGTTGAAGTTACTTCTATCGATAAGGAGCAGGGCGTAGAGCTCAAGGCTATCTGCGTTACAAAGCCGGAGATTGAGATCTCTGATTACAAGGGCATCAAGGCTGCTAAGGAAGTTAAGGAGATCACTGATGAAGATATTGACAAGCAGATCGATATCATCAGGAAGAAGAACGCTCGTATCGTTTCTGTTGAAGACAGAGCAGCTCAGATGGACGATGAAGTTATCATCGACTTCGAGGGCTTCTTCGGTGACGAGGCATTTGAAGGCGGCAAGGGCGAGGATCATCCTCTTCGTCTCGGCAGCGGTCAGTTCATTCCAGGCTTTGAGGATCAGATCGTTGGTCACAACATCGGCGACGAGTTCGACGTAAACGTTAAGTTCCCTGAGGACTACCAGATGACAGATTACGCAGGCAAGGACGCTACATTCAAGTGCAAACTCAAGTCTATCAGCTACGAAGAGCTCCCTGAGATCAACGATGACCTCGTTAAGGACGCTACAGAGTTCGAGACTGTTGCAGAATACAAGGAAGACATCAAGACAAAGCTCGAAGAGGCTGCTGCACAGCAGGCTGAGTCAGGCTTTGAGAACGCTGTTATGGAAGCTCTTATCAGCAAGGTTGACGCTCCTATCCCGAATTGTATGTATGAGCAGAGAATCGATTCTCTTATGAGATCATTCGAGCAGCAGCTCCAGCAGCAGGGCATGGACATCAAGCTCTACTTCCAGTACACAGGTATGGATATGGATTCATTCAGAGAGACATACAGAGACAGAGCTGTAAACGAAGTTAAGCTCAGACTCGCTCTTGAGAAGATCGCAGACCTCGAGAATATCCAGATCTCTGACGAAGATCTCAACAACAGCCTTGGCGAGATCGCAGCTGCTAATAACATTGATGTTGAAACAGTTAAGAAGTTTATCCCTGTTGAGGATTATATCACTGACCTCAGAGTTCAGAAGGCTATCGAGCTCGTTAAGGAAAACGCTGTAGTAGACAATTCTGTTGCATAAGAAATGGCTGAATAACAGCTTTTTCGACAATCAATCATAAAAAATATCATGTTGTCCCGCAGCTTATGTGGGACAACTGTTTTTAAAGAAAGGGCGATAAAAATGAGCGTACTGGTACCTTATGTCGTAGAACAGACAAGCAGAGGCGAAAGATCCTATGATATCTATTCCCGTCTGCTCAATGACAGAATCATAATGCTTTCTGATCAGGTCAACGATGCTACAGCAAGTGTTGTTGTTGCTCAGCTTCTTTATCTTGAAAGCCAGGATTCAGAAAAGGACATTTCACTTTATATAAACAGCCCCGGAGGTTCTGTAACTGCGGGAATGGCTATTTATGACACTATGAATTACATTAAATGCGATGTTTCAACGATATGTATCGGTATGGCAGCTTCAATGGGAGCATTTCTGCTTTCATCAGGAGCAAAGGGCAAGAGAATAGCTCTTCCAAACAGCGAGATCATGATACACCAGCCTCTTATAGGCGGCGGACTTGGCGGTCAGCAGACCGATATCATGATACACGCTAAGAATCTTGAGCGTACAAGAGACAGACTCGAAGAAATAATCGCAGCTAATACAGGCAAGAGCGTGGAAGAAATACATGCCGCTTGCGAGAGAGATAATTATATGACAGCCCAGGAGGCTCTTGAATTCGGACTTATTGATAAGGTCATCACAAAAAGGTAGGGGTTATTAAATGGCTGAAACGTTTAAATCGTGCAGCTTTTGCGGCAAAGGGGAAAACAGAGTTCGCAGTATGTTCTCAGCAGGTTCATCTAATATTTGTGATGAATGCGTAACTTACTGCTACGAAATGCTCTATGGCTCTGGAGTAGCTAAAGCGCATAGAAAAGCATCGAAAGCAGATACAGAAAATGATGTTTCTTCAATGAAACTCATGAAGCCTACGGAGATAAAGGCTTTTCTCGATGAGTATGTAATTGGACAGGACGATGCAAAAATATCGCTTTCTGTCGCAGTTTATAATCATTATAAGCGTATAATGAGTCAGGAGAACACCAAGGATTTTTCCGATAAAGATGGAGTTGAGCTCCAGAAGAGCAACGTTCTTCTTCTCGGACCTACAGGTGTTGGTAAGACCTTCCTTGCTCAGACTCTTGCAAAGCTTCTGAACGTTCCTTTCGCTATAGCTGACGCAACTACTATAACGGAAGCAGGATACGTCGGCGATGACGTTGAGAACGTTCTGCTCAGACTTATTCAGGCAGCTGACTTTGATATAAAATCAGCAGAGCGCGGAATCATCTACATTGATGAGATAGACAAGATCGCAAGAAAATCCGAGAACACATCACTTACCCGTGATGTAAGCGGTGAAGGCGTTCAGCAGGCTCTCCTCAAAATAATCGAGGGTACTGTTTCAAACGTACCTCCTCAGGGCGGTAGAAAGCACCCTAATCAGGAGGTTATCCAGATAAACACAAAGAATATCCTGTTTATCTGCGGCGGCGCCTTTGACGGACTTGAAAAGCAGATTCAGAAGCGTATCGGAAAGGCTCCTATCGGCTTCGGCGGAGATATCAATACTCATAACATCGAGACTGAAAATATCTTCAAGAAGGTCGTTCCAAAGGACCTTGTAAAATTCGGTATGGTACCTGAGTTTGTAGGCAGACTTCCTGTTATATCCGTTCTTGAGGAGCTTGATGAAGCTTCACTGGTAAGAATACTTACCGAGCCAAAGAACGCTCTTATCAAGCAGTACAAGAAGCTTTTCAGATACGATGACATTGAGCTTGAAATAGACGATGAAGCTCTTACCGAGATAGCTAAGAAAGCTATAGCTCAGAAAACAGGCGCAAGAGGACTCCGCTCCATTCTTGAGTCTATCCTTATGAAAACTATGTTTACCGTTCCGTCTGACGGCAGCATAGCTAAGGTAACTGTAACAGCAGACTGCGTTATCAATGAAACACAGCCGCTGCTTATAAACAGAAGAAACAAGCTTTTAAAAGCTGAATAAACGAAAGGGACTGCAAATGCAGCCCCTTTTCTTTTTCTTAACAGCCGCAGCCACAGCCGTTATTGTTGCCGCAGTCACCGCAGCCGCAGCCATTGTTACCACAGCCCGAAAAGAGAATGATAACGAGAAGTACTAAGAGAATGATACACCAGCAATTGTTTCCGCCAAAGCATGAATTACACATAATTAAAAGCTCCTTGAATAATGTATTTAAAGCGTTTTCTGTTCGCTTTATAGTACATATTATGCCATAGCAAAAAAAGTGTTACAGATTTTATTGCAATCGCTGTTTCGACAGTTATCGCACAGATATAGTGGCATAATATATGTAGAACAATATAAAAGGAGCAAGCTATGATAAACAACGAAAAATTCACACGTAAAGCAATACAAATGATAGAAGGAGCAATTGACCACGCCTCTGAGCTCGGACATACGTATGTAGGCAGCGAGCATATCCTGCTTTCTATGCTTGACGACGAAATCTCAGATGCTGCCAAAATGCTTATTGAAAGCGGCATATCCTATGACCTTGCAGAAAAAGAGATAATTAATATGGTAGGAAGGGGGACACCGTCAATACTGAATCAGCGCTTTTTTACAACAGCAACTAAACATATTCTCGAAACAGCCTATTCAGCCGCAATAAATACAGGAGTAAAAAAAGCCTCTCCCGAGCATATTCTTGCAGCTATAATAAAAGAATCATCATGCAGTGCCTGTACAGTGCTGAAACGTGCAGATGCTGATATACCATATTTATGTGAAAGACTCAGAAGCATTACCGATGAAGAAATGAATATAAAGCTCTACGAATCGTTAAAACCCAAGCCCTCGCAGTATCCGAATCTTTTCAGATTCGGAAAGAATATCACGGACATTTCAGTTATCAATCAAAATGATCCTCTTATCGGACGAAAAAGAGAAATAGAACGGGTTTTACAGATCCTTTCACGCAGAACAAAGAACAATCCCTGTCTGATAGGAGAAGCAGGCGTCGGTAAGACAGCTATAGTCGAGGGAGTTGCCGCTATGTTCATACGAAATCTCGTCCCTGATAATCTGAAAAACAAGTATATTTTCTCACTCGACCTTACTTCCATGCTTTCGGGAGCCAAATACCGCGGAGACTTCGAGGAAAGGGTTAAATCCTGCATAGAAGAAGCCGCAGAAGCAAAGAATATCATTCTTTTCATAGACGAGATACACACTATTGTCGGCGCAGGAGCTGCGGAAGGAGCAATTGACGCGGCAAATATAATGAAGCCTCAGCTCGCAAGGGGACAGCTCCAGCTTATAGGAGCTACAACATTTGACGAATACAGAAAAACAATAGAAAAGGACGCTGCCTTAGAGCGCCGTTTTCAGCCCGTAAAGGTAAACGAGCCCGATAATCACAGCTGTATCGAGATAATAAAGGGACTGCGAAAAAACTACGAATCATTCCATGATATAAAAATAAACGACGATATTATCCGACTTTCAGTGGAGCTTTCAAAACGCTATATAACTGACCGATTTCTGCCTGATAAGGCTATCGACATACTTGACGAAGCCTGCGCATGGGCAAAGATAAAAAACAGCTGCCAGAAGCTGAAAAAAGATACTGAACTCATTGATATGGAAGGAGTAAAACTGTCAAGGCTCAACAAAGTCATCGAAGCACCTAAAAACTGCTGTGTAACGGAAGACGACCTGAACACTGTAATTTCTCTTAAAACAGGCATACCAACAAGCAAAATATCCTCACACGAATCAGAAAAGCTCAGCAGACTGAAATTTGTTATTTCAAGGCGCATAATAGGACATGAACACGCCGTCGAAAAAGTCACAAACGCTATATATCGAGCTAAGGTAGGGCTTCGTGATACAAACAGACCAATTGCTTCGCTTTTGTTCGCAGGTCCTACAGGAGTAGGCAAGACAGAACTTTCCAAGGCTGTCGCAGAATGCCTTTTTGACAGTGAAAATAATCTGATACGAGTCGATATGTCGGAATACATGGAAAAACATTCAGTTGCAAAGCTTATTGGCGCACCTCCCGGCTATGCAGGCTACGACAACAACGATAATAATCTTTGCGAAAAGGTTAGAAGAAATCCATATTCATTGATACTATTCGATGAAATTGAGAAAGCCGAGAAAGAGGTACTGAATATCCTGCTCCAGATTCTTGATTACGGTATGCTGACTGATTCACTTATGAGAAAAATAAGCTTCAGAAACTGCATAATAATAATGACTTCAAATATAGGCGCAGAGGATATGATAATGAGATCATCGCTTGGTTTTACCGAAAACAGTCATGAAAGCCTTGAAAACAGAGCTATTGAAGCTGTAAAAAACTATTTCTCAGCTGAATTTCTTAACCGAATAGATGAAATTGTCGTTTTTGGACCGTTTGAAAAAAATGACCTGTTAAAAATAAGCCGACAAGCTCTTGAAGACCTGAAAAAGCGCTCAGATTCAATCGGGATCAATATTGAATTTACGGATAGGGTTATTGAATCATTAGCTTCAGTAAACGGCACATATCAATACGGAGCACGTCAAATAAAGCGAAAGGCTGTTGAAATGTTCGAGAACAGGCTAGCAAATATGATAATAAGTTCCGAAATCACAAAAGGAGACAGCATAAAACTTGACATTGAGAACGACAATGTGCTCATAACTAAAAATATAACAGTATAAAAGGGCAATACTCATGTATTGCCCTTTTCTTTGATGTGTATTCTGTTTTTGAAGCTTATATCGAGCTGTGAAAAAACAACAGCTGCAAATACTAAAATACAGCCTGCAAATTCCTTCATGCTCATATGTTCACTTAGAATTATCCAGCCAGCAAGTGCAGCAAATACTGATTCAAGGCTCATTATAAGCGCAGCGGCAGTAGATTCAGTGTATTTTTGTCCGATAATCTGCAATGTATAAGCAACTCCACAGGACATTACTCCTGCATATAATATGGTATACTTTGCAGCCCAAACAGCCGACAGGGCAGGGGACTCAAAAATAAACATACATATCATCATAATGCTTCCTGCGGTAAAAAACTGCACACAGGACATTTTTACAGGCTCAGCGCCCTTTGAATTGAAATGATCAATAACTATGATGTGAACTGAATAAAATACTGCGCAAATAAGAACATATAAATCGCCTTTGGAAAGTCTGAAGCCCTCTTTTATACACAAGAGATAGAATCCGATGATCGCAGTAAAAGCGCAAATCCACATCTTGAGGTTTGATTTTTGCCCAAATATTATGCTGATTACGGGAACAATAACAACATAAAGTGCAGTAATAAAGCCAGCCTTCCCCGCAGATGTAAGACTTATACCCAACTGCTGAAATGAACTTGCAGCAAAAAGCACCAGTCCGCAGATAATTCCGCCAATAAAGCTTATTTTATTATTATTTTCCGAAACTTTTCTGCGGCTTTTTTGTCCGAATAAGAAAACCATCGGGATAAGGACAACTCCGCCAATAAGTGTACGTACAGCATTATAAGTAAAGGGAGCAACATAGTCCATACCCTTGCTTTGAGCCACAAAAGCTGTTCCCCATATGAAAGCCGCTGTGAGAAGCATTAAACTGCCGCGTAATTTTTTCAGCATTGCTCCTGCTCCGTTTCATCTTTTTTATCCGAAAAGTTATTTGTGCCCTTGATACTGAATCCTTTTTCAAAATCATCAAGGAAATGATGATATTCGCTGCCGCGATGATAGGATATGAGCGTCTGAAGATTGACATTCTCTACACTGCGGAAAATATTCATATCAACAGCAGGATTAGTCATGCGAAGCTGCTGCAAAAGCTGTTTTATCTCAGCACGCTTTGAACTGCCCTCGCTTTTAGCGACACGGCAGGCACACTGTATAAAATCAAGCCCATTGTATTCACACCAGCGGATAATATCACTTTCTCTCACAAGATACAATGGACGAATGACCTGCACTCCCTCATAATTCTCGCTGTGAAGCTTTGGCATCATGGTCTGCACCTGTGAGCCGTACAGCATTCCCATAAGAATAGTTTCGATAACATCGTCAAAATGGTGTCCCAGTGCTATTTTATTGCAGCCAAGCTCCTGAGCAGTTTTATAAAGCCAGCCTCTGCGAAGTCTTGCGCACAGAAAGCAGGGATTCTTTTCAACTTTCTCCGTAGATTCAAATATCCTCGTATTCATAATTTTTATCGGAATATCAAGAAGCTTAGCATTATCCTCGATTTTCTTCCTGTTTTCGTCGGCGTACCCGGGATCCATAACTATGTACTCGACATCAAAGTCAATATTGCCGTATTTCTGTAGTCTCTGAATACATTTAGCCATGAGCATGGAGTCCTTGCCGCCTGAAATGCATACAGCTATTTTATCGTTATTTTCGATAAGCCTGTATTCCTCAATGCCTTTACGGAATTTCGACCATATGCTCTTGCTGAATTCTCCTGTTATGGAGTTGTCTATACTGCTGTTCATGATAACCCTCACTTAGTATTATTCATATAATACTATAACGCTAATTCTGAACAAAGTCAAGTAAAATACGCATATAATGCCTATTGACTATATAAGTGAATTGTTGTATAATTATATATGATATATTTATAGCATAACAGTACATATAATTTTCGCGTGAGGTGGCAAGAATGCATAAGCTTGAAGAAAATATCAATAATCTGTCAAAAAAGATACTTCTTGACTATCAGGATAACAGAACTATAGATGAGGTCAAAACATTTGACCACCCTGATAACGAAAATATCATTGATATAATCGAGTCTCTGAGAAGAATTGTTTTTCCGGGATATTTCCGAAATAAGAGCTATCGCGTCTACACGGTCCGCAATAACATCTCTATGATACTTGAAGATGTTATCTTTAAGCTTATACGTCAGATTTCTATTGTACTGCGCTATGATGAAAAATATGTCAATCTCAGTGAAAACGAAATAAACGAGAACGCTGAAAGGATAACCTTTGAATTTCTCGATAAGATACCAAAAATAAGAAGCTATATCGAAACTGACGTTCAGGCTGCATATGACGGTGACCCTGCCGCATATAATAAGGATGAGATAATCTATTCTTATCCCGGATTATATGCTATACTGGTAAACAGACTGGCACACGAGCTG
Organism: Ruminococcus flavefaciens MA2007; assembly: GCF_000621845.1. Classification (GTDB taxonomy): domain Bacteria; phylum Bacillota; class Clostridia; order Oscillospirales; family Ruminococcaceae; genus Ruminococcus; species Ruminococcus flavefaciens_E. The sequence goes on along the minus strand of NZ_JHXF01000010.1, from coordinate 133,023 downwards.
TTTCTACTTGGGGTGCCACTTATCCCTCGTGTAATGACAGAGCACGCTCACAGCAAAACCGGTATTGATATACACCCTGGTGCTACTATCGGAAAATACTTTTTCATTGACCACGGAACAGGCATAGTTATCGGTGAAACTACAGTAATAGGGGACAACGTTAAGGTATATCAGGGCGTTACACTTGGTGCGCTCTCAACAAGAGGCGGTCAGTCACTTCGCAACAAAAAGCGTCACCCTACAATCGAAGACAATGTCACTATCTACTCAGGAGCTTCTATACTTGGCGGCGAGACAGTTGTCGGAAAAAATGCTGTAATAGGCGGTAACGCATTTATCACACGCTCTATCCCTGAGGGAGCAAAGGTAAGTATCAAGAATCAGGAGCTCAGATATTACTTTGACTCTCAGATCTCTATCCAGAAAGAAGAAGTCGATCCTGATGAAAGCTGGTTCTATATTATCTGACCATTGTATTTTAACGATATACCGTGCTTTTATCGTTTACAAAAATTTTTTTGAAAAATTTCAAAAAATTGCTTGACAAACATAAAATATCGTGGTATAATATTAAAGTCGTCGGAACTGATTAACCGATGAACGGAAGAAAAAGTGGGGGTTTAGCTCAGCTGGGAGAGCATCTGCCTTACAAGCAGAGGGTCACAGGTTCGAGCCCTGTAGTCCCCACCAATTCTTTGGCCTCGTAGTTCAGTTGGTTAGAACGCCTGCCTGTCACGCAGGAGGTCGACAGTTCGAATCTGTTCGGGGTCGCCATTATGCGGATTTAGCTCATCTGGTAGAGCGCCACCTTGCCAAGGTGGAGGTAGCGAGTTCGAGCCTCGTAATCCGCTCCAATTGCGGCGCTATAGCCAAGTGGTAAGGCGTGGGTCTGCAACACCCTGATCCCCAGTTCAAATCTGGGTGGCGCCTCTCGAAGCATCTGCAACAGCAGATGCTTTTTATTTTTGTTTTTAAAGGCACTTTCGGGTGCCTTTTAATTTTTCCTTTATTTTCTTTAATAGAATATGAATTTTTTTGTAAAAAACTCTTGAATATTATACTGTTTTCATATATAATATTATTGTATGGGCTCATTTCGCCCTGCTTTCAATGCTACATTATTACCGAAAACAAAATGGCTAACATCAAGCCGTTATATCAAGGAGAAATATATGAAAAAGCTTAACGGTATAAAGCTTAAACACCGTAAAAATACGGAAAACAGCTCTACTGTAGATTTTCCTGTTCCTTCCAAAGTCACTATACCTATGTCAATGACTATGGGCGCTCCGTGTCAGCCTCTTGTAAAGGTAGGGGACACAGTTGCAGTCGGTCAGATGATAGGCGATACCGACGCTGCATTCAGTGCTCCAGTACACTCAGGCGTTTCAGGAAAGGTAACTGCCATAAGCGATTATCGAAACGCTATGGGAATAGTCTGCAAAATGATAGAGATAGAAACAGACGGACTTCAGACTGTATCAGATGAAGTCAAGCCGCCTGTTGTTACGGATAAGGAAAGTTTTGTAAAAGCTGTTCGTCAGAGCGGCGCCTGCGGACTTGGCGGCGCAGGATTCCCTACACATATAAAGCTGAATCCAAAAGCTGATATTGATACACTGATAATTAATGCGGCTGAATGCGAGCCTTACATAACTGCCGATTACCGAGAGATGATAGAAAATCCACAGGATATTATCAACGGTATAAATATGGTAAAGTCTCAGCTGGGCATAAAGTCAGCAAAGCTCGCTATCGAAGCAAACAAGCCCGAAGCTATCAGGAATTTCACGGCTATGGCTGAAAATGATGATACTATAGACATCATAACTCTGCCCTCTGCATATCCGCAGGGCGCTGAAAAGGTAATCATCTATAACTCAACGGGAAGAATTGTCAACGAGGGCTCACTGCCAGCCGACGCAGGCGTAATTGTTATGAATGTGTCAACCGTTGCATTTCTCTATCGCTATATGCAGACAGGTATGCCCCTTGTCACACGCCGCCTTACAATTGACGGAAATGCAGTAGGGGAGCCTAAAAATGTCCGCACTGTTATCGGTACGTCCTTCAAAGAACTTCTTGAATTCTGCAAAGCCGATATCCCGTCTATAAAAAAACTCATCGCAGGCGGTCCTATGATGGGAATGAGCGTTCCTGATATAAATATGCCTGTAGTAAAGACATCAAACGCACTCCTTGCTTTCAATCATTATGACGAGCGCAAAACATCGAACTGTATACGCTGCGGACGATGTGTAAGAGTTTGTCCCCTCGGACTTATGCCCGCAGATATCGACAGAGCTTATAAAATACGTAATATAGAAGAACTCAAGCAGCTTAAAGTCATGCTCTGCATGAACTGCGGCAGCTGTACATATGTCTGTCCTGCAAACAGAAAGCTTGCAGAGACCAATCAGCTTGCAAAAGCACTTATCCCAAGAAAGTAAGGAGGCGGATGACCAATGGATAAGCTTATTGTATCTCCGTCCCCACATGACGAGAACTACACTAAAACCACAAATATAATGCTGAATGTTATAATCGCTCTTCTTCCTGCATGGGGAGCAGCGGTATATTTCTTCGGTTTACGCGTTATTCCGCTGACTGCGGTCTGTATCGGAAGCTGCATATTTTTTGAATACGTATGCCGCACAATGATGAAACGCAGCAATACTATCGGAGACCTTTCAGCTGTTGTCACAGGTCTTATACTTGCTATGAATCTGCCATCGACTCTGCCGTATTGGATGGCTGTCATAGGCTCATTTGTAGCAATAGTCATTGTTAAGCAGCTCTTCGGCGGACTTGGACAGAACTTCGCAAACCCTGCCATAACCGCACGTATTGTGCTTATGATAAGTTTCCCTGCGGCAATGACAAAATGGGTAGAGCCATTCACACACACAGACCTTGACGCTATATCAAGCGCAACACCGCTCCCTCTCGCCGGAACTGACAATGCCGTATCATACCTCGACCTGTTTCTTGGAAAAACAGGCGGCTGTCTCGGTGAGACCTGCGCTCTTGCACTTCTCATAGGCGGACTTTATCTCGCAGCAAGAAAGATAATCTCCCTTGCAGCTCCACTCTCATTCATCGGCAGTCTGTTCATTCTCAGCTGGATCAGCAGCTCTGATCCTGTATATCAGATACTCGCAGGAGGCGTATTCCTCGGAGCATTTTTCATGGCTACAGACTACGCAACAACTCCTATAACAACAAAGGGCAAGATAGTATTCGGACTCGGCTGCGGTATCATAACGTTTATCATAAGACGTTTCGGCTCTTATCCCGAGGGCGTTTCGTTCTCAATACTCCTTATGAACGTTCTTACTCCGTATATCGAGCAGCTTACAAGAACTAAGGTACTTGGTGCAAAGGAGGCTGAGAAGAATGAAGGATAAGGTAAAGCCTACCGTTGTACTTACTATAATATGCGTGATAGCTTCTCTGCTTCTTGTATTCGCTTATGAGCTTACCAAAGACAGCATAGCAGAGCAGAAGTCTCAGAAGTTCAGCAGCAGTGTTGAAGCTCTTTTCGGCAAGACCGAAAGTAAGGTCGTAAACATAAAATGCGGCTATGATGAGATACAGACTATTGCTGTAACTCCTGATAAGAAAACTGTTATACAAGTTATCACAGACGGCTACTCAAAGGACGGTATAAACATACTTGTGGGCTTTGACGCACAGGGAATCATCTCAGGAATCGAGTTCGTTTCTCTTGGCGAAACCCCAGGTCTTGGCTCTAAGGTTCGTGATGAAGCTGATTTCAGAAAGCAATTCTATGGACTTTCACAGCCGTCAGACAGCTTTGACGCTATAAGCGGCGCAACTTTTTCTTCCAATGGAATGAAACACGCAGTAGATACTGCGCTTAAAGCATACAATGAAAACAAGGAGGCGATACTCGGTGGCTGATAAGAAAACTCCCCTCGTAAAAGAGCTTACAAAAGGCATAATCAAGGAGAACCCAACCCTTGTTATGCTTCTGGGTATGTGTCCTACTCTTGCCGTTACCACACAGGCTATGAACGGAATAGGCATGGGACTTGCGACCACATTCGTTCTCCTTGGTTCTAATATAGTTATTTCCGCACTCAGAAAGGTTATTCCCGACAAGGTGCGAATCCCCGCGTTTATCGTTATTATCGCAAGCTTTGTAACTCTCATAGGCTTCCTTCTTGAAGGCTTCGTGCCAAGTCTTTATGACAGCCTTGGTATTTATCTCACGCTTATTACCGTAAACTGTATCATTTTCGGCAGAGCAGAGATGTTCGCAAGCAAAACCGGCATTTTAGCCTCTGCATTTGACGCTTTAGGCATGGGCGCAGGCTTTACTCTGGCTTTATTCCTCATGGGCTCTGTACGTGAGATAATCGGCGCAGGTCAGTGGATGGGAATAAAATTACCTGTACTCAGCGAAAATCCAATGCTGTTCTTTATCATGCCTGCTGGCGGATTTTTCACTCTTGGTATGATAATTGCGGCTGTAAATAAGCTCAAAAATAAAAAGCCGCCTCAGGAACTCGGCTGCAGCGGCTGTCCGAATGCTAAGAACTGCGGAAAGGAAGGTGACTGTCATTGAAGACAATACTTGCAATTATGCTCTCAGCAATGCTGACAGATAACTTTGTCCTTTCAAAATTCATGGGAATTTGTCCGTTCCTCGGTGTATCAAAGAAGCTTGACAGCGCAGCAGGAATGGGTGTCGCAGTTACTTTCGTAATGATATGCGCAACTATAGTTACATACCCGATACATCACGGCATACTCGTTCCCAACGGACTTGAATACTTCGATACTGTGGTATTTATCCTTGTAATCGCTCTTTTCGTTCAGCTGGTGGAGAATTTCCTGAAAAAGTGCGTACCGTCACTGTACAGCTCTCTTGGCGTGTATCTGCCGCTTATAACTACAAACTGCGCTGTTCTCGGCGTTACAGTACTCAACATCGACAACAATTACACTTTTTTCCAGTCCATTATCAATGCTCTCTTCGGCGGACTCGGCTTCATGATAGTGCTTGTCATTTTCTCGGGAGTACGCAAAAAGCTTGAATATGCAGATATTCCCGAGACATTCAAGGGAGTTCCTGCTACTCTTATTGCTGCCTCTATAGTCTCAATAAGCTTTATGGGCTTTGCAGGACTTATCAAGTGAGGAGGTATTCGATATGACTTATCTTATCCCTGCTCTTATACTCGGCGGCTGCGGTATTCTCGCAGGAGTTCTTCTTACCATAGCTGCAAAGGTATTCTATGTAAAGGTCGATGAAAGAATAGAGAAAATAAACGAAGCTCTGCCACAGGCAAACTGCGGAGCCTGCGGCTTTGCAGGCTGCTCGGACTACGCTTCCGCAATAATAAATAAGGGCGCAGCAACCAATCTTTGCCGCCCCGGAGGAAGTGAAGCCGCAAATAATATTGCAGCTATTCTCGGAACAAAAGCAGCAGAAGTTGTTCCAATGACAGCAGTTGTTCATTGCAGCGGTGACTGTAACGCTACAGAAAAGGCTTTTCTATTTGATGGAGTGCAGTCCTGTAAGGCTGTAAAGCGTTTTTACGGCGGCAGCGGTATGTGCAAATACGGCTGTATCGGTCTCGGAGACTGCGTGACCGTATGCGAACATGACGCTATAAAAATCGTCAACGGTATCGCTAAAGTAACACCCGCTCTATGCGGAGCCTGCGGACAATGCGCAGCAGTCTGTCCTAACCAGCTTATAGAGATAAAGCCCGTATCAAAGTGCATTGACGTTTTGTGCTCGTCAGGAGACAACGGCAAGGTCACAAAGCTCGTATGCAAGAACGGCTGTATCGGCTGTAAGATATGCGAAAAGAAGTGCCCCAATGAAGCTATTATCGTCAATAACTTCCATGCTTCTATTGATCACAGCAACTGCTCGAACTGCGGAATATGCATTGAATCATGCCCTGTAAAGGTAATTCACAGATGTGAGCCATAAACACAAAAGCCACAGCTTAAAGCTGTGGCTTTTAAACTTATATAAGCTTTCTTTCATCGCAGTACTCACATTCAAGAAGGGTTTCATCACCGCTTGAACGGAAGCTCTTTGGAAGATACTCCTCATGATTTGTGATACATTTCGGATTCGAGCAGCGAACTCCGCTGAATATCTTGCCCTTGAGAGTCTCAGATGACTTCTTTTCCTTCAGAATAGTCATTATAAGCGCCATACGCACATACATACCGTATTTAGCCTGCTTAAAATACATTGCGCGCTCATCGTCATCAACGTCAACTGTTATTTCATCAACTCTCGGAAGGGGATGCATAACTATCATGTCTTTCTTTGCTCCGAGCATTTTCTTTCTGTCAAGAACATAGGTATTCTTCTGAGCAAGGTACTCTTCCTCACTTGCAAAGCGCTCCTGCTGTATCCTTGTCATGTAGAGAACATCAAGACTGCCGATAGCTTCTTCAATAGTCTTGACTTCCTTGAACTTGCTTCCGTTTGCCTTGATAATATCCTTTATGTAGGCAGGCATACCAAGCTCTTTTGTAGAAATGAACACAAACTTATTGTCTGGGAACATACTCAGTGCCTTGCAGAGAGAATGAACTGTTCTGCCGTTGAGAAGGTCTCCGCACATACCTATTGTAAGTCCTGAGAGAGTCTTTTTCTCTATCTTCAGAGTGAGCAGGTCTGTGAGTGTCTGTGTCGGGTGGAGGTGTCCGCCGTCACCTGCATTGATAACAGAGCAGTCAGCCGTAAGAGAAGCCGCCTTAGCCGCTCCTGCAATAGGGTGACGTATAACGAGAACATCTGCATAATTGCTGACGATCTTAGTAGTATCCTTTATGGTCTCGCCCTTTGAAACAGACGAGTTTGCAGGGTTATCGAAACCTATTATCTGTCCGCCAAGACGTATCATAGCTGTCTGGAATGACATCTGTGTACGTGTGGAGGGCTCATAGAAAAGGGTAGCCATTATCTTCCCGTCACACTCATGGGCAAAATCGGCAGGGGACTGATATATCTTTTCACCAAGCTCTACCACCTTTTTCCACCATGAAACAGGATAATCGTTCAGGTCAATAAGATGCTGATATTCCGAAATCATATTTTGTACCTCCGTTATATTTTTACAGTATTTTACTGTCATTTATTATCATTTCAAACTGAACTCCGAGGAACTCGGAAGCTCTCCTGCAAAGGAGCATACGCTTCATAAATATCTCAAAATATTCAAGAACAGAGGATATTTCAGTATCTATCTGAAGCTCAAGGATTATTGAAGATTTGTCATCGTTGAATTTTACAGCCGACTGTACAACAGCATAGTTTACTCGATCATGGATATCGAATGTGAGCAGGTCTGTATTGCGGACACGGCTTCTGCGCACGTCAGTCTTATCACCGATTATCATAGCCGCGGAAATAGCGTCCAGCGGCTGTCCTGTGCCTTCATCGTGATTGCCTATAGCCGAGATTATCGAACATATCTCGTCAGCAGGCATACTGAGATTATCAAGAAGCCTGAAAGCCATTACAGCTCCGCTCTGTGCGTGGTCGACACGGTTTATAACATTGCCGATATCATGCATTATGGAGGCTATCTTAGCCAGCTCCACTGTCCTCTCGTCGTATCCGAGAGTTTCAAGTATAAGCGCTGAGGTATGAGCCACACGCTCAACGTGTGGAAATGAATGCTCGGTATATCCGAGAGCTTCAAGCGCATTGTCAGCTCTGCGGATATATTCCATTATATCAGGGTTCTGTTTAATGTACTTATAGGTAACCTTACTTGCCATATTATCTCCGTTTATCAGTATTTTCCGTTATTTTCAAAATAGACCTTGTACCAGATGAGGAATATAAACACAGTCCATATCTTTCGGCTGTTATCAGCCTTTCCCTCACGGTGGTCGTCAAGAAGCTTCAGCAGGGGAGCGGTATTGAAAAACTCCTTAGAACTGTCGCTTTCAAAATAGCTCTTTACAAGCTCGTAGTACTTGTCTTCTTTAAGCCATACTCTTATAGGCACAGGGAATCCAAGCTTCTTCTTTGCCGCAGTTTTGGCAGTCTGCTCGGGAGTATCCTTCTTTGCGGCAAGACGCATAGCATATTTGGTGATATACTTGGTCTCGTCAGTGCCCTTATCGTGAGTAACGCGGTATTTTGTAGGGATCTTCTCAGCTAAAGCCATTACCTCTTTGTCAAGGAACGGAACGCGAAGCTCCAGTGAATTAGCCATACTCATTTTATCAGCTTTAAGAAGTATATCCCCGGCCATCCACATATGCAGATCAAGATACTGCATTTTTGTAACGTCGTCCTTATCCTTTACATTAGCATAAAATGGCTTCGTAATAACTGTCGGATCAGGAGCGTCTGTAGTTATTTTCAGAAGAGACTTTCTCTCCTCGGGCTTGAACATATAGGCATTGCCGATAAAGCGCTCCTCAACGTCCTTGCCCTTGCGGACAAAGAAATTAACACCGCGCTTTGCAGGCAGTTTTGACGCTACAGCACCTATGCCGCGCTTTACAGCTCTCGGCAGCTTGTCATAAACGGTTCCGTTCGGATCGCTGTAGACATTATATCCGCCGAATATCTCGTCTGCACCCTCACCCGAAAGAACAACTTTCAGCTTTTCTGAAGCGATATTACATACGAAATAAAGAGCAATTGCAGAGGGATCTGCAAGCGGTTCGTCCATGTGATACTGTATCATTGATAGGTTATCCCAGTATTCCTCGGGAGTGATGACCTTGCTGGTATTTTCCTTGCCGATAGCCTTGGAGAAGTTCTTAGCCCAGCCTATCTCATTATACTTTTCGTCAGTACCGAAGCCAACGGTAAAGGTCTTGTCAACATCTGCAATAGCCGCTACATAGCTTGAATCTACGCCGCTTGAAAGGAATGAGCCAACTTCAACATCTGCGATTTTATGTGCTTCAACCGAGTTGTGGAATGTATCTGATATCCTGTTTACCCATTCATCGAGAGTTGGCTTTTCATCTGCGTTGAAATGAACGTCCCAGTAGCGTTTAGCTTCAAAGTGTCCGTCCTTTAATTTGAAATAATGTGCAGGTGGGAGCTTGTAAACATTTTTAAAAAATGTTTCGTAAGTAGGGGAGAACTGGAAGGTGAGATAGTTCTCAAGTGCGGCAGTATTGAGCTCTTTTGTGAATTTTGGGTGTTCTAAAAAGCTCTTGATCTCAGAACCAAACATGAAAACTCCGTTCATATTAGCGTAGTACATAGGCTTGATACCGAAGAAATCGCGTGCGCCGAAGAGCTCATTTTTGTTTTTATCCCAGATAACAAAGGAAAACATACCTCTCAGCTTGTTGAGAAGCTTTTCGCCAAACTCCTCATAGCCGTGGATAAGTACCTCGGTATCTGTATTTGTCTTGAATGTATGACCTGCGTCAACAAGCTCCTGACGAATGTCCTTATAATTATATATCTCTCCGTTAAAAACGATAACCAGCGAAGAATCCTCGTTAAAAATCGGCTGGTCGCCGCTGGAGCTTACATCTATGATACTAAGTCTGCGATGACCGAGCGCAATATTCTCATCTATATATTTGCCCTCAGCGTCAGGACCACGATGCCTTATACGGTCCATCATTTTTTCAAGAACGTCGTTTGAATTGTCAATATTATTCATAAAACCTACGATTCCGCACATATATACGTGACCTCCGATTATCTATCGATTAAATCTCCCAAAATATTATACTACAAATTAATAGATTTTGCAACACTAAAGTTTTAAATTAGAAGATATTATTTGTCATCAGATTTATCGGATTTAACTTTAGAGAGCGGATTGCTTTCAATAGCATTTCTTACATTTTCATCATTAAGATGAGTATATATCTCTGTCGTGGATATACTTGCGTGACCAAGTAGCTCTTTAAGCGTAAGCACATCGGCGTCACCGTACTGATACATAAGAGTTGCCGCAGTATGCCTCAGCTTATGAGTAGTAATACCCTTGCCGTCAAGCTCGGCTTTCTGTATCATATCTTCAACTATCTGCTGAACTCTGCGCTTGGATATCCTGCGGTTCTGGTTGCTTATAAACAGCGCAGGCTCGTCGGCAGCCTTTGGATTATTTTTCCTTATAGCAAGATACTTCTGAAGCGCATCAACACATGCTTCATTGAGGTAAACCATACGCTCTTTGCTGCGCTTTCCGAGAACCTTTAAACGATTCTCATAGAAATCAATATCTTTAATATTAATGCCAACAAGCTCACTTAAACGCATTCCACAGTTTAAAAATAAGGTTATTATACAGTAATCACGTTTTGAATCAGCAGAATCAGCTGTTTCAAGAAGTCTCATGCTCTCATTAAGAGAAAGAAACTTCGGCAGGGAAGACTTAGGAGTAGGAACATCAAGGTCTTTTGTAGGATTTTCCTTGATAATATGAGCTACCTTTTCGAGATACTTAAAGAAGCTTCTCAAAGAAGATATCTTCCTGTAACGTGCTCTGTCCTTATTCTGACGTTCATCTGAAGCATAAAAAATAAAGTTATATATATCGGAAACAGATATTTTTTGCAGCTCAGCAACAGACATATCACTTATATCAATGTCCTCAATATCTTTTCCTGTATTAATATTGCTTTCATGGATATATCTGAGAAAAAGCCTTATATCCGTGTAATACTCCTCAATAGTACGCTGCGCAAGAAGCTGAACTACCTTGATATGCACAAGATATTCATTTAAGAATTCGGGATTTGAGTTATTGTTTAAATTTTTCATAAATAATCATTCTCAATAAGATATTCAAGAACACGTGCTTCACGTTCAATAAGTATAAGGTCATAATCGCCGTGATCGTGGGTTCTGTTTGTTAGAATAGCGTCTTTAGGTGAAACGAATCTCAGCGTAAAGCCTTCATCAAGTTCATATTCATCCAAAGACTGCGTTTTTACAGAAGCTTCAACATCACACAGATAATAAAAGTTTTCCTGTTCAAAAATCTCATTTTCAGCAAATCGGCTTTTCTGAATACGAACCACAGAGCCAAGCTCACGAATTGAATCATCAAGAACAGTTAAACCGGTTTCTTCAAGAACTTCGCGTTTAAGTGTTTCAATGTGATCTTCATCATTTTCAATTCCGCCGCCCGGAAATTTATAATAGTCATATTTATGGCTGTAAACCATTGCGACCTTATTATCAGTAATAATTATGCCTCTTACAGACGGACGTTTGAAGCGACTATAGCTTTCATCATAATCTTTCAGATCTATTTTAAAAAGCTGTTTCATAAATCCAACCTCATTTTTATTTACAAAGTTTCGCCAAACTTTGATTTGGTGAAACTTTGCCTTATAATTCATTATTGTTATTATATCACTTCTCTGCACGAAATTCAAGATTTCACGTCAAAAAGAAAAGCTCCCGATATGGGAGCTTTTTGAAATTACTTTTTCTTCTTTTTATTGTTGTGGTTTGCAGGCTTAGCTGTAGAAGCGTTTTTACTTGTAGCAGCGACCTTTTCAACAGGTGCAGGAGCAGCCTTTGCAGCAGGCTCAAGACATTTATAAACTACAGCAGCAATTGAAGCACCAACAAATGGTCCGACAATAAATACCCAGAGATCATTGAGAGCATCTCCGCCAGCTAAAATTGCAGGTCCAAGGCTTCTTGCAGGATTTACAGATGTACCTGTAAGACCGATTCCGAAGATGTGAACCAGTGTAAGTGTAAGACCGATTATAAGTCCGCCGAATGAACCGTGCTTAGCATTCTTAGATGTAACACCGAGAATAGTGAGTACAAAAATAAATGTAAGAACTATCTCTACAATGACACCGGCGCCGGCGTTTCCGTTTACGCCTGCAAGACCGTTTGCACCATATCCGCCGGTCATATCGGTAACATTTCCAAGGTCAAAAATAAGCTTTAATGTTCCAGCACCTGCGATTGCTCCCAGACACTGTGAAACAACATAGCCTACAAAATCAGTGAATGTCATTCCTCCGCTTACTAAAACTGCAAGAGAAACCGCCGGATTGATATGACAGCCAGAAATATTTCCCACGCAGTAAGCCATACCGACAATAACAAGACCAAATGCAAGAGCAGTCAGGATATATCCCCCGCCGTTCTTTGCGTCACAGCCTACCAGCATTGCCGTACCGCAGCCAAGAAGAACAAGTACGAATGTACCTATAACTTCTGCTACATATTTTTTGATTGAATCCATATAATTGCCTCCTTAACATATAAAATTGTTTCGGATATACCGATAAATTAATTATATCATCATTTATACATATGTGTCAATATTTTCTAATAAAAAATACAGATAATAATTAATAGTCATAATTATGCATATTGTAGAATTTATTATATAGAAAAAACCGATACTCAAACGAGTATCGGTTTTCCGGGGTATGCTGATTGCATTGGTCTGAGTGACGGGACTTGAACCCACGGCCTCTACCACCCCAAGGTAGCGCGCTACCAACTGCGCCACACCCAGACGGTTTCGTTATCGCAATCAACGTTATATATTATATCATCATTATAATGCTTTGTCAAGCACTTTTTTCAAAAATGCAGAAAAATCTTTTCGGTATCCTTATTTGCCGTTAATATTTAATGAAAAAAAGTAGTTTTTTGCATCGTTTCTTGCTATTTTGAAAAATATGTGTTATAATATTTAAACGGAAGGAGCTGAAAGTATGCGAAAAAGAATTATTAATATCCTTTTATCCGCTTTTGCAACGGCATTTTTGTGTTTTTCATCATGTACAAACGCTTTTGCAGCTGAAGCTTCAAGCGAAACTGATATTCCAAAAAGCATTATCATTTGCATAATGATAGCAATATTTATCGTGACAGCTGCTGTTGCAGGATATGTCAGCTTCAAAATAAAGAAAAAGAGTATCAGAGAAACAGAAAAGAAAAATTCAGAAGAAACCAAAGATCAATAAAAGGAGTCATATATTATGGATATTGATCTTTATATCGACTTTATCTATCATGGCTTCTACAGGCTTGAGGATATTGAAGAAAGATTTGAAGAGTATCATTCCATGGCAGTTGAAGCTTCATCCGAGCTTGCAGAAGATGAAGTCATCCTTTTTGCGATATATGCCTTTGATGAAGAAACTCAGCAGTTTATCTACGCGAATTTTATGCTTCGCAAGCTTAAACTTGAACATTATGCAAGAGTATGTCAAAGGCTTTCAAAATTTTGCAGATTATTCTGCGTTTGGCAAGGTTAGGTGGTAATCGAATGAATATAAAAAATATTGCCTCAGCTGTATTCTCAGCTGTTTTTGTTTCCGCAGCAGGACTTGCTGTATTCACGGCAGGCTCAAGTCAAACAAACAGCGGAACTAATGCTATAGCAGCAACTACGGTAAATACAACAAAGAGCTCAGAAACAACAGCTTCATCAACAGCTGAAACTACAACAGCTACTACAGAAACAACTACCGAACCTACTACACTGAAAACATATTTCATCAAGTTCCTTGATTTTGACGGCAATCTTATGAAAACCGTTGAAGTCGAGGAAGGTGATCCTATAAACTATAAATCCGTGGATACTTCTTCCCTGCACAAACATCTCGGAGTTAATACCGAGCAGGACTTTTATGCATGGGATATAACTCCCTCTTTTGCGGACAATGATTATACAATTCACGCTTTATCACAGACAGCTACAATAACATTCAAGAATTCGCCTAAAAAGTACCGTTATTTCTCCACAAAGGGAAACGTTATTCTTGACGGACTTGAAGTATCGGTAAAAAAGACTGTTCAGAAGCCTAAAAAAGATAAAAACGGCAATTATATCACTGAAGAAAATGTAGTCGATATTTCCGCAAGCTGCAAAGCCTCCCCTGCTACCCTGTCGGAAGCTTTTGCAAAATCTGATAAGGCTACAATAACGGTATATCCGCTCGGAGACAAAAAATCTCTTTGCCAGTTCGACATAGTCTGCTACAGAGACCTTGGCGATGTAAACGAAGACGGATACATAAACTCTGTAGACGCTTCTGCGGTGCTGAATGCATACGCCAATATGGCGGCTTCAAAGAATTATACCCCTTCGGATAAGTTCATAAAGCTTGCCGACGTAAATATGGACGGTTCTGTAAACGCCCGTGACGCTTCATATATCTTAAATTATTACGCTAAAACTTCCACGTCAAAGGAGTTCATGGACTGGGAGAACTTCTTCGACTACGATAAGATACTTGGCACGAAATGATTTTGTAGGTGATAGTCTTGAACAAAGAATGGTCTGAACTCAATAAAACTATGCAGTTACAGCTAAAAAAGAAAGATTCTTTTCAAAACGGCTTAGAAACACTGTTTAAACTAAGGAATCAGTTGATGCAGACTATAGATTCATTCAGGACTGAGCTTGCACGCGCGGACTTCAATGCTATCCCGTTTACCAATGTGGAGGGCTATCACAGTAAAACTATCGCCTATTCCCTGTGGCACATCTTCCGTATCGAGGATATAGTCGCGCACACACTTATAAATAGCGACGAACAGGTGTTTTTCGCTGACAATTATCAGAAACGTACAGACTCCCCTATCATAACGACAGGAAATGAGCTTGTAAAAGAAGAAATCGCAGACTTTTCGGCTAAGCTTAATATTGATGAGCTTTACAGCTATATACATGATGTAAAAGCAAGTACCGAAAGTATTATCAGCAGTTTATCATTTGATATGCTGAAAAATAAGATATCCTCAGAGCGCAGAAAGACTCTTGAAAGTTCAAACAGCGTCAGCAAAGACGAAAATGCTGTCTGGCTCATTGATTATTGGTGCGGAAAGGATATCCGCGGACTTATACAGATGCCTTTTTCACGTCACTGGATAATGCACACAGAAGCTGCGATACGCATAAAAAACAAGATACAGAAATGACAAAGCTCCCGAAAGTTAAAATGCTTTCGGGGCTTTCTTTATTGAATAAATAATTTTATGAATTTTTTTCGTTTTTCCTATTGAAATTTATAGAAATATAATGTATAATTATAAAGTAATGCATTTGCGCAGAACACTATTATTAAAGGAGTGCTAATAATGTACAACGATCTTATGGATTCAATCGGCTTCGTAAGCAGCTACGATCCTGCTGTAGGCGAAGCTATGGGCAAGGAGCTTGCTCGTCAGCAGAGAAATCTTGAGCTGATCGCAAGCGAAAATATAGTTTCCCCTGCTGTTATGGCAGCTATGGGCAGCGTTCTTACAAACAAGTATGCCGAGGGTTACCCCGGAAAGCGTTACTACGGCGGATGTCAGTGTGTTGACGAGGTAGAGTCGATCGCTATCGAGAGAGCCTGCAAGCTCTTCGGCGCTAAGTACGCAAACGTTCAGCCACATTCAGGTGCACAGGCTAACACAGCTGTATATTTCGCTGTTCTCCAGCCGGGCGATACAGTTCTCGGTATGAGCCTCGCTGACGGCGGTCACCTTACACACGGCTCACCTGTAAACCTTTCAGGTAAGTACTTCAACTTCGTTTCATACGGTCTTGACGACGAGACAGAGACTATCAACTACGATGAGCTTTACAAGCTTGCTAACAAGACAAAGCCACGTCTTATCGTTGCAGGTGCTTCTGCTTATCCACGTGCTATCGACTTCAAGCGTCTTTCAGAGATCGCAAGAGCTGTGGGCGCACTCCTTATGGTAGATATGGCTCACATTGCTGGTCTTGTTGCAGCAGGCTGCCACGAGTCACCTGTTCCATATGCTGATATCACAACAACTACTACACATAAGACTCTCCGCGGACCAAGAGGCGGTCTTATCCTTACAAACAACGAATTTCTCGCTAAGAAGATCAACTCCGCTATCTTCCCAGGAACACAGGGCGGCCCTCTTATGCATACTATCGCTGCTAAGGCTGTATGCTTCGGCGAGGCTCTCAAGCCTGAGTTCAAGGACTATCAGCAGAGAATAGTTGCTAACGCTAAGGCACTTGCTGACGGACTCCTCAAGAGAGGCTTCAACCTCGTTTCAGGCGGTACAGATAACCACCTTATGCTCGTTGACCTCCGTCCTTTCAACATCACAGGTAAGGAACTGGAGCGCAGACTCGACGAGGTTTATATCACAGTAAACAAGAATGCTATCCACAATGATCCTGAGAAGCCTTTCGTAACAAGCGGTATCCGTATCGGTACTCCTGCTGTTACAACAAGAGGTCTGGGTATCGAGGAAATGGAAAAAATCGCTGAGTACATCTACCTCTGCGCTACAGATTTCGAGAACAAGGCTGACAAGATCCGTGCAGGCGTAAACGCTATCTGCGAGAAGTTCCCGCTTTACAAGTAATCAATAGCCAATAAGGGACGGACGAGCTGTCCGTCCCTTGATTTTTATAATTATAGGAGTATACTATGAAACGCGAACTCGGAATAGCCAGATGCGGACTGGCTTGCTGCCTGTGCTCTGAAAATGTTGAATGTAAAGGCTGCAAACGTGACGGTTTTCTTGATCTTTCATGGTGCAAGGACGCAGAATGGTGCGTTAACAGAAAATGCGTAATTGAAAAGAACATAAACGGCTGCTATGAGTGTGAACCTAAAGACTGCCGCAAAGGTTTATATGCGGATAAAATTAAAGCTCGCGCTTTTGCGGAATATGCAAGAAGATTTGGCGTAGATGAGCTTCTGGACTGTCTTGAAAAAAATGAAAAAGCAGGTATTGTTTACCACAGAGAGGGCATTATCGGCGATTATGACGATTTCGACGACATCGAAGCCCTGATACGTTTTATTCAAACAGGCAATCGCTGATTCATAATATGAGAATTATCATAAAGTCGCTCTATCTGTGCGTTAGAGACATGGAAAGAGCTATAAAGTTCTACGAGGAGCTTTTTGAGCAGAAAGTAACCGAAAAAGACGATGTTTACAGCGTTTTCGATGTAAACGGTTTTCGATTGGGCTTATTTGCCTATGAAAAGAAGAATGAACTGCACACTTTCGGCAGCAACTGCCTGCCAAGTATCAGCGTTAAAAGTATTGACTGCCTGAATGAAAAGCTTAACGGAAAAGAGATATGCTTTCCTGTAACCCGTATTGGAAACAACTGGGTGGCTGAATTTGTTGATTCAGAGGGGAATCACATAGAAATCACCGCACCTGCAAAGTAAAATGAAAGGAGAAACGATATGTCTGCACCTTTAGCCGATAAAATACGCCCGAAAACTCTTGCCGACGTGGTCGGTCAGGAGCATATACTCGCAGAAGGCAAGCCGCTCCGCCGAATAATTGAAAGCGGAACAGTTCCCAACATGATATTCTATGGTCCGTCGGGAGTCGGTAAGACCACTGTTGCCCGTATTATTGCCGAAAACTGCGGTATGTCGCTGTATAAACTCAATGGTACCAATGCTTCGCTGTCCGATATCAAGGACGTTGTTGCCGATATTGGTACATTCGGCAGCGAAAACGGCATTCTCCTCTACCTTGACGAGATACAGTACCTCAACAAAAAGCAGCAGCAGAGTCTCCTTGAATACATCGAAAACGGTGATATCACTCTTATTGCTTCTACTACTGAAAATCCATATTTCGCCGTTTATAATGCCGTTATCAGCCGAAGTACCGTATTCGAGTTCAAACCTGTTACCGCAGAACAACTCATACCCGCCATAAAACGAGCCTTTCGCATAATGTCCGAGGAAAACGGCTATGAGGTCGTAGCTTCAGATGATATCATAACCAAGATCGCGTACAGCTGCGGCGGAGATGTACGAAAAGCTATGAATACTGCGGAGCTTGCCGTTGTATGCGGTGAAGCCTCCGACGGAAAGGTAACTGTTACCGAAGATTCCCTTGAAGTTCTCGCACAGCGCAGTAATATGCGCTATGACCGCGACGGCGACCAGCATTACGATATACTCTCAGCGTTCCATAAATCTGTCCGCGGCTCTGATGAAAATGCGGCGCTCCACTATGCGGCTCGCCTTATTTCGGCAGGCGATATTATCTCTCTGTGCAGGCGTATGCTCTGCATTGCCTCCGAGGACGTCGGTCTCGCCTACCCTATGGCTGTACCGATAGTAAAGGCTTGTGTGGATTCAGCATTGCAGCTGGGACTTCCCGAAGCTAAGCTGCCTATTGCAGAAGCTATCATACTCATGGCTACCGCTCCCAAATCAAACAGCGCCTGCATGGCTATAGATGCAGCACTTGATGACTTGAACAGCTGCGACGCTCTTGATTTTCCACGTCACTTGCAGAACGTTCACTTTGACGGCAAAGGCGCAAAGGTCGTTGGCCAGCATTATCTCTATCCTCATAACTTCCCCGACCATTACGTCAAGCAGCAGTATCTCCCAGACGCTATCGCAGACCATGTATATTATAAATTCGGCGATAACAAGCAGGAGCAGGCTGCATACCAGTACAGGCAGAAGATACTGGAAAAACATGATAAATAGACCTATCCGCAGTTCATACTGCGGATATTTTATTGTCAAGATACCTAATTTCATAAGCTAAAACTGGAATTATTTGGTATTGACAAAACACACAAAAAATGTTATAGTAATTAAGTAGAATACAATTGTTCACCACTGGCGGACGATTTAACAATAACTTATAAGGTGATTTCTTTATGGATAACAAATCACAGCTTATTGTTGCCGATGCAAATATTCTTCCCGAGGTCTTTACAAAAGTCCTTGAAGTAAAAAAGCTTATGGCGCAGAAAGGCGAAAAGAGCTTCGCCTCAGCCTGCAAACGTATCGGCATTTCACGAAGCGCTTATTATAAGTACAAGGACAGCGTTTTTTCATATGAGGAACTCTTTAACCGCAAGATAGTCAATATGTATCTTCTCCTCAGCGACAGTCCCGGAGTACTTTCAAGTGCGCTTGTTTTTCTTCATGATCTGAATGCAAATATCCTTACCGTTAATCAGAGCATTCCTGTTGACGGAGCTGCTGCGGTAAATATTTCACTCAGACTCACAGGCGAATCAAATGATGAACTCGCCAAGCTCAATTCAATTACTGAACTCGACGGAGTTTTAGAGGTAAAAATACTCTCTGCCGAGTAATTTACGGAGGTTTCTTTTATGTCAGCTAAATTTGCAGTTTTAGGTCACGGTGTAGTAGGTTCGGGCGTTGTTGAGCTCTTCTACAAGAACAGAAAGAGCATCGAAAAGCACGCAGGAACTGAAATGGATATCAAGTATATCCTCGATCTCAGAGATTTTCCTGAGTCCCCTTACGCTGACAAGTTTACCAAAAACTTTGACGATATACTTAATGACGATGAGGTCGTTTCCGTTGCAGAGTGCATGGGCGGCGTTGAGCCTGCTTTCACTTTTGTAAAGGCTTGTCTCGAAAAAGGCAAGAGCGTTTCAACATCAAACAAAGAGCTCGTTGCTGAAAAAGGCGATATCCTTCTCCAGACAGCAAAAGAGCACAACTGCAACTTCTTCTTTGAAGCAAGCGTTGGCGGTGCTATTCCGATAATCCGTCCTCTTCACAGATGCCTTGCAGCTAATGATATCACAAAGGTAGCAGGTATCCTCAACGGCACAACAAACTTCATTCTCACAAAGATGTACAATGATAATATGCCTTTTGCAGAGGCTCTCAAGCTTGCTCAGGAGCTTGGCTACGCCGAAAAGGATCCAACAGCCGATATCGAAGGTCACGACGCCTGCCGCAAAATATGCATTATCTCTTCACTCGTTTTCGGCAAGCACGTTTATCCTAAGAGCGTTTACACAAAGGGTATCACAGACATTCAGCTCGGCGATGTTGAAGCTTCTGATGTTCTCGGCTACGCTATCAAGCTCATTGCCTGCGTTTCAAAGCAGGATAACGGCAAGATACTCCCCTCTGTTATGCCTATGCTGGTATCATATGACAGCATTATGTCAGGCGTAAACGATGTTTTCAATGCAGTTCTGGTTTACGGCGACGGTATTGATCAGACAATGTTCTACGGCAGAGGCGCAGGTAAGCTGCCAACCGCAAGTGCTGTTATGGGCGATGTTATCGAAGCTGTAAAGCACAAGGTAACTGTGTTCTCTCAGTCATGGGAGTCATCTTTCGACAATTCATTCGTTGACAGCATTGACAATTTCTCATCCCGCTGGTACTTCCGCGTTCCAAGCGGCTCTGAGATAAACGGCGTTGAAGTCTATAACAATGAGAACGGTCTTTCATATGTAACAAACAAAAAGCTTACATTTGCAGAGGCAAAGACTAAGGCTGCTGAGCTTGGCGCTCTCGCTTATCTGCCTGTACTTGAATAATAGAATAATCACCGATACTTCCGATAATCCTCGGAAGTATCTTTTTTAGGAGTAGAAAATGTCTTATCTTATATCAGACAAGTATAAAGAATGGGAAAAACTCTGCGAGCAGCGATTCCGAAAGCTGAAACAGAATGAAGAAAAGCTTAACAGCTTTTTCATCGACCTGTATGATGTTGCAGACGAACTTGATCCACAGGTCAATGATTCGGATATAACTGTCAGGCGTGCAGAACTTCAGAGGGAGATAAAAAGCCTTATCAGCTATGCTGTTGGCTGTATATTCGGACGCTACTCTCTCGACAGAGAAGGACTGTGCTTTGCAGGCGGCAAGTGGGACAGCTCTGCATATAAGACAATTATCCCCTGCCATGACAATATCATGACTGTAAACGATATGGAAAACGGCTTGACAGCTGCGGTGATAGATTTTATAGAGAAAGTCTACGGCAGCGATACTCTTGAAGAAAACCTTGATTTTATCGCTGAAGCTCTCGGAAACAGCTCGGACTCTCGCAAAACTCTCCATGATTACCTGCAAAAGAGCTTCTTTGCAGACCATTCCAAGGTATATAAGAATCGCCCTATTTACTGGCAGTTCACTTCGGGGAGAAAAGGAGCATTTCGTGCAGTGATGTATATTCATCGCTATGATGAAGACTTGCTGTCAGTTCTTGAAAAAGAATATGCACTCCCCTATCAGGCTAAGCTAAAAGATGAACTTCACAAGCTAAGTGAAGAATACATCGCTGCAAAAGGCGTAGAAAAAACTAAATTGCGACGTGATATTTCGCGTATGCAGACTCTGCTTCTTGAAATGAAGGGATTTCTGCAAAGGCTTCATCAAATGGCAGAAAATCATATAAAACTCGATCTTGATGACGGTGTAAAAGCCAACTATGAAAAGCTGAAAGATATACTTGTTTAAAAAAATTCTCCCTATGGGAGAATTTTTTTTGAAAAAGTACTTGACAAACCTGTCATATCTGTGTATACTGTATATATACAGTACGAAAGGAGAGCACAGATGAACATCTTTATCGACAATAGAAGCGGTGCGCCAATTTACGATCAGATCTATAGTCAGATAAAAAATCAGATAATCAGCGGAACGCTTGCGGCAAACGAACCTCTTCCTTCCATAAGGAATCTGGCAAAAGACCTGCGGATTAGCGTCATAACCACTAAAAGAGCTTATGACGAGCTTGAACGCGAAGGCTTCATTTATACACTGCCTGCTAAAGGCTGCTTCGTAGCAGCTCAGAATACTGAACTGCTTAAAGAACATAATCTGAAAAAAATCGAAGAACACATTATGGAGATAAAAAATCTTGCAGCTGCCTGTCAGCTGTCAAAAAATGATATGATCGAAATGATAAATATCATATATGAACAGGAGTGATCTTATGAACGCTATTGAAATAAAAAATCTCACCAAAAAATATAAAGGCTTTACTCTGAACAATATCTCATTTGATCTGCCAAACGGCTGCATTATGGGACTTATCGGCGAAAACGGAGCAGGCAAAAGCACCACTATACGCTCTATTCTCGGTATGACAAAACCCGACAACGGCAGTATCAGTATCCTCGGTCAGACTCTTTCCGCGCAGCTTAAAGAGGATATCGGCGTTGTTCTTGACGAGGTCGGTATGCCTGCTTCACTTAATATCAAGGATATAAACAAGATAATGAAGAATATGTATAAGAATTGGGACGAAAAGGTATTTTTCGGCTATATTGATTCATTTTCACTCCCAACTGATAAAAAGTTCAGCGATTTCTCAAAGGGTATGAAAATGAAACTCGGTATCGCTGTCGCTCTTTCCCATAACGCAAAGCTTCTCATACTCGATGAGCCTACAAGCGGTCTTGATCCCCTTGTAAGAGACGAGATAATCGACATTCTCAACGATTTTACACGAGATGAAGATCACTCAATACTTATATCTTCTCATATAGTAAGCGACCTCGAAAAGCTTTGCGATTACATTGCTTTTATGCACAACGGAAATCTCATGCTCTGCGAAGAAAAAGACGCTCTTCTCGAAAAATACCGCTTCATAAATCTTACCGAGCAGCAGCTCTCAGAGCTTGATCCTGCTGCAATAAAAGGCAAAAAAGTCGGCAAATTCAGCGTTGAAGCTATTGCAGATGTTGAGAAAATACCGTCAACATTCAATTCATCGCCTGTTACGATAGAGGACCTTTTCGTATTCATGGCTAAGGAGGAAAAGTAAATGAAAGGCTTACTTATAAAAGAAATGATAACAAACTTCAAAAATAATAAATTTTCTCTTATTATAATACCTGTATTTGCTGTCGTCGGACTTCTCAACAAGCAGAGTATGTTCCTCATGCTGATACCTATGCTGCTTTCAATGCTGCCTCTCGGACAGATGTCATACGATGAGATGAGCCACTGGGACAAATATATTTACTGTATGCCCGTAAACAAAAAGACTATCGTATCCTCGAGATATATCTCCGTAGCTATAATGTCCCTTATTTCAGCTGTATTTATTGCTGTAATGATGCTCGCCGTTAATTATAAATCCCCTACAGTTTTCAGAGAAATGCTTTCTATGTCTGTCATAGCACTTCTTTTGGGAGCTCTTGTTCCATGTGTATCACTGCCGATAAACTATAAATTCGGCACAACAAAGGGCAGAATAGTATATCTCGTAATCATCGGACTTATCTGCGGTATCTTACCTCCGATCATTCTTTCCGATTCAAGCAAAATAACAGAAAAAACTGCAAAGCTTTTCAGCAATACAGGTCTGTTTTGCACAGCAGCTATCGGAGTACTTGCAGTAATGCTGCTGATATCATGGTTTATCTCAGTTAAAATATACGAATCAAAAGAGGCATAAATAAAAAGCGACAGGCTAAAACCTGTCGCTTTTGTTATACTGTTGCGTAAAGATTTGTTTCCCATGCAGGAATGTAAAGCTGATGTCTTATATACAGCTTATATGCAGGATTAAGCTTCTTTATCAGCAATGGGAGCTCAAATATATCCTCGTTCCTGTGGTAAAGTGACACCATCATTTTAGGAGCATAATGAGATATGGTTCTTGCCGCTCCCCATATAGCTTCACGTTCAAAGCCTTCAACGTCCATTTTGATTATAGTTGCAGGCTTCTTGGCAAGGATACTGTCAACGGAAAGCGCTCCTATCATATTCTCGGACTCTGCTGTTATAGCAGACTGTCTGCCTGCTTTAGCAGCAAAAGGGAGCTCCGTGTCTGTACACCATGCCGCCGAATTATAAGCATAAACATGAGACATACCGTCTATGAATTTAGCAAGCTTCTTGAAGTTCTTCTTATCAGGCTCAAGCGCATATATCGAAGCATATCTGCCCTGAGTGAATTCTAAAAGCTCCTTTATTGTATCGCCGTTATATGCGCCGAGGTCAACGTATATCTCGTTGAGATTCGGCTTGATTATTCTCTTGTATATATCTGATTTAGAGGTAGTTACAGCGGAAAGATAATCTATTTTGCCGCTTATCTTGAAGTTAATGATATTTGCGTATACTTTGCGCGAATAATCATCAGCAAGACTGTCGTAGACTTGCTGTATCTTATCCTCGTTCTCCATGCAGTACTCATAGGTGAAAAGCCCTCTTCCCACTACAGGAACATCAGGTACATAAAGAGTATGCTTTGAAGCTATCTCCTGTACCTTGTCGACTATCTCCTGATAGCCTGCCGCAAAAGCAAGAACTACAACAAAGTCGTCGACTGCTTCCTCTATCTCGGAAAGCTTATGGACTCTGTAGCCCTCAAAGGAGTGACCGCGTACAAAATCATCACTGGCGAAGATACCTGCTACCGTTATATGCTTGTCACGGAAAACGGACATTATCTTTAATGCACCGTCGCCCATTCCATAGATGAATATGGGACGTTCTTCCGCCTTCAGTCTGTCCCAGCTGGATTGTTTTTCAGTTATAAACGAGAGCATTGTCCCTATCACCTCTTTAATCAATAATCCCCGTCGTGATACTGCGTATCATCAAAATCATCATCATGGTCACAATGCGAGTGCATACTCATCATATCTCTTCCTCTGATACCATACTTGTCGCGCATGATATTGAGATACTTGTCAATAAGCTCTGAAACCTTTCTGACGTTCTTGACACAGTGTACTTCCTTTGAGGGAGTATCGGCGTCGCGGCTGTAGATTATTATAGTTCCGCAGTTGAATAAACGCTGGAAGAAAGGATATTTCACCTTTTTATCGGTTATCTTGTAAAGGTCTATCTCGTCTTCGTCGATATTGAAAAAACCTGTTCTGGTAATGAACTTTGTCTCTGTGAGATAGTAGCGTGTAAAAGTAAGAGGCAGTCCGAAAAGTGAGCGTTTTTTATCTGTCCATACATAATCAAATGCATTTTTTTTCATAGCATGATCCTCCAATCCTTATCTGACAAACCTTAGTATTACTATTTTAACACATATTGCACCGATAGTCAACTATCTTACCTTATAAAACTATATTTGCAACAAATTGAAGAAGCCATATATATTTCTTTTGCACAAAAGAATCTTATTTTTTTCTCAAAAATCGAAAAAAACTCTTTACAAAGTCTTTTTTATATGGTATAATATTATCACCGTGTACTTGGTTCGGGGCTTGACCTCGATTTTCACCTCCCACTGAGTTGACGGAATATTTTATTTAAGAGGTGCTTCAAATGTTATTGAAGGATGAAAAGACAGCCGTTATTGAGGCTAACAGAACACACGAAAAGGACACAGGTTCTCCTGAGGTTCAGATCGCTATTCTTACAAGAAGAATCAACGATCTCACAAACCACCTCAAGGAGCACAAGAACGACCACCACTCAAGAAGAGGTCTTCTCAAGATGGTTGGTCACAGACGTAACCTTCTCGGATATCTCAAGAAGAAGGATATCGAAAGATACCGTGCTATCGTTGAGAAGCTCGGTCTCCGTAAGTAATTACAAATGTGAAAGAAGGCAGTGGGGTTCTATGCCCTTCTGCCTTTACGTCTATCAGAGTGCAGGGATTAGAAGTCAGAGGTAAGGGCTATGAAGCTGATATATCGTGCTTTTACCTCTAACTTCTAAAAGCTCTCCTCTGATAAATATTATAAAATTGGAGGCATATTAAAGATGTTTGAAAACTACAGAACCTTTGAAACAACCTATGCAGGCAGACCTCTCGTTGTTGAGACAGGCAAGACCTGCGGTCTTGCAAACGGCTCCTGCTGGGTAAGATACGGCGAGACTGTTGTAATGGCAAATGTTACTGCAAGTGCAAAGCCAAGAGAGGGCGTTGACTTCTTCCCTCTTTCAGTTGACTACGAGGAAAGACTCTACTCAGTAGGCAGGATCCCAGGCTCATTCACAAAGCGCGAGGGCAAGCCTTCCGAAAAGGCTATCCTTACTTCACGCTGTGTTGACAGACCTATCCGTCCTCTGTTCCCTAAGGACATGAGAAACGACGTTTCTGTTGTTATGACTGTACTTGCTGTAGAGCCTGACAACTCACCTGAAATTGCAGGTATGATAGCTACTTCTATCGCTATCTCTATTTCCGATATTCCATGGAACGGTCCTATCGCAGGCATCAACGTTGGTCTTGTTGACGGCGAGATCGTTCTCAATCCTACTCTTGAGCAGAGAGCTAAGACAGACCTTACTCTTACAGTTGCAGGTACTGCTGAAAAGATCGTTATGATCGAGGCAGGCGCTAACGAAGTTCCCGAGGACACAATGCTGGAAGCTATCCTCAAAGGACACGAAGAGATCAAGAAAATGGTAGCTTTCATCAGCGATATACGCGCTCAGATCGGTAAGCCAAAGTTCACATTCGAGTCAATGGAAGTTGACCACGATATGTTTGACGCTATCGAAGCATTTGCTTCTGACCGCGTTAAGTTTGCTCTCGATACAAACGACAAGAATGTCCGTGACGAGAGACTTGCTCCTATCGTTGACGATATCCACGCTAACTTCGATGAGAAGTACCCTGAGCAGATCGCTATGATCGACGAGTGCATCTACAAGCTCCAGAAGAAGATAGTTCGTGCATGGCTCTATGAGGGCAAGCGTGTTGACGGACGTGGTATCGACGAGATTCGTCCTCTGGCAGCAGAGGTAGGCGTTCTCCCGAGAGTACACGGTTCAGGTCTCTTTACAAGAGGTCAGACACAGGTCCTCACTATCGCTACACTCGGTCCTGTAAGCGACGCTCAGAAGATAGACGGTCTCGACGAGGAAGACTCCAAGAGATATATGCACCAGTACAACTTCCCAAGCTACTCTGTTGGTGAGACAAAGCCAAGCAGAGGTCCGGGACGCCGCGAGATCGGTCACGGTGCTCTTGCTGAAAGAGCTCTTGCTCCTGTTATCCCTCCTGTTGAGGAATTCCCATATGCACTGAGACTGGTTTCAGAGGTTCTTTCCTCTAACGGCTCCACATCACAGGGCTCTATCTGCGGTTCTACACTTGCTCTTATGGACGCAGGCGTACCGATAAAGGCTCCTGTTGCAGGTATCTCCTGCGGACTTATCACACTTCCCGACAGTGACGACTTCATGACAATGGTCGACATTCAGGGACTTGAGGACTTCTTCGGCGATATGGACTTCAAGGTTGGCGGTACTCACAAGGGTATCACAGCTATTCAGGTAGATATCAAGGTCGACGGTCTTACACCTGCGATCATCAAGGAAGCATTCGAGAAGACAAGAAAGGCTCGTCTCTATATCCTTGACGAGATCATGCTCAAGGCTATCCCTGAGAGCAGACCTACTGTTAATAAGTACGCTCCTAAGATGCTCCAGACCAAGATCCCAGTTGATAAGATCCGTGAAGTTATCGGTCAGGGCGGCAAGGTTATCCAGAAGATATCTGCTGACTGCGATGTTAAGATCGACATCAGTGATGATGGTAATGTATTTATCAGCGGTATTGACGGAGATAACGCAAACAAGGCTCTCCAGATAATCCATACAATCGCTAACGATCCTGAGGTAGGTGCTATCTACAAGGGCAAGGTAGTAAGAATTATGGACTTCGGCGCATTCGTTGAGATCGCTCCCGGTAAGGACGGACTTGTTCACATCTCCAAGCTCGATAAGCAGAGAGTTGAAAAGGTAGAGGACGTTGTTTCTATCGGTGACGAGATCGTTGTTAAGGTAACAGAGATCGACCGTCAGGGCAGAATCAATCTCTCACGCAAGGACGCTCTTGCTGATATTGAAGCAAAGAAGAACAACTAAGTTTTATAAAGCTCCATGTGACAGCACATGGAGCTTTTTTACAGAAAAAAAATCAAGGCGGTCAATATGACCGCCTTTGTTGTATCAGTGAAAATTATGACTCTGTTTGAGCACCATATCCTTTACTTTCATAAGTGAAGTTGTGGTGCTTCTTTCGTTTTCAGAAAGCTTCATGGTGATAAACTTGATAGTTTCCTCATAGTCAGGTATCATTATATGCTCCAGCGCATTAACACGGCGGCGAGTTTTTTCTATCTCGTCAGCCATGAGCTGACAAGCCTTCTCCACCTCAGCAAGTCTTATCATCTTCGGAAAAACACTGCTGAGAGCGCTAACCGCGCCGTCAAGGTCAATAGACGTGAACGCCATACCGTATGAGTAGATATCATTGGTATCACCTGAGCGGTACTTTGGCTTGAACTCGGGAATATATACACTCATTACGTTTTTCTCGGAAACTTCAAGCTCGACCTCCTGCTTCGGAAGCATAAGAGCTGTTTCAAGCACCTCTCTCTGCATTACAGAACCTGCTACCGCCATATAACGGTTAGCCTCGGATATAGCCGCCTCTACTTCTGTTCTTAGCTGGCGGTTCTCCTTTATGAGTATCATGAACTGACGCATGAGCTCGTCACGCTTATCTTTAAGAAGCTTGTGGCCTCTTCGCGCAGAAGAGAGCTTCTTTTTAAGCTTGCTGAGCTCCATACGGGTGGGATTAACATTTAATCTTGCCAATCAGCTCACCTCATTTCTGAGTATCATAGTACTTGACCAGATATTCCTCTCTGATTCGGCGCAGCTCGCTTCTCGGGAGCATTTTCAGAAGCTCCCAGCCAATTGAAAGCGTATCCTCGATGCTTCTGTTGTTTTCAAAGCCCTGAGATACATATTTCTTCTCGAATTCGTCTGCAAATCTCGCATAAATAAGGTCCGTAGGAGTAAGAGCTGCCTCACCAAGTACGACCATGAGTTCCTTAGCGTCCTTGCCTCGTGCATAGGCAGAGAAGAGCTGGTTCATAGTGTCGGAGTGGTCGGCGCGAGTCTTGCCTTCACCGATACCCTTATCTTTAAGACGTGAAAGGGACGGAAGAACGTCTACAGGCGGATTGATACCCTTTCTGTAGAGCTCACGGGAGAGGATTATCTGTCCCTCTGTGATATATCCTGTAAGGTCGGGGATTGGGTGAGTTTTATCGTCCTCGGGCATGGTAAGGATAGGTATCATGGTGATACTTCCCTCTTTGCCCTCCTGACGGCCTGCACGCTCATAAATAGTAGCAAGGTCAGTATACATATATCCCGGATAACCGCGTCGTCCAGGAACTTCCTTACGTGCGGCAGATACCTCACGGAGAGCGTCTGCGTAGTTGGTAATATCAGTAAGGATAACAAGTACATGCATACCCTTCTCAAATGCAAGATACTCAGCGGCTGTAAGCGCCATTTTCGGAGTTGCAAGACGCTCGATAGCAGAGTCGTTAGCAAGGTTTATGAAAAGGACTGTTCTGTCAAGTGCTCCTGTACTCTTAAAGCTCTGTACAAAGTACTCAGACTCCTCAAAAGTAATACCCATAGCAGCAAATACAACGGCAAACTGCTCGTCTTTTCCGCGAACCTTAGCCTGTCTTGCTATCTGTGCAGCAAGCTGTGCATGAGGAAGTCCGCTTGCCGAGAAAATAGGCAGCTTCTGACCTCTTACAAGGGTGTTGAGTCCGTCTATAGCAGATACACCTGTTTGTATGAACTCCTGCGGATACTTTCTTGCAACAGGATTCATAGGAAGACCGTTTACGTCAAGTCGCATTTCAGGTATAAGCTCGGGACCGTCGTCGATAGGTCTGCCGAGACCGTCGAAAACTCGTCCCAGCATATCCTCGGATACGCCAAGCTCCATCTGGTGACCTGAGAATACTACACTGCTGTCCTGTAAGTTGATACCAGCAGCGTTCTCAAAAAGCTGAACAAGAGCATTCGAGCCGTCTATCTCAAGAACACGGCAGCGCCTTTTCTCGCCGTTTTTAAGTCTTATCTCAGCAAGCTCGCCGTAAGTTACATTCTCAACGTCCTTGACAAGCAGCAGAGGACCTGCCGCCTCTTCAATTGTTCTGTATTCTCTTGGCATTAGTCTTCCTCCTTGTCAAGCAGCTCGTTGAGCTCTGAGGATATCTCCACACTGAGCTTGTCAAATTCTGCGTCTGTTTTTTCTTCTTCGATATACTTGAAACGGCCTATCTTTTCTCTTACCTCAAGGTTTGCCACTGCTTCAACGTCAGCGCCCTTGGCAAGAACGTCAGCAGCCTCGTCATTGAAGTTAAGGATAAGCTTCATCATATAAAGCTGCTTTTTAAGGCTTGTATAGGTATCTACCTCATGGAAAGCCAGCTGATGCAGGAAGTCCTCACGGATAGAACGGGCAGTCTCCATTTTCAGTCGGTCATTAGGTGAAAGAGCGTCCATACCGATGAGCTTTACGATCTCCTTGAGCTCGGCTTCTTCATGGAGTATTTCCATAAATCTTGCACGGGACTTCATCCAGTCCTTGGATACGTTATTGTTATACCAGTCTGCAAGGGAATCAGCGTACAGCGAATAGCTGGTCAGCCAGTTTATTGCAGGGAAATGTCTCTGGTAAGCGAGGTTTGAATCAAGTCCCCAGAATACCTTTACGATACGAAGCGTAGCCTGTGATACAGGTTCTGAGATATCACCGCCGGGAGGCGATACCGCACCGATTACTGACAGTGCGCCTTCCCTGCCCTCTGTACCTGTGGAGATAACACGTCCTGCGCGCTCATAAAACTGAGCAAGACGGCTTCCGAGGTAAGCTGGATAGCCCTCATCACCTGGCATTTCTTCGAGACGGCCTGACATCTCACGGAGAGCCTCTGCCCAACGTGATGTAGAATCAGCCATAAGAGCTACAGAATAGCCCATATCACGATAATACTCAGCGATAGTGATACCTGTATATACAGAAGCCTCACGGGCTGCAACAGGCATATCCGAGGTATTAGCGATAAGAACTGTACGCTCCATAAGTGATTTTCCTGTATTCGGGTCAATAAGCTCAGGGAACTCGTTGAGAACATCTGTCATCTCATTTCCACGCTCACCGCAGCCGATATAAACGATGATGTCAGCCTCTGCCCACTTTGCCAGCTGATGCTGTGTAACTGTCTTACCGCTTCCGAAAGGTCCGGGGATAGCTGCAACACCGCCCTTTGCTATCGGGAACAGGCAGTCAATAACACGCTGACCTGTTACAAGTGGCATAGTCGGTGAAAGCTTCTTCTGATAAGGTCTGCCCTGACGAACAGGCCATTTCTGTATCAGTGAGAGCTCCTTTTCGCCCTTAGCTGTTTCAATGATACAAACAGTATCATCAGCGTGGAATTCGCCCTCTGATATTTTCTTGACAGTACCCTCCACACCATTTGGCACCATTATTTTATGGAGAACTATATCTGTCTCGGGAACTGTTCCTATAATATCTCCGCCTACGACCTTGTCTCCGACTTTCACTGAGGGAGTAAACTTCCATACGTTCTCTCTTTTAAGTGATGGAACCTCAACACCTCTTGCGAGATTATTTCCGCAGACCTTTCTTATAGCGTCAAGAGGACGCTGAATACCGTCGAAGATACTTCCGATAAGACCGGGACCGAGCTCAACGCTCATAGGCTCGCCTGTAGATTCTACAGCTTCGCCTGTGCCAAGTCCTGATGTTTCCTCGTAAACCTGTATTGAAGCACGGTCACCGTGCATTTCGATTATCTCGCCAATAAGACGCTTCTCACTAACGCGGACAACGTCAAACATATTGGCATCTCTCATGCCTTCGGCAACTACAAGCGGTCCTGATATTTTAACTACTGTACCTTTGCTGTTCATTTCTGCTTATCCGCCTCTTTCCTAATTTAATATATCGGAGCCAACAGCCTTTTCTACTGCTTCGTGAAGAGCTCTTATACCGTCACCTGTGTTGCCCTCTATGGCAGGTATCAGAACTATTGACGGAAGCTTGCTGCTCCGATATTTGTTTATTGTATCTTTCACAAGTGCAGCCGCAGGCTCGGTTATATATATAACTGCGAAGTCATTAGCTGCAAGTCTTGAAATAAGCTTGGTTATCTTTTCAGGCTCAGTCTCACGGAATACAGAAAGCCCAAGAGCCGCAAAGCCCGACACACTTGCGCTGTCGCCTATAACTGCTGCCTTATACATATAGCTTTCTCATCCTTTCCGTGATAGTTTCCTTGTCTGCGCCGAACTCCTTACATACTGAGAGAATGCGCAGGTTCTTTATTTCCGCTTCTTTAGCGATAAAATATGCCGCAAGAGGCTCCGAGCCGAATGCCTGCATACGCGCAGTCTCTGCAAGCTCCATGATAACGTCATCGCACCACTTTTCATACTGTGCCGCAGAGTCTTTCAGAAGCACTGCTGCGTCACTGTAAGCTGTACCCTCAAGATAACTAAAAAGCGATTCTGTGCCGCCAAGTGCAGCTCTTATTAGCTGTTCCTTATCAAGCTCACTGCTGCCGCATATGGCGCTTTCCATGAACTGAGCGTTTTTACCGAGTATACTGCACCTATAGGCAGTTTTTATATCAGCGCATACTGTCAGAAGCTCGGCATATTTCTGCATGAAGCTGCTGCCGCACTCCTCCGCACTTTTCTGCATAGCCTTCAGCGCCGCCATATCTATAAGTGAATCTGACAGTTGACCGTCCAGAGTCTGGGTTATGAGCTCATAAGCTTCTTCGGCTGTGCTCTGCATATAATTAGGGAGTTCATCATACTCCTTTGAATTTATAGCGTCAACGAGCGTCGAAAGCTCAACGTTTGACGGTTCGATATAATACTGCTTGGGCTCTCTGTTGGAGATTATAGCTTTCAGCACTGCTTTCAGATTATGAAAATCATTTCTGTAGAGCAGTATGGGGAGCTCTTTGCAGTCGGGAGCATATGCCCTGAGCATTGCCCACACATCGGAAAGGCTCTCACTGCTGCTTGAACCGCTTCTTGACTGTATAATAGATGATATCTCAGCTTTATTCCTTGAATTGATAAGCTGGTCAATATCAGTCTTTGTCAGCAAAGAATTTTCCATTGCTCTGACAGCACCCACGGCGTTTGCGTATTTTGTATCGTTCATGTTCTCACCTACCGAAAAGCGCTCTCGCAGCCGTATCTCTTATCTCATCCTTTTCGGATTCGATAATTGCACGGAAGCTGCAATTTTCCGAAATAAGTCCATAGCTTAGTATGAAACCGTCCTCGATATCGGCAGCTTCTTTTGAAAGAGTTATACTTCCGCCTTTTTTATTGATACTCTCGTTAAGCTTGCTCTCAAAATCCGCAGGTACTCTTGCAAGGTCCTTGCTGCATAATGACAGTACACCTTTTTCAGGCTGGCTGTGACGCTCTGCAAGCTTAATGATAAGCTGAAAATACTCATTATCAGGCAATGCCTTCAGCTTAGCAACGGTCTTTTCAATAGCTTCGTCAATAAGTCCTACCTTGCAGGCAAGAACTCGGCGCTTCATTTCTGCATCAGCGGAATTACAGGCGTTTTCGTAATCCTTTTCAGCCTGTTCCTTTGACCTGTGCATAAAATCTTCATAGGCTGTCTGAGCTTTTTTATCGCCCTCAGCCTTTATTGCGGCTGCTTTGCTTTTGGCAGCTTTCAAGATAAGCTCTTCTCCCTGCTGCTGCTGAGTTTCGATGAGGTTAAGAATCTCGTCAAGTCCTGACATATCCCCACCTCCGTCATACTGCGATGTTCAATATCATAAGAACTGATATAAGAAGTGCAAGGATAGCGTATGTCTCTACCATAGCAGCCATGATGATAGCCTTACCGTTGTGGTCTGGCTTCTTAGCTGTGATGCTTACACCTGCCGCAGCTGTTCTGCCCTGCATGATACCTGAGATAAGACCAACTACTGCGATAGGAAGTGAAGCTGCAAGGAATCCGAGTCCCTGCTGAACTGTGAGCTCAGCAGCGCCGCCGCCGAGAACACCTGTACGAAGAAGAATGAACATTGCTGCGATAAGTCCGTAAAGTCCCTGTGTACCCGGGAGAAGCTCAAGAACAAGCACCTTGCTGAATTTTGAAGGATCAACTGAAACTACTCCTGAAGCAGCCTCACCTACAAGGCTTACGCCCTTTGCAGAACCTATACCTGCTAAAAGTGCTGCAAGAGCAGCTCCTATAATTGCTAAAACTAAACCGTTAGTCATTTGAATTTTCCTCCTTGAATTTTATATACTTGGTATTTACAGTGAGCGGTGCAAATTCTCTTCCGCCGCCTGTGTAGAATTTACTGAAAAGCTCAACAAACTGTAGTCTGTCCGTATGAACATATGCACCCAGCAGATTTATTGCAAGGTTTGCTATATGTCCGACAACAAATACGATTATCAGAAGTATGAGCTTGAATACCTTATTTTCGGGCATTGTACCGATAAGGTTTATAACGCTGGCGATACTTCCTGTTGCAAGTCCGAGAGCAAGAAGTCTCGAATAGGAAAGGATATCACCAAAGTAGCCTGTAGCTGTATTGTAAAGGGCATACAGACCGCCGAAGAACTTGCCGAATATGGATTTTGACGTTCTTCCAGCCGTCAGAACAAGTATTATAACGCCTGCAAGAAGCATATATATGCCTGTTGTTTTAAGAACTTCCGGAACGGATATGAACATTCCTGCACCTAAAGGTGCAACGCCCAGAACTATAAGATAAATCGGCAGTGCGTCAAATATTGCGTCAAGCTTTTTGCCGCTGTCCCATGTCATCTTGAATGCCACGGCAACGCCGAGGAAAAGATGAAGTATTCCCAGTCCGAATGAGACCAGAAGAAGCTTTACAGGATCGGTAAGAGGCTCGAACCAAAGCGCAAGACTGCCTATCTCTTTATCGAAGAAGTTCCTTGCGACTACTTGTGCAATATCTCCGAACCAGCTTCCGAAAAGTGCTCCCCAGAACACTGTGGAAATACCGCAGTTTCGGAACATTGTCAGAGTTTTCTTCATACTTGTTTCAAGCTTGAATTTCTTCAAGGCAATGGTAGTTCCGATTATCATGAGGATTCCGTAACCTGCGTCGGATAACATCATTCCAAAGAACAGGTAATAGAAGAACGACATTACAGGCGTAGGATCGACATCGCCCTTGCCCGGCATCGCATACATCTTCGTTATGCCTTCTACAGGAGCGGAGAACTTGCTGTTTTCAAGCAAAACAGGAACATCGTCCTCATCTGTAGGATCGGTAAACGTTATAGCCGCTGTGTATTTGGCTTCGATCTCCTTTTTAAGGGATTCCGCATATTTCTCGGGGATATAGCCTGTCAGTACGAATGTACTCTCCGTGAAGCCAAGTCCGCTGAGGGCGTCATATTTTTCCTTTCGCATTTGCAGGTAATCAATAACAAACCGAAGCTGTTTTCGATTCTCCGAAAGCTTTTCTATGAAGCTCTTCGCGTCCTCTATCTTCTTTTCAAGCTTTTCCGCTTCTTCTTTATAAGAAGCTATCAAATCGTTCGGAGTCTTGCTTTCAGGTTCGGAAACCGTCGCAAAGGCGAGCTTTCGCAGCTTATCCCCTGCTTCTTCATAGGTATCCTTGCTGCATAGTATAAACAGATTTGTCTGCTCCTTTGAACCACTGACAACTTCGACGCTGCAATTATCGGGCAGTTGTTCTTCGAGCTCTTCTGATGTTATCTGGTACGGTAAAGTACCGATATACGCCGATGTTGAAGCCGTTCCCTTAAAATTCAGCGGAACGTCAAGAGGCGTCCACCTTTCAAGCATATCGCACTTTATCTCAAGCTGAGAAATACTTGCGTTGGATTCAGTAATGATACGCTGATTTTTGATAATTTCATTCGCAGCGGACATCACTTTTTCCATTTGCATAGCTTCTCTGCCGAATTCGTGCTTTTCGACCTCAGTCTTGCCGCTGAACATATCGGCTAATCCAACCTTTTCAGGGAAATAGCTGTCGATTATCTCCAGCGCCTGGACCGCAGTACTTCGGAACTTGTCAAATTCGCCAACAACAGCCGTAACATTGGTGTTTTCAAGCTCTTCATCATCATTTTTGGATATCTCGACCACACCTCGCCGCTGAAGCAGCTCTATAATTTTTTTACTGTCCGTGAGCATAGCAATAAGCTCGATCTTTTTCATTCTGAGCTTCGCCATATTTTACATCACACTCCTTTTCAAGAGCAAAATCAAAAGAATCTGCTGATTATCTCATCAACAGCTGACGCCATATTTTTTTCAGCCTTTTGCTTTATACTATCAATGTTTGTTTCGCATTCGCTCTCGGCTTTCTTTTCATAAGCCTTAAACTTTTCATCGAAATCAGCCTTTAGTTTCGCGACCTCTGAATGTGCTTCGCTGAGCCTTTTCTGAATAGCAAGCGAAGAACTTCCCGAGGCAGCGTCTATTATCTCGTCACGCTTTTTACGCGCCTCCGCATTTTTCTTATCGGAGAGCGCTTCGGCTTCGAGAATTTTTTTAACAGCTTCAGACGCCATTGTCATACCTCCTCTAAAAATGACTGTCGGTCATTTAATATTAAGATTATATCACCTAATCTTATTACAGTCAATAGATAAATTATGAATAAATTTGCAAATATACATAAAGGGAGCTTATCCTACAGACAGCTCCCTTAGATGTTTTTCATAGCACAGTTAATATTATACACCAATTCAATTAAAATGTCAATGCAAATAAATAAATTTTGTGTATTTTTATACGCCAAATATTTCATATTCGCCTGCTTTAAGCGTAATTGACCGATAATCCCCTTTTTCAAGTGTATTATCGACATTATCAATGTACGCTTTAAGTATAGCACGGCTCATATTGGTTATATCAGGTCTTTCCACAGCCTCCTGCGGCGTAAGAAGCAGGACTTCGCTGTTCTCATAGCCGTCGGAGTGCGGTTCACCTGAGATATATTTAAGCTTGAATACGATTATCCACTGCTCGGTGCGAAACTGAACAGCAAATACCGACTCTGCTTCGGCATTCACGCCTGTTTCCTCGAAAAACTCGCGCTTGACCGCCGAAGTCGGCAGTTCTCCCTCCTTGACATAGCCTCCGGGAATAAGTATACGCTCCTTTGCAGGACCATATGTATGCCTTACAAAAAGTATTTTCCCGTCTATGTCAAGTATACCGCAAACTGCGTAAAAGCGATTACTCATCTTCTTTTTTCACAACGCTGATACCGAGAACTTCAAGACTCTCGTCGTCAACAGCTGACGGACATTCAGACATAAGCTCGCTTGCGTTCTGAACCTTCGGGAATGCAGTTACATCACGGAGACTGTCAGCCTTGCACATTATCATAGCAAGACGGTCAAGTCCGATACCCATACCACCGTGAGGCGGTGCACCGTAACGGTATGCGTCAACGAGAAATCCGAACTTAGCCTGTATCTCCTCGTCAGTCATGCCGAGAGCCTCAAACATCTTCTGCTGGAGCTCATAATCAGTAATACGCATAGAGCCGCTTGAAAGCTCAGTGCCGTTAAGCACAAGGTCCCAAGCCTTTGCACGTACATTAGCAGGATCGGTATCGAGGTATTCAAGACACTCCTCCATAGGCATAGTGAACGGGTGATGTGCAGCAACCCATGTATTGTTCTCGTCATCGTGCTCAAAGAAAGGCATTTCTGTTATCCAGAGGAAGTTGTACTGATCCTCGGGGATAACTTCCAGTCTCTTGCCGCAGATAAGTCTTATTGCGCCGAGAGTTGCAAGAACAGTCTTGGTCTTATCAGCACAGATAAGCACAAGGTCTCCCTCATGTGCGTCAACAGCAGAGCATATCTTTTCGAGGTCGCCCTCAACAAGGAACTTCTTGAATGAGCAGTTAGGCTCGTCAGCCCAGCGGATATAAGCAAGTCCCTTAGCGCCGATACCCTTTGCGTGCTCAACAAGCTTGTCGATCTCCTTACGTGTATATGTAGCCGCACCGTTCTTAACATTGATAGCGCGTACAGAGCCACCCTCTTCAATAGCGCTCTTGAATACTACGAAGTCTATATCCTTGACTGTATCGGTGATATCCTGAATCTCAAAACCGAAACGTGTATCAGGCTTATCAGAGCCGTAACGGTTCATAGCGTCAGCAAATGTAAGTCTCGGAAGCGGAGTTGGTACGTCAACACCGATAACTTCCTTGAATACGCGTTGAATGAAGCCCTCAACACACTCCTGGATATCATCAGCGTCAACAAATGACATCTCAAGGTCTATCTGAGTGAACTCAGGCTGTCTGTCTGCACGGAGATCCTCGTCGCGGAAACAGCGTGCAAGCTGGATATATCTGTCATAACCCGATACCATAAGAAGCTGCTTATATATCTGGGGTGACTGCGGCAGAGCATAGAACTTGCCCGGATGTACTCTTGACGGGATAAGATAGTCTCTTGCGCCCTCAGGAGTAGACTTCATCATCATAGGAGTCTCAATTTCGAGGAATCCGTTCTCATAGAAGTATTCTCTTGTTACCTTAGCTATCTCATGGCGCATGATGATATTCTGCTGGAGCGGTGCGCGTCTGAGGTCGAGATAACGGTATTTAAGACGGAGCTCGTCGTTTACCTTTGTTTCGTTTACTATCTCAAAAGGCGGTGTCTGAGCCTTTGCAAGTATTCTCAGGTCAGTAACGAATATCTCGACATTACCTGTCTTGAGCTTGTCATTTTTGCTCTCACGCTCGCGTACCTCGCCCTTAGCCATGAGAACATACTCACTCTTGCAGGAAGCTGCCTTATCGAAAAGCTCACGGTCAGTTTCGTCGTTGAAAAGAAGCTGAACAACGCCTGTTCTGTCTCTTAATACGATGAAGATAACTCCGCCCTTGTCTCTTATTCTGTCAACAAATCCGCCTACAACGACTTCCTTGCCTGCTTCGGTAACTTCTCCGCAGTAGTGGGTACGTTTGAGGCCTTTCATACTGTCTGCCATTTTACTTATCCTCCCCTGTAAATGCGAACATTGGACTGCCCTCAGCGTCCATTACGTCGAGGACTTTATTGAAATATTCATTTTCAAAATTTGATGTGAATTTATCGTTAAGAAGAATCTCTGTCTCCTTGCCGCTTTCCATTTCTTTAAGCTTAGCCTTGCCGTCTGCAAGCTCGTTATCGCCAAGGACAACGGTATAAACAGCGCCTATCTTATTAGCGTACTTCATCTGAGCCTTTATGCCTCTGCCCATGAGATCGTACTCTGCGCAGTAGCCGTACTCTCTGAGTCCTCTTGTAAGCTCCATTGCCTTTTCAAGGGCGGCGTCGCCCATTGATGCGAAATAGATGTCGCACTTTTTAGGAGAAAGATAATCGCAATTCTGCTTATCCATAACAAGAAGAAGACGTTCAATGCCCATGCCGAAACCAAGCGCAGGAGTATGCTGACCGCCGAGTTGCTCGATAAGTCCGTCGTATCTTCCGCCGCCGCAGACTGTGCCCTGTGCGCCAATTTCAGTTGTAATGAACTCAAAAACTGTTTTTGTGTAGTAGTCAAGTCCACGAACTATCTTTGGATCTACAGTATAGGCAATGCCTGCATTATCGAGATATTTCTTCAGCTTTGCAAAATGCTCGCTGCACTCTTCGCAGAGATAATCAAGTATAACAGGTGCATCCTTAGCGATCTCGCGATCCTCGGGGCTTTTACAATCAAGAAGACGCATCGGATTCTTGACAAGTCTTTCCTTACAGGTGTCGCAGAGCTCGTCCTTGTGGGGCTCAAAAAACGCCTTGAGGGCTTCATGATATTTTGCACGGCAGGTCGGACAGCCGATGGAATTGATGTGAAGCTCGATATTCTTCAGACCAAGTCTGTCGAGAATATTCTTGGCAAGGCAAATTACTTCAGCGTCTGCTGTAGGAGCAGGGCTTCCTGCCATTTCAAGTCCAAACTGATGGAACTCACGAAGTCTTCCCGCCTGTGGTCTTTCGTGACGGAAACAAGATATGATGTAGAATATTTTCTGGGGCAGAGCCTCGTTGAGCAGTCCGTTTTGCAGCATTGCACGGATAGCACCTGCTGTACCCTCGGGACGAAGAGTAAATTCTGTCTCCTTAGCCTTTACAGTATACATTTCTTTCTGAACTACGTCTGTAGTTTCGCCTACAGAGCGCAGAAAAAGGTCAGTATTCTCAAAGGTAGGAAACCTTAATTCCGAAAAACCAAAGCTCTCTGCGGTATCTCTTGTGATCTTCTCAACAGTATGCCATTTATAGACATCCTTCGGAAGAACATCTTCGGTGCCGTTTGGGCGTTTGATATTAATTGCCATAGATTTCAAGCCTTTCCTGTTTGTTTTTACATGAAAATTGTCCCTTTAAAAGGGACAATTAAAGATTTAGATGCTGGGGTTACCGACCTCACGCCAATCAAGATCGCCTCTTTCAAGAGCGAGTATCAGCGCTTCTGCGGTAGCGATATTTGTAGCTACAGGCACATTATGAACATCGCAAAGTCTGAGGAGGTTCATGCCGTGAACGTCAGCAGCTTTCGGATTGATAGGATCACGGAAGAAAAGGAGGACATCGACTTCATTACATGAGAGAAGTGCGAGTATCTGCTCTGCTCCGCCCTGACCGCTGAGATATCTCTTGATAGGAAGTCCTGTTGCTTCGCTTACCTGCTTACCTGTTGTATTTGTAGCGATAAGAGTATGCTTGGATAATATTCCGCAGTAAGCGCTGCAGAACTGCACCATAAGCTCTTTTTTTGCATCATGTGCTATAATTGCTATCTTCATATTTCTGCCCTTTCCCCGCAAAGCGGAATGATTTTTTCATGTTTATACAGTTTTTACTGTAAGCGGAACAAACTCTCCGCCAAGTCTCTTTGAGATAGCATCGAAAGCCTTGAGGGCTTCGCTGTCTGTCGGGATAGGATTACCCTTTCCTGTTGCAACTGTCATCTTGAAGTCATCGGGGATAACACCGATAAGCTGTACGCCGACCTTATCGATTATCTCGTCAAGGTTTGAGATGAGCTCGCTGCCGATGATCTTCTTGCTTATCTTATTAATGATAAGTCTCTGGCTTTTATTGCCTCTGTTGTAGAACTCGTCTGACATGAGGCTGGCGTCTCTGATACATACAGGATCAGGAGTTGAGATAACGAGTATAAGGTTAGCCTGTTCAACGATATCAAATACATGGGAATTGATACCTGCACCTGTGT
Organism: Ruminococcus flavefaciens MA2007; assembly: GCF_000621845.1. Taxonomy (GTDB): domain Bacteria; phylum Bacillota; class Clostridia; order Oscillospirales; family Ruminococcaceae; genus Ruminococcus; species Ruminococcus flavefaciens_E. The sequence goes on along the minus strand of NZ_JHXF01000010.1, from coordinate 92,250 downwards.
CGATGATGATATACTCGAAATACTTCTTTACAGAGCGGCAGATATCAACGATCTGTTCTGCGTTTACCGCTGTAAGAGTTTTTGGAGCGCACAGGATATTGAGGTTTGAAGCCATAGGTATCTGCGCAACAGCGTCAAGAGCACTCTTTTTGCCGCTGAGAACATCGCCGAGGTCGTATTTGATATTCTCTTCAACGCCGAAGATGATATCAAGACATCTCAGACCGAAATCGAGCTCGATGATAAGAGTTCTGTGCCCCTGCTTTGCAAGAGTATAACCTATACCTGCACATACGGTAGACTTTCCTGTACCGCCTTTTCCTGAAGTAACAGCAATTATTTTAGACATTTTTTTTCCTTTCCGATATCCGCAAGCCAGAGCAGTTTTGCTGCATAAACGGCACGGAAGTCTTATAATTACTTTATAATAATAATCCTACTGTACATTATAACACATAATTAGCTAAATGTCAAAGCACTTTTTCAAATAAAGGATAAAATTGTGCAAAAGAGCTTTTTTTAATACACCGAATTGTACAACTCTTACAAAGCACCATTAAGGCTATCCATTATCTTATTGACTGTTTTCTCAATATTGCAGCCATTCTCATCTATGATGATATCGGCATATTTCTCGTAAAGCGGTGCTCTTTCGCGGTAAAGAGAGCTAAGCGACTGCCCTTCCCTGATGACAACTCCACGGTTCCTGATATTATGCAAGCGATATTTCAGCTTATTATAGTCAAGCTTCAGATATATCACAACGCCGTTCTGCGAAAGATTCCTCATAGCATCATCGCCGTAGATAACGCTTCCGCCCGTGGAAACAACCGAATTTACAGCATCAAGCCCGCTTAAAATACGGTTTTCGGTCTCTATAAAGCCGTCTATTCCCTTTTCGGCTATAATATTTTTGAGAAGCTTCCCTTCACTTTTCTGTATCACAAGATCGGTATCAACAAAGCTGTAACCAAGCAATTTTGCCAGAATTACGCCAACTGTGCTCTTTCCGACAGCAGGCATACCGATCAGAACAATATTTTTTCCATTCATATGATGACCTCAAATTTTGATTACTATTACATTTTAACTCATTTTGTGCAAAATGTCAATAGACAAAGAAGCCATATATTGCGATATTTTATTTTTTACACTAAATATTGACAAAACAGAGGTTATATGATAACATATTTTTCAAAAGGAGGCTACTATGGGCTGCAATCCATTTAAATATTCAAACGATAACAAGCGGTATAATACATTAAATTATTACAACAAGCAGAATTTTGGAAAGAAAATTTACAAAGCCGTAATAGACCTCGGACTGACCTGTCCTAATATCGACGGTTCAAAAGGCACGGGCGGCTGTATTTTCTGCGACGGCGGAAGCGGATACTTCACTCACGGAGAAGCTGATATAAAGACTCAGTTAGCACTTGAAAAGAACAGAATTTGCTCAAAATACGGAGAAAGTGCTGAGTTTATCGCGTATTTTCAGGCAAATACAAACACTTACGCTCCTGTCGGGTTTCTCCGAAAAGCTTATTATACTGCACTGCAATTCCCGAACGTGTCCGGTATCTCAATAGGAACTCGTGCAGACTGCCTTTCTGATGATATTATGGCGCTTCTTAAAGAATTAAACGCTCAAACTCATCTCACAGTGGAGCTTGGTATGCAAAGCTGTCATGAAAATACCATTTCTCTTATAAATCGGTGCTGTTCCCACGAAGAGTTCAAAAACGGATATTACAAGCTGAAAAGTGCAGGTATACGCACCTGTCTGCACGTTATAAACGGACTCCCGTTTGAAAATACGGCTGATATGCTGGAAACAGCAAAGGAACTTGCGAGGCTTCGTCCCGAAGCCGTAAAGCTTCAAATGCTCCACGTTATAAAAGATACAAAGCTTGCAGATATGTACTCCAACGGAGAATTCAAGCTCCTTGAACGTGATGATTACATTGATATCATAGTTCATCAGCTTGAAATTCTTCCGCCTGAGACCGTCATTGAACGCATTACAGGCGACGGAGACAAAAGCAAACTCATCGCCCCAATGTGGAGCGCAGATAAAATCGCAGTGCTCGGAGGAATAGACAAGCGTCTTGCCGAACTTGACACATGGCAGGGCAAACTATATTCAGAAACATAAAAAACGGACAAGAATAACTCTTGTCCGTTTTATCATTATATATCGTTTCTGATTATGTCATCAAGTGTTTCTCTCTTGACAACCACTCTTGAATTACCCTCGTTTACAAATACTACCGCAGGCTTCTGAAGTCTGTTGTAGTTCGACGACATAGAGTAATTATAAGCACCTGTAGCGCACACCGCGATGATATCACCTGATTCTGCGTGCTGAAGCGGCATATTCTCACCGATAAGGTCTCCGCTCTCGCAGCATTTACCTGCAATAGTTACCTTCTCTGTACGCTCTTCATTTGCTTTATTGGCAACTACAGCGTCATACTCAGAGCCGTAAAGGATATATCTCGGATTATCAGCCATGCCTCCGTCTACGGATATATATGTTCTGATATTCGGGATAACCTTACGTGCACCTACTGTGTAAAGAGTTATACCTGCGGGCGCTGCAATAGAACGTCCAGGCTCGATAAACATCTTAGGAAGCTCAACGCCAAGTCTCGCACACTCGCTCTTAACAACATAGGATACTCTTTCGAGGTATACTTCAAAAGGCGCAGGATCGTGTTCGTTAAGGTATTTGATACCAAAACCGCCGCCGAGGTTGAGTCCCTCGACAACAAAGTCCAACTTCGCCTTTATCTCGGCGATAAAGCCAAGCATTACCCTTGCTGCTTCTTCAAAAGGCGCAATATCAAATATCTGAGAACCAATATGACAGTGTAAGCCTGCAAGATGTACATTTTTACAGTTTACAGCCTCTTTAACAGCCTCAAAAGCCTCTCCTGTTTCAAGAGCAAAGCCGAATTTGCTGTCTATCTGTCCTGTCTTTACGAAATCGTGAGTATGAGCGTCGATACCCGGCTTGATCCTGAACATTATGCTCGGCTTCTCATTCATTTCGCCTGCAATAGCTTCAAGTCTGTGAAGCTCACTGATATTGTCAACGATTATGTGTCCGACCTTGTATTTCAGGGCATATCTTAGCTCTTCATCTGTCTTATTATTGCCGTGAAATCCGACTTTTTCCATCGGGAATCCAGCCTTATAAGCTGTGTACAGCTCGCCTATGGAAACAGCGTCGAGTCCGTCACCCTCGCTGGCAACCACTCTGCACATCTCCATGCAGGAAAAAGCCTTGCTTGCGTAGTGGACTTCGCCTTTTCCGTCATAATACTTATTCATGCTGTCATGGAATCGGCGCAGGCTGTTTCTTATGACCTGTTCGTCCATGACATAAAGCGGAGTGCCGTATTCTTTAGCAAGCTCCACCGTATCAACGCCGCCGATTGCCAGATGCCCAGCACTGTTGACACTTAAATTTTCGGATACAAACATTTTTAACAATCCTTTCGGGTATAATTTATTCGTCAGCGACGTCATTGTCGTCTGCGATATCCTCAACTATCTGTCTGAGCTCCTCAACGCCCTCAAATGTCTGTGATGAAAACGGAATTGAATGGATATCCTCAAAGCAGGGTATCTCGTCCTTAAAAGCCTCCATACGCTTTGCACGTTCTGTCTTGTTGAGCTTGTCAGCCTTTGTCAGCACAAGTACAAAGGGCATTTCCGTATCTATAAGATAATTTATCATATGAACATCATCTTTTGTGGGAGCATGACGCATATCAACAAGCATAAACACCAGCCTGATATCTCTGTCAGAGCCGAGATATCCTTCAATAAGTCCTGCCCAGCGGTCTTTTTCAGACTTTGAGACCTTTGCGTAGCCGTATCCTGGCAGATCGACAAAATAGATGTTTTCAAGTCCGTAGAAATTGATAGTAGCCGTTTTTCCGGGAACTGAGCTTACTCTCGCAAGATTCTTTCTGTTGAACAGCTTATTGATAAGCGTGGATTTTCCAACATTTGAGTGTCCTGCAAATGCTATCTCTATCCTTTCGGGAGCAGGTATCTGTGAGAACTTGCCGTATGCCGCGGTAAATTCCGCTTTATTGTAATTAAGCTTCACGCTGTCCCCTCCTGTTTACTTTATCAGTGCTGTATCAAGAACGTCTGTCAGATTCTCTGCATACACAAATTCTATAGCGTCCTTTACCACCTGATCTACTTCTTCAAGGTCAGGCTTGTTTGCCGCAGGGATAATAACTGTCTTTATACCAGCCTTATAAGCCGCCATTGTCTTTTCACGGAGTCCGCCAATAGGCAGAACCTTTCCGTGAAGAGTTACTTCGCCTGTCATTGCAACGTCTGAACGCACCTTTAGTCCAGAAAGAGCCGATACAAGCGCGGTAGTCATAGTTACGCCTGCTGACGGACCGTCCTTGGGAACTGCGCCCTCGGGAGCGTGAATATGCAGATCGTTATCCTTGTAGAAATCAGCGTCTATCTTGTATTTGTCAGCAATGCTGCGCACATAGCTTACAGCAATTCTGGAGCTTTCCTTCATTACATCGCCGAGTGAGCCTGTTACCTCTATCTTGCCCGTTCCCTTCATTACAAGAACTTCTATAGGCATGAGAACGCCGCCGACAGATGTCCATGCAAGACCGTTTACAACGCCTACCTGATCCTTTTGTGACGACAGGTCGCTGAGGTACTTTCTGATGCCAAGGTAGCTATTGATATCCTTAGCCTTTATGCTCACACGCTTTGCCTCGTCAGCAGCTATCTTCTTGGCTGTCTTTCTGCAAAGTGAAGCTATGCTTCTTTCAAGCGAACGAACTCCTGCTTCCTTTGTGTAATACTGGATAAGCTCGTTTATAGCGTCATCAGATATTTTCAGCTGTGAAGCCTTTAAGCCGTGCTCCTTGAGCTGCTTCGGAACAAGATGTTCCTTTGCAATGTGGAACTTCTCCTCAGCTGTATAGCTCGGGAGCTCTATTACCTCCATACGGTCAAGAAGCGGTGCAGGAATAGCGCTTACGTTATTTGCTGTAGTAATGAATACTGCCTTGCTCAGGTCAAACGGAACTTCGATAAAATGGTCACGGAACGCATAGTTCTGCTCAGCGTCCAGTACCTCCAGCATTGCTGAGGACGGATCGCCCTTTATATCACTGCAAAGCTTGTCGATCTCATCGAAGAGTATAAGCGGATTTGCAGAACCTGCCTGTGTAAGTGCAGTGATGACACGTCCGGGCATTGCGCCGACATAGGTCTTTCTGTGACCGCGGATATCGGCTTCATCTCTTACGCCGCCAAGAGAAACTCTTGCGTACTTGCGTCCCATAGCCTTTGCTATAGACTTAGCGATAGATGTCTTACCGATACCGGGAGGGCCTGCAAGACAGATTATCTGTCCCTTTATCTCGGGATTGAGCATATGAACAGCAAGGAACTCGAGTATTCTTTCCTTGACCTTCTTGAGACCGTAATGATCCTTTTCGAGGACAGCTTCAGCCTTATCCATTGAAAGCTTAGCCTTTGTGTACTTGCCCCACGGAAGATCAAGCACTGTATCAAGATAATTCTTGATAACAAAGGCTTCCTGTGATGAAGGCGGGAGCTTTGTAAGCTTATCGGCTTCTTTAAGAAGCTTTTCCCTGCTCTTTTCGTCGATTTTTAGGTCCATTATATCATTGATATAACTGAACGCCTCTTCGCCCTCATCCTCGCCCAGCTGCTCCTGAATAACACGAAGCTGTTCACGGAGATAGAACTCTCGCTGTCCCTTATCTATGCTGTTTTTTGTCTGCTCATTGATAAGGTTTTCAAGTTCAAGTATCTCCACTTCGGAAGTAAGACAGGCAAAAAGTACTGACAGCTTGTTTATAACATTTGTCTCTTCAAGAAGAGTCTGCTTGTCTCTGTAGTTAAGGTTGCAGTTGAAGGTAACAGTTTCAAAGAGTTTCAAAGGAGAATCCTGTGTCATTATAGACGTAAGGAGCTCCTTTGGCATTTTCGGAAAGAAAGAAGCGTATCTCTCAAAAACATCCTTAACGGAACGCATAAGAGCCTCAGCTTCAACTTCGTCGTACTTTGCACGAGAATATGTAGGAGTACGCTTTACCTCGGCTTTCAGCACTTCTCCGTCGTCGATAAGACGAACAAGATTAGCCTTATATACGCCCTCAACAAGTACCTTCATGATATTATCGGGAAGCTTGAGTACCTGCTTGATCTCCGCAACGACTCCTACCTTATAAAGGTCGGAAGCCTTGGGGTTATCTATATAAGCCTCATGCTGAGTTACAAGAAAAAGTTTGCCGCCCTCTTTAAGTGAATGCTCTATAGCAAAGATAGACTTCGCTCTTGAAACATCAAAGTGCATTACCATTTTCGGGAACGCAACAAGACCTCTCATCGCAACAGTATAAAGAATGTTGCTCTCTTCAATATTTTTATCACTTTTAATGGTCTGTTCCATAAAATCACCGCATTTCTGTTGGTATCATATTAATCCTTCCAGCCAAAACTATAGGCTTAAAATTATTATACTATAAAAACGAAATAATTTCAACCCCTCACACAAAAACATCAACATATTTTATCATCTCATGCAAAACAAAATTAAATCACAATCCTACCAAAATTAAAAATAGATACCAACAATTCTTTATCAACAATAATTAAAGCAGGAAAATAGTTCTTTTGTACGAAAACTTGCGGTAATTTGGTGCGTTACACCAAAAATTGCGAAATTCACAAAATATCCTTTACTTTTTGTTGATTCTATGGTATCATTTACACAAAGGTATAAATAATGGTATACTTATATTTCAATGAATTTATTTTAATGAATTAAAGTAAAGTCATTTTTCAAAAAACGCTTTACTTTTGCGTAATAATGTGTTACAATGTAAAGTATAAAATTGTTTATTTATGCCTTTATGGCAGATTGGAGAATTATAATGATCGAAAAAATCAAATCAGAAAGTATGGATCTGCTCTTTGAAGCCATCCTTACACTTGAATCCGTCGACGACTGCTATAAGTTTTTTGATGATCTCTGTACAAGCATCGAGCTGAAATCCTTTGCTCAGCGTCTTCACGTTGCAAAGCTTCTCGACGAACACAGAGTCTACAACAGTATCGTTACCGAAACAGGAGCAAGCACTGCTACAATCAGCAGAGTAAACCGTTCCCTTAAAGACGGAAACGACGGCTATAATATTGTTTTTGACAGACTCAAGGGGAAGAATCTGCTCAAATAAAAGTTTTCCTGAGCTTTGACGCAAAAAGCTCAGACAATAATCATTCTTGAAAGGAAGATCTTAAATGAAGAGGGCGAAGATGTTCAAGAAATCCTTAGCCTGCCTGTCTGCTGCCGCAACTCTCTTATCAAGCGGTATCATGACAAGCGCAAACGCCGCGGTCATCACCGAGGGCAAAGAAAACAATTATCACAACTACGCTGAGGCACTGCAGCTTGCACTTTGTTTCTACGATGCAAACAAGTGCGGTGACAAGGTAGCAGATGACGGTTACTACTCATGGCGTGCTAACTGTCACGTTATCGACGGCGAGATCCCACTCAAGCCAATGAATCCTATGCCGACTGTCGGAAAGGGTAAGACCGACGATCAGCTCAAGGAGGATCAGGGACTTGGTCAGGGCGACGAAGGCAAGGCGAAGCCTAATCTCGGCGACGACGATCCTGATCTTTATGTCGGCGTAAATATGTCCGAAAAGTTCATAGAAGCAAACAAGAAGTACCTTGATCCCGACGGAAACGGTACTGTTGACCTCACAGGCGGCTGGCATGACGCAGGTGACCACGTAAAGTTCGGTCTCCCCGGCAGCTATTCCGCTTCTACTGTAGGCTGGGGTTATTACGAGTTCCGCGATTCCTATAAAGACCTCGGTCTCGACAAGCACGTTGAAGACGAGCTCCGCTGGATCAACGATTACTTCATGAAGGCTACATTCCTTGACGGCGACGGAAAAGTAGTTGCATACTGCTATCAGGTCGGCGAAGGTAACAACGACCATAACTACTGGTGTCCTCCTGAGCTCCAGCAGGACAACACAATGGTTGCTTCTTCATCATGTGCAGTTAAGCGTCCAGCTTACTTCGCTACAACAGAGATGCCTGCTTCAGACCAGTGCGCAGGTGCTTCCGCTTCACTGGCTATCAACTACCTCAACTTCAAGGATACCGATCCCGATTACGCTGATGAGTGTCTCAAGTACGCCAAGGCTCTCTACGATTTCGCTGTAGAGACTCATATCGAGGAATGGAAGCCGGGTATGGTTCCAAGCAACTCAAGCCTTGGTTACGACGGCGGCTTCTATACATCAAGCTACGACTACGATGAGCTTGCATGGGCTGCTGTATGGCTCTACTACTGTACTGAAAACTATGATTACATAGACGATATTATCTCAGTTGATACTACTAAGCCAATTTCCGACAGTGGTTCATATGATGAACAGGCTCAGACAGGTCAGCAGCCTTCTTACGCTTACACAGGCTATATGAAGCGTATCATTACTGATACAGGTAACTGCTGGCAGAATATCTGGGTTCACTGCTGGGATACTGTTTGGGGCGGAGTTTTCGCAAAGCTTGCTCCTATCACAAATACTGCACGTGACTGGTACATCTTCCGTTACAACCTTGAGTTCTGGTCAGGCTGCTCAAAGACAACCGACTGCTCTGCATGGGGCTATGAGCCTGTTCACGGTCATAAGTATTTCGGCAGAGACGACTATCTCTGGAATATGCCGATGACCTGCGATAAGATCCCTGAACTTCCTGACAGCGAAACAAGCGGCGACTTCATCGCTAAGTCTCCTAACGGCTGGGCAGTTGTTTCAGGCTACGGTTCAGCTCGTTACAATACAGCTGCAGGACTCTGTGCCTGCGTATACGCAAAGACCACAGGCGACGAGACATTCCTCCCATGGGCAAAGGCTCAGATGGAATACATCCTCGGTAAAAACCCAATGGGATACTCTTACGAAGTAGGTTATGAATCCAACTTTGCAAGCCACCCACACCACCGTTCATCACACTGCTCAGCTACACAGAGCATGGACGATCCTATCGTACAGGTACACACCCTCTGGGGCGCTCTCGTAGGCGGTCCTGACCTCAAGGACGTTCACGTTGACGAGACAAAGGACTACATCTACAACGAAGTTACCGACGACTATAACGCAGGCTTCTGCGGTGACCTTGCAGGTCTTTACCACTACTACGGTGCAAAGGGCAAGGTTGACGAAAAGGAAAACTACGTTATCAAGGACTTTGATATGTCAAGCAATGCTATCGGCTACGATCAGGTAGACGAGAACGGCGATCCGCTTCCTGTAGGATACTTCGTATCAGGCGGTAAGGCACAGGAAAAGAAAGACGGCATCCAGCTCAAGCTTGTTCTTCACAACAGAACAATCAATCCTCCAAGATTTGAGTGCGATGTAAAGGCAAGATATTACTTCAATATTCAGGAGCTCATTGATCAGGGCTACGGAATCGATTATATCACTGCTCGTATCGACTACGATCAGGAGGCAGGCTATACAAACAATAAGTCTCACGCTGTACTTTCAGATCCTGTCAAGTACGACGACAAGGGTACATACTATGTTGACGTAACATGGAAGGATTGTAAGTTCTACGGCAGCCGTGTATATCAGTTCGCTCTTACAACAAAGATGGATCCTGAGACAAACATCTATCCTGAGTGGGATTCTTCAAACGACTACAGCTACCCTGACCTCGTAAGCTTCGAGGACGAGAATGCTGCTTCTGCTATCACAGATAAGGTAACACTCTACGCTGATGACAAGCTCATCTGGGGTACAGAGCCGGACGGCACAACAGCAGGCGGCAGCGAGTACGTTGTAGACAAGGATACAACAACTACTACAACAAAGAAGGGCGATTCTTCTAAGACAACAACTACTACAACTACTTCAGAAGATGCTCCCACAAATTCATACGGCGACGCAAACTGTGACGGTAAGGTTGATATGTCAGACGTTGTTCTTATAATGCAGGCACTTTCAAATCCGAACAAGTACGGTCTTAAAGGTACTGATAAGAACCACCTTACAGCAGAAGGTCAGAGCAATGCAGACTGCGACCTCTCAACACCGGGTATGTCTACAGGCGATGCACTTGCTATCCAGAAATTCTTACTTAAAAAGGTTGCTTCACTTCCAATTAAGTAAAAACCAATATTGACTAAAACGGAGAACTTGAAAAAGTTCTCCGTTTTTATTTTATAAATACCCGATATATAAAAATACAGCCGTTCTTTTGAACGGCTGTACCAATATCCCCCGAAAGGAACGGGCAATCATTATTAAGCTGACACAGCAGCCTTTTCCATTGTCTCCTTTTTGAGCTCCTTGCTGTTGAAGTCTTCGGGAGTAGTAAATGTAGGAACCATATCGTGGAGAGCGTCTACCGCTACCTTCTCGTTGTTTTCAAGTGCAGCATTTCTGAGTGCATTGAGTCGGAAAGCGAAGTTTCTTTCATCAATTTCTATCTGTTTGCCGATAAATATAAGCTTATTTGATGTTTTCTGGAGTCCTTCCTCATTCATAAGAAGTTCTTCCTTTATCTTCTCACCGGGACGAAGTCCTGTGAACTTTATCTCCACATCTTTATAAGGCTCTTTTCCGTACATACGAATAAGATTCTCGGCAAGTGTAACTATCTTGACGGGCTTACCCATATCAAGAACGAATATCTCACCGCCGTTTGCTATGGCAGCTGCCTCCATTACAAGATTTACAGCCTCGGGGATAGTCATAAAATAACGTATGATATCAGGGTGAGTTACCGTTACAGGCTTTCCCTGCTCTATCTGCCTCTTGAACAGAGGTATTACAGAACCGTTTGAACCAAGAACGTTTCCGAAACGTGTTGTAACGAACTCTGTTCTGCCCTCATGCTGCTGAGCAAGATACTGAACTATCATTTCGCAGCAGCGCTTTGAAGCTCCCATTACATTGGTAGGATTAACAGCCTTATCAGTTGATATCATAACAAACTTCTCAACATTATGATACTGAGCCAGAGTTGCAACGTTAAATGTACCGATGATATTGTTCTTGATAGCCTCCATTGGTGATACCTCCATAAGAGGTACGTGCTTATGAGCGGCTGCATGAAAAACAACATCAGGCTTGTATGTATCAAATATCTGATTCATACGGAAATAATCTCTTACCGAAGCGATAAGAGTAACGAGTGATAATTCGTCACCGTACTCCATTTTCAGCTCCTGCTCGATATCATAAGCATTGTTCTCATAAATATCAACTATAATAACTCTCTCGGGATTATACTTGGCTATCTGACGAACCAGCTCGGAACCTATACTTCCGCCGCCACCTGTTACCATGCAGACCTTCCCGCCGATAAAATCACGGATATCCTTGTTATCGAACTTGATAGGCTCTCGTCCGAGGAGGTCTTCTACCTTGATATCACGTATCTGATTGATAATAGTTTTGTTTTCGCTGTCAAATACAAGATTGCCGATAAAAGGAACTATCTTTACGGGTATCTTCGTATCTGAGCATATATCAAGGATACGTTTTCTCTCATCTTCAAGACAGGACGGAATAGCAAAGAGTATCTGTTCTATCCGCTTTTCCTTTATGAATCTATGTATCTCGGCAGTAGTTCCGACGATCTGAACTCCGCCGATCTCAGTACCGACCTTGTCTCTGTTGTCATCAATAATGCATACAGGATCAAAGAGAGTCACCTGCTTGTCTCCTGTGTATGGAGAATTCTGTGCGTTGTGTATCTCTTTAAGAATAGTCTTGCAGGCTTGTCCGCCGCCTATGACCATAGTACGCTTGCCCTTAAAAGGCTCAGCCTTTACAAGATTTATAAACGTGCATTTGAACATATACCTGAAAAGACATATGCCAAAAGTAAGTATTATAAGATGAAGCATCGTATACACAGGATAGAGCGTTCTGCTTATTATATATACTATAGAAGCAGATGCAAAGATGCCAACTATTGCACCATAAACACAGGTAAGATAGTCTTTTCTGTTGAAATACCGCCAAAGCCTGCTGTATGCCCCTGTAATCAGCAGACTTCCGATACAGCATATAGAGCTGACGGCAATTGAAACGCTGATGCTTGACTCATCAAGCCCCTTTCCGAAAAACGAAAGAATAAAATTGGCGATAAGCGCCGCGATTGAGATAATAAATGCATCTGCAAAAGCAAGAATGACTTTTCGGCATTTAAAATTTCTGCACAGTTCCTTCATAACAATAATCCCTCCGATTCAGCCGCTATGCGACAATTTTAGCCTGATCTGCTGCAACAACATATAGCTAAAAATAATACCAAAAGTTAAAATCAACCTTTAAAAATATTTATAAATATATAAAACCCCTACTATGTTAATATGATTTTATTATAATAACTGTTTCCCGAAAAATCAATACAAAATATGAAATCAATAAAAAAGTTTATTGAAATTCGTCAATTTTGCCAAAGGAGCCGCATAATTTAAGCTTCTCATGGAGAAATATGACTTACTTATTGATTTATCGCCTGTAGAACTTAATTACGTATCAACAATTTGTATACAAGGCTTACTCCTGATTTTTGCCGATATATTCGGTCAGACTTACGATCCGGCATATACTGCATACACTTCCGTTAGCCCTCAGAAGCTCACGTATATCCTTTTTTAAAGTGTCTTCAAATCCGCTTCCTGTCATTATAGCTGTCTTTATAAAGCTTATATCTTTTCCGTCAAGTCCGCTGCTATCCGCCAGAGCCTTGTACATTCTGCTGTCGCCTGCAATTACATTCGGACAATATCTTATTATAGCCTTGTCTATATCATTATTGTTGAAGTTAGGCAGTATGACTGCGGTTCCACCCACTGAAAAAACAGAATGGATACAAGTTCCTATGCCAAATCCATGAGATACTGGCAAAACAGCAAGAACTCTGTCTGCTTTATCTATATTGCCGCATTCTTCAAGGCAATACATGGCAAAATCATTGAAGTTCTTATTACTTACACATATGCTCTGAGAATTATCTTCCTCACTTACATACGCCGCTGTTGTCTCCCCTGTACTGTGCGCAGATATGTACCTGTCAGTAGGTGAAGCCTTTGAAATAAAGCCGTTCCAGTCCATAAAAGAGCTTTTCTGCTTCTTTTTCCCGAAATTCTTGATAAGATGTCCTGTTTTCATTACAATAGGCATTTCATCGCTGACAGCCGCAGTTACAGCAAGCTTTATATCGGCACTGCTTATTGCGTTTTCAAGCTTTTCGGAAATACTTTCCAGAGCGAATAGATATCTGCTGCCGCTTTTTACAATTCTTTCTCTGATATCCTTTTCGCTGCTGTATGGATCTATCATATCAGCAACAGCGCCAAGCTTGTTTATCGCATACAGCAGATAGACCGCCTGCGGCACATTAGGCAGACAGACCGATACTACATCTCCCCTGTTTACTCCTATAGCAATCAGAGCACAGGCACACCTATTAACTTCACGAATAAGCTCTCGGTAGGATATTTCCCTGCCGAAATAATCAACAGCACAAAGACTGCCGTATTCCTTTGCGCTTCTTTTTAGATTATCATATACCGAACTCTCGGGAATGATAAGCTGTTTCTTCATTTATATTACTCCAATCTCATCTTTTAAATCTGCTATAATTATATCATCTTTGACCTGCTGTTTCAAGCAAAATCAAGCATATACATATTTTACCACATTTATAATACGATTTCATAGTGACATTTGTCACTTTTTTAGTGACAAATGTCACTCAAGAAATGACAAATGACACCTTACATTTCTCTAAAAAACGTGTTATTATATAGTCACAGAAAAAACATCTCATGCATAAAGAAAGGATGATGGTTATGTTAAATAATCCTATTATCACTATACTTATACTTATCACACCTATAATTATTCCGCTGATAATAATCGGAGTAGTAAAAACGTGTGACAGCGGCAAGTCAAAGCAGGCTCCGCATTATAATTGCCCGCCACAGAACGGATACTTTGGCTATCCTCAGCCGCCTTATCCAAACTGTCCTCCTCCGCCGCAGGCATATCAGAATAGCTCAATGCCTCAGCCTCCAAAGGCTGCAAAGAAGCACGACATGACAGTATCAAATATACTCTTCCTTATCGGAACAGCATTTGTTGTTCTCTCAGGTCTTGCATTCGGCGTTGCAAAATGGGTGCACACCTCACATGAGGGAAGAGTTGCTATCATCGTGGCAGCTTCCGCAGTATCGTTCCTGCTCAGCGCAGTTGTAGGCAAATTCCTCAAGCTTAACGGAACATCTACTTCTTTCTTCGTTCTCGGCTCAGGTTTTATTGCTACAGCATTCCTTACAGCAGGCTACTATGAGCTCATGGGCGAATGGCTGTCATTCGGCGGCGACGGAATGTATGCGCTTTTCGCCATAGCAACAGGTTTATCAGCAGTAATGATGTTTATAGGCAACAGAATATTCAGCAAGCTTCCGCTTATCTACACAGCTCTTTCAGCAACAGCTCTTACAGCGCTTTTCGCAGTATTGCAGATAAGCAATGACCTTATGGTAACATCTCCCGTATTCCTTGCACTTCAGGCACTCATCACAGCAGCTATATACGGCGCAGAAATATTCAAGGGAAAGAAAAACGAACTCGCTATCAAAGTCATCGGCTCATGTTCAGCATTTATCTACGGATGTTTCCCTGTTGCCTACGTTTTTCAGGCTCTCCGTCACCCAACATTCGTAAGCTACATTATTCTTGCAACAATAATAGCTCAGCTTCTTTTCTACGCAAAGAAGACAAAGGAGGACGTTCTTACTTCCATAAGCACTATGGTAACTGTTCTTCTTGCATATATGACATCACTCAACATAGCTCAGGAAACAGAGACAAGATATGGTATTCTTTCATTCTGTGCATTCGCATTAGTGATCTACCTTGCACATTGCTTCGTACCATTCCTGAAAAATGCTTTTACAGAATCAATAAGCCTTTTAACAGCAGTTATCAGCGCATTTGTATGCATATACTCAGCAAGTCCCGAAGCTTTCATACCTGAAATGCTTTTTGCAGCAGCAGTTTCAGCTATAGCAGCAGCATATATCTTCCATAAAAATGGAATAATCCAGTCTATCGCAGGCTTTGCAGCTCCTGTAATACCTGCATTCATCACAGGAATGACAGCGTATTATGTATCAAAGGCATATAAAATCGATGAAAACATCGCTTACTCAGCAGCATGGAGCATATATGCAGCAGTTCTTATCGCAGCAGCTATCCTTATCGCTTATCTCCCCAAATTCGCATTCAACTTCTACGCAAAACACCCACGCAGCAATGATATAGTTCTCTACGTTAATATGGTCGTATCAGGACTTTTGCTCATGTTAATTCCGACAGCAAAGGAAATCGTTCTTCTTCCGGCACTCCTGTGCTTCATTCACTTTGCAGTATCAAACAAGCTCCGCTGCAACATTACAGCTGTTCTTTCAGCAATCTCACTGCTCAGCTGTATATACGCAATACTTGATGAAGGCACACAGAGCAAGCTCGCAACAACTTTTGTATTCATGATAGTATTCTGTATCTACATGGCTATTTCCAAGCTCATTTACAACAACGGTGTAATTGTAAAGTCAAACGACAGATTTATCTTTGATCCAATGCTTTTCTCGGGCTGGATAGCAATAATTATGATGTATCGTGACACATCAAGGAACTCTGTATTCTTTTTCCTTATCGCCATAGCAATATACTGTGCTTCATTCATAAAGAAGAACACTTCAAAGGAAGCTGCATCTATACTCCTTACAGCAACAGCTTCACTCACAGCTCTGGCACTTATGTTCAGACCGTTCCTCGTTCCAGAATCAAAGGAGATCTCATGGAAGATATCCATAGGTATCGTTGCACTGGTCGGACTTGCCTGCCGCTTTATCTGGCACCAGTTCCCAAGCGTATCAAAATACGCTTCAAACAGCATTTACCTCACAGCATTCATCGCCCTTCTCGTTGACGCACTCCATTTCGATTCAGCAGTAAATACTATCTTCATAATGTCAGTAATGCTTTTCGTACTCATAGTATCAATAATGGCAAGATCAAAGACCTGGTTCATAGCTTCAGCAGCTTCACTCTTCGCTATCACAGTTTACGCTACAAGAGAATACCTCATGGCACTTAACTGGTGGATATACCTCTTCTTGGCAGGTATCACACTTATAGCTCTTGCAGCAGGCAACGAATACTGCAAGAAAAATAATCAGACTTTAAAGTCCTCAGTCGCTAAGAGATTCAGCGGCTGGACATGGTAAATCCTTCAATGCTCCGCTTGACAGCGGAGCATTTTTATATTTTTACAAAAAAAGGTTGCCGAAAAACTATTAATGTGTTATAATAATTATATATATTATCACTGTAAATGGAGGTGCATTACAACGCCAACCATAACTTCAGCCGTACTCCTTGCACTTGGTCTTTGCGGAATGCTGGGCTCAATAACATGGATACTAAGACGCGGCAATAAAAATCGACTGACACATTTATTCCTTTTCTGTCAGTCATCAATCGTACTTTGGCTGATATCTGAGCTTCTGATACTTTTTTCGTATACTAAACAGCAGTACTGGATAAGCTACACTATCGGCAATATCGGTATAAGCTGCTTCGGACCGCTGTGGCTGTGGCTATCACAGGAATACACCTACAACGGTCAGAAAAAAATGAAGCTTCTCTGGCTTCTGCCGCTGATAACCATATCATCTATATGCATTGTGTTCACAAACCCTATGCACCATCTGTACTATACAGACTTTATTGACCATAGATTCACATACGGTCCCCTTTTCTATGTATATCAGATAATTTACTACATCTGCATAATCGCAGGCATAACAATAATATGCCTTAAACATACCCGAAATTCCGTTCAGATAACCAAGCAGTCCATTCTGCTGATACTTTCTGCGGCGATACCGCTGGGCATAAACACCCTTTCGCTTACAGGGATTTTCACCTCAAAGGCTACTCTTACGCCTTTGTTCTTTGGCTTGTCAAGCCTGCTCATAATAATCGCCCTCGGACGATACGGACTTCTTAACATCAACAACATCGCTATCCGCGACACTATCAATAACATCAACAGCGGCGTTATCATTTTCGACAACAGCGGCACTATAACCTACAAAAACAAATACGCTGATACACTGCCGTTCCTTAACGGTACAACAAGCTTTGAAAGCTTTCTGAGCGCTGTTTCAGAGGTCAGCGGAAGCCCTGCGCCTGCTGACTTCACATCTCTGGAATTGAAATGTGACAAGGAGTATTACAGTCTCAAGCAGACATACTGTGATAACCAAAACGGTAATAAAGTAGCAAGCGTAGTTACCATAAGCAATGTCACGGAGTACCATGAGCTTGCCGCGGCTGAGAAAAAGCTCAGCCTTGAGCAGGAACGAACCCGTATCGCACAGGAAATGCACGATTCAGCAGGTCATACCTTCACTATGATAAGCTCTCTTGCAAGACTGCTCAAATTTGAAGCAGATAAAGAAACTCCCGATACATCGAAAATGGTGGAAAACATACAGGAGATCGACGGACTTTCAAGAAGCGGCGTAACTCAGCTCCGCTGTACTATCAATAACCTCCGCGACGACGAGTTCATGACCTCGGTCACAAAGGCTGTTCAGACGGTCATTACAGCTGTAAGAGGCATTGAAACAGAACTCTGTGTTCAGGGCGAGGAAGATGAACGCTACAGCTTCTGTATAAGAGAGATGTATGACAACTGCCGTGAAACAGTCACTAACTCCCTGCGCTATTCCGAGGCTTCAAGGATAGATATAATCCTGAAATTCCTTGATGAACGCATCGAAATGTATATTCTCGATAACGGCAAAGGCTGTGAGAATATTTCCGAGCATAACGGGCTCCGCGGTATCCGCGAAAGAACGGAAAAGCTGGGCGGAACTGTTAAGTTCAGCTCCATAAAGGGCGAAGGCTTCAATACTATTATAAAAATACCATTAAAAGGGGTGCAGATATGATAAACGTTATATTAGCAGACGACGTTAAGATTCTCCGTGCAGGATTAAAGACAGTCCTCATAAGCGACGAGGATATCAACGTTGTAGCCGAGGCTTCCGACGGCAAGGAAGCCTATGAGATGTGTGTCCGCTATAAACCTGATGTAGTGCTTATGGATATGAGAATGCCCGATTATGACGGCGGCTACGGTACAAGAAAGATAAAGGATACTCTTCCTGATATCAAGGTCCTCGTGCTTACTACATTTGATGACAAGGAAACCGTAGAAAAGGCTATTTCCAGTGGTGCAGACGGTTATATCCTAAAGGAAATGGACAACGATAAGATAATAAACTCCATAAAGGCTGTTGCAGGCGGAATTAATGTATTCTGCGATAATATCTTCCGTTCTATCAAAAAAGATGTTCTTCTACAGCAGGACGCTAAAAACTTCGACCTCAGTGACCGTGACGTTGACATTCTAAGGCTTATCTGCGACGGATTCGATAATAAGGAAATTGCTTCACAGCTTTTCCTTGCTGAGGGTACTGTAAGAAACAGCGTATCAAAGCTCCTTGAAAAGCTTAATGTAAAGGACCGCACTCAGCTTGCGGTATTTGCAATTAAAAATAATCTTATATAATTTTTAAAACGGAAGTTCATACTTCCGTTTTAATTTTTCTATTGCTTTATATACGCAAAAGTGGTATAATATAGCTTGATACTCAGACTAAAGCATATAAAGGAGCGTTATATGAGTAAACTAAGAAAACAGCATATGGCGATCGAATGGCACGATATCGTAGATACCGAAAGCAACACGCCTGCAAAAGATGCTTCTTTGCAGGAAAAAGCCTCCCTTGTCGGAAGAGTTGGCTTGATGATGCTTTCTGTTGGTACAGCCGCATGGCGCGTAAGAGCTTCGATGAACAAGATATCACGCGCTCTTGGGATAACCTGCAACGCCGATATAGGTCTGCTCTCTATCGAGTATACCTGTATAAGTGGCAGCGAGACCTATACAAACGCTATTTCCATAAATACAACGGGCGTAAACACTGATAAGCTCAATGAGCTGGAGCATTTTGCCGATGGATTTGCAGAAAGAGTTGAGAAATACTCCGTTCAGCAGTTCCACATGATGCTTGACAAATTTCAGGATATGAAAGGCAACTACAAGGCCTGGAATCTCGGGCTTGCTTCAGCATTTGCCTGCTGTGCCTTCACTTTTCTTCTCGGAGGCGGCATTATTGAGATGATATGTGCTTTTTTCGGCGCAGGGATCGGCAATTTTGTGAGAAAGAAGCTTCTTGAACATCATATAACCCTCTTTGCAAATGTTGCCGCAGGAGTTGCCTCAGCTTGCTGTACATATGTCATTTTCATCAAGCTTGCAGAGCTTATCATGGGAGTTTCAGCCATACATCAGGCAGGATATATCTGCTCGATGCTCTTTGTTATCCCGGGTTTTCCGCTGATAACAGGCGGTATGGACCTTGCAAAGCTTGATTTGCGTTCAGGTCTTGAACGAATAACCTATGGCCTGCTTATCATAATAGTTGCTACACTTACAGGCTGGCTGTGTGCAACAATGTTCAGTTTTCACCCACAGGATTTTGAAGTCTATGAGCTTTCTCCCCTGCTCCGCCTGATATTTATCATGATAAACAGCTTCTGTGGAGTATATGGCTTCTCCCTGATGTTCAACAGCACCAGAAAAATGGCGGCAACGGCAGGCATGATAGGAATGTGTGCAAATACTCTCAGATTAGAGCTTATTGATATGGCAGGAGTCCATGTAGGACTTGCAGCATTTATCGGAGCTTTATCAGCAGGACTCCTTGCTTCTGCAATACATCACTGGATAGGATATCCGAGAATTACTCTAACCGTACCGTCCATAGTCATAATGGTTCCGGGAATGTTCATGTACAAGGGCGTTTATTATATCGTTATAAACGACATTACAACAGGCGCAATGTGGCTCACAAAGGCTGTACTGATAGTTACAGCACTTCCACTTGGTCTCATCTTTGCAAGGATACTCACAGACAGGAATTTCCGCAAAAGCAGCTAAACGAAAAGCTCTCCGAATGGAGAGCTTTTTCTGTTACAGATTTTCGTTTTTTAGTGCGTCTATGGGATTATCCTTCTTTATTTTGCTCATAGAATACATCATTGTTGAAAAGACTACAAGGAATACGCTGAGTACCGCGATACCTACAGCTCCCCACGGAATTGAGAAATAAGTATCTATTCCCTTTTTTATTGAGCAATAAATAAAATATGTAACTATTGCTGACACAGGAAGTCCGTAAAGTAGAGCCTTTGTACCGTAAAGAATACACTCAAAATTGAGCATTTTCTTCATGCCCTTTGATGTCATTCCAACGGATTTGAGCATTGCAAATTCTCTTCTTCTGAGATTGATATTAGTGGTAATGGTGTTGAAAACATTTGCAGCTGCTATCAGTGAGATAAGCACGATGAATCCGTATGCAAATACCTTTACAATAACGATAATGCTTCTGCTTGTTTCAGCGAACTCTGCATAATTGTATAGGTCGCCAACGTATTTGTCATTTTCATTAAACATTTTTTCGAGAGCTTTATAGCCGCCGAAAACATCATCAGAATTAATGGAATATTCAACTCCATTTGCGCCCTCTTCATCTTCACCGAGAATGCTGTTCATCGAGCTGTACGGATATATTACAGCAGAGCCGTAATAATTAGGGAAAAAAGGAGTATCGTCAATGACCTTTCCTATTTTAAGAGTAACATCTCTTGAACAATCCGCTGCATTCCACTCTTTTTTATCAAGTCCGTCCTGCGAGCTGTATACTACCTTGCCGTCAATATGAGTTTCCGTATAATAGTAGCCCTTGAAGCTCTTGTGTGCTGTGAACTCCATTTCAAAGCTGTCGGTATTGAACAGCTTTTTGCGTACCATTCTGCCTGTTTCTGTATCAAGGTCAAAGGAATCATCAAAAGCTATTCCCAGCGGTGCATCCTTATCCATGAATTCACTTTCGGAAAGGCCGTATTTTTTCAGAAAATCTCTGAAAGTCTCGTCATCAACAAAGCAAGCGCTCACATTTATTACTCTGAAGCCGTCTTTTTTCTTCATGTCGTATGCTTCTTCCATAAGTGAGTCGTTTTCTGAAGAAAGCATTTCCTTATTCAGATAATCTTCATTTATATATGCAGTTTGATAGCTGTTTGTATAATAGCTTGCACCTGTAATATGTTCGGTATTTTTTATATCTCTCAGAAGCTCGTCAACATCTACATTGCTGTTCTTATCAGGTCTCTCGTAAAGAGTATAGATATAATCCATATTGTATGTGTCATATGCATCGCCTACTGATGACACAAGATAAGATGTAAATGCATAAGCCGAAATAAAGAGAACTATGCTCATAAAAAGACTGATTATAGTTGCACGGTACTTCTTTTTGCTTCGCTTGAAGTATTTATGAGCAAGCATTCCCGAAAGTCCGAATACCTTGAAAATGATCTTCGGAGTTTTTATGTGCTTTGTCTGCTTTATGTCGGAATTCTGACGGATAGCTTCAACTGCGGTTATCCTTGTGGCTCTGACAGATGGTATCCAGGCAGATATCCTTATAGTCACAAAAGCGATAACACAGGCAGCGATAAGAGCTGTGGGAGATACGCATACACGCATAGGCTCGCTGAATTTTTCTCCCGAAAAAATAGCGAATTTACTGCCGATAGCAAGGAATGTTATCCACATACCAAGGATTCCCAAACCAATACCCAAAGGAATGCCAATGAAGCTGAGTGTCGTTGCTTCAAAACGAACCATTTTGCGAAGCTGCTTCTTTGTAGCACCGATCGATGAAAGCAGTCCGAACTGCTTTGTTCTCTCGGAAACCGATATAGAAAATGCGTTATATATAAGCATTATCGAGCCGAACATGATAAGTACGATAACTACTGCCATAAGACCGTATATCATGCCGTAAAAGCTGGCGTACTTTGAAACGCCTCTGAACATGAGAAGGTCACTGTGAGCTCCGCTGGTAATACCGTTATCATCAAATCCGCATTTCTCCATAAAGTCATAGATATCATCCATATGCTTCATGCGGTAGAAAACTGTATAATAAGTATCCTCGGTATATTTATCGGGAACAGTCAGTGCTGTATATCCCGGAGCAAAGGTATCCTCAAAATCAGGTCGGGAATAAAATCCGACAACTGTATACTCCCGTGTCTCTCTTATATTGAGCTTTTCGGCATTGATAGTTTTTCCGTTATCACCGTCAACAGCGATATACGGTGTATCCTGTCTGAAAATCTGGCTGTTGATAAGATCAATATTATCATTGATAAGGCTCTGTATATCAATATTCTCTCTGAGAGAATAGTCCATTTTATCGCTATCCAATTTTAGAAGCTCGTCTGTATCTGCAACTCTGTCGCCTATCTCAAGCTTTAAAACATCGCCCTCATTATAATGCACCTCTCCGTTGTCTGCAAGATGATCGGGGAGCATTATTTCACTGCTGTTCTGCGGCATACGTCCCGATATTACGTGGATAGGAGCTATTCCCTGCTCGTCCTCATGAAATCCCGATATATAGAGATACGGCTTGTAGCTGTTCGTGCTTCCGATATCGGCATAGCCTATATAGCTGAGTACCGCCTTGTCCTTTACCTCGTCAGCCTCATCTATCTTCTTAAAGCTGTTGTTGTCGATATTTTTCTCTATGCCGTGCCATTTGCCCTCGGTATACTCGAAATAACTGATAGCGTACTGCCTTACAGACGCAAACGAAGTTGTGACTGCACAGATAAGAGCAGTTGAGAGCATTATGCCGATTATAGTAACAAATGTCCTTGTGCGGTTCTTTTTCAGCGATTGAAGTGTTACTTTATTGAAGATGTTCATTTGCGTATCACCTCGTCACGGGTTATGATACCGTCCTCGATAGCGAGTATACGGTCTGCCTGCAATGCGATATTCTCATCATGAGTAATGATAATGAGCGTCTGGTTGTATTTCTGATTCGATAGCTTTAACAGGTCTACTATCTCCTGACTGTTCTTGCTGTCGAGATTTCCTGTAGGCTCGTCTGCAAGTACTACCGCAGGAGCATTCATCAGCGCTCTGCCGATAGATACTCTCTGCTGCTGACCTCCTGAAAGCTGATTAGGAAGATGATTCTCTCTGCCTTTAAGTTTAAGTGTTGCTATAAGCTCGTTAAGTCTGTCGTCATTTACCTGCTGACCATCCATAAGTACTGGAAGCGTGATATTCTCTGTGACATTGAGAACAGGTATAAGATTGTAGAACTGATATATAAGTCCGACCTGTCTGCGGCGGAATATGGCAAGCTGTTCATCATTCTGCGCATAGACGTCCTTGCCGTCCATGAATACCTTGCCCGATGTAGGCTTGTCAACTCCGCCGAGTATATGAAGCAAAGTGGACTTTCCCGAACCCGAAGGACCGATTATTGCGATAAACTCGCCCTTTTCAACCGAAAAGCTCACATTGTCAAGTGCGTGAACTTCATTTTCGCCGCTGCCGTATACCTTGCATAAATTTTCAACTCTGAGTATCTCCATGGTAAGTGCTCCTTTTCTTGGTTTATGTACATATTCTATCATGTCAATATGACTGTACGGTGACTTTAAAATAACAAAAACGTCACATAAAACAAGGACGCACGATGTGCGCCCTAACTACTGCATATTATACGGTAGATTCATAGAATCTCATGGTAAACATAGCTCCGCCGTCCGGTGCGTTTTCAGCCTTTAGCGTGCCGTTCTGCTCTGTGACTATCATTCTTGCAAGAGCAAGTCCGATACCGAAGCCGCCCTTGTCCTCGGAAGTTCTGCCCTTATAGAATCGCTCGAATATATGAGGCAGGTCCTCAGCCGAGATGCCGCTGCCGCTGTCGGTAATGACTATCTCGGAGTAAAGAGGATTTCTCTTGCCGCAGACCTTTATAGTACCGCTGTCGGGAGTGTGCTCCATGCAGTTTTTCACGATGTTGCCGATAGCCTCGCAGCTCCACGCCACATCACAGCTCAGCTCGCCCTCGGCTTCTATAATAAGCTCCTGACCACGGAGCTCAATAGGCACGCGGACAGGCATACAGGCTTTGTCAAGAAGCTCCTGCATACTTATATCCTCGCTGTGGAACCTGATAGTTCCTGCGTCAAGCTTTGACATCTTCAGCAGCGCAGTAATAAGCCAGTCGATACGCGAAAGAAGTCCGTAGAGCTTATGTACGAGCTGTTCACGCTTTTCGTATGTAAGGTCGGGCTCGGATAACATGGAGACAAGTATATTTATTGATGTGAGCGGAGTTCTTATCTGGTGTGATATATCTGCAAGAAGGTCGGCAAGGCTGACTTTTTCATCCATAAGCTTGCTCTGCTGTTCACGAAGACGAACTGTCATCTTGTAGACCTCACTTTGAAGCAGTCCTATATCTCCCTCGGAATAATTCTCAAAATGTATATCCTCTTCTCCGTGAAGTATCCTGTCAATGTCAGCCGAAAGCTTTGAAATTCGCTTGTAGCGGATATAGATACAGTTCATATGTATGACTGTGAATACTGCGCAAACGAAAAGTGCCGGCAAAGCAAGCTTTCTGTCGTAAAGATACGCTCCCACAACGGTTATCAATGACAAAACCGTATATATAGTGAAAGAAGAGAGTATCTCCGAATTTCTAAGCAGATTTCTCATAAGTCTACCCTGTATCCAATACCTCTTACGGTCTTGATTATTGTCGGATTTGCAGGATCGTCCTCTATTTTCTCACGCAGGCGCTTGATATAAACTGTAAGTGTATTGTCATTGACAAATTCTCCTGCTATATCCCATATTGACTCTAAAAGCTTAGTTCTTGTCATAACAGCTCCCCTGTTATTGATGAAAACCAGCAGTAGTCTGTATTCAAGAGCTGAAAGGAACAGATCCCTGCCGTTTTTGCTGGCTGTTCCTTTTACGGTGTCAACAAGCACATCTCCAAGCTGAGTTACAGAGCCTGTACTGCCTGTAAGGCGCAGTACGTTCTTGATACGTGAAACAAGCTCTCGGGGACGGAATGGCTTTGCTATATAGTCATCAGCGCCGAGGTCAAAGCCTGTTACCGTGCTGAATTCGTCTCCCGAAGCAGTAAGGAAAATAACAGGGATACAGGTATTAGCCTTTATAGCCGAACAGACTGCAAAGCCGTTGCCCTCTGCAAGAGAGACATCAAGCAGCACAAGGTCAAAGCTCTCGTTCTCCACCATTTCCAGAGCCTTTGTCTGTCCGTTGGCATTTTTGACGCTGAATCCCTCACCTGTGAGAAATTCGGTGAGATTAGCGATTATTTCTTTATCATCTTCTACAAGTAATATCCTATTCAAGGTGATACAGCTCCGTTCTGAATAATTGTCCATTATATAATAACACATCTGCCTGAAAAATGCAACGAAAAAATAAAAGCAGCTATAAAAGCTGCTTTTATCTGAATTATTATTTGTGTTCATGCCTCAGCTGTATTTCTTACAGGTGAAACATTTGCCTGCGTCGTACCATCGGCAGGAGATACGTAGATTACCGAACCGTTGACAGCTTCGTCCTCATTATCAATTACAGGCTCTGTGCCGCAGCCGCTCATTGAGACAAGGATCCCGCATAATGTAAGAATAAGAAATAGCTTTTTCATTACCGATTCCCCCTCTCCTTGTTGCTTTTATTGTAAAATAGGAACCTTAAATAAATCTTAAATTAAAGTTGATTTTTTGTGAACAGAAGTATTTACTATAATGATTCCCGATGCTACAAGCAGCAGTGAAGCGCATACCACGAGAGGTCCTGCGGCGCTTCTTTCCGACAGGAGCAAAAAAGAGAGTATTACTCCGAAAACAGGGTTCATAAAGCCAAAAACCGATATAGTTGAAACAGGATTATGCTTCAGAAGGGTTCCCCATATGGAAAAAGCCGCCGCCGACACAAAGGCAAGATAGAGCAGCATAAGGACTCCATTTGTATTAATAACAGTTATCCTGCCGCCGCATATCAAGCCAATAGCCGTCATGACTATCCCACCGAATATGAACTGCCAGCCGCTGAGCATTACAGGATCGTGTTTAGCAGAATAGCGCTTTATCAAGGCTGCCGAAAAAGCATAAGAAAGTGCCGACAAAAACACAAATCCCTCGCCTGTCAGCCGAAATCCGCCGCTCATTCCGCTGAGATTAATGAGAACAACTCCCGAAAAACCGACGATACAGCCTGATATCTTACGGAAAGTGAGCTTTTCCGTTTTGAATATAAGTGCCGCCACCAGTATTGAAAGGAAAACATTTGAAGCAGTTATTACCGAGCTCTTCATGCCTGTGCTTCGGGCAAGTCCGATATAAAAGAATGTATATTGAAGTATGGTCTGGAACAGCGAAAGCTTCATGACCTTCGACACTTCATCGGCATGAGGGATAAGCGGCTTACGAGCTATAACACTGCCTATCAGAAGTGCCAGAATACCTGCGCCTGTAAACCTGAGACCTGCGTAGAGCATCTGAGAATATGTATCCTCGGAAGTGATAGCCGAAAATCCGTAACCTAACTTTATGCACGGGAAAGCACTGCCCCACAGCAGACAGCACAGCAATGTCAGCGGCAAAACCACTGTTTTCTTTGTCAATACAGAACCGTCTTTCATAAAAAGCTCCTTAAAACATAATACGAGAACTATTATAGCACAGTTTAGTGTTCATTCCAATAGTATAATGTAAAACCAGAGTCTATTGCAATGCAGGTCTTAACTTTGAGAATAAATATGTAAAGCAGTCTTATCAGCCCTGTTTAAGCATTATTTTTGATATTGAGAACACTTTTGTACACCGCAGATTTATTGACAAATCCGCCAAAAAAGTCTATAATATTATCAACAAATTTCTATTGGAGGATACTAAAATGAAAATCAAAAAATTTATGGCGGCAGCCCTCTCTGCCTGCCTTATGCTCCCTGCCATGACAGGTCTCTCAACTGCTGCAGGCGGCGCTCGTGTCTCTGTCCACGATCCCTCAATCGTCAAGGACAAAAGCACCTACTATGTTTTCGGCTCTCATATCGAAGCTGCCAAATCCAGCGACCTCCAGAACTGGAAACGCTTCTCTAACGGCTATGCAACCACAAATAACGTGGAGTTCGGAAACCTCTCGCAGAATCTGAAAAAATCCTTTGACTGGGCAGGTGAAAACCTTGAGGACTGCGTCGGCGGCTTTGCAGTATGGGCTCCCGATGTTGTTTGGGATGCCGATTATATAAATAAAGACGGCAGCAAGGGCGCATACCTCATGTACTTCTGTACATCGTCTACCTATATGCGCTCGGTAATTGCTTATGCCGCTTCAAAGAATATCGAAGGTCCCTACACCTTTGTGGATACCCTCATCTACTCAGGTTTCACAAACAACGACAGCTATGCCACAAGCAATACCAAGAACGTCAACCGCAAATACACCTCCACAAATGTAGACGAGCTTATAGCTCAGGGACAGGTCACATTCAATAACAGCTGGTTCAATAAGAATAACTTCAATAACCAGCTCTTCCCTAATGCAATTGATCCGACTATATATTATGATACCGACGGTAAAATGTATATGTGCTACGGTTCGTGGTCGGGCGGTATCTTTACTCTGGAAATCGATCCTAAAACAGGTCAGTGCATCCACCCGAAAACAGGTCAGACCGCTGACGGAAGAATGGTAGACAGCTATTTCGGTACAAAGATATCAGGAGGCTACGGCAAATCAGGCGAAGGTCCGTTCATTGAGTATAACGCCGAAACAGGCTACTATTATCTGTGGGTGACATTCGGTGGACTTACCTCAACAGGCGGCTATAATATGCGTGTTTTCCGTTCCACATCACCTTTGGGACCATTCACCGATCCTGCGGGCAGACAGGCTGTACTTCCCACTAATCCCAATCTTGACTCAACAGGACTAAAAGTCATGGGAAATTATAAGTTCAGCTCACTTAGCAAGGCTTATATGGCGTGCGGTCACAACTCCGTACTGAAAGATGATGACGGAAAGTGGTATCTTGTCTATCATACACGTTTTGACGACGGAGCTGAGTTCCATGAGGTAAGAGTCCACTCTATGTATTTCAACGAGCAAGGCTGGCCTGTTGTTGCTCCATATGAATACGCAGGAGACGTTATCTCCGAGACAGGCTACAATGAAGAGGATATCGTCGGTGATTACGAATTCATCAATCACGGCAGCTCAACTGACGGAAAAATAATCAATTACAGCAGTATAAAGCTCATCGCTGACGGAACTATCAGCGGCTCTGTTACAGGAAAATGGTCGCAGGTGCAGGATAACTCCGCAGCTGTAATTACTATCGGAAATCAGGTATATACAGGCTATTTCCTTGCTGCAAAGGACGAAAACGGCAAAAAGGTAATGTCATTTACCGCTGTTGGCAGCAACAACCAGACAATATGGGGCGTTCAGACCAAACAGTTCAGCGGGTCAGAGCGTTCGGGACTTGCCGATTTTACCGACAAAAACTCACAGCTCATAAATAAGGCTGATACAGTAAGCGGCAGCGGCGCTGCGGTAAAGCTCAGCGGAACGGAGCTTCTCAGCGGTGTCCTCTACTATATCATAAACCAGAACAGCAACATGGCGATAGACCTGCCCAACGGAAAGCTTGACGAGGGCACTAATATCCAGCAGTGGGAACGCAACAGCAGCTGGGCTCAGCAGTGGCGTATCATTGCAGTTGACAAGGATTACTGCAAGATAGTTTCAGTAGGCGACGAGTCCATGTGTATCGCAGCGGCTCAAAGCTCCGCAGACGACGGCGTAAATATAGAGCTCCAGAAGTACACAGGCAAGGACAATCAGCTCTTCAAGATAAAGAAATGCGGCTCTGATTACGGTATCGTGTCCAAGTGCTCCAATGATACAGGCGGACTTGATGTATATGAATGGTCAAAGGAAAACGGGGGCAACGTAAATCAGTGGAATTACTGGGAGGGCGGCTGTCAGCTGTGGAGCCTTTCCCCTGTTCACCCTCAGATAACCGATGGTAATTACATGATACGCAGCATCGACAGCAAACAGTTTGTATTCGATATGAAGGGTAATGTTGTCCAGTTTGACGCAAAAGGAGTCTCTGTACAGCCTGACAGTACAGGAAAAATGCCTTTTACTCTCAACGATCAGATATGGAGCTTCACAAAACTCAGCGACGGAAGCTATGCTGTCAAGAATCAAAAGGGGCAGGCACTTGCCGTAAACAGCTCAAACAAACTCGTTGTCGAAGAGGCTAAGGATACGGATAATCAGAAGTTCAAAGTCATCTGCAACAAAGACGGCAGCTATTCACTGCTCCTGAACGAAAGCTGTGTCGAGATCGACAAGAACAGCTCAACGGAAGAAGCAAGTTTTAATGTGAACAGCTTCACGGGAGCGGATACTCAGAAATTCGTTCTTGAGCCTGCTATTCCCGAAGAAATTGTTCTCACCGTAAAGGGCGATGTGAATGGCGACGGTGCTATGAATACCGCAGATCTGGTAATGCTCCAGAAATATATTCTCGGTGCAGGCAAGCTGACAAACAGCTCCAACGCCGATATAAATGAGGACGGCAATGTTGATGTATTTGATGTTGTGGGGCTCAGAAAACTTCTTATAAAACAATAATATGCAAAAAGAGCAGTCCGCATGGACTGCTCTTGATTTTTAGTCTATAACTATAGGTTCTGACCAGTAGTTCTGATTGTAGATATCAGAGAAACGATAGAGAATATGGCATGAGCCTTTTCCTACGCTTGTGTTGCTTATGGTCAGATTATCGGTAACAGTTACCTGATCTCCGATCATGTAGCTGTCCTGATAGTTCATATCATAGTCGTAGTAATCGCAGATAAAGTCAAGCTTGTCCCCTGCCTTTATCTCGGTGAGGTTCTTGGCAACTGCCTCTGTCTCGCCGCCTACATAGTCTGTTGAAGCACCGACGATAGTTCCGTTGTCATCATTTACAAACTGAACGATAAGATTTACTCTTTCACCATTGAGAAGTGCAGGAACATAACCCGAGATTATAAGGTCGTTTCCGCTCTGAACCGTGTCTGTGTGATAGTAAGCCACTACATTGCCGTTGATAGAGAACCAATCCTTATCTGTATCAGCAACGAGCTTTCCGTCGTCATCAAAGGCAAAGAGATTATCCAGTCCCAGGTCTATATAGCCTGTACCGTCATCATAGAACATATTAAGGTCAAGACCGTGTACGAGCTCCCACTGAGAATCTACAAGAGCCATTGTATACTTGCCGTTCTTTTCTTCCCATGTAAGCTTTGTTGCATCGAAATAGTTGTTAGCAAGATACTCAGCTGTATCATTTACATCGGTATCTTTCATGAAGTCTGTATTGCTGTCGTCAAGACCTGCAATACTTCTTCCGCCGCCAAGGAAGCTTGAAAGGAGTGAGCCTATCATATCTTGGCTGCCCGATGAGCTTGAAGAACCGCCCATACCAAAGAGTGCGTCAAGCGGTGAGCCTGTGCCGCCTGCTGCTATCTGTCCGCCTGTCTCTACCTTAGCGAACTGTCTTATGCAGCGAGCGTACTCGGAATCCATACCTATCTTGTCGTATGTTTTGCAAGCCTTGTCAACATATGATGAACGCTGATATGGGAAATAAATCGATACACCAAAAGCGTTTGTCATATTTGAAGAGGTCTTGTTGTACTTTACAGCATTTTTAAGCGAAGAAGCAAGTGCCTTGCCCTCGGCAGTTCCTACATTCTCAGCAAGATTTACAAGGTCTACCTGATCTATGCGTGTGCCCTGTGCAAACTCACGTGTGGAGTATCTTGCATTGGAAATATCCTTGTACTCATTCTTTTCTATCTTGCTGCTTATAGACTTAGCAAAGGCAGAAAGATCCTTTGGTACGGTATTTGAGAACTCTGCAAGGTCAATAACCGAAAGTGTGGTCTTCTGTCCTCTGCACTTCTTGCCGCACTCGGATACGAAATCGTCAACGATATTCTTACCGATGTCAAGTGTAGGCATTGAAGTATTGCTGCCCAGCTTTGTGAGCCAGTTTGTGTAGTACCAGCCGATACCCGGCTCTGTTTCCTCAGAAGCTATAAGATAGTCTGCGTGGTCGTTGAGCATAAGAGCTGTCTCGGCAGTTGCCATAAGACAAGCGTCAAAGCCTACGAAATCAAACTGAACGCCGCCGCTTTTAAGTGCCTGAGCAATGCCCTCAAGAGTCATAGAACCGCTGTTTTTATTCTTTTCGTCGTAACCGTAGCCTGTAACTGATCCGCCGCCGTGATCCCAGAGGATAAGCTCGTTTCTGTTAGCAGGGAAATTCTTTGCACAGAACTGGATAAACGAAGCAAGGTTGCTTGGATCGGTCATAGCCTTGCTGCCTGCGTCATCAACAAGTCTGCCGATCTGACCGTTCTTTATCTGGTATATCTGGTTTACCTTATTGCTGATACCGTTTATCTTCCAGCTTGCACAGCCGCCTGTGAATACGATAACATTTACATTATCACCGTAAGAAGCGGCTCTCATTTCCTCCATATCGGAAGAAGCCATGCCGTGCTTTGATTCAAGGTCTGTACCGCACATATATACCATTATAGTCACAACGTCCTGATTGTTGCCCTTTATAACGGTCCTCTTATCACGAGAGCCTGTTGCAACGGACGTATCAACAGCACTGTCACTTGTAGCGCTGCCTGCCGCGGTATCTTCAGTGCTGAAGCCGAAGCCTGACGGTACTGAACCGATATCAAGTCCGCCGCCTCCGTTTCCGCCGCCTGTAAGTGAACCGAGAAGGTCACCTGCACCGCCGCCTCCGCTGATAAGCTTGAATATAATAAAACCAATGATAATAAGAGTAACGATTCCGCCGCCGCCGGCCGCAGCTCTTTTAGCACCGCCGCCTCCGCCGGTGCTGCCGCCTGAATAGCTGCCCGAACCTACAGGACCTGTGCCGAGACCGTCGCCTCTTCTATGTGCTCCGCTGCCGCCTGAGGTAACGTTTTTACGTCTGCCCTGCGGTCTATTCTGATTAGGATCCATAATAACCTCCGTAAAAAACTCATTATGTGGCTAAATATGCCTACATTAGTATATTTTACACTCTTTCTCATGGATTGTCAAGTTAAAAACGGTTACAAATCAATTATCTCTTAAAAAATATCTGTAAAGCACCAAAACAATTGTAAAAAAATAAAAATAATTATGTCGATTTTATTTATACTTGACATTACTCCTCATTTGTAGTATAATATTTATACTGTCGAGGTGTGGCTCAGTTTGGTAGAGTACTACGTTCGGGACGTAGGGGCCGCAGGTTCAAATCCTGTCACCTCGACCAGAAACAGCGGTATATCCTGTTTTCGGGATATACCGCTCATATGCCGCTGTGGTGGAATTGGCAGACACAAGGGACTTAAAATCCCTCGGTAGCAATATCGTACCGGTTCAAGTCCGGTCAGCGGCACTTGCGCCTCGCTTTAAGCGAGGCGTTATTTTTATATCCGTATCAAGGACGGTGATGATATGATAAAAGTATACAAAATGCAGCTTGACGGAAATGCAAATATCCCCTGCGATATTTCGTGTATTCCGTTTGATATGAAATATTACAGCGAATATCAGAGAATATATAATGATTGTTTCCGTGAAATGCGCACAGCTCTCGATATCAAGCCTTATGATTTCCTCAACGATATAGACCAGATATCAGACAAGCTATGCAATATCAATCTGCTGATTATAAATGATAAGTTTATCGGCTCAGTTGCCTGTTACGGAAATGAGATAGATGACCTCATTGTTGCTCCCGAGTATCAGCATAAGGGCTATGGCAGACAGCTTCTTCTGTGGGCAGTTCACTTCATAAGAAGCCTGAACTCCGAACCGATAACGCTCCATGCTGCCGAGTGGAATCAAAAAGCCGTTTCATTATATGAAAGTATCGGATTCAGAATTGTTGAGACTGAAATCATAAACTGAAGCCTTATTATAGCTTAAAATTTTATTTTATTTATATTTTGAAAATTACTATTGACATTATTATTATAATATAGTATAATTAAACTCGGTCAATTACTTTATTCATTTAAAGCTTTACAAGTTTATGACATAAAAACTGTAAAGTGATACGAAAGGACGCGATATTAATGGGCTCACAAGCCGCAACATTCGTCATTCTCGCTATTTACGTAGCAATAATGGTAAGTATCGGACTCTATATGTCAAGACGTACCAAGTCCTCCGAGGACTTTATGCTTGGCGGAAGAAGCGTTGGTTCATGGCTGACTGCTTTCTCATACGGTACTACATATTTCTCAGCAGTTGTATTCATCGGTTATGCCGGTCAATTCGGCTGGATGTACGGTGCATCTGCAACATGGGTCGGTATAGGCAATGCCATTATCGGAAGCCTTATCCCCTTTTTCCTCATTGGTAAAAGAACCCGTCTTATGACAAATCATCTGGGAGCTAAGACAATGCCTGAGTACTTCGAGCACAGATTTGACTCAAAGGGACTCAAGACTGCTTCTGCTCTTATCGTATTTATTTTCCTTATCCCATATACAGCTTCTGTATACAACGGACTCTCACGTCTTTTCGGTATGGTCTTTGACCTCGGTGAAAACGGCGGTACTATCATAATCATCGCAATGGCTGTTCTTTCAGCTATCTACGTTACACTCGGCGGCTACAAGGCAACAGCTCTCAACGATTTCTTCCAGGGAATCATCATGCTTATCGGTATCGGTACTGTTGTTGCTCTTACAGTTCAGAAGAAGGACGGTCTCTCTGCTGCTCTGGACGCTCTGAATACTATTTCCGACAGCAAGACAGAGACAGGCACACTTGGTTCACTCTTCGGACCTGATCCGATAAACCTCCTCGGTGTTGTTATCCTTACATCTCTCGGTACATGGGGACTCCCTCAGATGGTGCAGAAGTTCTACGCTATCAAGGACGAGCAGGCTATCAAGAAGGGTGCAATTATTTCCACATTCTTCGCTATCGTAGTTGCAGGCGGCTCATACTTCATGGGCGGATTCGTAAGACTCTACTGCACACTTGACAGTGCTGACAGCTCAGGCAGAGCATTCATCGAAACTGTAAACGGCAAGCCAGTTTACGATACTATGGTACCTGCTCTTATTCATCAGGCACTCCCGAATCTCCTTATTGGTCTTGTAGTTGTGCTGGTTCTTTCAGCTTCACTTTCAACTCTTTCTTCACTGG
This sequence comes from Ruminococcus flavefaciens MA2007, assembly GCF_000621845.1. Classification (GTDB taxonomy): domain Bacteria; phylum Bacillota; class Clostridia; order Oscillospirales; family Ruminococcaceae; genus Ruminococcus; species Ruminococcus flavefaciens_E. Next base: position 57,854 of record NZ_JHXF01000010.1, on the reverse strand, counting down.
TTCTCACATCAAGCTCTACTCTTACAAATGACCTTATCAAGCCGCGTATCAAGAACTTCGACGACAAGCATCAGGTAATGTTCATGCGAATATTCATCGCAGTATTCCTCGTTATTTCAGTGTTGATCGCCTGTCATAAAAACGCTTCCATATCAACTCTCATGTCTTACTCATGGGGCGCACTTTCGGGAGCATTCCTCGGACCATTCCTCTATGGCTTATTCATGAAGAAGGCTTCAAAGGCTGCTGTAGCAGCAAGCATGATAACAGGTGTTGGTATCAGCGTAACACATATGCTCTTATTCAGCTTTAACATCGAAGCATTCAGCGGTATCAAGCAGGCTGTTATCGACCTCAACTGTCCGCTTCAGCTTCTGTCACCTATCAACGCAGGCGCATTTGCAATGATTGTCTCACTTCTTATCGTTCCGATAGTAAGCTCATTTACTAAGGCTCCTGACAAGAAGGTAGTAGACAATGCATTCAGCAGTTTATCTGCAAAATAAAATTTAAAGGAGCGCAATAAGCGCTTCTTTTTTCTTAACAGAAAAACAAAAGCAGCTGAAATACAGCTGCTTTTTATATTATTTCGGACTATTAACCCTTTTGAATGTAATTATTGAGAGTTTTGCTCTTATCTGCGTTCGATGTGCTCTGGTAAGCATAGAAGCTGAGTACATTTGAAGCATCAACTGCATTTACTGAACGGTCGCCGTTTACATCAGCAGCAGCGAGAGACTCATCTGAAAGACCTACCGGTCTGCTTGTTGCAATATTTGCATAAGCAGAGAGTATCTCGGAAGCGTCAACTGCATTTATCTTGCCGTCGTTGTTCACATCACCGAGAAGTCTGTCGGAAACATTTATGCGAAGCTCCTTGCAGATAAGCTTGTTCTTTTCGCTGTCAGGAGCGTACTCAGGACTATCGCCTGTACGGTAGGTTACATAAGTAAAGCTCTGATTCTTATTGTAAACTGTTATATCATAGCTGCCTGCAGCAGACTTATCTACAGCAGCATCAAATGTAGCAAGCGGATATGAATCGCTCTTTTCACCTGTAAGCTGTAATGGCTTTAATTTACCGTCTGTAGGTACCTTATCATCACAGTAAAGAGCTGATAATACCTTAACTCCGTCTGATTTTGTTTTTTCAGAAACAATTGTGTCGTTAGTGTAGCTCTTATAAGGCTTTGTAGCAGGCTCCTTGATATTCTGGAGAGTAAGTCCCTGCTTTTCGCAAGCCCATCTTACACATACCCAACCGGCAGCTGCATTACTATCACTAAGATAAACCTCAGAAGAAACTACAGCACCGTTAGCGTCAGCTGCTTTTTTGTTGACATACACTACATCACCGCCTGCAAGCAGTTCAACTCCCTTATCCGCCTGTGCCTTAGCACTAAAGCTTACTATTGGAGCTGCGCTGTCAGCAGCATTTGCACTGAGCGAAGCAGCCATACCTACAGTAAGAGCCAATGCAGAAATAATTGATACAACCTTTTTCATATAAAATACTCCTTTCACAGCAGCTCAGCCATGCGCAGAACTATTTCCGCAACACGCTTTGCAGCTATTTTTTCAAATTCGTCAAATGACATTGCTCCCTCGTCGTCTGCATTGTCGGAAATACAGCGCACACTTACAAACGGAAGCTCATTGAGATAACAGCAGTGACCAACTGCGGCACTCTCCATATCAACGGCATACGGATCAAACTTTTCCTGAATAACATTCTTTACCTCATTGCTTGAGATGAATGCTTCGCCTGATACGATACGTCCTCTGAAGGACTTCACTCCAAACTCTCCGCATACCTTTTCTGCGATATCCATGAGCCCGCCATCAGCCTTGAATATTGCGCAGTAGGGCGGATAGTCCTTCAAGAAGTGAAGATCGAGATCGTGAGGAAGCACCTCTGTGGAAATAACGATATCACAGACCTTTACCGCACTGTTCATTCCGCCTGCAATGCCCGTATTTATCACACAGTCAGGGTGAAAATTATCGATCATAACCTGTGTACAAAGCGCTGCGTTTACCTTTGCGATACCACAGCAGGCATTGATAACAGTTTTGCCGTTTCTATCATTGATGTAAAAATCGAAGCCAGAGATACGCTTTATCTCGCCCTTGCCGAGAATAGCTCTTATGTCAGCCAGCTCAGAAGGCATTGCTCCGATGATAGCAATAGTGTTCATTAAATCACTCCATTAAAAATATTACATAGTCATTATATCATATAAATGTCAATAAATCAAGTATAAATAGTTGACATTATTATTTACAGCAATAATTATTACTTATATTCACTTCAAAGCGCAAAATACTGTGCTTTAAAGGTTCAAGCATAAAAACAGACCATACCATAATCAGCGAATGGCATGGTCTATCTTTTTTTGCGGAACTTCGGCATTATCCTCTTTTTATAAAGATTATGCATGAAATCAAGGTCTATATCGTACACAAGGAAGATAAGATTGGTAATACCGAGCAGTATGTATGCTCCGTATTTGCCGAAATCGTCAAATTCCTCCAGCAGATCGTCAAGTCCAAGTATATAAACCGTTACATAGAAATAACCGATAATGCAGACATTGAATATAAACAGCTTAATCAGCAGTCTTAAAAGCCGCAGAGGGATTTTCTGGATATAAAACCTCAATATCGGATAATGTCCGAACAGCATTATAAATATTAGCGCCGCTTCTTTATCAAAGGTGATGAACAGTGACAGCAGACTGACTGCAATATATGTCAGAAAAGCCCATGCTGTGTTTACCTCCACAGCTATTATCATGAGCAGTATGCCTGCTATCCCGGGAAGCAGCAGATAAAGCGCAGGGAGAACTCCCGCAAGGAACATAGTCACAAGACAAAGCGCAGAAACTATGCCTCCCAGCGCCACTCTGTAGCTGATATCTCTCATTATTTAAGAGCCTTTTCCTTTCCGTCAGATGTCTTTTTTGCACTCTGGATATTGTAAACTATAGCCGACAGCATTTTCTGCGGAACAAATCTCGGAGCAATAGTGCCAAACTTTACAAAAAGTCCGGGAATTGCGAAAAGCTTTCCGCTGAATGCTCTTTTCAGCGCATATTCCGCAGCAAAATCAGCTGTTATTGGCTTTACGGAAAAGCTTACGCCTGCGCGGTTATTGAAATTGGTATCAACAGGTCCCGGGCAGAGCACTGTTATCTTTACATTGGAGCGGTCTCTGCGGAGCTCCTCCCAGATAGCTACAGACAGCTTCAAAACGTAATTCTTTGAGCCGTAATAAGCCGCCATGAGAGGTCCTGCCATAAAGCCTGCGGCAGAAGCAACATTGAGTATGGTTCCGTGGTCTTTTTTCTTGAAATCACGCAGGAAAAGCTTAGTCAGGATATGAAGCGCCGTGATATTTACGTTTATCATATTTACTTCGTCATCAAGGTCTGTATCCTCAAACTTGCCGAAAAGACCGTAGCCTGCATTATTTATGAGCATATCCACGTCTTTACCTTTGCAAAACTCGTAAACCCTGAAAACGTCCTCTTTTTTTGCAAGGTCGGCAGCGATTATCTCGATATTTCCGCCGAGAGATTCCTGTAATTCTTTCAGCTTTTTCTCGTTTCTGCCTGTAAGAATAAGCGACCAGCCTCTTTTTGCAAGTTTAGCCGCAAAGCTCTGTCCGATACCTGATGTAGCGCCTGTTATCAATGCTTTCATAACTTTCATTTCCTTTCGATTATCTTTTCAAGTGTTTTCCTGTCGCCTAAGTTTTCAACGCCGAATAAGAACAATGTCTGTCCATAGTCGTTGATATTGATATGATCTGAAATGGAGCCCTCCATATCTTCGGGTGAAACAACAGCTATCTCACTGTAATGCTGTACAAGAAACGGTATGAAGCAGTCTGCATAGCTGTCCTTGATGACAAGGAGCTTTTTATCCGTGTTTGCAGAGGTATATATCCTCATAAACGGCACTGACTCGCCAAGATACATAGAATACATATCGCTTGAAGCAAGTCTGCTCCTGTCATAGAGACTTCCCTCGAACTTACTTCCGTCCGCACGGGTGCAAACGCAGGTAAGCACTTCCGCCCCTTCGGGATATTCATAGATATCTATAATATCCGCCTCTGTCTTTTTTGAGAGCGTTTTGTTGTAAAGATTGCCTCTGAATTCATCGGTAACGTGCTCTATTGCATATTTATCATAGGATATGGGCTGAAAACCAAGTTTTTTAACGACAGTTTTATATACACAGTATGCCCCGTAGCTCGTCCATTTAGTATCGTTACGATAATAAATATAGTTATCCTTGAGCATTTTCAGTATATTATAGGCGTCTATTTTCCTTATGTCACTGTCAAGGAAGTCATATAATGCTGAGATCTGCTGACTGTCGGAGCGGTTGTCAATATAAGCAGGCAAAGTATCGCCGTAAACTCCCGATGAAGCAGGTATTGCCGCAAAATAGACCGTTCCGTCATAATTCTCCGCATATCGGCTGAAAATATCAGCATTTACGGATATAGGCGCTCTGTGTGAAGCCTCAACGTCAAGAAGCCTTTCCTTTCCCACGTAAACACCGTTGACAATGCTCTCGGAAAGCTCCGTCTGCAAAGCAGTCTTTGCGGAAAGCCACAGGCTTCGACCTGCAAAATGGTCGGTGATATACGTGCCAAGCTCCTTTGACGTATCGCCGTTATAAAGCTTTTCAGCAGTTATCTTCGGCAGCTTCGCCAGTCTCCTGTTTTCGGTATCGGAGACCTCTGACTTATTCCCGAAGGCTGTAGCTGCTCCGAAAAAAACAATGTATGCGAGAGTGACCGCAGCTGTAATCTTATTTGCAATTTTAGCCATATTCTCCACCCCACATTAAAGTTTCATAATAAGCATTTCGGAGCTGCCGCTGTAGGAAAGAAGCGCTGTGCAGATTATCAATGCAGCAAGCACTACCAGAGTCGAAACAGCAGTTATTACAGTTTTTACCTTCTTTTTGCCCGAGCGTGTCATGAGATTCCGGAACAGGTCCGAGGCAGCATATATAGCCGCAAGCAGCAGGACTATATATGATTTCAGCAGGTAAAATGCCTGCGAATCGGCAATAACTCCGTTACCGCAGAGCATTGCAAGCAGATATCTTCCCGAATAAGCGGGACTGCTTCCCGCAATGAAAACAAAGCAGATTATTATAACAAAGGCAGTATAAATTATACCTGTGATGTCCATTATCTTTCTTTTGGTGATACGACTCTCGATAACAACGGCTGTGCCGATGAGCAAGCCCCATAAAGCGCCGTTTGCACTGAAAGTGTACCAGATGCCGAACAATGTCCAGCCGAATACGAATACAAGCTCCTTTATCCAGCGGTGTCTGCAAACGCCGTATAAAGGCTTGGTGACGTATCTTCTAAGCCACTGTATCACCTGAGACTGCCATCTTGCCGCAAAATACTTTATCTTTGTGCTTACAAGCGGATAATTAAAGCTCTGAGGCATACGATATCCGAAACAGTAGGCTACGCCCATGCCCATATCGGCAAATCCCGAAAGATTAAAGTAAAGACACAGCACAAAGCCGATTATTCCCAGCCATGCAGTAACAGCGGATATTTCCTTGACATTCTGGCTCTGTACCGCAGTGTAAAGAATATACAGGTCATCGGCAACGATGACCTTCTTAGCCAGTCCTTTTACAAAAAGCGTCATTCCTATGCCGATATTTGCAGGAGTTTCCCTGCGGTTGTCAAGTATTCTTCTGAAAACTCCGTACCGCAGAAGCGGTCCCATGATAAGTCTCGGGAAGAACATAAAATACAGCGAAAAGCGGACTATGTTTTTTTCGGCTTTTATCCTGCCCTTGTATATGTCAATCAGAGTGCCTACAGCTGCAAGACTGAAAAATGATATTCCCACAGGGAAAAATCCTTCGGGAGCCCTCATAAAATCATGGAGCCGCGTAAAATAATCCGTTCTGAATATTATCAGAGAAGCAAGGTCGATTATAATACCGACTGTAAGCGGTATCGCCGCTGCCTTTTCATTTTTTCTCAGACGGCTGATAAGATGTGAAAATCCGTAATTCAGCGCAGTAAATGCAAGCATGAATATCAGGAAATAAAGGCTTATCATACCGCAAAAGATTATGCTCAGAAAAAGCAGAGTCAGCTCGCGGAGCTTCTTCGGCGTTATATAAAAAAGCAGTATAGAAACGGGCAGAAACCCGTATATGAACAGCAAGCTGCTATATACCATTATTTTCTCCCTTCAATTCACTCATTATCTGCGCAAGCTCTGCGCTGTCCATCATAGTGCAGAGAACTTCTATCAGCGCACCTGCGGAAAGCTGACGGGGCAGTCCCAGATGAAGCTGAAGTCTCTCGCGGAGCTCGCGGCTGTTTTCTCCGCCGCTGAGTCCGAGCTCATATAATGTAAGCTTTGTGATATCGGAGCGTTTTCCGCTTTTTGAAGCCGTGATACCTGACTTTTCAAATGCCGCAAGAAGAGTCTGAACGTCTATTCCCTCAACGCCAAGCTTTCCCTCGGCAGAGGGCTTTACCTTGCGCTTTTCCTTGCCGAACACATCAGGGATATAGACGTTGGTTATCTTTCCGCCGCCTACAGCGCCCTTTATATAGCCGCGTATGCGTCTGCCTGCGGCGTCGGAATCCGTAAGAATGATTATTCCCGTTTTTTTAGCGTAGTAACGGATAAGTTCAAGCTTCTCGGTATCCTTGAATATGCCGAAGCCGTTAGTGATTATGATAACAGCGTCAACAATGGAGGACAGCTTTATCTTGTCATATTTGCCTTCAACGATTATAGCTTCATCTATTTTTATCATTATCTCACCCGTTAATTCTTAGTCATCAGCATTTTCGTAACGGTCTGCTCGAGTATTGTCTTTTCGTCTCCGCCGCCTGAATTAAGCGTTATATTAGTGTCACGGAGTATCTTTATGCATTCTCTCAGCCTGCGGATACTCATACGTGAGCTGTCACGGAACGCATTTTTTACCTTGAACTCCCAGACATAAGCGAAATCCTCTTTAACGTCCATGACCTGCTTGCCACGCTGTCTTGCACAGGCGGCGCGGTACATATCTATGAACGAACCCGTAATATTTGCAAGAACTGCTCCCCTGTTTTCCTTATCTTGCATGAGCTCGTCAAGTGCCTCGAATGCAGATCTTTTGTTGAAAGCCGCAACCGCGTCGGCAAGCTTGAAAAAGGTAACGTCGCTCTGTCTGTGGACGAGGTTTTGCAGTACCTCGGAGGTTATCTCGCCGCTGCCAACATAGGAGCAGAGCTTGTCTATCTCATTTTTTATAGTAAGGGTGTCCGACTGACACATTTCCGCAAGCTCACGGGCTCTGTCAAGGGAGATAAGAGCTCCGCGGGCAGAAACACTCGCTGCTATCTCCTTTGCGAGCTCATTCTCGGACTTTATGGGACACTCAACAAGCTCTCCCACCTTTGCAGCAAGGTCGGCAAGCTTCTTGTTTTTGTCCTTTATGATACTTTTACCAGTTTTGTAATCAGTCTTTACTGCAATCTCAAAGCCTGTGACATTGAATATGACCACTGTCTGAGACGGTATGTCTTTCAGGACCTCTGCCAGCTTTTTATTAAGGTCCTCGGCGCGTAGTCCAGCCATGTTTTCACGGGGCTTCTCGCAGTTATAGTCGTTTATGAGGATACAGTTGTAATCTGACATCATAGGCATCATCTGTATCATGTCATAAAGCTCCGAGGTATCAAGATATCGCCCGTCAAGCTTATTCAGGGCAAAATCCTCATTGTCGCCCACGGCAGCCTTGATTATCTGCTTAGTAAGCTTTTCCACCTCGGGAATATTCTTTCCGAAGATATAATACAGATTTTTCAGCTCACCTTTTTTCAGCTCCGCCTTTACAGTTTTAGGATCAGTCTGTGGCATTACAGCCTCCTTATATTACAGCTGCCCGAACCTGACAGCACGATCTCAAAATTATTTCCGTTATCGAGATAGATCACGGAATCATTGCTTCTTTCTGCGTTTTTAGGGACATTTCCGTACATCACGGTAACACTGTCGGGAGATATTTCACCGCTCTTTGCAGGAGCGATTACTGCCTTTTCATCATTGCTCCTCACAGTAACTGTGCCGCCGCTGTACTCAACTGAAAAGCTCCCCTCATCAATAACGAAGCCGTTATCGCCAAAACAGGTGATATCGAAGTCATCTGAACTTGCATCATCACCCGAAGCAAGCCATTTTCCTGTATCAACGAATTCAAGCTCCTTGAGATAGCTCGCATATGAGGACTGGACTTTATTGGTGAGCACAGTTGTATTCACCGAATCAATACAGTTTCTTGTAAGATATTTCCGCACATACCGAGCAGACTTATAATGTCCGCTGAGGTCGATGATGTCGGTGCTGCCGCCGCCGCACACAACTATAGCCGCATTACTGCCGTTTCCGAGAACTGCAATTGTCGTATGCTTGTCCTTTTGCATACGAACAACGCCTGCCCCGACAAACATGAAAACCATAGCCGCCGCAATAACACCGCATATATACTTCCTATTTCTGAAAAGAGCCGCTGTAAAAGCAGTTGCTGCCATGCAGAGCAGAAGTCCCAGTACAAGCTCCTTACTGTCGCAGGAAAAATGAGTGAATCTTATTCTTGCGGCAGAATCGGATATTCTCAGTACAAATTCATTGATGTACTTTGAAAGGAAAAGAATATCAACAAGTCCTCCTGTAAGAACATAAATAAGACCTGTCATCATCGAAATCGAGCACAAAGGAACTATAAATATGTTGCTTATAGGCGAAATAAGAGAAGTCTCATCAAAGAACAGCAGTGAAAACGGAAAAACGCACAGAGTAGTACAAAGCATTACCGCGCAGTTTTTGATGAATCTCTGATAAAGCTGTTCATCAGGCATATCCTTTGTCATGTACGGTGCAAAGACGCCGATACCGAATGTGCCTGCAACAGACAGTATAAAGCCCTCGTCATAGACAGCATAGGGCTGAAAAAGACATATCAGAAGAACCGCTGCCGAAAGCGAATTAAAAGTGTCGTTCTGACGTCTGAACAGCCTTGCAGCGTAGAAAAAGTTCATCATTATGGCTGCTCTTATAGCTGAAATCGGATAATTGGCAATAGCAATTATAAAAAGGAGCAAGCACTCCATTAACGCAAAGGAAACGTACTTATTTATGCGAAGCTTTTTCAGCAGCCACATAAGCACAAATATCGCTACTGATACATGAAGTCCCGAAACTGCCAACATATGACCGATACCGCAGCGATATACTGCCGTCTTAACATTGTCGTCCATGCCGCGCTTTTCGCCGAAGACCATTCCTGCAAGCAGGTCTCCGCTGTCTTTTCCAAGGTTAAGGCGAAACGCTGAAATCATGTCCTCTCTGTAACGTTCAATAGCTTTTCCGAGCTTTCTTGCATTTCTGTGTTCAACACTGATATCCTTTGCATTTTTCAGCGTAAGAAATATCCCGTCAGACTTATAGTACTTCTCTCCGTCGAAAAGATAGTCCGACTTTGGTATCTGAAAGCCGCAGCTGCCAATATCAAGGATATCGCCCTTTTCAGCTCCAAAAGAAGCCGAATAATATGTGACTTTAGCTTTTATACTGCCGTTTATCCTGCCGCTGAGCGTATATGAAGCATTCTCTCCGCTGTAATACTGAACGTCAGTGACCTCGCCGCGAAAGCTCCCCTCGCTGCCGTTAAAAGCAACAGCAGGTCTGTATCTTACAGCCGTATATGTGCAGAAAACTCCCGCAGAAGCTGCAAAAAACACGGCCATAAGCGCAATGTCTTTCAATTTAAAGCCAAAACGGATACCAACTATACAAGCTGCGGCAATAACCATTGAAAATATTATCAGTATAGCAGGATCTGTAAAAAATGAAGCGAAAAACAATCCCGCCATATACGCTGCCGCAGCTCCAATCATTTTTCGCTTCATAATCTATTCCTTATTTAAAGAAAAGAGGCAGCTTCTCTAAGAAGCAGATATCTTTTCTGTCCGCAGCGTCGCCCTCTGCAAGCACCGCAGATCTGCCCGATATTATACCGCCTGCCGCGTGTACAAGCTCCTCAAGAGCACGAAGTGACTCGCCTGTGCTGATAACGTCGTCAACGATAAGCACCTTTTTGCCCTTGAGCATTGCTGCTTTTTCCTGTGAAAGGTAAAGTGTCTGCTCGGCAGCAGTTGTTATGGACTTTACGCTTACTGAAATAGGCTCGGTCATATAGAGCTTTACAGACTTTCTTGCAACAACATAGCGCTTGCTGCTCTGTCTTGCCATTTCGTAAGCAAGCGGGATACCCTTTGACTCGGCAGTAAGGATAATATCGAAATACGGAGACTTTCCAAGGAGCTGTTCAGCAGCCTTTATGGTAAGCTCAACATCTGAGAACATAACGAAAGCCGCAATATCGAGCTTATCATTGAGAGGGCAGATAGGAAGCTCCCTTTCAAGCCCTGCAATAGTCATTTTATATGTATTAGCCATAGCTGCCTCCTTATTCTGTCTTGCCGAGAGACTCAGGTCCCCAGCCCATTTTCACGCCTGCAAGCATATGGAAATGCAGGTGCTTAACAGTCTGACCAGCATCATCGCCACAGTTATTTATGATACGGTAGCTCTCGATACCCTCAGCCTTTGCAATTTTTGCAGCAGCCTCGAATACCTTTGCTACAGCATTTGAGTTTTCCTCAGTTATCTCGTTTGCGCAGGAGATATGTACCTTTGGGATAATGAGATAGTGAACAGGTGCGATAGGAGCAATGTCCTTGAATGCAAATACAAATTCGTCCTCGTATACCTTTGTGCTTGGTATCTCGCCGTCAATGATCTTACAGAATAAACAGTCCATATTGATTCTCCTTTTATAATTTATTATGGGGGCGGCAAAGCCGCCCGTTATATTACTTGATTGTATCGGCAACTACGTCTGCAAACTTAGCCATAGCCTCGTCTATCTTGGCAATGTCGCCTGCACCTGCCATAGCACCGTCGGGCTTTCCGCCGCCCTTACCGCCTGTTACGGCAGCTATCTCGCGGACTATCTTGCCTGCATTAGCGCCCTTGGCAACAGCGTCCTTTGTACATACGCAGTAGAATGTACCCTTTTCACCAATTGTGCCTGCAAAGAGAGCAATGATCGCCTCTTCCTTGTCCTTTACACTGTCACCCAGCTTTCTGAGTGCGTCTGGAGCAGAGCCGTCCATACGTGCGGAAACTATCTTGATACCGCCGACTTCCTTAGCATTGTCAAAGAGAGCGGCTGTCTTGGAGTTTGCGATCTGCTGTGTAAGGCTCTCTATCTTCTTGTCCTTCTCCTTTGACTCAGCTGCAATAGCTGCGCACTTCTCTGGCAGCTCGCTTACGTTTGCAAGCTTGAGAGCCTTTGCAGAGCGGAGGATAGTATCCTTGAAGCCGTTCATAAGCTCAAGAACGCCTGCGCCTGTAACAGCCTCGATACGTCTTACGCCTGCGGCTACGGAGCTCTCGGAAACTATCTTGAAGAGTCCTATCTGTGCTGTATTTGAAAGATGTGTACCGCCGCAGAACTCAATAGAAGGACCTGCGGTAACAACTCTTACTGTATTGCCGTACTTCTCACCGAAGAGAGCCATAGCGCCGAGCTTGCGAGCCTCTTCGATAGGCATCTCCTGCATTGTAACAGGAATATTGCTGAAGATATAGCCGTTTACGATATCCTCAACCCTTGCTATCTCCTCGTCGGTCATAGCACTGAAGTGGTTGAAGTCAAAACGGCAAGCCTTTTCGTTTACAAGCTGACCAGCCTGATGAACGTGGTCACCGAGAACCTGTCTCAGAGCATTCTGGAGAAGATGTGCTGTGGTATGATTGCGCATGATAGACATTCTTCTGTCCTTTTCTATCTGTGCAAGGACCTTGTCGCCCTTGGAGATACTTCCCTGCTCAACAGTAGCAACGTGGAGGAAATGTCCCTCGGATTTGATGGTATCGTCGACAGAAGCGATATTAGCTCCGTTGAGAAGCATACCTGTATCGCCTACCTGTCCGCCGCTCTCAGCGTAGAAAGGTGTAACATCGAGAACGATAACAACGTCATCGCCCTCAACAGCAGTCTCTATCTCATTGCCGTTCTTGTAAATAGCAAGAACTTCTGCGTCCTCAGCATCAAATGCTGAATAGCCAGTGAATACAGTTGCAGGAGCGTCTACCTTTATGCTGTTGTCAGCCCATGATGAGCCTGCCTTTGCAGCGTGGTCAGCCTTGGCTCTTGCTCTCTGCTCCTTTGCCAGCTCTGTGAAGCGGTCACGGTCAACTGTGTAGCCCTTTTCCTCACAAATCTCCTCTGTAAGGTCTATCGGGAAACCATATGTATCGGAAAGCTTGAATGCGTCGTCGCCTGAGAGTACCTTACCGCCCTCAGCAGCAAGCTTTTCTGTGAACTGATTGAGGAGCTCTGTGCCCTTGTCGATAGTCTTAGCGAAGGCTTCTTCCTCAACACCGATTATCTTCTTGATGTAATCTCGCTTTTCAGCAAGCTCGGGATAAGCATTTGCGTTCTCGTTGATAACTGTATCGCATACCTCTGTGAGGAATGGTCTTGTAACGCCTAAGAGTCTGCCGTGACGGGCAGCTCTTCTCAGCAGACGGCGGAGAACATAGCCGCGTCCTTCGTTTGAAGGAAGGATACCGTCGCCTACCATGAAAGTAGTGCTTCTGATATGGTCTGTGATTACACGGAGAGAAACGTCCTTCTTAGCGTCCTTCTTGTACTCGATGCCTGCAATCTTTGAGATGTGCTTCATGATGTTCTGAACAGTATCGACCTCGAAGATATTGTCAACGCCCTGCATAACACAAGCAAGTCTCTCAAGTCCCATACCTGTGTCGATGTTCTTGTTCTTCATCTCAGCGTAGTGACCTTCACCGTCGCTGTCGAACTGGCTGAATACAAGGTTCCATATCTCGATGACTCTGTCGCAGTCGCTTGCCTGCTCAAAGCTCTCGAAAGGACCGTAAGCCTCGCCGCGGTCAAAGTGTATCTCTGAACATGGACCACATGGACCTGAGCCGTGCTCCCAGAAGTTGTCCTTCTTGCCGAGACGGATAATTCTGTCGTGAGGGATACCGATGTGGTTCTCCCATATCTGCTCAGCCTCGTCATCGCTCTCGAATATAGTTATCCAGAGCTTCTCGGCAGGGATAGCAAGAGTCTTTGTAAGGAACTCCCAAGCCCACTCGATAGCCTCGGTCTTGAAGTAATCGCCGAATGAGAAGTTACCCAGCATCTCGAAATATGTACCGTGACGTGCTGTCTTACCAACGCTTTCGATATCAGGAGTTCTGATACACTTCTGACAGGTCGTCACTCTCTTGTTTGGAGGAGTAGCCTGTCCCAGGAAGAACTTTTTAAGAGGAGCCATACCCGAATTGATAAGGAGAAGGCTCTTGTCTCCCTGAGGAACGAGAGAGGCGCTTGCCATTCTCGTATGGTTCTTGCTCTCGAAGAACGAAAGATACTTTTCACGTAGATCGTTAAGACCTGTCCACTGCATAAATATATCTCCTTTAATAAAAATATAAAACTTAGCAATACAAAAAAGCCCCGCCGCCAAATGGGACGAAGGCTCTCGTGGTACCACCCAAATTTGAGAAAACCGCTGTTTTCTCCTCATACATCTTTAACGCAGAATTACGCCCTTGTTTCCAAGGGGAGCTCAGGGGAAGCACCTGCCCTGCGGATAAAGGCTCGCACCAAACGCCTTTTCTCTGAGCTCCGCATACAGACAGTCAATCCCGTCAACACTATACATTTATTATTATAGCGCTGTTTCCTTAAAAAGTCAATGGGTTTGTAAATTTTTTCGTAAAAAAGCCGCATTAAGAGCCTTTTTTACTGTTCAGCTCCCTTATTTTCTCCGCAATTTCGCGAAAAACAGGTGCTGCGGCGTCATTTCCGTATCCGCCGTCCTCAATGAGAACTGTTACCGCATACTTAGGCTGTCTTGCAGGAAAAAAGCCCGTTATCCACGCATGGCAGAGCTCCTCGCCCTTTTCGTCGTATTTTCCCGTCTGAGCCGTGGAGGTCTTTGCTCCTACGCTGATCTTACGGCTTTTTGCTTTTGACCTTTCGTTCTCACGAACCGCCAGTATCATCATTTTTTGCAGTTCCTTTGCTGTTTCCTCACTCATCACCTTTGAAAGCTGAGGATTCTTTTCGCCGCCTATCTCAGCGCCGTCGGCAGTAAGTCCCTTTATCAGCCTTAGTATAGGCATTTCTCCGTTGTTAGCTATGGCGCAGGTGAGCTGAGTTATCTGTAACGGAGTTGCTGTAAGCTTTCCCTGTCCGAATGCAAAATTTGCCAGCTCCGCAGGTACGCTGAGCTCCTTTTCTGTGGGCAGTACTCCGCCTGAGCCCGTTATGCCTGCACAGAGGTAGTTTTCTCTGCCGAAACCGAGATATGTCGCCATTTGTCTGTATTTTTTCATATCAAGACATCGGCTCAGACTGATGAAATAGGTGTTGCAGGAGTTTGTCATTGCCTGCGGCATTGTCTGCAAGCCGTGACCGTCAAGCTTATGGCAGTTGAAAAGCTTTCCGTCTACGTCGATACTCCCGCCGCAATCGTACACATATCCCCCAAGCCCCTGCTCCAACGCGGAGGCTGCCGTTACAAGCTTGAATACCGAACCAACGCTGTAGGAGTACAAGGCACGATCAATAAGCGGACATCTCTCGTCGTTCATGGATTCAGCTATATTATCGGGCTCGTAGCTTGGAAAGCTCGCCATTGCGAGAATATCACCCGTTTTAATATCGGCGCAGACAATAGCTCCCTTTTCGATATTTCTGCCGCATTTTTCACATATCTCCTGTATATCCCTGTCAAGCGTCAGCACAACTCCGCTTTTATACGCCTTTGTACGGAATACCTCTTTTCCGTCGCCTATCATTATGTTTCCGAAGCCGTCAACTGTGTAAGTCACGCTGTTCTCGGAAAAGCTGTTGCGCAGAATGGGATCATAGGCGTACTCTATTCCGTCAACTCCTTTATTATCCGATAAATAGCCAATTACATGGCGAGCAGTCTGCTTTTCGGAATAACGGACAGGCACTTCAAATACAGTTAGTCCCTCGCTTTCAAGAGCATTATCGGTACAGGTAAAAACAAAGGGCTCCCCTTTTTCAAAATCACGGTAAAACTGCTCTTTATCCTCGGCATAACGCGCCGTATCCTCACGGTTGAGGGCTGAGGGCACAGCAGCCGCCATATGCTTGGTTTTGGAGTTTGTAAGAGGCTTCATGTTTCTGTCGTAAATCGTCCCCTGACACTCCCCTACCTCTAAAGTCATCTTGCTGCTGAAATCCGCCGCAGGAATATCCTGTGAATAAAAGGCAAGCCTGTAATAATTGCCCACCAGCAGAGTAAATGATAGGAAAAATACCGCTGTAAGTATAAGAACTCCGTGTTCTCCCCGTTTTCTGACCATAATATCACCTCAAGGGTGAGTATTGTCAGTATGAGGAAGAATATGCAAAAAGCCGCAGATAAGTATCTGCGGCTTTTAAACTATTCAAGTATTACCGTAAAAGGTCCGTCGTTAAGGAGCTCGACCTTCATATCAGCGCCGAACTCACCTGTTTCAACGTGCTTGCCCTTGCTGCGGAGATACTCCACGAAATATTCATACAGCGCATTTGCTTTTTCAGGCTTTGCAGCCTGTATGAAATTCGGTCTGTTGCCCTTGCGGCAGTCAGCATACAGCGTAAACTGCGGCACCACAAGAAGCTGTCCGCCTACGCTTTCAAGGTCGAGATTTATCTTGTCATTCTCGTCGGAGAAGATACGAAGCCCGGAAATCTTGTCCGCAAGTCTGCGGCAGTCCTCCTCGGTATCCTCATGTCCCACACCGAAAAGCAGCAGAAATCCCGTACCTATCTTGCCGATGATATTTCCGTCTACCTTTACGCTTGCAGAGGTGACTCGCTGTAAAACTATCCTCATTCACGCCTACTTTCTGACAATATCCATACCGAAGGGCTCCAGAGTAAGCTCATTTCTTTCGCCGCCGTCGATAATGCTGTACATTGCCTTTGGAAGTGTTATATTTACCTCTTCCTCAGAATTATTGAAGAAAAAGATGTAATCGTCAAGTCCGTTTGTTCTTGTGGTGACCTCGACGCCCTTGGGCAGGTCTTTAAGACGAGGTATTCCTGTCTGCTTCATAATGTTGCCTGCAAAGCTCTCGTAGAAGTCCATATTGCAGACTGTACCCACATAGTATGTGACACCGCTGCAATAGCGGTTCATAGTTACAGCGGCACTGCCTGCATAGAAGCTGTCCTTATACTCCGCATAAGCACGGGCTGTTGTGACCTCAAGTACATCGCACCACTGGCGGCAGGTAAACTTATTTCCTGCGAAGTCCGCAATGGTCTGCTCGGTATTGCCGATAGGATCGTACTCCTTGACCTCCGCACCTATCATCTCGCGGTATACTGTGGGGAGCGGCTCCATAATGCAGTTGTTGCACTGGTCCTTGACGCCGCTGCGGTTTGTCATTATAAGCGTACCGCCCTTTATTACATAACGGTAGATATTCTCGGCAGAAGCCTTGTCGTAAACATACATTGCAGGCGCAACTACTGCCTTGTACTTTGAAAGGTCGGCTGTTGGAGATATGATATCCACATTTGTGCCGTAACGCGTAAAGGCTGCGTGGAAATATCTCAGCTGTTCAAGATAATTGAAGCCCTCTGTCTGTGGCTGTATCCTGAACGCCCAGTCGTTTTCAGGCGAATAGAGTATGGCAACGTCGGAAACAAGCTCTGTAGTCTCGATAACGCTGAGCTTTGAAGCTTCTCTGCAAAGCTCGGCAAATTCCTTAAAGCGCCGTGAGGGCACATTGCTGTGGTCAAGAAGTCCGTGCCAGAACATCTCCGCACCCTTATTTGCAGTTCTCCAGCGGAAATGCATGACAGTATCAGCTCCATGAGCCATTGCCTGCATAGCATAGCCCTTTATCTGTCCCGGCTTTGGAGTAGGTCCCATAGGAGCCCAGCTGCCTGTAGCACCGCTGAGCTGCTCCATTACCCAGAAATTACGCTGTTTAAGTCCGCGCATAAAATCAAGCTCAAAAGCATGGGAATTGGGGTTATTGTCATCGCCTGATATACGTACAGGCGGATAATTGTCATATGATGTAAAGTCAAGCATACTGAAAAGCTTGTAAAAATCGGGAGTATTCTCGCAGAAAAAGGTATTAGTTGTGACCTTTGCCCTTGGATTCTCACGCTTTATTATCTGAGCCATATCGCTTACGAACTTTACGGCTGTATCTGACGAAAACCGCGCAAAATCAAGGCAAAGGGCAGGGTTCTGCCATGCTTTCGGGTAAGCCGTGGGAGGCTGTATCTGCGTGATATTGCTGTATTCTCCGCTCCATACGCTGCTTCCGAAAGCGGCATTGATGTTTTCAAGAGTATCATACTTGTCTATGAGCCAGTCGCGGAACAGTCCGCGGCAGGTCTCGCAGGTGCAGGGATAAGCCTCTATCTCGTTGTCTATCTGCCATGCGGCAATTGCAGGATTGTTGGCATAACGCCTTGCAAGCTGCTCGGTGATACGCTTTGCGTAATACAGGAACATAGGCGCATTGAGACACCTGTGTCCCCTGATGCCTGTCTGTATCCTTTTACCGTCCGCACCGACCTGTACGATATCGGGGTAGGTCTCGTACATCCATAATGGCGGACAGCTTGTAGGTGTGCAGAGCACTACTCCTATTGCATGGCGCGAAAAGGTACTGATAGCTTCGTCCAGCCACTGAAAGTTAAACTGACCGTCTCTGGGTTCAAGCTTTGACCACGCAAACTCTCCGATACGAACAAGCTTTACGCCTATCTTCGCCATGAGGTCTGAGTCAGCCTTCCATAACGCCCTGTCCCACTGCTCGGGATAATAGTCAACGCCTATTTTCATAATATCTCTCCTGTCAGTCTATGGAATACTCAATAAGTCCGCAGTTATCCATGAACCAGTTTGAAAACTGCTCTGTAGCCATGTCGTTGAAATATGTCTCAATAACGCGGCAAACACCGCCGTGGCTTACTATAAGCACATTTTTGCCGCTGTAATTCTTTATGATATCATCAAGTGCGGAGTAAACTCTGTGAGCAAGCTGCATGAGAGACTCGCCGCTTTTGCCCATACGCACGCCGAACTCCGTCTTATTCTCTGCAAAGCCCTCGGTAAATCTGCTTTTGCCCTCATAATAGCCATAGTCCCACTCGCGAAGGCGCTCCTCCGTTACAATTTCGAGTCCGCAGCGCTCCGCAACCGCACGAGCTGTACGCTGTGCCCGCTTCATTGGAGAAGCTATGATAATATCAATACAGTTCATATCGGCTATCTTCTCAGCCAGCATAAGAGCCTGCTTTTCACCTGTTTCGTCAAGCTCTATATCGGTAGTTCCCAGAACTATCTCCTGCTTGTTGTACGAGGTCTGTCCGTGCCTCGTTGAGTATATTTTCAATACGATTCCTCCGTTATATTTCAGAAGCCTTTTCAATCTCGGCACGGGCGTTGTCCAGCATGAGCTCGCTTGGACTGTCGCCGCCCATGATACGGGCTATCTCAGCAACTCTGCCCTCCATATCAAGGTGCATTACATGAGTCTCGGTACGCTCGCCAACTATCTGCTTTTCAATGAGCAGGTGGTCGTCAGCCATTACAGCTATCTGCGAAAGATGGGTAACGCAGATGACCTGTCTCACCTTACCTATCTCACGGAGCTTTATGCCTATTTTCTGAGCCGCCTTGCCGCTTACGCCTGTATCTATCTCGTCGAATATCATAGTCGGGATAGAATCCTTGTCAGCAATAACGCTTTTCAGCGCAAGCATTATACGTGAAAGCTCGCCGCCTGAGGCTATCTTTGAAATGGGCTTAGGCTCCTCGCCCTTGTTGGCAGATATAAGGAACTCCACGCTGTCCATGCCGTTCACTGTGAGCTTGCCCTTTTCATGGCGGACTGCGATTATTACGCCCTCCATGTTGAGAAATTCAAGCTCTGCTGTGACGCGCTCGGTAAAGCGCTTGGCAACGCTCTCGCGGTAATCATAGAGCTTCTTAGCCTGCTCCGTAACTTTATGGAGAAGCTCATCGCGCTTCTCTGTAAGTGACTTTATCTCGCTATCTGAGCTTTCAAGCTGCATGGACTCGCGGCAGGCGTCATCATACATTTTTATGAGCCCCTCGCAGTCAGTGGCATACTTGCGCTTCAGCTTGTTTATACTTCCCAGCCTTGTTCCGAGATATTCCAGACGCTGTCCGTCCAGTTCAACCCTTTCGGCAAGTGATTCAAGCTCTGAGGCGATATCTGCAAGCTCTATCTCAGCCGCAGAAAGGCGCTCATACAGCGTATTGAGCTTTTCGTTATTGTCGGTATACTGGGCTATCTCAGTCTCAGCCGAAACAAGCATATCATTGGCAGCTTCTTCGCCTGTTATGGCGTTCACTGCATTTTTAATGGCGATTATGGTCTTTTCGGAGTTCTTTGCAGTCTCGTACTCCTTTTCAAGCTCCTCGTCCTCATTCTCGCGGAGCTCCAGCTCGCCGATATCGCTGATTATATCCTCAAGGTAACGGCTGCGCTCAACACGGGACTGCTCCAGCTTTTTCAGCTCGCCGAGACGTCTCGCAGTATGCTGAAGCTGGCGGAAGGTCTCCCTGTACTCATTCAGCAGAGTGTCATCGCCGCCGAATCCGTCAAGTATCTGCAAATGTTTCTCGCTGTCAAGAAGTATCTGATTGTCGTGCTGTCCGTGGATATTGATAAGCATTGAGCCTATCTCTTTAAGAAGAGCCGCTGCTGCCGTTCTGTTATTGATACGTGAAACACTGCCGCCGTCGGCGCTTATCTCCCTTGTGACCGTTATCTCACGGTCATCATGGGCAATTCCCAGCTCATCAAGCTTTGCGCATACCTCGTCGGAAAGCTCTGTAAAAAGCGCAGTTATAACTGCCTTATCGCAGCCTGTGCGGACTATGTCCTTAGTACAGCGCTGTCCGAGAACAGCATTTATGCCGTTGATAAGTATGGACTTACCTGCGCCTGTTTCGCCTGTAAAAATGTTCAGCCTGCTGCCAAGAGGTATCACTGCTTCTTTTATGACAGCAAGGTTCTGTATGTATATCTCTTTTAACATTCTGAGAGTTTACCTCCTGGGGAAAAGCTCGCTGCGAAACTTCTTGGAAAGCTTCTTTGCGTCAGCTTCGCTCCGCACAAGTATAAAGATAGTATCGTCGCCTGCGATAGTTCCCACAACGCCCTGATGCTCTACGGAGTCTATGGCTGCACAGGTGCCCTGCGCCATTCCTGCACGGCATTTGAGAACAATGGTATTCATGGCATAATCCACCGATATAACAGCTTCTTCAAAGAGAGACTTCTCCGTAATTGCTGCGGCAGGCATAGTATAGCGGTAAATGCCCTTGTCATCGCGCTGCTTCACTAAAGAGAGCTGCTGTATGTCACGGGAAAGAGTTGCCTGCGTGGTCTTTATTCCGCGCTCTGCAAGCAGCTCGATAAGCCTCTCCTGAGTTGCGACGGGCTGCTCGGTTATTATTTCAAGAATTGCTTCATGTCTGCGGTTTTTCATAATACCACCGTGCTCCTTATTTTATGGGCTTGCACATTTTTTTGCAAAGGGACTCGTGGAAGGAATTGCCTATGAGGTCAATGAAGTTTATATTGTTCCTTCCGCGACATATCTCTATTGATTCGTCACGGGCAAGACTGATGAAGTGCTCGCCGTCCACGTTTATGACCATGCTGTCCTCTCGGGTAGTCGTCACCTTCATGCGAAGCTTCCTGCTCGGTGAAAACATTGTAGCTCTCGAAAACAGCGAATGAGGGCATATAAGCGTCATCTCTATACATTCAAGGTCAGGCTCGATAACGGGACCGCCTGCGGAGAGAGCATAGGCTGTAGAACCCGAGGGAGTGCTGAAAAGTACACCGTCTGCTCGGTATTTTCCCACAAGGTAGCCTTCAGAATAGACCTCAAAGTCGCATATCCTGAAGCTGCCCGAGCGTGCCGAGACCTCGTTGAGGACAGTTGCCGTAACATCGCCGTCCTTGCCGTGATATAATACATCAAGAGTCATTCGCTGGGATATGTCGTACTCACCTGTAGTGAGCAGGCTCAGCTTGTCGAGCTGGTCTGCTTCGAGACCTGCCATAAAGCCGAGAGTTCCCGTATTTATACCGAGAAGCTTGGTATCGCTGCCCATGAGCAGCTTTGCACAGCGGAGGATAGTTCCGTCGCCGCCTATGGCAAGAACCACATCTGCTGTCTTTACAGCCTCGCTTATATCTTCAAAGCTTACGTGCGGTTTGTCTGAAAAATCGTTTCTGAATATTTCACTGACCGAAACGTCTATGCCGCAGTCCGCAAGCACATCACAGGCTTCACGGGCGCAGCTGAGCGCATTGGTCTTCTGGAAATTAGGGTACAACGCTGCCTTCATAAACGCACTCCTTATAGTTTAGTGAATGAACTGTCTGTCAGCTCCTTGAAGTCATGTATCTTTGGTTCTCCTGCGGTTTTTCTGAGCTTCACAAGATACTCTATATTGCCGCTTCCGCCGCGGACGGGAGAATAGGTGTACTGCTCGGTCACAAAGCCGATAGACTGTGCAAAGCTGTCTATTTCCGACAGTACACGGATATGGACTTTTCTGTCCTTTACTATACCGCGCTTGCCGATATCGCTCCTGCCTGCCTCAAACTGCGGCTTTATGAGCACAGCGGCTGCTGCGCCCTCTTTGAGAAGCTCATAGACCTTGGAAAGTATCTTGGTAAGGGAAATGAACGAAACGTCCACGGATATGATATCAGCCTGTCCGCCTAAATCATCGGCGGTAACGTCGCGGATATCAGTGCCCTCCATATTGACAACTCGGTCATCGTCCACAAGGCGCTGTGCAAGCTGACCATGTCCCGTATCGACTGCAAAGACCTTAGCTGCTCCGTTTTGCAGCATAAAATCGGTGAATCCGCCTGTAGAAGCTCCGATATCGAGACAGACCTTGTCTTTGAAGTCAAGACCGAATACCTCGGCTGCCTTTTCAAGCTTCAGAGCGCCGCGTCCGACATAGCTCTCGCTCTCAGAGGACTCGATAACATCCTCGGGAGTTACTTCGTCAGAAGCCTTTTTTGCCGTCTTTCCGTTGACAGTAACATTTCCTGTAAGTATCATTTCCTTGGCTCGCTGACGGCTTCTTGCAAGTCCCCGTGAGACCAGCTCGCTGTCAAGCCTTGCCATTATTATTGCTCCTCTGACGGATATAATCCGCCATTCTGCACCTTGTAAGCCCAAGCTTGTCAAGACATGAGCGCACAGAAGCCTGCTTTACAAAGCCGTCTGCGGTCACTCTGCTGTAGTCTCCGCAGTAGCCAAGCTCAGAAAGGATATCTCCTACCTTTTCGGAAATACTTCCCTCGCCCATAGACTCCTCGAAGAATACTATCCTCGGGTACTGCTTTATCTCATCGCCCAGCTTGCCGTCAAGCGGGAATATCTTTGTAAGCTTCAATATATCGCAGTTTATGCCGCCCTTTTCAAGCTCTTTCTGAGCCTTTATTGCTTCATTATAAAGCCTGCCGTATGTAATGATAAGAATTTTGCTGCCGCTGAGCTGCTTGAAGAGCCATTCTGTTGTGATATCAGACTGGTCGAACTCCATTTTTTCAGAGCCCCTCGGATAGCGCACAGCCGCAAGTCCCTTATCCTCGTATATAGCCTTTCTCATGCACATTTTCATCTCCATATAGCATGAGGGCGAATAAACTGTTGTATTCGGTATGGTAGTAAGCATAGGCACGTCAAGAAGCCCCTGATGTGTCTCGCCGTCCTCACCTACTATACCTGCACGGTCAACACCGAGGACAACATGAAGTCCGCCTATAGCAACGTCGTGGACGAGCTGGTCATAGGCTCTCTGTAAAAATGTGGAATACACCGCAAATACAGGTGTCATTCCCATGGAGGCAAGTCCGCCTGCAAAGGTGACTGCGTGCTGCTCCGCGATTCCCACATCGAAGAATCTGTCGGGATACTTAAAGTGGAAAAACTGCAAACCCGTACCGTATTTCATAGCTGCTGTGATAGCGCAGAGCTTCTCGTCCTTGTCGGCAAGCTTTACGAGCTCCTTGCCGAAAACTGTAGAATAGCTGTCTGCGGCGGCAACCTCGGGATTTCCCGTAGCTATGTCAAATTTCGAGATACCGTGATATTCTCCCGGATTTGCCTCGGCAGGGCTGTAGCCCTTGCCCTTTACGGTCTTGACATGGATAAACACAGGCTGGTGATAGGACTTAGCCATGTGGAAAACCTCTTCAAGCTCCGCAAGATTGTGTCCGTTGACAGGTCCGAGATAGATGAAGCCCATGTCCTCGAACATGGTACTCTGCTCAAGAATGTTGGATTTTACAGAATCCTTTACATTCTTGATACCCTTGGTAACGCTCTTGCCGACAAGAGGTATCTTTTCAAGTCCGCGCTCAACGGCTCTCTTGGTGTGAAGATATCTCTCGGTATTACGCAGAGATGTGAGGTATTTTGAAAGAGCTCCAACGCTCTTTGAAATAGACATATTGTTGTCATTGAGGACTACTATGAGATTGCGCTGACGGTCTCTGCCGCAGTTGTTCATAGCCTCGTAGAACATACCGCCCGACATAGCTCCGTCACCTATAACAGCTACCGCATAGTTGTCCTTGCCCTGAAGCTTCATGGCTTCGGATATACCGCAGGCAACGGAGACAGATGTACTGCTGTGTCCGCTGATAAAGGTATCGTGCTCAGACTCTGAGGGCTTTGGAAATCCAGATATTCCGTTCTCCTGTCTCAGTGTAGAGAATCTGTCAAGTCTGCCTGTGAGTATCTTATGAGTATAAGCCTGATGACCGACGTCCCAGACTATTTTATCCTCGGGAGAATTGAAATTGCGGTGGAGAGCCATTGTAAGCTCTACAGCTCCCAGATTTGAAGCAAGGTGCCCGCCTGTTTTTGAAACTGTGGAAATAAGTATAGTTCTTATCTCCTTGCAAAGTCCGTTACACTGAGAAATAGTAAGCTTTTTCAGATCCTGAGGCAGCTGGAGTTCCTCCAGCGTCACCTTTTCGTTATTACTTATATTTTCTTTCATATTCTATGAAATGCGGATAAGCTCCGCAGCTCCTTTGCGTTAATTCTTTCTTTTAAGAAGCATTTCTGTAAGTTCTGTAAGAAATGCGTCGTTTCCGAATTTTTCAAGGCAGCCGAGAGCCTCTTCGGTTATATTATTTGCGATCTCCTGAGCCTTTTCAACTCCGTAGAGAGTAACAAAGGTGGTCTTGTTCTCCTCCTCGTCACTGCCTACAGGTTTGCCAAGCTCCTCAGTAGTGCTTGTAACATCAAGGATATCGTCGATTATCTGGAAAGCAAGTCCAAGCTTGAAGCCGTAATCGGCAGCAGCCTGTATCTTCTCCTCGTCAGCACCTGCACAGATACAGCCCATCATGCAGGATACAGCGATGAGCTGACCTGTCTTGTGGTGGTACATATTGCGGAGATTAGCCTCGTCAACGTCAGTGCGCTCCTCGTTTTCCATGTCGATGACCTGTCCGCCGCCCATGCCTTCTCTGCCTGAGCCCTTTGCAAGACATGAAACAAGTCTTACCTTCTGCTCGGCAGTGAGCTGCTTGTCGTCAGCGATGACCTCGAATGGCAGCATACAAAGTGCGTCACCTGCAAGAATAGCCATTGCCTCGCCGAAAGCCTTGTGACAGGAGGGCTTTCCGCGGCGGAAATCGTCGTTGTCCATAGCAGGAAGGTCGTCGTGGATAAGCGAGAATGTGTGTATCATCTCGATAGCAGCAGCAGGTGCAGCTGCTTTCTTGTAATCAGCTCCGAGAGCATTGCAGAATGCATACACAAGAACGGGACGGATACGCTTTCCGCCTGCTTCAAGGGAATAATTCATGGCGTCGATAAGATTCTTCTGAGCCGCCATGCTATCCGAAAAAGCATTGTATTTTTTGAGATTAGTCTCTGTAAATGTTATGTATTCCTGCATTGTTTCCTTGAAATTACTCATTTTTCCATTCCTCCGTCGTCCTCGGTTATTTTTATCTGAGCTTCGTCAAGCTGCTTTCTGCAAGCCGCCGAGAGCTTCACGCCCTCGCCGTAGAGCTCCACAGCCTTTTCAAGGGGGATATCGCCCTTTTCAAGCTCGGATACTATCTTGCCGAGACGAGTCATATTATCTTCAAATGTAAGCTTTTCTTCCATTTTATCACCATTTATCAGTTATCTCGGCTTCTGCGCCGCCGCTTCCGAAGCCTATCTTTATTTTATCGCCCTTTTTGAGTGTTTCGGAGCTGCTGAGCAGCTTTTCGCCCTTATATACCAGCGAATAGCCGCGCGAAAGAACTTTCAGCGGACTGAGACTGTCAAGCCTTGCAGCCTTTTCTTCAAGCTGGCGTTCAAGCCTGTCCATATACCGCAGAAATGCAGTATCACGGCGCTTGTCAAAGGCGTTGAGTCTTTCTGCCGTAAGTTTCAGACGATTCTCGGGAGACTGTGCCGTAAGCCGCGCATTCAGCGCTATAAACCTGTCCGTTGACTTGTCCAGAACAGACAAAGCAGAACGCTCCGCTCTGCGCTCCAAAATGGATATTTTTTCGTAAAGCAGCGTGATATCGGGAGCTGCAAGCTCTGCCGCCGCTGAGGGAGTAGGAGCACGAAGGTCTGCGGCAAGGTCAGCAACAGTGAAGTCGGTCTCATGTCCTACCGCCGATATCACAGGCACCTTGCAGTTATATATGGCATACGCAACCTTTTCGGTATTGAATGCACTCAGGTCTTCGCTGGAGCCGCCGCCGCGTCCGACAATAATAACATCGCAGCCTGCCGCCTCGGCTTTGAGTATGCCTGCGCATACAGACTCGGGAGCTCCCTCGCCCTGCACCTGAGCATTGACCGCATAGACCTCTCCAAGAGGATAACGCCTTGAAAGCACGTTTATAATGTCGCGGACAGCCGCGCCGCTGAGGGACGTAACCGCACCTATCTTTTTAGGCATAGGCGGTATTGGACGCTTATGCTCCTCGGCAAATATGCCCTCCTTTTGCAGCTTCTTTTTCAACTGCTCCAGAGCTACATTTGCCTTGCCTGCACCCTCGGGGATTATATCGTTGACGTAGAGCTGATAGACTCCGTCACGCTCGAAAACTCCGAGACTGCCTGCGGCAATAACGGACATACCGTCCTCGGGCTCGAATTTAAGACGAGCCGCCGCACTTGCGAACATCACTGCCTTTATGGAGCTCTCGCTGTCTTTCAGTGTGAAATAAACGTGTCCGCTTCGGAAATGCTTCACGTAGTTGGATATCTCGCCGCGAACCATTATGCCTTGCAGATTGCGGTCGTTTTTCAGTATCGAACCGATGTATTTATTTATCTGTGTAACTGTGATTACAGGCATTATTTTTCTCCTGTGCTTTTCAAATAGCCGTATATAGCCACACCTGCCGCGTTATCGCAGGAAAACTGCGGCTGTGCGAAGCTTGCTGACGGGTATCGGGAAATTATCCTGTCGCGGATAATAACATCCGACATGACTCCGCCTGCAAAAACCAGCGGCAGCTCACCGTATTTATCTATGGCATGGTCTGTCATTGCAAGTATGGTCTCGGCAATAAAATCGAGGCAATATTTAGCTATATTCTCGGGACTTTCGCCGCCGTCAAGCATATTTCCGCACTTGTTCTCCAGACCTGAAAGACAACAATTCCCATCTTTCAGCACAGGCTTTGCCTTGAAGTGCTTGTTGGCGTTCATCGCCAGTTTTTCAAGCTCCGCACCGCATGGAAAACGAAGTCCGAGCATAACGCCTGTACGGTCAACAGCCTGTCCTGCCTTTAAATCGAGAGAAGTTCCTATCTCCGATATTCTGAGCACACATTCATCATCGGACTCACAAAGCAGACAGTCGGTAGTTCCGCCGCTGACGTGAAAAGCGATGAATCGCTCATTCACTAAGTCAAGCCTGTCCGCGGAATAAAGCGCCGCAAGGATATGACCTATCTGATGAGACGTGGTGTACAGCTTGGCTCCTGTTACCGCCGCATATGAACGTGCAAAGCCCTCTCCGCAGAGAAAGCACGGCATATAAGAGCCCTCAATGTTGCGCGGTCTTGCAGAAGCCGTTACCGTTTTTGGTATGGCTATGCTGTTTTCACCGAAAAGCTGCTCTATCATTTCGGGGAGCTGCTTGGTGTGGTGGAAAACCGCGTCGCTCTGGCGAAGTCCAAGCTCTCCCTCCTTGACGGGAAGAAGCTTCTTTGTCTGGTATATCCTGTTCTCCTCGCTGACGTACACAGCAGCAGATGTGGTATAGTTGCTTGTATCGACACCCAGATACTCAGGCATTTTCGCCCTCCGACTTCTGTGTATCACGTGAGAATGCTCCGAGAACGCCGTTGATGAAAGCTGTGTCCTCCTGATATGTATACATCATGGAAAGCTTTATAGCCTCGCTGATTGCCGCATTCATGGGAGTATTGTCGTCATAGAGCGACTCGAACATGGCAATTCGCAGAATAGCAAGGTTCAGCTTGGAGATTCTCGAAATACTTCTTGATTTGCTGTACTTTGAGATAATCTCGTCAAGCTCAGATGCGTGTTCGAGAGTTCCCTCGACGATCTTCTTTACCTCGTCATTTACGGTTATCTCGTCGATCTCCTCGGCTATCTCATACAGCTCGTTTATATCATCATCGCGCAGAAGCTGCTCGAAAACCAGCTTGAATGCGCTGTCTCTTATTTCACGTCTTGTCATTTGAACACTCCTTATTTTCAATGGGACGATACATGAACACCATGGTATCGCTTCCCGTAAATCCGTTTTTTATGTAAAATCTCTCGCTTGGATAGCCCCTTTTGGTCAGAAGAGCCATTGCCGCAACGCCCTCAGCAGTAAGCTCACTGCGAGCATAGTCAAGCACAGCCGTACCTATACCGCTTCGCTGAATATCAGGCGATACGCAGAACTCGTCGATGACGTATTCCACACCGTGGAGATATGTAAGCTTTCTGCCGCAAAGTACAGCCTGTATGACGCCGTTCTCCTCAAACACATAGCCTATGGACTGCGGAGCTGACATAAGCTCTCTTACCCTTGTCTCGGCAAGCTCAAGGGACCACTCCTCGTTCCACGGCTCGGCAGCAAAGGCTGCGCGGAATACCTCGGCAGCCATTTTCAGGTCACAGGAGCTGTATCTTCTTATCATTCAAATACAACGCCGCTGACGGTAACGTTGACTCTTGCTACAGGAACGCCTGTCATGTTCTGGACGTTCTCCTTGACTACGGTCTGTACCTCCTGAGCAACGTTTACAGCCTTTTCGCCGCTCTTGATGACTATCTTCATATCTATGGCAGCTACGTCGCCCATCATGCTTATCCTGATAGGACCGTTTCTTCTGAGCTTGCTCATCTTTCCTATCTCGCCGCCAAGGCTTGCCACGCCCTTGACATCAAGAGCTGCAAGCTTGGCAATGGCGATTATTACGTCGTCTGATATTTTAAGTCTGCTTGAAACCTCAGGCTTCATCTCTTCAACTTCCATAGCGAACCTCCGTGGGCACTTATTTGGGTGTTTGTTTTAACTATAATTATGCTTACACCCCGACCATTGTATTATAACATATAATTTCAAAAAAGGCAAGGAACGCGGCAAAAAACTACAATATATTTTTCATTTTTACGTGAAAAAGGCACTTTCCACGCTTAAAAATATGGATAATTATTCATTTCACTGCTTAACTTCAAAAATACGGATATTCTCCGCAGGTATCTCGGTCTCTCCGAGGATTATCTCCTTTATTGAAGCCGCCTGCGCTTTATCAAGTCCCTCGGTCTTGACTACTACCTTTGCATTTTCGCCGTCAAGATATGCCACGCAGTCCTGAAATCCCTGAGCTTTTACCAGCGATTCGATAGTTCCCTCGCTTTCGATAAGCTTTGATACCTGCACAGCGTCAAGGGCGTTCACTACCATTTCGTTATCGGTAACATCTCCGCCGCCTATCATGGTCTGCAAGGTCTGTACCGCCTCGTCTCTGTCCTTCATCTTGTCAAGACGAGCCTGTGCGAAGTAGTCCTCAGCGGCAGGCTCCGCAGGAGCATTTACAAACTCGGTCTCACCGTATTTGATACTGTTGGTATCCTTCCTGAAGGTCATGGAGCTGCTGTCGGGAGCAAGCTTCGGTGAGGCAGCATAGTTTATGTACACCGCAACTGCCAGCATAAGTGTAAGGCAGGTCATGATTATCTGTTTCTTTCCGATTATAATTGATGGTTTTTTCATAGTTATTCTCCTTTATCTGATTTTTGCAACATATATCTTTGCCGTTGGTATCCCAAGAGCAGCCGAAGCCGCCTTGTATATCTGTTCACGTACAGCAGCATCGCCTCCTCCGCCGCAGACTATTACCGCTCCCGTAATTTCGGGAGCTTCAACTGTTTCGATAAGTGCGTTTTTCTCGCTTCCGCCGCCGACTATCACATATTTCTCTTCCTCCTCCGTTTTATTGTCCGAGCGGCTGTGACGCCCCTCTGTAGCGTATACGTAGCGCTGCTCACTGCCAACAGTAATATATACCTTTACCTCTCCGGCGCCCTCTATTTCGCTGAGAAAGGCTTCAAGACGCTTTTCCGTGTCCTTGCAGTAAGCCGCACTGTCGTATACGCTCTGCCGCTCCGTTTTTACAGCAGGAGCCGCCTTTTTGTCAGGCAAAAGCGACGATATCATTATCAGCAGCAGACCTGCTGTTCCGCATACGGTCATAAATACAGCCCATTTCCTGTTCTTTAGAAGCTCTCTTATTTTTTCAATAACTTCCATTTATGACCTCCGTTTCTTGTCCGATACTGCCGCGGATCAACCGGGCTGACGCCTCAAAGTCCGACGTGCTGATAATGACTCTATTAATACTTATGCTGCCGTCCTCCGAAATATTAACCTCTGTTTGGATTTTTTCCACTTTTATCCCAGCGGCTTTAAGCTGTTCACGCAGCACTGCTGAAATATTTTCCGAAAGCTGTGTGCACAGCTCATTTTCGTATATTTCCGAAGAATAGCTGTAGTCCGTGCTGTCAAAGGCACTGAGGTCAGGCAGCTCTATGTTGAAAACTCCGCTGACTATGGGTGCTGTAACTGCCACGGCAAAAATCAGCTTCAAGATAAATTCAGCCTGTGCGCGTAGACGAGTGCCCTCGGTAATGCTCTGAACGATACATATGCCCACTGAAACATAACAGACCGCACGGACTGCCGCTACAAAGTTTTCCATTTAACCACCTGCCGTATGCATAAGTATTCCCGTGCAAAGCACAAACATCACGCCGTAGCAAGCCAGAACGCTCTGCGCTATTGCAAGGGCGCTGTCAAAGGAACTGAGCAGCTTTTTCATGTGCTCCGCGCCGAAAAGCTCCGCAGCCGCCGCACCTATCCACATAACGAATCGAAAGAGCATAAGCTGTATCACAGGCGGAAGTACAATGAGCAGCACTGCTATACAGCCAACTGTCCCCACTGTTCCGCGGATAAGGTCAAAACTGCTGCGGACTGCGGCATAAGCGTCGGAGACTGCTCCACCTACTACGGGAACACTGCCCGAAATAACGAAACGAGCCGCCTTTGTGGCTGCGCCGTCTGTTTTTCCCGCAAGACTGCATTTCAGCGTAACAAAGCCGATAAACACAGTCATAGTTATAGTCATAGTCCATGTTATGACCTTTTTCAGAAGCTGAACAACGCCGCTCATGTCATTCTTCGTGAACACGCTTCCTGTTACTGAAAGCATTGCTGATGCGCTGAGAACGGGCACTAGAAAGCCAGAAACCAGCTGCACTATCAGCTCAGAAGCCGCCAGTACAGTCACATCATAAATTGCGGCTGAGGTCATATGTCCCGAAGCCGCCGAAGCTCCCGAAAATACGGGAATAAATACAGAAATAAAACCGCCGCTGACATTTACAGCCTCAACAGACTGTGAAAACGCCGCGAAAAGCTGTGGGGATATTACCGTTACTGCAGTCAGCACACTGACCAGACCGTAAATATCAGCTGAACCCTTAAAACCGATACTCCCTGCACTTTTCAACAGTGCAGACAAACCTGTCACAAAAAGAATAGTTCCGAGAAGCTTAAACGGCGATGTTTCGCTGTCAGTTACCTTTGCTGCTATAGCCTTTGCGAAGCCGCCGAAGCTCAGCGCCGCTATCTCATCGGAGCTTGTCTCGATATCATAGTCTGCAAGTATGTCATCAAGCTGCTCGGTGTACTCGCTTTTTGCGTCCTGCTCATCAACTGCAAAAGCCGAAACAGGTACAGCAAACACCAGAAGCAATATAGTTATAATTATTGATATTCCGAACTTTTTCATAACGCTCCTAAATAAGCTTTTCTATGAGCTGCAAAAAGGCTCTGAACACAGGCAGACCAAGAACGAGGACTGCTCCTCTGCCCCACAGCTCCGCAGCAGAAGCAATAGCACTCTCGCCGCTGTCACGGCAAAGCTCGGCTGTAATATGGGTTATACAGCATATTGCCAGAGTCTTGAAGATAATGGATATGTAGCTCTCGGCTATGCCTGCCATTTCAAAAACATCTCTTATCTCGGCTGCTGTATCGTCAAAGAGAAGCACAAAAAACGTCATTACTCCAGCGCATACCGCTATAGTCACAGCCATGGAATGCTCAGAGCAATATTGTTTTAAAATCACGGCTATGAGAGCTCCAACAAGACAGAAAGCTCCTACAGAAAAACAGCTGTCTACCATAGTCCAAAGACGCTTTTGACTTTGTCGAAAAGGTCGCCGATCTCGTCGATTATTACAACAAGAACTACAATAAGTCCTGCAAGCGTAGTCATCATAGCCTGTTCCTCACGCTCTGCCCGTTTCAGCACCAGATTAAGCACGGCAACGATTATGCCCGTGCCTGCGATTTTAAATATAAGGTCAATTTCCATTTCTCAGATCACCATAATCCCTACCATTACTCCTGCCAGTACGCCTACGCTCCTGTAAAGCTTTGCCTTGCTGTGATATTCTTCGGAGCGCCGCTGAAAACGCTCCAGCATAAGCGCTTTTACAGCCGAAATACCGATAAGCTGTCCGTCAATATCGCTTGTCCCCAACAGATCGCCGAAATCAAGCAATATGCCCTTTTCTTCCTGCGGTATATCAGGCTCATTCATAAGAAGCTGCCGCCACTGACTGTGGAAATCACTCTCAGCGCTGTATTCGTTTGACAGCCTTTCTATAAATCCAAGAGCTGAGAAATTTTCGCGTTTCAGCACAGCCAGAATACTATAAATATCAGTTCCGCTGCTTCTTATCATGGTCTCAAAAACTCTGAAAACCTTGTCGGCTTCAGTGCAGACAAGCACTCGCTTTTTCAGCTTTTCGGAGCTATTCAAGCCGTAAAAAGCTCCGCAAAATGCAACTAAGACAGCAGCAATTACTCTAATTCCCATTTTTCAGCCTCTTTATTTCACGAATTTTCGAGGGTGCAGAAGCGCCCCTTAGAAAGACGATGGTGTCAAAAAGTCCGCTTTCGATGAGATATGCAAGCTCTTTGCGCTTGATCAGTTCGTCAAAGCAAGTACCATGAGCGGTCACAATGAATTTCACACCGCAGCCAATACCGCTTATTATAGACTCGGAATCCGACGTTGATGAAATTTCATCGCATACTATGACCTCGGGTGACATCGTCCGCACTGCCGAAATAATACCTGCACTGCGGCTGCAATTGCTTATAATATCTGTCATTGCTCCCACATCATTCTGCGGAACTCCGTCACGCAGACAGGATATCTCGTTGCGTTCGTCAATAAGGGCAGTCTTTCTGATATTTCCGTTAAGCCTGCACATATCTCGGAGAATAGTGGTCTTTCCCGAGTTGACTCCACCGCAGATAATTATGTTTTTGTCGAAGTTTGAAGCGAATATCTCGTCTGCGCAGCCCTCGACACATCTTGACACACGAAAATTAAGCGACGTGAACTCGGTGAGGACAGGCTTATCGGTAGATGAATATGCTCCCGATACTCCCACACGAACACCGTTTTCTACAACAAAATATCCCTGTGAGAGCTGTTTCCCACAGCTATGCACCGAGTAATGACACAGCCGTTCAACTGTCTCCTTTATATCAGCTGAGGTCACATTATAGACTTCCTTCTTATTATAATAGGAAGAAAGTCCGCCGTCATTACGAAGAAAGGATATCTTGTCCGAGTAAACAAGATACAAAGCTCCCCCAGCCCGAAGCCTAAACTCCATTAAGCCGCTCAGCTTATCACACGGAATATTCATAATCAGTCTGCGGAGCTTCTCGGGAAGATAGCTTGTTATAGTTTCAAAGCTTGTACTGCCTTGCATTTTCATCACTCCTTACACTAAATACTATTCAGCTTTCACAATGATTAGAACAAAAAAAGGACGCCGAAGCGTCCATAAAAAACAGCACACCGAAGTGTGCTGTGATTTTTTGTGATTATTCCTTTACACCACCAAGAGCAACACCAGCGATGATGAATCTTGAGAGGAATACATAAGCGATTATGATAGGAATAATAGCAAGCGCAATTGCAAGGTAGATAGCACCATAGTCATTCAGCTTATCAGATGACTGAAGAGCAGATACCATCATTGGAAGAGTCTTCTGCTTCAGATCAACACTGATGAGGATCATGTTAGGTGTATAGAAGTTGTTCCAGCTTGCGATGAATGCGAAGATAGCCTGTACAGCTATAGCCGGCTTCATCATTGGAATAGCAATTGACACGAAAGTTCTGAACTCTCCGCATCCGTCGATACGAGCAGCTTCAACAATATCCAGTGGGAATGAAGACTTCATGTATGATCTCATGAAGTAAACAACACCGGGTGCTGCAATTGCAGGAAGTATAAGAGGCCAGTAAGTATTAGTCAGTTTAAGGTCTGACATAAATGCAATGAATCCGGCAGATGTTACCTGCATAGGTACCATCATTACAAGGAGAATAACTGAATAGGAAATTTCCTTGAGCTTGAAGTCATATACATGGATTCCGTAAGCTGTAAGTGCTGAGAAGAAAACTGTAAGGAATGTAGAACAAACTGTGATGAGCAAGCTGTTCTTATAACCGTGGAAAGCACTGAAAATAAGCTTGAATTCAGGCTTAGTAAATACTGTGCTCCAGTTTTTCTTCAGATAATCACTTGGAAGAATGCTGAGTCCGTTTGCTATATCCGTATGTGAACGAGTTGCGTTGATAACAAGGATATAGATAGGAAGCAGACATATGATCGTAAGGATAATAAACCAAAGAACAAGTATCCCCGACTTTAATTTGATTTTAAATGAGTAATTGTCCTTTACGTTTCCGTACACACTTTTCATATTATCACTCATATACTGATCCCTCCAAACTGCTTACTTTCTCTCTTAGCCTGCTGAGCGATCTTTTTACGCTGCTTCTTCTTAGCGATCTCGTCCTTATCTCTTGTAAGGTAGAACGCAATAAGACCGAGAGCAAGAGTAATGAAGAAGAGAAGTACTGATGTAGCACCAGCATAACCCATCTTATTCTCATCAGCCTGAGCATGGAAGTACTGGAAGATCATTACCGCCACTGTCTTGATATGATCCTTAGGTGTTCCTGTGTTATTGTAGAGGAAAGGAATATCAAACATCTGGAGACCACCGATCATGGAAGTGATAAGAGTATATGCCATGATAGGAGTCAAAAGCGGAAGAGTGATCTTTCTGAATACCTGACCTGAGCTTGCACCGTCGATGCTTGCAGCCTCGAACAGTGAAGGGTTGATGCCCTGAATACCTGACATGAGCATGATCATGGTATTACCAAACCACATCCATGTCTGAATAAACATGATTACGATACGTGACTGCCAAACACCATCAATGAATGGAATACAGTCGTAAAGTTTAGAACCAGGATCTCTGGTTACGATACCAAGCTTATAAAGAATAAGATTTATCGCACCCGGAGTCTGTTCTGACTGTCCGCAAAGCTGAAGGAAAAGAACAGCTACTGAAGCGGCAGTAATTATGTTTGGAAGATACATAACGATCTTGAAGAAGCCCTTTCCCGGAATCTTTAGCTGTGCCTCTGTAAACCATACAGCCAGTGAAAGTGAAAGAGCGAGCTGAGGAATAAAGTTACCAACCCAAAGGATAACAGTATTTCTCAAGCACTGGAAAAAGCTCTCGTGGATAACTCGAACTTTTCTGGTTCCGCCAAAAAGAATATCCTTATAGTTCTGAAGTCCGACCCATGCTTCAACGTTCTTACCGTTGCCATGGAAACTTACGATAAAGGTGTTGATCAGCGGCCACATTTGGAAAAAGAAATAAACAAGAAAAAACGGCAAAATAAAGAGATAGCCATACTTTGCATAGCTGATCGACTTTATGCGTCTCTGCGCGCCTGATGCCATAACACACACCCTCTCGGTAGAATTAAAATAAATATAAATAAATATACACCTACGGAATACATGAGTATTCCGTAGGCATATTTATTACATTGTAATGTTAGACTATTTTACTAAAATTAGTCTTCCCACTCGAGATCAGGTATTGACTCAGCAACCTTGTCCTTGAATGCTTCAACTGTATCATCCCAAGACTTGTTGCCCTCAAGGTAATTATCTCTTACAGCTTCAGCGAAGTTGCCCTTGATTGTTGCATCGTAAGGTGTGATAAGTCCCTTGAAGTCAATGCTCTTAGCATTCTCAGCGAGTTCTGCGAAGTAGTTCTGCTTGTCAACGAAGTTGCCAGAGATCTTCTCGTTGAATACTGTGTTAGCAGAAATGAGTTCGTCCATAACCTTAGAGTTGTTTACATACTCAGGCTTGCTCTTAGCGTATTCAGTCATCTTAGCCTCGTCAGATGTTGCAGCAACGATGAACTCTCTTGCGAGGTCGCCGTTATCAGTCTTTGGATTAACAACCATCCAAGTACCGCCCCAGTAGAATGGCTGAGGTCCCTCACATACAGCCCACTTGCCGTACTGAGCACCGCCTTCGCCGCCTGCAGCATCGAGGAAGAATCCGCCGAAGCCCCAAGTTGAAACGAAGTAACCCATTACATTACCGGAAACACCAGAAGCAGTCCAAGCCTGATCTGTCCACTGGTTGTTCTTTGTGATTCCGCCGCAATCCCAGAGAGCCTTTGCTGTCTCAGCAAACTTCTTGCAAGAATCATCGATAACGAGCTTGTTGTCCTTAACCCAAGGCTGTGTACGTCCGCAAGCAAATGCCTGCCACATACCACCGAGTGAGTCAGCAAGAGCAACGCTGCCGCTTGACTTCTCAGAAATTGTCTTAGCAGCTGTTACGAAGTTATCCCAGTTGTTGATCTGCTTCTGCATATCAGCAGGTGTCTCAGCACCGAGGTACTCCTTAGCGAGGTCAGCTCTGTAAGCGAAGCCGCCTGCTGCAGCCTGCCATGAGATACCCTTACGAACGCCGTTGGAATCCTTACCGATTTCGTCTGTGTACTTATAGATGTTAGCAAAATCGCTGTCACCAAGACCGAGCTTGCTGAGAGGAAGTGTCTTTGTATCATCGTTGATGTACTTGAGTGCCCAGTCAGCCTCTACGAAGTAAACGTCGAGGTCTGTACCGTCGTTGAAGAGCTGGTCATAGTTCTCAGACGCTTCACCGCCGCCTACACCGAAGTCGATAAACTTGATGCCTTCAACCTTGCCGTCTGCGAGATCAGAAACGATTGTATCTGCGTTAAGGCCCTTCCAAGAAGCGATAAGAGCAGGAACGTCATCGTGGTTCCAAGCTGCAACTGTGAATGTGTCGCCGCCTGTCTTTACTGAAGCATCGATTGTGCCGTCGCCCTGTGGCTCAGCTGTTGTATCAGCAGCAGTTGTTGCCTCATCATTTCCAGATGTAGCAGCATCTGTTGCCTTTTCGCTTGATGATGATGAGCCCTTGTCGCCGCAGCTTGCGAAAGCTGTAGCTGTCATTGCGAGTGTAGCTACTAAAGCTAAAGTTCTCTTAAGTGTGTTCATGAGATTTTTCCTCCTTAAATATCTATATTATACTTGCGTATAATATTTACGTGGTTAATATTGTTTGCGGGTAACATCGCGGCTTTATTACTGTCCGATGATTGTGCTCACCGCTGACGTCCTGCAACCGTTCTGTCAGCCTTTGCTTCTGTTCCCGTGAAGCTTAGCTTCACATATTTCTTTTTGCATTGCAGCTGAATTTTATACTTCCTGTCTGTTTCATGCACGGGCGGCGAACAGCTGTGAACGTACTTCACATCTGACGTCACAAGAGCCTGTGCAATCTGCATACATTCCGTATCATAATACTGTATCCTGCCGATTCCGAAAGTGTATCTTTCCCTTTAAGATATCAGTAATTATGCAACAATTGCTTTTGCATTTACAAATATACCGTATTTTGCGGTCAAAGTCAATACTTTGTATCATTCTTTAACCTTTTTTGGTTGGATTATCCAAGATTAGCTTCTCCTCATTGTGCACAATTACATGATAATGTGCGAAAGTTACAAATCGGTAAAAGGTTTTTTGGAAGTCATGTTGACGCTTATTACACAATGAGAAGCTTGTTCTTTTATGGCTATTGCCCAACATATAAAATTTCACATTAGAAACCGCTTCAGTTTTTGAGCGTTTTTCTCAAACATATATTCGGCATTGTTAATATTTACCAATAGAGTTAAAAGCATATATCTCCAGTATCATAGAAGCGTCCACAGCGTTGGTGTTGCCGTCGCCGTCCATATCACCTATTCTTGCCTGTGGATCGGTCAGTTCGCTTGGTCTGCCCGTAGATATTGCCGCATAGTGAGCAAGCACCATAGAGGCGTCTACAGCGTTCACATGCCCATCAAAGTCCACATCGCCAGCCTTGGCTCCGTACTGCTTCGGAACGTACACCGTCCGTGAAGCAAAGGAATAATCAGTCGCGGAGTATCTTACATAACAGCGGGTTTCATATTTTATAATACTTCCTGCTCTGTATTCGCTTCCGATTACTTTATTGAGCACATCTCTTTCGAGACCTGTCCGTTTCTCCATAAGCGTTTCAAACTCATCATAGGTATAGCCGTATTCATCGGCTATCTCCTCGATTATCATATCAGAGAAGTAACCCTCATAGGCTATCTCGTAGACATCGTCATCAAATGCACAGTGCTCCGCGTCGTACTGTTTAAGCGAATCTATATCCGGAACCAGCGCAGGAGCGTCGGGAATATCGTACCTGACAGCCTCGCTGGGGAATACGCCGTTTCCGCCTGAAACTCTGAGCCTGAACGACTCCCCGGGAATTATACCTATATAGTATAAGCCGTAATCCTCGGGAGATACATCGGCGCCGCTGATAATTCTTCCCTTTGCGGAGCTGAATTCACTGTTATCGTTTTTTCCTGTTGCTATTTCAAGCTTTTCGCTCACCTCTCTGCTGAAAGGTCCGAGAGCTTCTGCGTAGTAGTTTATCTTGAGCTCGGAAATATCCGCTCTGTCAGGAACAGTAACAGGTATCTCTTTGCCGTCCTTGACTGCGTTGAGAGTTTGTCCTGCATAACCCATAACACTGTCACCTACCGAAAGCTTTTTTCCGTCGGGAGCAAGAATACTGTCGGCAAAGGAGGTACTGATGATACCTCTCTTTACGTCAAATCTTACCAGCGAGCGGTTTATATGCAGAGTAACTGTATTGTCGATACAGTTATCTCCTGTCAGCTTTAGTTCAACATCTGTCAGCCCGTAATCCGCAGGTACAGAGTCTATCACACTGTATGCGCCGTACTTTTGGCCGTTGTACTCAACATTATTCACAGTTCCGAGGGTAAGCGAAACAGAATCATACTCCTCGGGGATATTGATAGTGTATTCGTGGTCGGATACACGCTTAGCATATTTCAGGTCGCGGTTGTAGCTCTCAGAGGCGGTCTTATAGCCTATCCAGTTGAATGCGGCATATTTCGGAGCAAAGCTTCGCTCCGAGACAACATTGCCCTTTACGCCTTCATTTACCACGTATGCGCTTATTTTAACCGCGTCGGTTATGGCAAATGGAGCTTCGTATCTGCTCTCTGCTTTATCGTCTGCTGTATAGAATATATCTCCCTTGGAACTGCCGCAGGACAGCTCTACCTTTTCATCGGGAGCTAAAGCTCCCGCAGGCTGTGAGAACTTCACCTTGCCAATGGGCTCTGCATAGGCTTTCAGTGTCAAATTGCCGAAATTGGACTTGATATCGCCCATTGCGAATATTTTCCTGTAGTTTTTTTCGCCCTGCTGTGCGTCCCGCCAGAACTCGGTATCGCTTTCGTCTATGCCGTCATAGAGCTGTTCTATAAACGATTCAAGCATGAACTGCTTTTCCTCTTCGGTATAAGTCACGCTCTCGTCGCAGACGTCAGTCCATGTTTTGCCGTCTGCACTGAAAAAGCTCTCGCACCTGCCTGTAAGATTCCTCATCTCACTATCCGTGACATAGGTGCTTATGTCATTTATTGATTTATCCTCTTTTTCTACGTAGAGACTGCTCTCCAGCGGAAGAACAAATGGCGAATCCTCGCAGTAGAGCTTCACAACAACGCTGAACTGCTCCTCGTGTGTAAGAATGACAGGCTCGTCAAGGTCTATAGTGAAAAATCCAGTCATATCGCATTTGCCCTTGGTAACAGCCGAGGGAGTTCCCGATGTGGGATCGTTCTTGTCCCTGAGTCCCGAATATACGGTAACTTCGTATTCAGTGCCTGCATTATATATATAAGTACCCACAGTGCTCAGCTGTATGTCTCCTGCTGAAGTAAAAATGTCTGCCATGTAGGACGGACCGTTTTCCTCGGCAGTTTCATATGCCGACATTGTCTGTATGGGTATGAAGCTGTCATACTGATAGATGATATCATGCTCGTCGGTATTTTCCAGCTGATATACAGCAAAGTCGCTCAGCGTGCCGTCATAATAGGACAGCCAGAAATATCCGTCGTCGCCGTCGTGAGTTCCCCAGCTGTTCTGACACAGCCATGCGCCATCGCCCTGTGGCTTCTTTTTAAAATGAGAAGCAGGATAGCTGTCGTCCCAGCCGACTATGGTAACGGCATGATTGGCAAATCTTGGCTTGCGCTCGCAGTAGGAGCTGTTGTACTCACTTGACCAGTTCTTTCCCTTGTCGGACCAGTAGGAAACGTCAACAGCCTGTCCCTTGTACAGAAAATCCTTGACAAGAGCGTTTATCTCGTCAAAATTGTTTCTATCCCTGTCATATTCAAAATTATAGGCGTTTTTGAGGTGATAATCCGACTGATAATTCATCAGATCTGTATCCGTGCGGTTATCAAAAAAGCTCATATTCTCATATGGGAGCTTTTCCTCATTTACAGGGCCTATCCACTGTGACCAGAGATTGGTTATCATACGGGCGTTGCCGCCCTCGGAAAGTATATCTGAGGTCTCTGTGGAAACTGGTTTGAGCTGACCGAAGCCGAAATAATTATAGTAAGCTGTGTGGAGCTCCGACAGGTCGATATACGGAACATAGGGCAGCATACTCGATTCAGCGCTTGCTATAGCCGCGTGTACCCAGCAGGTGCCATAGGAGCCCTGATTCTTTACAGATGTAGAGCCATAGACCTTGCGCATATCAAACGCTGAGGGGAGTTCTTCCCTGTCAGCTGCCTTGACAGTATTTGTGCCTATGGGCATATACGGAGCGGCAGGCTCGAACCTTACGCCGTCCTGTGCCGCTACAGAGCGAAGAACAGGCATTGACAATGTACCGCTGTGAGCCGATACTACAGCTTCTTTACTGCTGTAGCCGATAATCTGACTTACTTCCGCGCAAACAGCCGCAGGCACAGAACAGCAGGCTACTGCCGCCGCTGTAAAAACAGCCGTCAAACCACTGCCGAACCTATTCATTATACCGCCCCCCTTCGGTCATATAGGGCTATTATAACACATAATCAAAAAAAAAGCAAGAAAAAGCCCGTACTTTCTTCAAATACGGGCTTATATATTTAATATGTACTCGGCTATCAGGCGGTAACGATACTGTCAGCCTTGTGGAGCTTCAGCTTTTCAACTGCCTGCTCTCTCATCTTGTACTTGAGTATCTTTCCTGCGGCATTCATCGGGAATCCGTCAACGAAATCAACGTATCTCGGGCACTTGTGCTTTGCCATACGTGCAAGGCAGAAGTCCTTTATCTCCTGCTCGGTAGCGGTCTCGCCCTCCTTGAGAACGATACAAGCCATTATCTCCTCGCCGTAGTCCTCATCGGGAACACCGATTACCTGAACGTCCTTAACCTTTGGATATGTGTAGAGGAAGTCCTCTATCTCCTTGGGGTAGATATTCTCGCCGCCGCGGATTATCATATCCTTGATTCGGCCTGTTATCTTGAAGTATCCGTCGGAAGAACGGCGTCTTGCAAGGTCTCCTGTGTGGAGCCAGCCTTCGCTGTCGATAGCTGCGGCTGTAGCCTCGGGCATCTTGTAGTACCCCTTCATGATGTTGTAGCCTCTTGCTACGAACTCGCCGTCTACGTCGTCAGGAACTTCCTGATTAGTCTCGGGATCAACTATACGGCACTCAACGCCGAAAATAGGTCCGCCGACTGTATTTACACGCTGTTCGAGGGTATCTGTGGTCTTGCTCATGGTAGTTGCAGGAGAAGCTTCGGTCTGACCGTAGGTGATGCAGATATCAGTCATGTGCATCTTCTCAACAACTTCCTCCATTGTCTTTATAGGACAAGGAGAACCAGCCATGATACCTGTTCTCATGTAAGAGAAGTCTGTCTTATCGAAGTCCTCATGTCCAAGCATAGCAATGAACATAGTTGGTACGCCGTGGAAGCAGGTTATCTTCTCTTTGTTGATGCAAGCAAGTCCCTTTCTCGGTGAGAAACGTGTTATAGGAGACATTGTTGTGCCGTGAGTCATAGAAGCTGTCATTGCCAGAACCATGCCGAAGCAGTGGAACATAGGCACCTGTATCATCATGCGGTCAGCTGTGGAGAGATCCATGCAGTCTCCGATAGCCTTACCGTTGTTTACAACATTATAATGTGTAAGCATTACGCCCTTGGGGAAGCCTGTTGTTCCCGAGGTGTACTGCATATTCGCAACATCATGGATATCAATAGTCTTTCTTACGCGCTCTACCTCGCTGTATGGAACATTCTTTGAAAGCTCCACAGCCTGCTCCCATGTGAAGCAGCCCTTGTTCTCGGAGTCAACAGTGATGACGTTCTTGAGGTAAGGAAGTCTTGCGGAATTGAGCTTTCCTGCCTCGCAGGTCTCCAGTTCGGGGCAGAGTTCCTTGATGATATCAACGTAATTGATATTCTTGATACCGTCTATCATAACGAGAGTCATGGTATCAGACTGTCTCAGCAGATACTCAGCCTCGTGGATACGGTATTCTGTGTTCATGGTAACCAGAACCGCGCCTATCTTTGTGGTAGCCCAGAATGTGATATACCACTGAGGAACATTTGTAGCCCAGATAGCAACGTGGTCGCCCTTCTTTACGCCCATTGCAAGGAGTGAACGAGCGAAGGTATCAACGTCGTCGCGGAACTCGGGATATGTTCTTGTATAGTCAAGCTCAGTATAACGGAATGCATACTGATTCGGGAACTGCTCGCAGATACGGTCGAGTATGTCTGGGAATGTATAGTTGAGGATACGCTCCTTTGGCCATGGATACTGACCGTCCCCTCTCATGCTTGTCTGGAGAGGGTGCTTGTGCTTCTTTTTGTAAGGAGCCATATACTCAGCAAACTGAGGGATAACGATACCTGCGTCGCTGAGGTCGCGCGCCCAGCGCTTTACCCATTCAAGTGAGATATAGCCGTTGTAGTTGATAGTGTCAAGGGCTTCTATCATAGCCTTTACAGGGATATCGCCAGTGCCCATGATACGGTACTCAACAGTGCCGTCTTCGCGCATAACGCTGTCCTTGACCTGTATGTATTTGATGTACTCGCCGAGATTTGCAACTGTAGTCTCGGGAGCTTCATTGTTATAACGATAGGGGTGATGCATATCCCAGAGAGCAGCCACCTTGCGGCTCTTTACGCTGTCAAGCACCTTTGCAAGTCTTGCTGTATCGGAATATACGCCGTTTGTCTCAACGAGGAGAGTTACATTGTACTCCTCAGCAATAGGAACGAGCTTCTTTAAAGTCTCTATGATATAGTCATCGTCAACATCACCGCCGGGAGCAGGTTCAAGGTCGCCCAGTATTCTTATATAAGAAGCGCCGAGCTTGCTTGCAAGCTGAGCATAAGCCTTTATCTCGTCCTCTGCCTCCTGATACTTGTCCTTGAATTTAAGGCAGGCACCAGATGATAGACAAGGAATTTCAAGTCCCAGCGACTGTAGCTTGGCAATGGTATTAGGTAGCTGTGCCTCTGTAAAGGGCTGAGCCTTGACGGAGAATATCTCATTGCCGAGACCTCTTATCTCGATACCGTCAAATTTAAAATCCTTTGCCATTGAATAAATGTCTGTCCATGACCATTCAGGACAAGCAAGTGTTGAAAATCCGATTTTCACATTTATCATTCCTTTTAAAAATTAATATCGCTGTCTGTCATATCTATCATATCATCAGCCTGAACCTGAAGTTCTACAGCTGTGTGTATACCCTTGTCAAAACCAGCTGACGTTATATATGCCTCCGCCTGCTTCTTTGTTTTGAAGCGTCGGGCAAATACATTACTGTGCACGAATAATCGCCGTGAAACTGCATACAGATCATCAGTGCTGCGCTTTATCACCCATTGCACGGCTCATCGCTCCTATCCGAAAAGCTTGTAGTGTACCACACCGAACCATTCCCTTACCCAGTAGGTAGGAACGATATACCATGAGGTATATCCCGATATATTGTAAGCGCTTATCCCCTGTTTTTCGGATATCATCTCAGCACGAAGCTGATGAAAGCCGTCGGTGATAAGAGTTACTGTTTCGGGCAAGCCGTTATCGGCTATTATTTTCTTGGAAAAGCGAAGGTTTTCTTCGGTATTCACGGACTTGTCCTCCATGAATATCCTTTCGGGAGCTATGCCCCGTCCCACAAGCCAGTCCCTCATGCACTGAGCCTCGCTCATGGCTTCGTCCTTTCCCTGTCCTCCCGAAACCACAGCACAAACGCTGTCATGCTCCGAAAGATACTTATATGCGGCTTCAAGCCTGCGTCCCAGCATGAGACTCGGTCTGCCGTCCTTTACCTTACAGCCGAGAACTACCACGGTAGTATTCTCGTCCTTTGGCGGATCATCAGCCGCACGGAGCATAAATACACTGATAACGACAGCAAGCACCACAGAAGCTGCCGTTATCACGCTGATCGTCAGAATAACTGTCCTGCCGAGAGCTCCTGACCACGCTTTTCCGAGGAAAGCAGTGAATCTGCCCCACAGCAGAAATATGGCTGTCAGCAGTGCCGAAACTGCCATGCCTGCGCCGTTGCCAAGATTGAATATGCCTGTGAGAACAGGTGCGGCAAACAGCAGGAAGAGCCCGAAGCATATGACCGCAGGTATAACCTTTGCGTCCATTTATACCTCTTTGCTCCTTGCAGCGGCAAGCTTTAGTATCCTGTCAAGATTTTCCTTTGAAGTTGTTTCACTTCCGAGGTGAGTAGGAACCTTATTATATAGTCCGTGGAAGTCAGAGCCGCCTGTCTGGATAAGCTCGTACTTCTCGGCAATGGCTCTGAGATCGCTGCGGCAGCTTTCATCTGCGGAGAAATGTCCTACCTCAACGCCGTCTATCTTGCCATTTTTAGCAAGCTCC
This sequence comes from Ruminococcus flavefaciens MA2007, assembly GCF_000621845.1. GTDB lineage: Bacteria > Bacillota > Clostridia > Oscillospirales > Ruminococcaceae > Ruminococcus > Ruminococcus flavefaciens_E. Next base: position 12,892 of record NZ_JHXF01000010.1, on the reverse strand, counting down.
TCAAGAAGCTCGATATTGTCGTACTGTGCAGGGTGAGCCATAACAGCTACTCCCCTTGCGGTATGTATCAGGTCGATTACAAAATTTACGTCAGGGTACTCACGCTCAACGTAGCATGAACCGTTCTTGGGGTTGAACAGCTCTCTGTCAAGGTCTCCGTAGAACTCAAGGGCATAGCCATAGTCTATGAGAGCACGCATGATATGCTGCTTGAATATGCTCTTTGAAGCTGTGGTACGTTTAAGTATGCTCTCCTGCGTAATAGGGAACTTCGCCATGACCTTTTCAATCATTTCCTTGGAGCATTCCTTTCTTATCTCGCAGGATTTCAAACAAAGTCCTTCAAGTCTGTTTGGCTTTGAAGGTGCGTAGCAAAGTATGTGTACCTTGCTGTTTCTTTCCTTATCCCATGCCGAAAGCTCTACGCCGTGGAGCATTTTTACTCCTGCGCGTTCACCAAGAACATCAGCTCTTGAAAAAGAAGCCATTGTATCATGGTCTGTGATAGAGAGCCAGTCGATATTCATGCGCTTCGCCTGTGCAATTACATCTTCAATGCCAAGCGAGCCGTCGGAAAGCGTAGTGTGACAGTGCAGATCGCAAATCATACATAACCTTCTTTCGCCGCATTCTACAGCGGCTGAATTTAATAATATTGTATTTATATGGCGCTTTTTTTAGAACATAATCGCAAATTTTACCGTTACAATATAAATAACGCCTATAATTATATCACAAATTCAGCAAAAGTTCAAGTATTTTATTGCATTTTTCAATTTTTTATAACTTTTACGCAATATCAGCAGTAAATAATATCACTGAAGTTTCGCGTAAAGCTCGCTTTTTCGGAAGCCTGTTTCCTTTGCCACAGCCTTGCAGGCATCGGTGGGCTTCTCGCCCATTTCTATGAGTTTCTGCACCTGAGCCATAGCCTGCTCTATGGTTATTTCCTCGCCTGAGCTCTCCTGCGCTCCCTCAAGAACAAGGACGAACTCTCCGCGGGGGTCATTATTATTATAGTACTCAACAGCCTCGGCAAGAGTAAGCCGCAGGACTTCCTCATGAATCTTTGTAAGCTCACGGCACAGGGATATCCTGCGCTCGCCGCCAAAAGCCTGCGCAAGGTCTGCAAGAGTTGTTTTCAGCTTGTGGGGAGCTTCATAGAATACCATGACCGCAGTCTCACCGCGGAGCTTTTCGAGGCGCTCGGTACGCTCTTTCTTTGGAACGGGCAAAAAGCCCTCAAAGGTAAAGCGGCGAGTGCTTAGTCCCGAAACAGCGACAGCCGAAACAACAGCGCTCGGTCCCGGGACTACCTTTATGTCGATACCGCTTTCGGCGCACATATTCACAAGCACCTCTCCGGGATCGGAAATACAAGGCATTCCGGCGTCGGTGACGATACCGCAGCTCTCCCCTGCAAGTAGTCTGTCGATTATCTTCTGCGCGTCAGCCTTGGAGCTGTGCTCGTGAAAGCTTACAAGAGGCTTCTTTATCTCGAAACGATTCAATAATTTCAGCGTAACACGGGTATCCTCGGCGCATATAAAGTCCACAGCACCAAGAGTATCGAGCTGTCTTATTGTGATGTCGTCAAGATTGCCTATGGGTGTTCCTATAACATAAAATGTACCGCTCATGGCTGCTCCTTTCCTGTGTCGTATATCCTTTGCAGCTCGTCCGTGAAGCCGTTTTCGCTGCGTATGTAGAGCTGAGGCTCGACTTTCATAAAGGGCTTTGAGCCCTTTTTGCCCTCGATAAGGAAAAGCCACGGAGCTTCATCGGCATTTTTCGATACGAAGCGAAGCCTTTTTGGCTCGATATCGTGATTTTTCATGGCAAATATAACGTCGCTGAGGCGTTCGGGACGATTGCAGACGCAGAGCCTGCCGCCGAATTTCAGCAGCTTCTGAGCTGCCGCGCAAACGTCATCAATGGTGCAGAGTATCTCATGACGGGCTATTTTCTGCGCTGTTATCACGCTCTGAAAGCCTGCTTTGTTCACCTTATAGGGCGGATTGCAGGTCACAAGGTCGAGCTGCCCAAGAGGAGCGCCCTCCCAGAGCTCTTTCAGGTCGGCGCATATGGGGACAATGCCCGAAGTTTCGCTCTTTTCAAGTCCGAGACGGAGCTGCTCTATGGCGCTCTCCTGTATGTCCACCGCATATGTGACCTGCGGCGGCATTTTCTTCTGCATGATGAGCGGTATTATGCCGCAGCCCGTGCCTAAATCGCAAGCCTTGTCCTTGGCGCGGTACTGAGAAAAATCCGCCAGAAGAAAGGCGTCCGTACCGAAGCGGTGGTCGCTGCTGGCACAGACGTAAATTTTATCGGTAAGCTTTTCGTATTTGTATTCCATAATGTTCCTTTTTCATAAATAAACGATCAGTTTCTCATCATTACAATATATTCTGTAGTTCCTTCTTCCAGCTTCCTGTTGTCTGTAAGATGAAAACCATGAGCTTCATAAAAATGTATAGCATCAGTGTTCTTTTCAATTGTCCAAAGAAAACTTACCTTAGAGTTTTCTTTGGCAAATTCTATTAATTCCGAGCCTATTCCCTGCCCCTGGAAGAAATGATCGACATACAATTCAATGATCTCTTCTTTCTCAATGCGGATAAGACCTTTTATTATTCCGTCATCATACAGGAACATATTGTTAAGAAATCCGTTTTCAATGTACTTTTCAGCCACAGAAAGAACCTGTAGTTCACCAAATGCGTACACATCGTCCTTAAAAATCGAACGATACTTCATTCGTTTTGCAAAAACAAGTATCTCCGCAATTCTTGAAACATCTTCTTCTGTCGCTCTTCTGATGTTATTTGCCTTTTTAGTATTCCTTTTTTTCAGCTCATATTTGTTATTCTGTATCATTTCAAGAGCTTCCGCAATAGAAACGCAGTTTGCATATCTGTTCTTCCACATGAACTCGTTATAATAGCGGTAGGTCTGCTCCGCGGTCATAAAGTCATTGTCAAATGTAGAATTACAGTATTCGGGAACTATCATCTCGAAGCCGTGCTCAAAGCCGCATTTCACGGTGGCGTCTATGCAGTAATCCGTCTGCAAGCCCGTGACTATCAGCCTTTTAACGGCTTTTTTCCGCAGATATCCAAGCAGTCCGCTGTCACGGAATGGACTGTTCACAGACTTATCAAAGATACGCTCCCCTGCTTCGGGAGCAAACTCCCTGCACACGTCGAAGCCCTCATTCCCCTTGGAGAGAGGCTGCCCCTCACCGTCATCGTGACGGACATAGATGACTTCTATGCCGTTTTTACGGGATTCTGCTATTAATTGGCGGATATTCTCGATGTATTTATCAAAAGCATAGAGCCTTTCGTTGGTTATGAGCTCCTGCGCGTCTATGACAAGAAGTGCCGTTTTCGTCATTTTATGGTACCTCCGCCGACTACGATATCCCCTTCGTAGAGAACTACCGCCTGACCGCTTGTTACCGCTCTCTGTGGCTCATCGAACTCCACCATGTACTCGCCGTTTCCGAGGTAAGACACTACCGCAGGCTGCTCCTTCTGGCTGTAGCGAGTTTTTGCGGTAACGCGCATGGGAGCTTCAAGCTTTTCAACGGAAATAAGGTTGAAATCGTCGGCGATAAGGCTCTTTGTATACAGGTCGGACTCCAGACCGAGAGTGACCGTATTTGCGGCGATATCCTTTTTCACCACGTAGGCAGGGTGCCCGAGAGCGATACCCAGTCCCTTGCGCTGACCGATAGTGTAATTTATAATACCCTTGTGCTCGCCGAGGACTTTTCCGTCCATATCAACGAAGCTGCCGCAGGGTGTGTCACAGCCCGTTGACCTGCGGATAAATGCGGCGTAATCGCCGTCTGGCACGAAGCATATATCCTGACTGTCAGGCTTGTTGGAGTTCACAAGACCTGCCTGCTCCGCAAGCTCACGTACCTGCGATTTTTCAAGCTCTCCCAGTGGAAAAAGAGTATGTGAGAGTTGCTCCTGTGTGAGAGCGTATAGCACATAGGTCTGGTCTTTACTGCGGTCTTTGGGGCGTTTAAGCAGCCAGCGTCCGCGCTCCCCGTCGTACTCATTCACGGCGTAATGTCCCGTAGCTATGTAGTCGTAGCCAAGCTCCTGAGCACGTCTCAGCATTTTGTCAAACTTCACATGACGGTTGCATTCGATACATGGATTGGGAGTCCTGCCGCAGAGGTAGCTGTCAGCAAACTGCTTCATAACGTACTCGCGGAAAACGTCCCTGAAATTGAAAACAAGGTGCTCGAAGCCGAGACGATAAGCCACGCTCCTTGCGTCCTCAACGTCCGAAAGCGCACAGCAGGTCTTTCCCTCTTTTTTCGCCTCGGAAATATCCTCATCAGAGAAGAGTTTCAGCGTTACGCCCATGACTTCAAAGCCCCTGTCGCGCAGCAGCATTGCCGCTACGGAGCTGTCAACTCCGCCGCTCATTCCCACCATGACCTTTTTCATTCTATCGCTCCTTTTGAAAACAGCACGGGCGAACATTGTTCGCCCTAAAGTATATTTATTATCTCGTCAAGAGACCTGACGTAATAGTCCGAAAGCTCTATTATTCCCGGCATATCAGCTTCTGCAACGCTGTCGTAGACTCCGCATACGGGAAAGCCTGCCGCCTTTGCGGTCTCAATGCAGTGGAGGGAGTCCTCAACTACAAGGGTATCAGAAACGGAAGTACCGAGAAGCTCCGCGCCGCCAAGAAAAATATCGGGGAAATTCTTGCCTGTGGGGTATTCCCTGTCAGTAAGCAGGAATCTCATTCTGTCAAAAACACCGCAGCGTTTCAGCGCCGCCTCAGCAAGCCCCTTGTATGTAGCTGTGGCAACTCCGTATGGTATGCCGCGGCTGTCAAGGAAGTCAAGAAGCTCCGTAACATGGGGCTTCAGGGGTATCTGCTCCTCATAGCGCTGACGGACCATGTCCTCGATACGCTTTATGACATACTCCTTTGTACAGCTGAGACCGAAGCGGTCTATGAAGTACTGGGAGGACTTGTCAACGGTCATCTTCTTCACCACGTCCGAGACCTCGTGAGGCGGATCGGTTATGCCGTTCTCTATGAGAAATTCACGGTCTATGCTGCTCCAGACTGTCATGGAGTCCAGCAAAGTGCCGTCAAGATCAAAAATCACGCCTTTTATCAAATCATTACTCCATATCTATCATTATTTTGGCTCTGTAGTCCTTTTGTGCCGATGTCACGGTATCAAGAGCCAGTCCGTATATGTCGGACGCCCTTATCTCAAGCTCCGCAAAACGCTCGGCAGTGTCACTGAGCTGTGAAAGCTTGGCTATGGACGAAGCAAATGGTATCTTTGCAGAGCCCTTTGCACGGGCAAGTATCTCCCTGCCGCGCTCATTGAATGCAAGTATCCTGCCATATGGCGGCAGCTGCTTCATGTCCTCTTTTGTTATGCCAATGAGGAGGGAGAGCATAATGCGCCTTATCCTCGCCATAGTGTACCGCTTGGTCTTGACCGTAAACAGAAGCTCGTCAAGTGAGCCTGCCATTCTTGCGCCGTATATCCTGTGTTCAAGTCCCTGACCTACGTCATATATCTGCGATATCTCGTCAGTTGAACAAGTTCTGAGCTTATAAAGCATTACCCTTTCCAGACGGCTGAGTGAAGCTGTTTCGCCCTTTTCTACAGCTCCTGCTATTGCCGCAGCCCATTCGGGAGTTGTAAACGCTCCGATATCGGCTCTGTTCTCTATCATTTCACGTATCAAAGAAGCGCTGGCAAAGCCGTCCTCGCTCTCTGCGCTGTCATGTGCGGCATTTTTACGCTTGACCGTGAAAGCCGTCATATTGCTGCCGCTCTTTTTCAGCGCCCTTAAATACTCTATGGCAAGGAGATTATTGGGCTCTGATATCATAGAAGCCGCCTCTGCGTCGTATCCGTTGACCACGGAATTCAGTGCGCGGGGGTAGGTATAGCCTTTTTCCATGATAGCGCGTATCTCGTCGGCATGAGTAACAGCCGCAAGGTCTACTGTTTCCATTGCTTTAAGGAGACTTTCAACGTCGCCGCATTCACTTCCGAAGGATATCTCGTCCACTGCTCCGAGAGCGTCAAGGAGATATACCGCTCCTGCGGCGAAATTCTCCGCCGAGGAGAGACAATACTGCACGGGGAGCTCAATGACAAGGTCTGCACCAGAGCGCACTGCAAGACGTGCTCTTTCAAGCTTGTCCATTACGGCTGTATCGCCCCGCTGTACGAAGTTGCCGCTCATTACCGCGACAATATGCGTCGCACCGTTTTCACGAGTCTTGTTTATGTGATAAAGATGTCCGTTATGGAACGGATTATACTCGCATACTATACCGCTGACTTTCATTTTACTACCTCTCCTTGTAAATTTCAATGATTTTTCATAATTTTTTATCTACTCTACAGATTATTAAAGTATTACTGACGTGTTTTGGGCGTTTTGCAAAAGGATTTGCCCGTTTTTTACGGTCTGAACAGGCAAAAGTACGCCCTGACCGACTTTAAATGAGCTTTTATTTGAAAAAAGGACTTGCATTTTTCAAAAAATAGTATATAATAATATATGCAAAATTATTTTTGAAAGGAATTACATATATGATCATCTTAGTTGTTAATGCTGGAAGCTCTTCCCTTAAGTATCAGCTCATCGACATGAGCGATGAGAGCGTTATCGCAAAGGGTAACTGCGACCGTATCGGTATCGACGGACATATCAACCACAAGACTGCTGACGGCAGAGTTCTCGACGAGGACTGCGCATTTCCTACACACACAGAGGCTTTCATGAAGCTGGTAGAGGCTCTCACAACAGGCGCTGCAAAGGTTATCGACAGCATGGACGCTATCTCTGCTGTAGGTCACAGAATAGTACAGGGTGCTGACGTTTTCGACAAGTCTGTTCTCGTAACCGACGAGGTAATCGACAAGATCGACGAGCTCCGCGAGCTTGCTCCTGTTCACAACCACGCACACGCTCTCGCTCTCAGAGCATGTAAGAGCGTTATCCCTGCAAACGTTCCTCAGGTAGTTGTATTCGATACAGCATTCCACCAGACTATGCCTCCAAAGGCATTTATGTTCGGTCTCCCCTATGATGATTATGAGAAGCTCCACGTAAGAAAGTACGGCTTCCACGGCACATCACACCGTTTCGTATCAAAGGCTCTCGCTGACGCTATGGGCAAGGACGTAAAGGACCTCAAGATCGTTTCATGCCACCTCGGCAACGGTTCTTCGATCACAGCTGTTGACGGCGGTAAGTCAGTTGATACATCAATGGGCTTCACACCTCTTGACGGTGTAGTTATGGGTACAAGAACAGGTTCTGTTGATCCTTCAGCAGTTACTTTCGTTGCTGACAAGCACGGCTTTACTCCTTCACAGATGAGCGAATACATGAACAAGAAGTCAGGCTTCCTCGGCGTATCAGGCGTTGGTTCTGACAACCGTGACATTCAGGAGGCTGCAAATCAGGGTAATAAGAAGGCTCAGCTCGTTTCTGATATGCTCACATATGAGATACAGAAGTACATCGGTGCTTACGCTGCTGCTATGAACGGCGTTGACGCTATCCTCTTCACAGGCGGTATCGGTGAGAACTCATGGGAAGTACGTGAGGCTGTCTGCCAGAACATGGATTACTTCGGAATCAAGATCGACGAGGCTCTCAACCGTTCTATCAGAGGCAAGCTCACAAAGATCTCCACACCTGATTCAAAGATCGAGGTTTGGATCGTTCCTACAAATGAGGAGCTCCTTATCGCAAGAGATACACTTGCTCTCATTTCCAAGTAATTATATCACAAAAAACAATATAAAGCAACATAAAAACCTCGATGCATTCATTGCACCGAGGTTTTTTAGTTGTCAGTCGAAACTCTCAACTCTGAACTATAGCTTTAGCCGCAGACTATCTTTGTTCTTGTGACGTCTACGTTTTCGTTTTCCATGATTATCTCGCCGATAGATTCAGCTCTGATAAGTCCGCCTGCCGGATTCTTGACGCTTTCAATGCCGCCCCTGATCTCAACGCTGATATTGTCGGAATACTCAAAGGCAAGTGTAGTATTTGGCAGCTTGCAGTTCTTGAGCACAAGATTTTCCATGAAGCACATTCCCTGTAAGCTCTCAACAGTGCAGTTCACCAGCATGATGTTGCGTGAATTCCAGCCGAAACACTTTCCCGTAATGACAGAATCATGTATCGTTACGTTCTGACAGTTCCAGAAGCAGTCGCTTCCGCTGATGACTGACTTGCGGATAGTCGCATTTTTGATACCGTCAAAAGCTTTGCTGCCGCTGAGTTCAAGTCCGCATATCTCCATTCCGTCGCAGTCCATAGCGAAATAATCGCCCTTTACCTTTACGCCGTCCATGCGTATATTCGCGCATTTCCATAATGTTTCGTCGCCGTTGGTGAATGTTACGTTTTTCAGGCTTATGCCGTTTGAATGTCGGAAGCACTTCTCAGACTCGATAAGAGTGTCGTAAATATTCACCTCTGTCGAATACCAGATGCCTTCCTTTGCTGTCTCGCGGATAGTGCAGTTGTTCAGCTTGACCTTTTCGCTGTACCACACAGGATACTTGGCGTCAAAGGTGCAGTCCGAAAGCTCGATGTAGGCATTGTGCTTCAGCGGAGATTCTCCCTCGCCGAAAACAGTGCCGCTGATCCTCAGACCATTGCGCTGGAACAGAGCTCTTTCCCCCGAAAAATGCTCGTTAAGTATTTCTTTCATTGATCTCACTCCTCATAAAAATACAGGTAAAAATTGCGGTATTTTTTATAGTATAACACACATTTTTGTAAATTGCAACCGTTTTTCACTAAAGAACTGCTATTTGCATTATTCGCCGAAAAAATATTTTTAATTTATGCAACACTTTACTTCTCTGCTCCGTATGTGTATAATGAAAGCAGAACGTATACGAAAATGCTTCACGGCAAAGGGGGGTGGTACTATGACCGACAAGGATATAAAACAGCTTATGAAACGCTCGGCAAGCGAGGGCTTCAAGGCGCTTTTCGACGAGTACTGGAGCTATGTTTATACTATAGTTTTCAGTATCCTGCGCGGTATCGGCAGCAAAAACGATATAGAGGACTGCACCGCAGATGTGCTCAGCGATGTGATGATGAACTACGATACAGAGCATGAGGGCTCCCTTAAAGCCTATCTCGGCACATCGGCAAAACGCCGAGCCATTGATATGCGGCGATCACTGAGCTCACGCAGAAGCATATCTATCGAGGAGGACGAATCCCTGCTGCTGCGCTCCGAGGATAATATCGAAGCCAAAGCCGAAAGCTCCCACATATCCGCATTGCTCCTGCAAAGGATAGAGGAGCTTGGCGAGCCCGATTCGACCATAATCATACAGAAGTACTTCTACGACAGAAGCTCCGCCGAGACAGCGCGTATCCTCGGCATGAACCCCATAACCGTGAGAAGCAGGCTGCGAAGAGCTCTGAAAAAGCTCAAGGACGCTCTCACCGACTTGGATATAACTCTGTAAAGGAGGATAAATATGAAAAGGAATTTAAGGGATATAATGCACAGCGCAGACGAAAAAACCGTGGAACGCATTGCAGACCGCGGAAACGCTGCTGACTCAGAGACAAAAGACCGCATTCTGAGCAAATGTCTTACGCGCATGGACAATGACGCCGAACAGATAGAGATCTTCACAGCAGAGCCTGTCCGCAGAGCTCCGCGTTTTGCAGGGGCGCTTATTGCCGCAGCAAGTTTGTTTATAATCATCGGAGCTGTTGGTCTGGCGCTGAAATTCAAGTCTCCTGCTCCTAAGCCTGTCGATGTTTCTCCTATTATCGCCGCTACAGGTACTACAGAAAGCTCCACAGGAGAAGAATACAGGATAGTAGATACTACCGAGACAAAGGCTGTCAGCATTCCCGAAGCCAGCACAAAGTCAGCCGAAACTGCCGTGACTACTGTCACGACCAAAAATGAACTGTGGAAATCCACTGTTCCTGCTCTGGGAGATCATATCTACAGGACCACTACTACAGCGGTTTATCCAAAGACTACGGCTAAAACAACTAAAAACAGCTCCAGAACCACAACTGCAAGGACAACAACAAAGACCGTCACCACAGCTAAAACCAATGAAAATCGAATGACTCTTGCCGAAATAGAGGAATGGGAGCACAAAAACGTTCCGTCTGAGCTTGTACGCGAGCGAGCTATCCTTAATGGTGTGATAAGCGCTGATTCGCCACGTATAACTCTTGCTCAGGTGAAGCAGATAATCGCAGAGAGCTCCAATTTCAGCGATATGCGCAGAAAAATGCAGAATATCCAGCCCTATGCCGACGTAGTAGGCGGCAGCGGCGTTACTCTCATTGAATACTGGGTAAACGGCAGCAGAAATGATTATGTTCTGCTCTGTCCCGAGGCAGAGTATATACATCTTATGAACGAAAGAGGCAAAAAGGCAGAGGAGCTCTATACACCGCCCCGTGTAACTACACAGCCTGTAACAAACAAGCCCGAATATGCAGGAGCAATTACTATCAACGATGTATTTGAACTCAGCAAAAAAGCCGACTTGCAGATATCTGATTTCCGCAGATACTGCTCTTCCGACGATCATTATGACGAAAAGAGCATGAAATTCCATGTTTATGACCGCGGAGACTGGTATCTTAAAGTTGAAAGCAACAACAGCGGCGGTATCGCAATATGCAGCCTTGTGGACAATGTGGGAAAGCACAGCATTGATATCTACAGGAATTCATATGATGATGTGCTCAATGCAGTAAATGAATGGACATTTACACAGGCAATTACGGAAGCGCCCCTTGCAGGCACTCTCACATTGGACGACGTTATACGCTTGCATAATGAAAAAGGCGAAAATCTTAATGCGTCCGATTTATCGCCATATACAAACAAAAACTTAAGCTTTGCGTACAATAGTGTAGTTAAGTATAAAGTCATAGACGGAGAAAACAACAAGGTCACCAAAGACAGCAATGTATATCTTACGCTTGTGCTTGGAAACGGCAGACCGCTGATAACAGCTATGCTCCATAATAACGACTTATCACACACAACGGATATGATAAATCTTGTTGACTACGGCGGCAGCGAAAAAATAACTCAATTTGACGCTGAATGGTCCCGAAACTGTGAAAAGCCGTGGTTTATAGAATAATCCATTAAAAGCTGCTGTTTTTACAGCAGCTTTTTTCTTTTCAGCTGATCACTTATCACTAATTACTATTTGACTTTGCAAAACAAGTGTGATATAATGGTAAAGTAAAATTTAAATCCAATGGAGGTCTCTCAAAATGGGAATGTTTGACAAGCTTATAGCAAATCTTAAAGCAAGCAAGAAAACTATCGTCTTCACTGAGGGCAGCGATCCCCGTATCCTCTCCGCAGCTGACAGACTTATCAAGGAAAACCTCATGGGCGTTATCCTATGCGGAAACGTTGACGAGGTAAAGGCTGCTGCCAAGAACGGCGGCTTCAATATCGACGGCGCTGAGATCGTTGATCCTGCTACTTACCCTGAAATGGATGCTCTCGTAGCTCAGATGTTCGAGCTCAGAAAGGGCAAGATGACTGAGGAAGAGTGCCGCGCTGCTCTCGCAAAGTCCAACTACTTCGGCACTATGCTCGTTAAGGCCGGCAAGGCAGACGCTCTTCTCGGCGGTGCTACATACTCCACAGCTGATACAGTAAGACCTGCTCTCCAGATCATCAAGACCAAGAAGGGCTCTAACCTCGTTAGCTCTTCATTCATTCTTTTCCGCGAGAAGGACGGCAAGGAAGAGAAGATCGCTATGGGCGACTGCGCTATCAATCTCGGCTACACAGACAGACTGGACAAGGACGGCAATGTAGTTCTTTCAGCTGCAAGACAGCTGGCTGAGGTTGCTGTTGAGACTGCAAAGACTGCTGATTTCTTCGGCATTGATCCTAAGGTAGCTGTTCTCAGCTTCTCTACATACGGCTCAGGCAAGGGCGGCACAGTTCAGCTCAGCCACGACGCTGTTATCGAGGCAAGAAACATTGATCCTAACCTCGTTATCGACGGTGAGTTCCAGTTCGACGCTGCTGTTTCAGCAGAAGTTGCCAAGACAAAGTGCCCTGACTCAAAGGTTGCAGGACAGGCTAACACATTTATCTTCCCACTTATCGAGGCTGGCAACATCGGCTACAAGATAGCTCAGAGACTTGGCGGCTATGAGGCTTACGGTCCTATTCTTCAGGGACTTAACGCTCCTATCAACGACCTTTCAAGAGGCTGCAACGCTGACGAAGTTTACAAGATGGCTATCATCACAGCCGGCATGGCATAAGCGCAGAGCCTGCGCACCCTTCTCCGCGCATAGATTTATTCGTAAGGATAGTTTTTGCCGCGAGGGATAATAAACCGCGCCATACTGTCATCGCGTGAAAATGCGAAGCATTTATCAATGCATAATGCATAATGCATAATTATGTAGTACACTTAATAAAACGGGATTATATGTAGGGGACGGCGTCCTCGACGTCCCGTAAATAACAGTAAGAATATATTAAATCATAACCACCACTGAAGTGGTGGTTTGCACAGCCCCTAAAAGGGGCGAATACAGGCTCACCCACTAAAGTGGGCACTGAAGGTTTGACATTGCATTACTATCTCGAGCAGCCGCTTCAAGCGGCTGTTTCTTTTTGCTTACTTATTCTTACTACCCGTAAACGGGTCAATGTACTCTTTGAATGTTAGCTGATCTGCCATGCAATCTTCTTCTGTTTGATTCTTTATGTATTCTCGTATGACTTTTTCATTTCGTCCTACCGTATCTACATAGTATCCTCTGCACCAGAAGTGACGACTTCCATATTTGTACTTCAAATT
>NZ_JHXF01000009.1 GCF_000621845.1 Ruminococcus flavefaciens MA2007 | reverse complement strand
TTCGCATTGTTCAATTTTCAAGATGCTGTTTGCTCTCTCCGCTCAGTCTCCCTCGCGGGACAGCTTTAATATTATATCACTATCTCTCAGGTTTGTCAAGCCTTTTTTCAAATTTCTTTCAGAAATTTTTCTTTCGCTTGTCTCTCCTTGTCGGACAGTAAATACATTATAACATTACTTCCACGATTTGTCAAATCGAATTTTACCCAAAGAATCAGCTTCTTTTTGTACGAAATAACGAACTCCCTATAAGCTTTTCGTATTATGGATAATCCAGCCCGAAGCTGCTCTTAAACAGCCTCGGGCTGAAATGTACCTATTTATTTGACAAAAGCTCCTTATAGGTATCGATATACTCCTCGGCAGATGCCGACCAGCTGTGGTCGCATTCCATAGCACGCTGCATAAGTTCTTCCCATTCGGACTTGTCATTGTAGTCGTTCCACGCACGTTTCACGGCGTCAAGCATATCATTGGCGTTATACGTCTTAAATGTATAGCCGTTGCCGTTTTCACCGCCGTTATCACGGACAGAATCGCGTAGTCCGCCTGTTTCACGTACTACAGGGATAGCTCCGTAACGCATTGCTATCATCTGAGCAAGTCCGCAGGGCTCACTCTGAGACGGCATGAGGAACATATCCGAGCCTGCGTATATCCTGTGAGAAAGCTCAGGGATAAAGCCTATATTCACAGATACTCTCTCGGGATAGCGAGCAGCCATTTCCGTAAAGAAATCCTCATATATCTTCTCGCCGCTTCCGAGGACAGCAAACTTGATACCGTCATGTATCATCTCCTCAAAGACGCAGCGGATAAGGTCAATGCCCTTATGTCTTACAAATCGGGAAACTATACCTATTATAGGTTCGTCGCCCTTTGCAAGCCCAAGCTTCTCAATGAGAGCCTCCTTGCACTCGGCTTTTCCCGCAAGCTTCTTTGACGAGTAATTAGCCTCTATGTACTTATCCTTGTCGGGATCGTAAAGCTTCGTATCAATACCGTTCATGATACCGCGAAGCTTATACTGCTTTGTCACAAGTATCCTGTCAAGACCATGAGCATACCACGGATCAAGTATCTCCCACGCATAGCTCGGGCTTACCGTGGTTATCATGTCACAGGTCTCGATAGCACCTTTCATCATGTTCACATAGCCGTCGTACTCGATAAGTCCTGCGTTATACATGGGGATACCCATGAGTTCGCTGAGGACTTCCTTTCCGTACTTGCCCTGATATTCAATGTTATGGATAGTGTAAACTATCTTTATGCCGTCATAGCCCTGCTGATACTTGTAATAAACATTATAATATACAGGTATCAGGGCTGTCTGCCAGTCGTTGCAATTGATAATATCAGGTGTGAATTTGATATACTTGAGCATTTCGAGCACTGCCCTGTCAAAGAATACGAATCTCTCGCAGTCGTCATAGAAGCCGTAGAGACCGTCTCTTGAATAATAGTACTCGTTATCAATGAAGTAGTAGGTTATGCCGTCCTTGATAGTCATAAAAATGCCGCAGTACTGCTTGCGCCATGAGACATCAACAGTTATATTGGTAAGGAATACCATTTTCTCGCGCAGCTCTGCACTTATGGATTTGTAGAGAGGGATAACCACTCTGCAATCATGTTTCTTGGACTTTATCGCCTTGGGAAGCGAACCTGCTACATCTGCAAGACCGCCTGAGGCTGCAAAAGGTACAGCCTCGCTGGCAGCAAATAGTATTTTCATATTAGATCACCGCCGTCAGATCTTACCGCCTTTTCCAATATACAGCGGGTATGTTTCCGAGCCTGTAAGCACCTTGTCGTTGCTTATCTCAACATTCTTGTCGGTAATTACCGATGATATGCTGCAGCTCGTACCTACCTTTGTGCCCTGAAACAGAACACAATCCTTTACTACTGAGTCCTTGCCTACTCTTACGCCTCTGAAGAGGATAGAGTTTATAACTGTGCCCTCTACGATACAGCCGTCCGCAATAAGAGAATCCTTTATATTGGACTCAAGACCGTACTTAACAGGACCGTTGTCGCCTATCTTCGTAAGAACAGGCATTCCCTTTGTGAAAAGAGCATTTCTCTTTTCGGTGTCAAGCAGAAGTCTGCTTGAATTGTAATAGTTCTGGATACTGTCTATCCTTGTGAAGAAGCCGTCATGCTTATAGCCCATTATCTTGAACTCGTCCTTCTTTGCCTGCAATATCTCACGGGTGAAGCTGTACTGATTTCTGCTTGCAGCGTCAGCAACTATCTTCTTGAGGAAGTCCTTTGTGATAATGCACATTTCCAGCCAGAGGTTGCACTCTCCTGAGATCTGCGGATCGACCAGCGTATCCTTGAGTCTTCCGTCTTCGTCAAATTCAAGAACAGTAGCGCAGTTGTTCTTCTCGCAGTTATAATATCCTCTGCTGTAGATAAGCGTGATATCAGCTTCTGTTTCCTTGTGCTGCTTGAGCACAGGGTTGAAGTTTATCATAGTTACCACGTCGCAGTTTGACATGATAACATACTTGGCATTTGAATGTTCAACGTATCTCCATATATTATTGAGGGCGTCAAGTCTGCCCTTATAGATGCTGCTCGTATGGCTGTAAGGCGGAAGGAGATGAAGTCCGCCCTTTTTACGGGCAAGATCCCAGTCACGTCCTGATCCGAGGTGATCGAGGAGTGAACCGTAATTAGATTTCGTTATAACGCCTACTTCCGTAACTCCCGAATTAACAAAGCTTGATAACGGGAAGTCGATAAGGCGATAACGTCCCCCGAAAGGTATTGAACCCATTGTTCTCTGTTTTGTCAGCTCGCTGACATATGAATCATGCATACTTGCAAAGACAAGTCCCAAAACATTATAATTAACACTCATAGTACATTCCTCCGTCAGATATTTTCGCCGATTATCTGCTTCGGCTCAACGACCTTGTTTTCCGAAACAGTAACGTTATGTCCGACAACGGCAATGCCCCAGTCATCTCTGTTGTCTACAGATTCGGGACTTGAACCGATACGTGCGTGACTTTCAATAACGCTGTCGCTTCCGACAATGGCGTACTCAACAACAGCTCCCGATTTTATCACCGTACCGGGCATGATGATACTGTAGTTCACAGTAGCACCGGGCTCAATGGTAACGCCCGAGAAAAGTATAGAGAAATCGACTGTTCCGTCGATAGTGCTTCCCTCGGAGATCATGGAGTTCTCAATGCAGGCATTGTCACCCACATACTGAGGCGGATAGTTGTTGTTTCGTGAATATATCTTCCAGTTGGGATCATAAAGATCAAGAGGAACATTAGGACTGAGAAGGTCCATATTAGCCTCCCACAGCGAATCGAGAGTTCCTACGTCCTTCCAGTAGCCTTCAAACTCATATGCAAAGAGTCTCTGCTTGTCGCGGAGCATTGATGTAATGATATCCTTGCCGAAGTCCTTAGACCACGGCTCCCCCTTCTCACGCTTTGCGTTGGCTTCATTCTCGTTATCTATGAGGTACTTTTTCAGCTTTGCCCAGCTGAATACATAGATACCCATTGACGCGAGAGTAGACTTAGGCTCCTTTGGCTTCTCAACGAAGTCTGTTACCTGCTTCTGCTCGTCACATATCATGATACCGAAGCGCGAAGCTTCAGCTTTCGGAACGTCTATGACGGAGATAGTACAGTCGGCATTGTTCTCTACATGGAAATCCACCATTTTTGAGTAGTCCATTTTATAGATGTGGTCGCCGCCGAGAACTACAACATACTCGGGATCATAGCGCTCGATAAAGCGGATATTCTGATAGATCGCATTGGCAGTGCCCTCGTACCACGAAGCTCCTGCCTGTGTCTCATATGGCGGAAGCACATGGACTCCGCCGTTCATTTTGTCAAGGTCCCACGGCTGACCGTTGCCGATGTACTCGTTCAGTACAAGAGGCTGGTACTGTGTGAGAACGCCCACTGTATCTATACCTGAGTTGGTACAGTTCGAGAGAGGGAAATCAATAAGGCGATATTTGCCGCCGTATGGAACGGCAGGCTTTGCTACGTTTTTAGTCAGTGCATAAAGTCTGCTGCCCTGACCGCCTGCAAGGAGCATTGCAACGACTCTTTTTTTACTATACATTGTTCTATACCTCCGAGAATCATGTTGTATTTATTATTTTATTCAGTAGGCTTTTTCTTAGCCGATGTTTTCTTGGCAGTTGGAGCAGCTTTTTTCTTTGCAGCTGCCTTTTCAGCAGTTTTTACTGCACTCTCCTCCGTTTTCGGAGTTCTCTTCTTCACAGGTGCGAATTTGAGATAAATTACCGACAGCGGAGCAAGCGTCATGGATATGCTGTTGTCAAATCCGTGCATAGGCACCTTGTCCGATTTGAATGATTTCTCGGATATACCCGAGCCGCCAAATTCAACAGCGTCGGTGTTGAAGATAAGCTTATACCTGCCCTTCTGCGGAACGCCTATCCTGTAATCACGGCGCTCAACAGGGACGAAGTTGCACACAGCGATTATCTCCTCACCATTATCGTCGATACGTCTGAATGAGATGATACTCTGCTTGTAGTCGTCGTTTGATATCCAGCTGAAGCCGTTCCATGAGTCGTCATTCTGCCAGAGAGGAGCGTTTTCAATATAGAATTTGTTCAGCTTTTCAGAGAACTTCTGCAAATTCCTGTGCGAATCATATACCATAAGTCCCCAGTCGAGCTGTGACTTGTAATTCCATTCGTTCATCTGACCGAATTCCTGTCCCATAAAGAGCAGCTTCTTGCCCGGGTGAGCCATCATATACGCAAGAAATGCGCGGTATGAAGCAAACTTCTGTTCATACTCGCCCGGCATTTTATTTATCATGGAGCACTTTCCGTGAACTACCTCGTCATGTGAGATAGGCAGGATATAGTTCTCCGAGAATGCATAGAAGAATGAGAATGTGAGCTTATCGTGGTTGAACGCACGATATATGGGATCAAGGGACATATAGCTGAGCATATCGTTCATCCAGCCCATATTCCACTTGAAGTTGAAGCCCAGTCCGCCTATATCTGTCGGCTTTGTAACAAGAGGCCATGCCGTTGATTCCTCGGCTATCATAAGAGCGTCGGGGTGCTTGCTGAATACAGCTTCGTTGAGATGCTTGAGGAACTCTACAGCCTCAAGGTTCTCGTTGCCGCCGTAAATGTTGGCAGCCCACTCGCCGTCACGTCTGTCATAGTCGAGATAAAGCATTGAAGCTACCGCGTCTACTCTCAGACCGTCGATGTGGAACTCGTCAAACCAGTAATTAGCGCTGGAAATGAGGAAAGAGCATACTTCGGCCTTGCCGTAGTCAAACACTCTTGTGCCCCATGCCTTGTGCTCCTTTTTGCGGTCATCTGTGTACTCGTAGCAGCAGGTGCCGTCGAATTCATAGAGACCTGCCTCGTCCTTGGGGAAATGAGCAGGTACCCAGTCAAGGATAACGCCTATCCCGGCCTCATGGAAAAGGTCTATCATCTTTCGCATATCATCAGGAGTTCCATAGCGTGAGGTAGGCGCAAAATAGCCTGTTACCTGATATCCCCATGAACCGTCGTAGGGGTACTCCGTAAGGGGCATGA
The DNA here is from genome assembly GCF_000621845.1 of Ruminococcus flavefaciens MA2007. Taxonomy (GTDB): domain Bacteria; phylum Bacillota; class Clostridia; order Oscillospirales; family Ruminococcaceae; genus Ruminococcus; species Ruminococcus flavefaciens_E. The sequence goes on along the minus strand of NZ_JHXF01000009.1, from coordinate 190,028 downwards.
ACTCCACATGAGTATACGACATTTTCTTTAGATACGGGATTATCTCCTTTGCAAATGTGACATAATCAAGGTAAACATCGTTGCCGTAGTTCTTCCACGAGCTGAGATGCACCTCGTAGATGTTCACAGGGCTTTTGTAGATGCTTTCGGTGTTTTTCTCCCTGAACCATTTATCATCGCTCCATTCAAAGCTGCTCTCAAATATCTTTGAAGCAGTTCCGGGGCGAGTCTCAAAATGAGCGGCATATGGATCAGCCTTATTGATGATCCTGCCGTCCTTTGTTTCAATGCTGAATTTATATGCGTCAAACTGACTGAGCTTTCCTATCTCAGTCTCCCAGATACCGTCAGAAATAAGCTTCATCGGGTTCTTGGTCCTATCCCATTTATTGAAGTCTCCGACAACAGATACGCTTACAGCATTAGGAGCCCAAACTCTAAAAATAAAAACCTTGCTCCGTCCCTTTTTTATAGAGTGAACGCCAAAAAATTTATATGCCTCGTAGTTTTTTCCCTGGTAAAAAAGGTACATCGGAAATTCGTTTGTATTATTGTTATTTTTGTTTACAGACATGATTCAGCCTCCTTTGCTATAATACATTTTATCAGAATCAGCAGAATTATTCAAGCTTTTTTATGAAATACGCTCAAATTTCATACGTTATGCTAATATTACCATGCCTTATTAGTGCAATTTGACGTATTGTTTCTCGGTTTTATTTGTAGACTCTTGTTAAAATGCACAGCAAATGTCACCAAATCAGCCGCTCAGTATGACATTTGAGTTAATATTTTGTTCACAAAGTTCATATCTTGTTATTATTATGACCTTCTGACTCTGACGCCGATAACCGTCACATCATCGGCGTGTATATTAGGATTGAAAACCTCGGATTTAGCGCATATTTCTTCGACTATATGACGCAGGTCATCGCCTCCTAGAAGGAGCTCTTTGATGAATGGAAAGGAGCTCTCCGATATGCCGTCTGAAAACATGATGACTATATCGCCCTCCTCGAATCCGCAGTCCCTGACGAACACCTCGGAGCTCTCGTAAATGCCTATGGGAAAAGTCGGCGAGGTTATTTTCAGTACGCTTCCGCGGTGACGGATAAGGGTAGCGGCGGCTCCCGATTTAATGACGGTCAGACCGCACTCGTCAAGGTCAATTCGAACTGCGTCAAGAGTCGCAAAGCTTTCGTCATGCGACTTGGTGACCATGACAGAGTTGATAAGTTTTATAGCCGAACCGAAGTCCACACCGCTTGTCACAAGGCGGCGGAAAAGTCCTACTACAAGCCTTGACTGCGCAGCCGCGTCCCTGCCTGTTCCCATGCCGTCGGAAAGGGTTACATACGCCGTTCCCTCTCCGTCACAGAATATCGCATGAGTGTCGCCGTTTTCCTTTGAGTCGTCCGCACATGAAGACGCCGCAGCCACCTCGATAGAGTAAGCAGGCTTTTCAAAAATGCGTATCCGTATCTCGTTTTCCGAGCGTATAGGCTCGGTGTGGTCAAGCTGCAAATGCAGCTCGTCTGCGATAAGGTCACATACCCGTGTACTGCTTTCGGGACAGCATTCTGCGTTGAAGTAGACTTCAGCCAGAAGCCTGTTTTTGCTGTTGTAATATGCGATGACATTCTTAGGCCCGATACCGAATTTTTCAAGCTTTTTTCTTATGCTTCGGCTGACGTTCTCTGAGTATCTCACATCTACTCTCTCCCCTGCCGAACGCACAAGCTCTTCGGTAATTTTCAGCTGTTCGTGAAGTATGCTCCTGCTCTCTGAAAAACGCATTTCCATAAGCCTTGCCGCAGCCTTTTCATGTGAGCTTTTTGCAAAGGCGTCAAGGAGCTCTCCTTTGTGAAGACAATCCGCAAGCTCCGCAGGAAAGCTCTCGGCGGCAAACTCTGTCATCTCCGAAAGCTTTGAAAAGCCGCGGTAGGTATTGCCTTTGTCGGATTTCCAGCAGAAGGGCTTGCGGTAGCACAATGAGCATACCCTCTCGCAGTTTTCTTCTATCTCTTTTTTTCTGTCGCCGCCTACAGACAGCATTTTAGAGATACGCTCGGACTCGGTGCGAAGTTCCTTTACTGTCTTTGAAAGAAAGTCCATTCTTGTTCCGATAATATCCGAAAGTGCTGTTTCTTCTACGCCTGTCCTTATCCATTTATCCGAAAAATGCTGTGCCAGAGGAATAAAAGCAATCGCGCCGCAGACAATATTCAGCATATTGTCAAAGCTGCTCATTGTAAGCCCCGTCAGAGCTGTCAGGACAAAGCTTATTGCTGTGAATCCCAATGCTGCGTTCTGAGGCTTCTGCCTGCGTAGAAAGCCTGTGAGCAATCCTGCGGCAGGCAGAAGAACTATATCCATTCCCACAGTCCTTGAAGCAAGAAATGCTCCGCAGACTGTCAGTGTGCCGCAGAGAACACCGCCTGACTGCTTATAGAAATAAGCTCCCCCGAGAGTGACAGCTGCCCCGAAAATTACGCCGATATTCAGTGCAGGCAGCTTGACTGCGCACAGTGCCGAAACAACGATTATATACACCACGGTACAGGATAATCCTCCCATACCAGACAGGTCGATGACTCGTCGGCGTTTCAGTCCCATTATCATAAGTGCCGCCGAGTATGCCGCAAAGCCTGCTACTGCTCCGTAAAAGGCATAAAACGGCAGCTTGTAAAGCAGCTCGCCTATAACTGCCGAGACTGCCGCTCCCGAAGCAAAAACGCTTACAAATGTGTTGATACCGCACAGCTTCGGATCGTTTTTCGGCTCAAGGAACATTTTTATCATCACGATAAGCGCCAGAGCCGATAGCTTCACAATATTATGTCCGACTGAACCGCTTAGTATACTTCTGACAAGACTTCCCGTAAAAACTGCGGCTGATGGAGAAAGTCCGACAGCTCCTGCCGCCGAAATATCAGCAAAGGACGCAATTCCAGCTATCTTGGCGTCCGACATGAAGAATCCCACGACAAATGAAACAGAAAAAGCTGCCGCAGTTTCTAAATATTTCCACGATGTTATCTTTTTTAAATTTATCATTTACGTCACCTCACAAAAATATACTATACCATGTGAAAGGTGCATTATCTGTCATTATTCGCCGCGAAAAAGCACAGTTTCGGGGATAATTTGCTGTAAAAAAGAAAAAGCTGTGCATTGCACAGCTTAATACCGTATTTTATTGGTTACCGCCCTTGATATAAACAGGCAGACCGCAGGTGACTCTTATTACATCGTCACTGTTCTTTGCTATGATACAGCCGCATTTTCCTGTTATCTCACGGCGCTTCCTCTCCGCTTTTTCAACAGGGATTATTCCGCAGCCTATCTCGTCCAGTATGATTATGGCGTCCTTGTTCTCAGCACACAGACGCTCAGTAAACTGCACACAGTCAACGCCGTGAGCAATAAGCCTTGCAATGAATCTGTGATAGCTCTTTATGCACTTAGCGCTGAACGCTTCTTCAAAATCACAGGTAGAACCGTTTGCGATATCTGAGCTCTCAAGGCCAAAATGTCTGCATACAAAATCCAGCTTTCCCTGATATGCTCCGCCTGTTACCATTATCATATCAAATACCTCCACGATGTATTGTTTCGTTTTTTCAGTTTATCAGTCAAGCAGTGCAGAGCCCTTCAAGGCTACGGGAACACTGTAAACACACTCGATGACATTATCTGCAAATGCAGTTATCCTGCGGCTTATCTCACCCATTTCCTTTATGTACTCCATAAGCTCGGGAGAGTAGCTTATGCCGTCTCTGCTTATGTCATTAGCTACGATGACAAGCTCCGAAGCCTTTGCGCCTATGAGCTCCAGACCTGAAACTATCTTATCAACGGTGCGGAGTATCCTGCCGTCAACAAACATTTCATTTGCGCAGAGCCTGCCTATCTCCTCAACGATAACAGCACTGCCGATAGGGATATCAGCATAGGCGATATCGCGGGGGCATTCTATAGTCACGTATTTCTTCTGAGTATGCATTTTCATGCGCTTGGCGATGACCTCCTGTGCGTAATCACCTACGGGATTTATCGTGGCGATATAGTATTTAGGACAGCTGAGCCTGTCTATCAGCTTCTCGGCATAGCCTGATTTTCCGCACTTTGTTCCGCCTGTCACAAGGGTTATCATACTCACTCAACACCTTTCAAAAGCCTCAGCTTTTCCTCTCAAAATCAAGAAATACGGGAGTCTCCGAAACCGCAATACTGATACCGTCAAATTCTTTTTCCTTTATGATAAGCTTTCCGCCGCTTTTCAGAGCAATTTGCTCACATTCAGCTTCGCCGCCGTCAAGCTCAGCAGATCCATATATCTTAAACGATACACCAAGCTTTTCGCAGAAGCTGCAAAGCTCAGGAACTTCGCCTACAGCAGCAATACAGCTTATACGTTTAATGCCGATACCGTCAAGAGCGGAAGTCACTGCGCTTTCGACAGCTTCGGCTGATGTATCGCTTTTACATCTCATACCGAGAACAACGTTCTTAGGCACAAGATTCACGGTTACATCAAAAGGCTTCACAGCCGTATTTGCGTCAATGCAGATACCTGTTCTGCAAACGCCGAACTCCGTGAGCTCCTCGGGCAGTCCGCTGTGCTTATAATTGCTGAAAAAGCCTATTTTCTCATCGTGCAGTACGGCTGACGATATTTCCTTTGCTGCCTTGCCGTCACATATTATGAGGTCGTTTGCCGCCACAAAACTCTCCAGTGAAAAGCCGCCTGCTTCGTCCTCGGACGTAGTTATAACAGCAGTGGAACCGAGTGAATCGGCAAGTATCTCCGCAATATGATTTGCACTGCCGATATGTCCCGAAAGGACAGGGATAACGAATCTGCCGCCGTCGTCCATGACTATTATTGCAGGATCATCGGGCTTTGTGCCAAGGTATGGAGCTGCCGCACGGACAGCTATCCCACAGGCGCACACGAAGATAAATACGTCGGAGCGCTCGAAAAGTCGTCCAACCATGCTGCCCATATTCCAGAAAACAGCTGCATTGTCATCGGTATGCTTGTGGAAGCAATAACGGCTTACCCTGTGCTCTGCACCGAGAGCCTCGGCAATGCGCACTGAAAGCTGCCTGCCGTTTTCAGTGACAGAAAAAACTGCTATATTCATCTTCTTTCAGCCTTTCTGATTACAGTTTATTTTTGAAGCTCTGCCGACAGAGCTATGAGCTGCTCCATGTCAAGCTGCTCGATGCGTGCTGCCTCGGGAAGTCCGAGACCTTTCAGAGCTGAATATGCTTTCTCTTTAGGTATACCCATAACAGAGGAAAGTGAATTGGCAAGAGTCTTGCGGCGCTGCGAAAAGCCTGCCTTGACGACCTTGAAGAAGAAGTGCTCGCTTTCCTCGTCAAGTCGGTGCTCGGTGTTAAGGTCTATCCTGATAACAGCCGAATCAACATTTGGTGCAGGCATAAAGCTGCCACGTGATACGTCAAAAAGCTTCTTTACCGTGCCGTAGTAGTTTACTCCCACAGTTATAGCACCAGAGTCGCGTGTGCCCACCTTTGCGCAAAGGCGCTGTGCGGCTTCTTTCTGTACCATGACAGTTATGGACTCGATAGGCAGTCTATTTTCCAATAACATCATGATAATGGGAGATGTGATGTAGTAGGGCAGATTCGCACATACTGCCACCCGAAGTCCGCCGAACTCCTCAGCTATGAGCTTATGGAGGTCGCACTTCATCACGTCCTCATTAATTATCTTTACGTTGTCGAACTCCTCCAGCGTCTCTGCCAGTATGGGCAGAAGCCGCGAGTCGATCTCCACAGCCGTTACCTTGTCCGCACGCTTTGCAAGCTCAGCTGTAAGGACTCCGATACCCGTACCAATTTCAAGTACGCCGAAGCCCTCCTTTGCGTTGCCGTTTTCAGCTATCTTAGGGCATATATCGGGATTGATAATGAAGTTCTGTCCCAGTCCCTTTGAGAAGCTGAAGCCGTGACGCCCAAGTATATCCTTGACTGTGCCGATATTAGTCAGATTCATTTATTTCTCCTTAGACCTTGTGACGTTCTTTTTCGGAAAACTCCTTCTGCTTTGCGTTGTTGAGCTTTTCCAGAGTGTTCACAAGGTAATCAGCCGAGCGGTAGGCTCTCTGAAAATCCATATCCTTGAAGTGTACCTGCAAATCTACAAATTCGCCGTCTATAATGATATCCATTTCACCGATCTGACGTCCGACGTACTTCTGAGAAGCGTACTTTATGTACTCGTCGATCTCGCGTCTGTCCATTTCTCCGCCAATAACATTGATCTTCATATTAAGCCTCCGTTTCAGTTATTATTATTTTTCAAACAAAAATATTTTTTAGTTGAGAGTTTAGAGTTATTGTATCGCCTGCGTCGATATTATTTAAATAACATGAGCGAACACATTAGCTCTCAACTCTTCACTCTCAACTCTAAACTATTGCTTCCAGCAATGCTTCTGCGCATTTCATGCCGTCAACTGCCGCGGAAACTATTCCGCCTGCATAGCCTGCACCCTCGCCGCAGGGATAAAGCCCTTTCAGGCTGAGAGACTGCATATCCTCTCCCCTGTTTATGCGCACAGGAGAGCTGCTCCTGCTCTCTATTCCTGTCAGCAGCGTGTCGCCGTCGTCAACCCCCTGTATCTTCTTTCCCATTTCTGTTATTCCCATTCTCAGGGATTCGCAGACATAATCGGGAAGATACTCCTCGGGAGCTGCGAACTTCACATCGGGACGGTATGATGGCTTGACTCTGCCAAGCTTTTCACTGACACGTCCCTTCATGAAATCACGAAGAACTGCCGCAGGTGCATGATAATCGCTGCCGCCGGCTCTGAACGCTTTTTCCTCAAGGTCACGCTGAAACCACATACCAGCCAGTGGGTGGTCGCTGCCATAGTCCTCGGGACCTACATTCACAAGGAGAGCGCTGTTGGAGTTCTCCGCGTCACGGGCAAAACAGCTCATGCCGTTGACAGCAAGCCTGCCCTCCTCGGAAGAAGCCGCCACAACATATCCCCCCGGGCACATACAGAATGTGTAGAGAGTGCGCCCGTTGGGAAGATGTACAGCCAGCTTGTAATCAGCTGCTTTCAGCGCCTTATGACCTGCAAAAGCGCCGTACATCGCTTTATCGATATCAGTTCGCAGATGTTCCGCACGGACTCCCACAGAAAAGCTTTTCTGCGACAGGTCTATCTTCTCATTGTAGAGAAGCTCGAAAACGTCCCTTGCACTGTGTCCTGTAGCAAGTATGACGCTTTTTGTGTCAATAGTGCAGATTTCCCCGCCTTTTTTGTATTTAGCTGCGGATATCGAACCGTTTTCAGCTTCAAAGCCGCAGAATTTAGCATTGAATATTACCTCTCCGCCAAAAGATATGACTTTCTCACGAAGCGCCTTGACAGCTCCGCGAAGCTTGTCCGTGCCGATATGGGGCTTTGCAAGGTAAAGTATCTCATCGGGAGCTCCGAACTCCACCAGACGTTCCAGTATCCAGCCTATGCGCTTGTCCTTTATACCTGTTGTAAGCTTGCCGTCGGAAAATGTACCTGCTCCGCCCTCGCCGAACTGCACATTGCACTCGGTATCAAGCTTTCCGCCTGACTGAAATTCCTCAACTGCCTTTACACGGGAGTCCACATCGCAGCCTCTTTCAAGGACTATGGGCTTTGCTCCTGCCATTGCAAGAACAAGCGCCGCAAACATTCCCGCAGGTCCGAAGCCTACGATAACAGGACGATAAGCCGCATTTTTCACAGTTGGGATACTATACTCGGGCTTTTTGTATTTTACCGCATTTTTCAGCGTTTTAAGAAGCTTTTCCTCGCCTTTCGCCTCGATATCAAGAGATATAAGGAAGTGAACGTCGCTCTTTTTTCTCGCGTCCACTGACTTCTTTGCAAGGCTTACGCTGATAAGCCTGCTTCGTTCGAGTCTAAGCTTCTTGGCGCATATATCTTCAAGCCTTGAAAAGTCTGTATCAAGGGATACCCTGATACCGCCGACTCTTATCATAAAAGCGCTCCTCTCAGAGAATTTGCACAGCATCTGCCAGCCATGATACCCGATGACCAAGCCCACTGGAGATTGTATCCGCCGCAGTCGCCGTCAACGTCAAGTATCTCGCCGCAGAGGAATATGCCCTTTGCTCCTCTCAGCTGGAGCTGCTCGTCAACGCAGTCACCGCTTATGCCGCCTGATGTGACCTGTGCTTCTTTCCACGGTGCACTGCCGAGAACTTCAAAATCCAGATTCTTTATGAGCTGTGCTATTGTACGCAGGTCGGCTTCCTTTAAAGCTGAAATTGACTCGGTAAGCGGCTTTCCAAGAGCGCGTTTTGTCAGATAAAACGCAAGATTGCGGACGAAAAGTCCTGTGAGAAGCTCCTCTAAGGTACAGCTGCTGCGCTGATACTGTATGATACGGAGATAGCCCACAAGCTGTTCCATATCCATATCCGAGGCAAGGTCAAGACGAAGCGTCAGTTTGCCGTCGTACTGTGATATAAGATGAGCCATATTGAAAACACAGATACCCGACAGAGAGCTCTCCGTAAACTGTATCTCGCCTGTTTCTTCTTTTAGTATCCTGCCTGCGGAAAGAGCCGTGACTTTGCCCTTGGCACGAACTCCCTTTAGTCCCTTGAGAAGCTCGGGACGTACACGCAAAGGCGCTACAGCAGGGCATATCTTTGTGGTGTGACAGCCGTTGCTGCGGAGAAGTCTTATTACGCTGCCGTCAGTTCCGAACTGAGGTGCTGCATAGCCGCCTGCTGCAACGATAACGCGCTTGCAGGGGTACTTCTCGCCCTTTTCCGAGGATATTCTGAAGCAGTCGGGAGTACTCTCGATAAAGTTGGCTTCAAAGCCGCAGCGCTCGATTATGCCGAGCTCCTTTGCACGAAGACGCAGAGCATTCAGCACTGTAGCCGCACTGTTGCTGCGCGGATATATCCTGCCCTTTGAATCAGCAGAGCACACAACGCCGATACTTCCGAAGAATTCCTTGGCTGTGGGAGTACCGTTGATTATGCGCATCACATTCTTCACGCTGCCGTGATAATGATGTGAGCCCATATCCATGTTGCTGAGATTGCATCTGCCGTTGCCTGTAGCAAGAAGCTTCTTGCCTACGCGGTCAAGCTTTTCAAGAATGACTACCCTTGCCTTTGGCATGACGTTTTTTGCTTCGATAGCAGCTGCAAGTCCCGACGCGCCGCCCCCTATAACGGCGATATCTGTGATTTTACTCATATTTTCACCCCTTTGGTCTGATATCCATAATGACTACCTCGGGACGGTTGTTGAAACGCACAGGCGCAGGATAAACTCCTATGCCCGAAGTTATGAACATCGTTCCGCCCTCATAGTCAAAGAATCCTTTGTCATATATCTTCTGCTCCTTGTGAAGAAGCTTGGGAAGCCATGTTTTGTTTTCCGAACAGTACAGCGGGCCTGCTCCGAACGGGAGCTGTGCCATTTCTCCGTGAGTATCTCCGCACAGGGTAAGGTCTGCGCCGAAATCCGCAAACTTATCATAATTCGGGATATGCGCAAGGAGAACATTATAACAGCTGTCATCAAGAGAAAAAGCTGTATTCAGGTCAAATGTAGGACTGTAATATACGTTGTCTATGCCCATTATATGGATTCTGTTTCCCTTTACGTCAATAGTCTCCTCATCATAGCTGAGAACGTGGGCTCCGACCTTTTTCAGCTCCGCGACATAACGCTCATCGGTGTCATGCTCGCCTGTTACGCAGTAAACCGGATAGCCTGCGGAGACTAAATCTGCGGTAAGGTCAATGGGCTTCTGTATCAGCTCCCAGTCGCTCTTTCGCGTGTACATATCGCCGAGGATAAATACGATATCAGGAGAAGCGTCCTTTATTTTCTCAACTATTTTGCTGTTCTTTATACCGTGCTTCGTAGCGTGCTGGTCGCTTATAACGGCGAAACGCACCTTACTGCTCACCTTTGGCGAGGTAATGGAAGTCTTGTTGGTATTCAGCGTATAGTTGCCAAACAGCCACACTATGAAAATCAGTATCCACAGCCATAAATGTGATTTTTTCTTCGGCTTGTCAGTTTCTGTCTTTTTTGTCGGAGCTTTTTTCTGCTTGTTTTCAGCCATTAAACCTTATCCTTTACGTGAATATCCAGCTGTGGGAATGGTATCACGATACCGTTCTCATCAAAGGCAGCTTTTACTGCCTCGGTCATATTATAGCGCTCTGTCAGGTAATCAGCATTGTTTACCCAGACAAGAACATCAATGGAAATTGAACTGCTATTATGTGCGCTCATGCGTACTATCGGCTCGGGAGTCTTTAGTATAAGCTTCTCATTCGAGATTATTTCAAGTATCACATCACGGGCTTTGCCGAAATCAGTGCTGTAGCTGATATCGAAAGTAAGGTCGATACGCCTTGTGGGAGTCTCTGTGTAATTGACTATCTTAGCGTCTGTTACCTTGCCGTTTGGGATAAATACTGTCTTGTTGTCAAATGTCACTATCTTAGTATAGAATATACCGATATCACGGACTGTTCCCACAGAGTCATCAAGCTCTATGATATCTCCCGTAGTAAATGGCTTAGTGAAGAGTATGATAAATCCGCCGCTGAGGTTGGAAAGACAGCTTTGCAGTGCCAAGCTGATAGCAAGTCCTGCCGCACCAAGTATGGTGATTATCGACGACATAGGCACATTCAGCACCGAAAGTGCCATGATTATGACTGCGATATAGAGAATTATCTTTATCAGCGACACAAGAAAGCTCTTAGCCGCACCGTTTACATTGGACTTTGAAACCGCCTTGCCGACTATCTTTGCAATGAGCTTTGAGATAAGTATGCCAACTATCAGTATAACAAGAGCAATTATCACCGTCGGGAGCGCTTTCTGTATATAGCCAAGTCCGTCATTGAGAATGCCCGAGGTCTTTTCCACGGATTCCTGTATGCTTCCCATGACCTCATTTGTGGTATCGGCGGAAGCCTCCTCTGTAACTATATCCGAAACCTCTTCGGTAAGGCTGTAAAAAGATGTCAAAATATCATCATCTCCAGAAAAAATGATTAATCATAATTAATTATAACATAAGATATCAAAAATAGCAAGAAATGAAAAGAAAATTTACAATAAATCTTTACTTTAAAACAAAAACTGCACTGAGACAGGATATCTCAGTGCAGTTATCATCAATTATTCGGTTACAGCGTTCTTTTCTCTCTGCATTCTGTTGAACTCCTCGGGAGTTATGAATGTAGGTACCATTTCATGGAGAGCTGATATAGCGACCTCTTCATCATTGAGCTGTGCGGCGTCACGAAGCTTTTTAAGACGCGAAGCGAAGTGGTCCTCATCTATATCTATCTGCTTGCCGATGAAAATGAGCTTGTTTGAGGTCTTTTGCAGTCCCTCCTCGTCCATAAGAAGCTCTTCCTTTATCTTCTCACCCGGACGAAGTCCTGTGAATACGATAGGTACATCTTTATATGGCACCTTGCCGTACATTCTGATAAGGTTCTCGGCAAGAGTAACTATCTTGACAGGCTGTCCCATATCAAGAACGAATATCTCACCGCCGTGAGCAATGGCAGCTGCCTCCATAACAAGGCTTACAGCCTCGGGGATAGTCATAAAGTAGCGGATAATATCCTCATGGGTAACAGTTACAGGCTTGCCCTGCTCTATCTGCTTCTTAAAGAGCGGTATAACAGAGCCGTTTGAGCCGAGTACGTTTCCGAAACGTGTGGTAACGAACTCGGTTCTGCCTTCATGCTGCTGAGAAAGGTACTGAACTATCATCTCGCAGCAGCGCTTTGAAGCGCCCATTGCGTTGGTGGGGTTTACTGCTTTATCGGTGGAAATCATAACGAACTTCTTTACATCATGGAACTGTGCAAGTGAAGCAACGTTAAATGTACCAATAACGTTGTTCTTGATAGCCTCCATAGGAGAAGCCTCCATAAGCGGCACGTGCTTGTGTGCAGCTGCATGGAATACTATCTCAGGCTTGTACTTCTCGAATATCTGGTTCATGCGGTAATAATCGCGAACAGAAGCGATAAGGGTTACAAGGTGGAGGTTCTCGCCGTACTCCATTACAAGCTCCTGCTGTATCTCGTAGGCGTTATTCTCGTAGATATCAACGATTATTACCTGCTTAGGGTTATATTTGCAGATCTGGCGAACAAGCTCCGAGCCGATACTTCCGCCGCCGCCTGTTACCATACATCTTTTGCCGCTGACGAAGTTTCTTATGTCCTTGTTGTCAAACTTGATAGGATCGCGTCCGAGGAGCTCCTCGACCTTGATATCGTGTACCTGACCGAGCAGAGTTGCCGAATCATCAAGTATAAGAGTACCGATAAACGGAACAATTTTAAGGGGCAGCTTTGTCTCGTTACAGATATCTATAACAGCCTTGCGCTCGTCCGAAGTAAGTGACGGTATAGCAAGAATGAGCTGCTCTATCTCAAACTCCTTAGCGTACTTAACTATCTCATCTTCTCTGCCTACGACCTTGACGCCCATTATCTCCTTACCAACCTTATGGCAATCGTTGTCGATAATGCACACAGGGTTGAACTGAGCAGAATATTTATCGTCAGTGTAAGGCGACTTCTGAGCGTTGAATATCTCCTTGAGAAGCATTTCACAGGCTACGCCGCCGCCTATTATCATAGTTCTCTTTGCACACTCGCAGTAATAATTTTCCAAACTCACAATAAACCTCCCTAATTCCGCTTTCCAACGGATACCACAAAAATCATTCCTGAAAATCACATATATATTTTTTTACAGCAGACAGACACTCTTCGAGACTGCCGTTGTTTGAAAAACGTTTTGTAACTCCTGCCTCTCTGAGCTTTTCATCGGAAAAGTCCTCATTGTCAGCAAGGAAACGCCTGCACAGCTCCGCATATTTTGGAGCCGACTGCCTTTTTTCTCTTTCCACAGCCCTGAGGAATCTTATATCGTCGTCTACTTCGATATAGACAGGGATAAGCACCTCATCACCGAGATATTCCTTTATTTTCAGATAAGACTCCAGCGTACCGATACCGATCCGGTCCCCCCTGTCGGTGCTGATACTGTCCTTTGCGGTAAAATAAGACCATTTGCCGCATTTTGTATCATATGTACGCCATTCTATTACCTCGCCGCTGTCCCTCATGGCATTGAAACGCTCATCATCAACGAAATGATACTCAACGCCCTCGCGCTCGCCTGCACGAATGGGACGGGTAGTGTAGAGAACAATGGGGATAAGCTCTGAATCTTCGAGGATACGGCTGTAAACGGTATCCTTTCCCGATGAACTCTTGCCCATAAGATAAAAAATATGGTTCATACCATAACTCCTGTTAATAAAGTAAGCACAGATAATCCATACGAATTTAATTATATCACAACGAAACAAATAAATCAAGTGCACAAATTGCTGAAATATGACATTTCGTGCATATTTTGCGGAAATAGTCTAAATAGCCGAAATATTTTAAGTAAAGACTATGAATATGAGCAAAATGCCGTTTTATAGGGACAAATTGTAAATTTTCTATTGCTGCGCTTTACAACTAATATAAAAAGTATTAAAGTATATAGTGGAAAAATTGCAGAAAACGGAGGTTTAAAGCATGAAAAAGAAAAAAATAACTGCTTGCAGAGCTGTTTCGGCTCTTGCTGCTGTGGTTGTTGCGGCAGGCGCTGTATGCCCCGCAGGAATGCAGTTCGCTCCCCTCAATGCGAATGCAGGTCAGCAGCTCGGTCAGACAGACTTTGAAAACGGAGTAGGACTCCCGTGGCACATTGTAGAGTCCGCCCCCGGTGAAATGGACTTCAAGATCGAAAAGGGCGCTTACACCGTGACTATCGTAAATCCGGGCGGAGCTTCGCGAGGCGGCGAGGACCGCTGGGACTGTCAGTTCAGACACAGAGGACTGAAGATAGTTTCGGGACACAAGTACAAGGTATCCTATGAGATAACCCCCTCGGAGAGCGGAAAGTACTACACCAAGATAGGCAACTTAGACGGCGACGTAGAGATCTGGCACAATATGATGGCTGACGGCGGCCCCGACTTCAACAGCACATGGGACTGCATACAGATAGGCAAAAACGAGACTAAAAAGGTAGACCTTACATTTACAGCAGACAAGTCCCTTGATGTTGCGGAATGGGCGTTCCACCTCGGCGGCGACGGTCAGTACACCAACGGTGACTGCTTCCCTGCCGGCACAGAGATAAAATTCGACAATATGTCCCTCATCGACCTCTCAGGCGACGAGAACGACTACCCTTCGGCTGAGGTCTGGGAGCGTGCAGGCATTCTCACCAACCAGGTCTGCTACTTCCCAAAAAGAGCCAAAAAAGCTACTCTCCTAAGCGACTCCTCAAAGCCTGTTGACTTCGAGGTAATTGACGAGTCAGGCAAGACCGTATACGAAGGCAAGAGCACTCCCTTTGGTCACGACAAGGACTCAGATGACGAAGTACATATCATCGACTTCACCGACCTTGACAAGGAAGGTACATACCATATCGAAGCAGAGGACGGCTCCGAAAGCCGCGACTTCGAGATATGCGGCTCGGAGACTTATTCCAGCCTGCTTTATGATTCCCTCAACTACTTCTACCAGAACAGAAGCGGTATCGAAATAGAGAGCGATTTCATCTCCTCAGGCGAGGCTTCCGAGCTTGCCCGTGCAGCAGGTCACCCCAAGGATATGGCTGAGATAGAGCAGACATGGGGCTACAGCGGCAGCAGCGGCTCTATAGACGTTACAGGCGGCTGGTATGACGCAGGCGACCACGGTAAGTATGTTGTAAACGGCGGCTTCTCCCTCTGGCTCATGCAGAACCAATATGAAACAGCTCTCAAATACGGCTTTGAGGACGCTTACGGCGACGGAACAATGCTTCTTCCCGAAAACACAAACGGCACTCCCGACCTTCTCGACGAAGCCCGCTGGGAAATGGAATGGATGCTGAAAATGATAGTCGAAAGCGGCGAATACAAGGGCATGGCTTACCACAAGGCTCACGACGAGAAGTGGACTGCTCTCGGAATCGCGCCTGCCGACGACGATATGAAGCGTATCGTCAAGCCTCCGACGACTGCAGCAACTCTTAATCTGGCAGCCTGCGGAGCTCAGGCAGCAAGACTGTGGAAAGACTACGACAGCGATTTCGCCGAGCAGTGTCTCACAGCTGCAAAAAATGCATTTGCGGCTGCAAAGAAGCACCCCGAGATGTACGCTCCGCTTGATGAATCCATAGGCGGCGGTGCATACGGCGACACAGACGTTGAAGACGAATTCTGCTGGGCTGCTCTGGAGCTTTTCATCACCACAGGTGACGAGGACTACTACGACGAGGCTACAGAGAACAAGTTCTTCCTCGATGTCCCCCAGACTTTAGGCGGCGGCGAAAGCGTTGATACTGTCGGCAGCTTCGATTGGGGCAATACAGGCGGTCTTGCTACTCTCAGTGCGGCACTCAACACCGATAAATTTGACAAGGGCGACGCTGAGATAATCCAGGAGGCTATCGTTTCCGCAGCTGATAACTTCATTTCACTTGAAGAGAATCAGGGCTACGGAGTCCCCTACGGCCAGAGCAAGCTCAGCTACAACGACAGCGACGAGGGCTATATCTGGGGCTCTAACTCATTCGTGACCGATAATGCTATCGTTATAGCTTACGCTTATCTGCTCACAAAGGACGAGAGCTACCTTGACGGAGCTATCGGCGGTATGGACTATATCCTCGGCAGAAACGCTATGGACTACTCCTATGTTACAGGCTACGGCACTCACGCTATTGAATATCCTCACCACCGCTACTGGGCAAGACAGATAGACGAGACTTTCCCCAAGGCGCCAAACGGCGTAATGTGCGGCGGTCCGAACTCCGGTATGCAGGATCCGTGGGTACAGGGCTCAGGCTGGAAAAAGGGCAAGATACCGCCTCAGAAATGCTATCTTGACAACATCGAGGCATGGTCTGTAAACGAATGTACTATCAACTGGAACGCTTCACTTGCATGGCTGGCAGGCTTTACAGCTCAGGAGGCTACAGACGAGGGAATCGTCGTTACTCCACACACAAACGGCAAAAAGTCCGACAAGGAAGAAGCGACAACTACAAAATCCAAGAAAACCAAGACCGAGAAAACAACTGCCAAGACTACAAAAGCGAAAAAGACCGACGATGAAAAGGACGACGACAAGAACAGCGGCGGACTCCTCAAGGTAGGTCTTATAGCAGGTGCGGCAGTTATCGCGCTTATCTCGCTGGAGCTTTTCATCTATAAAATGGCTAAGCTCAAGAAAAACGATAAATAAATGAAAAAAGGACGCATTAGGCTGCTCCCCTTAACGGAAAAAGCGGGCTACCGAGCCGTAAAGTAACGGCTCATATTTGGTAACCTGCGATTCCGCCAAAGGGGGCTCCCCTTTGCGTCCTTTTTTATTATTTGCAGACAGCGGCGTCCCCTACATTTTACAGTGCCATCACATATATCTGACATGGGTTCGCTTCGTCCCATAAATCGGGAAATACCTCGAATTCCTTGAATCCGCAGCCTATATAGAACATATTTGTTCTGTCATAATCTTCATACACTCCCATTTTTACAGTTTTTACCTGCATAAATGAATATCCTAAGAATTTAGCGGCTTCTTTTGCTTTTTCAACAAGTTCCCTGCCGATACCTCCGCGGTGATAGGGCTTCAGAACGCCCATAACCGCAAGCTCTACCGTAGCATTGCCCGTTTCTTTAAGGCACAGAAAACCTACATATTCTCCCTTTTCCTCGGCTGCAAAGAATATCCTGTCAGCGCTTTCGGCGATATACTGCTCTCTTGACTCGTCCACCTCGAACCATTCCGTCAGAGCTTCAAGTATTTTGCGTGATATGGCTCTTTTCTCGTTTTTATCGTGTATCTGTACTATCATGATTGTTCCTTTCGTGTGAAGTTTTATTGCAATTTCTGTTATTATAGCACTTCACTGACATATTGTCAATCGAAAAGACCAAAACTGCTCACGATCAGGCACTTTTCATCATACTTTCACACAAACAGGCATACTATAGCTTGACTTTTTCCGACATCAGTAGTATAATAAATACATAACTATGTACAGGAGAGTGTTTATTACATGAGCAGAGGAAACGGCTTTTTCAGCAATCTGAAAAAATCCACCAAGATAACCCTCGTTTCGTGCGGCTGTTTTATTGCACTTACAGCTGTTATTCTTACTTTTTTTGTTATTTTTCCAATAACTCCGTCGGAGAAGATGATATCCAGCTTCGGACGTGAGAGCATATACAAGCAGGATCCACAGAGTACAAGCCCTACTACAGCTGTTACCACTACAGCTACAAGCACTGTATCCAAGACAAAGCGTACAACTACAGTCACAAAGGTAAAGAAGTCAGAATACACCATAAGCTTTACCTCGGGCAATGGCTTCTTCAAGGGACAGAAGATCCCGTCAGGCGACTTCTCGGGACAGCTCAACACCTATACTCCCACTACTACAACTTCCGTTGTAAGCGGCTATGCAGGCGGTACAGGTGAACTCACCACATATCCTAACGGTGAAGGTACGACACTTGATCCGAACGGCGGTACAGGTACAGGAACCGAGAATCCCGTAACTCCTCCTGAGGGCGGCACAGGTACAGGCACTGAAAATCCTGTAACTCCACCTGATAACGGCGGCGCAGGCACAGGCGGTGAGACCGCGGCTCCCGCACCGGCAGACGGCGGAGCTGCTGCATCTGAATAAACACAAAAGGCGTGATGATATCACGCCTTTTTTAATGATGAATCACACATAAAAAAGCAGGCTTTGCCTGCTTTTTTCAAAATACTGCTTTTTTTATCATGTCCAGCTCGTCAAGTGAGATACAATTCGGGATATCCTCATATTTCATTATGGAGAGAAGCTCGTCTATCTCAGCCCAGCATACCTCAGAGACCTCAGATGACTGTAGCACAAGGTCTTCGATGTTGATATTCTCACGGCAGATGTAAACTGCCACGAGCTCGTTATCATGTATGCCGTCCTTGTTGAACTCAGCCTTTTTAAGTCCGATAAATTCAAGCTTGCTCCTGTCTATATCAAGTCCCAGTTCCTCATGTACCTCTTTCAGTGCAGTATAACGGAACTCGTCGCCCTGAGATACGTGTCCTGCCGCAGATACATCGTAACAGTCAGGATTGATATCCTTTTCATGAGCACGTTTCTGCAAAAGAACGAAAACTCCCATATCACGGCGCTTTATCATCCAAATATGTACTGTCGGGTGAAGATCGCCGTCCCTGTGGACAAGGCTTCTCGGCTTGCTGTCAGCAGTTATCCTTGCCTTATCATCGATAAGGTTGAGGAACTCATCGGAAATAAACTCAACGCTGATCTCAGGATTTTCCTCGGCAGCCTCTGAAAATACCGACTTTATTTCTTCGATAGTGCTGTTTTCTATATCCTCGTCAGAAATATAGACCTTGTAGGACACAGGAGCGCCCTTTTCGGCAATAGCTCCCGAAAGTGTGAATCTGTCTGTTATATCTGCCGTGCCAAGCTTTTTTGCAGCTTCCTCATAGAGCTTTTTCTCAGGGGCAAGTCTGCTCAGAAAAATTTCAACATCTTCCATAATCTTCTCCATTTTATCTATATTTCTCCCATAAAACGCCTTTATTCAGCGCTATACATTATATACCTTAGAATGGAAAAAGTCAAGACCTTTTGAAAAATTTAAATATTTCGGGTAAAAAAACAGCTCCCCGACAAATATCGGGGAGCTTACAGCGTCCCAAAGAGGAGTCGAACCTCCGGCCTACTGCTTAGGAGGCAGTCGCTCTATCCTACTGAGCTATTGGGACACATCACGTATAATATTTTACCACATTTAACTGCTCATTGCAAGTCTTATGATATAATTTTATATTTTTACAAACAATCAAGGTTCAATATTTAAAAATACGTGAATTTTTCTTACCGAATGTTGCATTTCAGCAAACTATATGCTATAATATTTTTGTCTGAAACTGAGGGAAGTACGGTGCAAATCCGTCGCAGCAGTCACTGCCGTATAGTCGGATCGCTCGTCAGACAATGGGTAATTACACGTTTTTGGACAGTGAAAAACGTTGCCAGAGAACTCCTCAGTATCGCTGTGGAGCTGTTTGCTGCGCTTTTTCGCAATGCGGAAAGGCTTTTTTATTGTCCCCGACATTATTTTAAGGAGTAGGTTTTTATGAAAAAAACTATCGCTATGGCAGCTGCTCTGCTTATCTCATGTTCAGCTGTCTGTATGACTTCATTCGCTGCTGACGAGACTAAGGTCTTTGTTACTGTTTCCAACGACAAAAAGGATCTTGTTCTCATTCAGGAGCCTATCACTGTTACCGATATCGACAGCGACGGCAAGCTCACTATCAACGACGCTCTCTATATCGCTCACGAGAATAAGTTCGAGGGCGGCGCAGCAGCAGGCTACAAGTCCTCTGTAGGACAGTGGGGACTCGGTCTTGACAAGCTCTGGGGCGTTGAAAACGGCGGCAGCTACGGCTACTACGTAAATGACAAGATGTCCATGGGACTTGCAGACGAAATAAAGGACGGCGACCAGATACAGGCTTTTATCTATCCCGATCCAAAGGACTATAACTACTATTACAGCTTCTTTAACGCTAAAAAGGGCGAGCCTGTTGCTGTTGACGCAGAAGTTCCGCTGACTCTAACATATTACACATTCGGTGCAAACGGCGATCTTGTTGAAAACAAGCTTGCAAACGCAAAGATAACCTTAAACGGCAAGGCAACTGACTTAGTTACCGATAACGACGGCAAGGTTACTGTAAAATTCTCAGAAGCAGGCTCTAATTACGTAAGCGCAGCTTCTGACAGTGTAAATATCGTTCCTCCTGTTTATATGGTCGAGGTCGATCCTGCACTGACTACTACAACAACTACAGCTCCCCTGACAACAACTACTAACTCTTCTACTACGACCACTACTACTGCAACAACTACAAAGACTACCACAAAGGCAACAACTAAAGCTTCAGGCAACTCTCCAAAGACAGGCGTAAAGGGTGCAGGACTGGCTGTATTCGGTCTTGCAGGCGCTGTTGCTACTGCTTTTGTTCTGAGAAGAAAGAATGAGGATTAAGGTACTCACAGGCTTTCTGTGCATTGTACTTACATTGGTTTTATCACTGGGCTGTGTCCCTATGGGAGCTCAGTGCAGCGAACATACCGCCGAGGAGGTCAGCGACCTTATCGGCGGTATCGTTGATTATAAGCTAAGTCAGTGCGGCGCAGGCAGCGTAGAAGAATGGCTCGGCAGTGAGATAGCCGAGGGTGCAGGCAAGACCTCTGACTGGTACGCTCTCGCCCTCAGTCAGTACGGGTATTCCGACCTTTCTGCCTATGAGCGCTCCCTCACGGACTATCTTTCAAGCAATAATGTACCCTCGGCAACTTCAAGAGAGAAATATGCT
This sequence comes from Ruminococcus flavefaciens MA2007, assembly GCF_000621845.1. Lineage (GTDB taxonomy): Bacteria > Bacillota > Clostridia > Oscillospirales > Ruminococcaceae > Ruminococcus > Ruminococcus flavefaciens_E. The sequence continues at coordinate 169,486 of NZ_JHXF01000009.1, read as the reverse complement.
CTCGGACTGGCGGCGGCAGGCAGCGATAACAGCTATATCTCTGATATACTGGACAGCTCTATCGGCGAACAGGGCATGATGAGCTGGATATACGGACTTCATGTGCTCAACAACGGCTATACCTGCTCCCGTTTCACAGCAGATTCGGTTGTGGATAGTATACTCTCCATGCAGTACGGCGATGGCGGCTGGGCTCTTTTCGGAGACTTCGGCGATATCGACGTAACAGCAATGACTGTTCAGGCTCTTGCTCCCTATAATGACAGGAGCGATGTCTCTGAGGCTGTGGACAGGGCACTGGACTTCCTGTCGGCAAAGCAGAAGTCAAACGGCGGCTATGAGAGCTTCGGCACGCCAAATCCCGAGAGCACATCTCAGGTACTTGTTGCATTGTCGGCTCTGGGGATAGATTGCAGGTACGACGAGCGCTTTATCAAGGACGGTCACGACCTTATCGACGGCATTGCGGAATATCGCCTTGACGACGGCAGCTTCTGCCATACTAAGGGAGGCGGCAGCAATCCTACGGCTACGGTACAGGCTTTTTACTCGCTGATAGCTTTCCAGCGCATGACCGAGGGAAAGTCTCCCCTGCTTGTGCTGGATAACCGCAGAGTTCACGAAGCTCCACAGCGCAACACTGAGGGCGCACATCAGAAGCAGGAGCATAGTACGACTCAGACTGCGGCTGCTGCAGAAGCTAAATCCACGACTTCAAAGACAAGCACTGTAACAACAGCAAAAGCAGGCACAACTCTTGCTAAAACTACTGAAACAGGTGCTGAAACTGTTACTGTTTCAGGAACTGTACTGAATTCGGGGGCAAAAGTTACTTCAACAGCTTTGAATGCGCAGAGCAATAATGCTCCCAAGGGTAAGAACCACAAGCCGATGATAATTATTATTATAATCGGTGCAGTAGGGGTAATTTCGCTTGTTATTTTCATTTTCGGAAAGCGAAGCTGGAAGAACTATCTGTTCATCGTTCTTGTGGCAGGTGCGGCTATAGCTGTTGTACTTTTGCTGGATATACAGTCCGCCGAGGACTACTACAGCGGCGAGAAAAAAGTAAAAAAGAACATCGCAGGTACTGTAACTATGGAGATACGCTGTGACACTATCGCAGGCAAGGCCGAGCATATCCCTGCGGACGGCGTTATACTGCCGCCTACGGCTTTTGACTTTGAAAGCGGCGAGACAGTTTTCGATATTCTCACAGAAGCTGCACAGACCTACGGTATTCAAGTCGAAAACAAGGGCAGCGCTGGCAATGCTCACGGTATGGTCTACATAGCAGGCATAAACTATATTTACGAGTATGATTTCGGAGACCTGTCAGGCTGGGTGTATCATGTGAACGGCATTACTCCGTCAAGAGGATGCGGCGAATACGAGCTCTCCGACGGCGATAAAATAGAGTGGCTGTACACCTGCGAGATAGGCCACGACCTTAACGAGGTATATGAAAAATGAGAAGCTTTTCCGAATACAATCCAATAGTCATAGCCGTCTGGTTTCTAAGCGTAACGGGAATAGCTATGTTCTGCAATTATCCCCTGCTTATGGTCATATCTCTGGTGGGAGCTGTTGCATTCTTTGTCATGCGCAACGGTCTGTCCCACGGGAAAACTCATATATTCTTCTGGGTGCTGTTTCTGATACTGGCACTGGCTAATCCTCTTGTGTCACACAACGGAAAAACTGTACTCTTTGTCATGAACCACAATCCTGTAACCCTTGAAGCCACGCTGTATGGCTTAAATTCAGCTGCTATGATAATCGGAGTGCTGTACTGGCTTCGTTCATTTACACAGATAATGACAAGCGAGAAGCTTCTTTACATTACGGGAGCTCTCTCTCCGAAGCTGTCACTGGTGCTTTCAATGGCGCTTAGATTCGTACCGCTGTTCGGCAGGCAGTCTGCAAAAATAAACGCCGCACAGACTGCAATGGGACTTTACAGGGACGATAATATAATCGACGACATCAAGGGAAAGTCCCGTGTTTTCTCCGTTATGGTCACATGGGCGCTGGAAAACGGCATAATAACCGCCGACAGTATGGAGGCGAGAGGCTTCGGCACAGGCAGACGAACTCAGATGAGAAGATTCAGATTTGCGGCGGCTGATATCGCATTTTTGCTGACAGAACTCGGGCTTCTCGGTATTACCTGTGCAGCTGTAGGAACAAAGTCCCTCAGCTTTGTGTTCTATCCGTCCATAACAGCAAAAGCTCCCGATATGCTTGGAGTTCTTGGACTTATCTCATACGGGCTGATGATACTCATGCCCATGATACTTGAATTGGTGGTGAACCTTAAATGGAAATACTTGCGGTCAGCGGTCTGACCTTTACATATCCGCAGTGCGCAGAACCTGCTGTCAGCAATATATCCTTTTCTATTGAACGGGGCGAGTTCGCCGTACTGTGCGGAGCTACGGGCAGCGGCAAGTCTACTCTGCTGCGTATGCTGAAACGTGAGCTCACACCTCTCGGTGAGAAAAATGGCTCGGTAAGCTTCGGCGGTGTGGAGCTGTCACAGCTTCCCGACAGAAGATCTGCTTCTGCGATTGGATTTGTTATGCAGAAGCCCGAACAGCAGGTCGTCACTGACAAGGTCTGGCATGAGCTGGCTTTCGGACTGGAAAACCTCGGGACTTCGCCTGATGAGATATCCCGAAGAATAGCCGAAATGGCAAGCTACTTCGGTATCGGAGACTGGTACGACAGAGATGTTGCGGAGCTTTCGGGCGGACAAAAGCAGCTGCTGAATCTTGCTTCTATCCTCGTTATGCAGCCTGAACTTCTTATTCTCGACGAGCCGACTGCTCAGCTTGATCCGATAGCCGCAGCAGACTTCATTTCAACTCTCAGGCGGCTTTGCAGCGACCTGTCCATTACAATAATTATGGCAGAACACCGCCTTGAGGACGTTGTACCGCTTTGCGACAAACTTCTCGTTATGGATAAAGGTCAGCTGATAGCAAACAGTAAGCCCTCAGAGGTCATATCCGAACTGAAAGAACGTCCTGATATCCTCTGCGGTATGCCTGCGGCGGCTCGGCTTTACGCCGAGCTCAGCGGCAGCGGAAGCAGCCCGCTTACAGTCCGCGAGGGGCGTGACTTCATAGAAAAAGGCTACAATAATACTACTCGCGGACTGCCGCAGGCATTGTATGAACATTCGGACTCCGCGGCTATGGAGTTCAGCGATGTTTTCTTCCGCTATTCACGGGAGGGAAAAGATATACTTGACGGGCTCAGCTTCACTGTATACGAAAAGGAGATATTCTGTATCCTCGGCGGAAACGGCTCGGGAAAGACAACGGCACTCTCCGCAGCAGCAGGACTTCTAAAACCATACAGCGGCAGGATAAAGGTGTTCGGCAAGCGTCTCAAGGATTACAAGAACCGCTCACTCTATCGTGAGTGTCTTGCCATGCTGCCGCAGGACGTTCAGACAGTATTCCTAAAAAGCACGGTCCATCAGGAGCTCGATGAATGTCACGCTGATATAACCGAACTTCCCTACGATATCAGTCACCTTATGGATAAGCACCCCTATGACCTTTCAGGCGGCGAGCAGCAGCTCACGGCACTGGCAAAGGTGCTGGCTTCAAAGCCGAAATTGCTTCTTCTTGATGAGCCGACAAAAGGTCTGGACGCAGGAGCAAAGCTCAATATAATCGGTGTTCTCCGCAAACTGAAAGAAAAAGGTGTTACCGTAGTAATTGTTACTCACGATGTGGAATTTGCCGCTGTATGCGCAGACAGATGTGCTATGTTTTTCGGCGGCAGGATAGTCTCTACAGGGGAGCCCAATGAGTTTTTCAGCAGGAACAGCTTCTACACAACAGCCGTCAGCCGTATGACGCGCGGTTATTACGACAATGCCGTTACTATCGACGACGCAGTAAAGCTCTGCTCACTTAACGGCAGAAAGGAGAAGCCATGCTCCTGATACGAAACGAAAAGCTCAGAAATGCCGTAAGAATAGCTGTTCCCTTTTTTATAATACCCACGATATCTATACTTGGAGCACTGGTTTTTGACGGCAAAAGGCACATACTCATCGCTCTTGCAGTTGCTGTGCTTTCTCTGGTGCTGTTTGCGGCAGGCTTTGAGAAAAAGTCCACAGGTACTCGGCGCATGGTAATTGTTGCCGTAATGACGGCTCTCTGCTTTGCAGGACGCTTTATCCCCTTTTTAAAGCCCGTTGCAGCGCTGACTATAATCACTGGACTGTATCTCGGCGGCGAGGCAGGCTTTCTTGTGGGCTCGCTGTCGGCTGTTCTCTCCAATTTTTACTTCGGACAGGGACCGTGGACGGCTTTTCAGATGCTTGCATGGGGACTTATCGGTCTATTTGCATGTATGCTCTCAAAGCAGCTTCTCGGAAGCCGTATACTGCTGCTTTTATACGGAGCTCTTGCTGGTCTCGGGTACTCATTTTTCATGGATATCTGGACTGTTCTATGGTACAACGAAGAATTCAGCATAAAGCTCTACGCCGCTGCTCTTGTATCGGCAATCCCCTACACCGTGTCATATGCAGTGTCCAACGTGCTGTTCCTGTATCTGCTCGCGCCGCCTTTCGGCGAGAAGCTCCGACGCATTAAGGTCAAATACGGAGTTTAAACAGCTCTATATTTCAAAAAGGATAGATCAATGTAAGTATTATCTATATGCTCATATCTGCAAACTCCTACTGATTTTTATTTGTTTTTGCAGCAGCTTTTTCTCTATCGTATTGACAAAAACGCCTGTTTGGGGTATAATCAAGAATTGATAATATATATCGAAAGAATGATGAATATGAAAAAAATCGTTTCTATACAGGATATTTCCTGCTTCGGAAAATGCTCCCTTACAGTTGCTCTGCCTATAATTTCAGCTATGGGTATCGAAACTGCGGTAATACCAACGGCTGTGCTGTCTACTCACACGGGAGAGGGCTTCAAGAACTATACATTCCGTGACCTTACCAGCGACATACCTGCCATTGCAAGGCACTGGAAGAGCATGGACCTCAAGTTCGACGCGCTGTACACAGGATATCTCGGCTCTATGGAGCAGGTGCAGATAGTTTCGGACTTCTTTGACGATTTCAGCACTAAGGACAACTATATAATCGTCGATCCTGTACTCGGTGACGCAGGAAAGCTCTATGCAGGCTTTACTCAGGAGTTCGTTTCTGAGATGAAAAAGCTCTGCGCAAAGGCTGATTTCATTATGCCGAATATGACCGAGGTAGCTTTTCTCCTCGGTATCCCCTACACCGAGACCTACGATGAAGCATACGTCAGGGACGTTCTCCGCAGACTTGCTTCTCTCGGCTGCAAGGTGCCTGTTATTACGGGAGTTCACTTTGACGACAAGCAGCAGGGCGCTGCCGCATATGACTCGGCTAACGATAAGTATTACTTCTCCTTTGACAAGAACGTGAATATGCGTTTTCACGGTACGGGAGACATTTTCAGCAGCGTTTTCTCGGGAGCCTGCGCTCTCGGCATGGATATACAGCAATGTCTCGATATCGCAGTTAAATTCACCCTTGACTGCATTGAAGCTACTGTTCCCAATATGCAGGAAACATGGTACGGAAGCTGCTTCGAGCTATGTCTCGGAAAACTGATAGAATACGTAAATAAATGATTATATGAGAGCAGCTTCGGCTGCTTTTTCTTTTTATTCCAGTTATTCCCTGTGATTACCTTGTACAGAAACGGCAATAATATCCTCGTAATCTTTTACGGAGGATATGGCTCATGGCATACAACAAAGTCGTTATCGCAGGGATAAACACCTCGGAGCTGACAGTGCTCAAGGAAGAGGAAAAAATAGCCCTGCTTAAAGAAATAAGAGCTACGGGCAGCAAGGCTGCACGGGACAAGCTCATAAACGGTAATCTCAGGCTTGTACTCAGCGTGATACAGCGCTTCACAGGGCGGGGCGAGGACATCGACGACCTTTTTCAGATTGGCGTTATCGGGCTTATAAAAGCTATCAACAACTTTGACCTTTCAAAGGAAGTCCGCTTCTCCACTTACTGCGTACCAATGATAAGCGGAGAGCTTCGCCGCTATCTCCGCGACAGTAGTCACGTTAAGGTGAGCCGCTCCCTCCGTGACCTTGCCTACAAGGCTATACAGGCTAAGGAACGGCTGACCATAAAGCTCCAGCGCGAGCCCAAAATGGAGGAAATCGCCGAGGAGATAGGAGAAAAGCGTTCAGATGTGGTAATAGCGCTGGAAAGCATAAGTGATCCCGTATCGCTATATGAGCCTGTTTATTCCGACTCAGAGGACAATCTCTACATCATGGATCAGATAAGCGACATGAACGACGTTGAGAGCCGCATGGACGAGCTAACTATCCGCGACGCTATCCATGACCTCGGTGAACGGGAGCGCAATATCCTGTATCTGCGTTTCTTCCGCGGCAAAACACAGGTTGAGGTGGCTGGCGAGATAGGCATATCGCAGGCGCAGGTCTCACGCCTTGAAAAAAACGCCATTGAACGCATAAAAAACAGCGTATGAACTCCGCTCTCCTTCGGGAGAGTTTTTTGTTATATTCTGACATTTTTCTATTGATTTCGAGAGGATTATAGTGTATAATTAAATATATCAGTTTTATAGAGAAGAATCCAAAAAGTCATTATATTAGAGTTTGAGGTCTGAGAGTATGAAAAAACTTTTCAAAGCCGCAGCCTTGTGCTGCGCAGTTACGCTCTCCGCCTGTTCAAGCAGAAAAACCAACTCTGTTACGCCTCCCGACGGCAGGCTGGATAAGTGCAGCCTGCGCTTTTCGTGGTGGGGCAGCGATGACAGACACAAAGCAACTCTGGACGCTATCGGCCTCTGGAACAAGAAGCACCCCGATATCACCATAACCCCCGAATACGGCGGCTGGGACGGGTGGACGGAAAAGGTCTCCGCACAGATGAGAAGCGGCACAGAGCCCGACATCATGCAGATAAACTACGACTGGCTCATTTCCATGTCCGAGAACGGAAGCAGATTCTATGACCTTGACAGTCTTGACAGCTTTCTTGACCTGTCAGGCTATGATGATGAGATACTGTCATTCGGACGAATCGACGGCAGACTAAGTGCCCTTACCGTATCAGTAAGCGGAAGAAGTCTGTTCTACAATTCCGAGGTGTTCGGCTCTCTGGGAGCTGAGTACCCTAAAACGTGGACAGAGCTTACAGCCCTTGGAAAGAGCTTCGGAGTGGAAGGTCTCTATCCTCTTGACCTTGATATCCAGTCAGGAGGAACTGCGTGGTATCTTGCGGTAGTGTATGTTCAGCAGAAAACAGGCAAGGAGTTCATAACCCATGACGGAAAGCTTGGCTTTACCGTCGATGACATCAGTGACGCACTCAAATTTTATAAAAGCCTTGAAGACAGCCATGTTATCAGAACTGTCCGAGCACGTACCGATGAGGACGGAAATGCCGCCCTTTATCAGTCCTCCGAGTTCATTGACGGCAGAGTGGCAGGCGTTCTCGAATGGGGCAGCGCAGTTGGAAAATACGAATCAGTTCTCCCCGAGGGCGTTCTGGAGGCAGGTCCCCTTCTTGCCGACGAAAGCGGCAATACAGGGGGCTGGCTCATAAAGCCTACCCTGCTTTACGCTGTTTCGGGCAATACAAAATATCCCGACGAAGCCGCAGCATTCATCGACTTTCTTGTAAACGATGAAGAATGTGCTGAGCTTCTCGGCACTACACGCGGCATTCCTGCTTCAAAAAAAGCAGCGTCAGCTCTCGAAAAGAGCGGCAAGCTGTCAGGACTTGCAAAGGAATGCAGTGATATCCTTGCGGCTGCCGATACTGTCACCATAAGCCCCTATATGGAGTTGCCGCGCATGAAGGATTTTTACAATACCGCCATTGAATCAGTATCCTACGGCACTGCCGACGCGGATACTGCTGCCCGTCAGATGTACGGCTCTATCACCGACTATCTGGAGAAGATAAGAAAATGAATACCCGAAAATACCGCAATCCCGTGGGCGTCAGCAAGTACACAGGTCTCGCGCTTATATCGCCGTTTATTATCGGCGCTGTGCTGTTCATAGTCTATCCTTTTATTTGCTCATTTGTTGTCGGACTTACCGACAGCGGCAGCTTCGTTGGCTTTGAAAATTTCCGCGAAATGCTCAGCAGCAAGGACTTCGGACAGGCGGCAGGCGTTACTCTGAAATACGCACTGATACTCGTTCCACTGAAGCTCATAGTGTCACTATTGGTCGCTTTGCTCCTCAATATAGAGCTGAAGCACATAGGCATATTCCGCACTGCATTTTACATACCGTCTATATTGGGAGCAAACCTTGCCGTAATAATCATGTGGCAGTATCTCTTCACCGCGGACGGTCTTGTAAATCAGCTTCTTGAAGCTGTAGGGCTCTCCCCTGTTAGCTGGTACGGAGAACCAAACGCAGCCATATTCATAATAGTTCTGCTTAGGCTGTGGGAATTCGGCTCGACTATGGTCATATTTCTTGCGGCTCTCCGCGATATTCCCCGTGAGTTCTATGACGCTGCAAAAGTTGACGGCTGCGGACGGGTAAGAGCATTTTTCGCTGTGACTCTCCCACAGATAAAGAATGTAATTTTCGTCAACCTCATATTGCAGACTATCGCGGCTATGCAGGAGTTCAACGCACCGTATATGCTCACAGGCGGCGGTCCTATGGGAAAAACCAGAACTATCGGTATGCTCATATACGAGGAGATGTTCACCTTCGGCAGCGAGGGTATGGCAAATGCGGTATCATGGGTGCTTTTCGTTATAATCGCCGCAGTTGTGGCTCTCATGTATAAGCTTACTGGCAAAGCAAGGAGGGACGCATAGTGAAAAAGCTGTTTCTCTATCTGCTTCTGACAGCTGTGGGAGCTGTAATGCTCTATCCCCTGCTCTGGCTTGTAGGAGCTTCTTTCAAGACCAATGAAGAGATATTCTCCTCAATATGGTTCATGCCGAAAAGCTTCTGCACGGACTCCTACAAAAATGCGTGGGAGACCGTTACTCCATACAACATGGGGCACTATTTTCTCAATACCTTTGCAATTATAATCCCAAAGACCGTTTTCGCCGTCGCTTCCTCGGTGACAGTTGCATACGGCTTTGCAAGATTTGATTTCCCGTTTAAAAAGTTCTTTTTCGCTCTGCTTATATGCGGTATGCTTATGCCCTCTATCGTGACTGTCATGCCGCGGTATTTCATGTGGAGCAAGCTTGGACTTCTTGATACATATATACCGCTTACGCTCCCCTCGCTGTTTGCCGAGGAGGGAATGTTCGTATTCATACTGGTGCAGTTTTTCAAAGGCGTACCCCGTGAATTCGACGAAGCGGCAAGGATAGACGGCTGCGGAACGCTTAAAACGCTGTTTTTTGTGCTTCTGCCATGCATAAGACCTGCCGTCATATCCATAGCGGTATTCACATTTTTATGGACCATGAACGATTTCCTTGAACCGCTGATAATGATACAGTCAGTGGAAAAATATCCTCTGTCTCTTGCTCTGAGACTGTCCGTGGACAGCACGGGACAGGGCTATGAGCAGCGCAAGGTCATTGCAATGTCTGTCATTGGTCTTATCCCCTCTATAGCAGTGTTCGCACTTGCTCAGAAAAAATTTGTCAGCGGTATCACCGCAGGAGGTCTCACAGGATGACTAAAGCTGAAAGCATCGTTTCAAAATATATCGATAATCTCATAATCCCCTCAGATCCTCTTTCTCCGAAATGGAACAAGGAGAACGAGCTTCTGGACAAGGCTCCGAAATGGAACTATATCGACAACTGCATGATAACAGCCGTCCTTATGATGTATGAGCTTACAAATGATGAGGATCTTCTGGAATATTCCATAAGGTTCATAAATACCTATGTTGCCGAGGACGGCAATATCCCCACTCTTAACTATGCCGACTATAACCTTGACAATATAAACGGCGCAAAAAATCTGTTCAAACTCTGGCGCATAACCGACGAAGAACGCTACAGACTTGGCTTTGAACGCTTCTGGACGGAACAGCTCGTGCGTCAGCCACGACTTGACTGCGGAAGCTTCTGGCACAAGAGCATTTACCCCGACCAGATATGGCTGGACGGCTCATACATGGCTCTGCCGTTTCTCATAGAATACGGCATTCTCCATAAGTCACGGGGTATAATCGACGACGCTATCCGTCAGCTATGGGATATGCGAAGGATACTCCGCGATCCTGATACAGGACTGTTCCATCACGGCTACGACGACACCAACACAATGTGCTGGGCAGACAGGATAACGGGACTTTCTCAGGAATTCTGGCTCCGCTCAAACGGCTGGATGTGCGCGGCTCTTGCCGACAGCTGTGAACTGCTCCCCCAAAATGAGCTCCTCAAAAGAGAACTGTCAGAGATACTTACCGCTCTCGCAAAATACTGCATGGAGGACGGTATGCTTTTACAGCTGCCGACACGCTCCGAGCTGGAAAACAACTATCCCGAGACCAGCGGCTCACTGCTCTTTGCCTACTCTGCTCTGAAAGCAGCCCGTCTCGGCATATGCGGAGACGATATGCGTAAGGCAGGTCAGTGCACATTCGATACCGTCACCGAGAAATACATTGACGACAGCGGTGACGTACCCGTGCTTAAAAACATCTGCCTTGTGGGCGGTCTTGGCGGCGAGAATGACCGTGACGGCTCCGCGGAATACTATCTCAGTGAAAAAATAGTAGAAAACGATGCAAAGGGCATAGCTCCCTATATAATGGCATATACAGAAATGAAAAAGCTGTCCTGATTATACTCTGCGGACAGAAAAATATGTCGAAATACTGCGGTTTATACTTGAAAAGTTCACACTTTTATGTTATAATATTTGCTGTAGGGATTACTACAAATATTATGTGAAAGGGGGAGCTCGTTTTGAATGTACTGTTCTGGGCAATAGCCGTTATCGCTTTCGTTATAGCCGAGGTCGTTACCGTGCAGCTGGTGTCTATCTGGTTCGCGGCAGGCTCTTTTATAACGATGATAGCCTGCTATTTCTATGACCTGTCTACTATGGAGCAGCTGGGATTGTTCATAGTCTCGTCAGTGCTGTTCCTGCTGGTAAGCCTGCCGTTCATCAAGCGGCGAAAACAGCAGATAAAGGTCGCAACAAATGCCGAGCTTGACGTTGGCAAACACGCCACTGTCATCGAGGCCATCGACGCAGACAAGGGTACGGGGCGAGTCACTTTAAACGGGGTAAACTGGAGTGCCGTTCCCGAAAACGAGAACGAAATAATACCCGAGGGTACTGTCGTTATCGTAAAAAAAGTAATGGGCGCCAAGCTTTTGGTGACACCTGAAAACTGAATCTGCAATATTATTTCACAACATTATCGGAGGTAAATCATTATGGACACACTTGGAATCATTGTTTTGATCGTTATCATCATTCTTCTTTTCCTTTTCATCAGATGCTTCAGGATAGTTCCTCAGGCACACGTTTTTGTTATCGAGCGTCTCGGTTCTTTCCACGCTCAGTGGGAAACAGGACTTCATATCCTTGTTCCTTTCATCGACAGGATCGCAGGCAAGGTATCACTCAAGGAAAAGGTAGTAGACTTCAAGCCGCAGCCCGTTATCACAAAGGATAACGTTACAATGCAGATAGATACCGTTGTATTCTATCAGGTAACAGACGCTAAGCAGTACATCTACGGCGTTGAAAGACCTCTGGCAGCTATTGAAAATCTGTCGGCTACAACACTTCGTAACATCATCGGTGAGATGGAGCTGGACGCTACTCTCACATCAAGAGATGTTATCAATACAAAGATCACTTCTATCCTCGATCAGGCTACTGACCGCTGGGGTATCAAGGTAAACCGCGTTGAGCTCAAGAACATCCTCCCTCCTCGTGAGATCCAGGACGCTATGGAGAAGCAGATGAAGGCCGAGCGTGAACGCCGTGAGAAGATACTTCAGGCAGAGGGTGACAAGAAGTCTCAGATCCTCGTTGCTGAAGGTGAAAAGGAGTCACAGATACTCCGCGCACAGGCTAAGAAGGAAGCTCAGATCCTCGAAGCTGAGGCTCAGAAGCAGGCAATGGTCCTCAGAGCTGACGCTGTAAGAGAGCAGAAGATACTTGAGGCTACAGGTGAAGCAAAAGCTATCGAAATGGTACAGCAAGCCCTCGCTGAAAGTATCGTAAAGCTCAATAACGCTAATCCGAACGAGAGAGTTATCCAGCTCAAGTCGCTGGAGTCCTTTGCTAAGGCTGCTGACGGCAAGGCTACAAAGATCATTATCCCAAGCGAGATACAGGGACTTGCAGGTCTTGCAACAGGTCTAAAGGCTATCGTTGAAAAGGATGCTGCTCCTGCTGCACCTGCTGCTAACAACAGCAGCGCAGGCTATCAGGGCTATAACGCAAACTAAAATATCACAGATACTCCCCGATTTTTCGGGGAGTATTTTTTTGTGTCAAAAAACTGCGCAGTCAATGCTGATTTTTTGTGTTTTGATACGATTTTTGCAAAAAGCTCCCGAAAAATAAAAAACAGCCGTATTTTTGCTTGCAATTAAGCGCTTTTTGTTGTATAATAATCTATAAAGATTTCAATTACAATGCTTTTTTATTTTATTTTCTCCGTCAGTCTTTAAGCGGTAAAGCTACAGATATATAATTCATTCCAGCAAGGCGGTAGAACAATGGTTTTTTCGAGACTTTTCTTTATATACATCTTTCTCCCCGTATGCCTTTTGTGCTATGCACTGGCAAGAGGGACGAAAGCAAAAAATCTGGTGTTGATAGTTTTCTCGCTTATTTTTTACGCTTGGGGCGAACCCGTATATATTTTCCTTATGCTGACAACTGCCGCTGTGAACTACGGCGCTGGTCTGGTAATCGGAAAATATCAGGGACAAAGGGGCGATACTGCCGCAACTGTCATTGCGGTGACGTATGACCTGCTCATGCTTGGCGTATTCAAATACAGCGGCTTCATTGTTGAAAACATCAACGCCCTTTTTTCATCTTCAATACCTATTCCCGATATAAGACTTCCTATCGGTATCAGCTTTTACACATTCCAGACTATCTCTTACATCATAGACTGCCACTGGGAAAAGGTCAAGCCACAAAAAAGCTTTGGAAAGTATCTGCTTTTCCTGACACTGTTCCCACAGCTTGTAGCTGGACCTATAGTCCGCTACAGCACTATCGAAAAAGAAATAAATGACCGTAAAATTGAGCTCAGCGACATTTCCTACGGACTCAACCGCGTGGCTCTCGGTCTTGGCAAAAAGGTGCTCCTTGCCAATCAGCTGAGCATAATCGCTGACAGCTTTCTCGGCAATATCGGCAGCTCCACCATGTTCGGAGCATGGTACGGAGCTATAGCCTACGGCTTGCAGATATACTTTGACTTCTCAGGCTATTCTGATATCGCAATAGGTCTGGGACGTATCTTCGGATTCCATTTCGATGAGAACTTCGACCACCCGTTCATATGCAGGGACATCACCGAATTCTGGCAGCGCTGGCACATCTCCCTCAGCACATTCTTCCGCGACTATGTCCTCTATATCCCTATATTCGGCAAGCGCAGAAAGTACGGCGGACTTTTCCTCGTATGGCTCTGCACAGGCATATGGCACGGCGCAAGCTGGAACTTCATCATATGGGGACTTTACTACGGTATTTTCGTATTCATCGAAATGCTCATCGGCAAGAAGCGCATGAAGAAGATACCCGTTGTTATCCGCCATATCTACAGCAAGCTTGTTATAATCATCGGCTTCGGCATATTCTATTTTGAGAAGCTGGGCAAGCTCGGCACATTCTTCAAAACTGCATTCGGCTTCGGCGAAAACGGATTCCTTGCAGTTCAGGACAAGATATCCGTCATCAACAATATGTATCTGCTGACTGTAGCCGTTATATGCTGCTTCCCTGTCATCAAATGGGTAAAGCAGACAGCGGACAAGCATTTTGTCACAAAAGCCGCAGTTTCCTCAGCAGCTGCCGTTGCAGCTGCTCTGCTTCTCATAGTTACAAGCATTATGCTGGTAGCTTCTACTGCAAATCCATTCCTTTATTTCAGATTCTGACGAGGCAAACCCATGACCGATAACCAAAACAAAAACAGCCGTTCCCTGCCTGCTATCTCAATAGAGGCATCGGACCGTGCTAAAACCACCATAGATGTGCCAATTAAGGCAAAAAAACTGAAAAAACAGCAGCGAAAAAAGGCTCTTAACTTCATTTCGCTGGCTAATGTTATAACTATAAGTGCGATCTTCGCAGGCGGCTTCGTTTATGTAACGCTTCTGCCCCACGAGACAAAAGCCGACGACGAGAACCGCTATCTCACAAAGTTCCCCAAGTTTTCCGCAAAAAGCTATGCAAGCGGAAAATTTACCGAGGGCGTTGCTGACTACTTCGACGATACTGTCCACGACAGAGCTCATATCAAGGAGTTCATCTCCGACTACATCATGCAGCTCAAAGGCAGAAAATACGGCGCTGACGGCGAAGAAGCCGAGCTTTTCGGCAGCGGCTTCGAGAAAAAAACAGCCGTAACCACTTCAGCTCCTGTAACTACTGCTGCTTCAGTATCTACATCAGTTACAACTGCCGTACCCGAGACGACAACTGCTCCAGCGGAAGAAGCTCCTGCTGACGGCGAGCTCACAAACAATATCCTCATCGTCAACAAGCGCGGTGTAACTCTTTACGGCGGCGCATGGGGCGCAGAACAGGAGTACGCTTCATATGTGAGTCTGTACAAGGAAAAGCTGCCCGATGTAAACGTTTACTCGATGGTACTGCCAACGTCCAGCTCATTCTATCTTCCCGAAAAATACCAGAACCTCGCCTACAGCGAGAAAGAGGACTTCGACAGGCTTGACGCGGCTCTCCATAACGTGATCCCTATCGACGCCTACAGCATACTCGGCGCTCACAAGGACGAGGCTATTTACTCCCGTACCGACCACCACTGGCAGCCTCTGGGCGCTTACTATGCCGCACAGCAATTCGCTCTAACGGCAGGCGTCCCCTATCCCGAGTTGTCGGAATACGAGACAGTCACACTGCCGGGCTACGTCGGCACCCTTTATATGTACACACAGAGCGCAACACTCATGAATAATCCCGAGGACTTCGTTTATTACAAGCCCAAAACACCCGTAACAGTCACACAGTACAACACACGCTTTGAAAATCCTGTTGCCGCAAATCTTCTTCTCGATCCGTCATATATGGCTAATTCAGGCTATTATATGGTTTTCGGAGCTGACGAGAGGATAGTTCACGTAAATACAGAATGCAAAAACGGAAGAACTCTTGTCATATTCAAGGACAGCTACGGAAACGCCCTGCTGCCAATGCTGACAGGCTCTTTTGAGAACATATATCTCTGCGATATACGTTATTTCGACCTTAACGCCGTCGATTTCATAAACAGAGTCGGCGCAACGGACCTCCTTTTTGCCATGTGTTCATTCTCCGCAGTAGGCGGCAACAGAAACTGTATATACAACAATCTGACAAAATAGGTGATATTATGAGAGAACTCAACTTTCCATTCGACGGCAAGGATATAATCCGCAGACGACTTGCGCTTCGCAAGCAGCTGCTTGCGGACGGCTGCGTCCGCGTAAAGAAGAGGATCGCTGTGCTGGGGGGCTCAACGACCAATCACATTGTATCCGCACTTGAGCTTTTTCTGCTGAATTTCGGCATAGAGCCCGAATTCTATCTGTCAGAATACAATAAGTTCTATGAAGACGCCGTTTTCGGCAATCCCGAGCTTGACAGCTTCGATCCCGACGTTATCTATATCCATACTACATCGCGCAATCTCACTATGCTCCCCGAGAGCCCTGCCGAGACTGCCGAGACAGTGGAGCATAAGCTCAACGACCAGTTCGCATACTTCAAGCAGGTGTGGGACAGCCTTAAACAGCACTTCTCATGCCCTGTCATACAAAACAACTTCGAGCTGCCGCTGTTCAGACGCACAGGCAGCTACGACGGCTGGAGCACGGCAGGTCATGCCGCGTTCATTCAGCGCATGAACGTCATGCTTTTGGACTACGCACGCAATACACGCGGTCTCTACATCCATGATATCAATTATCTCTCCGCAGTCTGCGGACTGGCTAACTGGCACGACGCCGAAGCATGGTATCTTTACAAGTATGCCATGAGCACCAATGTTATCCCAGACTTTGCCTACAGCCTTGCCTGCATAATCAAGTCAATTTACGGCAAGAACCACAAGGTCATCGACCTTGACCTCGATAACACTCTCTGGGGCGGAGTCATCGGCGACGACGGTCAGGAGGGCATTGAGATAGGTCAGGAAACCGCCGTGGGACAGGCTTTCAGCGAGTTCCAGAGCTTTATCAAGGGCTACAAGGACTACGGCGTGCTTTTAGCGGTTTGCTCCAAAAACGACGAGGAAAACGCACTCCTCGGACTGAATCACCCCTGCGGAGTCCTCAAATCCACAGATTTTGTCTCCATTAAGGCTAACTGGGAGCCAAAGGACAGAAATATCGCCGAAACTGCCGCTGACCTCAGTCTGGGACTGGACAGCTTCGTATTCATCGACGACAATCCTGCTGAATGCGCTATTATTGAAGGACAGCTCCCCATGGTTCAGACCATAAACCTCAGCACCGTTCACGAAGCAATGTACAAGCTTACGCGAAGTGGTTTCTTCGAGGTGACAGCCGTTTCCGACGACGATATGCACCGCTCGGAGATGTACGCCGCAAACGCTCAGAGAGCGGCACAGCTGAGAAGCTTCGAGAGCTATGAGGACTATCTGCTCAGCCTCGATATGCACGCTGTCATCTGCGGTTTTGAGCCTGTCTATATACAGCGTATAACTCAGCTCACCAACAAGAGCAACCAGTTCAATCTCACCACTCGCCGCTACAGCGAAGACGAGATACAGAAGGTCAGCACAAGTCCCGACCATATTTGCATCTGCGGCAGACTGCTGGACAAATTCGGCGATAACGGCATAGTTTCCGTAGTTATAGGCAAGTGCAGAGACAAAGAGCTTGATATAGAGCTGTGGCTCATGAGCTGCCGTGTACTAAAAAGAGACATGGAGCTCGCCATGCTGGACGAGCTGGTCCGCCGCGCAAAGGACAAGGGCATAACCCGTATAAACGGCTTTTATTACAAGACGCACAAGAACAGCATGGTAGCGGAGCTTTACAGCTCGTTCGGCTTCACACTTGATAAAAAGCTGGATAACGGAGATTCCGAGTGGCATCTCGACATAGAAGGCTATGAAAACAAGAATAAGGTAATAAAAATACGTGATAAGGAGAATCCTGAATGAATAATAATGAAATACTCCCCCGTCTGAATGAGGTATTCAGAGATGTTTTCGGCGACTCGTCACTTTCGGTGAACGAGAATACCACATCTGCCGATATTGAGGACTGGGACAGTCTTGAGCACATCAATCTCATTGCCGCAGTTGAAAACGAATTCGGTCTGCGCTTCAAGATGCGCGAGGTATCGGGCATGAAGAATGTGGGAGAAATGCTTGCAATTATCGCTGAAAGAGGAAAATAATGTCAAAAAAAGCGAAAAAACGACTTGTAATTGCCGCTGTCTTTGCGGTTTTATGCGCTCTCAGCGCATGGGGCTTCGCTATGAAGCCCGTAAACTACAGCGTCAGCACAAAAAAGCTTGACAAGGGCATGAGAATAGTCTTTATTTCCGACCTGCACAACTGCTTTTACGGTAATACCGACAATTCAAAGCTCATAGACGAGGTTCGCAAGGCTGAGCCCGATATGGTGGTATTCGGCGGCGATGTCATAGATATGTGGGGCGGCACAGAATACGCCCTGAACCTTATGTCTGCTCTCAGCGCTGAATATCCCTGTGTTTACACTCCAGGAAATCACGAGGGTATGCGGGACGACACCGAGGAATTCTACGAAAAAGCACGCAGTATTTGTCCCGTACTCATGGGCGATATGAAAGAATTCAGCATAAACGGTCAGGATATCCGCTTTTACGGTGTTGTGGACTCTGTCCAGTGGGGAAAGAAAAAAACTCAGCTTGAGGAATGCATTGACGAGCTTGACGATAAATATTACAATATACTGCTTCTTCATCAGCCCGAGCAGATAGACGACTGTTTCGGCAGTGACGGCAAGGGCTTTGATCTTGTCCTTTCGGGACACGCTCACGGCGGTCAGTGGAGACTGCCCAAAATACTGGAACAGGGACTTTACGCCCCAGATCAGGGTATATTCCCAAAGTATACCACAGGTATATACCATATTGATGATACAACTCACATAATCAGCCGCGGACTGGCAAGACCTATGCGTATGATATTCATACCCCGTATTTTCAACCGTCCCGAGCTCTCGATAATAGATATAAACAACTAATAATGCTGATATATAGCAATTTTATGCGAAAAGGTACTTGTAATTTCAATTCATTGATGATATAATAAATTTGTATGCAATAACAGCCCTCAGGCGGTTATTGCCCTGAACTATGTTCAGAGAGCGCAAATTCTTTATAAAAAACAGGATTTTCGCAGGCATTAATTGGTTTCAGAAACAAAAACAGAACAAAAGGAGCATGAGCGTTTCGCGCTCGCTGTCAAATATGGAAAAAGAGAAAAATATCAAGGAAATGCCGCAGAATATGATCTGCGGACGTAATCCCGTCATAGAAGCGCTGAAATCGGGAGCTAATCTCGATACGGTCTATATAGACGGAAACGGCGGCAGTCTAAGTGTTATCCGCCGTCTTGCAAAGGAAAACGGCGTCGTAGTCAAGGACGCTGACGATAAAAAGCTCT
The DNA here is from genome assembly GCF_000621845.1 of Ruminococcus flavefaciens MA2007. Taxonomy (GTDB): domain Bacteria; phylum Bacillota; class Clostridia; order Oscillospirales; family Ruminococcaceae; genus Ruminococcus; species Ruminococcus flavefaciens_E. The sequence goes on along the minus strand of NZ_JHXF01000009.1, from coordinate 150,624 downwards.
CACGCCTGTCAGGCGGCGCTTCTCATCAGGGAGTAGTTGCCGAGGGCGCCTGCGGAGAATATGTTACGGTAGAGGATATCCTTGCCGTTTCGCAGAAAAAGGGCACAAAGCCTTTCATCATCATCTGCAATGAGATCGAGGATCCTCATAATTTGGGAGCTATCATACGTACTGCCGAAACATCGGGCGCTGACGGTGTCATTATCCCAAAGCGCAGGAGCGCTTCGCTGAACGCTACTGTCTTTAAGACATCAGCAGGCGCGGCAAGCTATGTGCCTGTGGCAAGAGTTTCAAATCTTGCCTCCTGTATCGACACCCTCAAGGACAACGGCGTGTGGATATACGGCACCGACGCTTCGGGCACGGACTACTCCGAGACCGACTTCACAGGGGGAGTTGCCCTTGTTATCGGCTCAGAGGGCTTCGGCATGAGCAAGCTGATACAGAAAAAATGCGATTTCATGATAAAGCTCCCGATGCTTGGAAAGATAAATTCACTCAATGCCTCCGTGGCGGCAGGTATCTTCATGTACGAGGTACTGCGCCAGCGCAGAGGCTCTGAATAAGGAGATAGATATGTCAGAACAGAAACCGTCGCTGGAGGCTATTCTTGACGAATACTCTCCCGACTCTCTTGAACCTAATAAAGTGGGCAGAGTTGACGCCCAGAAAATAATAAATTCTACGGTAGACGCTCCTGAATTCGTTGAAAGACCTAAGTCAAGACCGCCTATCTCACATGAAAAATCCGCTCTATTCGATAATGCACACCGAAATGAATCTCCTGCCGACGAGGTAAAACCTGCCGACCTTTCAAGACATAAGGTGGCTGTGGTAAGCTCCGACGCCATGAGCGAGATACGCACCAATCCTCAGCGAAAGGTCATACCATCGGGCACTATCACTCCCGTGCAGATGAATCCCGATGAAGCACCTAAGATAAGGCGTATGAGCGAGTCCACCCGCGCCAAGGAGATAGAGAACAAAAAGAACAAGAAAACACGCCGCGGCAAAAAGGATAATTATACCTACGCAAGAGAAACTCCCGAGGGAGAGTATATGTATACTCCTCCTGAGTTCAAGAAGAAAAAGCGAAGCCGCATTCAGATAATCAACGAAGCTGAGAGCCCCGAGGGCAGAAAGCAGATAACGGACATCGTCCCCTCGCCTGCCGCCGTCGAAGCCGCAAAGCCTGTTGAGCCTGCTCCGAGAGCTGAGCTCACAAGCATAAATCTCAGCGAAAAGGCTGATATCGACGCAAATCAGCTGGACGTACATATCACTCAGGGCGCTGACGAATATATGTCGGTGCACTCCAAGAACAAGCGTACAAAGCGTATCGTTGACTTCAACTACTACGGCGATGTCGAGGACGTCGGACGAGATATCTACGAGCTGAAAAGCACTATCTCAGTACGTGTTGTGATACTTGCGATGACTGCTTTCCTCAGCCTTTTTATGACGCTGGCTAATCAGTTCGATGTGCCCACGCTGGATATTTTCAGTATGTCAAATATCAAGTCATATCTGACTGTCCACCTTATACTGGGTACTGTTTCAATTATTTCGTCCATTGCGGTCATAACAAAGGGACTGCGAAAGCTTCTGAGCTTCAAGGCAGACGGTGACTCCATGACGGCTATCACCGCACTTTCCTGCCTGATAGCTATTATCCCCGCTTTCCTAAGTCCCGACCTTGTAAGCTCGGAGAATATACACATTTATATGCCTGTAGGCATACTTGCACTTCTCATAAATGCGTTGGGCAAGCACCTTATCATAAGGCGAGCCGCCAGAAACTTCAAGTTCGTGTCGAAAAACTTTGACCGTCACGGCGTTACCTACGTCAGGGACGAGGACAGAGCAGAACGTATAACCCGTGGAACTCTCGGAGACTTCCCTATCCTTGCTTCAATGCGCAAGACGGACTTCCTCACGGATTTCCTGCGGTATACCTATTCGTCGGATATGACCGACGATTTTTGCAGAAAGGCTTCGCCGCTGTGCCTGTTCGCCTCAATAGTTGTTGCACTGTTCCTCACCATATTCTGCAAGGGAACTATCGCAAGCCTTGACGCGGCGGCATTCGGCTTCTCCATTTTCAGTATGCTGATATGCGCTACTTCCTGTATCGCAATGCCTTTTGTAGTAAATATCCCTCTTGAGAACGTTTCCAAGAGCGCTATCCAGAACAAGGGCATAATGCTTGGCTATCAGAGCGTTGACGACTTCTACGATACAAACTCCATACTCATTGACGCTTCTACTCTCTTCCCTGAGGGAACTGTCAGACTGGACGGTATCAAGGTATTCTCAAATACAAAGCTGGACGAGGCTTTCCTGGAAGCCGCAAGCCTTACAGCTACATCAGGAAGTATCATGTCACAGCTCTTCACTGACGTCATAGCAGGCAGAAACGGTGCGCTCTATCCTATTGAGAATTACTCCTACGAGGAGGGCATGGGAATGTGCGGCTGGATAAACAACAAGCGTGTGCTCTTCGGCAACCGCGAACTCATGACCAGCCATAACATCGAGGGCGTTCCCACCAAAACTCAGGAGGCTGAGTTCGTTGAGGAAGGCAAGGACGCTCTTTACCTTTCAATATCAGGAAACCTTGCGGCAATGTTCGTTGTTGACATCGTTGCAGACAGATATGTGAAGAAATGGGCGAAAAAGCTCTGCAAGAACAAGATATGTATGTTCATCAAGAGCATTGATCCCTGTATAACACTGAAAAAGCTAAACAAGCTCTTTGGTATCCCCGAGGAAATGATAAGGATACTGCCTAAGAAGCTTCACGAGGACTTCTACGAGGAGACTAAAAAGGCAGTCCGTCTCAGCTCATCAATGGCTACAACGGGTAAGTTTTCTTCCCTTGCCGAGCTTCTCATCGGCACAAAGGTAGTTCATTCCTCGGCTATAATCGGACTTATCTTACAGACAGCTTCAATACTTCTCGGCTTTGTGCTGTGTATGATGCTGATACTTTCAAAAGCATTCCGCTCAAATTACGTATATATGTCAGCTACAGCCCTTATCGTTTATAACGTGGCATGGACAGTGCTTACATATATAGCCGTAAGTCTCAAAAAAACATGACGTAACAAGAACCTGTGTCAGCTATGATACGGGTTCTTCAAACATTGAAAGGAGCTTCACAATGCCAAACAGATATAATGGCAGAGACGAGGACAACATTCCAAACACTGATAATCAGGATACTATGCTGCTCCCCAACGGAGTAAGCGGCTACAGCGCTCCGCCAAAACAGGAGCTGCCGCCCCTAAGGAGAGTAAATCGCAGAGCTGCATCGCAGTCAGGTAGCAGTGCTCCCCAGCAGCAGGCTCCCCGCTTTCCCCAGTCAGGACAGCCGCCGCAGTTCCCACATTCAGAGCAGCCGCCACAGTTTCCCCACTCTGCTCCACCACCGCAGCCAAATTACAGCGAACCTCAGTATTACGATTATAATCAGCAGTCACCGCAGGAATACAGCGGCTACGGCGACGGCGGATATTATCCGCCTCCTGCTGCTCCACAAGCAGCACCGCCTCCGCCGCCAAGACCGCCGCAGAAGCGAAAAAAGCCTACTGCACCTCAGTACGAGCCCGAGGAAAAGCCGCGAAAGAAAAAACGCCGCCACAAGTCGCTTCTCCGCAGGATAATCGGCAGACTGTTCAGAACTGTCCTTATACTGTTCCTTCTGCTTTTCGGACTTTACTCCTGCACATCAGTGTCTCTCATAAAGAAAATGGAGTATAAGCCCTCAGACAGCCGTAACCACTACGCAGACAGCCTCGGCAGAGGTCATGTCCGCAGCATACTCGTTATCGGTACTGACGGCAGAACAGCCGACGAGGTCGGACGCTCCGACTCAATGATACTTGTTTCTCTCAACAGCAAGACCAATGAGATAATCATGACCTCATTCATGCGTGACTGCTACGTAGAGATACCGAATAACGGCTGGAACAAGCTCAATGCGGCTTACGCATTCGGCGGAGCTGACCTGCTCATGGACACTCTCGAACTCAATTTTGATGTTCGTATCGACGACTATGTTTCCGTCGATTTTGCTTCATTCGTATCCGTTGTGGATTCAGTCGGCGGCATAGATATCGAGGTAAGCGACGCAGAAGCTCAGGAGATAAATGTTATCCTCATCTCCGAGGTAAACGGTCTCATGGGCGATCCTCCCGACGCAGACCTGCTCAGCGGCGGCGGAAAGCTCCACCTCAACGGCAAGCAGGCTCTCTCCTACTCGCGTATACGTAAGGTAGGCAACAGCGACTTCGAGCGAACAGAGCGCCAGCGCAGAGTAATGTCACTTATCATCGCTAAGATGAAGACATTCAAGCCCTCTATCTTCAAGAACCTTGCTTCGGACGTTATTCCCGATGTTGCTACAAATATGTCCACACCAAAGGCATATCTCCTCTCTCTGAGAGCACCGTTTGCTCTTAAATACAAGACAAAGCAGATACAGATACCTGCCGAGGGAACCTTCACAGGTGCAGATGTAGACGTAGGAAACGTTTTACAGGTAGACTTCGGCGCAAACAGAGAAGTCATCGACAAGGAAGTTTTTTCTAAAGATTAAAGGCAAAAGCCCACAGCATTAAGCTGTGGGCTTTTTTCGGGATATACACGTCTTTAGGTTTTAAAGAGAGGACTTGATACCAAGAAGGAAAAGCTGTATCTCAAGGGCGTCGCCGCTAGTGAGACCGTCATTGCCGCCTGCTACGTCACCGTTATCTGCTCCCTCACGGGTGATGTGGTGCTCGTCTGTGCCGCTCTCGCCGAATCTGTTTGGATTTGCAAGCGACTGCATTATCAGCACAACATCTGACATATCAACATTGCCGTCGCAGTTTGCGTCGCCCTTTTTGCCAGCCTTTGGAGCTGTAGTTGTTGTAGAAGTAACAGGCTCGGCAGTTGTTGTTACAGAGGTCGTAGATGTGGTTGTCTCGGCTGTAGTAGTTACAGTTGTTGTAGTTGTGGAAGATGTGGTAGTTGTTGTTGCAGTAGTTGTAGTTGCAGTGGTTGTAGTTGTTGTCTCAGCAGGAGCCTTTGGCTTGAAGCCTGATATCTCATTGAGAAGCTTTCTCAGCTCCTGATCTTCCATTTTGCAGGTCTCGCGGTTATAGTGTCCGCCTGGAGTTGACCAGAGCACAGGACAAAGTCCGCGCTCATATGCTGCCTTACAAACAGAGCTGATGAAAAGTCATACCGAATCAGGCTCCTTGCCCTTTGTAGGACAGCCGTACTCGCCTACGATAACGGGTATGCCCTTGTCAATAAAGCCATTTTTCATCATGTCCATGTTCGCATTGAGTTCCTTGTAATCCTCGTCTGTACCCCATGTTGCGCGAGCCTTTGCCCATGTTTCGTCCTTATCCTCAAGGATAGCAAAGCCTGCGGGAGTATAGTAGTGAACTGATACTGCCATGCGGTTTGCAGGATCGCTCGGCATTTTGAAGAGAGGATCGCAGGTGCGGTCAAATCCCGTATTGTATCCCGATATCAGCAGATGACGCTTCGGATTGTTACCGCCTGACTTGCGGATAACGTCAACGAACTTCTGATTTATCTCATTTACAAGAGCATAGGACTCAGCCTTGCCCTCTGTGCCGCCCCATGGGTTCCAGACCTTTTCCCAGCCCAGCTCCTCGTTCTGTGACTCGAACATCAGCTTGTCGCCGTAGTCCTTGAAGCTGTCGGATATCTGCTCCCACATTGTCTGATAGCGCTTCATGCACTCGTCCTTTTTGTCAGGGAATGTGTTTACCCAGCCATTATCCCAGTGGATATTGATGATGCAGTACATATCCGCGTCGATAACCCAGTCAACTATCTCATGAACACGAGCGTCAAGGTCCTTGTTTATCTTGTAGTTGTCCTCCATGAGGTTTGACCACGCTACAGGCACACGTACCACGCCGAAGCCCTCGTCAGCCATGCCCTGAATCATTTTCTGAGTAACAACAGGGCTTCCCCATGCTGTTTCGTACTCCTCAACAGTGAGAACTCCGTCGCCCCACTCTGCGTCGACCTCGGCTATCCAGTCGCCGCAAGCCTCCATAGTGTTGCCGAGATTGATACCTACACCCATTTCCTTTACAAGGTCCATAGTCGAGATATCACGCATAGTGCTGTCTGCGGCAAATGCTTTCTTCTCGCTCTGCCCAAAGGGCTGAACTGTCGCCCCGAGCACCATAAGTGCCAGAGCAGTACTGATGATCTGTTTCTTCATAATTATTCCTCCTAAATATTAATGTCCCGTGAACAACTTTTATATTCTGTATCAATTATAGCACAATAAGTCATGCTTGACAACAGTATTTTGATATTTTTAAATAATTTCGGTATCAAAATTACTATTTCAGCATTTCCAAAGGCGTTTTATGCACTCAAAGTGCAAAAATCAACGTAGAAGAATATGCACCGCAGGTTAAAAATTCGTATTCTATTTGTATAAAAAAGCGCTCCCGATAAACGTAACACTAATATAGAGCATATGGCTATTTATGGGGTAAACCTTTCTGAAGAAAGCGTTTCCCCCATACCCCTTTCCAAAGACTTTTATCTGTTTTTTTCGCAGATAGGGCGCTTTATATAATAAAAAAGCCCTGCAAAATGCAGGAGCGCCCTATCTGTGAAAAAACAAAACGAAAGTTTTAGGGAGAGAGTTTGAGAGAAGCCCCTTTTTCAAAAGGGGTTCTCTCAATAATAAACATAAAATTTCTATATAAGTATTACTGTTAAACGAAAGCGCTGTAATATTATTTTGCATATTGCTTTGAGATAGAAAGCTTGCCTGCGGCGATCTTCTGTCTTAGCTCCTCAAGCGGCAGAGGCTTGCTGAACAGGTAGCCCTGTGCGCGGTTACAGCCGATATTTGCAAGGAAATCGAACTGCTCCTTAGTCTCAACGCCCTCGGTAAGCGATACCATACTGAGCTGTTTGGTCAGGTCTACGATATTTTCAAGGATAGGTCTGGTCTTTTCGTTGCTGTCAAAGCCTCTGAGGAACTTCATATCTATCTTGAGAACATCAAAATGGTAATCTTTAAGTACATTCAGCGATGAATAGCCGCTTCCGAAGTCGTCCAGCCAAACCTTGTAGCCCATTTCCCTGAGGCTCTTTATTGCATTCGGCAGGAAATCCTGCTGATCGGTAAGAGCGCTCTCGGTAACTTCCACATCTATAAATTCCTTTGGAACGTTGTACTTCTCGACGATCTCGCAGAGATTTCCGACGATGTCGCAAAGCTCGAAATCAAGTCTTGAGAAGTTGAGCGAAACAGGAACGAAGGCTTTTCCGCTGTCAACAGACTCGCGGTAATCTCTGCAAACCGATTCCACCATGCAGAGGTCAAGCTTGTATATCTGGCGGTATTCTTCAAGTATCTCGATGAATGCGCCCGGAGGAAGAAGTCCGTAATTCGGATCCTGCCACCTTGCGAGAGCTTCAAGACCACAGATAGAGCCGTCAGAAGTATCCACAACTGGCTGGTAGAATACCTTTATCCAGCCGTTTTCAATAGCCGTGTCGATATTATTGACGATGTACTGCTTCTGCTGGAATTTGTCCTCAAGGGACTTATCGTAAAAACGCAGAGTGCGGTCATAGTGCTTCTTGATACTGTTGCAGGCAAAACGAGCTCTGTCGCAGGCCTGACTTATGTCAGACTTATCGTCTGTAGGCTTATAAGCGCCGCATTTCAGTTCAAGGTGGACTTCCTTCTGGAGCTTCTTTATCTCCCCTGAAAGCTGTCCTATCTTATTCTGAGCTCCGTCAACACTGGTAAGAACTACGAAATGGTCATCGGAAAAGCGGGAAACAAGCGAGCCTTCAAATTCATCTTCTATCATATGAGCTATCTTTTTAAGAAGCTCATTTCCTGCCTGAAAACTGTACTTTTCGTTGTAGGACTTAAAGTTTTCGATATCAAAGAACAGGAAAAGGATATTTTCCTTATCGGTCGTTACATAATTCAGAAGCTTTTCGCCCTCTGAGCGGAAATATACCATGTTGTGAATGCCTGTCAGCTCGTCCTCTACGGATATCTTTGAAAGATAAGCGTTTATCTTCTCAAGATTCTCGTCCTTGATAGCCTGCAAACGTGTGTTGTTATAATTTGCAACACATACCATCATAGTAGATATCCACATGGTAAAAAAGTTTATCTGCGTTGCTATAGTAGTACCCTGGTCTCCCGTATTAACTGCCACCATATCATTTATGCGCAGGAAGAAATAAAGATAAGAGCCGCCTGAGATAAGGAACGCCGCCAAAGGCTTCCATGTAAGCAGACACATGGAGAAAAGTTCCATAGTAAGGAAAGTAAGTATCTGCTCTCCCTTTGCATAATCGTTAATGGATATCTTTACTCCGAAATAGATGCATATAAAGGTAAATACCCATTTTATGCACTGTCCGAGAGCGTGATTCTTGGTCTTTCCCCTGATATATCTCTGTGAAAACAGGAGCATAAGTACGCCCGAAACCAGAAGAATTATATAATTGATGTAATACTTCTCGAAATAATGCTTGAAATTACTCTGAAGATTATTCTCAAATATGGTATTGGTCATACGGATTATCATCCATATTTCAAGAACTATTACAACAACGGACATATAAATGCTCGCACGCATATTCGCTCTGAAGAAATACTCGTTTACATATTTGCTTTGCTTCTCAAAACCGAGACCGTCCGACAACCATTTCAAGACCTTTTTCATATGTAGTCCCCCCGTTGTAAAAAAATAGAAACAGTATTACCGCCAAGCTGCGATGTAAATAATCGAATTAATAACTGATAATAAGCTAAAAACATATCGCTTATACGCAATTTATTTAAACCGAAGTTATTGAACACAAAATTATTATAACACACCCATAGTAAATTGTCAATAGTTTACAAAAAATCACATAGTCCCCAAAACGAACTATATCGGCAATATTCCCTTTTCACTTGAAAGAAAAGCCGCTGTGTGTTATAATAATAATGTTATTTGATTTAAGGGGGGGATACCGTGAAAAGGTCATCGCTGAAAAATATCACCGAAGCCGTAAAAAATGAGTTCCGCAGCGCACTTGATTCCGATGCGCTTCGATTTGAAGCCTTTTTCCGCGGAGCTGCCATGCGATACATTGCCGCCAATAAACTGCAAATAGATAAAACGGAACTCAGCGACGCTTTCCCCGAAGTGTTCCCAAGGCTTACCGTTGAAAGCGCAGTTATATCAGCTTCTGATAAGGTATGCAAAATGCTTGGCGATATCCCCGATGAATCGTGGAAAAGCAACGTTCAGCTCATAGGACGGCTCTATCAGTACTTCAACAGCGACGCAAAGGAGGCTGCACTCAGCGGCTTGAAGCGCAATGTCAAGGTTGGCACTGAGAACATCTCAGCCGCTACGCAGATATTCACTCCCCACTGGATCGTACGCTATATGACGGAAAATACTCTCGGTCAGGCTTTTTCGTCAGCCTGCGGATTTGATACATCAAATCTTCCCTATCATATCCGCAGAGATACCGAAGCTATCCCCTGTGCTCCCGAGGATATAACCTTTCTCGATCCATGCATGGGCAGCGGAAATATCCTCACTGCTGCACTCGACCTGTTCATGGAGCTGTATATCTCCCGCGGCTATGACCGCCTTGAAGCCGCAAAGCTCGCTCTTACGCGGAATATCTTCGGTCTGGATATCGACAGCCATATGCGGAGAATGTCCCATTTTGCGCTGATAATGAAAGCAGCGGACTATGCTCCCGAGATACTCAGCTGTAATATTGAGCTGAATCTCTGGGATACCGAGGATTTAGCAGGCGCAGACGATTTTTCGCAGCAGTTTGAGGGTTCGGAGCTCTTCGGCAGTCTTCTCAGACCGACTATACCGCCCCAAACACATGGCACAAAAGCGGCAAAGGTCTATGAGCTCCTAACACGCAAATACGACGCTGTGGTGACGAATCCGCCATATCTAAGCTGCGGAAATATGAGTTCTCAGCTTCTCTGCTTCATCAAGGCTAATTATCCCGACAGCCGTGCTGACCTGTTTTCCGCTTTTATACAGCGCTGCACCGAGCTTGCAAAGCCAGTGGGCTATCTTGGCTTCCTTACGCCCTTTGTCTGGCTGTTCATTCAGAGCTACGAAAAGCTCCGCCGAATGATGTTCACCGAACGTACTCTCGAAAGTCTTGTGCAGTTCGAGTATTCCGCCTTTGAGGAGGCTACCGTGCCTGTCTGCGCCTTTACAATGCGCAACTGCAAAACCGAGTGCAAGGGTGTTTACTTCCGTCTTACGGACTTCCGCGGCGGTCTTGAAGTTCAGCGTGAAAAGCTTCTTGAAGCTATAGCTTCTCCTGACTGCAATTATGTGTTCAAGGCTGACGCCGAGGATTTCTGCAAGCTGCCCAATGCTCCTGCGGCATACTGGCTTAGTGACAGCGTCCGCGGACTTTTCACGAAATATCCGCCTCTGGGAAGTATCGCAGCTCCCCGAAAAGGCAATTCCACCTCTGATAACGACAGATTCCTGAGACTTTGGTTCGAGGTGGACAAAAACAAGCTCAATCTTGACAGCAACTCTATCGACAGGGCTGAAACTCTGAAAAAGCGCTGGTTTCCTTATAATAAGGGCGGCGGCTATCGGAAGTGGTACGGCTTCAACGACTATGTCATCGACTGGTTTGACGACGGTGCAGAGATAAGAGCTATCCCCACTGCTGTTGTAGCGAATTACCGCTATTTCACCAAGGCAGGTCTTACATGGTCTACCCTCACCAGCGGAAAATTCAGTATCCGCGAGTTCGGAAAGGGCTATATCTTCGATAACGGCGGCTGCTGTATATTTGACCTTGACGACAAAAAGCACTTCATCTGCGCACTGCTCAATTCCAAGGTTTTTGCCTATATCTTCGGTCAGCTGAACCCTACTCTGAATTTTCAGTCGGGAGAGGTGGCAAAATTCCCCGTAATATATAAAAAGTCCGCCGAAGTCGATGAGCTTGCGGCGGAATGTGTGGAAATATCCAAGGCTGAGTACGATTTCTTCGAGACCAGCCGTGATTTCAAAAAGCACCCGCTGATATGAGGCATCACCTCATTATCTGCGAGTGCTTTTTCTTGTTTTTGAAGAAATAGGGTTGTTTCTTTCAAGGTCGATAGTGCGCCTGCGCCAGTCATTTGTAGCCATGGAATAGGCTTCGTTGAAGTAGTTCTCAGCCTGCTCCGTTCTGCCCATGCGCATATAACAGCGTCCCTTGTCAAGCAGATATCCGAATCTCAGTTCCTCGTTGTCCTTGTATTTCTCAAGGAGCTTATCAGCGTTTTCGTACTGCTCATGCACTAAAAGGGACTCGAAATAAGCCGTATCTATAAGATAGTTCATCATTTCGCTCTTATCACGGTATAATGCGAATACCTTTTCGCCGCTGGCTACACGCTCCTCAGTCAGCTTTATATCGCCGCTTACGGCGGCAAGCTGAACTCTCAGCACATGAATAAGCAGGATATTCCGCTGTAATGATATGGTATTTGTGCCGCGGAGCTCGCTTTTCATGAACTCATAGTCCACACAGCCAAGCTTTTCCTCGGCAAGCTCATACTCATGGAGCGACATATAAGCTTCGGTGAGGAACATTGCGTACTGATTCCTGTATGTAGCGTAGCTTGTAGGCATAGTCATACAGAACTGGAGCTGAGCCTCCATATCCTTTATAACCGCGTCGGAATAGCCCTCGTCGGATATCCTTGACACTATTTTCCGGAATATCCGAAACTGCTTATTAACTCGCGGTATCACTAAGAAATACACTATAAACGTTATCGGAACTGCGGACAGTGCCGAAAAAGCCGCACGGAACATCATCGCCCTGCCGATACCAGTACCTTTCCATGCCGATGAAAGCAGGTCTATGACCGTTGTGGCTGAAAAGATAATGGAAAATCCCAGTACCCACCAAGCCGCAAGGGCTCGCAGTATCATCAGATTATCCTTTGGTTTCTGGAAATCATTTTTCATAATATCCTTTCTCCGTTTCTGTAAAGCCCTTTACTGGTGGTGTACACAGTGAAAAAGGCTCTGATAGACGATGTGAGAGCCTTTTTCACCTTTTAACTGTAAGAAAATGAATGATATAACGCGTTATTTAACTTTACCTGCAATGAGCAGTTTTCTCATGAAAACGATATCGAACGAATCTGTATTGCCGTCGCCGTTAGCGTCGCAGGAATGCTGAGGCTTTATCTTGCCGATAACTGTTCCCTGACAATATACAAGGTCTGCAACATTTACCTCGCCGTCCTGATTAAGGTCGCCTATAAGCGTTTTTGGCGGCGCAGTTGTTGTCGTAGTCGTTGTAGTAGTTGTGGTCGTTGTCGGCTTAGCCGTTGTAGTCGTTGTGGTTGTTGTTGTTGTTGTCTTAGCGGTCGTAGTAGTCGTTGTAGTTGTTGTAGTCGGCTTTGTTGTGGTAGTTGTCGATGTAGTCGTTGTTGTGGTCGGCTTTTTTGTGGTTGTAGTAGTCGTAGTGGTGGTAGTAGTTGTTGTAGTCGGCTTCTTTGTTGTAGTGGTAGTAGTTGTTGTGGTGGTTGTTGTTGTGGTTGTAGTCTGCTTTGGTCCTGTAGTCAGGACATAATCTGTTTCCGAAAGCTCGGGGTACTCAAAATGAGTTATTTTATAGTCAGACTCGGGAGTATGCTTCTCAGAGAAGCTCTTTGAACCTCTCAGGAAATAATCATACTTGACTTCCCTGCCGTACTTGCCGTCAAGATCGTCCCATGTTACGTCCATAGCGTACCATATGCCGTCTTCCATTTTGACGTAATTCCACATATGTCCCGTATTGTCCTCCTCGATGAGGTTTCCGAATACGCATACGCATGGGATATCCAGTCTGTCGCACATGAGCTTGAACGCCTCGGCATAGCCCTCACAGACAACACCGGGTTCAACAACAGCGCCCAGAGCAGAGCTGCTGAACCTTGCTTTAAGGTCGTAATTTGTAAATTTAGCTATGTAGTCATGTATGCTTTTGAGCTGCTCATATCTGTTTGAGCCCTCAATTGATACCTTGTCCAGTCCCTCTTCAAGGAGAGCGCCGTAGCTCTTAGCCTCCTCAAGTGAGCTGAAGCCTTCAAGATAGGCAGGTGTAATTTCAAGGGACCTTATCTTCAGAGTATAGCCGCCTGTCCAGAAGCTTGAAGTAACGCCTGTATCTTCGCCAAGACCGATATTTATGCCCGAAGGCTCTATCCAGTATATCTCGGGGCAGTCAAAAAGCGCAGCGTCGATACCTGGCTTACAGGCACCGAATACAGCCAGCTGGAAATTCTCCTGATCCTCTTCGGTGAAACGCGCTGAATTAGGCAGCGCAGACACTTTAAGAGTCACAGTCTCGGGCAGTTTGACATTGATAGGTGTGAGGTCTGGAACAGTGAGCTTAACAAACTCATTGTAGACCGCCGTATTGTTGGCATCAAGCTGGTCTCCGTAGTTAAAAGAGCCGCTTTTATAGTTGGACTCAGCCTTTGGAGAAGCAGGAAGCGTCAGCGAACCGAAGTCAGCGTCGCCTAAAGTCACTTCAAATCCTGAGACATCTTCCGAATTATCAACTGCACATACCACGCCTGCTGTGCCTGCACCCATGGTCAAGGCTAATGATGTCAATAATGAAATTGTCGATGAGATTAATCTTTTCATACAGAACCCTCCTATTGAAACTATTAATGCCCATCCCCTTAGTTTATCTGTATAATTATATTATATATAAACTGCCCATAAAAGTCAATAGTTATCACCTGATTTTCATTTAAAATTAACATTGGACTTTTAGTGCAATTTGCTATTCCAAAAGAGAATATCGCTATATATAGGCGAATAATGCCGAAACTGCCAAAAAAAGAAGCTATCTCTCAGTATAATTTGTTATATTGACACTTGCAAATGTCCGGTCGCTGTGATATACTGTTATGTGGAGATTTTGTGCATATTACTGCACTTATTAATTATTTGAAAGGTGAGATCCCGATAATGAATTTATCCCAGATGACAAAAGAAGAGCTTGCTTCGTTCAAAAGCGAAAACGAAAAGCTGTACAATGACTTCAAGAGTCAGGGACTCTGCCTCAATATGTCAAGAGGCAATCCATGCAGCGAACAGCTCGCCCTCAGTCTTGATATGCTCAAGGCTTTCGACGACGGAAACTTTATGAGCGAATGCGGCAATGATGTCCGCAATTACGGTGTACCTGACGGTATCCCAGAAGCAAAAAAACTCTTTTCTGAAATGATCGGCGTAAACACCGACGAGATCATCATCTTCGGTAATTCAAGCCTCAACGCTATGTTCTTCGCTGTTCAGTGCGCTTTCAACAAGGGTATCCTCGGCAGCAAGCCATGGTCGGAATACGACAAGGTAAAGTTCCTATGTCCTGTTCCCGGCTATGACAGACACTTCAAGGTAACTCAGTTCTTCGGCGTTGAGATGATAAATATCCCTATGACTCCTACAGGTCCTGACATGGACATGATAGAGGAGCTCGTAAAGAACGACGAGACTATCAAGGGTATCTGGTGCGTTCCTCAGTACTCCAACCCTGACGGCATATGCTACAGCGACGAGACTGTAAAGCGTTTCGCAGCTCTCAAGCCTGCTGCTAAGGACTTCCGTATTTTCTGGGATAACGCTTACTGCATTCATCACCTCACCGACTCACCTAAATATATCCTCAATATCCTTGACGAAGCAAAGAAGGTCGGCAACGAGAACATCGTTTACGTTTTCGGCTCGACTTCAAAGGTTACTTTCCCAGGCGCAGGCGTTGCAGTTATGGGCGGCAGCAAGGAAAATATCGACGAGCTCAAGAAGTATCTCGGCATAAGCATTATCAGCCACGATAAGATGAATCAGCTCCGTCATGTTAAGTTCTTCGGCACATTCAAGAATATGCAGGAGCACATGAAGAAGCACATGAGCATTATCGCTCCAAAGTTCAGTCTCGTTTGCGATAAGCTCGAAAAGGAGCTTGCTCCTCTCGGTATCGGTCAGTGGACAACTCCAAAGGGCGGTTACTTCATCTCGTTCAACGCTCCTAACGGCTGCGCAAAGAGAATAGTTTCACTTTGCAGTGAAGCAGGCGTAACACTTACAGGCGCAGGCGCTACATTCCCATACGGCATTGATCCCGATGACAAGAACATCAGACTTGCTCCTACATATCCTCCGATAGAGGACCTCAGCAAGGCAATGGACCTCTTTGTTATCTGCGTAAAGATAGCAGCTGCTGAAAAGCTTTTGGCTGAATAAAAATATCGCCCTTTCGGTTTGACCGAAAGGGCTTTTTCATTGATTTGAAGCTTAGTATAAATCATAATTTAACGCAATAACTTGCCGAGCCCATGAACGGGATTCCAAAGGGACCGTGTTCCTTTGGCGGAGTGACTCCCCATAAAATGGGGAGATGTCGCAACGCGACAGAGGGGACGGACCCGATTAGGGGGCCTTGCAAGTGAAGGCGTCCCTAAATGGGACGTCGAAGACGCCGTCCCCTACATTTTCCAACGGGCGGATAATATCCGACCCTACATCGGGACGCCGAAGGCGGCGTCCCCTACAAGTAATAATTTATTATTCAACTATAATTGTTGCTGTCACTTTTTTATTTGCCGCAGAGAGCTCCGCTTCGTCACTGAGATTCAGCACAGGATCGCCGTTTCCGTCAAACACAACTCGCTTGATTCGGGTATGTCTGCACGGATCATACAGCGGATCCTTGTTATATGTTCCGCAGCCCTGTGAAGCATGGCTGTCGGGACGCGCATGGTAAACTATAAGCAGATTTCCTTTTTCGTCGGTCACAAAGCTGTTATGTCCAGGACCTGACTTGCCCTTGACATCGGCTGTTGAAAGCACAGGCTCTGTCAGCTTCTTCCAGCTCTTTGTATCCATAAGATTTGAATCAATATCCGCTTCAAGCCTGCCTACACAATACTCCGAGCCTGTTCCCGAAGCCGAGAAGAATACATACACTTTTTTATCCGTTTTCAGAACTGCCGCGCCCTCGTTTACACGATTATTCACAAGCTCCCACTTGTACTCGGGCTTGGTAAGGAGTATGGGCTTGGATATGAGCTTCCACGGCTCGTCGGGACTTATATCAGCCATAAACAGTGAAGAATCGCCCTTTATTTCTGCCCATATAACGTAGTGTTTGCCGTTGTTTTCAAAATATGTCATATCGAGGGAGAAGTTCGCAAAGGATTCGCTGTCCCCTGCGCTTGCCTGCATTTGTCCGCACTCCGTCCAGTTTCCCGTGTAAGGATCTCCATCACATTTCAGTACGTATGGACGTATCGCCCATATATCTCCGCTGGCGCCTGCCGCAAAGAACATATACCACGAATTCCCTATCTTGTGCATTTCGGGAGCCCATATGTGCTTGGCAAGTATGCCGCTGGAGTGTGCTTTCCAAATGGTCTTTTCCTCAGCGGCGGCAAGTCCGCCCACTGTATTGCTCCTGCGGAGGATTATGCGGTCGTAGCCCTTATCCACGCTGCCGTAAGCAGGATAAGAAGCCGTAAAATAGAAATATCCGTCGCCGCCGTCCACCACATAGGGATCGGCTCTTTCTTTTATAAATGGATCGGCGTATAGCTCCGCACTTGACTTTACTGTGCCGCTTACGGTATAAGTCCCAGCCTTTTCAGTGTTGATACTACTGACAGCAGAGCTGTCCCAGTCAACGCTGAGCTCTCCCCTGCCGCCGCCTGTATAAGTTGCCGTGACAGTCTCAGGCATTTTCAGCGGCTCGCCAGCCCTTACATTTACGGTAGGATTCTTTATCCCCGTGTTTATGGGAGTAAGCCCTGCCGAGGGATATGCGCTGATAAGCGCGTTGTACTGGTCACCGTTTATAGGGATAACATATCCGTGACGGGGCGTAAAGTTGAAGCTGTAGCTGTTTCGGCTGACAGTTTTGAAGTTCTCAAGGTCAGTGGTCTCCTGCATTACATAATAGCCGTTGCCGTATGCGTCGGACATCATCAGCCACTTGTCGGTTCCGATAAGATTATAGATATTCGGTCCCTCAACGCCGATATCTCCCTCAGAGACCTGCTTTATCTCGCTGTAAGGACCGCTTGCGTGGTCGGCTGTGGCAAGATAAATACGCTTGTTTGTCTCGTTCTTGTAGTACATATAGTACTTGCCCTTCTGATAAATTATATCGGAGTCGATAGCGTCGTTGCCGTTCTTAGGAGCAAACAGGAGCGCAGGCTCAGTATCGAGGCGCTTCATGTCCTTGCTGTAGGCGTAATACATGATAGTCCTGTCATCGCGTCCCGGAACTCTCGCCGCAAAGTATATCATGTAGGACTCCTTTTCAGGATCGTATATAGCCTGCGGAGCCCAAGCACGGTCAGCTCCCTGCATGAGAGGATATTTGTTGGCTATCTCAATGCTTGTCTCGTCGAACCAGTGTACAAGGTCGGTAGACTTGGCACTGAGAAGATTACGGTTGCTGTTCCAGCCAAGTGAGGACTTCATATCCGTGGCAAGCATATAGTAGAAGCCGTCCTCGCCCTTGAAAATATAGGGATCGCGGAGACATTCAGTGCCTACGCTGGACTTCCATACAGCTCCGCCGCCGTTGAGTGCCTTGAAGTTGTAGCCGTCAGTGCTGACCGCATAGGAAAGGCGCTCCTGCTCGGGAGCATTGCCGAGGAAGTATGCAAAGAGATACGCCACATCAGGCTTTTCGGTGGAAATAGTGCTGTAGGTCTGTATATCGGCGCCCTTGCCGAGGATATAGCTTGTAAGCATGACTAAATCCGCAGTATTCACTGCTCCGTCGCCGTTCATATCCGCAATTGCAGACATGGTATCATCGAAGCTGCTGATAAGTCCGCGCTGCATAATGATACGGTCAAAGCTGTCCACAGCTCCGTCAAAGTTAAGGTCGCCGCGAATGAACCTGAAATCGCCGCCAACAGGACGGATATAGAACTTCTGTCCCTCACCCTTCCAGTAGTCCCACTGGTCAATGTTAGCGCCGTTTTCATAGCTTATGTCATAGACGTCCAGTGCCGCGTTGCCCGAGCACTCCGCTGTGATATAATATGCGTCGTCAGTGCGGTGGAGTATGAAATGCTGAGCCGCCGTATCCTTGTACTCCGAAAGATAGATGTTGTTTCCGTTGGTGGAGTCGCCGTTTTCCACGGTCAGCGCAAGCTTTCTGTCCTTGCCCGAAAGTATGCAGCATTTCCCGTTACCTGCACTCTCGATATGCCAGACCTGTGAATCGTCGCCTAACTTCTCCCACTGGTGGACATTTCCGTCATTTGCGGCTGTTACATACTTGCCGCTAAGCCGAACCATGATAGTGTAGTCCGCTCCGCTGATGACTTCGCCGTATTCGTCGGCAAAGTCCGCCGTTACCGCCGCCTGTGCAGGAACAGGACAAGCCGCAAATGCAAGCGCAGCGGCGCTTGCAGCAGCAAGCAGCCTTTTCAGTCTGTTCATTCCCTAAACCTCCTCTATTTACTTTTTTTCTTAGGCAATGGCAGTTCGTTTACCATTGACTCAAATAATTCTTTAAGAAAAGCCTTGTTCTCAATATTCTCCACAAGAAGCATTTCCTTTGCGCCCTCATAGGGAAGCTCAAGGGACACATCAGGCATAAGCGCTCTTGCAGTTTTTGTGTTCTTCACAAGAAATCTGTCATCGTAGATCCCCCCGATGACTCTGCCCTGATAGTAGATGATGTATTCCCCCATCATAGCACGGTATGTTATGTCGTTAAGCTCTGAAAGCTGTTCCAGTACGTATTCAAGATAGTCTTTTGATGATGCCATTTTTTACTCCTTTTTTCGGGACGTCGAGAACGCCGTCCCCTACTGATCACTAATAACTAATCACTATTATTCTATACTATTTTATCCCAAAAATCAATAGTTTTTTGTGCTTTATTGTATCTTATGGCACAAAAAAGCTCCGACACAAGGTCGGAGCTTTTAATGTTGAATTTTACTTTATGAGACCTATGCCCCAAATTGTGAAGCTGCCGCTTCCTGTGATTGAAACATCAAGGTCCCCCGTAGTATTCTGATAGTAGCCAAGCTCTGCGTCAGGACCACCCCATGTGTACTGCTTGTTGCCGTTGATCTTTGTAGTCTTGCCGTTTACAGTAACATTGATGCTGCCCATACCCGAGCTGTTAGCCTTGAATACAACTATGAAGCCCTTACCCTGTGTCTTGAATGTCATAGGACTTCCGCCATTAAGAGTGTAGGAGTATGGCAGTGAGTTATAGCCTGTTCCTGCCTTCCATGAACCCGCATTGAAGTTTGTGAGTGTCTTCGGATCAACATTTACGCATGAAGCGTACTCTGCGCCGTAAACGTACTTTGTAGGCTGTGTGTAGCCTGCGGACTGATTCTCAGTCTTTAATGCCTGACGAACATAATATGCCATACAATCTGCTACAAGCTGTCCGCCCTTCTGGTGTGGGTGGTACTCGTCTGTGTAGTAGTCGCTTGCCTGGAGGAATTTGCTGTTGAACGCCTTTGTAAGTGCGTCGTCCATGCTGATTACAGGGATATCGAAGTTCTTGCCGATAGGATACATCTGTGCCTGACTTGAGAAGCCGCCCTTTGAACGTGTGATAACGATACCAACAGCAGGCTCATTAGGCATATCAAGGAACTTCTTGATACAGCTCTCAAAGCACTTCTTGTACATGATATCCTCATGGTCATTTACGGAGAATTCAAGGAAGATGATATCGGGCTTCTGCTCGACTATCTGCTTCTCGCTGCGGACCAGTCCTACAACGGAAGATGTTCCCGAAAGACCTGCGTTTATCTCCTTGAAGCTGCCCTTTGCAAATGTTGTCCTGAGGTAGTTGGAAAATGGTGTTGTGTAGTTCTTGCCCTCGGTAATTGAACCGCCGAGGTAAGCTACTGTAAGAGACTCGCCGTTTTCAGCTGCTGCCAGCTTCTGGGTGAGTCTGTATGTGTTGCCCATGTGCTTTATCGAGCTCTTGTAGAAGTCGATATACTGAGCAGAAGCTGTCTCCTTGTAGTTATCCCACTTGGAGGTATCATAATCAGGCTTCTCGGGCTCTGGCGGCTCGGGCCATTCGCTTATCTTACCGATAACAAAGGACTGGATAAGAACAAGGTCAGCTGTTTCAAGCTTGCCGTTCTGGTCAACATCGGCAGCTTTAAGGTCTGAACCGCTTGCATTTCCTGCAAGGATAGCCTTTCTTGCTGCTACAAGGTCGAATGAGTTTACAGCGCCGTCGAAGTTAGCATCACCGAGGATAACTACCTTCGGACCGTCTGCTCCCTTTATCTCTGTGCCGCTCTTTGCGCCTATTGCCTCGTCGATATAGAAATCTATATCGGTATCAACTGTCTCAACATAAAGCTGGAGGTCTGTTGCACCAGCAGGGATAGTATAGCTCGGATTTGCAAGCTGTACCCAGTCGCCTGCTGTTGTAGAAGCAGAAGCTACCTCGCTGTACTGTGCGCCTGTACCGTCATTGTACTGAAGAGTAAGCTTGAACTTCTCCTCAGAGCCGCCGCTCTTGTACATAGCGTTTACAGCAAAGCTGTAGGTCTCACCTGGCTTGAATGTTGAAGTATCAAGAGCCTTTACAGCGCCGTTCCAGTTAGCTGTTCTGCCTGATACGCTCAGTGAGCCTGTACCTGCGAACTTCTCAGAAGTGGTCGTATCAACTGTGGCTGCGCCTCTGCCTGCCCAGTCGCCAACGCCGCTGTCAAAGGTATCGTTGAAGTAGTAGCCATTCTCATCAGGCTCTACAGTTGTCTTTGGCTGCTCCTCAGATGTGCCGGGATTGGGATTCTCTCCGCCGTCATCGTAATTCTCGTAAACTCTTACGCTCTTTACGTTAGCTGAGCCGTTGGACCTGTAGCCCTCGATATTGAGAGATACTTCATAAAGAGTGCCCGACATATCAAGTCCTGCCTTTGACCATGCGTCAAAATGCTTGCTTACATGGATAGTGCCCTTCATATTATTCTGAACATTATCTCTTGAGCCGCTGGTCTGACGAACGCTCCAGTACTGAGGGAATGTCTGGGTACCGTCCAGCGAAGGCTGATTATAGCGCATTGTCTTGGCAATGTCATAGGTATTTCCGTCGAGAGTTACCGTGCCTTTTCTCTCTGCGTCACCTGCGATAGGTCTCCAGCTGCCCCAGCCCTCAACGATATAATACTCCATGAGAGGCTTTCTTGTCCAGCCGTAAACGCACATATAGGAATTTCCTCTCGGTGAATACTCAACATCATAGGTAAGGACGATATTATTGCCTATGTCCTTGTAATTGAGCTTCTTGCTGTCGTAGTTCTTTCCCATACGAGCGAGGAAGTTCTCAATGTTGCTCCATGAACAGGTAAAGGAGCCTGCGCTTGGTTTCATTGACGCCTGTCCTGTACCGTTCTGATTCCACATTTCGTAGTCGTAGCCGCCTATGTTGCCTCTGTCCTGCGCATCGGCAGCCTTAGCGGTCATTGTGCCTATTTCGGGGAAAGCTGTGTTGCCTACCAACAGCAATGCAGACGCTGTAACAGCAGAAAGCATTTTCCCGAAGATTTTTGAATGCTTCATTAGTATCACTCCTTTAAAAAATGCAAATTTCTCCAATCATATTATACTTCAACTAATATGATAAGACAACCTACTATTTACATATATGGTGGACATTTCAAAGATTGAACGTGAATTTCAGCGATTTACACATCACTCATCTGATATTTTTGTGCAAAAAGCAAAGCCGCGTTCCCTGCGCAAAGCTCAGGAAACACGGCTGATCATTATTTGTTTTTGCCCACAGCAAGCTCAACGGCGCGGTATGCTCCGTTGTAAACTCCTGCTTTTTTGGCGGTGAGAATGTATCCGCACATCTTCTCGATGATGTCCCTGCCATGCTGGATCATGTCTATCATGGCAGCAGTCTCCGCAGGCGTTGAACACTCATATGTACCGTCGCCTATCTCGGCAGCGCGGATAGCTCCCCATGCCTCATGACCGCCTACACGCTTTATCATAAGCTTGGGTATGGGATAAAACGCAAGCTCACTTGGCTTTGTGATGAGGACGTCGCTGCACCTCATAAGCAGATTCGTTGAGTAAACTGCGGCAAATATATCGGAATGACAGAAAGCGTGGATACCGCTGACCTCGCCGCTGTAAGCTTCCTCACAGAAGCTTGCGGTCTCGTCAAAATCGTCGAAATGCTCACGGAGAAACGGCTTCATCTGCGGAACTGCCGCAACAAGCTCATGCCATACCTTTGAATGGTCGCCCACATTTATGAAAAGCACAGCTTTTCTCGCCTTTATAGCAGGAAGAAGCTTTCGGATAACTGCAATGAATATCTCCTTCTGTGCGCCTGCTCCGCCTACGGACATGAGCCAGCGGACAGGCTTTTTGCTGTTGACTCTGTCTATACGCTTCTGGCAATCCGCCTCGATATTGCTTACAAGCTCATGGTCGATATAGTGACCTGTGTAAACTATGGCGTCCTTGGGCATAGGCTTTAGCTGACGCTTCTTGTCCATTCCGCGGAGAGCTCTGTAGCCAAGGTAAGCCGACGGAGTCTGCACCGCATGGACAGCGCCCTCGGAAAGATGAAGTCCCATGGGCCAGTTATCGGGGATAGCGTTTACAACATGGGTGAGCCCTGCGTGGACTGCCGCCTGTGACGGCCATACATGAGTTGCCACATAAGGGATATCCTTCGGGAGCTCTTTGAATACAGCAGTCATAAGCTCCGCTGTTTTCTGGTCGGAGCTGTTATAGGTCAGCTTGCGGAATCCCTCGCTGTTGAGAGGCTCCCAAACTATTTTATTGAAAAGTGCAAAGCGCTGAGACAGGCGTGAACCAAGGGAATACAGCTCGTTCTGCTGAGCGATTATCTTGCCGCAGGACGCCTCCTTGAATGAGTGCAGGTCGAACCAATAAGGCGTATAGCCCATAGCATGAGCAGCTGAAGCTATAGCCATGGATATCCTGTAGTGTCCGAAGCCCATACGGATATTGCCTATAACAAGGCTCTTGTCGTCAAATTTGCAGGTGCTCTCCTTACCGATGACTATTTTGCGGACGCCCAGCGGCTTTCCTACAGCAGGAGCTTCAACCTCGGCAAGGTGATATACAGCGTCGGAATCGTCGCCGTATTTATCAATGAATTTTGCTTTTGTCTTAACTGCCTTTTTGTAAGCTTTTCGGGATATTTCATTGCCAAAGATAAATTTTGATCTGTCCATAAAAATACCTCCAAGGTCTTGACAAAATGCGTAAAATATGATACAATTAATTTAACAATGATAGGCTGTCTATCATCTGATATATAGTCTATCACAAAAAAGGAGGTTTGTCAAGTGGAAAACGCATTTTCGCAGGATAATTTGAAAAATCAACGATTCGACAAGGCTGTAGAAGTCAGCGCTCAGCTCTTTCTCAAAAACGGTATCGAAGCTGTCAAGATGACCGATATCGCTGAGGAAAGCGGTGTAGGCGTAGCTACTCTTTATCGCTATTTCGGCACAAAAAACGGTATCACTATCGCTGCCATGACCTATATGTGGAACGAGCTCAACAAGATGTTCAGCGGTATCTTTGAATCCGATGTCTTTCTTGCTCAGTCAGGCATTAAGCAGGTCAATGACCTGATGAGAATGTTCATAGTTCTCTACGAGGCACACCCGGGTTTTATGAAACTTCTCTCGGAGTTCGACCTCATGCTCATGTCAGGAGATATTCCCAAGCAGGATCTGAAAAACTACGAGAAGTCTATCATAAACTTCTACCCCGTTTTTGAAAACGCTTATCTTACGGGACTGTATGACGGTACGGTCCGCGAGATACCGAATATACGCCTATTCTACCTTTCCTACGCACACACTCTTATGGAGCTCAGCAAGAAGCTCATTCAGGGAGAGCTTCTCCCGGGTGATGACTTCTCTCACGCTGTTGACGAGCTCGGGACTATCATTGAGACAGCCGTTTTCTTCCTTAGAAAGGAGTGAACCTTATGGAGAACAGAAAAGTTGCGACAAACAAGATATTATGGATATTTGCAATAGGTCAGCTTGGCTGGTCGCTGCTTTCGGGAATAATCGCCAACTGGCTCGTATTCTTCTATCAGCCAAGTCAGGAGGAGCTTGCAAAAGGTCAGCTCCAGTTCATACCCAAGGGCACTTTCATAGGTCTCACCGCTATCGGTATCATCACAGCTTTCGGACGTATCTTTGACGCTGTGACCGATCCCCTTGTTGCCGGAAAATCCGATTCATTGAAGCACAAATGGGGCAGACGTATCCCCTTTATGCGCTTTGCGGCTATCCCCTTTGGCGCCGTAACAGTTCTCATGTTCATATCGCCCTTTGAGGCAGGCAGCTTCGGAAACGCTGCTACTCTCTTTGTATTTGCAATGATGTTCTACTTCTGCATGACCTGCTACTGTACGCCATATAACGCTCTTATACCTGAGCTGGGCAGCACACAAAACGCAAGAATAAATCTTTCCACATTTATCTCAGTTACTTATTTCTTCGGCACTGCCGTTGCATACCTCGTTCCGAATATCGCAGGTATGTTCCTCGAAAGCATGGGCTACGCAAACAGCTACCGCATAACTATAACTATACTTGCAGCTGTAGCCGTTATCTGTATGCTGGTCCCTGCATTCCTTATCGACGAAAACCAGTACGCAGACACTACTCCCAGCAAAAGCTCGGCATTCAGCTCGCTTCTTGCCACCTTTAAAAACAAGGACTTCCGCATATTCGTATGCTCTGATATTCTCTACTGGGTAGGTCTTACACTGTTCCAGACAGGTCTTTCATTCTATATAACAGTTCTTCTTGGACTTGATTCGGGCATGACATTCCCACTGTTTGCAATAATGACAGTTGTTTCACTGGCGTTTTATCCGCTGGTAAACATCTTCTCAAAGAAGCTGGGCAAAAAGAAGCTCATAGCATTCGCTTTCCTGTTCTTCTCCTTTGCCTTTCTCGTTACCGCAGCCGCTGGTATACTCGCTATACCGCCGTTTGCATACGGAGTTATCATAGCTGTTCTTGCAGCTGTGCCAATGGCGATACTTGGCATACTCCCACAGGCTGTAGTTGCTGATATATCAGAAGCAGACAAGCTCGACACAGGCGAGAGCAGACAGGGTATGTTCTATGCTGCACGTACCTTTGCATTCAAGCTGGGACAGTCCCTTGCTATGCTCATGTTCACAAGTATCGCTCTTATCGGCGGCGATGTTGAAAAGGGCGAGTCAGGCTACGGTCTCGGATACCGTCTTACAGCTCTGTTAGCGGCAGGTCTCTGCCTGCTTGGCGGAATAGTTTTCCTCAAATACAACGAAAAGAAGGTCATTGACCGTATCGAGGGAGGACAGAAAAATGCTTAGATTCAAATCCCTGCAATTCCTTTATAATGACGGCGAAAACGACTTTATGGCAATAACGTCCAGCTCTGTGTGCAACGAGCGCATGAAGCTTGAGATAAATACCGACGGCGATGTTTTCACCGTAAAGCTCAAAGCAAACGACGAAATAACCATTCAGAAGCTTTGCGCGGAGTTTGAATACGACTTCAGAGACAATGATAAGATATTCCTAAACGGCTATCAGTCGTGGACAGACTCAGTGGAGCGTCCTGTTGACGGAAAAATGCGCGGTATCGGACATATTCCCTGCGCTATCCGTGAAAAATACGCCTTTTCACAGTACGGCGACTATAATTTTGCAGATTACGGCGATGATATGCACGGCTGGTCATACGGCTATATCCGCAATGATACACACTATATCTTTATCGGCTCTCTTGCCGAAAATACAGGCTTCACACAGATCATCACCCATGTTGACAAGGGACTTGTCTCCCTGAAAAAGGACTGTTCGGGAGTTACAATAAACGGCGAATGGTGCGCGTTAAAGCTCCTTATCACCGAGGGCGGCGAAGCCGAGGTCTTTGACAGATATTTCTCAGAGCTCGGAGTAAAGCCAAGGGCTGCAAAGCCTATCTTCGGCTATACAAGCTGGTATAACCACTATCAGGATATAAATGAAAAAACTATACTTGACGACCTCAATGGTCTGGACGCTCTCACCTGCAAGGCTGACGTTTTCCAGATAGACGACGGCTGGCAGACCGCAGTCGGAGACTGGCTGTCCGTTGATGATAAAAAATTCCCCGAGGGCATGAAAAAGACTGCCGACGATATAAGTGCCGATGGTCTTATCCCAGGAATATGGCTTGCTCCCTTTGTCTGTGAGGAAAGCTCAGATATTTTCCGCAATAACAAGGAGTGGCTGCTTCTTGACGACAAGCAGGAATACGTCAGAGGCGGCTCAAACTGGAGCGGCTTCTATGCGCTGGATATCTATAATCCCGAGGTTCGGGAATACATCAAATACGCTATCGAGACCATAGTCAAGGAATGGGGCTATAAACTGTTGAAACTTGACTTCCTATATGCCGCCTGCATAGTACCGCGGCGTGACAAGACTCGCGGACAGATAATGGCTGAGGCTATGGACTTCCTCCGCGAATGTGCAGGAGACGCCATGATACTGGGCTGCGGAGTTCCGCTGGCTTCGGCATTCGGCAAGGTTGAATACTGCCGTATCGGCTGTGATGTAAGTCTGGACTGGAACGACAAGCCTCACATGAGACTAATGCACCGCGAGCGTGTCAGCACAAGGAATACTATCCTCAATACAGTGTTCCGCAGACAGCTTGACGGACGGGCTTTCCTGAACGATCCTGACGTTTTCCTGCTCAGACCGTGCAATAACTCCCTTTCTGCCGAGCAGAAAAAGTGTCTTGCAGAGGTCAATGCCCTCATGGGAAGCGTACTTTTCACCTCTGATAACTTCTTCGATTATACCGAGGAAGAAACAAAGGAGCTCTCGAAAATACTGAAAATAAGGGACGCTGAGATAATCTCGGCTGACCTTGACGACGATACTCTTACCCTGAGATTCAGGATAGGCGAAAAAAAGTACAAAAAACGCTACGATATGTGACAGAACAGGCTTACCTTCCACGGAAAGTCAGCCTGAATCCATAGCCGCGATTTGTCGTTTTTTATCGTAATTTGTCGAAAAAGCAGTATAAGAGAGGTGATATTCTTGAAAAAAGACGCTTCCACGATAAAATATCTGCTCTTTTTGCTTTTATCAGCCGCAGTTATCGGCGCTGCTGTATTTTTCTTTCATATCACCGACATGCCCGAAAACACACGAAATACTGTAACAATAATACCAAAGACAGAAGATATATCCACAGAATACACCCGAACTTCAAGAATATCGACCACATCAAGATCAAAGACTACGACACGCAAAACCACTTCTCATACTTCAAGGACTACAGCTGTTCCGACTACTGCCGAATTTGTCCGGCTTGATATCAATTCCGCCGGCGCTGATGATCTGACAAAGCTAAAGGGCATTGGAGAAGTCCTTGCACAAGAGATAATAAGCTACCGCGAAAACAGCGGCAGATTCAGAAATATCGAGGAGATAATGAACGTAAAGGGTATAGGCGAGAGCATTTTTGCTGATATCCGAGACCATATCTACGTTATTGATCCGATTTACAATGAGCCCGAGGAAGAACCTGTCATCGGCGATACTCCCGATGTTGACCAGGAGACGGAACACGTTCCCAGCCTTGAAGAGGTCTCTCCCGTAAATATAAACACGGCGGAGCGTGATATCCTCATGCTTCTGCCCCATGTGGACGAGGAAATCGCCGACAGGATAATAGATTTCAGAGAGCGTGCAGGCGGATTTCGCAACGAATATGAGCTTCTGCTCATAGATGGGCTATCACGAAGCGATGCTGCTGAAATTATGGAATATATAACTATTGGATACGCTGAAAAAGCCCCTTGACCTGATATCAAGGGGCATTAATGTGTATGCAGAGTAAGCCACTTATAAAAAAGCAAGCGAGCCTGCGAGCGCCAACGTGATCGGGCGCACAGGCTCTGTGCGGATACGCCTGACTGGAATCGAACCAGCGCACACCGCGTCGGAGGCGGATGCTCTATCCACTGAGCTACAGGCGCATAAATAATAATACTATAATATTATATCAAAAACTCTTGAAATTTGCAAGCATTTGTGCTATAATTATAAAAAATAAATTAGGAGGGAACGTTTTGGGGAACTACATTTATTTGATAGTTGCGCAAACAGGCACCAGACCTGCAAGGTTCTTCAAATTTTTCACCAAAAAGCCTTATAATCACGTTTCTCTTTCAGGCGATATAGAACTTTCCGAGATGTACAGCTTCTGCCGTACTTACCGTCCTTTTCCGCTTCCTGCTACCTTTAACAAGGAAATAGTCGGTCAGGGCACTCTTGGACAGTACCACAATATACCATGTGAGATATATCGCATCAGCGTTACTGACGAACAAAAGGAAGCATATAACAAGATAATCCACCATTTTGAAGAATACCGCAAGGTGTATTCGTATAATCTGCTCGGTCTCCTTGCAGTTTACTTCAATATCGAATGGAAACGCGAGCGAAGCTTCGTCTGTTCGCAGTTCGTAGCCTATACGATGGATAAGATAGGAATACCGCTGGAAAAGGCGTTCAGCCTGTATAAACCCGATGATTTCAGGAGTTTCCCCGGTGCAGACCTTATCTATACGGGAGAGCTGAACACCTTCTACTATACAAGACAATCCAAGCTATATACATAATGATATGACATATGCCGCCGCTCTCACCTCGTCGGGTGAGAGAAGATAAGCTCCGCAGTAAGCCTTGCTTTCGGGAGCTATCCCCGATATGCTGAACTGTGCGCTGTGGTCGAGGAGCTCCACTGAGGCTTGTCCGCCGCTTATTATAGCTCCCGCAGGTCGGATATCTTCACCGCTGAGCCTGTTGTAGGAATTGGCATAACAATTGATAAACATCCATGAGCCGCCGCTCAGAAGCAGATATAAAAAAACTGCTTTGAGGGCGGTGTTTTTATTTTTTCTGCGCATATTATCTCCTTTTCATGGAATTGAGAAGCTGTCCCAGAGACCTGCCGAAAAGCTGTCCTGCGAACTGCACCTGCCCGAGAGTATTGCCGTGAGAGCCTACCTCTATGAGTAGACTTCCGTTGGTGAGGTCCTGGTTATAATGCCTGTAATCAAATAATATGGGACGGGTAAAGCCTTTGTGGTCGGACTCCAGCTTGCTTTGCAGAGCACAGGCAAAGTGAAAATTCTCCATATAATTCGGCATACCGAGGGTACCGTCATCACAGCCCGATATTATCATTATCTGCGCGGCTTCGTTGCCGTCCACTTCGATAAACGGCTGATAGGCAACTCCGTCACCGCCGATAGCGTCCCTGTGAATATCGAGAACCACCTTGATACTTGGGTACTGCTCCAGAATCGGCGTTATAGTATCACGGCTCCTGCCGTATGAGCCGTTATATGAGGGATAATCGTGTATCTCCCTTGCGTGTATAACGCCTATCCCCTGCGCTTCAAGCTCCGCCTGTATAGCGTCCCCAACCATGACAGCGTTTTTCGTAGGATCGGTAGTCCTGTAGTTGAATGATGTATCGTAATTATCGCGCACAAACGGTTCAAAGCTCTCGGTAGTATGAGTGTGATATATCAGCACCAGCGGCTCATCGGTATCCTTTACCGTGAAATTGGGGAGATAGCCGCTCTCCTGCATAAGAGTTTCGTTTGGGATATCGGTCTTATTATTGACCTGTCCGCCGCCTTCTAAGTCAAAAAAGGAGCTGCCGCTGTATTCACCATAGGTCGTGCGTATTATCTCACCGTCGCTGCCCCAGCTCCTGGGATAGGGCTTTGCTCCAGCGTCATCGGCACGGGTGTCTCTCGGATCGGGCAGTCGCAGATACTCCTGATTCTCAGCCTTTTCATCGCACACTCCGTAGCCCTCCGAAAGAGTCATCTTCCCCTCAAGAAGCTCGTCTTCACGGACGATACGGCTGATAGTTTCGCTGTCTGCTTTATGAGGAGCTGCCGCGGTTTCCGTATGAGTAATCAGCTCTTTTGACGAAAAAAAGCTGTCTCTAATGCCGAATGCTCCGTGAACAGCCGCTGCCGCCGCAACAGGCAGCATTACCGCCGCTATGCACCTTACAGTACCGCTTTTTCTTCTGCGCTTATGACGTTTCATACACTCACCTCACTTTTTCATCTGAGATAAGTATATTCTCCTATCTGCTCGAGTATGTCCGTAAATCGCCGTCATTTTCCGCACTTTTTCGGCATATTATGCAAAGAGGTGATATTCATGTACAGATGTCTGCGGCTTGGAAAGCTTTTTCGCCGATTTATCGAGACAGGACTGCTTATCGGATTCTTTGTCATAGGCTCACGCATCTCCCTTGCAGCTGCCGAAAAAAGTCGGGAAGCACCAATATCGCTCCCTGTGATAATGTACCACAGCGTATGCGAAAAAACTCCTGCGGACTACATAGTCTCGCCCTCACAGCTTGACGCCGACCTTGAATGGCTGAAAGGTCACGGCTTCACCACCGTCAGCGCACAGCAGCTCATTGACTACACCAACGGCAAGGGCAGTCTGCCGAAAAAGCCCGTGCTGATAACCTTTGACGACGGCTTTTACAATAATCTGTCAATTGCTCTGCCGCTCCTTGAAAAGCACGATATGTGCGCCGTTGTATCTATTGTTGGCAGATATACCGACGATTATGCAGCCGCCGATCCTCATGCGGACTGTTACTCTTATCTCACATGGGCTGATATCTCGGAGCTTGCCGCCTCGGGACGCGTTGAGATAGGCAGCCACACCTACGATATGCATTCCCGAAACGGACTGCGGCAGGGCTGCGCTAAGCTCCCCGAGGAAAGCAATGATGATTACACATCAATGCTGCGCACAGATATAGGACTGCTGAAAACCGAGCTTCATGATAACTGCGGCATTGTGCCTGCGGTATTTGCATACCCTTTCGGAGCTCTCAGCAAGGAGAGCTTGCCTGTGCTCCGTGACAGCGGCATACTCATGACTCTCACCTGCCGCGAGGGCATGAATACTATCACCCGCGAGCCTGACTGCCTTTACGGGATATTCCGCTATAACAGGAGCGGACTCCTCACCACTGAGGAATACATGGAACGGATAACAAAAGAGCTCCCCGTGTAATATCGGGGAGCAGTGTTTACTATGCAAAAACGGGCGAGAATGTCAGTGTATGGTCGTCTATACTTCCGCCTGAGGACTTTCTCGACGATGAGCTTCTTGACGAAGAACGGGAAGATGAAGATGAACCAATTCTGCTGCGATTCTTCTCGATTATCTCCTTACCGAAGAATTCATCAAAGCTGTCGTAGCCGCTGTTCTTCCAGTACTTATCGTACTTAGGATCGTGGTATTTCTCGAATCTTTCGGGTATAGTGCCGTCTCTGTCGTAATCCTCGGTTATCTGCTGCTGATGCTCTGTAAAGTACATAGCGTCGGGCATTATCTTGTACATGATGAAGCCGTAGTACGCAAAGAATATTCCTGCAAGCACCGAAAGCACTATACCGATTATGGCAAAGGCTGTGCCTTTTCTCTTCTGTACAAGGGATATGATAGCAAAAATGATACAAAGGGGAACTGTGATTATACTAAGGCAGGTGCAGCATGGTACGATATTAACAAGCGCCATAACAAAGGAAGCGATAGCAAATCCGCCGCCCTTGCGCTCGTCACGGGGCATATTATAATTGCTGTTATAATTGCCGTACTGATTATTGTTCTGATATCCGCCGCCGTAGCCGTTGTTATTGTAGCCGTTATTGTATCCGTTGTTGTTATAGCCGTTATTATATTGGTTATTTCCGTAATTATTGTCCATTTAAACTTCTCCTTTACAGACTTGTCTCCCAGTTCCAGTTGCGGACTTCAAGCTCCTCAAGATTATAGGGAGTTTTCTGATATACGCAGTAATTCAGCCAGTTCGAGAACATAAGGTTTGCAGTACATCTCCATGAGAATACAGGCATATTATTCGGATCGTCATTCGGGAAATAATTATAGGGTATCTGTATGTCAATGCCCTTTTCCACATCTCTCCTGTACTCGTTGGCAATAGTGTCCCTGTCATACTCGGAATGACCTGTGATGAAGTACTGTCTGCCGTTTTTATTGGCAACGATATGAACTCCCGATATCTCCGACGAGGTCAGTATCTCCAGCTGTGGTATACGCTCGATATCCTCTCTGCGGACCTCGGTATTGCGCGAATGAGGAACATAGAAGATATCGTCGAAGCCTCTCAGGAGCTGACAGTTGCTCACCTCAGCCCTGTGAGGGAAAATACCGAACATCTTCTGGTCGAGAGTATATTTCGGGATACCGTAATGATAGTAAAGCCCTGCCTGAGCCGCCCAGCAGATATAGATAGTGGAGAAAACATGAGTCTTTGACCACTCCATGATATTGGTTATTTCCTTCCAGTAATCCACCTGCTCGAAGTCAAGGAGCTCCACGGGAGCGCCTGTGATTATCATTCCGTCGTATCGGTTGTCGCTTATCTCATCAAATGTCTTGTAGAAAGAATCCAGATGATGACTTGATGTATTCCTCGAAACATGAGAAGCCATTTGCAGAAGCTCAACGTCTACCTGTAAAGGCGTATTACTGAGCAGTCTCATGAGCTGGCTCTCGGTCTCTATTTTTTTGGGCATTATATTGAGTATAATCACCCTGAGCGGACGGATATCCTGATGCTCCGCCCTTTCCTTGGACATTACGAAGATATTTTCTTCTCCAAGAGTCTTGAATGCTGGCAGCTCTGACGAGATCCTTATCGGCATTCAAAATCCTTCCTTTCATACATTATCTTTCTTATTTTTGCAGCTCTGACAGCCGTTCATGAAGCTGTCAAGGTCGCCGCACTGTCTGCTGTCTCCGCTTATAAAGCGCAGCTTTTTAAGGTTATCGAACTTGCTGTCGTCGGAGAGCTCAAAAAGCATATGCTTTATGCCCTTGAGAACGCTTTTCAGCATGACAGAGCGCACCATTCCGTCGCAGAGCATAAGGTCTCCGCCGTCGTCATAGTCATAGACAACAGTCTTTTCAGCGCCGTAGGAATAGGCGATGAATCCGATGACCTCTCCCCTGTCAAGCGCCTCTGTGATGTGGAGCTCAGCGCTGCCTGCACGCTCTAAGAGCTTCTCGTAGCCGACAGTGTCGAACCTTTCCTGTATCTCCAGCATATTACTTCTCCTTGCCGATAGCGTTTCGTATAGCTCGAAGCTCCTCGGCAGTAAGCTCGCGGTAGGTACCAGGTTTGAGCATACCCAGTTTAAGAGGTCCTATGCTGATACGGCGAAGTCTTGCAACTTCAAGTCCCACAGCCTCGCACATCTTACGTATCTGGCGGTTTCTGCCCTCTTTTATAGTCATGAGCAGAACTACCCTGCCCTCAGCCTTGTCCTTGACAACTACCGTAGCAGGCAGAGTTTTTCTGCCGTCTATCTCAACGCCTTCGGACAGCTTTATAAGCTGGTCGTCGGTGATGTCGGGACGTACAGTTACGCGGTAGGTCTTGGAAATATGTCTGCTTGGGTGCATTATGCTGTTGGCAAATTCGCCGTCGTTTGTAAAGAGCAGAAGTCCCTCGGAGTTCCTGTCAAGACGTCCGACAGGATATACACGCTCCTCAACATCTTCAAGCAGATCCATTACGCAGCGTCTGTCAAGCTCGTCGGAAACTGTAGTAACATAGCCTCTGGGCTTGTTCATCATAAGGTAAACGAAGCT
Source organism: Ruminococcus flavefaciens MA2007 (assembly GCF_000621845.1). Taxonomy (GTDB): domain Bacteria; phylum Bacillota; class Clostridia; order Oscillospirales; family Ruminococcaceae; genus Ruminococcus; species Ruminococcus flavefaciens_E. Next base: position 116,795 of record NZ_JHXF01000009.1, on the reverse strand, counting down.
CCTCTTGCGAGGCATATAGATACGCTCACCGTCAACGGTGATGATATCCTTGAAGCCGCACTTGTCTCCCAGCTTTACGGGGTGACCGTTGAGCTTTACCCTGCCCTTGGTTATGAGCTCCTCAGCCTTTCTGCGGGAACAAACTCCGCAGTCGGCTATCATTTTCTGTATTCTTATCTTTTCCACTGTAATCCTATCCTTAAAGGGAGAAAAATCTCCAGATTTTTTCTTTTATTTTCGCAAACAGGCTTTTCCTGTCCGCACACTTTTTTTCAAAGGCTATATCCTCGTCGGCATATAAGGGAACTGTTTCCACCTCGCGTCCCATGAAGCTTACACGGAGCTTTCCTGCTTCTTCTCCTGCATTTATGGGAGCGTACAGAAAAGGCTGACCGATGACCGTGAATTCAAAGTCGCTGATATCACCAGCCGCTGTAGTCACGGAAATGGTGCTCTCTTTGGCTGAAAGATGAAGCTTTTCACTACTTCCGCCCACTATATCTGCGGAAATATCCGCAGGTAGCGGAACTTCCAGAGTTCTTGCGGTCTGAAAGCCATAGTCATAAAGCGCCATATGATCGTTCCAGTCGTTGCGGTCATTTAGCGTCACGCAGATAAGGTCTTTTCCGTCACGCTCACAGGCTGATACAAGACACCGTCCTGCTTCATCGGTAAATCCCGTTTTTACGCCGTAGACTCCGTCATACATGGTCAGCAGCTTATTGGTGTTTTTCAGCCACCGCTCATATGGAGGATCCCCGAATCTCAGCTTCAGACTTGTCTGGGAGCATATCTCGCGGAAGATATCGTTTTTCAGAGCTTCACGGGCAAGGAGCGCCATATCCGCAGCCGATGAGCCATGTCCCTCACCCTCAAGTCCCGAGGGTGTGACGAAATAGGTCTTGGAAAGCCCCATTTCACGGGCGCGTTTGTTCATAAGCTCCGCGAATTTTTCGATACTTCCCGATATTTTCACAGCAGCCGCATTAGCAGCGTCGTTGCCCGACGGAAGAAGCATACCGCAGCAGAGAGCATACTTTGTGACGGTATCTCCCTCACGAAGTCCCATGGACGAGCCCTCCACCTTTATGGCTTCGCTGTCCACAGTAAATTCATCGTAAAGACCGCCGCTTTCAAGGCACAGCAGAGTTGTCATTATCTTGGTCGTGCTCGCCATAGGGAGCTTTTCAGCCGCATTATGAGCATATATGACCTCTCCCGTATCGGCGGAGATGACTACAGCCGCCTTTGCCGATATTTTTGGAGGCTCAGCACCGCAGGCAGTGATACTGCCAAGTGCTCTGCCCACTATGATAAATGATATAAAAACTGCAACCGACCTTTTCACAGGCACACCTCCGCACAAAAGCTATGCTAAAGGATATGCCGATATATCAGGTTTTATTCTCAGTTGAGAGGTACAGAATCGTCTGTGATGCCGCCGTCGCTTATCTCAGTTGTGCCGCCGCTCTTTTTCTTGTTTATGAAGCCGCTTACCTTGTCGATAATTGCAGGCACTTTCTCGATAGCGTTGCTGATAGGATCGTTGGAGCCCTCCATATTTACCATTTTAGCAGAACCGTCGGGAGAGATAACGAGGAATCCCTCGGGCTTTATGGAAACGCCTGCGCCTGCTCCGCCGCCGAAAAGGTCCTTATCGTACTTTGAAGGCAGGTCTGAGCCGCCCGAAGCAAAGCCGTAGCTTACCTTGGAAACGGGAATGATAGTTGTGCCGTCGGGGAGCTTTATAGGCTCGCCGATAATAGCGTTGACGTCAGCCATTTCCTTGATCTTCTCGATAGAAATTCCTAAAAGTTCGCTTACAGGTGTGTTTTTTGCACTCATTGTATATACCTCACTTCTGCCTTGCGGCTGATTTTTTCATTTTGCGTTTTCTGAGCTTATCAGGGATAAATGTCCTGAAAATATATGTCAGCAGGAACCATGCTCCTGCGATGACTGCTGTACCGAGTCGGAAAGAAAGCTTTCCGGATGTGTCCCAGCGTCCCTTTGATACGCCGAACTGCGGACGGACATCAATAGTTTTCAGCCTTACGGTAAAGAGCTGGCTGAAAAAGGCAATGCCGTTAAATATCAGAGTAGAATATCTTCCGTATTTGAGGGCGCAGTCATAGGCGTCCTCGTCGGCGATTATGAAGTCGATGTAGAAGTCCTTGAGCTTGAAGCCCTTGAATATTTTCAGCATGGGGCGCTGAGCGCTCTCCCATATTCCCACAAGGAACTCAACCTTGTCGCTGAGGGACTTCTTTTCCTCGTCATTTTCCTTATCGTCATCATCTGACTCGAATGGATCGTCGTCGGCTTCGTCTTTTTTCTTTTTATCGTCTTCCTTAGGAGCTTCATCGGTATGCGCCGTAACTCCAGAAGAACTGTTTTCAGCAGTTTCCGTATGGGCTCCGCTGTCCGAATTCTCCGTGACCGCAGGCACCATATCTGCCTCGGGATTGTTTACGGGGATATCGTCCAGTTCCTTTTCCCATTCGTACTTTTCACGCTGTTTTTTCTTCTTTTTGGACTTCTTTTCCTTTACAGGCTTGGGCTTTTTTTCTTTTTTTGGCTTCTTCGGCTTGTCTTTCTTATTGGCTTTGCGCTTTTTCCACCAGCCATAAAGACCTCCGCCCTCTGAATCCATAAGATTTATTATCCAAAGCCTGACTTTATATCTGAATTTACCGTCGATATAGCTGAACTCTCCTCCCGCAGGAGTTATGAGCACGACTAATATCAAAGCCAATACGGCAAGAAGTATATACAGCAGAATTTTGAGAATTATCATTCCTGCCGCTCCTTTACGTTTATTTTATTCCTGATTTGACTCGGAAAGCTCTCTTTCCTCGAATTCGTCCTCTGTTTCCAGCACGAGGTCTCCCTGACCGGGTAACGGCGGAAGATCGGCGACTGAGCTGAGTCCGAAGCTTCTCAGGAATACCGATGTTGTCCTGTAGACTATGGGCTTTCCGGGGACGTCAAGACGTCCTGCTTCTTCAACAAGTCCCTTTTCCACAAGATTGTTGATAACAGACGAGCTGTCTATGCCGCGGACGTTTTCCACGAAGCCCTTTGAAACAGGCTGATTATAGGCAATTATGGTCAGAGCCTCCATTGCCGCATTTGAAAGGGGCGCAGACCTCTTTGTTTCAAGAGCCGCCCTCACCTGCTCGCCGAACTCCTCACGGGTACACATCTGATAGCTGCTGTCGAATTTCTTGATGCAGATACCGCTGCTGTAGTCCTCATAGCGCTCATTGAGCAGTCTTATCATTGACGGCAGAGTACCTGCGTCAACTCCGCTTGCCTCCGAAAGGCGGTATATCTCGATTGGCTCGCCGCTTGCAAAGAGGATAGCCTCTATTGCTCCGAGCTTTTCTTTGATCTCCAAGCTTTTCTCACTCCGTTCTTATTTCCCTTGAAGTATATCATCATATTATCTTCACTGATGGTGATACGTCCGTGTCTGGTGAGCTCCAGAACTGCAAGGAATGTCGCCACTCTTGCGGAGCGGTCGGTAACTCCCTCGTAGAGCTTATCCATGTACACCTCGCCCGATTCATAGAGCTGTCTGAGAATATGTACCACCTTGGTCATTACCGAAACGATACGGCGCTTCACGACAGAGTTTATCTTGTTCTCAACGTGGAGCTTTGCGTGCTCGGACTTGATATTTTTAAGGGATATAGCACTGTATGCAAGTGCAAGTCTCTCAGGCTCATGGACAAGGGTATATGTCATATCAGCCTTTATCTTCATGGGCTCGCGGACGAATATATTACCGCCAACGTAAGCCTCGGCAAGCTTCTGAGCCGCTATCTTGCAGAGAGAATACTCGATAAGAGCACCCTCCAGCTCGCGCTTCATCTGCTCAGCCTCCTCTGGCTGTGGCAGCAGAAATGCTGTTTTTATGTATATGAGCCTTGCAGCCATTTCAAGAAATTCGCCTGCAAGCTCCAAATTCTGCTCATGTGCCTGATCTATATAGATGAGGTACTGCTCCAGCAGCTTGGATATCTCGATATCGCAGATATTCAGCTTATGCTTGGCAATAAGGCTCAGCAACAGGTCGAGAGGTCCCTCAAAGACCTCCAGCTTGAATGAAATACTTTCCATATTATCCTCTGATCGTTTTGATTATAAAGCGAAAAGCTTTGGTATCCACATAACAGAGAGCCAAAGCAGCTCCTCGGCTTTTTCCCTTACAAAGATATACGGCATCATAAGCTCAGGGATACGCAGCGAAAGAAGCAGCAATACGATAAATGCTGTGTTGATAGCCCTGAAATTCCTGAATACCCACATATCGAACTTCGCAGGCATAAAGGAACGAATTATATTGAAGCCGTCCAGCGGTGGAAGCGGTATCAGGTTGAATACAGCAAGGCTGATATTTATATAGGCGAAGGAATACAGCAGTGTTCCCGCTATCTGCGCTGCCGATGTTTTGGTGGATATCTCAAGAGTTTCCACATTTGTTACAACCGCAGCACACGTTAAAACCATGTATATCGCCATTCCGATAAAAGCAGCGAGGAGATTCGACAGTGGTCCTGCAAGGGATACCATTGCCATGCCCAGACGTCTTTTCTTGAACTTTGAGGGATTCACAGGAACCGGCTTAGCCCAGCCTACTCCCAGAATGAGCATGAGTACAAAGCCTGCGATATCCAGATGAGCAAAGGGATTAAGTGTTATTCTTCCTGCTTCCTTTGCCGTATCATCGCCGAACCAGTGTGCAACAAGTCCGTGAGCTGATTCGTGTAAAGGGACAATAAGCAGAAATACCGCCGTTCTTACAACAGCAGTAAGCAAAATTTCGCTTATACCTGTTTCAAACATATTTATCCTTTCAAAACACAGGGCAAAACTGCCCCGATATAGTTATACAATATATATTATACTACATAGCGGTATATATTTCAAGTAAAAAAAGCAAATTAAGTGCCTCAAAAAAATTTTTTTCATTTTTTTTGAAAAAACACTTGCTTTTTTTCTGATTATGTGTTAGAATAATCATGTTGTATTTTTACAGGTTAGTTAAGGAGGTGCAACCTAATGGCAAAATGTGATATCTGCGGAAAGGGCGTAACCTTTGGTATCAAGGTTTCCCACTCACACAGACGTTCCAACAGAACATGGAAGCCTAACGTAAAGCGCGTAAAGGCTATCGTCAAGGGTACTCCTTGTCATATCTATGCTTGCTCAAGATGTCTGCGTTCAGGCAAGGTTGAGAGAGCTTGATCATGTAACGGTAAATTAAGAGCGTTCCTTTGCGGAACGCTCTTTTTTTAAATATCTGACTTAAATAACAAGGAGCCACTATGAACAGCGAGCTGATAAAAAATATTGACAAGCTTCACACCACAGAGCTGGGAGAAGTACGCATAAAGCGAAATCTCTCCCTTGAATGTGATGATACGGTCAGATGGTGCAGAGACAGGATACTCTCCCCCGAAGCCGTTATTGAGCGTAAAGGCAAGAACTGGTACGTGACCGTGAACGGCGCTGTCATAACCGTAAATGCCTACAGCTATACCATAATCACCGCACATAAGCTCAGAAAGGAGAAATAAAATGAACATAAGACGATTTAAAGAATCAGACGCGGCCGCAGTTTCGGCTGTTGTTATAAAAACTATAAGAATATCCAATGTTAAGGATTATCCTGCCGAACTCATGGAGGAGATAGTGAAGTCAATGCAGCCGCAGAATATCCTCGAACGCGCCGGCTGGACGCACTTTTATGTAGTCGAGGATAACGGACAGATAATAGGCTGCGGTTCAATAGGTCCTTTCTGGGGCAGGGAGGATGAGAGCGGTCTGTTCACTATATTTGTACTCCCCGAGTATCAGGGAAAAGGAGTGGGCAGGCTCATCATGGAAACTCTCGAAAATGACGAGTTCTTCCTCCGTGCAAAGCGTATAGAGATACCTGCTTCCATTACAGGCTTTCAGTTCTACAGAAAGTTCGGCTACGACTACAAGAACGGCAAAGCGGAGCTCGACGAGGAAAGGCTCTACCGTCTTGAAAAGTTCAGAACTCCTGCGATACCTGCAATAAAAGCCATAGCAAGAAATAATATTCCAGAATGTACGAAAGTCATAAGAACGAGCTTTATGACCGTTGCCGATGAGTTCGGCTTCACTGTGGAAAATGCTCCCAGATTTGTTGCCTTTGCAACGACTGATGATAAACTGTACTCGCAGTTTGACAGCGAGCACCGTCCAATGTACGGCTATTTTTCCGAAAGCGGAAGAATTATCGGATATTATTCCCTGCTTCTGCTCGAAAACAATGAATGCGAACTGAATAATCTCTGCGTTCTTCCAGAATACAGGCATAGAAACATTGGCAGCGCTCTGTTCGCCGATGCCTGCGCAAAAGCAAAGGATAAAGGCTGCGAAAAGCTTGTATTCAGCATAGTTGAAGAAAATGAGAAGCTCCGCAAATGGTACGAAAAACAGGGAGCTGTACATACAGACACGAAAAAATTCGATTTCTTCCCGTTTACCTGCGGATACATGGAAAAATCACTATAAGAAGGAGTAAACTATGTCCGACCGTTTTTCAAGAACCGAGCTTCTTTTCGGCGAAGAAGCAATGAAAATCCTTGCAGCCTCCCGTGTGGCAGTTTTCGGCGTAGGCGGCGTGGGCGGCTATGCCGTTGAAGCTCTTGCGCGTTCGGGAGTTGGAGCACTTGACCTCATTGACGACGACAAGGTCTGCGTTACCAATATAAACCGCCAGATAATCGCCCTTGACAGCACTGTCGGTATGTACAAGGTGGACGCGGCTGCTCAGCGCATACGTGAGATAAATCCCGACTGCAAGGTGAGCTGCCACAAGATGTTCTATATGCCTGAAACTGCCGATAAACTTGATTTTTCCCAGTACGACTATGTCATTGACGCTATCGACACGGTCACAGGCAAAATAGAGATAATCATGCAGGCTAAACAAGCAGGAGTTCCCGTTATAAGCTCAATGGGTGCAGGAAACAAGCTCGATCCTACGCGGTTTGAGGTCGCGGATATTTACAAGACCTCCGTATGCCCCCTCGCAAAGGTCATGCGTTATCAGCTTAAACGCCGCGGCGTTAAAAAGCTCAAAGTCGTCTACTCAAAGGAAGAACCCATCACTCCACAGGGACAGGCTGTTGACGACGGCTCGGGCAAGACTGATATGCGAAGCGGTTCTGCAAGGCGTTCCACGCCTGCTTCTGTGGCATTTGTGCCCTCGGTTGTGGGACTTATCATCGCAGGCGAAGTCATCAAGGATATAGTGAAAAAAGCCGCAAAGGAGAATGATACATGAAAATAACCGCCGCTGCGGAATCGGACTTTCAGACCGTTAAAGATATAACTCAGCAGACTATAAAGGCTGTCTATCCCAACTATTACCCCAAGGGCGCTGTGAACTTCTTTCTCGCTCACCACAGCTATGAAAAAATAATGCGCGATATCCGAAGCGGCGATGTTTTTCTGCTCTATACCGACACAAATGAAGCGGCAGGCACTGTTACCACCGAGAAAAACGAGATAAACCGCCTTTTCGTGCTTCCCGAGTATCAGGGACATGGCTTCGGCGGAGCTCTCCTGCTCTTTGCCGAGGAGCGTATCGCTGAGAATTATGATATTGCAGAGCTTTCCGTATCTCTGCCTGCAAAGGCTATTTATCTCAAAAAAGGCTATGTTTTTAAGGAATACTGCGCGATCAAGACCGAAAACGGCGATTATCTGTGCTTTGACAATATGGAGAAGCACATGTTAAAACAAAAATAAATATCCCAAGGACTTGATTTATGTCCGTTTTTTTGTTATAATATTTTAGTGAGTTTTTGGGGTATAGCCAAGCGGTAAGGCACAGGACTTTGACTCCTGCATTCGTGGGTTCAAATCCCGCTGCCCCAACCACAAGCTGAGCCAGCTTGACCGCGTCCACGTTGTCGCTTGCAAGCTCGCTCACTCTAAAAAGAAATGCTGCTTGTACATCGCTTACAGCACTATTGCGCCCTGTTTTTTCAGGGCGTTTTTTATTCATTTAAGAAATAATATATCAATTGCGGGACGCCGAGGGCGGCGTCCCCTACAGACTACTAAGCACTAATCACTAACAACTCCAAACTAATTGACTTTTTCAGCGAGATATGCTATTATAAATTATCATTTACGAATAATTCCGAGGTGAAAACAATGAAAAGAACCGATTACATAAGCTGGGACGAGTATTTCATGGGCATTGCAATGCTCTCCGCACAGCGCAGCAAGGACAACTCCACACAGGTAGGCGCTTGTATCGTCAACGACCAGCACAAGATAGTTTCCGTAGGCTACAACGGTATGCCAACAGGCTGTAACGATGACGATATGCCATGGGAACGCAGTGCCGAGTCCCCTCTCGATACCAAGTACCCTTTCGTATGCCACGCAGAGCTCAACGCTATCCTCAACAGCAGCTTCGGAAGCCTCAGCGGCTGCACTCTCTATGTAACACTTTTCCCCTGCAACGAGTGCGCCAAGGCTATCATACAGTCGGGTATCAGGCGCGTGGTCTACTACAGCAATAAGTACGCAGATACCGACGGTGTCAAGGCTTCGTGCATACTTTTCGACAAGTGCGGAGTCAAGACCGAGGAATACAAGCCCAGCGGCAAGAATATAACTCTTTCAGTGTAAGGTGAAAACAATGGTGATAAAACGAATTAACTGCTCGGTGCAGTAATAAAGGGAACGTCCCACCGAGTAAGAATAGTTCCCATACTGCGCCCATATTTGAAAAATAATATTAAAGGAGCAGTTATTATGAATGAATATGTAAATCTTGAAAGAATAGAATTTGTAGTTACAATGGGCTGTACAGGCAGGTGCAGACATTGCAGCGAGGGCAGCCACGATTTCGGCGGCGAGCACATCGACGGCTCAGCGGCTGCAAAAGCCGGTGCCGAGGTCTGTCGACACTACGACATAAAGTCGCTGATGACCTTCGGCGGAGAGCCTCTCCTATACCCCGAGGCCGTCTGCGCTATCCACAGCGCCGCAAGAGCTTCGGGAATACCTCAGCGTGATATAATAACCAACGGCTATTTCAGCAAAAAAGAAAGCAGGATACGTGAAGTCGCTGAAATGCTTGCGGAAAGCGGCGTGAACTGTGTTCTGCTGTCCGTTGACGCTTTTCATCAGGAGACTATCCCACTTGAGCCTGTGACGCTTTTTGCAGAATCTGTGAGAAATGCGGGAGTTCCCATTTTTCTCAGTCCTGCGTGGCTGAGAAGTCCCGATGACAACAATCCCTACAACAACGAGACTCACAGGCTGCTGAAGATATTCACGGACAAGAGCTTCGGAGTTTCTCAGGGAAACATAATATTCCCACAGGGCAACGCAAAGGTGCTTCTTGCGGAGTACTTCGACGAGGATAATACTATTGCAAATCCCTATGAGGACGATCCGAGGCATATCCGTGCTCTGTGCTTTGAGCCAGACGGCAGCGTTCTCGGCGGAAATGTCTATGACACGGATATCATGGATATAATAAAAAACTACAAACCATAATAAAAGTTGAGAGTTGAGAATTAAGAGTTGAGAGTTATTGTATCGCCTGCGGCGATATATTTTAAATAATATGAGCGGAGCAAATACATAAACTCTCCCCTCTCAACTATAAACTCTAAACTAAAAGCGGCTAAGTTAACCATAGTACTTATATAGAAGTTTTATGTTTATTATTGAGAGAACCCCTTTTGAAAAAGGGGCTTCTCTCAAACTCTCTCCCTAAAACTTTCGTTTTGTTTTTTCACAGATAGGGCGCTCCTGCATTTTGCAGGACTTTTTTATTTATGAAGCGCCCTATCTGTGAAAAAACCAGATAAAAGTCTTTGGAAAGTGGTTCGGGGGATAACCTTTCCTCAGAAAGGTTTCCCCCGATAAATAAATATAAGTTTCTATATGAGTATCACGGTTAACTTAGCCGCTTTTGCTATAAGGGAGGTTTATTTTGCACTTGGAGCAAGGTCCTTGACCTTACCGAGAAGAAACTCCTGTATCCTCAGGGCGTCATTGGAGGTAATGCCCTTTACAGATACATCAACGTCGCCGTTGAGCTGTCCCTTTGCAGTAATATGACTGTCCTCAGAGCCGTTCAAGCCAAACTTATTAGGATTTGCAAGGCTCTGCATAATGAGAACAACGTCTGACATATCCACACTGCCGTCGCAGTTAGCGTCGCCGTATTTCACATCAGTAGGCACGGGAGCTGTTGTAGTAGTGGTCGTAGTTGTTGTAACTACAGGCTTTGATGTAGTTGTAGCCGATGATGTGGAAGGCTCAGAGCTGCCCTTGTAAAGGTCCTTCGGGAGCTCGGATAGTGAGATACAGAAATCACTGTTGTAGAGTGCCTTTACTGCGTCTGCGTCCTGATAATCCTTGCCGCAGAGGAAGTGAGCCTGCTCCGAATCATACCACGGGCAGAAATACAGCCAGTAAGCGTGCTCAACCTGCATATTGTTAAGTCCGGGGATAGAGTCATTCTCAGGCATAGACACCATTTTATTGCCCTTTACGAACTTGTTGAGAGTATAGAAGATACCTGCCTCGGCGTCCTCGTTAGGAACGCCCTGCTGCTTGCCGTCGTGACGGTTGTACTGGCAGTTGTACTTGTCAAAGCCAACGATATCAACCTTGTCATCGCCTGAGTACCACTTAGCGGAGTTGTCAGACCACGCATAGAGGTTCTGCTCCCAGATAAGGTTATGGAGACCGTACTCGTTGGTGAGAGTGTCCTGTAGGAAAGCCCAGAGCTGATTGTAAACTACAGCTCCCTCCTTCGACCACCAGAACCATGCTCCCGAACCGTCTATAGGATCGTCGGTATGGCTGGGGTTGCCCTCTGCCTCATGGAAGGGACGGAAGATAACAGGAACACCTGCGTCCTGAAGCTTTTTGAGCTCGGCTGCAAGGTTCTTCATACAGAGCTGGAAGTAATCGTACTCCATAGTGCCCTTCTTCATGCAGTTTGCAGTTACGAAATCTGTATTCTGGGTGTATGTTGTCTTTGCGAAATCAAGAGGCTCGCCGAGAGTATAATCAGCCTTCTGAGTAGGTACGTTTACGTGCCATGAAGCTGTACAGATACCGTTTTTCTTGGTCGCCCAGTCTATCATACGCTGTGCAACGCCGTCGTCCCATGCATAGCACGGACAGTAGCTTCCGAAGTCAAAGCCGCGGATAGCTGGCTCCTCGCCTGTGAGCTCCTTGAGGTATCTCACCTCGAAATCATAGTCGTTATATGTGTAGTTGCGGTTCTGGGTGCTGTAGGTGTAGACCTGTCCGTCGGGACCTGTGCAGTGCCACGGGAACTTCTCGCCCTGCTCCGTCTTGTCCCAGCTCTCCTCGTCGATGACATACTCAACGCCTTTCTGGTCTACGCACTTATTTGCGTTTGCGTCATAGCGGATAGTGGTCTCAACAGCATGACCGCCGCCGTATATCTCCTGCTGACCTGAGAGGATATGCTTGCCGTAAACGCTCTTGAGGTACTTCATGAGAGCCTTTGTCTCGGGAGTAGCCTTAGCGTCAACAGGCGCGTCGCTTGCCTTTGAAAGGTCGGGGAATGAAGCGTGGTCTACGGTTACGGTATCAATAGCCATATAGCCGTACTCGTTGATGAATTCGATAGTATTCACGCCCTTGTTCATACGCACCATTCCAAAGTCATAGTCTATCCACTTATCGGAATAAGCAGCCTGTGTGGTGTACTTTACACCGTTTATCTTGATCGCCTGCTGTCTGCCCTCCTTATTGAGTATCTGTGCGCCGTGAACAACGATAGAATACATACCGTCCTCGGGAACATTCACCTCAAATGAGCCGGGTTTAGCAGTGAGATAGTAGAAGCCCTTTCCTGAGTATCCGGGTATTTCTGTCTGATAGATACTTGTCCAGAGCTCTGCGCCCTCCATGTCCTCGCCCTCGATAGTGTAAGGGAACTTTGTTGCAGCAGACGCCTCACCTGCTGCAAAGGAATTGAAAAACGAGAGGGAGCTGCACTGTACTGCCGCCATAACGCCCGCAGCCGCCAGTGCCAATGATTTTTTAAGCATATTTTTCATGTTTTCCTCCTTTATTGGGAATGCCTATAATTTACCGACTTTATTATACTATCTTTTAAGTCCGATGTCAATACAAAAAGTCCATTTAATATGTAAATAATCTGTGATTATTTAAGTAATCTGCTTAAATAATGAAAAAAGGAACTTATGGGGGGACATAGTTCCTTTTTTCACGTCATTATATTAGAGAGAACCCAAATCTATCAGGATTCGGGGAGAGCTGGCACGAGTCCGAGAAGATATCTCTGAATAGAAAGTGCGTCGGCGTTGGTTATGCCGTTGCCCCTGCGCTCAACGTCCGCATTATCGCGATTTTCGGGAGCGATAGTGTACTTGTTCGGATTTGCAAGAGACTGCATGATAAGTACAACGTCAGACATATCTACCTGACCGTCGCCGTTTGCGTCGCCAGCCTTGCCGACAGGTGCAGGAGCTGTGGTTGTAGTTGTTGTCACAGCAGTAGTGGTTGTGGTTGTGGTTGTCGTCGTTGTAGTTACCGTGGAAGTTGTAGTCTCAACAGGAGTAAGGTCTACATCATATGGATTAGGAGCAGCAGTCTGTGAAACTCCGCCGCTCATGTGGTAGCCAATGCTCTTGTACTGGCTTGAACCAGATGTCTCGGCAAAGCCGTTCGGCTTCGGAGAACCGTCTGCGTTTCTCCACTGCTTGTGAAAATCAGTTCCCAGACCGCCTACATTGAGGCTGATGAAATCGCTGTCAGCAGGAGTGATTATATCGCCAAGCTTAGCACCGTTTGTCATAGTTGTATTTGACTTCGCAAAGTAGTATTTGCTGTTGTAGTAAATGGAATTGCTCATATTTCCTACGAACTTGTCGTTGGAGACCTTGATACCTGCCGCATTGGTCTTTGTTACCTTGCCTGTGTTGATGTAGGACATCATACCGTTGAAAGTAGCAGATGTATCACAGCGGTATACCATATAGTTAGCCTTGCCCTTGCCGCCGATACCGTTGTTGTATGCTGTACAGTTTTTCATATCGCCGAACTTGGGGTTGTTATTGTCTGTGAAGCCGCAGTTGAGGTTCTCGAATGCGAGACAGTTCTCAACATAGTGACGGGTACCTACTCCGCCGCCGCCAAGCTTGAAGCCGTTTCCGTCGCAGTCGCCGTAGCCCTTGCCGTCCTCGGTAAAGCCGTTGCGGAATGCGATACAATTCTTGATAGTTACCTTGCCGATAGGACCTGTTGCCTCCTTTGCGTAGAGGTCCCAGCCGTCATCGGAATTACAGTAAGCGATACAGCCGTCAAATACATTGCCCTCGCCGCAGGTGAGCTTTGCAGCAAAGCCGTCGGCGTTCTCCATAGTTGCATCGTCGCAGTTGTTCCGCGATGTACAGTTCTTGACGAGGTTGTTTGTGGGCCACTGTGCCACTGTATTGTAGGAGCCGTTATATCTTGATATCTGGAGACCTGTATCCTGATTGCGGTCGAATATCATCATCTCGATGATATTATTGTCGCCCGAAAGGAGCATACCGTTGTCGCCTGCGTGTGATATCTCGAAGCCATAGAAATGCCAGTAAGAGCCGTCCAGTACGAAGCCGCGGTTTGCACCGTCAACAGCCTGTCCTGTGAAATCGAACTTTACTGTAGCATTCGGAGCAGCTGCAATTGTCTTGTAAGCGCCTGCCTTACCCGAATTGCTCTCCTCGATCATGATAGTTGAGGTATACTTGTATGTACCGCCGAGAAGGAAAATAGTTCCGCCTGCTGGTACTGACTTTATAGCTGTAAGAACGTCTGTAGGCGAATTCTCTGTCTTTCCGTCACCGCCGCCGTTAGGTGAAGCATATATCACCTTTCCGCCTGATACGGGAGTTATCACGGGAGCAGCTGTAGTAGTTGTTGCCGCAGGCTGCTGAACAGTTGTAGTTGCAGCAGTTGTTGTGATATCGGTAACAATCGGCTGAGTTACGGTAGTAGTTGTAACTGTAGGCGCAGGAGCGTTGTCCTCCTTGAAACCGCTGCCGATAGCTGTTACAGTGCCCTTGTATGAGGTAAGCGCGGATTTGAGTCCCTGATTTACAGCATAGCTCTCGTCGTCAACAGCGTTGTTGAACTGCCACTTGAAATCGCCGCCGTCAACACGGCCTGCCTTTGCAGTAACTATAGCAGGAACGTCGCTTGCCTTATCGGGAGTATAACTGTACATCACGCTTGATGTATCGAAGTTATTATAAGCAGTTCCGCCGCTTTTAGCCTTAACGTCGCCGCCCAGCTTCTCTGTTCTTGAAGAAGCCTCGTAAGCGTCGAAATCTGTTTTGTTCTGCTGATAAGTTGTATAAGCCTTCTGTCCTGTCATATAGTTTCCGAAGGACTTGATAACGCCGCCTGCTTCACTTGAGAATGTTCCGCCTGTTATACCGTCAGAGCCCTGCATAGAAATGAGCATAGGATATTTACAGTTGCGGAAGTAGTTGTTCTCAACGAAACATGAAGCGCCCATTGTTACGCCAACGCCGTACTTTGCATTGCCGTCGAAATAGTTATTGTAGCAGTGTACCGAGCAGGTCCTTATTCTGGGGTGGCGTGAGTCTGAGTGGTCATACCAGTTGTGGTGGTATGTTATATAGTTCTCTGTAGACTCAGACTTCATACCCTGCAAGTTACACTTGCCGTTGTCCCAGAAATGATTGTAAGAGTGAGTAATATAAGTAGAGGTCTTGGTATCAAGTGAACCGTCGCCCTTTGCCTGATCGGCGTCGGAGCCTGCGTCGCCGTAGAAGAAGTCGCAGTTATGCACCCAGATATGATTATTGTTCTGCTGGAGTCCGCAGTCGTCGCCCTCATTGCTGTTGCAGTTCATAAAGCCGAGGTTCCTTACCTCAACATTTGAGCAGTTCTTCAGTACAAGACCGAAGCCGTTGAGAGTAGCGTCGTTTCCGATACCCTCGACAGTGAGACCAGCCTTTACCGAATCGACCATGAGGTCGCCCTTTGTCAGAACAGAGGGATCTGTAATGTTTCCTATAAATCTGATATTGAGAGGTCTTGATTCTTTCCCTTTCTTGTAGCCTGTGATGATATTCTGAACGCCTGTAAGAGTCTCTGCACCTTTACCTGTGGCGTCGATACTTGCCGTAACGCTGTCTTTGTTTCCGTTGGTAACGTATACGACTATTGCATTGCTTTTGAGTGTACCGTCGGCATTATAAGCTCCGTTTGAATTTCCGTTCACGAAGCCGAAGCCACTTCTGTCATGTGCATAGGCATTTGCCTTTGCCTCGGCAGCCTTGGAGCCGTCCTCCTTGCCGCCGATAACGGGAACTATCTTCATTGTGTGACTGCCTGCCTTGAGACCTACAGCGTCTGCTCTCATATAGCCGCTGTACTGTCTTATAAGCATTGTATCTATCTTTGTGCCGTCCACATAAACGTTGTAGCCCGAAGCTCCCGAAACAGAAGACCATGTGGCATACATACCCTCGCCGAAGCCTGCGCTGCTGAGCACCTTTACGCTGCTTTCAGCTGCATAAACTGTGATGACAGACGAGCTCAAACCAGTGCCGAACATTGAGGCCGTTGTTCCCACAGCAGCAGAAACAGTCATCATTGCAGCAGCTGCAACGGAAGCTGCTTTTAACTTCATCACATTATTTCTCATGACGATCCCTCCAGATTTTAATATCCTCTGAAAACGCACCTATCGTGCGCTCTTCTTTTTACTGACTATATTATATATCCCTGCGGAACACTTTTCAATGACATATAGTACTTATAAGCTGACACTTTATGCTATTATGTTCAAAATATCATACACAATCAGTCAATTACGCTTATATAAAAACATATATGTGAATAACCGAGCAAATCTCATATGCTGATTTAGTCATTCCTACAAAGTATTGATAAAGTATGAGAGTTTTTGAGTGCTCAAACGTCTAATAAATAGAAACATATTTTGAATCAACAGAGGGTTTATCCAATGGCGATGTGAACGGCGGCGGAATAACCGTTCAGGACGCAGAACTGATACAGGAAAAGCTTCTCGGAAAAAATTGATCTGTCATGATATAGCAGAAATGCTCCCCGTTTGGGGAGCATTTCTTATAAAACACAAAAAGCTCCGCATAAAGCGGAGCTTTCATAATTCTTAGAAAAGATCAAAATCGCCAAGGATATCGCCGTTGACAACATAGTAAACCTTGTTTACCTCAGGTCTTACATAAACGTCAACCTTCTTGACAGTCTTTGCGCCTGAAGCCTTAGTAGCCTTAGCAATAAGCTCAGCTGTGTTTACCTCTGAACCCATAGCCTGAATAACTACCTTGCTGTCTACAGCAGCTGCAGCTGTTTTCTTAGCAGCGGGCTTCTTAGCAGCTGTAGCCTTCTTCTCAGCAGGCTTCTTAGCAGCAGCAGCCTTCTTCTCAGCAGGCTTCTTAGCGGCAGCAGCCTTCTTCTCAGCAGGCTTCTTAGCGGCAGTTGCCTTCTTCTCAGCAGGCTTCTTTGCAGCAGGCTTCTTCTCCTCAGCAGGAGCAGCAGCTGTTACCTCTACCTTTGTTTCTGCAGTCTTCTTATCTGGCATGATAGTATCCTCCTCGAATTACTTGTTTACAGCGTTCTTGAGAGCCTGACCAGCCTTGAAAGCAGGAGCCTTTGAAGCAGGAGCAGTCATCATCTTCTTTGTCTGAGGGTTGATAACCTGCTTCTCCTTACGGTCACGAACTTCAAAAGTACCAAAACCAACGATTGATACCTTCTCACCGCTTGCGAGAGCGTCTGTGATTGTTGCAATGATAGCATTTACAGCAGTCTCAGCGTTCTTCTTTGTGAAGTCAGCCTTCTCAGCAACTGCACTGATTAATTCGGTCTTTGTCATAGTTTTATCCTCCATAAAATAGATTTTACAATTGAATTATATACCCTTTATAACAATTTGTCAAGAAATTTCCGAAAAAATGACAAATCGACGTATATTACGCCATTTGCGGCCCCGTTTTTATACAAAACAAACATAGTTTAGGGCTATTTTACGTTCCAACGGGCAGAAGGTCCTACCAATTATTATTACTTGCAGTATAATATACCTGATATATTCCGAAAAATAGAATGTTTTTCGGAATAAAAAAGCCTGCAAAAAACGACTGACGTTCATTTTTACAGGCTTTTTTCATAAAATTTTCAGTTTTTATATTTTTACATTAGGATTTGTGTACTGTCCGTGCTTTTTTGTTGCGCCGTTCCAGAACTGGATAGCAAACTCAGGACAGTGGTGCAGACATCTGAAACACAGCGCACATCTGTCCCGAACCCATACGGGCTTGCCGTCCTTTATCCTGATAGCCTTTACGGGACATTTCTCGGCACAGAGACCGCAGCCGATACAGCTGTCCTCCACGGAGAGATTCTTTGTGCTTCTCACCTTTGCGAACACCTTATCCGTAAGCGGATAGATAGCATAAGGCGTTTTCAGATTCATATAATTACCCTTTTTTCTGTGGAGTATCTTGGCTATAGTCCTGTCGATGTTGACCTCAGCCTTTTCGTTCTGCCTTGCCACCTTTTTCGGATCGGACAGATCAAAGGTCACAGTCCAGTTATCTGGCATTTTAATATTGTAAGCCGCACTCAGCCTTATCCCATTTTCTTTCAGCAGTCTGCGAGTCTCCTCACCGCTGCACCCGGGCGTCGTTCCATAAGTAGAAACCACAAAGACGTAGTGTTTGCCGCTTCTTTTTAAATTGAGCTTTTTAAGAAAGGCTCTCACAGGTATAGGCAGTGCCCACCAGTGAGTAGGCGTAACTATGCCGAAGTGCTCGTCCTCCTCAAGAGTTATATCAAAGACGCCCTCCTCGATAGACATTGTCTTTTCTCCTAAAGCCTCGGCAATGCGCTGTGCCGCATACTTACTGTTTCCTGTTGCCGAAAAATATACGATCATATAGATATCCCCCTATACGTTATTATGTCATATTTATTTCTGTCAGGTTGTTTTCTCGAACTGGTCTGCGCCCACACCGCATATAGGGCAGATATAGTCGGCAGGCACCTCGTCACCGATATACTCGTATCCGCAGACCATACATCTCCATACAGTTTCGCCGCTTTCGGTCTTTCCAACAGGTACAGCATCATGTCCGCCGTCCGATACCTTTTCAAAATCAGCTTTGCCGTGCTTGCATATAGGACAGACAAAATCATCGGGAACTTCCTCACCTACGTATTCATAACCGCAGATAACACACCTCCAGATAGTCTGACCGTCGGAGGTCTTTCCAACAGCCTCGGGCTTTGGCTTTATATTGTTCTGATAGTATTCATAGGTAGCAGATGGAGTATCGCTGAGGACCTCCATATCCGTAACATTACCGATAAACATTGTATGTGTGCCAAGATCTATGCTGTGCCATACAGAGCATGAGATATAGGCATTTGTGCCCTTTGTTACAATAAGTGTGCCGTTTTCAGCACGTTTGCAGTCAGTAAAGTCCGCAAACTTGTCCACATCGCGTCCCGACTGGAAGCCGAAGTGCTTGAACAGTGAGAAATCTGCGTCTGTACTTATTACAGAAGCTGTGAATCTTCCTGTAGACATTATCATATCATGAGTAAGATTGTTCTTGGCAACGGTAAGGCTTACCTTATTGGGAGTTGATGTCACCTGCGCAAGAGTATTTGTGATACAGCCGTTGTCTTTGCCGTCACAGCAGGCTGTAACAACGAAAAGTCCGTAGCTTATTTTGTACATAGCTTTCTTGTCCATATATGATACCTCCGATTATATAAAAATTTGCACCTACTATTCGCACTATCTTATATTATAATTTTACCAAAACATTTTCGCGCAGTCAAGTATATTTTGTGAACATTTTAGTTCCTTGACATTTAGCTGAAAAGTGGTATAATAAATATGAAAAAGGGAGCTTGTGTAACAGGCTGAGAGGGAGTTTCAAACTCCGACCTAACCTGATTTGGATAATGCCAACGTAGGGAAATACTTATGAAAAATAGGTGTGTCTCTATGCGGACACACTCTTTTTATTTTTCGAGCTTATGCTCGAAAAAGTTGAGAGCTGAAAGATGAGAGTTCAGAGCTATTGTATGCCATTACAGACAAAGATTTGAAAAAATCTTCAAATAACTCTCAATTCTCAACTCTAAACTCTCAACTGCAAAGCTTTGCTTTGCAGAGGGACATCGGGGGCACCACTTTGTCTCGCTATACAAAATTAATGCTGGGGCATTCGCCCAAAACGATCACAAAGGAGAAATGAATATGAGAACAGCATTAACAATCGCAGGAAGCGACTCCTGCGGAGGCGCCGGCATTCAGGCGGACATGAAGACCATGACCATGAATGGTGTTTTTGCCATGAGCGCGATAACCGCTCTCACTGCGCAGAACACGACCGGCGTAACAGGTATTATGGAGGTATCGCCTGAATTCTTAGCCATGCAGCTTGACGCTGTGTTCACGGACATTCGTCCCGACGCAGTAAAGACAGGCATGGTATCCTCCGACAAGCTAATCCGCACCATAGCTGCAAAGCTCCGCGAATACAAGGCGGAGAACATAGTTGTGGATCCTGTAATGGTAGCTACCAGCGGTTCAAAGCTCATTGCTGATGAAGCCGTGGAAACTCTGAAATCGGAGCTTCTGCCTATCGCCGCTGTAGTAACGCCAAATATCCCCGAGGCTGAGATACTTGCGGATATGAAGATAGCTTCACAGGACGACATGATAAAGGCTGCTCAGATAATCGGCGAAAAGTACGGCTGTGCAGTACTCTGCAAGGGCGGTCACAGTCTCAGCGACGCTAACGACCTGCTCTGGGACAAGGGCAGCACAAAATGGTTCAACGGCAGACGTATCGACAACCCAAACACTCACGGTACCGGCTGCACTCTTTCAAGCGCTATCGCTTCAAACCTTGCTAAGGGCTTCACACTTGAGAAGTCCGTTGAACGCGCCAAGGACTACATCTCGGGCGCTCTCGCAGCAATGCTCGACCTCGGCAAGGGCAGCGGTCCTATGAACCACGCTTTCTCTCTTACAGGCGAGTTCGCCAAGGAGGCAGAATAATGGAACAGAAGCGCACCTCAGTTTACGAAAACGGACTTATATGGTTCGGCGCAGGCGTTTCAATTGCCGAGATAATCACAGGTACATACTTCGCACCTCTCGGCTTCGGAAAAGGTCTTCTCGCCGTAATAATCGGTCATATCATCGGCTGCACTATGCTTTTCCTTGCCGGTCTTATCGGCGGCAGGACTCGCAGGAGCGCTATGGAGACAGTAAAAATGAGCTTTGGCAGCAAGGGTGGTATCTTCTTTTCGATACTCAACGTGCTTCAGCTGGTGGGCTGGACCGCGATAATGATATACGACGGCTCACTGGCTGCAAACGGTATCTTTGACGCAGGAAAATGGGTATGGTGTCTCGTCATCGGCGGACTCATTATCCTCTGGATACTCATCGGTATCAAAAACCTCGGCAAGATAAATACTGTGGCTATGGCTGCACTTTTCATACTTACACTGATACTATGCAAGGTCATCTTCTTTGACGGCAGCGAGCTGCCTGTTTCAGAGGAGAGCATGAGCTTCGGCGCTGCTGTGGAGCTCTCGGTAGCAATGCCTCTTTCATGGCTGCCTCTCATCAGCGACTACACAAGAGAAGCCGAAAAGCCCGTGGCTGCAACCGCTGCAAGCGCTGTAGTTTACGGTATAATCAGCTGCTGGATGTACGCTATCGGCATGGGAGCCGCTATTTTCACCGCTGAATCCGATATCGCTCAGATAATGGTAAAGGCAGGTCTTGGCATAGCAGGTCTCCTTATCGTGGTATTCTCAACAGTTACAACTACATTCCTTGACGCTTACTCGGCAGGTATCTCGGGAGAGTCCATACTTGCAAAGCTCAAGGGCAAATGGGTGGCTGTTGCAGCTGCCGTTATCGGTACAGCAGGAGCTATACTCTTCCCTATGGAGGATATAACAAACTTCCTCTATCTTATCGGCTCGGTATTCGCACCTATGATAGCTGTTCAGATAGCAGACCATTTCATACTCAAAAAAGACAGCTCAGACAAGAGCTTCGACATAATAAGCTGTATCGTATGGGTACTGGGCTTTGCCCTTTACAGATTCCTTATGACCAAGGATATCCCCGTAGGAAATACACTGCCCGATATGGCTGTAACTATTATCATCTGCGTTGCCGCAAAGAAAATATTTGCAGGAAGCGCAAAATCACTCAAGGCTAAAACAGAATAAATGCTAAACAGGAGAATTATATTATGAGAAATTATCATACACAGATGGAAGCAGCTAAAAAGGGTATCATAACTCCCGAAATGGAAGTAGTTGCCAAGAAAGAATATATCACACCCGAGGAGCTCCGCGCTCTCGTTGCAAAGGGCGAGGTTTGTATCCCCTGCAACATCAACCACAAGTCCATATCCCCAGAGGGTATCGGTACTAAAATGCGAACCAAGATAAACGTAAACCTCGGTATCTCAGGTGACGCCAAGAACTACGACGTGGAAATGGAAAAGGTGGACATGGCGCTGAAATTCGGCGCTGAGGCTATCATGGACCTCTCCAACTACGGCAAGACAAACACTTTCAGAAAGGCTCTTATCGAAAAAGCTCCTGCTATGATAGGTACTGTTCCTATGTACGACGCTATCGGCTACCTTGAAAAGGACCTCCTCGAAATAACCGCAGAGGACTTCCTCAGAGTTGTACGTGCTCACGCGGAAGAGGGCGTTGACTTCATGACTATCCATGCAGGTATCAATCGCCGTGCTGTTGAGGCTTTCCGCAGAGAGGGACGCAAAATGAACATCGTCTCACGCGGCGGCTCACTGCTCTTCGCATGGATGATGATGACAGGCAACGAGAACCCGTTCTACGAGCATTACGACGAAGTTCTCGACATTCTCCGCGAATTTGACTGCACTATCTCCCTCGGTGACGCACTCCGCCCGGGCTGTATCGACGACTCTACAGACGCAGGTCAGATATCCGAGCTTATTGAGCTTGGCGCTCTTACGGAAAGAGCATGGGCAAAGGACGTTCAGGTAATGGTCGAAGGTCCCGGTCACATGGCAATGAACGAGATAGCTGCAAATATGAAGATACAGAAGCGTATCTGCCACAACGCTCCCTTCTATGTTCTCGGACCTCTTGTAACTGACATATTCCCCGGCTATGACCACATCACATCTGCTATCGGCGGTGCTATTGCAGCTGCAAGCGGTGCAGACTTCCTCTGCTATGTTACTCCTGCCGAGCACCTTCGCCTGCCTGATACAAACGACGTTAAGGAGGGTATCATAGCAAGCCTTATCGCAGCTCACGCAGCTGATATCGCAAAGGGCATACCACACGCTACAGACCGCGACAACGCTATGGCTGAGGCTCGTCACGCAGTTGACTGGGACAAGATGTTCGAGATAGCTGTTGACGGCGAAAAGGCTCGCGCATACTTCGAGAGCACTCCCCCTGCTGACAGACACACCTGCTCAATGTGCGGCAAGATGTGCGCCGTAAGAACTACAAATATGATACTCAACGGCGAAAAGGTCGAGTTCTGCACTGAAAAGTAATATCCAAGGCGCACTTCATGTGCGCCTTTTTAGTTATTAGTGATTAGTGCAAAGTGATTAGTAAGTAGAAATATCTACTCCGAATTTACTCGCTGATAGTATGAACGGGATTCCTAAGGGACGTGTTCCTTAGGCGGAGTCCAGAGGCAGAGCCTCTGGCGGGTTTGGGCAGAGCCCATGATACGAAGGCGCTCCGCAAGGGTGAATCCCGAAAACAATCCAGTGAATTGTTTTCGGGAGAGGGACGCCCTGCAATTGAGGGCGTCCCCTGACGGGCGGCGAAACGCCGCCCCTACAGTCTTAGTTCTTAGCTCTTAGTTCTTAGCTCTTAGTTCTGACAATTTTGTATATATGCACAAATCAGACTGTGCACTCCTGTTAATTATGCACTTTTTTTGGACAGAGCCGAAAAATTCGTCGTTTCTCTTGATTATTATTTTTATATGTGATATAATGTACTTTATAGTATGGCTAATTTTACTTATTTGAATAAAAGAAAAAAATTTCTCGGAATGGTGAGAGTTTTTTCTTTCCCATACGTCTAATTATTATAAAGCATTTTTCGGAGCTCACCGCTCCGTGGAAGGGAAAAGGTAATACATCATGAAAAAAGTCATTATCATCGGCGCAGGACCTGCCGGTCTTACCGCTGCATATGAGCTTCTGAAGGACGGCTCGGGAGAGTACGACGTTACCGTCCTTGAGGAAACTACCGCTATCGGCGGTATCTCCAAAACTGTAAACTACAAGGGCAACCGTATGGATATGGGCGGTCACCGCTTCTTCTCCAAGATCCCCGAGGTAAATCAGTGGTGGAGCAATATGCTTCCTATGCAGGGCTCGCCGTCATCGGACGACAAATTCCTCAAAAGACACGTAAACGTTGAAGCAGGCGGTCCCGATCCTCAGAAGGAAAACCGCGTAATGCTCAAGAGACGCAGAGTTTCACGTATCCTTTTCAACGACAAGTTCTATGATTACCCTGTTTCACTGAAGCCCGAAACTATCAAGAACTTCGGATTCTTCACAACAATGAAGGTCGGCTTCAGCTACCTCAAGGCTGCTATCCACAAGCGCCCTGAGACAAATCTTGAAAACTTCTACATCAACTGCTTCGGTAAGGAGCTCTACTCCATGTTCTTCGAGTACTACACCGAGAATCTCTGGGGCAGACACCCCAGCGAGATAGACGCTTCATGGGGCGCTCAGCGTACAAAGGGACTCTCTATCGTAGGTATCATCAAGGACTTCTTCGGAAAGCTCTTCAAGGTAAAGAACCGTAAGGTAAATACATCTCTTATCGAGGAATTCAAGTACCCTAAGCTCGGTCCCGGACAGCTCTGGGAGGTAACTGCTGACGAGGTTCAGAAGCTTGGCGGTCACATCATCATGGAGGCTGCTGTCAAGAAGCTTCACAAGAACTCCGACAACGTTCTCACAGGTGTTACATACATCAAGGACGGTCAGGAAGTTGAGCTCAGCGGCGACGTTGTTATCTCATCAATGCCTGTAAAGGACCTCGTTGCTGGAATGAACGATGTTCCCGAGGACGCTTCACGTATCGCAGCAGGACTTCCCTACCGTGACTACATGACACTCGGTGTTCTCGTTCCCAAGCTCAAGCTCAAGAACAAGACTACTATGAAGACTGTGGGCAACATCGTGCCTGACTGCTGGGTTTACGTTCAGGACAGACGTGTTAAAATGGGACGTTTCCAGATATACAACAACTGGTCTCCTTACATGGTAAAGGACCTCGGACATACTGTATGGGTAGGTCTTGAGTACTTCGTAACAGAGGGCGACAAGTTCTGGAACATGACTGAGGAGCAGTTCTCTGACTTCTGCGTTAAGGAAATGGTAAAGCTCGGTCTTATCGACAGCGCAGACGAGGTCATCGACACGCATATGGAAAAGGTTAAGAAGGCTTATCCTGCTTACTTCGATACATACGAAGAAATGGACAAGCTCATCAGCTACCTCGATACTATCCCGAACCTTTTCTGTGTAGGACGTAACGGTCAGCACAGATACAACAATATCGACCACTCTATGGTAACCTCCTTTGAGGCTGTAAAGGCTATCAAGAACGGCAGCACAGACAAGTCTGCTATCTGGAACGTTAATACCGAAAAGGAATATCACGAGGAGAAGCAGAAGTAATGGACGAGATTAAGCAGATATTCCGCGACAAGCAGTTCAAGAAGCTGTTTGTCGGTGATACGGATAATACGCTGATACAGTTCTTCCGCTACCTTTTCGTCGGCGGACTTGCATTTGTCGTTGACTTCGCATTATCCTATATACTGTTCAGATTTGCTTTCGGAGAACAGAAAGAATTCGGCTGGATAGCCAATTCCCTGTCATTTATCGCAGGTCTTGCAGTAAACTATGTTATAAGCACATTCTGGATATTCAAAAACTCAAAGGTAGAGAACAAGTTTGTTGAGTTTATCAGCTTTGCCGCTATCGGTGTTGTGGGACTTCTCATAACCATTGGCATTACAAAGCTTTTCGAGATATGGCTTGGCGATACAACAAGCCTCTTCCAGATAATCGCAAAGGTAGTTTCAACTGCGGTATCGTTCCTCTGGAACTTCTTCGCAAGAAAAATACTCCTTTATACCAAAAAGGAAGACAAGAACTGAAATTAATTATTATAGGCGGATAGTATCCGCCTATAAAATTCTAAGGAGTTGATATCATTGTCAAAAAATAATAAAAACAGCGCCGCAGAAAACACAGAAGACGCTGTTAAAAAGGCTGCCGAAGCTGCACAGGAGGTCAGTGAAAATGCTGAAAAGGCGGCAGAAACCGCTGAGGAGACTGCTTCCGACGTCATAGACCTTACAGAAGACGCAGCTGACGCAACCGAGAATATCCTCGACCTTACCGAGGACTCCGACGAAAAGGCAGATGAAGCCGAGGAAGCTCCCGAAAAGGCTGACGAAAAAGTAGCCGAGGAGGAAAAAACTGAGGAAAGCAACGAAGCTGAGGAAGCTGAAAAGGCTCCTGTTTCTCTCCGTGAGAAGTATCACTTCGACCTGCTCAGCAAGATAATCATCTGGGTAGTCGCAGGCGTCATTTTCCTCGGAGCTGTATGCGTTACTATATACTACGTAACTACTGCTCAGAAAGCAGAGTTCCACGCAGACTGCACAGATACTATCATGTGGGCTAACGCTACCGCAGAGAGCGGTCATGTATACGATCAGGAGTTCAGCTATGCCTGCTTCCTGCCGTTCAGCACAAGCACTATCATGTATCCCCTGCTCCACTTCTTCGGACTCTCAATGACCGCGCATATCGTCGGCATGATGTGCTTCTTTGTACTGCTGACTGTATTCCTTGTATTCATGATACATGAGATGACAGGCAGCTATCCCATGTCACTTGTAGCAACGGCTATTTTCCTTTCCATTACGCTTTCTACTCAGAAAATGAGAGAGATATTCTGGGGACATACCATTTACTACAGCTTAGGTATCCTCTTCCTTGTAATAGGCGCATTCATGTATTTCCGATACCTTACTGTCAGCAGCAAGGCAAGAACCCTCAAAAAAGACGGCAAGAACAATAAAAAGACAATTATCCACAAGCTCGTTATCTTCCTCTGTATCTGCTTATTCATGCTTCTTACAGGTACAGACGGCATCACAGGCTTTACTCTGTTTGCTCTCCCATTCGCAGGAGCTATCTTCGCAGAGCAGTTCGTGAACACCAAGCACCCGATACTCAGCGGCAAGACATTTTCCGTTGCTTTCAGATGTGTGGTATTCCTCGGTATGGCTGTCGCAGGAAACGCTATAAACAACAAGCTCCTCGGAGGCATGACAGCAGGCTATCAGGATGCAAATTCAAACTTCTCACCTATGGAGGAATGGCTGGAGCATTTCCATAATCTCCCGTTTGCATGGATGAGACTTCTCGGCGTAAAGAGCTTACAGTATGTAAAGTTCACAAGCGAAGAGGGTATCCCGAATATGATATTCCTTATGGCTGCTGTCCTTATCGCTGTTATCCCTGTAATCGCTACCTGCTATTACAAGAAGTTCGGCGATGACCGCAGAGCTAAGATGCTACGTATCTGGATATGGATGCACTGGGCTGTTACAGCTGTAAACATCATGGGATATGTTTTCGGTGTTCTTGCAGCAGCAGACTGGCGTATTATCCCTATGATAGGCACTGCCCTTATAGTAAGCATACTCTTCCTTTCATGGTCTGTCACAAGAAGCGCAGATGTTTCGAGAATTACTGTAATACTCTTCGTGCCTATATTCATGGCAGGAGTGCTCCACTGCAACGACGTCAGAAAGATGAAGAAGGACGAGTACAAACACAATACTCAGTATATGATCGCTGATTTCCTTGAGGACGAAGGCGTAAACAGAGGCTATG
This sequence comes from Ruminococcus flavefaciens MA2007, assembly GCF_000621845.1. Taxonomy (GTDB): domain Bacteria; phylum Bacillota; class Clostridia; order Oscillospirales; family Ruminococcaceae; genus Ruminococcus; species Ruminococcus flavefaciens_E. Next base: position 89,700 of record NZ_JHXF01000009.1, on the reverse strand, counting down.
CTACTTTCTGGAATGCTAACTCGGTAACTGTTATCACAGGCGAGAGCATAAAGGTAAGCGATGTAGACGTAAACGAAAGAGGCGTATTCATGCGTCACTATCAATCCTCTAAGAGATGGTATGAGACTGATCCTGAGCAGGGCGAATACTTCCTGCTTCTTTCAGGCTACGAAATGGATCAGATGAATCTCTCAGACTTCCCGATGTACCATGAGCCGATACGTACAGCTTATAGAAATATCAACGGAACTGATTTCAATCTGCTGGTATACGACCACAATATAGTTACTCCATAACGAAAATGGCACCCGAAAGGGTGCCATTGATTTTATATGCTATTATTCAGCAAGCTTCTGGTTGATAGCGTTTACAAGCTCGTCTGCGTTTACTCCGTGGACCATTGCTGCTTCCTCGATGGACTCGCCCTGTGATGCAGGACATCCGAGGCAGTGCATTCCGATACTGAAAAGAATTGGTGATACGTCCTTATCAAGCTGGAGAAGCTCGCCTATCTTTGTTTCCTTTGTAACCTGTGCCATATTGTGACCTCCGTTTTTTTATTCAGGGCTTGACAAATGTCCAGCCTGTTGTTATAATATTATCATAGTCTTTGACATTTGTCAAGGAGCTACCGTCAACTTTTACAAAGCGAGGTATTTTGTCCATGTATAAAGGCAGCAATAAATCCGCTCTCCTGTCTCAGAAGCTTATCTCAGAAGCGCTTCTGCGGCTTCTTGAAACAATGCCATTCAATGATATAAGCGTAAGTGACCTCTGCCGCGAGGCTCAGGTATCACGCCAGACCTTCTATTCACTTTTCGGCACAAAGGAAAACGTCGTAGTATATGAGCTGAGCCATAACTGCTGCTTTCTTCCCGATAAAAACTCCCCTACCTGTCATTCTGCGGCATTTCGCTCATTCTGCGAGGGCTACAGCAGATATATCGTGGATAACAGCCATATCATAGAGCTTCTGGTGCGAAACGATATGATACACTTTCTCTATGATGTACAGTATAAGTCGCTCCTTGAATGCGAGCATTTCATCGGGGACGTTTCCGACGATGACCGCGTATTTATCGTGGACTTCATAGCCAGCGGCATGAACAGCATAGCAAAGAACTATGTTCTTCAGGGCAGCAAGGCTGACGTAGCATTTCTCACAAGGCTGATGTTCAGTCTCTTCGGAGGACTGTATTTCAAGAATTACAGCAAAAAAAAGGACGTCTGAGACGTCCTTTTTCTTATGTATTACTGAGCAGCAACAGTTTCCTGTACGGGAGCTTCTGCGTTTTCATCAGACTGTATATCTGTTCTGCCGTTTACCAGCTCGATTATCCTGTCGCCGTATGAAGCACACTTGTGGGAGTGTGTTACCTGAAGGATAGTTATGCCTTTCTCCTTGTTTATCTCAGAGAACAGCTTCATTATCTCGGCGCCTGCATTTGAGTCAAGGTTACCTGTGGGCTCGTCTGCAAGGATTATCTCGGGATTGCCGATGACTGCTCTTGCGATAGCTACTCTCTGCTGCTGACCGCCCGAAAGCTCTGAGGGCTTTGCCTTGCGCTTTTCGGTAAGTCCTGTTATACGGAGTATCTCGTCGAGCTGATCTTTCATCTCAGCCTTGCTCTTGCCCTTTACGCTTGATGGAAGAAGGATATTGTCCTCAACGTTGAGATTCTGGACAAGATTGTAGAACTGGAAGATAAAGCCTATCTTATCAAGTCTCATCTTTGAAAGGTCTTTCTCCTTCATCTTGCCGATGTCGTTTCCGCACACATTGATCGTTCCGTTGAAGTATCTGTCAAGTCCGCCTATGAGATACAGAAGCGTAGATTTGCCGCTTCCCGAAGCTCCCATAAGTGATACGAACTCGCCCTTTTCAACGCTCAGCGAAGCTCCTGACAGTACCTTTGTCATGCTCTCGCCCTTGCCGAATGCTTTATATACATTGTTTACTTCTATTACATTTGCCATTGTACTCTCTCCTTTATTCGTATTTCAGCTGTGAAACTACGTCCATTTTCTTCAGTGCTCTTATGGGGAAAAGCGATACCAGTGTGAATACCGCAAACAGGAATATCGCATAGAATATGCACTTGATCACAGGTATGCGGACAGGCATTACCTGCTCCAGAATGTCCATTATCCTGCCAAATTCATAGGACATGAATATTCCCACAGGCACTGCGAACAGAAGCGCTGTTCCCGAGGATATCATATTTTCGATGAGGAACATCTTTGAAAGCTTTTTTCTCGGCATAGCCACCGAGGTCATTACAGCGCACTCACGCTTTCTGCCCTCAAGTCCGATAAGCTGATTGCTTACAACTCCCGCAAAGGTAAGTCCTACGCCAATGAGAATAAGGATATTGAGTATCATCTTTATTGCAGCTCTTGTAAGGGCGATATTAAGGTCATATTCGCTCTTTGTGTAGGCTATCTGTATAAAGTCTCCCGAATGATCCTGTATGGTCTTTTTAAGAGCCTTTGCGTCATCGCCGCGCACAAGCATGAACTGCGGGAAGTCGTTGTATATCTCCTTGTATACTTCCTCGCTTACGATAACGGAGGTTCCTGTTGCTGCCATATAGTCTATCTTGACCTTAGCCTTGATAGTGAACTCTCTTACGATAGGAAGATAGCCCTTATCCATAAAGGTTATCTTTACCTTGTCGCCCTCTTTATAGCCATACTTTTTCATGAGCATTCTGTCGAGGCAGACCTCGTCCTTTTCAAGATGGTCAGCGTCAAGGTCAAATGCAGATAAAAGCTCTGCTCCCTCATTGTTGAAGCCGTAAACATAGCAGTCAACCTTTTCGTTGTCAAGCTTGAGATTATCAACGGTAAGATAGAAGTATTCTACCTTGTCAACTCCGTCAAGCTGCTCGACATAGGATAACAGGTCGGATTTGCAGCCGCTGAGAGTACAGATAACATCACAGTTGAATGCTGCGTGGTCGTACATTGAAGCAAGTGAATTTGAGAAAATATAGATAACGATAGCAAGTGCAGCAGCTGTTACGCACAGTACCGAGCTTCCTACGGTGCTCTTTTTGTTGCCTGCCTCTACTGCCGCAAGGTGTGCGATAGGGAAATTGCGCTTTGCAAAGAGCTTTGCAAGAAGTCCTGCGATACCTCTCTCCACATAGTTGAAAAGCATTGCAACGCTTGCAATAAAGCAAACAAAGCAGGTCATACTGAGCACGAAGCTGTCCTTGAAGAAGAATGTCACAACAGATACTGCCAAAAGGATAATGCCTATTACAGTAAATACTCTGCTTGGACGGTATTCTGTTTCCTTTGTATTGAAGATAATATCGCGGATAGGAGTTTTTATCGCCTTTATAGCCTCCTTTATGGGGCAAAGGCACTCGATGAGCATTGCGCCGATAATAACTGCCGCGATAAGATACCACTTCGGCATAGGCACGGGAGGCTTGATAGCGTCAGTACCGCCTATCACGAAAGCGCTGTCAAAGAAAGGCTTCTTGATAAGACAGTAAGCTATGATACCTATGATACTGCCTACAAGACCGTACAGTGCGTTCTCGAACATGAGAGCAAAAGTAGTCTTCTTAGCTGAGATACCAAGGCTTCGGAATGTTCCTACAACTGACATCTTATCTACTATCATACGCTCGGAAACGGAAATAGTTACAAAGATAACAAGAAGCATACATACTGCAAAAAGCACAACAAATAATCTTGTTACGCTTTTGATAGCGTCGGTCACTTCCTTGCTTTCAAGGAAATTCGTTACCTCAGCTGTAGGATACTTTTTCTTGAAGAACTTCTCGGCTTCGGCTACACGGGCGTCGTCCTTGACGTCAATGAGAACGTCTGTTATTTCAAGCTCGCCGCTGAGAGTAAGCTCCTTCATATCCTCATAGCTGATAACGGCTATCTCGCCCATATTGAAGATACCCTGCTTCTTTTCGATGCTTCCCACGGTAAACTCTACAGGCTTATCCTGCTCGCCGTGGAAAACTATCTTGTCACCGACCTTGTATCCGAATTCGTCGGCAAAGCTCTCGGAAATAGCCGCCTTTTTGCCGCTGAGGTCTGTTCCCTCGCGGATAAGGCTCATCTTCTTGGCTGTATCCTCTTCAAAGCCGAATACTGATATCATTGAACGGTTTACATATGAGCTGTCAAAATCAATATGTCTGTCAAATGCGCTGCCCATTACAGCCATTTTTATAATATTACAGTCGGGAGCACCCTCACCGAAGCTGTCGTCTACAGGAGACTTTGTCTCCACCTCAATATCCGAGGTTCCAAGGGTATTTGATAATACGCCCTTTATCATTCCGTTCAGCGAGCCGCTCATATCAAAGCTTATCATTGCAGTAAAGCTGCACACGGCTATAATAAGTATGAGCAGGACAGTTCTGAGCTTATGCGCCCATATATTCTTGAATAAATGCTTAAATACCAATCTCATCGCTTACCACCTGCTTACCCTTTCCTCGGGAGCTACGTACATTCCGTCACCCTCTTTCAGATCGTATACCTCATTGAACTTTTTGTTCGAAGCAAGGACAGCATTGACTCTGGTCTTGGCAGGACTGTGGGGATCGAGTTTAAGTGAGCTTATAGCGTCGGAATCCACCATTAATGTACACCATGCCTGAGCATAAGCCTTGAAGAGCTTCTTGAGCTCCTCCTCGTCGTCAACAAGATTGGTAACGCACTCGATACCGCTGAGATCGGCATAGTTCTCGCCGTTGGTGAGTTTGCCGTCTACGTGATAGACCTCCATAATGGTAAACTTGCTGTAGTACTCGGCAAGAGCGTCTGCACGCTCCTTGAGCACCTGTTTATCGGTATCGTTTATCCAGCTCGGATCGTACTTTCCGTCAGCATTGTAGTTTATGCAGGTAGAGTCAAAGGCATGACCTATCTCATGTCCAACGACACTGCCCAGTGCGCCAAGATTCTCAGCATTATCGCCCTTTGGATCAAACATAGGCTTCTGCATGATAGCCACTGTGATATTGATACAGTTGCTTGGCAGATACTGAGCATTGAAATCAGCCGCAGACATATCTACCTCGTCAAGGCTTACCACCTTGTCAAGCTTTGCTATCTTGTCATCTGTGAGCTTTTTCTTGATACTTATAACTGAATGATAAAGATCAGCACCTATGACCTTTGCGTCTTTTGGATCTACCTTGTGAGGCGTAGGCGTTGTAAGAAGCTTTATCCCGTGAAGCTTTTTAAGAAGAGCATTTCTTGTCTCGGCAGTCAGCCAGTCAGCCTTGTTGATAAGGTCGTCGTAGCTTTCTATTATCTCGTCGAACAGGTCATGTATGCCCTTGTCCAGCTCGGGAGTATAAAAGCGCTCTGCATAGAGCTCGCTAATAGGAGTTCTTAGGTAATTCTCTACCAAAAATGCCGCAACCTTTTCGTCCTTTTCCTTGCTCTCGGGATTGTAATCCCTGAGGATAGAGTTGCTTTCGGGAATATATGCACCCATTTCCTTTAAATAGCCTGCAAATATGTATGAACGCCATTTTTCAAGGTTTTCATCAGTAATAAGGTCGTTTATAGCCTTGAGCTGGTCGGGATCGTATATGTAAACTCCGTCTGTTTTGCTTACTGCGCCGCCCAGGAACATCTCAACAACAGAGCCGTCAAGATTGCTCATTATGCTGTCAAGCTCGGCAAATGAGCTCTTTGGAGTAGCAAGCATCTCATCTAAGGTCATATTATGCTCGGTATCAGTTGCATTTGCAATATCGATCGCAAGATATACCATTTGCTTGCCCTTTTCATCGGCAGTCTCATAGTCGTCTCCCATTACTCTGTGCATATCTCTTGCAATAGCGTTAGCCGCAGAGCAGTTGCTTGAATCGTCCATTATGTCCTTTAGCGATGTGCCAAGAAAATCATTTGCGCCGTAAAGCTCGATACAGTAACGGGTTCCGTCGGTATAGTCTCTTCCGATATTAAAAGTAAAAATAGACTGAGCGCCATAGTTTGTGCAAAGGTCGCCCCATATCTTAAAAAGCTCCTGAATGTCCTTTGCCGCAAGTATCCTGTCACAGTTGCCCATTATAGTCTTTACTACATCGTCGTTTTCCTTGTAGTCAATAGCCTGTTTGTAAAGATCATGGACAAGCTGTTCATTTGAGCCGTCGGCAAACTTCTCGTTTGAATTTCCTATCTCAACTATCATATTCTCGATAACATCTTGTATCTCCTCACCTGCGAAATATGATGCAGCAGATTCACCGTAAGATATCTCCATGTTCATAAGCTTATCATAGTTGATATAGTCGTAAAAATCGTCCTGAGGGCGTCTTTCCTTTTTGGTATCCTTGTCCTCGGACTTATCCCCGTCGTCTTTTGAGTCCTCTGCTTCGGTCTTTTTGCTGCCTGACGAATCGTCATTAGCCTGCATGGAACAGCCGCAGACATTGACCGTCAGCAGTCCGGCAAGCAGGAGCGGCAGCAGCCTGTGTTTTTTCTTCATTTTGATCCTCCAATAATTATTGTGACATATAAAATAAATATGCAGCAATAGTAATTATACATCAATACGCAGCAGATGTCAATTATTGTTTGCCAGATACCGCCACGCAAGTGTATATATACATTATACACATTGATAACAAGCTTGTCAAGTATTTAACGAAAATTTTTGAAAAACAGGAAACAATAAAAACAGGCATAAAGGATAACCGCAACACTTATATAGAAGCTTACAGTTAATTATGGGGGAAACCTTTCTGAGGAAAGGTTCTCCCCCATACCCCTTTCCAAAGACTTTTATCTGGTTTTTTCGCAGATAGGGCGCTTCTTAAATAAAAAAAGACCTGCAAAAATGCAGGTGCGCCCTATCTGTGAAAAAACAAAACTAAAGTTTTAGGGAGAGAGTTTGAGAGAAGCCCCTTTTTCAAAAGGGGTTCTCTCAATAATAATTATAAAACTTCTATATGAGTATCATGGTTACTCTTTATGCCTGTTTTTATTTGAACTTTAATTATTCGCCGCAGGCGAAACCATAACTCTCAACTTTACGCTCTCAACTCTCAACTTTCATACGTGCGATATAATAAGCTGTGTTCCCAGCAGAAGCACCAGAAGCGTCACGTTCACCAGTGTGAATACGCCCATATACTTGCCTGTCTGAGCTCTTTCAGAGCCGCGGTATATCTGAAATGCGATAAGACTCGCCATTGAAGCGATGATAGTTCCGAAGCCGCCGATATCAACTCCAAGGAGGAGCTGTGTGCCGTTGTCCGTGAACTCCGCAAGCATTACTGCCGAAGGAACATTGCTGATAACCTGTGAAAGAAGCGCCGATACTATCAGCTCCCTGCCTGTAAGTATTCCAGAGAAGAATTCGCTTACCGCGTCGATTCGAGCGATATTTCCTACGAAAACAAAGAAGCAGACGAATGTTGCAAGAAGTATGTAATCTATTTTCAGAAGAAGCTTCACGTCACAGATAAGCGCCGCCGCTATTGCCGCTATTAGACACCCCCAGTCTGGAACGAGCCTGAATACTGCCGCGATACACAACACGAATACGCCCGTATATACTGCCGCCTTTATCACAGGAAGCTTTGCTTCGCTGCGCTTTGGAGCTTCGCATTTGTCCTTTGGCAGGAACAGTGTCAACAGAAGCACCGCCGCAAGACCAAGAGCTCCGACGGGGAGCATGGTTTTCACAAAGGTCATAGCCGTGAGCCCGTATTTATCGTAAAGGAAAAGATTTTGCGGATTGCCGACAGGAGTCATCATGCTGCCCAGATTAGCCGCCGCCGATTCAAGAACAATGGTAAGGATAAGGCTCTTGTCGTCCTTGATATTGCTGTAGATAAGAAGCGTCAGCGGTACAAATGTAATGAGAGCCACGTCGTTGGTGACCAGCATTGCGCTGAAAAAGCATATGAGTATCATCACTGCGCCAAGTCGGCGGACTGTACCCGTCTTTTGCAGTATCACTCTCGTCACCGTGTCGAATATGCCTATGCTGCGCAGTCCCGCTACAGCCGCCATAAGGGCGAACAGCTCGATAAGCACCGTCCTGTTGCAGTAGTCGATGTACCCCCTGTCAGGCGGAACGATGAACATTGTCGCCACAGCAAGAATGAACGCGATGACCAGTACAGGCTGTGCCTTTATAAACTTCCAGACCTTCTCCATAAAACCGTCCTTCCAAATTTTCATGCCTATTGATTATACCACGTTTTTCGGCAGACGTCAACAGATTTATTGAGCAATGACGTCCTGTCGCCCGCTTTAAAACATCGCTTACAAATTGCTGCCTAATTGAAAAGGGCGGATAGCTCCGCCCTTTCATAAAACTATTTAAAATGACTTTATCTCGCCGAGAATGAACTTCTTGAGCAATACAAGGTCTTCACCGTCGATAACGTCGTCAGCATTGATATCAGCCGCCTCGAAGCGCTCTGCGTCGCCCTCAACTGCCGCTCTTCTCATCTGACACATATCGAAGCTGTCAACAACTCCGTCGCCGTTAAGGTCGCCGAGAATAACTTCAGCGGCAGGTGTATTCGGCTTCCACCAGTTCAGATTAAAGAGGTAGCTCTCTCCGCCTGTGAATACCAGATATACATCATGCTTGCCTGAGGTCGGCTCGATAGTGCAGGTCTTGGTTGTCCAGTCCTGCCAGCCGCCTGTGCTTCCGACCTCTGCCTTGCCTATGAGCTTGCCGTCAGCGCTGTCAAGTCTTACCTCGATATTGCCGCCCGAGCCGTTTGAAGCTACACGGAAGTCTGCCTTATCTGCGCCTGTAAGGTCGATGTTCTTGAAGCCGATATAGTCGCCGTCCTCGATGTAGCCCACGTCTGTGCCGCCCTCTGAGCAGGTCTCAGTTTCGATACCCGACTTGTAATCGCAGGATTCAGCCTCGATAACGCCCTCAGCCTCAGCGCTTCCTGTGCCCTTGAGTCGGAGGAGGTGTCCTGATTTGCTCAGTACCTTGCCGCTTGCGTCAAGAACGTATATCCTGTACTCGCCCTCCTTGGACGGAGTCTTGATAGTGCCTGCTGTGCCCCTTGACTTGGTCATATCAGCGCCTGCCTTGAAGCTTGTAGTGCCGTCGGGAGCTATCCATACTGTGCCGTCTACCTTTCTTATGGGGAGCTTGCTGCTGCAAGTCGTTGCACAGCTTGCAGGGAATGCATAGTCCGCAGCCGATTTCAGCCATGTAGGCATCATCTTGCGGTAGTCATCGCCGATACCAGAGTTAAGGCATATCTTGTACTGTGCGAATGGCCACACATTATCGGAAACAACGATAGGAGTGTCAATATCGCTTGTGGGAGGATTCTTGCCCATTTTGTTTACTGTAGCATATGTGCGCTTGATAGTGAGATCGTGTTTCTGACCATAGTCCTCACAGTTGATGGTATAGGTAACGTTAGGGCTTATTTCAAGGACGTTGTCAAGCTCCTTGATGTAAGCCGTGCCCTCGTCATTATGGAGACCGTATGTAGGCCAGCCGGGACCGCCTGCTGGTATACCCTGAACGTAGTTCTCGTTGATTATAGTTCCGGGCATCTGTCCGATAGTGTAGATACCGCCGCTGTCGTGGAGACGGTTAAGTGAGTTTATAACTCTGTTGTAGCATATCTGGTTGTCACGGCAGGTAGTGCTGTCCTTGAAGTTGCACCAGCCCCAGCCGAGGTGGATACCGTTGTATGCTGTCTTTTCGATAGTGTTGTTGAGTATCTTCACGGAGTCAACGAAGTATGCAGTAATGGCTGCACAGCCGCCGAAGCCGTGAACAACGCTTATATCATAGAGAAGATTCTCGGTGATGAGGTCGTTTTTGCATAAGCCCTCAACGCCCTTAGGAAATTTCTCCTTGTTATTGCCTGCTGCGTCCCCGATATAGATATGCTGCGGATGACCGACAGTAATACCGCTTGAGGTGATGTCGGTAACGAAGTTTCCACGGACCTCAGAATCCACAACATCATTGGTCATGGAGATACCGTCTGCACCTGTGTGCTTAACAACATTGCCTTTGAGCTTGATGTTGCTGCTGCTTGTGATATGGATAGCAGCAGGCAGAGTATCAACCATTTCGTATTTCTTGTTGTGCCAGTTTGAATCAGCAAATGCAGTGTAGGTCTGTGCCGCCTGACAGGTAGTTTTACCGTGAGAGCCTGCTACATCTGTGAGCTGATAATCCGTATTGGCAAAGGTAATGCCGCTGAAGCTTATATTCGATACACGGTCTGATGTGGACTTACCTGCAATCTTGATAAGACCGTCAGCAACAGGAGCTTCAACGTCAGCTGTTGTCATATCCTCGCCGTTTCTCGGATAGTAGTACAGCATCTTGGCGGTCTTGTCGAAGAAGAACTCGCCCTCGCTGTCAACGAATGAGAATGCATTGTATATGGTGTGAGTGCCGCCTGTTGTGAAGCCTGCGCCCCAACCAGGAGTCTGAGCGATAGCGCCGTAAGGCTGCTGCATAAGGAGTATCATGCTGCCTCCCTCGTACTTTATATTTCGGGAGCATACAATATTCTCATTCCATGTTGTGCCGTTTACGACCTCCAGGTCATCAAAGTTTGAGGTTATCTTTGGCAGCGAGCCTGCATCATACTTGATGCCGTCGCTCTTTTTTCCAGAAACCCAGGCCCAACTTGCCTGACCTGCTGTTATATTGTAATCACCGTAACCGCCCTTTGCCTGTACCTGAACGCTGCCCATATTGGCGCGGCGGTCATTAACGTAGAGATTGCGGAGCTTATAGTCTCTGTCCAGAGGGGCAGCCCACAGCTTGTCGTTGTACTTCTTCCAGCCTGTGACCTGTGTAGCTCCGTTGATAACGGGAGTTTCTCCCTGATACGCTTCATAGCGTATGGTGTAATCGCCCTTGCCTGAGTCCCTTGTGTCGAACTCAACGGGCTTTGTGATACGGTAATCGCCTCCGCGGAGATAAACAACGATGTCGCCTGTCATCGAGCTGTTTATCTTTCGCACCTCGTCTCGCGCCTTTTCGAGAGTAGCAAAGGGCGAGCCGATAGAACCGTCACCGCTGTCGCTTCCGTCGGGAGCAACATAGAATACAGCCTGCACGTCAGCCGCTGTAGCTGTACTCTGGGGCACTGCAATATCAAACGCTGATATTGCAGCTGCCATGCTGACAACAAGTGCTAAAGCTCTTTTTGTCATATTCATAAGTATTCCTCCTTTTCGGCTCAACAAACTCAGCCTTTGCCTAAAAGACTGTTTTCTTGTTATTAAGGCTGAGTCCGAAAAAGCCAATTTTAATTCCCCTGCTATCATTCACCTCATTTGTGCATGATAGACTAATTTTAACATAATTTTATTATAATATATCATCACAATTTATAATACAAAAATCATGATTTTTATGGTAATTTCCTATCATTTCATGGAAATTTTCCTCCTATACTCCGTTATTTTTACTAAAACAGGAACTGCTTTTTCGTCAATTTAAAATAAATGAAAAAAATTATTCATTTCCCTTGCATTTTTAAAAAATATCCCTTATAATATAATCTGTGTTTAAAACACGGAAAAATATAGAAATAAGAGGTAATGGGTATGAAAAAAATGATTTCTTGTCTCACAGCACTTACTCTTTTTGCGACTATGCCTGCAGCAGCAGTTTTTGCAGCTGATACGACAACAGCCGCATCAACAGCAGCAAGCAGCGTGAGCGAAACAGCTGTTGCAAAGCTCAAGGATATGAATACTATCCTCAGTCTTACCGACGGCGCTGACAGCACTCTGAACGACTTCGTCAAGGTCGAGGATTCACGCTTCAAGACTATCGCAAGCGTAAAGGCATTTATCACCGACACCTGCACAGGCGACCTCAAGGAAATGTTTATCGCAAGCTGCGCAAACTGCCTGAAGGAAGAAAACGGCGCTCTTTACAAAAGAAGCTCGGGACGTTTCTTCTATACATTTCTTACGGACAACGGCGTTGTCATCACAGATCAGACTGATAAGTCATTCAGAGCCGTAACTCAGAAAAGCGACGAGATGAATGATTACGGCAGAGCTGCATTTGCCCTCGAAGACGGCAAATGGAAGATCAACGACTATGAATTCGGCTACTTCACTGTCAATAAATCCACAGAAGACCTTGCAGACGCTGCATATGTAAGAATGTTCCACCTGCAGAGCATACTCGAAACTCTCGCATACGGTGCTCCTGCTGATTCAAAGGATACAATAACAGTCAACGGCAAGAAATACGGCAAAGCAAGCGACAATATGCAGAGCTTCTCGATGTACCTTTTCAAGGAATACATCACCGAGCAATGCACAGGTGAGCTGCGCGACAGCCTAATAAAGCAGGCTGAAGACCGTTTCGTTGAAAAAGACGATGTTGTTTACGCCGCTATTGGTGCAAGAGGAGCATACAGCTTTAATATCAACGAAGGCGTGACCGTTTCAAATGTTACTGCAAACGGATTTACAGCAACTACCGCTGAAAAGAGCGACAAGGACGGCTACGGCAGAATAAATCTTGTTGCTGAAGACGGCAGATGGCTCGTAAAGAGCTACGACTTCGCCGAGACCAACACCGCTCCGAGCTATAACTTGGGAGATGTAAACAGCGACAGCAAGATAGACGCAGTTGACGCCTCAGCTGTACTCAGCTATTATGCAATGGTATCCACCAAAAAGGACGGCGGATTCAACGAAGCTCAGAAGCTTGCCGGAGACGTGGATAAAAACGGTACGATAAACGCAGTTGACGCCTCAAATATCCTTTCCTACTATGCTTATACAGCAACAACAAAGGAAAAAGTAAAGACCTTTGAGGAATTCCTCGCAAAGTAAGAATAAATGATACGAAAAACACCGCAGCTAAGCTATTGCTGCGGTGCTTTTCTTTGAGGAAGTTAAAATGTATGGTAAGTATTCAATTATGCCTTGAAAGCCGCACGCACAAAGTTATAAATATGAGCATGGATAGAGTTATCACCGTGATAACCGCCGTTTACGTAGTGCCAGATGTGAGGAACACCGTTCTTTGTAAAGCTGTCGTGATAGCCGTTAGGTGTTGTATAAACGACCTCGTCATTGCTTCCTGCTGTCATGAACAGAAGATGAGGCTCTTCGCCGCTCTTCCACTTGAAATCGCCTGTTACACCGGGTGCAGGGCAGATAGCTCCGATATATCCGAAGAGGTCGGGGCGCTTCATGCCGATAAGGAGAGACTCGCGTCCGCCCATTGAGAAGCCTGTGATAGCAGTATTGTCTCTGCCTGTCTTTACGCTGTAATTCTTCTCGATGTAGGGCATGAGGTCCTTTGTGAGGTCATTGATGAAGTTGTCGTATGCACGGTTATTATTGTCGTCCATACCTGAGCAGTCCTTCTGTGTTGCACTTGAATAGATATACGGGAATACGCATATCATTTCCTCTGCCTCGCCCTCAGCGATAGCATTGCCGATTATCTGGCGTGTGTACATAGTACCGTTGCCCTTGATTATCATTCTGTCCTGATTTTCATAGTAGCCGTGCATGATGTACATTACAGGATACTTCTTATTCGGATCATAGTTTGCAGGAAGCAGGATATTGAAAGGCTTCTCGCGGTTGCAGGTAGTTGAAAAATACTTGTCGCTCTTTACTGTGCCGTACTGAACTCCGCCCTTTTCCTGACGTGCGGAATCAGGCTCCTTGTTTGCGACCTTTGGCTCCACAAGCTTGGTGTACTCAGCCATTGTATACTTTGTAGACGCAGTCTGTTCTTCTACTTGTCCGCCGCTACTGGCACTTTGGGAGTCGGACTTGCCGAACTCCGAGATCTTGCCCAGTACAAAGCTCTGAATCTGAACCAGATCACTCATCTCTACCTTGCCGTTCTTGTCAACGTCAGCTGCTCTCTTAGCTCTGTCATCAGCGAACTTCTCCGAGAGCAAGCCTTTTCTTGCAGCAACGATATCGAAGCTGTTGATAACTTCGTCGCCGTTTACATCACCGAGGATAACGCTTACTGCCTTTGGTCCGTCTACTACAGTTCCTGCAACACCGCCTACAGCCTCGTCAACATAGAAGCTGTAATCGTCGGAATCTGTCTCAACGTACATCTGTAAATTAGAAGCACCCTCAGGTATTTTATAGTTTGTATTTGCCAGCTGAACCCACTCGCCCTTTGGCAGCTCGTCAACTGTAGCTATCTTGTCGTAGTTTACATCGCCGTTTGCTTCATACTGGAGAGTGAGGTAGAACTTCTGAGAAGCAGGTCCTTCTGTGTACTTTACAACAGTGCTGAAGCTGTACTCCTCGCCTGCCTTGAATACGCTGGAGGAAAGTGACTTTGAAGCGCCGTTCCAGCTTGCATTTCTGCCTGTACAAGCAAGAGAGCCCGAGCCGTCGTAAGCCTCTGTCTTATCCACAGCAACGCTTGCAGAGCCTCTGCCCGTCCATGATTCTGTGCCGCTCTCGAATGTATTATGGAAGTAGTAGCCGTTCTCGTCGGGCTCGATGATAACGGGAGTGCCGCTGAGGACCTTGCTGCCGTTACAGCCGTTCCATGTCTGACGGTCATACTCAAAGAAGTCGATATCAGCATATCCGCCTGTGGACTTTGTAGGATAGCTGTAGATACCGCTGCGGTAGCCTGTGAAGAGCTTAAGGTCGTAGGACATTGAGAGCTCCTGACCAAGCTTGTTCCAGTTCTGACCGTCGTATGAATAATAGAAATTAGCCTTGTCTATGTTGTTTGAGGAGCTGCCGTCAGAATTAACGTTAGCGAACTTGAAGTCGACCTTGAGGTAAACCTCGTTGCCGTTCATATTCTGCTCTGCAACTATCTTGTTGGAGCTCGTCGGAACATCGCTGCCGGTATTAACAGACATATAGACCTTCTTATTGCCGCTGTCGTCAACGCGGACACCGATACAGCCGTATTTCAGCTGGAATGCCGAAAGACCTGCGTAGTCTCCTGGCTTCATATTTGAAGCGTCAAGCTTGATATAGCTGCTGCAGGCAGGTCCCTCTGTACGCATTGTGAGGGTATTTCTTGCATTGAGCAGATGTGACGCCATATTCTTGTTTTTAAGACGGAGCCAGCCGGGACGCTCAGTAACAGACCATGCGCTGTTATCTGGGTTATGGTTCCAAGACCACTCAAGAGCGAGGTCGTTTGTGGTGTAGTCAAAGCTGTCGTCGCCTGCCACATCAGTACCCTTTGTTGTACCGAGGTCAAGAGTGAGAGGCGCCTTGCCGTTTACGCCCATCATCGGCCAGTCATTCTGCCAGTTTACGGGAACAAGGACAGGGATACGTCCCACTGCGCCGTGGTCCTGGAAAAGAAGTCCGTACCACTTGCCGTCAGGAGTATCAACGATACCGCCCTGAGCGCAGCCGCTTCCGTATGAGCCAAGTCCTGAGTCAAGAATAGTCTTGCTCTCCCAGTTTCCTGTAAGGCTCTTTGAACGGTATACGAACTCAAGTCTGCCGTGACCTGACGGCCATGCGATACCGAATATATAATAATAGCCGTTTATCTTCTGGATATGCCAGCCCTCACCTGCAAGGTTGTTGAAATTGGTCTTGAAGAGCTGCTTTTCAAGTCCGCCGGACTTCCAGCCTGTCATCTCCGAGTTGAACTCCTTGATGCTGCAAGTGCCGCCTGCGCCTGAAACGAGGTAATTTCTTCCGTCGTCATCAAAGAGAATCGAAGCATCGTGGTACATACCGTTGAGCTCAACTCGTGACCACTCGCCGTTTTCTATATCATCAGTAGAGCATATGTATGACTTGTTTGAGCCGTAGCTTCCGAAGAAAGCATAGTACTTGCCCTTCTTCTCATTGTAGCGAAGGCTTGTAGCCCACTGTCCGTGAGAGTAGTCGTGCTTGCCGTTCTTCAGGTTCTGCACATCGCCGTTAGCGTAAGTATCGAAGACGTAGTTGCATATCTCCCAGTTAGCCAGATCCTTTGACTTCATAATAGGAGCACCCGGGCTGAAGAACATGGTCGTGCTGACCATATAATAAGTGTCACCGACTCTGATGATGTCATCATCGGGTACATCTGCCCATATGATAGGGTTGTTAATTGTGGACGCTGCCGATACAGGGGTGCTGATAAGGCTTGACGAAGCCGTTATCGACGGCAGAGCAACAGCTGCTGCTACAAGAACAGATGCGGCAGCTCTCCTGAGTTTTAATTGTTTCATGAGAATTCCTCCTTCAATTTTAATATCCCACTTTTCATTAATACTATTTTGTACACAATGACAAAAAAGTTTTTCTCCGATACGTCATTATAAACGTATATTATTACTCCAATTTTAATTAATTCTAACATTTTGTTCAAAAAATCGCAACCGAATAAATGCGGATTAGGTGGACAAAACGAATATAATAGCGCAATATAAATAATTTATAACATGATTTTTTTATTATGTTCGGAATATTGACATTGTTACATATATATTTTTATATCAATACTTTAGCAGAAAAGCAGCATATCAGTATTTGTGAAATCACATGAATATAAAAAAGCTGCGGAACAGTTGATACCATTCCGCAGCTATGTGCTTTTGATTATTACTTCTTTTCAGGCTCTTCTGCCTTGTCCTCGAAGTCCTCGATAGTAAGATCGTCGTAATCAAACTCAAGGAGCTCATCACAGTTAGGGCAGTTCATGGAGCCCTCTTCGATCATGCCCTCGTCAAGGAGAATAGTATCTCCGCAGGTAGGACATGTGATCTCATAAAGCTCATCGTCATCATCGTCGAAGTCGAATTCGTCGTCATCGTCCCAATCATCATCTTCGTCGCACTCATCGCAGTCGTCGCAGTCATAGTCGTCATCATAGAAATCGTCCTCAACTGCGCCAAGATCCTCATCAAGGATATCGCAGAGCTCTGTGAGCTCGTCCACCTGTGACTGAAGGTCCTCAACGTAGAGTACCAGCTCTGACATTACCTCGGACATCTGCATAAGAGCCTTTCCCTCCTTAGTGGAAGAATCGATCTCAAGACCGTCGATAAGTCCCTGTAAATATGACATTTTCTCGGTAAGCTTCATAGCAAGCTCCTCCTCTCGAATTATAGTATAGAAAGTATATTTCCGAGCTTATGCTCTTGACATATACTCGCCTGTTCTTGTATCAACCTGAATGATCTCGCCCTCGTCGATAAAGAGAGGAACCTTGATCTCTGCACCTGTCTCAAGTGTAGCAGGCTTTGTAGCGTTTGTAGCTGTATCGCCCTTGAAGCCCGGATCAGTCTGTGTAACCTTGAGCTCTACGAAGTTAGGCGGCTCAACGCCGAATACGTTGCCCTTGTATGAAAGGATCTTACAGATCATCTCTTCCTTAACGAACTTGAAGCTGTCGCCGAGGATAGAAGCGCTGATCGGAACCTGCTCATATGTCTCAAGGTCCATGAAGTAGTAAAGGTCGCCGTCGTTGTAGCTGTACTGCATATCCTTTCTCTCAACGTAAGCTGTAGGGAACTTAGCTGTTGGGTTGAAAGAAGTTTCAACAACTGAACCTGTGATAACGTTCTTATATTTTGTTCTTACAAAAGCAGCACCCTTACCAGGCTTAACGTGCTGGAATTCGATGACCTGAACTACCTGTCCGTCAAGCTCAAAGGTAACGCCGTTTCTGAAATCTCCTGCTGAAATCATTATAAATACCTCCGTATTTTTCAAATTAATATGATACTTTATTTTATCACATTTTCGGGATTTTTGCAATACCTAATGTGATATTATTATAAAGATATGAGAGTTTTTGCCGTTTTTGTCAAGTTTTCACAGCCGTTTTCAGTCAAAATGACAAAATCTTCTATTCTCACACCAAACTTGCCTGCGATATAGATACCGGGCTCTACGGTAACTACTGCTCCCTCATTGAGAGGCAGCTTGTAATTCGGCGAAGCATTGGGCTTTTCGTGTATCTCCATGCCAACTCCATGACCAAGAGAATGTCCGAAGCAGCTTCCATAGCCTGCCTGCTCGATGATATCACGGGATACCTTGTCAAGGTCGCTGCCCATTATGCCTGCCTTAGCAGCTTCAATGCCTTCAAGCTGAGCATTAAGGACGATTTCATAGACCTTTTTCATCTCGTCATCGGGCTCGCCAACGCAGACAGTTCTTGTCATATCGCTGTGGTATCCGTTATACACAGCACCGAAGTCCATGAGCACGAACTCGCCGCTCTCAACCTTTTTGTCCGAAGGCACTCCATGAGGCATGGAAGTGTTTGCTCCTGCGAGAACAATGGTGTCAAAGGACAGGTCCTCTGCGCCGTAAGCGTACAACAGACGGTTCAGCTCCAGAGCTATCTCACGCTCGGTAACGCCGACCTTGATGAAGCCTAAGAGCTCGTCAAAGGCTTTCTCGGCAATTGCCTGAGCCTTTCTGATACACTCTATCTCCTCAGCGTCCTTGGTCATTCTGAGTGCTGCTATTGCATTGCTCAGGGATTCATTCTGAATAAACTCAAACTCCGTGAAGAAATGCTCATAGGCGTGGAGTTCCTTGACAGTCATTGTCTCGGACTCGATAGCGATAGTCTTTGCGCCGTGATTTTTCAAAAGCTCCATAAGCTGTGGATAGAGCTTCTTCATCTCGATTACCTCGGCGTCCTTTACTGTAGCTCTCGCCTTTTCGATATAGCGGAAATCAATGAGCAGATACGCCTTTTCGGGAAAAGCAAGAACTACTCCAGCTGAGGACTTCATGCCTGTGAAATATCTGCGGTTTATGTCAGATGTTATGAGTACGCAGTCAGCTCCCTCAAACACCTCAAAAAGCTTTTCAAATCTGGTCATTTCTCACCTCTCAGAGCTCCGCAAGAGCCTGAACTGCAAGGTAGTAGCTTCCGAAGCCAAAGCCGCTTATACTGCCCTTGCATACAGGTGCGATAACGGAATTGGAGCGGAATTCGTCGCGTGCGAAAACATTGCTGATATGTACTTCTATAACGGGTATCTTGATAGCTGCGATAGCGTCGCGGATAGCGTAGCTGTAGTGTGTGTAAGCTCCTGCATTGAGGATAACGCCGTCGAATGTCTTTCTTGCGGCGTGAAGCTTGTCGATGATAGCTCCCTCATGGTTGGACTGGAATATCTCGCACTCCAGCCCCTGTTCCTTTGCACGGTCGATTATGTTGCTGTTGAGAGTGTCGATGTTTGCGTTTCCGTAAACACCGGGCTCGCGCTCTCCCAGCAGATTAAGGTTAGGACCGTGTATAACAAGTATTTTCTTTATCATAATTTCTCCTTTGTATCGTCGGCAAATTTTTTAGGAAGAAATGGCTTTTCAAGAACTCTCTTGAAGCGTATGAAGCGCTTTGACTTTGGTTCAAGCTCCATAGGCTCGACGTAGAGCATTTTCACTCCTGCGAAGTTTGCTCCCCACACATCGGTAAAGAGCTGGTCGCCTACTGCGGCGGTTTCCGACGGAGTAAGTCCCATTTTCTCCATGGCTGCCTTGTATCCCCTTTTCAGCGGCTTGCCGCTGTCGCTTACGAAGTCCAGTCCCAGCGGCTCCGCAAAAGGCTTGACTCTTTCAGCGCAGTTATTCGATACTATAATAAGCTTTATGCCGTTATTTTTCATATTTTCCAGCCACTCCCTGATACCCTTTGCAGGTACGGGGTGGTCGTGTGTCGTGAGCGTGTTGTCGACATCGAGTATGAGACCCTTAACGCCATGCTTCTTCAGAAAATCGGGAGTGATATTTACCGTTTTCCTGAACGCAAAATCCACGTCAGTCCTTGTAATTTTGTGTTTGAATCCCAAGCTTTATGTCAACTCCGTTCAACAAATGAAAAAGCGAGCCGCAGCCCGCTTTTATCAACATTAATAATTCCGCAAGATCAATACTTACGCTTACGAGCTGCCTCAGACTTCTTCTTACGCTTAACTGAAGGCTTTTCGTAGTGTTCTCTCTTACGAACCTCAGCAATTACGCCGTCCTTTGCACATGATCTCTTAAATCTCTTAAGAGCTGTGTCTAAAGACTCGTTTTTGCCAACACGAACTTCTGCCACTAAATTTCCCTCCCTTGTTCAGAGGTTGCTCGGAGCAGTGCTCCAAAGCTCTATACTAAGCACCAAAAGGTGTTAGTCATCATATACCCCACCGTATAGCAGATTTACTTAAATTAATATAAAAGAATATAGTATAAGTTTACCACATTTTCTGCTCGTTGTCAAGCATTTTTTCTTTTACTTAAAAATTCGTTATTTTGCAACAATATTAACAAGTTTATTTGGTACATATATCTGCTTGACTATGGTCTTTCCGTCGATAGACTCCTTGACCTTTTCATCAGACATAGCCATTTCCATTACGGAATCCTTGTCAGCGTCAACAGCGATGTTCAGCTTTGCCTTTACCTTGCCGTTTATCTGGACAACTATCTCGATAGTATCCTCCTTGCAGAGCTCCTCGTCGTAAACAGGCCACTGCTCAAAGGCGATAGTATCATTGTGTCCCATAATGCTCCAAATTTCCTCGCCCATGTGAGGTGTGATACAGGACAGCATCTTGATAAGTCCCTCGGCGTACTCCTTGGGGCACTTGCCGTTCTTGTATACAGCATTTACGAATATCATCATCTGGCTGATAGCTGTATTGAAAGCAAGCTTCTCGTAGTCGTCGGTAACCTTCTTGACTGTCTGGTGGTATACCTTTGTGAGACTGCCGTCGTTGTCGTCAGTGAGGTTCTCGGCTTCTGTGAAGAAGTTCCATACTCTCTGGATAAATCTCTTAGCGCCCTCAACGCCGTTCTTGCTCCATGGCTTGCTGACCTCGAGAGGTCCCATGAACATCTCGTAAAGACGGAGAGTATCTGCGCCGTAGTCTCTTACGATATCGGAAGGATTTACAACGAACTCAGGGAAACGCTTACCCATTTTGATGCCGTTCTCGCCAAGTATCATGCCCTGATGTACAAGCTTCTTGAAAGGCTCCTTTGTAGGTGCCAGTCCCTTATCGTAGAGGTATCTGTTCCAGATACGTGAGTAGATAAGGTGTCCTACAGCGTGTTCCGGACCGCCTATGTAGAGGTCTACAGGCATCCAGTGCTTCAGGAGCTCCTGATTTGCGAACTCCTTGTCGTTGTGTGGATCGATATATCTGAAGTAGTACCAGCTTGAACCTGCACTTCCCGGCATAGTTGAAGTCTCTCGTGTGCCCTTTATGCCGTTCTTGTCGTACTTCTTCCACTCTGTTGCATTTTCAAGAGGAGCCTTGCCGTTCTTGCCCTTGTAGTCGTCAAGCTCGGGAAGAATGAGCGGCAGTTCTTCGTCGTCAAGAACGTGTATCTCGCCGTCCTCACCGTGAACTATCGGAACAGGCTCGCCCCAGTAGCGCTGACGTGCGAATATCCACTCACGGAAGTGATAGTTGACAGTGCGCTTAGCTCTGCCCATTTTTTCAAGCTTCTGTGTGATAGCTTCCTTGGCTTCCTCAACGGTAAGACCTGTGAACTCCTCGGAGTTGATGAGCTTGTAGCCCTTGCCGAGATATTCGGTCTTTTCCATAGCGGCTTCGGAAACGTCGATGTGACCATCCTTGCCGTCGATTACCTGAATCATGTCAATATTATGTGCAATGGCATACTCGAAGTCACGCTGGTCGTGGCTCGGAACAGCCATAACTGCACCTGTACCATAGCTTGCAAGTACGAAGTCGCCGATGAACATACGGACTTCCTTGCCGTTTACGGGATTTATACAAGTTACGCCCTTGAGCTCGCAGCCAGACTTGGTCTTGTTGAGCTCTGTACGGTCCATGTCGTTCTTCTTCTTGGTCTCAGCAATGTAAGCCTCGACCTCTTCCCTGTTCTGAACACGGTCAAGGAGGCTCTCTGTGATAGCTCCGTCGGGAGCGAGAACCATGAATGTGATACCGTAGATAGTCTCGATACAGGTGGTGAAAATAGAGAACTTTCCGCCGCCGACGATGTCGAATTCTACCTCGACGCCTGTGGACTTGCCTATCCAGTTGCGCTGTATAGCCTTTGTGGACTCAGGCCAGTCTATCTCGTCGAGTCCTTCAAGGAGCTTCTCAGCGAATGCAGGCTGGTCGATTACCCACTGCTTCATGTTCTTTCTTACTACAGGGAAGCCGCCGCGCTCGGACTTGCCGTCGATTACCTCGTCATTGGAGAGAACTGTTCCCAGCTCCTCGCACCAGTTTACAGGCATATCGATGTACTTTGCGTAGCCGTCCTTGTAGAGCTGCTTGAATATCCACTGAGTCCACTTGTAGAACTCAGGATCTGATGTTGCTATCATCTTTGACCAGTCATAGTCAAAGCCCAGCTCCTTGAGCTGCTTTGAAAAGGTCTTGATATTCTCCTGAGTAAAGCCGTTGGGGTGGTTGCCTGTGTTTACGGCATACTGCTCTGCGGGAAGACCGAATGAGTCATAGCCCATCGGGTGAAGGACATTGTAGCCCTGCATACGCTTCATACGGGAAACTATATCGGTAGCGGTATAGCCCTCAGGGTGTCCTGCGTGGAGGCCTACTCCCGACGGATAAGGGAACATATCCAGCGCATAGAACTTAGGCTTGCTGAAATCCCATACATCAGTCTTGAAGGTCTCATGTTCTTCCCAGTATTTCTGCCATTTGGCTTCAACAGATGTGAAATCATATCTGCTCATTGTAATATCATTCCTTTATAATATAATTAATAATTTACTGATCTGTAGAATACGCTCTTGACATCGCGGTTAAAGCACAGCAGAGCTGCACAGCCGAGGTCGATAACGCCCTCTAAAAGATAGATCCAGTTACTGCCGATATTGGCTATATTCTGCGGCAGATAAACTATCGCGATAAGCGCGAGGACTGCGGCAAGAACGTAGTTCACATACTTGAACCTTGCAAAGAACAAAGCCGCCTCTGCAAGGGCTATAACTAAAGTAAGAAGTACAAAATGCTTCGCCAGTATCATGTTAAGCACAGCCTTTGCGACAACGTATACCGCCATAGCTATGCATATCTTGTTTCCTTTTTCCTTCTGATCGAACAAATAACTCACTCCTTGGTGATAAGGCTGCTGATATCCATCTGCTCGCCGTCAGCCCACAAGCCCTCCAGCTTGTAGAAATTACGGGTATCCTTATAGAATACATGAACGATTATATCAGCATAATCAAGGATTATCCATGTGTTTCCCGTATCAGCCTCACGGCGCTGAGGCTCAATGCCCTTCTGTGAAAGGACGAACTCGACCTCGTCTGCAAGTGTTCTTGCGTGAGTATTGCTGGTACCGTTTACTATTACGAAATAATCGGCAAGTATGGTGAGATCGGCTATCTTTATTGCCTGTATGTCCTCGCCTCTTTTGCTGTCGAGAGTTTTTATTATAAGTTCAAGCTTTTCCTGTTCGGTCATTTATTCTTCATACTCCTTCCATGCAGGTCTCATTTCGGGATTTCTCATAGGCTCGGTAGCTGTTTCAAGCTCCTCAAAGGTCATTCCCGTATCGTCGTACAATTCGTACTCATATTCATATTCGCTTACATATTCAACGATGTTGCTGTCAGACAGAAGCATAGGTCTCTGATATGGTCTGAAGTTCTCATTGAGCTTATCTATGGTAGCTCTCTTGTGTATTGAGTAAATGCTGTACACCTGACCGTTATAGGCAATGTATTCAGCGTCCTCACCCGGCACCATATCAACCTTTACGTTTTCCATTTGCAGTGTCGAGCCGAAATCAGCAAGCTTGCTGAGATCCTCGACGCTCATATTCGTAGCTATCCACTTGTTCTTGTAGATAGTATTGAGATAGCTGTAAAGCTTCATCTTGCCCTCGTTCTTGACGATATCAAGAAGCTTCTTCATAGCAGCCCGCATGAAGCGGCGCTGGTTCTGTACACGTCCGATATCGCCCTGGAGCCACTCGTGACGGAAGCGGACGAACCATTCAGCCTGATTACCGTCAAGGACAACATCTCCTGCAGGGATACGCTTGTCAGCCTCATAGATTATCTCGTTGTCGAGATGGATCGGGATTCCGCCGATAAGGTCAACGATATCAACGATATCAAAGCAGGCAGTCGTTATATATGCGTCTATCGGTATACCGAAGTTTTCCTGTACGCAGTTTACGACGCGCTGTATCTTGCTTATCTGGGGATCACCGCAGCTGTATACGCTGTTTATCTTGGTGGTCTCGTTGCTTGTATAGTTTGGAACTGCGCAGTCACGGGGAACCTGTAATATATTGAGCTTTCCGCCTCCGATATCGAACTGGCATATCCAGATAACGTCTGTATTCTCAACGTCCTCGTCAAAGCCGAGGAAAAGCACGGTATACTGTCCCTCAACAAGCTGAGGAAGATCAAGTCCGTCTGTGAAGTCCTCCTTTACGATATCAGTATCAACATTGAGGTCCATCTGGGGCTTTTCAAGCTCTCCCTCGATGTCAACAGTAGGCTGCCAGCGCTTGAAATAGGTCATTATGGACACTCTCTCATCGGGCTGACCGCTCTTTTTATACCAGAGTATGGGCATATTCAGGAAAAGAGCGATTATTGCTGCGATACTCAGCAGTATTGACGTAAGCTTTATGAGCGCGTCCTTTTTACTCTTTTTCTTTTTCGGCTCGTCGTCAAAGTCGTCGAGATCGTCATCATAATCTGCCGATTCCACGTATCTTTCCCTGCCCTTTTCGTGGAGCCCGTGATACTGCTGCTCTCTTATCTGCGGTCTCGGAGGCTCTTCCCCCTCGATCCTTATATCTATTGAAGGAGCCTCGTGCAATCCGTGATACACTGGCTCTGTCGGTCTATGGTCATCAACTCTTTTGAGCTTGCGAAGAGGTTTTACCTGCCTCGGAGCTCCGTTTGTTCTGCTAAATAACTCCTCGTTACGTTCTTCTCGGTTCATTTGAGTCCTCTTTTCAAATTCCCAGTATTTTTATTTCTCTGCTTTTGAAAGTCGGGTATAAAAATTATATCCCTCTGCGGTACAAATAGGTATTACTCCGCCTTTTTTTATAACCGATTTCATGGAAAACGCAAAAGCCTCCAGCATAGCCGCGTTAAGGTCGGTATATGCCAGTTTGCGCATTTTATCCACGTCCTTGTAGTCTCTTTCGGCTGAAATGAGGTCGCCGATATAAACTATCTCCTCAAGTCGTGACATTCCTGCCCGTCCAACTGTATGAAATCTGATGGAATTAAGGATATCTATATCCTCTATCCCAAACTCTTTCTTAATAAAATATGCTCCTGCAATACCATGAAGCAGTGAGCGTGTTTCAAGCTCCTCGCGGCATACCGTGTAGCCGCTCTCCTCTACAAGAGCTCTCTGCTGATCGTCGGGCATTTCCTTGCAGATATCATGAAGAAGTCCTGCAAAATATGCCTTTTCTGGATCCTCTCCGTACTTTTCCGCAAGCTTTCTGCACTCGTCGGCAACATTCAGAGAATGTGTATATCTTTTCACTGATAAATTAGCTTTCAGATATTTCTTTTTATCGTCTGCATCGTAATGCAATTTTCCTTCACCTCTGACTGAATATAATCCCTTCGATCTTATATATTGTACTACATTTTCGTCAAGATAGCAAGCGAAATCCTTATTTTTTGCAATTTTTTTTCTGATCTCGGTGCTTGAAATCACCGTAGGATCAGCCTCGGATACCAGTATCTTGCCGAATTTGCTGAGTTCCTCTGCCTTTGCTCTCAGAGCAGGCAGGTCTCCGCTCTCACGGGATACGACACATAATGTTACCTGTGCCAGTATCTCCTCAAAACGGTGCCATGTATCGAAGCACATGAGCATATCGCTTCCCACCATGAGGAAAAGCTCTGCCTCGGGAAATTCGGCGCGGAAGTGTTCCACCGTGTATATAGTATAGCTCACGCGGTCACTTTTTATCTCATAATCGCTGACAAAAAGCCTTTCGTCCGTCTTGCAGGCAAGTCTGAGCATTTCAAGTCTGTCCTCGTCGGGAGCGTACTCCGCAATGGAGCGGTGGGGAGACTTCTTCGACGGCACCAAATAAAGCCTGTCGAGAGAAAAATCGCGGAGCGCCGTCTGCGCAAGATGTATATGACCGTTATGTACGGGATTGAAGCTTCCGCCGTATATTCCTATGCGCATTTCATCACTCCATTCATTTCCACGGACGCTTGCCTTCTGTCCAGCCCTTTTCCTTCCAGTAGTCCACGTCGGCTTTGTTCCAGCCGTTTTTCTGCAAAAGGCTCATTATCTTGAAAAAAACCTTTGTTTTCAGTGAAACAGGTACCTTTTCCTGCCTTTTCAGTATCTTTTTTGCGATACTGTCGGCTTTTTTATTGATTTCGTCCTTTATCTTCGGCTTTACGCTCTGCCAGTCAACTGCCGCAACAGCTCTGCCCAGCTTATAGGTCTGAGGTATTCCCCAGAAGAAGCAGCTGTCCGCCATGTCCTTCATAGTGGACTTCACGCCTGCTCCCGCAGCTGTTGCAACCACTACCGCCTGCTTGCTGAACATTTTCTCCTCGGGGCGGTGCGCCATCCAGCGCCAGCCGTAATGGTCGAGGAGCGCTTTCATCTGTCCCGTACAGTGATAAACGTACACAGGTGATGTCAGTATGATAACTTCCGAGCTGTCAATAAGCTCCGTTATGGAACTTAGTTTCGCAGCATGAGGGCATTTGTCCTCTCCTTTTGTGAAGCAGCTTGTGCAGCCGCAGCAGAACTCATCAAAATCACGGGGCAGGAACACCTCTCTGATATCCTCGGGCTTGGTCAGCTTCTCAGCCATGATACGCCCGATATTGTAGGTTGAGCCCTTGTGGTTTGTGCCGCTTATTATAAGAACCTTCATGACTTACTTAGCCTTTGGGATATTCTCGATAACAGGTTCTTTCTCGTTTCGCTTGAAAAGCACGAACTTGCTGCCGATGACCTGTACTACATCGGCGCCTGTCTGCTCTGCGATAGCGTCGGCAGCCTCTCTTGCTGTCCAGCCCGAATTGTCAAGAACTCTCAGCTTTATAAGCTCTCTTTTTGTAAGAGCAGCTTCGATGTCCTTGCACATAGCCTCGGTAACGCCGCCCTTGCCTACCTGATAGATAGTCTCATATGTGGAAGCGATACCGCGCAGGTACGCTCTCTGTTTGCTTGTAAGCATATCATTCACCAAATCTTTCTTTCAGATACTTGTACAGCTCCCTGAGAGCCGCACCTCTGTGGCTTATAGCGTTCTTTTCATCTGCAGTGAGCTCCGCCATTGTGCGCTCGCCTACCATGAAAACGGGATCGTAACCAAAGCCGTTGGTGCCGCGCTGCTCATGTCCGATAGCGCCTCTGCACTCCCCTGTCATGGTGTGGCTGCCGCTTTCGTCGATGTACGCGATAGTACACTCAAATGCAGCTCCGCGCTTACCGTCGGGAACGTTCTTCATTTCCTCAAGGAGCTTCACGCAGTGCTGTCCCTCGGGAGCATATCTTGCGGAGTATACCCCTGGTCCGCCGTCCATAGCGTCAACGCATAGACCGCTGTCGTCTGCGATAGTCGGGAGCTTTACAGCTTCGTAAACTGCTTTTGCCTTGATAAGTGCGTTCTCGGCAAAGGTAGCGCCGTTTTCCTCGGGATCGCAGTTTGCTCCTGCTTCGCGCTGTGAGAGGACCTCTATCCCGAGAGGCGCAAGTATCTCTCTTGCCTCGCGGAGCTTGTTTGCGTTGTTTGTAGCCATTACAAGCTGCTTAATCATTGTCCTTACCTCCGAACAGTCTGCTGAAGAAGCCGCGCTTTTTCTTCTTTTCGGGCTCGGCAGCAGTCTCTGTTTCTTCCTCAGCTGTCTCTTCTTCATCAGCTTCGTCAGTATCCTCGTCGTTATCGGATTCTTCCTTATCGGACTCATAATCTGCTCCCTCAGTCAGCTCGCTTTCCTCTGCCTCTGTGTCCTCGTCAGCTTCTGCCTCGTCCTCGGTATTGTCCTCAGACTCAGCCTCTTCGCTCTCGGTTTCTTCGTAGTCCTCCTCTTCCTCATACTCAGGCTCTGCTTCATCGGCTTCTTCGTCTTCCTCATAGGCAACGAATGCGCCGTACTCGTTGTAATAGCCCTTTACGCCGTCTATCTCAACGGTATCCTCGTCCTCTTCGTACTCGGTATCCTCAGTGTAGCCCTCGGACTCGTTCTCCTCGTCCTCCTCAGCGGCAAGCTCTTCAAGCTGCTCAGGACTTGCAAAGAGAGCGTCAACGAACATATTGCTGTCAAACGGCTGTAAGTCGTCTATCTTCTCGCCTACGCCAATGAGCTTTACAGGTATGCCCAGCTCGTTCTTTATGGAGATAACGATACCGCCCTTGGCTGTACCGTCGAGCTTTGTGAGAACTATACCCGTGATAGGTGCAGTCTCGCTGAAAAGCTTAGCCTGATTTACCGCATTCTGACCTGTTGTAGCGTCAAGTACAAGGAGCACCTCACGAGAGCAGTCCCCTGCCTTTGTGTCGATGATACGGTTTATCTTTTTGAGCTCCTCCATAAGGTTCTTCTTGTTGTGGAGACGTCCTGCGGTGTCGATAACTACAACGTCGCACTCTCTTGCCTTTGCAGCTTCGAGAGCGTCGTATACTACCGCACCCGGATCTGAGCCCTCGGCGTGCTTTACGATGTCAACTCCTGCTCTCTGCGTCCATACTTCAAGCTGGTCGATAGCTGCTGCACGGAATGTATCCGCGGCGGCAACGAGGACTTTTTTGCCCTCCTGCTTGAACTGGTGACAAAGCTTGCCGATAGTTGTGGTCTTGCCTGCGCCGTTTACGCCGATGACCATGATAACTGCGGGAGATACAGACAGGTCAAGTCCTGTGTCGTTGCCCATTATCTCTGAGATGACCTCATGGATAAGTCCCATTATCTCCTTTGGATCGGTGATACCGCGCTCCTTTATCTTCTTGCGGAGCCTGTCGCATATCTCCTCGGAGGTCTCAACGCCGATATCGCTCATTATCATCTGCTCCTCGAGCTCGTCGAAGAGGTCTTCGTCAATGACGGTAAACTGATTCAGTACCCTCTGGATACCGCCGAAAAGAAAATCCTTGGTCTTTTTGAGACCGCTGGCAATTTTAGAAAAAAGTCCCATTATATCCTCCAAACATGGTCTATTATACATATCGAAATGAAAAACGAATTTGTGACAAAAAAATTATTGAATATCCGCAACGTCCTCCTGGAAGTCCACCTGCTCCATTTTCAGAAGCTTGGAAATACCGTCCTCCTGCATGGTGACACCGTAGAGAACGTTGGCTTCTTCCATAGCGCTTCGTCTGTGGGTAACAAGCACGAACTGAGTGGTATCAGTGAACTTTTTGAGGTACTGTGCGTACTTTCTTACGTTTACCTCATCGAGAGCCGCGTCTATCTCGTCAAGAATACAGAAAGGCGCAGGTCTCAGCTTGAGTATAGCGAAATAGATAGCTATAGCTACGAAGGACTGCTCTCCTCCCGACAGTGAGATAAGGTTCTTGATGACCTTACCGGGAGGCGCTACGCTTATCTCGATACCCGATTCCAGAACGTTCTCGGGATCGGTGAGTATCAGCTCAGCCTTGCCGCCGCCAAAGAGCTCCACGAATATGCTCTTGAAGTTTGAATTTATTATCTCAAAGCTCTCGGAGAATATCCTGCACATCTCCGATGTAAGGTCTGTGATTATCTTTTCGAGCTCTGTCTTGGACTTCTGCACGTCGGCTATCTGCTCGGACATGAACTGATAACGCTCGGATACTTCCTTGTACTCCTCGATAGCGTCAACGTTTACGCTTCCGAGGGCGCGTATCTTGTTCTTTATGGTGGTGAGCTCTGCCTGTGCGGCTATCATATCGTCTATCTTCTCAGCCATGGCAACAGCCTCGGAGCGCGTCAGCTCGTAGACCTCCATGAGCTGTCTGATGATATTGTCGGTATCGCGGCAGACTGTCTCCTTGCGCTCTTCAAGACGGGTGATATCTGCTGACAGCTTTTCCTTTGCTTCGTTGATAGTTTTCAAGCCATTCTGCATCTCATTTACGAGACGGTTCTGCTCTGTATGAGTTGCGTGACAGCGCTGTATCTCGGCATTGTATGTCTCGGTATTGTCCTTGAAATCGGAGAGCTGTTTTTTCAGTTCATCTATCTCAGCCTGCTTCTGTGAGATTATCTCCTTCTGGCGGAATATCTCCTCCTCGAAGCGGTGAGCGCCGTATTTCAGTTCTTCCTCTCTGCGGTCGATACGGGAGAGCTCCAGCTCCTGAGCCTGCACGTCCTTTGCAAGCTCCATACCCTTTATCTTCAGCTCTGACAGCTTATCGGACAGCTCCGCACGCTGTAATCTCAGCTTTTCACGGATATCCTGTCC
This sequence comes from Ruminococcus flavefaciens MA2007, assembly GCF_000621845.1. GTDB lineage: Bacteria > Bacillota > Clostridia > Oscillospirales > Ruminococcaceae > Ruminococcus > Ruminococcus flavefaciens_E. The sequence continues at coordinate 59,389 of NZ_JHXF01000009.1, read as the reverse complement.
CTGTGCAAGCTTTTCCTCAGCCGCCTTTATCTCGGCGTCGGTATCGGCAAGAGCCTTTTCAGAATCGACTATGCTCTGCTTTGCGGCAGCTATGCGCTGCTGTATCTCTGCTGCTGCTTTCTCGGAGTTCTCCGACTGTGCGCGGAACTGCTCCTCCAGTGAAGCAAGACTGTTGAGCTCTGCTCCAATGCGGACTCTGTCAGCCTCACACTGTGCCTGTTCTTCCTTTGCAGCCTCCGTATCAAAGCGGAGCTTCTCGGATTCGGCGCGGAGCTTCTCTGCTCTTTCGCGGAGAGAGTCCCGCTCTGATTCCAGCTTTACTATCTCGGCGTCGAGAGTGTCTATCTCGTTCTTACGGGTTATGATACCGCCCGAACGCTGTGCGGAACCGCCTGTGAAGGAACCGCCTGCGTTGATGACCTGTCCGTCGAGAGTTACTATCTTGAACTTGTAGCCGTATTTCTTGGCTATAAGAGTTGCGGTGTCGATATCCTCTGCGATGACTATGCGTCCCAGAAGTGAAGCGATTATGCCGCTGAATTTCTGGTCATAGGTCACTATCTTGTTGGCATTTGCCACGAAGCCCTCGCAGTTTTCAAGCCCCTGCTCGCGGAGCTCGTAGCCCTTTACAGATGTGATAGGCAGGAATGTGGCACGTCCGCCCTTCTGCTCTTTAAGGAAACGGATACAGCGCTTTGCGATGTCCTCGTTTTCGACGATGATGTTCTGCATTGCGCCGCCCAACGCAGTCTCAACTGCTACTGCGTACTTTGGCTCAACGCCTATATTCTGAGCTACAGTGCCCATTACTCCGCCGATTCGTCCCTGCTTGGAGGCTTTCAGAACCTGCTTTACGCTGCCTGCGAAACCCTCCATATTGTTTTCAAGGTCGGTGAGTATCTTGCGTCGCTGCTGCTTGTCTTTCAGCTCATATAGCGCCCGCTCGAAGTCGTTCTTAGCCTGCTCGAAGCCCTCGCGGCGCGACTTGTAAAGCCTTTCAAGTCCGCTGAGCTTGTTGCGGAGCTCCTCGGCTCTCGCTGCATTCTTTTCCTTTTCTGCCTTTATCTCGGCAGCCTGACTCTGATACTCGCTTAGCTTGCGGCTGATATCGCCGCTGCTCTCGCGGAGCTCGGCAAGACGGGCGGTCTGCTCCTCTATGGTCGCCTTTGAGGACTCGATAGTGAAGCGGTGCTCGCTCTGCCTGATGTACATAGCGTTTATCTCGCTGCCTGCCTTGTCAACGGAGTCGCCCAGCTTTGAGCTCTCGCTCTCGGCTTTCTCGAAGCTCTCCTCGGCAGCCTTTATCTCGGCCTCAAGAGCCTTTTTCTTTGCTTCAAGCTCTGCAAGTCCGTCAAGAGCAGCCTTGCGCTCCTGCTCCAGAGCTTTCTTGGCTTCTTCTGAGCTGTCGATGTTCTTCTGAGCAGCTTCAACTGCCTCGTTGCAGTGCTTTATATCGTTTTCGAGAACGGCGATACCAGACTTCATTTCAGATGAGGTCTGCTCTTCCTCCAGCATTTTGCGGCGGAGCTCGTCAGCACGCATGGTGCTCTCCTGCATCTTTCTGATACCGTCAGCTATCTTCTGCTCCTCGCGCTGGATATCGTTCTCGATATTCTCGTACTCGTTCTTGCTGACGAGTATCTTGCTCTCTATCTCGTCAAGCTTTATCTTCATCTCGTCCAGCTTTGTCACCCAGACGGAAATTTCCAGCTTCTTGCGCTCCTCGGCAAGCTTTATGAACTTCTCAGCCTTTTGCGACTGTATGCGGAGAGGCTCAACTCTTCCCTCTAATTCTGACAGGATATCCGTCAGACGAAGCAGGTTTTCCTGTGCGGCGGTGAGCTTTCTCTCAGCCTCCAGTTTCTTGTAGCGGAACTTTGAGATACCTGCCGCTTCCTCGAATATGTCACGGCGCTCGGAGCTCTTTGCGCCGACTATCTCGGCGATACGTCCCTGTCCGATAATGGAGTAGCCGTCACGTCCCAGACCTGTGTCCATGAAGAGCTCGTTGATATCCTTGAGACGGCAGGGCTTGCCGCATATCATGTACTCGCTCTCGCCGCTTCGGTAGAGCTTACGGGTGATAGCCACCTCATCGTCCATATCGGGGAGAGTCTTGTCGGAGTTGTCGATATTCAGCGTAACTGCCGCAAAGCCCATTGGCTTTCTCGCAACAGTACCCGAGAAGATGACGTCCTCCATTTTGTTGCCTCGGAGCGTTTTTGTGGACTGCTCGCCCAGTACCCAGCGCACTGAGTCGCCGATATTGCTCTTGCCGCTTCCGTTAGGACCGACAACTGCGGTAAGTCCCTTGTCAAAGGTCAGACTTATCTTATCGGGAAAGGACTTAAAGCCCTGTATTTCCAGTGATTTCAGGTACATTCGCTCACCTCCTCAGCATACATCTGTATTTCGGGACGCTTTCGTCTCCGATTATCTTGATATCTGTTCCAAGATTCTTGAAATAGATGATATTTGACTTTTTCTGTCCTGTTGCCTTGCTGATACAGGACGGATTCACTGCAATTACAGCAGTTTTTGGCATTTCGCCTGCGCTTTTCAGCTCAAATTCCATATTATGGCGGTAAATAAGCGCTTCACACAGCTCTCTGAAAGCAGGGTGGTAAAATCCGCCAACCATGTCATGCTCAACGAATTCGCTGGCGTGAAGTCCGCATTTTATTACTCTTATGCCGCTGTCCTCGAACATAGCCATTGCAGAAGCGGCCATCTCCACCGCCTTGTCAAAGCTGAAAGGCTTGTATTCTCCCGACAGCAAAAGCTCTCCCAGACGGGTGCTTTTCAGCACAACTACGGGATAGATACGGACCGTATCGGGGCTGAGAGCAATTATACGCTCAATGGTCGCCCACTCCTTTTCTGGAGTGCTGCCGTAGAGCCCTATCATCATCTGCAAGCCCAGCTCAAAGCCGAATGCTCTTATAAGCTGACAGGCGTCCTCAACGTCCTGTGCGGTATGTCCGCGCTCGTTAAGGGTAAGCACCTCGTCGTCAAGTGATTGCGCTCCCAGCTCTATGGCGGTGACGCCGTACTCTTTTAGGAGCTGCAAAACTTCAAAATCTATGCAGTCGGGACGTGTGGAACAGCGTATACCGCTGAACTTTCCCTCGCCTATAAACTCATGCGCCGCTTCAAGGAGCTCCACCATATAATCACGTGGAATTGCGGTGAAGCTGCCGCCGAAAAAGGCTATCTCAGCGTTTTCGGGCTCTTTTACCTCACGGACAGCCCTTTCGCATATCTCCCTGACCTCGTCTCCTGTAGGAGCGTGCTGTGCTCCGCTGATAGTGCGCTGGTCGCAGAAGCTGCACATATGAGGGCAGCCGATATGGGGAATGAATATGGAAATATTACTGTGCTTCATAGCCCATAAGCTCAAGCGCTTCCTTTGCTGCAAGCTGCTCGGCTTCCTTTTTGCTCTTGCCTCTGCCCTTGCCTATTACCTGATCGTTGAGACATACCTCAACTACGAAGCTCTTATTGTGGTCGGGACCTTCCTCGCCGATGAGGACGTACTCCACCTTTTCCTCGGGATTCTGCTGGACTATCTCCTGCAAAACTGTCTTGAAGTCGTTGAAAACAGGCTTCTTTGCGTGCTGTATATCCTTTGGCATGAAGCGGAGTATGTGCTTTGAAGCAGGCTCTATGCCGCCGTCAAGATATATAGCCGCGATAACTGCTTCAAAGGCGTCTGCAAGTATTGAAGGACGCTGACGTCCGCCTGTGTTCTCCTCGCCCTTGCCGAGGAGCAGATAATCTCCCAGTCCTATCTGCTGTGCGAAGATATGCAGGGACTTCTCGCATACCAGAGAGGCTCTCATTTTTGTGAGCTCGCCCTCTGCAACGTTGAGGTTCTTGTATAAAAAGTCCGATACTACTATTGACAGTACGCTGTCGCCGAGAAATTCAAGGCGCTCGTTGCTGCCGTTGGGACGCTTTCTTTCATTTGCATATGACGAGTGAGACAAAGCCTGCTTGAGCAGCTCGATATCCTTGAATTTATATCCTAAAACTTCTTCAAAACTTGAAAGGTCTTTCATTTTAATCACTCCTTGTCTGCGGCTGACATACGGGCAACATAGCCCTCTATTACGCCTGCGACATTGCCGTCCACACAGCGTTTAGCCTGCCTTACGGCATTGAAGAACGCCGTACCGTCAGAGCTGCCGTGTGCTTTTATAACGGGCTTTCTTACGCCTAAAAGCGCCGAACCGCCCACTTCCTTGTAATCCATTTGCTTTCGGAATGTGTTTATCTTGCTCATTGCAAAAAGAGCGCCTATCTTGCCTGCTCCCGAGAAGAACCATTTCAGCTTCTTTGAGAAGAAGCTGCCCATGCCCTCGTAGAGTTTAAGTGCGATATTGCCTGTGAATCCGTCGGTAACGACTACCTGCACCTCGCCCTTCGGCATATCTCTTGCCTCGATATTGCCTGCGAAATTGAGCTCGGACTCCTGTAAGAGCTTATATGCTTCTATCTCCAAGTCTCTGCCCTTGGTCTCCTCAGCTCCGATATTCAGCAGGGCTACCTTGGGAGACTTTACTCCCATGACCTTTTCCATGTAAGCGCTGCCCATAACAGCGAATTGCAGCAGCATATCCGCACGGCACTCGGTATTTGCACCTGCGTCCACAAGCACGAAGCTGCCCTTGTCGGCAGGCATAACAGGTGACGGAGCTATACGCTTGATACCTTTGATACGCTTGACGATGAAGGAGGCTCCCATAACGAGAGCGCCTGTGCTGCCTGCGGATACAAAGGCGTCGCCCTTGCCCTCTGCCAGCAGACTGAGACCAACAGCCATGGAAGTATTCTTCCCTGACTTGATTATCTCCTTCGGTTCCTCATGTATATCAAAAATATCATCGGTATGAACTATCTCCATGCCGTCAAGGCTGAGTCCGTTCTTCTCTGCACAAGCCCTTATCTCGGGCTCTCTGCCTGTGAGCACTATGCTCACGCCAAGCTCTCTGACTGCTCTTTCACATCCTCGGATAACCTCCAGAGGAGCGTTATCTCCTCCGAAGGCGTCAACTATAACTCTTACAGCCAATTCTTTCAAGCTCTCCTCTCAGCGAGTTTACTGCACGCTGGGCATATGCGCCGTAGCGTTCCTTTTTGTCCTTTATCCTAACGCCGATGTCGGGTAATACACCCATATTCGCACCCATAGGCTGGAAGCTGCCGCTGTTGAACGGATCGCTTATATAGCCTGAAAGAGCGCCTGTCATCGTATCTCTCGGGAGCTTCAGCGGCTCCAGTCCTTTCAGCTTTCTTGCAGCGGCGATACCTGCTATAAGTCCGCTTGCCGCCGATTCCATGTAGCCCTCAACGCCTGTTATCTGTCCTGCGAAATATATCTCGGGACGGCTCCTCATGGAGAAATCGGAGTTGAGAAGCTCGGGGCTGTTGATAAAGGTATTTCTGTGCATTACGCCGTAGCGCATGAACTCGGCATTTTCAAGTCCCGTTATCATTGAGAATACACGCTTCTGCTCGCCGAATTTCAGATTTGTCTGGAATCCTACAAGGTTGAAAAGCGTACCCTCGCGGTTCTCCTTGCGGAGCTGTACAACTGCATACGGTCTTCTGCCTGTTCGTGGATCGTCGATACCCACGGGCTTCATAGGTCCGAAGCGCATGGTGTCCACACCTCGGGAGGCAAGCTCCTCGATAGGCATACAGCCCTCGTATACGCTGAAGGGATGTGTCTCGAAGTCCTTCAGCTGCACCTTTTCAGCGCCGATAAGCGCTTCATAAAATGCAAGGTATTCTTCTTTGTTCATGGGACAGTTGACGTAATCTGCGTCGCCTCTGTCATAGCGCGAAGCATAGAAGGCTCTATCCATATCTATGCTCTCGGCAGTAACAATAGGCGCAGCCGCGTCATAAAAGCTTAGTCCCTCGCCGCAGAGCTCCTTTATTATATCAGCCATAGCGCCCTGTGTAAGAGGACCTGTAGCGATAATGGTCGTACCCTCGGGCAGCTCGGTCACCTCGCCGCCTATAACTTCAATAAGGGGGTGGCTCTTTATCTTTTCCGTAACTGCGTCGGAGAACTTCTCACGGTCTACTGCAAGAGCGCCGCCTGCTTCAACAGCGTTTGCCTTAGCGCAGGGCACTGTCAGCGAACCGAGAAGCTCCATTTCGTATTTCAGAAGTCCCGCAGCAGATTCAAGTCTTGCGGCTTTCAGCGAATTGGAGCATACAAGCTCCGCAAATCCGCCGTATTTATGAGCAGGAGAAAACTTCTCGGGCTTCATCTCATAAAGCCTTACGTTTATGCCTGCTTCGGCAACAGCCCATGCGGCTTCGCAGCCTGCAAGTCCTGCGCCGATAACATTTACTATCATTTTTTCAGCTCTCTTTCATAGCCGCAGCCCTCGCTCTCACAAACGAGCTTGCCGGATTTTCCGCCCTTCATAAAGAGACTCTTGCCGCACTGTGGACAAAGCTCCTTTGTTGGGACGTTCCATGTCATGAAGCTGCAATCGGGGAAGCCCTCGCAGCCGTAGAAGCTTCTGCCCTTCTTGGACTTTTTGAGAAGCATCTTTTTGCCGCATCTCGGGCAGCTGCCCTCAGTCTCGGTAACTATCTTCTTGGTGTTCTTGCACTCGGGGAATCCCGGGCAGGCAAGGAATTTTCCGTACTTGCTGTACTTGATGACCATGTTCCTGCCGCAGAGCTCGCAGACCACGTCGGTCTCCTCGTCGGGTACCTTTACGCGCTTGCCGTCCATAGCCTCCTCGGCTTTTTTCAGCGTTTCGGAAAAGTCATCGTAGAACTCGCGGAGAGTGCTTACCCAGTCCTTTTCGCCGTGCTCGACTTCATCGAGATTGTTTTCCATTTCCGCTGTGAACTTTGCGTCAACTATCTTCTTGAAGTGGTCCTTCATAAGCTCGGTGATGACCTCGCCGAGATTTGTTGGCTTGAGAGCCTTACCCTCATGCTCCACATAGCGGCGTGAAGTAATGGTTGTTATTGTAGGAGCATAGGTACTTGGTCTGCCTATGCCGTTTTCTTCAAGAGCCTTGATAAGTGAAGCCTCTGTGTATCGCGGAGGTGGCTGTGTAAAGTGCTGATTGCCTGCTATAGACTTTAATTTGAGCTTGTCGTCGTTTTTTAGCTCGGGCAGCATCTTCTTGCTGCCGTCCTCGGAGTCTGTAGACTCAACATACAGTGCCATAAAGCCGTCGAACTTTACAGAATATCCCGAAGCTCTGAATGTACAGCCGTTTGCTTCGATATCGGCAGAAACTGTATCAAGGAGAGCGTTTGCCATCTGACTTGCAATGAAGCGCTCCCAGATTAGCTTGTAGAGCTTATACTGGTCGGAGCTGAGACTGGACTTTACTCTTTCGGGAGTGAGCTCGGGAGTTGACGGACGAATAGCTTCGTGGGCGTCCTGAGCGTTGCTCTTGGTCTTGAAGTTTCTTGGCTCGGGCGGCAGATAATCGCTGCCGTAAACAGTTCCGATATATTCAGCGGCAGCCTTTTTAGCCTCGTCGGATATACGCAGGCTGTCGGTTCTCATGTATGTGATAAGACCTACTGCGCCAACGCCCTGTACGTCAACACCTTCGTAAAGCTCCTGTGCAGCCTTCATGGTACGCTTTGCGCTGAAGCTGAGCTTACGTGAGGCTTCCTGCTGCAATGTTGATGTAATGAAAGGAGGTGCAGGCTGCTTCTTGGTAACACGCTTCTTTACAGAGGTTACTGTGTATTCGGCGTTCTCCAGTCTTTTCAGAAGCCCGTCTGCTTCTGCCTGATTGGGTATCTCCAGCTTTTCGCCGTCAACGGCTACCAGCGCTGCGTCGAATACCTTTCTCGACGACGGAGCTGTGAACTTGGCGTCGATAGACCAGTATTCCTTGGGAACGAAAGCTCTTATCTCGTTCTCGCGGTCAACTACAAGACGTACAGCGACTGACTGTACACGGCCAGCGGACAGACCTCTCTTGACCTTTTTCCACAGGAAAGGACTGAGCTCGTAGCCTACCAGACGGTCAAGGATACGGCGAGCCTGCTGAGCGTTCACAAGGTCAACGTCTATCTTGTGAGGGTGGCTCATGCCGTTCTTTACGCCTGTTTTTGTAATTTCATTGAATGCCACGCGGTTGTCGTCGTTCATATCAAGCTTCAGCATCTGTGCTATATGCCATGATATAGCTTCTCCCTCGCGGTCAGGGTCGGTTGCGAGATATATCTTGTCGCACTTCTTGGCGCGTTTTTTCAGTTCTCTGATAACGTCTTCCTTGCCCTTCATATCTGTGTACTGAGGCTTGAAATCGTTATCTTTGTCCACGCCCATTTTGGACTTTGGCAGGTCGCGGACGTGTCCCATTGAGGCTATTACCTCATAGCCCTGTCCAAGGTATTTCTGAATAGTTTTTGCCTTTGCAGGCGACTCTACTATAACTAAATCTGACATTTATAGTTCCCCTTATCTGATAAGTTCATACATTTTTCCGGGGAGCGAACGGACGATACCGAATATCTCCAGCTCTGTGAGCTCCGTCATAAGCTCCGAGGAATCTATTTCAAGGCGTGCAGCAAGCTCGTCTGCGTGCATAGCGCCGCTGAGAAGTTCTTCCGAAATACGCCTCTGCTGCTCGGTCAGGTCGTTGGGCAGCTCAAAATCATCATCTGAGGCTTTTTCCTCACGGACATCGTCCGCGAAAATATTAAGGTGTTCCATAGCCGAAGCTATCTCGGCTTCACTGATATCCGCCTGTATCTCAGGCTTTTCAGCTTCTCTTTTAACTACAGGCACAGGCGCTGAAACAGCCTTTTTGCCCGTTATGCATTCTATGACATCGGAAGCGTCATACATTGGAACAGCACCGTCGCGGAGCAGCTTTATATTGCCTGCATAATCGCCGCTGAATATGTCGGCAGGCGGCAGACACAGTACGTCTCTCCCCTGTCCTGCGGCAAGATTAGCGGTTATCAGCGAACCGCTCTTGGCTCCTGCCTGAAATACTACCGCAGCCTTTCCCAGTGCTGCAAGTATTCGGTTTCGCTTTGGAAAATTAGGCGAATTAGGCGGAGTTGCAGGCGGAAATTCGGATATAAACACTCCTCCTGCGGATATTATGGCGTCTCTGTAGGCAAAATTCTGTTTCGGGTAGTCCACGTCCACACCGCAGCCCATTACGCATACGGTAGGACGTCCCATATCAACGGCAGCCATGCTGCAAGCAAGGTCGATACCTACTGCAAAGCCGCTGATTATAACAGCTCCCCGAGCGGAAAGCTCCGAGCATATCTCCTTTGCGGCTTTAAGGCTGTAGGCAGAAGCCTTTCGCGTACCGACAGCCGTAACAGTCAGCTCAGTTTGCAGGCAGCCGATATTGCCCTTGTAATACAGCACCGACGGCGGATTATATATATGCCGCAGCTGCTCAGGATATTCGGGACTTGTTATGGATATGACTCCGATACCGCGCTTTGAGCAGTTGGCAAGGAATACCTCTGCATGACGCAGCTGTACCGAGTGGACATTTTTGTTTTCGTTCTCGTTGAGACTCACTACGGAGCTGTCCGTACTCAGTGAAAGATACGCCTTTTCAGCCGTGCGGAAAAAGCTCATTATCTCCCAGATACGGTGATTTCCCGTGCCGAATACCATATTCAGCCACACCCAGTATTTAGTCTCCTCCATAGCAAAGCCCCCCTTTTGCCAAAACGTCAAATAAAATTTACTTGCTGAGCTCCCACATAAGAATACCTGCCGCCATAGCAGCGTTGAGGGAGTTAATATTTCCGTGCATAGGTATGATAACGCGGCGCGTACAGCGCTGTGCGATATCGGCAGGAAGTCCGTTGCCCTCGTTGCCGATGAATACTGCCTGCGTGCCGTCAAAGCTGCAATCAGTAACAGGCTGCGCGTCCTTGTCAATCACAGCGGCAGATGTAACGGCTCCTGCCGAATCAAGCTCCTCAAAGAGCACATCTGCGTCGTTTTCAACAGCTATTTTCATTCTGAAAACCGAGCCCATAGTCGAGCGTATCACCTTTGGACTGTACAGGTCGCAGCTGCCAGACATGATAACGCCGTCTATGCCGAGAGCGTCGGCAGTTCTTATCATCATGCCCACATTTCCGGGGTCCTGCAAGCCGAAAAGCACAAGATACTTTCCGCCGCTTTTCATTATGCTGCCGACATTCCGTGCCGCAGGTATCCTGCACATGGCGAATACTCCCTGAGTGGTGTCTGTAGAAGCGATTTTGTTACCAAGCTCATTTGAAATGACAATTGTCCTTGTGTTTCTCAAATCAGCCTGCAAAAGCTCCTCGCCGAAACGCTCCTGCGCTTTCTGGGTAAGTATCAGCTGTGTTATGCCGCTGTCCTCACGGAGTGCGTCTGTGACTATCCTGAGCCCCTCCAACACGAATAAGCCGTACTGAAGCCTTTCTTTTTTCGATGAGGAAAGCTTCTGATACAGCTTGACTGTGGGATTATCTTTTGAAGTGATGATGTTTTCCAATAGCACAACACCGCCTGTTCAGACCGTATGTATGCGGTCAGAGCGCGAAGCTCCGCCGCATATCACGGATCACGAATTAACAAAAACACGCTCTTAATGTAATTAAGAAGCGTGTTTATTTTCTTGAATTAAAGAGCAGCTTTTGCCTTGTCAGCAATTGCTGTGAAACCAGCTGCGTCTGTGATAGCGATCTCGGAGAGCATCTTTCTGTTGAGAGAGATACCAGCCTTCTTACAGCCGTTCATGAATGTTGAGTAGTTCATGCCGTTGAGCTTAGCAGCAGCTGAGATTCTTGTGATCCAGAGCTGTCTGAACTGTCTCTTCTTCTGCTTTCTTCCGATGTATGCATAGTTGCCTGACTTCATTACGGCCTGCTTAGCCATCTTGAAGTGCTTGCTCTTTGAACCCCAGTAGCCCTTAGCAAGCTTTAAAGTCTTGTTTCTTCTCTTACGAGTCATCATTGCACCTTTAATACGTGCCATAGTCTTTTACCTCCAAATATTAAAATTACGGGAATTAGCTCAAAACTTTGCGGATACACCGCACAGATTACATATAAGGAACGAGCTTCTTGATTGTAGGTGCATTTGTGCAGTCAGCAACACCTGCGTTACGAGCGATTCTCTTGCGCTTTGTATCCTTCTGAGTAAGTCTGTGTCTCTTGTTGGTGTGCTGGTACTTTACCTTACCGCTTCCTGTAATCTTAAAACGCTTCTTAGCGCCCGAATGAGTTTTAACCTTTACCTTTGCCATTATATTATCCTCCTTACTTAGCGGCCTTTGGTGAAACGAACATTACTATGCTGCGTCCCTCCATTTTAGCCGGCTTATCCACAGTGCCTGCCGCAGAAACTGCCTCCTTGAAGCGATCAAGAAGTTCGTTGCCAAGTTCGGGATGTGCAATAGCTCTTTTACGGAATCTTACGGATACCTTGAGCTTGTCGCCGCCCTCTAAAAATTTGACAGCCTGATTTACCTTCGTCTCAAAATCGTGAGTGTCGATAGTGGAGAACATTCTGATCTCCTTGATAGAAACGACCTTCTGATTTTTTCTTGCTTCCTTCTCACGCTTAGCCTGCTCGAAGCAATACTTACCGTAGTCCATGATGCGGCATACGGGCGGTGTTGCCTGCGGAGCGATCTTTACGAGATCCAGATCCTGATCGAATGCAATCTGCTGAGCCTCTTTGGCGGACAGTACGCCGAGCTTTTTTCCGTCAGCGTCGATTACGAGAACTTCCTTGTCTCTTATCTCTTCGTTGATCTGCAGTTCCTGTTTGCTAATAGTCAAGCACCTCCAAGCAATATAATTTAAAAACAAAAATGAGTGCAGAAATTATCCGCACTCACCAATACACACTGATATATCACAGCTGCCGCAAGAACAGCCCGATTACCGATACATATTGACCGTTTCAGCATAGCCCGACGGTGAGAACGCATAGTTCTGCTTTGTTTACTCAAATATTATATACCCTTTTCCTGTAATTGTCAAGGCGTCTCTTGATTTTTGGCATTTTGCACATCATCATCGCTGATAATACTTTTTATTTTGTCCCAAATTGCAAATCTAACCTTGTATTTTCTCGGTTTGTGAAGTATATCCAGTTCTTTTTCGTCAAAGTTCGCCTCTGCCGCGGACTCGTCCTCACCTACTCCGTCCTCTGCTTCACAGGCGGCTGGCAGACACAGCGGCGGATACATGACGCACCACCAGTTATGTCCCTGAGCGCTTCCTATTTTAATGCGCAGAGCGCGGTATCTCCCCGCAGGCATGGTGATATCGCCGTATGTCCTGTCGCCGAAGTCAACGTCCGCAAGCTCCGCGGTCACCTTGTGGTTACAGCCGTTTTCGCGGAGAACTCTCTCCGCAATATCAGTTATCTTATCAAGCTTTTCCTCTGCTATAGCTTCGGCTTGAGAAAGGCTCTCCGCCGACTCAAACAGGCCGCTTTCAAGCAGCTTATCACGCACCATGAGCTTCAGCCGCTGGTCTTGCTCACTGTCGGAATTGGCAAGGATATGCAGTCGGAGCACACTCCCCCGAAGCTCGTCAAGCTTTCGCCCGTCACTGATAAAACTTCCGATATTAGAAATAAGTATAGCCAGTATCAGACCTGCCGCCATGACAGCTCCCACCTGTTTTCTCATAAATATCACCTCAGGAGCTATAATTGGCAGATACTGTCCTGATTATACAGCAATTGCGGCTTTTTTGTCAAGTATCGCCGTAAACTCCTCGCCCGTTATGGTCTCGCGTTCAAGAAGATACTGTGCCAGCTCATGGAGCTTTTCCCTTTTGTCGGAAAGTATTTTCAGTGCTTTTTCATGTGCACTTTTTATAGTACTCCTCACCTCTTCGTCAACCATTGCCGCAGTCTCCGCAGAGCATACAAGCGAAGTATCACCGCCTAAATATCGGTTGTTCAGAGTTTCCAGTGCCGTCATATCAAAGCGCTCGCTCATTCCGTAACGAGTTACCATTGCACGGGCAAGCTTGGTCGCCTTTTCGATGTCGTTTGCCGCTCCAGTGGTACAGGTGTTGAAAACAAGCTCCTCCGCAGAGCGTCCACCCGTGAGAACAGCTATTTTTGCAAGAGCCTCCTCCTTTGACAGCAGGAACCGCTCATTCTCGTCCACTTGCATGGTGTAGCCCAGAGCTCCCGATGTTCTTGGGATTATGGTTATCTTATGTACTGGTGCGGAGTCCTTCTGCATTGCCGCCACAAGTGCGTGTCCTATCTCGTGATAGGCTATGATCTCCTTTTCCTTTGGGGATATGACTGCGTTTTTACGCTGATAACCTGCGATCACAACTTCAACGCTCTCTTCAAAGTCGGACTGCTCCACAGAGCTCCGCCCACTGCGTACAGCTCTCAGTGCCGCTTCATTTATAATGTTGGCAAGCTCAGCACCCGAAGCTCCTGCGGTAGCCCTTGCAATGGCGCCGAAGTCGATATCGCCGCTCAGCTTCACCTTTTTGGCGTGAACGCGGAGAATAGCTTCTCTGCCTGCAAGGTCTGGGAGCTCCACGGGTATGCGCCTGTCGAAACGTCCCGGGCGCAGCAGCGCAGCATCGAGGGAATCGGGACGATTTGTCGCAGCCAGTATCACCACGCCCTTGTTGCCGTCGAAGCCGTCCATTTCCGTGAGAAGCTGATTCAGCGTCTGCTCGCGCTCATCGCTGCTGCCCGACTGTCCGCCGCGCTTCTTGCCGATAGTATCTATCTCGTCGATAAACACGATACAGGGCGCTTTTTCCGCAGCCTGTCTGAACAAGTCCCGAACCTTTGCCGCGCCAACTCCCACGAACATCTCCACGAACTCCGAGCCCGATATGGAGAAAAACGGCACATTCGCCTCCCCTGCCACAGCCTGTGCGAGGAGTGTCTTTCCTGTGCCCGGAGGTCCCACGAGAAGAGCTCCCTTGGGCAGCTTCGCGCCGATATCCGCGTATTTTTCGGGACAGTGGAGAAAATCCACTATCTCCGCAAGAGCCTCTTTCGCCTCGTCCTGCCCTGCCACATCGGCAAATGTCCTGCCCGTCTGAGCCTTGACGTATATCTTCGCACTGCTTTTCCCGAAAGCCATGGCATTGCCGAAGCTCCCGAACAAGCCGTATCTTCTGTTTTTCATGTATGCTCAACTCCTTTATGGATTACGGTAAAATTATAACATACACAAAAATCGAAAACAACAAGTAAATGTTGGCATAAAAAAAGCTGCACTTTTCAGTGCAGCTTTCGGTATTTTACAGAGTTTTTACCTTGCCGAGAAGGAATTCCTGTATCATAAGAGCGTCGTTTGCTGTGAGTCCCTTTACCTTTGTATCAACGTCTGCATTTGCAGAGCCCTGCTCGGTAAGGCGCTTCTTTTCGCTGCCCTCAAGACCGTACTTGTTGGGGTTTGCAAGAGCCTGCATGATAAGAACAACGTCTGACATATCTACCTGTCCGTCGCAGTTAGCATCGCCGGCCTTTGTTACCTTGACATCGCTGTTCGGCTTGCCGCTTGCAGTTGTTGTAACTGTTGTAGGACCTGCAGTTGTGGTAGTCTTGGCTGTAGTTGTTGTGCCGCTCTTTGTTGTGGTAGTTGTAACAGTCTTTGGCTTTGTAGTAGTTGTGGTCTTGTCCTCTTCCTTAGCAGCGGGCTTTGTTCCGTCAGGCTCGGTACCGCCTACGAGAACGCCGTCGTCGTATACGCAGATATAGTCTGTGCGCTGCTCCGGCGGATCGTCAACTGCGAAGAAGTCTGTACTGTCGCCTATTTTAAGATCCTTGTAGCTCCAGTCGTTCTTAGGATCCCATACGTCGCCGTAGTACATACCGAGATCGAACTGGTACTTCTTTCCTGAGTTTGCGATAACGTAGTCCTCCCATGTTATCTCAACATAGTAGGTATCAGCGACCTTGTCGTACTTGAAAGGACCTGTGAGCTTACCGTCAGCGCCGATAGCTCCGTCCTCAGTGCTTGACTGATCGTAGAGCTCGCGAACCTCGCCGAGGCCGTCGATGCCCTTAGCCATTTCGCTTACATTGAAGAAGTAACGTACTGATGTCTTCTTTGAAGGATTGCTCTCGCCTGAGAGGACCTTGAAGGATACCTGTGTTGTACCTGAACCGTCGCCGTTGAGGTTTGGCTTGTCAACGCCGATAGCCTCTATCCAGTAGCCGCTTCCGCCGCCGTCGCCGCCGTTTGTGCCGTAAACTCTCTTCTCGTCCTCAGGTGGGAAGTTTGGAGTTATAGCCATTTCTGGAGTGCCGTATACAGCATAGAGAGCTGCTGCTGCACCCGGGAGACAAGCGTTATAGTCGATAGTTACCTCGTTCTCTGTCCAGTCCTTTGTAGCGTCGTCATGTCCGTCGCTTGCGTCAGGACCGCCTGCAAGAGCGCCCCAGAGAATGTGCTTCTGCTCACGGGGATCCTCAGCCATGAGGAGTCCTGAAGCTGCACGGTGATGAGGATTCTTTACAGCGCTGTCATTATAGCCGACAACGAATGCTCTTGGACCGTGAGTACCGTTCTTGCCTGCAAGAACTGCGTACTTGGCATCTTCCTTGTACTTGATATCGTTCTTTCCGAGAACGTAATCCATCTGCTTCTTAGCCCATTCGCTCCACTCGCTTGGCTTGCTGTCATTTACGTACTTATCATAGATGAGGCAGATGAACTGCATAGCAGTATTGTAACGGCAGCTGCCCCATGTGTCAAGGTGAGCAAATCCGCCGGGAGTCTCCTTCTGCTTCCATGCCTTGAGGCACTTGCCTACGCAGTCGTCGTCCCAGAAGTTGTCGAAAACATACTGGTTCTTGCCCTGTGCGTCTCTGACCTTCTGAACGAGGTCGAGCTCAGGGTGCTGCTGGTTTACTATAGCCCACATAACGCCTGCACCGCTCCACATATCGTTCCAGCAGTAGCACCAGCCCGAAGGAGCGTAGTAATCGAATATCTTAACAGCGTAATCGAAAGACTTCTCGTCCTCTGTTACAATATACATCCATGCAGCAGCCCAGCAGTAGTCGTCTTCCCACTTGCTTGACTTGTAGAACTGTACAGGACCGTCAGCGTTATCTGAGATAAGCATATCCTTGTCCTTTGTGCTTGTAGGACCGTACTCTTCGATAGCGTCGTTCGCAAACTTCCAGAGAGCCTTTGCGTATTTCAGCGACTTGGCTGCGTAATCGGGATCGCTCTCCTTGAAGTTGAGGTAGTTGATAGCCAGTGAAGCACAGGCTGAAACAACATAATCGATCTGCGGCTTCTCAGCTGTAAGGAAGAATGCCGGACGAGGCATAGTATCAACCTCAGGGCTGTTCCAGATCGCGTGGTCTATGTTACCCTCGCCTACCTGATAGCAGTGAGCGATGACCTTGCCGTCATCGTCGATAAATGTACACTTCATAAGATAATCGTTGAAGTGGCGGAGAATAGTCTCCATGTGTTCGTCCTGCTTGAGCTTCTTGAATACGTCGCCGTACTCATAGTATTCCCAGCCGAGAGTAGCAGCTGTGTAGTTCTCAGGCATACCGAACTCAACGTGGTCGCCTGCGTCGTGGAAGCCGCCTGCAACGTCGATAGTACCGTCACCGTCAGGATCGAGAATGTCCTTATACTTGGACATGAATTCTGCTGAAAGGTTAGTACCGCCTGTGCTGGTCTTTGTAGTAACGCCGTCCCACTCTATCATAGGAACATGAGCGTCATAGGTGTGGCAGCTGCCGCGCCATGAGAGCCTGTTCTCGTTTTCTTTGAATTCTCCGCACATATTTGCGTCGTAGAAATAGAGCGAGTACTGAAGTGCACGGGCATAGTCGATATCAAGTCCCGAGTCCTTAACGACCTCGCTTATGGGAGCGCAGAACTGCTGCTCCTCAGTAGTGTCAGCGTCTACCGCATTTACAGGCGATATCACCGAGCACAGTGAAGTTGCCGCAGTAACGATACTAAGTAACGCTGCGGTCAGTTTTTTGTGATTCATCATAATTCCTCCCTTTTAATGTGAACCAATATTTATTTTTTATTTATCCCACTTTGAAAGACCGAGAAGATACTTCTGTATCTCCAGAGCGTCGTTTGAAGTGAGTCCTTTGCTTGTGGTGTCAACATCGGCGTTTTCCGCGCCCAGCACAGTGATGTGTTTTGCGTCGGAGCCGCTTGTGCCGAATTTATTGGGATTTGCCAGAGACTGCATTACCAGTACAACGTCGCCCATATCAACTGAGCCGTCGCAGTTTGCGTCGCCCTTCTTATACTTTCCGTCAGTGGGCTTCACTGTTGTAGTGGTAACCGCTGAAGAAGTTGTTGAAGTCGGCTTAGGAGCTGTTGTGGTAACTGCTGTAGTAGTTGTACTACTGACAGGCTTTGCTGTTGTGGCAGTTGTAGTCGTAACAACAGGCTTTGCAGTGGTAGTTCCCGAAACAACTGTCTCACCGCCGCCGCTTATAGGATACTTCTTTAAGTCGGGCAGCTCGTCAAGAGTGATACAGTAGTCGCTCTGGTATATCTCGATAAGGTTGTCAACAGGATTGTTCTGCTCGCTGGTGAGGTAGTTCATGTACCACGGGCAGAAGTAAAGCCATGCAGCCTTGTCATTCACGAGATTTTCAAGTGACGGTATAGAGTCGTTCTCGGACATGGTCACCATTTTCTCACAGTCGGTTATCTGTACCATGCTGTAGAATGTGGACGACAGCGAGCTTAGATTTGCTACACCGTCAGCGCAGTTGTACTTGTCGCAGCCGAGGATATCCACAACATCATCGCCGGGATACCAGTCCTTTGCGGCAGGTGAAGTTGAGCTTGTCCATATCCAGATGATATTATCCAGACCATACTCGTTGGTCAGCTTGTCATAGAGGAGACGGTAGAGCTTCTTGCAGGGCTCAGGTCCCTCAGCTCCCCACCAGAACCATGCGCCCTCAGCCTCGTGGAGAGGTCTGAAAAGTACAGGAACATCGGCGTCCTTGAGCTTTTTGAACTCGCCTGCTATGAGCTCGATATCCTTCATTATGACTTCGTTTTCCCATGTTCCCTCTTCGAGAGCCTTGGAAATACTGAATGTAGTAAACTTTGGATTTGCAGATTCAACATAAAATGCAACGTCGTCGCTTCCCTTTTCGCAGGGCACGTTCCAGTGCCATGAGACAGTTGCGATGCCGTGGTACTTGTTTACCCACTCGATAACACGCTCTGGAGCGTGGTCGCGCCAGTCCGAAGAGGTGTTGTAGGCAAGGAAGTCGATACCGCGGATAGCAGGCTGCTTGCCTGTCTTTTCCTTGATGTACTCGAACTCCGCCTCATTGTCCTTGATGAACACATCGGGACTGTTCCACAGATTGTAGTTGTGGTCGCCGCAGTACTCCTGCTGACCTGAGATGACGTGCTTTCCGTAGACGTCGCAGAGGTAGCTGTAAAGCCTCTTTGTTGACTCGGAAGCCTTTGGGTTGCAGAGCTCTCTCGTAGGTGAGAGATTTGTCAGCTTCTCGGAAGCAGGCTTCAGGGTAAGGTAATCAAAGAAGGTATAGCCCCAGTAAGCCTTGAGCTCAATGGTGTTCTTGCCTTTTTTGAGGTTTACCACGCCGCCTGAGGTCTCGGCGAACTTGTTGGTGTAGGGACAGGTCAGCTCTCCCTGATTGACGCCGTTGACATTGAGGTACTGCACCTTCTTGCGCGGATCGCTGGGCTCGCAGTAGCAAATGGTCAGCTCATAGAGACCTGCCTCGGGCACATCGACCTCAACGCTGAGGGTAGTACCCTTCTGGTCGAGGTAAGCAAAGCCTTTTCCCGAGTATCCGCTAAGGTCGGTATCTTCGGGGAAGTCGCCAAGCTTTACGTCTGAAACTCCGTTTGAATGGATCTTTCCTCCGCTGGTCTTGCCGTCCTCGAACTCATATTTGAGGACATTGTCGGCAGCCGATACTCTCGCAGGAGCTTTCGGCGCAGAGGGAAGGCTCATCGCCGCCGCAGCGATGACAGCAGCCGCTACAGTGCTCACGGACCGCTTTAGTTTTTCTTTCTTCAATTTGATCCCTCCAGATCATTGTATAATATTTATTAAACCGATAATTTAAGTGCCTAATCTTAAATATCGGACTTAACGCATACACACATATATATCATAGCATATTTTTACAGAAAAAGCAAGCTATTTCTGCAAATATTCCTCAAAATGGTAAGCATTTTACAAAGCGCAATTTATGGTCAGAGCCGCTGTAAGCGTTAATTATTTAAGCTATTGGTCTGACCAATCAGTAAAAACAATTCTCAGAAAGGATAATATCAGTATCAAAACTATAACAGCTCCCACAAACACCTCACATAAGCGGTTTCCCTCAGTCCCATTATCAGTTCCCGTCACCGAAAATGCCTCCGAAGCCTTTTCTGCTTCATAAAAGCGAAAACCGTTTTCTTCGGCATAGCGCTCCGCGACAGAACCTTTACTCCCCTTTACGAGGAGCTCCCGCTGACGAAGCACTATATTCCCGTCACAGGTATAGCCAACAGCCTGAGAGCCAATTTGCTTGCAAACAGGCGGAATGTAAAGGCTTTTAAGCCTGCCGCACATAAAAAAAGCCCTCTCCCCGACTGAAAGCAGTTCCTCCCCTGTCTCGGCTTTTTCAATGGAGGTGCAGCCTGCAAAGCAGAAATTTCCTATCTCTTTCAGCTGATTTGGCAGCTTTATCTCCCTAAGCGATGTGCAGGCTCGAAAGCAGGAATCGGGCAGTATCTCCAGAGTATCGGGTATCGACGCAGACGTCAGTCCCGTACAGCCGCAGAAGCAGCCCTCGCCAATCTCGGCAAGTCCCTCAGGAAGTTCCGCACTTTTCAGTGAATAACAGCCATAAAAGCTGTGATGTCCTATCTTCATAAGAGTGTCGGGCAGAGTCATGCGTTTCAGCGACGTACAATTACAGAATGCGTTGTCACGTATCTCAGTAACGGGGTAACAGCCGATAAAATCGGGGATTTCGACCTCTGTCGGCTCCCCCTTGAAGCCGACTATCACCGCTTCGCCGCCGATAATGGAATATTCAAGATCATCTTTTTCCGCTCCGTAAGCTTTGAAAACTGCGGTCATAAGCAAAAAAACAGCGGCAAAAATGCCGAAAAGAATCCTTTTCACTTCACTCACTCCTTTTAAAGCAAGTATAACAGCTCGGGAGCTGCCTGCAAAGCAATTATTCTCAACATTTTCCGCCGCATTATCCTTTTTTTCTGTGGGTTCGGACATTTCTCAGCATTCAGAAACAGCTTATTCAGGTAAAAAAAGTCGGTTCCTCCCGAATTATTCCCGCAAAAGCCGTCGTAAACGCACGAAGCTGCCGACAAAAATCGGCAGCTTCATTATCCTCTTTCGATTCCCCATCTATACTTTTCATTTCCGATGTTCAGGCATCGGATAAGTCAAGTACTTTTCTTGTATACATTATAACATAATACTCTCAGTAAGTCAAGCATAAATTGGAGGTTTTTGCATTATTTCGCTGTTTCAGCTAAACACAAGCGTTCTTTTTATATATTATAACGAAATAAGAAGCCATCATTTATACGCGCAGTAAATCAAATATAAAGTATTACCCAGCGGTATCAAACTTTGCCGCAGTTTTTATCGAAAGAAGGATTGCAGGCATAGAAGTTCTTGGAGTTCAGCTTATCCTGCGCTATCCTCAGAGCTTCTCCAAAGCGCTGATAATGAACTATCTCGCGTTCGCGGAGGAAACGGATAGGATCGCGTACATCGGGATCGTCAGCAAGTCTGAGGATATTGTCATAGGTGGTTCTCGCCTTCTGCTCGGCAGCCATATCCTCGGAAAGATCGGTTATGATATCGCCCTTTGACTGGAAATAAGTTGCAGTAAAGGGAGTTCCCGAAGCCGCTACAGGATAAATGCCTGTGGTATGGTCTACAAAATAAGTGTCAAAGCCGCTTTTCTTTATCTCTTCCATGGAAAGGTCCTTGGTAAGCTGATAAAGTATAGCTGATATCATCTCGAAGTGAGCCAGCTCCTCAGTTCCGATATCGGTCAGAAGCCCCTTTACTTCGCCGTAGGGCATTGCATATCGCTGGTTGAGATAGCGCAGGGACGCAGCAAGCTCGCCGTCAGGACCTCCAAGCTGTGAAATAATGACCTTTGCCAGCTTTGCGTTGGGTGTTTTTATCTTAACAGGGTACTGTAATTTATTACAATATCTTTGTTGTACATATAGATCACAAGAAGTCCGCACTCAGCGAAAGGTCTGAGAATGGCTTATTTCTGCACATTCTCTCGGTCTTGCAATAGTATATCTTCCTGACAGCTGTATGAAGCAGTCTGTTTTTTTCTTCGGCGTCTGAGCTTTCAAAATTATCTATGACGTATTGCAGCCGTTTGACGGCTTTATCAGGCAGCAGCGCAGGCTTTTGTTCTCTTTCAGCTTCCATGACAGCCGCTTCGAGCATTTTTATTCTGTCATTTACTATTTCCGAGCGTTCAATGAACGTTTCCTTATCGTAGACCTCCTGTTCCAGCAGGTCATACAGCCTTAAAAGCTGACGTCTTGCCTTTTCCAGCTCCGCCGCAAGCGCAGCTTTTATATTAGGCTGGCTGCCGAACTCGCTGGTGCCTTTGCATTTTAGATTTTCAAACTGCTTGATACGATAGCGTAATGCAGCTATCACAGCCTCGTCAACAGCTTCAATAGCGGAGCTGACTATCTTACCTCGGCACTCACTATGTACGCAAAGCATATGCTCTTGACCGCTGCTTGCAATGAGGCGGCGTTTCAGCTGATGTCCGCAGTTTTTGCAGTAAAGGATACTGTGATAGTAATTTTTCAGCTTGGCATTTGGGCGCAGCTGAACCGCAGGAGCTGTGCGCTTTTTCTGCTGAGCGTTGTTGAAAGTTTCCTCACTGATTATCGGCTCATGAATTCCCTTGTAGAGAGTATCGCCGTTGGACTTGCTTTTCCAGCCAACAAATCCGCAGTACAGCGGATTTGAGAGTATCTTCTTAATGCTCGGCGGCTCCCAGAATGCGCTCTTTTGCGGACTGACGCCCATACGGTTCAACTCGTTTGCGATGAACTTTGCGCCGTGTCCGTCGAGATAAAGCCTGTATATAAGTCTGATTATTTCGGCTTCTTCGGGAACAACTTCAAGGGTATGCACCTTCGGCTCGGGATTGATTTTGCGGTAGCCATAGGGCGCTGACGCACTTATATAATTTCCCTCTTTGACAGAAGCAAGTCTGCCGACCTGCATACGGCGCTTGATAGTCTTGTACTCGCGTCGGCTCATAAACAGCGAGAACTCGAAGTATTCCTCATCAAATTCATTATCAGGATCGTATGTCTTTACAGGAGTAACTATCTTAGTCGAGGACTCCCGAAACGCCTGAGCTACTATGCCTTGGTCAATGGTATCACCACGGGCAAGACGCTCGATCTCCACAACGAGGACTCCTGCATATTTCCCCTGAGTGACGTCCGCAAGCAAAGCCTGCATTTGCGGACGGGCAGCTATACTGTCTCCGCTGACTATCTCCTTATATATCTTAACTACGCTGAGCTTCTGCCTTTTTGCAAGCTCAATGAGCATATTCTGATGACGGGCCAGAGTTTCGCCCTCGCCTCTTGCCTCGGCTTCAACATCAGCTCTCGACTTTCGCAGGTACATACAGTATTCTTTCATTTTTGTCCTCCTTTCGTGCTATTATATTACCGGTAACACAAGTATAGTACAAGTAATACCGCATATAATTCACTGAAAGGAGGGTAATTATGAACAAAAAGAAAAAAGCCCTCCCCTCTTTGTGGGAGCGCTCTGAATATGATGTGATAAGCGAGACCGAGAATGGCACCGAACTAATCGCCGTTCTGCGCACACGATACAGCGGCACAACGGTCACCTGCCGCATTCCAAAGCACACTAAGGAAGAGGAAGAAAAGCTCGCAGCAGACATTACATATGCGCTTATGCAGATAGCCTGCACAGGTCAGGACATATCACATATAAAAAATATGGAGATACTTATAGACTGAACTGAAAAAAAGTCCCGAGGTTAACCGCAATACTCATATAGAAGCTTATAGTTAATTATGGGGGAAACCTTTCTGAAGAAAGGCTTTCCCCCATACCCCTTTCCAAAGACTTTTTTAGCTGATTTTTTCTCATATAGGGCTCGCCTAAAATAAAAAAGCCCTGTAATAATACAGAGCGAGCCCTATATGAGAAAAAATAAAACTGAAAGTTTTAGGGAGAGAGTTTGAGAGAAGCCCCTTTTTCAAAAGGGGTTCTCTCAATAATAAGCATAAAACTTCTGTATAAGCACTATGGTTAAACGTGATACTTTTTTAGATGTTCATACTTTTTAACGGGCGCGTTCAAGAGCTTTTATCACGTTCTTATGGACAGGGAATCTCCTGCTTCTCGGATAATCCTTTTTGTACTGTTCAAGGAGCGCTTCGGCGTCTCCTGCCGAAAGCCTTTCCGCCAGCTCCAATGTAAGGCTGTGAACTGCATTCATCGGCATTACAGCGCTCTGTGGCTGCTCCTCATCGCAGGGCACACGGTACATGAAGTCCAGTACAGCACGTATATCCTCAGAGGAAGGCTTCTCCTCCGCAAAAGCTTTAAGGAGCTTTTCAAGCTCCTCGTAAAAGCGGTCATGGCAGGGATCATCAGAGAGCTTCTTCCCCATTCCTAAAAAACCGTCCCAAGCCTTTCTCTCGCCCTCAAGCTTTGCTACCTGTGAAGTGTACTCCTCATAGACTGCGCGAATATCATTCAGTATCATTCCTCTTCCTCGCTGTCGTCGGATCCTTCTATAGCTTCGGGAGCTTCCTCGGTGATAACAGCGTCCTTCATCTCTCTCTGAAAGAGATTATATGAATACACAATAAAGGCAATATCTGCCGCTATGAAAACTATTCCGATTATTCTGCATAATGTAACGCTCATGGTAGTATCCTCGGCAAAAAATATCTTGAATGCAAGATATGCGATATATGCTCCCACAATTGCCCTGAGGAGCGCACCCTTTCCTGCCTTTGTACGCTTTGCCATATCGTATTTTATACCGTTCATCATTAAGATCCCTTTCCATTATAAACTGCGGCTCGGAGCACAGAACTGTCCCGAGCCGCACATGGTATCAGCTTAACCTGCCTTACCGGTCTTTTTGTTGGATACAACGTCAAAGATAACAGCTACAAGAAGAACTGCACCCTTGACTACGTACTGCCAGTTGTTGTCAAGTCCCTTGATAGACATACCCTGATTGATAACGCCGAGGAGGATAGCTCCGACTACAACGCCTCCGACAGTACCGCTTCCGCCGTATGCAGAAGCACCGCCTATGAAGCATGAGCCGATAGCGTCCATTTCAAAGGAGTTACCTGTATCGCCGTTGATAGAACCGATACGAGCGCCGATAAGAAGTCCCGAAAGACCTGCAAGGAGCGACATTGAGGTATAAGCTAAGAAGTAGACCTTGTTTGTGTTGATACCTGAAAGCTTTGTAGCCTTTTCGTTTCCGCCGACTGCATAGAAGTAGCGTCCGAATGCTGTCTTTGAGGTAATGAATGCATAGATGAATACAATAGCAAGTACCCACAGAGCCATTACAGGAATGCCCTTGTAGTGTGCAAGCTTCCATGTGTAAGCGATGACCAGAAGGTCGATAACAGCTATCTTAGCGAACTGTGATACAGCAGAAGCCTGCTTGTAGCCCTTCTTTGCCTTCTTTATACGATTGAAGGCTGTTACGACAACAAGTATGCAGGCAACAGCTATACCTGCGATAAACGCCGACCATTTAACGTCCTTGTCAAGCCCCGGTATCTCGATATAAGAAGCAAAGGTATCGAGGAATGTCTTGTTGTTGATAGCTATGGTCTTTGACTCAAGTATAGCACGACCTATACCTCTGAACAGGAACATTCCCGCGAGAGTACAGATAAAGGGCGGTATGTGGATATATCCTATCCAGAAGCCCTGCCACATACCAATAACGACAGACAGAAGCAGACAAAGTATTATGACCGCATAGGCGTTCATATTATGCTTCGACATGAGCTGCGCCGCTATGGCTCCGATAAGGCAGACCGTTGAGCCTACCGAAAGGTCGATGTTACCGCCTGTAAGTATACATAAAAGCATACCGCAGGCCATTACGAGCACGTATGCATTCTGGAGCAGAAGATTCGACATATTCTGCGCAAGCAGGAGCTTGCCATCTGTCCAGAATGAAAAGAATATGAATACCACGACCAATGCAATGACCATGGTGTATTTTTTTACGAATGTTTTGACGTTCATATTATACTCCTTCGATCATTTATTTTTTATCAGACTGTAGGATAGCCGCCATTATCTTCTCCTGCGTTGCTTCGGAAGCAGGCATCTCGGCGACCATTTTGCCCTCGTTCATAACGTAGATACGGTCACACATACCGAGAAGCTCGGGCATTTCCGAGGATATCATTACCACGGACTTTCCCTGTGCCACAAGGTCGTTCATGATGCAGTATATCTCATACTTTGCACCTACGTCGATACCTCTTGTGGGCTCGTCGAGAATAAGCACCTCAGGATCAGCAAACATCCACTTTGAAAGCAGTACCTTCTGCTGATTTCCGCCCGAGAGATTTCCAACAGCCTGCTGTACAGAAGGAGTCTTTGTTCTGAGCTTTTCCCTGTATTCTTCTGCCACAGCATTTTCTTTGTCAATATTTATGATACCCTTGCTGCAAACCTTTTCAAGGCGCGACATTGTTACATTCTTGGCAATGCTGTCTGCAAGTATAAGACCATTGCCCTTTCTGTCCTCAGTAACATATGCAAGTCCTGCCTTGATAGCGTCACGAACATTTTTCAGTTCCTTCGTCTCACCGTCTATCTTGAGTTCTCCGCTGATATCCGAGCCGTAAGACCTGCCGAAAATAGACATTGCAAGCTCAGTGCGTCCTGCGCCCTGAAGTCCCGAGAAGCCTACTATCTCGCCGCGGTGAACGTTGAAGGAAACGTTGTCGACAACCTTTTTCTCCGTATATAACGGGTGGTGAACTGTCCAGCCCTTGACCTCCATGCCGACCTTGTCGCTGATATTGTGCTCGCGTGATGGATAGCGGTCACTGAGCTCACGTCCGACCATTCCGCTGATGATACGCGCCTCGTCCACATTGTGGTCTGCGTTGTCTATGGTCTCGATAGTCGAACCGTCACGAATAACAGTTATCTTATCCGCAACATATGATATCTCGTTGAGCTTATGGGAAATAATGATAGAGGTCATGCCCTTCTGCTTGAAGCTTATGAGCAGGTCAAGGAGCATCTTTGAGTCCTCTTCGTTCAGCGACGAAGTAGGCTCGTCGAGGATAAGCAGCTTAACGTCCTTGCTGAGAGCCTTTGCTATCTCAACCAGCTGCTGCTTGCCTGTACCGATGTCCTTGATAAGAGTAGTTGCCTCTTCTTTAAGACCTACCTGCTGCATATGTTCGCTTGCCTCGTGGTAAGTCCTGTCCCAGTCAATACCAAGAAGTCCCTTGCGTTCATTGCCAAGAAACATATTTTCGCCTATAGAAAGTTCAGGAATGAGCGCAAGCTCCTGATGAATGATAACTATGCCCTTTTCCTCACTGTCATGGAGAGTCTTGAATTTGCACTCCTCGCCGTTGTATATGATATCACCTGTATACGAACCGAAAGGATAGGTTCCGCTGAGTACGTTCATTAGAGTGGATTTGCCTGCTCCGTTTTCTCCTACGAGAGCGTGTATCTCACCTGGCTTGACTTGCAGATTAACGTTATCGAGAGCCTTTACACCGGGGAATTCCTTTGTTATGTTTTTCATTTCGAGAATATATTCTGCCAAGTATATCCCTCCTTTATCCTGTCTGTCATGCTGTTCCGAATATGCCTGAATATTCAGAAAAGGGCGGGCAGAGCCCGCCCTTTTACAGACAATATAGCAGTATTATTCGTCATCAAGTGGTCTTAGCTGTTGACTCAAGATACTTATTGTCGCTGTCCCACTTATAGAGACCTGTATCTACGAGAACATCGAGCTTATCCTTTGTGATAACATAAGGAACGAGGAGGTATGAAGGAACTACCTTTACACCGTTGTCGTATGACTCTGTATCGTATGTAGCCTCAGCAGAAAGTGAGCTTACAAGACTTGCGTCAGGAGTCTGACCTGAAAGGATAGCCTTGGAAACTTCGAGAGTTGCAGCTGCCTCGTCATTTACGTTCTTGTAAACTGTCATTGACTGCTTGCCGTCAACGATGTTCTTGAGGTTAGCGATATCGCCGTCCTGACCTGTTACGATAGGAGTATTCTTACCGCTGTAGTCGGAAGAGATAGCCTGAGCTACACCAAGAGCTGTTGAGTCGTTGGAGCAGAGTGCAACGTCGAGCTGTGTGCTTGTGTAGTAAGAAGCAAGAGTGTTCTGCATATTCTCAAGAGCCTTGTCTGTTGACCAGCTGTCTGTAGCAACCTGCTCGAACTTAGTCTTGCCCGACGGGATCTTGAGCTTGCCTGCATCGATATAATCCTTGAGAGCGTCGTAAGCGCCGTTGAAGAAGTAGCCTGCGTTATTATCAGCAGGATCGCCTGCGGTAAATTCGATATTGAAAGGACCGTCGCTGTTCTTGAGGTCAAGAGCGTCGATAACGTATTCGCCCTGAAGCTTACCAACTGTGTAGTTATCGAATGAAACGTAGTATGAAACTGCGTCTGTATTCATGATAAGACGGTCGTAAGCAATTACAGAGATACCTGCATCCTTAGCATCGGCAAGAGTCTGTGAGAGGGTGTTGCCGTCGATAGCAGCGATAAGGAGAAGGTCTACCTTATCGGCGATCATGCCCTGGATATCATTGTTCTGCTGGTTTGTATCGTTGTCTGAATACTTCAGCTCAACCTTGTAGCCTGCCTCCTCGAACTGTGCCTTGAGGTATTCACCGTCACGGTTCCAGCGCTCGAGAGACTTTGTAGGCATAGCGATACCAACAGTCTTTCCGCCGCTGCTGCTTGAAGAATCGTCTGTCTTTGAAGATGAATCATCGGCAGGTTTAGCGTCTGTTTTGGATTCAGTGTTTGAGTTTGTGTTTGCACCGGCGCCGTTGTCGGAAGAAGATGTTCCGCCGCATGAAGCGAGTGTGCCTACCATCACCAGTGTAGAGAGTACTGCAAGAAACTTTTTCATGATAATAATCCTCCTTATGTTAAATTTAATTTGTGAAAAAATTGTTGCCTTACATTATGTTATAACAAATGCTTATGTAAACATTTTACACAGGTTTACTGCTCGTGTCAATAGATTATCTGGCTTTTTTGTTTATTTTAGTCAAAACTTTGGCACATTGTATAAGCACGTACATTCAAAACTGTAAAAATTGACAAGCTTGCAAATAACTTACAATGCCATAAATATAACATTTTGTGCAAGTGGCTAAAAGCATTATAAAAAGAGCATGATCTCACAGCATATGTACAACATGGATACGATGATTTTTTCTCATACTGCCACATAAATTATCTCCTTTCCCACGGCCACGGATCGTCTGTCCATATCCAGCGCTCGCTGCTGATGACCTGCTCGGGTGTCAGCGGTCCGAATTTCCGTGTATACTCGTCAACGGCATTCTCACGGAGTTTCCTGTACTTCTGGAACATAGCCAGACCGCGGCGGCAGTTCGGGTGAGTATCAAGATAGAGATTCAGCTCCTTGAGAGTAAAATCGTATTTTTTTATCTTGCCGAGAAGCATTTTCTGTTCATTCATCTGCTGTCGCCTCCTCCCGAAAAGGGTAAGTCAAGCTCGGGGAAAAGCGTTCCTCTGCTGAGCGCTTCATCGTCGCCGTAGGTCTCTCCCCACTGCTGATACGGCACGTAAGCCATTGCAAGAGGAGTGCTTGCAGGGAAACGGGATACGTTATCCTGCCCTTTATTGGTAATGTTGACCTTCATTTCCATAGCGCCGAGGGAATTTTCACGCTCATGGAGAATCAAGCCGTCCATATCGTCAAAAAGATCCAATTTCATTGATATGTCCTCCTTTCCTGCGCGGAGAACAAGTGCAGATGTCCTCCGCACATTACATACTATGAAAAAGGAACCGACGGGGTTACAAAAGAAAAGTCCGGACACGCAAACAAGTTACGTATCCGGACTCATATCACTTATTTTTTCTCTTTCTGCTCATAAGAAAGGCAAATACAGCTATGGGCACAGCCGCAAACACAGCTCCCGACCTGTCCCCTGTTTTCGGACTGTCTGCGGAGTTCTTTGCCTTTGCAGCTGACAGTGCTGTGGTAACGCTTGCCGCTGTTGTTGTCACAGCAGGCTCGATGAATTCACTTTTTGCCTTGATATCCCTGTGACGGACGGTCTCGCCGTCAAGGTTCATGATATTGTAGGAATAATGGTCTCCGTCACGGTAAATCAAACTGAAACGTGCATTTGCACTGCCTATTGTCGTTGACAGAAATCCCGAATTGCCGTAAGTGAAGCTGAGTTTCTGCGAATTATAGCTTGAATCGGCGTATTTTTCGGTGCTTATGAGAGTATCGCCGTCACTGAGTATGAACTCTGTCTCTCCACGTGAGTGGTCGTGACCGAACAGGTACATTATATCCATATCGTACTTTTCGGCATAGCTGTTGATAAGCTTCGCCAGCTCGTAGGAATAGTCGACATTGTACTGATTCTCACCTATCCATTTGCCGACAGACCAGCCGTTTGCATTGACTGATTCAGGCTGAAGTCCCAGAACATGAAGTCCCGAATGTGCCGATATCACCACAAGCTCGCCGTTGTAGCTTTCGGCTGTCTTTTTCAGGAAGCCGTCAAGGTCTTTCAGCGTTCTGTCGTAAGAATAAGTAAATTCATTGCCATTTTTGTAAAGAGCATTCTCGAAGTTCAGTCCGTATACCGTGATGCCCTTGGCATATTTACTGTTTCTGCCCTTTGCTTTCGCAGCCTCGGACATACCGCGGAAAACCTGTCCGCCGCCGAAGCCGTTATCCTTATCAGCTCCAAGACCTGCCCTGAGTGACATTACAGAAGCCGCCTCTCCCGAGTCATGATTTCCCGAGACGAACACCGTGTCAAGGCCGCCTAAATGGGACACTATCTGAGGGTAATACCTGTTCAGCATTCTGTCCTTGTCCGCTGTAGGACCGTTTACAAGGTCGCCTGTGCAGACCACCAGTGACGGGATATAGCCGCCTGTGCTCTCCATTATCTTCTCAACGGCGCGGTCTATGAACTCATACTGCTCATGGATATCCGAGAACGACATGAATGAATCTGGCAGAACTCCCTTTGCAATGACAAAAGCCGCGTCCGCAGAGCGCTCCCTGTAGTGAACGCCGTCGGCATCGTGTCCCTCGATAAGACAGCCCACGCGATGAACTCCCACAGGCTTGCCCGTCAGAGAATCTGCCGTGAATGTAAGCTTTGCGCAGTCCTGCTCTTCGCCGTCCACGAACCATTTCACGCTGTCCGTGATGATGTTTTTATCAGACAGCTCCACCGAGAATTTCGGTGCGGCATAGCCGCTGCCCTCTATGACGTAGCTCTCCGCGGCAGGCTGTTTCCCTATACAGCGGCTAAGCTGCCCGCCCTTTGCGTAAATACAGACCTGAGCCGCCTCTGCCGCATTATCAGTGCAGGAAAAAGGCTCATTGCTGTCCT
Organism: Ruminococcus flavefaciens MA2007; assembly: GCF_000621845.1. Classification (GTDB taxonomy): domain Bacteria; phylum Bacillota; class Clostridia; order Oscillospirales; family Ruminococcaceae; genus Ruminococcus; species Ruminococcus flavefaciens_E. The sequence goes on along the minus strand of NZ_JHXF01000009.1, from coordinate 28,699 downwards.
CGGTGTATTTCAGATAATGGATACTGCCGTTTTCGCTGAAGTTCAGAGTACCGCCGCTGTAATCCCACACATTGTCGCCTTCAGTCCACCAGTCTGCGGAGGTATAAAGCTGCCCCTCATGGTATGTAAGGCGGAATGAACTTGACGACAGCGTGGTATACTTCGGAGCAACGCTGGTGACGATAGTTCTTCTGAAATAATGCCAGATATACTCGCTGCTGCGGCTGTCCTTGGCAGTGAATATCTTCTGTTCGCCGTCGCTGCCCTTTACGCAGATGATGTAGTCGTTTTCATCCTCAAAGCCGTTGACTTTGTACCATTTCTGTCCGTCTTCAAGAGTCAGGACTCCGTTCTCCTCACTCTGCGGAGCTTTAACAGTGTAGTATGGCTCATCAGCCGCATATGCATACATATGGATACCGAATGAGCATAAAGCGGCAGCCGTTATTATCACAGTTCTTTTCTTAAAAATGTCCATAAAAAACTCCTGTTATACCAAGAAAGCCATAGCACATCATGTACTATGGCTTTAACTTTTGTATTATCAATATTCCGAAAGCACGATATTAACAATGCCCTGATAAAGGAAACCTGTCTCACTGGCGAAATTAAAGCCGAAATCCGCAGGATTCTGAAGCTGCATAACGATTATGTATGAGCCGTCCTGAGCGTAATTGCTGTAATCACTGTAAACAGGCTTTTCAGCCGACTTGTCGGCAACGTTCCTGAGACAGCCTGTGATATACAGGAAGTCCCCTGCTCCTGTCTCCGCAGTTCCTGTTTTGGCGAAGAATTCATAGTTTTCGGGAACGTAAACGCCTATATTGTTTGCAACGCCCCTCATGCCATCAAGAAGATTCTGTCGGTACTCCTTTGGTATGCTTGCAATAACTTCATAGGGAGCGCTTCCCTTTGCGCACTCCTTGTTGGGATCGGTGGTATCAACTATCTGCTGTACCACAAAGGGCTTTACCATATCGCCGAAAACAGCCTCTCTGCCAAGAGCCGCAAGATATATCGGGCAGGTCTTTACATAGGACTGACCGAATGCGCTCCTGCGCAGGTCGTCAAGGCAGTATATCTCGATATTGTTCTGGATTGTTCCGAAATCGCAGTCTATGGGATCGCAGAAGTGGAAAATGCTGCCAAGCTCTTCAAGGACTTTTTCCGAGCCAAGCTGGTCGAAAACCTTTGCGAAGAAGATATTGCTGGAACCCACAAACGCAGAGCTGAGAGTTCTTTCGGGGATAGGATACATACCCGAATCGTGATCCCAGTTCACGATAGTAGCGCCGCTGTCGAACCACTCGCCGTCGTCATAGACGGTGTGTATGCCGTTCTTGTCGGCAATGACCTCGGACATTATCTTGAAGCACGAACCCGGTGAAGCGTTCTGGAACGCCTTGTTCTGCAATGTGCCGCTGTAGAGATTGCTGCTGTACTCCGTATCGGAGTAGAACAGCTCGGGATCGTAGTTAGGGTAAGAAGCCTCCGCCATTATGGAGCCGTCCGTTCTCAGCACGACTATGGAGCCTGCCATACCCATATTAGCCATATATGTACATAATTCGTTCTGCTTATCTGCGTCAATGGTAAGTCTTACCGACTCGCCAACATTATTGCTCTCATTAACAGGGGTTGGATTCTTGGTGCAGAGCAGGTCTTTAAGTGCCTCGTCAAGACCTGACGAAGCCACACTGATTATATTACCGAATGAATAACCGCAGTCCTCGCCGTAATAGCGCTGATCCTCGTTTTCATAGGCATATGTGCCATAGGTCAGAAGCCTGTGATTGGTATCGTATATGTTCCCCCTATATACGAATTCAGTTGTAGTAGTTACAGTGATTTCGGGAGCAGCTGTCTCTTCTGTAGTTTCTTGCCTTGCCGAGCGGGAGCTTTTATCATTGTGGACTTCAAACTGTCCTACCTCTGCTGAACAGGACGGAAACGACAGCGCCGCTGCTGCTGCTGCTATTAACAGCGGCATAAGTCTTTTTCCCCTGATTATCATTACTGATTACCGTCCTAAATTGATATGTGTGCTTAGCGCCGCAGACCGCAGCGCGGAAAGTCTACTATTATTATACATTTATTTCCTTAATTCGTCAATACGTTTTAAAAAATATTAAAAAATAATGATAAAAAATCCCTTTCGCGGCTGCAAAAGGGATTTTTCGACATTTATTTACCTGCAACGATATTCATGATACCGTTATAGAGTCCTGCGGACTGTGATGCAAACTCAAAACCGTGGTCTGCGGGGTTCTGTATCTCCATAACAACTACATAAGAGCCTGTTTCACCGTAGTTATCATAGTTTTCATAAGTCTGTGAGCCGTTGTCGCTGTTGTTCTTAGCGCAGCCTGTTATGTAGAGATAATCGCCGCGCCAGCCCTCGGCTGTTCCTGTTTTAGCATAGAAGCTGTAGTTTCCTGCCACGTAAACGCCGATATCAGAACCTACTCCTCTCATGCCGTTAAGCAGATTATCGCGGCACTCGGGCGGAATTGAAGCTATAACGTCGTAAGCCTTTGAGCCGTCCCCTATCTTTGTATTGGGATCGCTGCTGTCAACGATGTCCTTCAGCACGAACGGAGTTACCATATCGCCGAATACAGCCTCTCTGCCCAGAGCGGTGAGGAATATGGGACAGGTCAGGACTTTTGACTGACCGAACGCGCTTCTGCGGAGATCGTCAACGTCCTCAATTTCGATATTATTGCTCAAAACTCCGAAATCGCACTTGATATCGTCGGAATCATCAGCTCCGAAGTGAAAAATGGTCTTTAAATCGCTGAGAACAGCGTCCTCGCCGATATTATCGAAAGCCTTTGCAAAGAAGATATTGCTGGAGTTTATAAATGCGGAGCTGAGTGAGCGCTCCATAGGGTAGCTTGCCTTGTTGGTCTCGTGATCCCAGTTTACAATGGGGTGGTCGTTGCCGAAATCCCATGTTCCGTCGTCATGAAGGGAATAAACGCCGTGCTTGTCTGAGATGACCTCGGACATTATCTTGAAGCATGAGCCGGGCTCATAGTTGCTGAAAGCCTTGTTTCCCACGTCGCCCCATGCAAGGTCCTCGTCGTATTTCTGGTCGGCAACTGCATTAGGATCGTATGAGGGATAGCTTACCTGCGCCATGATAGAGCCGTCTGTGCGGAGAACTACAACCGCGCCCACGATGTTATTGCTCTCCATGTAGCTGTATATCTGGTTCTGCACGTCGCCGTCCAGCGTCAGCTTTATTGCCTGCGGACTTCCGCTCGGGGAAGTCTTTGTAAGTATATCCTCAAAGGCTGTATCGTAGCCCTCGGACATGGTGGTGAGGATATTGGCAAAGGATACCGCATACTCGTCGGCAAATACTCTGCGCTTGCCGTCCTCGGAAGTTGAAACGAGAAGATGTCCCTTTGCGTCGTAGATATTTCCCTTTGCACCTGCTGACTGCGGTACTGTAGTTGTTTCAGCTTTGCCTGTAGTTGTTGTCACGGGAGCTGTAGTCACCTCGGCAGCCGTTGTTTTCTCGGCAGGACCGTCTGCGCCCTCTATCTTTCCCACTGATTTTGAAGAGCAGGAAGAAAAGCCTGCAAGCATTGTAAGTGAAGCGGCAAGAGCCGTTATTTTTCTTATTTTCATAATAAACTTTCCTTTGTTATCATAAATTTTCAAACAATAATATTATATACTATAGCCGTGATTTCGTCAACTGTCCGCAGAAAAAATAAAAAAATCCCGAAAAAGCTTGACTACAGACAAAAAATATGCGATAATAAGACTTGTGAATTTTTAAGAAAGCGAGTTATATTATGTTAAAATATCTTTTGACATTTCTTATTTCAATGATCCCTATCGTAGAACTCAGAGGCGGTATCCCATTCGGCGTGAGCATGGGAGTAAAATGGTATCACGCTGTTATTATCTGTATGATAGGCAATATGATACCTGTACCGTTTATTTACCTTTTTGCAAGAAAGGTCCTTGAATGGGGCGCTGACAAGCCCGTTATCGGCAAGTTCTTTACATGGTGCCTTAAAAAGGGACACAGCGGCGGCGAAAAGCTCAAAGAAAAGGCAGGAAAGGGTATGTTCTGGGCACTTCTCCTCTTTGTTGGCATTCCGCTCCCCGGTACTGGCGCATGGACAGGCACTCTTGCAGCAAGCTTCCTTGAAATTGACTTCAAGAAGAGCATTGTCGCAGTTGCCTGCGGTGTTGTTCTCGCAGCAGCCATCATAACTGTTGCTACACTTTGCGGTGTTGCAGCATTTACCGCAGTAAAATAAGCAAAAAGCGCAGCGCAAAGCTGCGCTTTTTTAGTTGAGAGTTGAGAGTGTAGAGTTGAGAGTTTAGGTGTTCGCTCTGCTCACATTATTTAAATAATGTCTCCGCAGGAGACACCATAACTCTTAACTCTCAATTCTCAACTCTCAACTTAGCGGAACGCCGAGGGCGGCGTTCCCTACATTGGGACTTTACAAATAACTACAAAAGTAGTATAATATGAGTATATCTTATTAAACGGAGGAATTTATTATGTATATAACCTGTCTCGACCTTGAAGGAGTTCTCGTACCTGAGATCTGGATCGCTTTTGCTGAGGCAAGCGGCATTCCCGAACTCAAAAAGACTACCCGTGACGAGCCCGACTACGACAAGCTCATGAACTGGCGTCTCGGCGTCCTCAAGGAGCACGGCCTCGGACTTAAAGAAATACAGGACACTATCGCTAAGATCGAGCCTATGGAGGGTGCTAAGGAGTTTCTCGACGCGCTCCGCGAGCTTGGTCAGGTAATCATCATCAGCGATACATTCACACAGTTCGCAGCTCCTCTTATGAAGAAGCTGGGCTGGCCTACAATTTTCTGCAATTCCCTTGAAGTTGCTCCCAACGGCGAGATAACAGGCTTCAAGATGCGCTGTGAGAAGTCCAAGCTCACCACAGTAAAGGCTCTCCAGTCTATCGGCTACGATACTATCGCAAGCGGCGACAGCTACAACGACCTCGGCATGATAGAGGCAAGCAAGGCTGGCTTCCTCTTCAGAAGCACAGAGCAGATAAAGAAGGATCACCCTGAGCTCCCTGCTTTCGAGACCTACGACGAGCTCCTTGCAGCTATCAAAAAGGCAATGGTCTGAGACCATTCCCATACAGTCCAAAAACTTTATCTAAAGGAGGCTACCCCCATGAAAGTACTTATCGTCATTGATATGCAGAACGACTTCACCACAGGAGTTCTGGGCAATCCCCAGACTGCCGCTGTTACGGCAAATGTCGTTAAGAAGATAAACGAGTTCCGCAAGTCAGAAAAGGACGGACGCATAATCGCTACCCTTGATACTCACACCGAGGACTACATGAATACTCAGGAGGGAAAGAATCTCCCTGTTCCCCACTGTATCCGCGGCTCTGAGGGCTGGAAGCTCGTTCCCGAGGTGGAAAAGGCTCTCGGCAAGGACTGCACTATCGTGGAGAAGCCTACCTTCGGCGCAATAAACCTGCCTGAGATAATAGGTGACGGCAAGGATATCGAGGAGTTTCAGTTCATCGGCGTATGCACCGATATCTGCGTAATTTCAAACGCTATGATAATCAAGGCTGCATATCCCGAGATACCCGTTAGGGTAATCTCGGACTGCTGTGCAGGAGTTTCTCCCGAAAGCCACGAAAATGCTCTGAACGCAATGAAGGTCGTTCAGATGATAGTTGAATAGATAGGAGCGTATAAATATGAGCTATAGTTTCAACGCTGAAAAGGTCACAAATGAAATAGTACAGTGGATACGCGACCTCTTTGAGAGGACGGCAACTCCGCAGACAAAGGCAGTTATCGGTATATCAGGCGGCAAGGACAGCTCCGTAGCTGCTGCGGTATGCGTAAAGGCTCTCGGCAAGGACAGAGTTATCGGCGTCCTCATGCCTCAGGGCGAACAGGCTGACATCGCATACAGCCGTCTGCTGGTGGATACTCTCGGCATAAAGAGCTACACTATCAATATCGGTGAAACAGTTTCCACATTCATGAACGAGCTGAAAAAGCACATGGAGCCCTCAAATCAGGCTGTTGTGAATACTCCGGCACGAATCAGAATGACTACTCTCTATGCAGTTGCAGCAAGTCATAACGGCAGAGTTGTAAATACCTGCAACCTCTCCGAGGACTGGGTGGGCTATTCCACTAAATTCGGCGACGCGGCAGGAGACTTCTCTCCCCTTTCAGACCTGACAGTTACCGAGGTATTGCAGGTTGGCGAATATCTGGGACTTCCAAATGAGCTTGTCCACAAAACACCTATAGACGGTCTCTGCGGCAAGACAGACGAGGAGAATCTCGGCTTCACATACGCTATGCTGGACAAGTATATCCGCGGTCTTGACGACCTGAGCTCAGTTCCCGAGATAAAGGAAAAGATAGACCGTATGCACAGAGCTAATCTCCATAAGTTACAGCTCATGCCAAAGTACGAGCAGAACAAATAACAGCTATAAAACAAAGCCCGAGACATCTCGGGCTTTTCATTATTTCATGTTCTTTTTTTTATTCGGGAACAAGTCGTCATATGTTTTCTGCGGACGGGTAGAGCCGTACATACTTGCTGTACTCTTGTACTTCTCACGCATCAGCTGCTCCGCACGTTCTGCATATGCCTTTTCCTGCTCCATCTCAGCTTTGAGATGCTTGGCAAAATCAAGACTGTGCTGACCGCTTATATCCTTGTCGAATACATCCTCTATAAGTTCCTCTTTTCTGTATGTTGACCTGTTCTTATTGCGGCGGCGGATATTATCACGAAGTCCTTCCTCTGCCCGCGAAAGGCTGCTGAAAAAATCAAATAATCCCATTGCTTTTCTCCCTGTTTCATGTTTTGAATTCAGCGAATATGATATATTATATCATATTTCCCCTCGGATTTCAAGCTCTTCATGTTGACTTTTTTTCTGCGATAGTGTATAATTTTTACATGAACAGGAGATGATAAAATGCGCTCAAAAGGTACTAAAACTATTGCCGAAAACCGCAAGGCAAGACATGATTATTTCGTACTTGAGACCTACGAAGCAGGCATCGAGCTTGTGGGCACCGAGGTAAAATCTATCCGTCAGGGCGGAGTGAACCTTAAAGACTCATGGTGCTCTATAGATAAGGGCGAGCTTTTCGTCCGCGGTATGCATATCTCCCCATACGAAAAGGGCAATATCTTCAACCGTGATCCGCTGAGAGTGAGAAAGCTTCTCATGCACAAGCGAGAGATAAATAAACTCTACGGAACTCTTAAACAGGAGGGACTTTCCCTCATTCCGCTTAGCCTTTACTTCAAGGACTCCCGTGTAAAGGTGCAGGTAGGGCTCTGCAAGGGCAAGAAGCTGTACGACAAGCGAGCTGATATAGCAAAGCGCGACGCTAATCGCGAGATAGACCGTAATCTCAAATCACGCAATAAGTAACGTATTTCTGCGAGGCAATATTTTTTATGAGAAAATCTTTTCTAACAATATTTATCGCAACTGCTACATTATCGGTCGGTTGCGGACAAGATATAAAGCCGTCTGCAAATAACAGCAATATTGATACTACATCTGAAATAATCAGGACAACTTATGCTGATAAACAGGATATTGTTCTCAAAATGCTTGATAATGTTATCGTTTACGGCGAAAAGCTCTCATTACCTTCGTCATTCGACTTGCTCTCAGATGATTATACTGCGGCTGAGCCTATCCCTTATGAAGGAACTGATATAGCACTATATAAGCTATACTACAAAGAAAAGAATATAGGCTTTGCTGACCTCTCCGCAAACAACGAGCTGCACGGATTATACATTGACAATGATGTTCCAAGCAGCGATTTCAGTATCTGCGGTATCGGTTATGACTCATTCAAAGATGATATTCTTCAAGCTTATGGAGAACCGACTGACCAAACAGAAGAAACATTAATTTACGGCGAAAACTCAGATAAACAGGTCGTATTCAGTTTTAACGGTGACAAAATAAGATCTATCAAGATTTTCTGCTAATGGAGGGGCTTCCCTATGATATACCCACAGCCACTGAAAAAAGGCGATAAGGTCGCTGTAATATGCCTTTCAAGCGGAATTATCGGCGAGCCATACTGCGCTCACGAAAAAGAGCTGGGCTTAAAAATGCTCCGTAAATTCGGTCTCGAACCCGTTTTCACCGAACACGCCCTCATGGGCAGGGACTATATCCTTTGTCACCCCGAGGCTCGCGCCGCAGACCTGAAATCCGCCTTTCTCGACGACTCCGTAAAGGGTATAGTAACCGCTATCGGCGGTATCGAAACATTCCGTACTTTCCCCTATCTCATGGAGGACGAGGAGTTCATAAACGCAGTCCGTCAGCACCCTAAGTTCTTTCTGGGATTTTCGGATACAACAAATAACCATTTCATGCTCCGCAGACTGGGCTTGCAGACCTTCTACGGTCAGGCTCTCATGTGCGACTTGGCGGAGCTCTCAGGTGATATGCTCCCCTACTCAAAGGCGCAGTATGAGAGCTGCTTCAAGCCATATCACGGCAGGAAGATTACTTCCTCAGATGTGTGGTATGAGGACAGAACAGACTTCTCTGCCGCCGCTGTAGGAACTATGCCTGACTCTCATAAAGAGGAGCACGGATATGAGCTTTTGCAGGGGGCTCCCGTATTCGAGGGCGAGCTCCTCGGCGGCTGTATAGACAGCATGGGTGAAATGCTCATTGCGGGCAACGCCGACAGATTCGCTGAGCTACTTGCCAATGAATTTGAGATATGTCCGCAGCTTAAAGAGGACTTCGCAAAACAGAACGAAATAACCCGAAGATACAATATCTTCCCCACTGCCGAGGAATGGTGCGGCAAGATACTCTTTGCTGAAACAAGCGAGGTAATGCCGACTCCCGAAATGCTGAGAGAATACCTTGAAGCCCTGAAAAACAAGGGCGTTTTCGACAATATCAACGGCATTATCATCGGCAAGCCCATGAACGAGAAATATTACGAGGAATACAAGGACGTCTGGCGCGATGCGGTAAATAACGCAGAGCTCCCCATACTCTATAATGTGAACTTCGGTCACGGAACTCCGAGAGCTATACTCCCCTACGGAGCTATGGCTCACATTGACGCTGAAAATCAAGAAATTACCTTGCTATGATATCCGACGGGCAAACACTGTGCGCCTCTACAAGCTAATTGCCTGAAAAGACACGGTTCGTCATTTTTAGCAGTTGACAAATCTTCCAAAACAAGTTATAATATTATTCGGAGCACTACAGCTCCCCAACCTGTACCCTCATTGATATGGGGGCGTAAAGGTTTCGACGGGGGTTTTGAAGTGTGATAAGCGAGCGGAGAATGGCGTGATCTCCATAACCTGCGCCACGTTTAAATATAAACGCAAGAAATAACATTACAGTTTCTAGAAATAGCGAACTGGTAGCTGCTTAAGTCAGCTTCTGTCCACCGAGGGAGTACCGCGGCTCTCGCTTGGGCATCGATGAGCGGTGAACGATTGGCGGAAGTGTCCGTGTCCGTCAATTGTATACGGACTACCTGTTTTTTCAGCCCGTTTATCGGCGGTGATCACAGGGAATCATAATAGGTAAAATACGCTCGTAGAAAGTTGCATGAATGAGCTTTCGGACGCGAGTTCAATTCTCGCCGCCTCCACCAAAGTGGTATTAAACAAACTTTATTTCTATAGCGGCGGATCTGCCGCTACTATTTTGGTTTGATGCCAAATCAATCCCCCACTCGTTAAACGGGTGGGGCAAAAAAGCCCTATAAGAGTTTTATATCGACATCGCCTCTTAAAAGGGTAAAAAGACTGCTCTTTATTCTCCGCTTTCCATTATAGCGGAGATTTCTTTTTATACTTTTTGCTTTCATACATTATCTGCTATATCACTGCAGCTTTTTCTCAGTTTTCAAAAAAGCTTGACCAACTCTACGTTTTGTGATAAAACATTATTGTACTGCGGAGCTGCCGGCTTTACAGTCCGCCTCGATAAGTCTGAAATGTAAAAAAATATTGGTCTCACTGTTATGTGAGACCGTTTTCTATAATAACTATCTGTTATTATAGAAAAGCTCCGCTGTATGCGGAGCTTTTCCATATATTGCCGTATCAGCATTCACCTGTGTCTCTGAATTCAACAAGCTCTGAGCTGATACCATTCTCTTCCATAAAGCCCTTCATCTTCTGTATGTCTTCCTCTGGAGTATGCCAATTATAGATGATTATTACCTTTTTGTTTATTGCGTCCTGTTCCTTGTCGGTATTGTTTACTGACAATCTTACACCGCTTTCAAGGATATAGCAGAATAGCTTCTCTCTTATGGAATTAAGCTCGGAATCGTCGTTGATATCGTATGGTATGCGCCTGAAAAGTGAGGTATCAATGTCCTGCTTCTGCAAATAGTGGTCAAAGCTTGAATAATCACTGTGATTTGCGCCGTATTTTCTTACAAATACATACTTGTCCGCAAACTGCTCGGGCATTTTATCCTTAGGAACGACAGTGAAGTTTACGTTCTGGTCTGCGCAGTGAGCCGTTGTCATCTTCCTTATGGTATCAAGGTCTGTGATATAGTCGATGATACCGAGGAGCCGCTTCTGTATTGCCTGAGCGTCGCCCACTGTCACACCGTCACCGTTGATATCGGCATTTGCCTTGCCTGCTTCTGAGAGAGCGTATTTGTCGGGATTTGCAAGGGACTGCATTACCAGTACAACGTCGGACATATCCACTTGATCGTCGTGGTTTGCGTCGCCTTTCAGCGTACCCTTGTCGTCTGCGCCGTAGCAGGGTATCCTGCTGTCATATTCAAAGCCTGCGAACTGCTCATCGAACTGAACGTAGTTGAGAGCTGCTGCGAGCTTTTTGTTTGCTTCGTCACGGGTAAACTTACTGCCTACCCTGCCGTTTATCTCTATCTGTATGTATTGCGCCGTTTTTTCGCCTTCATTTATGTAGCGGTAGTGTCCGTCAAGAGCGCAGAGCGAGCAGATATCGGTGTCGAGACCTTGCAGATAAATGCTGAGCTTCTGTACAAATTCGTCCTCTTCATGCGTATTGGACAGGTTATTCGCAGTTTCCTCGGGAATATTTACAAGGAATGAGATATAATAGTTTTCAAGAGCCTTTGACGCTGATTCCGCAGTCCATACTCTGTAGCCCTTTTCCGCGGTCATGCCCTTTCCTGCGAATATGGCATTCAGCTCCTCCTCGCTGCCGTTGAGGATACTCTTGAAGAAGTTATCATTGAGGAAGTTTTTTACATTATGATAGCGCAGGTCAATGAAATCAGCGGCGTCCTTGTTGTAAAGCCTTGCCATATCGGGCTTTTTGGGAGGATTGCCTGCAACGACAAGGTAATATCCGTCCTCAAGGTCGAATCTGCCTGTATGAGTATACGCGTCTGAATCTGTCCACTCGCATTTATAGTCTGCGAAGTCAGACCATGTTATATTCTGACGTTTTTGGGCTATCGCCTTAACATCGTCGAGAGTCATGGTCTTTGTGCCCTTTGTAAGGTCGGGTATCTCATCGGAAGTCTTATCGGAAGCGGTATTATCGCTTTTTGTCAGCTGATATGGGATATTGCAGAAGTATACCAGACCTTCCGACTGTGCCATCTCGGTGGTAATTATAGAAGTTGAGTACCTGTAACCATTGTCAGCAAGGTACTTAAAAAGCTCATAGGGATTTGTGTCGTCGTGGCTGTCGGCTTTTGATATGATAATATCATAATCTCCTATAGGAGCTCCCTGATAATCCGCACTTGGTCCTGATTTAAAGCCCAGCGATAAAGCCAGATCCATGAGTTCCTTATTCTCATCGCCGTCTGCGCCTGTGCCCGACGGCGAAATAATGCGTATTTCATTGGGTGCTGACGCATAATTGACGGTGTCCTCATAAAGTGCGATATGACCTGTTATGGATTCCGCACCCGGGATTTTTTTCAGCATTCCCAGAACGATATCGAACTGTGATTTTGATGTGCAGCCGTATAAGCGGAATATCCTCCTATCCTCACTGATACTTGATGGTACTTCCTTGTATCCCTTTTCCGCAAGCTCTTCCCTGATATCTGCCACAGGGATATCCGCTCCCTCTTTCAGCTTTACAACTATCTCGGGATACAGAATATGTAGAAAATGTATCTTGCCGTTTTTATCCATGAAAAAACAGCGGTCAGTACCTTGATGTACATAATAATCTCCATATGATGAGACTCCTGCGTATTCACCGCCGCAGAGTTTTGCGAGCACCTGCTCCAGAGTAAAGTCCTCGTAATCGTGTATATCCACGTTCAATGGCTTCTTTGACAGATTATAGAGCTCGTCTATCTCCATGTGTTTGCAGTATGTCTCCCTCGCAGCGGTGTTTTGTACTTCATCAGCCGCCGTATCGGCAGCTGCAGCTGTAAAGGGCATTGCAGCATTGCCCGTCAGCATGGCAGCAGTAAGTAATATACTTATAAGCTTTTTCATAGTATCATCTCCTTTTTTTAAGGGTAAGAACGGATAATTTTTACCTTTCACTATATTAGACACATTTTTTCTGTGTTTTTCTCACCTGTTTTCAAAAAAATTTTTTGTTGACTAAAATTTTTCCGCAACGCTGTCATTTCATACCTTCATTATAAGCTTTTTTTCAAAAAAGTCCATTAACAAATCGGAAACTATTGATCAACATATCCTTTGTTGACAATTATTCAAAAAAACTTTATAATCAAGGTGAGAAAAAACGCATAAAAATGGTACTAATAATATAGAAGGATATTTTTACGGATAATTTATACTTTTCAATGAAAGGAGCTGTCTATGGATAACGGTGCAAGTAGCTACCGCCGTTTCCTTGATGGTGACAGAAATTCTTTTACCGAACTGGTCACAGAGTACTGGGACGGTCTTACTCTATATCTTTCAAGTTTTACCGACAGCATTACCGAAGCCGAGGAATTCGCCGAGGAGGTCTTTCTCAAGCTCTATGCGGACAGGCCACAGTTCTCGGAGAAGAGCTCCTTCAAGACGTGGCTTTATGCTATCGGGCGCAATACCGTGCTGAATATGCTGAGGAAACGGCGCAAAGCCCACGAAACGCCTCTCGATGATTTCTACGATGTTTCGGACAGGGAAGATATAGAGCGTAACCACATACACGATGAAAACAAGAAGCTCCTGTACAACGCTATGGAGAGCTTGCACGCTGACTACAGGCAGATACTGTATCTGGTATATTTTGAGAATTTCGGAGTTGCCGAAACGGCTGAGATAATGCATAAAAGCGAACGGCAGATATATAATCTTCTGTACCGCGCAAAGGCGTCGCTAAAGAAAACACTGGAAAAGGAGGGCTTTGAGTATGAGGAGCTATGAAGATATTTCCAACAGAATAATGGAGCGCGGCAACAAGCTCATAGAGAAAAGAAAAGTCAGAGCTGCAAAGATAAGACATACCTCCTATGCTGTCTCGGGTATGTGCGCCGCTGCCATAGCAGGCATAGGCGTATGGCATATAGCCGCAAATATTAAGAAGCCCGATGACGGCTTCAATGGCTCGGGTATAGTGCCCGCAACAGAAATTGTTACAGAAAACACAACGGCTTCCGAGATAACAGCGGCGGTCACCACTACAGCCGAAAAGACAACAGCGGCAGTCAAGACAACGGCTGTGACTACAGACAAGAAAAACAGCGAAACAACATCAGCTAAGCAAGCTTCTACAACAGCTCCAAGAACAACAGCAGCTTTGCAGACAACTTCTGCAAAGGCAAGCAATGTATCCGCAACTACAACGAGAAGCCAAACAAATGAGACAGCTGATACCAAAGCTCCTGTAACGACTATTGTTACAGATGCGCCTGTCCCTGTAACTACCACGCTGAGACCTGTATCACCTGAAGGCAATTCAGGAAATACAGGCGAGGAATCAGCACGAATAACTACTACTGCCCAAAACGAAGATGGTCCGGTTACCACCAGTTATGTTCATCAGGAAACGGCATATGTTATTACTACTACAGTACCGACAAGTGCGTCAATGGGCGACGGCAATCACATGACGACCACGACAACAAGCCTACAGGACGTATTCCGTGCAAATCCGTCTTATTTCAAGATGAACGGTATTCGCTACGAAAAGCAGACTATTGTGGAGGCTGAAAGCGTAGGCGAATACTTCCGCAGAGTCGATATGCATATCGTGAATAAGAGGCAAGAGATAAAGGCTGTAATGAAATCATATCTGATAGATAATATCGATACGGAAGAAGCTGTAGCAGTAAGGCTTAACGATACAGATGAGTATTACCTGTTCAGGAATATATCCTATAAAAAAGATGAGGACGAATAAACCTTTGAAAATACAAAAAAAGCTCTGCCTTAGGCTGCTCCCCTTAACGGAAAAAGTGGGCTACCGAGCCGTAAACTTACGGCTCATATTTAGTAACCTGCGAATCCGCCAGAGGGGGCTCCCCTTGCGGAGCTTTTTTTATAACATATCTATTGCCGGTATTTCCTGTAGACGTTAAATTACAGTTGATATATTTTTTTATTTTAACTTGAAATATACTTAGTGTTTTTCGGCGGAAATTACGTCTAATAAGTAAGAACACAGGATCATGTGCGAAAGGAGTCTGAATAATGGGCAACGGTGAAAGTAGCTACCGCCGTTTCCTTGCAGGCGATGACAGCGGTATGGTTGAGCTGGTGCATGAGTTCAGAGACGGACTTATGCTGTATCTGCAAAGCTATACCCATAATATCAGCGATGCAGAAGACTGTGTACAGGACACATTTATCAGACTTGCAGTAAAGAAACCCAAGTTCAGCGGAAAAAGCTCATTCAAGACATGGCTTTATACAATAGGAAGAAACATCGCGGCTGATCACCGCAGGCGTGACAAGCGAAACAGGAACGTCTCACTGGACGATCAGGCTCCCATTGCTGATGAAGCCGATCTTGAAAGATCTTATCTGGTAAGCGAACAGAAAATAAATCTTCGTCACACAATGCAAAGTCTCAAGGAGGAATATCAGCAGGTGCTTTACCTGACTTATTTTGAGGGCTTCAGCAACGATGAAACTGCAAGGATAATGGGAAAATCAAGGAAACAGACAGAGAATCTCCTGTACAATGCAAGGAAGGCGCTTAGAACAGAACTCGAAAAGGGGGGCTTCAGCTATGAAAACATATGATGAAATGGCAAAATACGTGCTTGAAGTCCGCGATGAACACGAGAAGAAAAGAAAGAGAAAAATATATATCGCAAAAAGAGCAGTTCCTGCTTTTGCGGGAGTTATAGGAGCTTTTATCATAGGTTTTGGATTGTGGAATAACTACAGGAGACCTGATATGCTGCCGACTCCAAGCACTGTCGTTGAGAGTGAAACTACAGCAATAGCTTCAACTGCACAGACTACGCAAAAAGCAATGACAACTGCTGTGACAGCATCAGCTGTGACAGCAAAAACAGACGCAAATACAACGACAACAGCGGCTGCGTCTTCTACAAAAGCATATGTGACCACAAATATGGTGACAACAGCTGCAAAAACCGAAACTGCTCCTCCGCCGACAACATCGAAACCAGCCACTGATACCACATCGTCAACTACAGTCCGCGCAACATCAACAACGACTCTAACGCAGACGGTAACAACTACTACGACTGATACCGAAATGACGGGCAATCCGCCTGCAAAATCAACTCAGCCGCCCGGATGTGGGACAACGACAGGCAGTGCCCATAATCCGTGGTATGATATGCCTGTTCACAGGCAGTATTATAATGCCTTTCTGGAGGGCTATGTAGCTGAACTGACTCCGATATACCGCAGCGGATATCCAATATCCCCCGAGCTGATAGGAAAACATATCAGCAGCGCAGATATGAAAAGTCAGTATTATGTTGACGGAGAGGTAAAGCGCTGCAAAGCAGAGGCGTATTATATAAACGGATTCAGTGATGATGATATTGTGGCGATCAAATTCGACGGACATGATGAATATTATCTGTATCACACAGATAAAACTGATTTGTACAGTTTAATGAAGATTATTCCGCCTCTTGAAACCTGATTTTATTATGAAAGGGTGACTTTTATGAGAAAAACCAAAAAATGTTTAGCTGCTTTAATGGCGGCAGTAATGACAGCGGCTTCATCGGCTGTAATGCCTGTTATGGCTGACGGCGAAAACAGAGACAATGTTTATGATTCGTCGCTTATACTCTCCGATGATACTATAAGCACTGATAAGGCAATAAATGCTTTTCTTTGGGACAGTGAGACAAATACAAGAAATATAAACGCCTATACAGCTTTGAATTCGGATCATAAAACAATTGAGGTACACAGCGTTGAACCAGCTGTTATTGAAGCTGTGAAAGAATATGTAAAGGCAAATGCTATCAACGAAGAACTGATAATGTATGTTATTGACGAAGAGGAGGAACAGCTTACAGGCACTTATTTTGATGAACTTCCCTCCAGTGACAGCACACAGGAAGCTGCACTGCGTTTCATGCTCACAAATTATATAAATGATAATAATATCGATGCATGGATATACGATAAAGAGTCTACGCCTAACGGTATAATATTCATAGGGTATTATCGCAAAAACGAGAATATCCCCCTTGACATCATAAATCAGGTCGAAAAAAAAGGATTCGATCCGCAATTGGTCAATTTTGTAAAGGAAGATCATGAAAAGGACGGTCTTATTGAAGATATAGACGTTATAAAAAGGCTTATCAACTGGTATATCTCCGAGAATAAACTGAATGCAGGGATAGTTCCCGAATTTGAGCTTCTTGACGGTCTTGGCAGCAATGCTCTGTACGTGGAGTACACTGCGGAAAAGACCGATATTCCCGAGAAGCTTGCGGCATACATCAAAGACAGAAAGATCGATCCCGACCTTGTAAAAACAGGTGTTTCGGGCAGCTTTTCAAAGCAGAACGAATCCGTTGTCGGGATCAGCTTTGAAGAATTCAGCAAGCTCACCGAGGACGAGGTAAAGGCTATGTTCGAGGAAAAGGGCTTGACCGATTCAATGTACTACAGGCTGTGGACAGAGGAAAATATCAATGATGAAGTGGGGCATGAAGCAATATGGGTGATTCTTAAACCCAATCCGTTCCCCGTATCAAATCCCGAAATTGCTGACAGCTATAAGGTATGCTGGGAGGACGACAGATTTGCTTCGGCACTGGGGCTTCCTAAAGAGTTGTTTGAGTTCAAACAAAACACACCTGTTCGCATAGGCATCGGTGATAATAATGGCAAATACTGCTCGTGTAATATAAACGCTAAGGCTGCAAACAGCTCCGATACTGAAAAGCTTCTGGCTGCTGCACTGAATTATGTTCAGCTCAGTCCATACTTTGTCAGCTTACATTACGATTATCTTGGTTGTAGAGTTGCTCCCGCAGTACAGGTAAAAGGCGATGTAAACGGCGACGGCAAATTCACTATTGCCGATGTTGTCACATTTAAAAAGTGGCTTTACGGTATTTCCGATACTCCCCTCGCAAACTGGGAGGCTGCCGACTTCTGTGAGGACGGAGTGCTGGATTCCTTTGATTTCTGCATAATGCGCCGCAAAATAATTGAGAAATATGGCATAACAGCTGACGAAAGCGAAAAAACAGGCGCAGTTTCTTCTGCAAAGCCTGCCGTTCCAAATGCAGTTCATACAAATTTAAGCGTAAGCTATGACGAAGCAAAAGAACGCTTCGGCTATCCTATAGAGGAGTGCACAAGAAGCGATTTCCTCGGCTATAAAGTCGGAATAGTCAGTCAAAACGAAAAAACCGACTCCAAGGAGGCTTTCTGCCTTGACCTGACATACGAATTTGAGAATGGACTCGTCTATATCGCAGATCAGGACAGATCGGCAGGAAAAATAGCTGATAACGGTGTAAAACAGTATGAATACAAGGGCAGGATATTTGTTGAAGAACAGGATTCAGGCACAGACGGAAAGATATATATCGGCTATTATCCGACCGATATGGGCGGACTTGGCTATCGCGCCATATTCGATAAGGACACCGATATCAACGAGATAATGGATACCATAATATCCTTAGAGCTGTAAATAAAATGGCAAGGAAACAGCCGTGCTTAATGCACGGCTGTTTTTTAATGCTGTAAATATTCTTCCAGTGTCATAACATCACCATTTGCTGTTGCTGTGTAGGCATAGTAGGAAAGTATCTGTGACGCGTCAACGGCGTTTATGCTGCCGTCTTTGTTGACGTCGGCTGACTTTTTCTGTGTCTCGTCAAGGCTTGTGCTCTGACCTGTAGAAACTTTTGAATAATGCTCCAGAACCAAAGAAGCGTCTATGGCATTTACTTTGCCGCTATTGTCAACGTCGCCGAGTGCGTTTTCACCTGTAATGTATTTCTTTATCATGCCATCAACATTTGGACTGTTAACTCTCATTAGTCTTTCTTCAGCACAGTAACGGAAATAACTAAGCGGTCTAACACCTATCTTATCAAGATAAAGCATAAGATTCAGCAAATCATCTTCATCAATTTTTCCGTTAAGGTCAATATCACCATACTGCTTTATTCTTTCGCTTACCTCAGCCGGCAATATGTCCTCAGACTTTACACCCTTAGCTACATCTTGTGCGTAAGCAATGTAATACAAAAGATCGTAGCTGTCATAAAAATTGAACTCTCCGTCGCCGTTCAAATCTTTTTCAACATCATCGCTGTCAAGATGTCTGAATACTTCAAGCTGTTCCTCTGTATAAGCTTCATCTATAGTTTCGTTTCTGAGTTCTTCCATAAACTCGATGAACCTTTCAACATGATCAGGACCTTCAACGGTCAAAAAGTCGTAGTCTCTCAATATTTCTCTTATTTCATCATTTGTGGGATATTCGCCGTTCAGATAGAGATAATACCTTGCTACGTTTTTTGCGTCAATTTCAACATCGAGATGTCTCACAAGCTGGCTTTTGTCTTCAACTTTCTTTTCACGCCTATTTTCACGCTCATCTGGATTAAGATCAAGACCAGCGTATATGTTCATTAACGCTTCTTCGTCGTAAAGCTCAAAAATTTCTTTATAATTTTTGAAATCCTTCGCAAACCAACCGTATTTTTCTCTGCACTCCTCATCGTGTTCAGCATAAAGCTCAATTTCAAAAATGTCCTTTACATCAAACTCGCCGTCATCATTAACATCATAATACCAATGGTTGACCTTCCAGAGACTATAATAATACATCTCCCTAAATATGTGTTCCAATCTGGTCTCGTTTGCAGCATATACGCCTGTCGGGTTTGCTGTAGCTGCTATTCCCATAGCAGATAAAAAAGCTATCATTTTTTTCATAGTAACACTCCCTTCTACTTCTTCATAAATGGTTGTTGTCGTCACAGCCGCAGTAGTGATAGGCGGCTTGACTGTTGTTCCTGCCTGCCCTGTTGCCTTTGCTGTGCGGTTTGGGTTTGTTTTGACGGCTGTGGTGGTCTGAGTCTTTGCGGTGGTCGCCGACTTTTCAGCCGCAGTCGATGATACTGCGGTCACTGCCGTCTCTGTGGAGGTCTTCGCCAGAGTCATTACGCTTGCAGATGTCGTTGCACTTACGATAACATTATCGTTATTCGGAAAATCTACAGGCTTTTTGTTTTTTACTGATGCAAAGCATACCGCAATGCCAAAGCATAAGCTCAAAGCTACAGGAGCAATGCGTTTCAGATAAAGCTTTTTACGCTCTTGCCGCTCTAAATGAGCGTCTAATTTTGCGAGGACGCTTTGATACATCTCGTCATTATTCTTCATATGCAAAGCCCCTCCTTTCAAGCTCAGTCTTTAATGAAGCCTTGGCGTTATAGAGCAGATTTTCTATCTGCCGTCTTGACTTTTTCATAATTGAAGCAGCTTCTTCATTGCTAAATCCCTCAAAAAACGTCAGATACAGCACCTGTCTGTACTCCAGTTTAAGATCATGCATAGCCTTGTGCAAGACCTGCTTTTGCTCGCTTTTCAGGTATTCATCTTCAATATTCTTTTCGTCAGCAAAATATTCCTGTGATTCCAACGGTACGACATCAAGTTTTGTATTTTTGCGAAGATATGTAACGGAAGTATTCCTGCCAATTGCATAGAGCCACGTTTTAAAGGACGACTTTTCCGAAAATTTCGGCTTTTTTATTGCAATGACCGTAAAAGTCTCCTCCGTCAGGTCTTCGGCTGTATGGATATTTTGTACAAAGCTGTTCAAATACAACATCAAGCCCACACGATATTCACATATTATCTCGCGCAGTCCTTCTCTGTCGCCCGCAAGAAAACGGCGGTAGCTACGGGCACCGTTATCCATGTGGGTTCCTCCTCTCAGGGATATTATTTATCCCTTCACTTATTAGTACCTTTTTTTCATCAAAACTCTAAGTCATCGAAGATATTTTTTATTTTTAACCATTTTATCACGGTTTTATAGTCATTTCAATAACTTTTTACAGTAATAAACCAAGTATTTATAAGTTTCTAAAACAATCACAAAATATTTTTCTAAAAAAGCTTGACAAGCTCTCCGTTTTGTGATAAAATATTATGGTACTGCGGAGCTACTGGTTTTACAGTCCGCCTCGGTAAGTCTGTGCCGTGTGAAAAATTTCAGACATATGCGGATATGGCGGAATTGGCAGACGCGTATGGTTCAGGTCCATATGAACGCAAGTTCATGCAGGTTCAAGTCCTGTTATCCGCACTTATAATGAGGGTTCGCGCTTCACTTTTTGGTGGAGCGCGGATTTTTTTGCCCAAAAGTGAAATATCTCCCTGCCAAAATCGACTATATAAGCAAGAGGGACCTCAACCTCCCGAAAGGAGGAGCACACATGAATGATAAAAGTATAATCGAACTTTTCCGAAACAGAGATGAACAGGCAATTACCGAGCTAAAGCTGAAATACGACAGATTATGCTGTCATATCGCAGGCAATATCCTTTCCCAGCGCGAGGACATAGAGGAGTGCATAAACACCGCCTATTATGACATATGGAACAGGGTACCGCCCGACGAGCCTGACGACCTGAAAACATATCTGTGCCGAATAGTCAAGAACAAGGCTATAGACCGCCTGAAATACAACACCGCAGCCAAGCGCAGCTCACAGCTGAGCGTATCGCTGGACGAGCTTGCCGAGTGTATCCCCGACAAACAGCAGGACGATATGTCCGCAAAGAAACTGGCGGAGGTCATAAGCCGCTTCCTGCGAACTCAGGACGAGCGTCACCGCAAAATTTTCGTGCGGCGCTACTGGTACGGCGACAGCCTTTCAAAGATAGCCGAGTATTTCAGCATGAACGAGAAAACAGTTGCCACATATCTTTTTCGGACAAGAAAGAAGCTAAAGGAATTTTTGAAGAAAGAGGGTTTCGAGCATGAATAAAATGAAATTATTTGAAGCCATTGACCTCATCGACGACGACCTTATCAGAGAAGCCGAGATAAGCTCCGAAACATCGACAAAACGCTCCACAGAAGATGAGTCTGCTATTACTGTATCAGGAGTTGAAGTCCGCAGCGGTATAAGGTGGCAGCGCATAGCCGCTCTCGCCTCGGCATTCATACTTATAGCAGGCTTCGGCGGTATAGGAGCTCTGCTACACAAGCACCGTCCCACAAGGCATATCGAGCCGTCTGAGGTAGTGATACCTCCTGCTACGGAAAGTACCACGGCAGCCGAAGATAAGCAGACGGAAAGCACCGAAGCTGCAACCAAGAAAGAAAAGGATAAAGAGAAAGAAACAAAGGAAAGCACAAATACAGCTCCCACAACTAATGCAAATGAGGAGAAAAAGCCTGCTGTTGTGGACTCCCAATCCGCTACCGATGAAAAGAAGTCAACAGTTTCAGAAAAAGGCACCTTTCCTCAGACAACAACTAAGATTACGACTAAAAAAGCGTCAACGAGCACTGTCACAACTGTTGCCGAAACAAAAACAAACACATCAAAGTCCGAAATATTTGCAAGACTTGCAAACCTTAACTATATTCCCATTACCTGTGACGGACTTCCCGAGTATAAGCTGACAACTGATGACGGACAGATATACTGGATCAATTTACATGGCAAATATATATGGAAAAACGGTATTGATGCAGAAGCTGTTCTGCCAGACGATATAATTAACTGGTTGACTGAAAATATCAACTCTATCAATATGCAGCCTACAAGGTACTATCAGGAAGAAGAAACTCCCGATACAACAGAGCCTTGGGTAATACATCTGCCATGTACCAAAGCTTCAAATGTAACATGGCGTTCGTACCAGTGTCCAGAAATGTTTGAGATACTCAGAAGCATCCAATACAGACAAATCACCGCAGCTGAATTTGCGGTAACCGAATATGAAGCACCAAATACTTATCTCATAGATAGCAATGATAACAACAGAGTATACGCACTTAACTTTGAACATAAATGGGTAATGAGGTATGGAACAGACGGAACTGACTGTGGTGATGCTCCAATGCCCGACAGACTCTACGAGCTGTTCTGCGGTTCATAAAAACACGAAAGGTCTCCCTCGGGAGACCTTTTACTTTTATTATCCGCCATAAAAGGACAAAAGCTGTATTCGCCTATGAATACAGCTCCTCTGATTTGTCCATTACAAAGAAATTACCTCCGTACAGCTGTTGTGCAGATAGCCGACTTTGGTCACGCTCAAATAATAACCCAATTATTTTCGCAAGTATATTATAACATTTATATTCACTAATGTCAATAAGGGGAAGCATTATTTGGAGATTCTTAACAAATATTGCACCTTATTTTATATTTATGTAAAAAATTCACTTAACTATCTTATCACTGCGCACAATAAGTATATCATTTTGCTTGATACGTAAGTCGTCCACAGGCATTATGGTCAGCTCTCCGCGGAGGATCACAAGGATACGGACGTTGAACCTCTCGTCAGCCTCCACAACTGTCAGTCCCCTGAATGCACTTTCCTTATCAACAAGGACCTCCCCGACTTCGTCAATGTCGCTGAAACGCACGTCGGAGTACTGCTTCTTGGTGTACTGCTCAACGAAACCTGCACTGATGATACCTGTAGGGACAGCAACTGCTCCCACGCCGAGAAAGGCGCTGAGGATAGCCATTATCTTGCCTATGGCTGTCACGGGATAGATATCTCCGTAGCCCACGGTGAGAAGCGTGGAAACGCTCCACCATATACCCGAAAAGGCGTTTTTGAACACTCCCGGCTGAGCATCATGCTCGGCGCTGTAGATACCCAGCGACGAAGCCAGCATAAGCACGATTATTATAAATACCGATGATATTATCTGGTTCTTTTTCTCCACAAGAACCGTGGTTATGACGTGGAACGAGTCGTAATGGGCGTTTACTCTGAACAGATGAAGTATCCGCACAACTCTCAGCATACGGAACACGATAAATCCGCTGAGGAAGAAAAACGGCAGTATGGTCAGCAGGTCAACGATACCGTCAAAGGAGCGTAGAAAACACAGCCTTGCACCCATTGGACTTTTCTTGGGATAGAGCAGGTCGGCAGTCCAGATACGCAGGATATACTCGATACAGAAAACTCCCACGGTAACGGTCTCAACGGCTCGAAACAGCGTGGAATAGCCCGAAAGCTCGTCAAATGTACCGAGAAAGACTATGGTGATGTTCAGCAATATGACCGCCACTATGAAGTAATCGAACAGCAGGCTGGGCAGGTCGTTTCTGTTGCCTATCTGGATAATGTCAAAAATGCGCTTCTTTGCGCTTTTTCTTGTCTTGTCACTCAATTCCGCTCAGCTCCCTGTAAAGTTTTCTCGCGTAGCCGTCGGTCATGCCGCAGATGTAGTCTGTCACAAGCATAAGGCGGAGATAGAGCTTCTCAGCCTCGGACTTTCCCTCGGCGCTGACCTTGTAGGCGCGGATATAGTTCTCGGATATGAGCCGCATGACGCGCTGTTCAATGGCAGAGCTTTCAAGCTCCGTATCGTAAAGCACAGCCGCACGGGTGAACTTGTCAAGGAGAAATTCGTATATCTCCCCTGCCGCCACTTCAAGCTTGTATATCTCCTTAGATTTAAACACGAAGCGGTAAGCCATATCGCCCAGCGCATAGGCAAGAGTGCTTCCGTAAGAGACTGCGATTATCTCCTTGGGGAAAGTTCCCTCCATGATAGCGCTGTAGTTGCTGGTGAAGCCGTAAGCGGCACATCTCAGCAGAACGCCCTGCACATAGATTATCCAGCGCTGGACTGCATTCTGCTCGGGAGATGACAAACCGTTCTCCAACGCCTGTGCATAGTAGGATTCAAGCTTTTCAACAGCTCTGCGGTACTCCTCGTGCTCGCCCTCGTCGGCACACTTGTCCATATAGGTATTTTTCAGCTCATAAAGAAGCTGGGAATAGCTGATAAAGCCCTTTTTCACAGCGTCCTCGGTATCGGCAGTCTTGTATGCGATATCGTCGGCGGCTTCAAGGATAAACGCCAAAGGGTGACGGCAGTCCACTGCTCCCGTGGAGCTCACGATATCCTCGAATATCTCCCTGTCTGCGTAGTAATAGCCCATTTTCTTGTCCTTGATATTGCCGCTTTTCTTGTTTATCCCTGTGGACGGCACGGGGTACTTTATAATAGTATTGAGCAGCGGATAGGTCAGGTTCATGCCGTTGCCGTCAACGAGAAAATGCAGCTTTGTCAGCAGTCTCAGCGCCTGCGCATTGCCCTCGAAATTGCACAGGTCTCCCATCATCTGCGGCGTGAGTAGCTCGTCAAGCTTCTTGCCGTCAAACTCCATTTTCGGGAGATTTCTCCTGAACCAGTCACGGACGTAGTCCTCGCCGAAATGACCGAAGGGAGGATTTCCGATATCGTGTACAAGTCCTGCACATTCGAGAATACTGCATATCTTCTCAATATCGGACTCCTGAAGCTCGCTGTCCTTTTTGTATTGCAGTATATTACGGAATATCATCTGTCCAAGGGATTTTGCAAATGATGAGACCTCCAGCGAATGAGTGAGACGAGTACGGACGAAGTCTCCCCTGTCAAGTGGGAATACCTGCGTCTTGTCCTGCAAACGTCGGAATGAAGCGCTGCCGATAATTCTGTGGTAGTCTTTCTGAAATTCGTTTCTCGGATCGGCGCTGACAGCCGATGTCGAGTAGCTCCTGCGTCTTTTTTCGCAAAGCAGTTCTTTCCAGTTCATATATTCAGCTCCGTTCTTATGGGAATTGGTTTATCTATAGTCATGCTGTCGGGAGTAACTATACAGTCGTATGCAAGTATCTTAACGCCCTCACGCTCTGCAAGCCTCAGAGCGTCGCCGAATGCTCTGTGTGTAGCGTCATTGGGGCGAAGCTCCCGAATCTCTTTCATCTGTACCACAAATAGGATATATGCGCCGAAGCCCTCTTTATGTGCGCGGATAAGCTCGTGGATATGCTTCACACCGCGCTCAGTGGGAGCGTCGGGAAAGCTTGCTGTACCGTCGTTTTCAAGGGTAACTCCCTTGACTTCAAGGAACGAGACCTTTCCCCCGTCCTCTATGCGGAAATCGAAACGAGACTCCCCGTATGTAAACTCGCGGCGAATCTCAGCCTGCTTTGAAAAGAGCTCCCCTTTTCTCAGCCATTCCTCAGCTGCGGCATTGGGTATCTGGGAGTCCATATTCACCAGCAGTGGCGACTTGCCGCTTCTCAGCTTTTCCACAGCAACAAGGTCGTATCTTGTCTTACGGTTTGGATTGTCCGACTCTTCAAGATAAACGGTACAGCCCTCTGTAAGGAGCTCTCTGCATCTGCCCGTATTCTTAACGTGAACAGTCTCCTCGTTTCCGTCTATACGCACCTTAGCAATAAATCT
Organism: Ruminococcus flavefaciens MA2007; assembly: GCF_000621845.1. Classification (GTDB taxonomy): domain Bacteria; phylum Bacillota; class Clostridia; order Oscillospirales; family Ruminococcaceae; genus Ruminococcus; species Ruminococcus flavefaciens_E. Next base: position 2,808 of record NZ_JHXF01000009.1, on the reverse strand, counting down.
GTTGGGACGGGATATGAACTCCGCCGCCTTAATATTTTTGTACTTCATTCAGCGCTTCTGCTCCTTTTTGTCGGCTTCGATGACGTCCATATAGTGCATTTCCCTGTACTTCTTCGGAGTCATGCCGTTGACCTTTCTGAAAACGCTGATAAAGGCGCTCTGGGAGGAAAAACCAAGTGCAAGTGATATATCAAGGCAGGTGAAATCCGAATTTTTCAGCAGGTTCTCCGCTGTTGAAATCTTCGCCTTAGTGACAAAGGACTTCACACTCATTCCTGTTTCCTTTGAAAAGAGTTTGGAAAGGTACGACTGATTCAAGCCTACATATTCCGCAAGGACACTCAGCGTCAGCTCCTCATGCAAGTGCTCATATATGTAGTCGATACATCTGCGCACATGGATAGATATGACGTTTTCCTTTTTGAGGACTCTCATTCGTTCCGCAAAATCCAGCTGCATTTCGAGAAAGAGGTCTATCACCTTTTCCACGTCTTTGAGCTTATCGGCTCGCTGTATATAAATATCGCTGAGAGTATAAGCCGTATCATGGGGCAGTCCTCCCTCAACGCAAAAACGGCACACAAGTGCTACTGCCGTTACAAAATGATAGACTATATTTCGCACAGGATCGTCAGAAAGAATTCCCTTGCCTGCAAAAAAATTCTTCCGTACTGTCTCAAAGCGTCGTTTTACGCCCTCCACATCCCCTGCCTGTATAGTTCTGTAATAGCTCAGCTCATTCTGGAACGGATTCCGCGTAAAGCCGTCGCTGCGCTGGATATACAGCCTGTAGTTAAGGTCACGGTCTGTTTTCATAAACTCCCCCCTTCAGAAATTGCGATATTATTTTCATATGTTGCTTTGATTCTATTATATCCTATTTTTGATATAAAAGCAATAGTTCTGATATAATTTACTGAGAGTTTTGATTATAATAGAGTCAGAAAACAACACAAAGGACCAAAGCTTCAAGGGGGTATGGATATGGCAAAGGCAAACGACCTCACACAGGGAAAAGTAAGCTCCCTCATTCTCAAATTCTACTTCCCCATGCTGCTGACAAATATGCTTCAGCAGATGTACAATATCGCTGATACAGCCATAGTCGGCAAAGGACTGGGCGACAACGCTCTTGCAGCGGTAGGCAATATGTCCTCACTTACATTTCTTATATTCGGCTTTTCAATGGGACTTGCCAACGGCTTCTCGGTGATCACCGCACAGAGCTTCGGCGCAAAGGACTACTCAAAGCTCCGCCGCTCCGTTGCTTCATCGGCAATACTCTGCTTTATCATAGCAGCGGCACTGACAGCGCTGAGCACAGCCTTTTTAAAGCCCGTACTCCACCTGCTCCGCACAGACGAAGCTATAATGCACGACGGTCTTGTATACGGCTACTTCATCTTCGGCGGACTTATCGCCACTATCGCATACAATCTCTGCTCCTGCATACTCCGCGCACTGGGTGACAGCAAAACACCCTTTGTAGCTATAATCATATCGACCATAGTCAACATCTTCCTCGATACATTCTGCATATTCGTGCTGAAAACAGGCGTTGAGGGAGCTGCAATAGCAACTATCTTCTCACAGATAGTATCTGCGGCAATATGCTTCAGACGTATCCGCAAGATAGATGTCCTCAACATCACAAAAGAGGACTTCCGCGGCAACGGAGCTCTCTACGGCGAGCTTTTCAGCAACGGTCTGCCAATGGCGCTTATGAACTCCATTACAGCTGTTGGCTGCATGGTAATCCAGTATTTCGTAAACGGTCTGGGAGTTGCCTATACTACTGCATATTCCGCTTGCAGCAAGTTCATCAACCTCTTTATGCAGCCGGCTTGCACAGCAGGCTTTGCAATGTCTGCATTCAGCAGCCAGAACTACGGCGCACGCAGATTTGACCGTATCCGCGAGGGACTTCACGTATGCCTTACAATAGCTACTATCGCCTATGTGGTACTCGGCTCTGTAATGGTATTCCTGCCCACATATCTTGCAAAGATAATGGTAAGCGGTTCAGAGCCCATAGCCATAGCAAAGACTTATCTCCCAATATGCGGAATATTCCTCTTTGCAGTTGACTTCCTCTTCATCTTCCGCAACGGCAATCAGGGCTTTGGAAAGCCTATGATACCAATGATATCGGGAATCGCTGAAATGGCACTGAGAATAGGCGTTATCGCCCTGTTCATACCTGTCATCGGATTCCGCGCTACTGCTTATGCAGAAGCCTCGGCATGGATAGGAGCACTTCTCCTCAACATGACCGCTTTTGAGCACACACTCAAAAAAAACATGGCAGCTCCGCGGGCTATGCCTGAGAAGCTCAGTCACGCAGCCTGATCCAAGATCGATACGCGATCTGTTCTATATCACCATTCCTCTATCCTCCGCTGTCTGCAATTCCCCCCGCAGACAGCATCTTTTTTTGCATAAAACCAGCCCTACGTAACCATAGTACTTATATAGAAGCTTATAGTTAATTATGGGGGAAACCTTTCTGAAGAAAGGTTCCTCTGACGGAGGCGCGCCCCTCTGTCACTGCGTGACATCTCCCCGCACTGCGGGGAGTCACCCCCATACCCCTTTCCAAAGACTTTTATCTGGTTTTTTCGCAGATAGGGCGCTTCTTAAATAAAAAAAGACCTGCAAAAATGCAGGTGCGCCCTATCTGTGAAAAAACAAAACGAAAGTTTTAGGGAGAGAGTTTGAGAGAAGCCCCTTTTTCAAAAGGGGTTCTCTCAATATTAAGCATAAAATTTCTACATGGGTATTATGGTTATTCACGTAGGGCTGTATATT
>NZ_JHXF01000008.1 GCF_000621845.1 Ruminococcus flavefaciens MA2007 | reverse complement strand
GGTCTTTTGCGAAAAAACCGAGTGCATCCTTGAGAATATCATTTGCTTTGCGAAGCTCGGCATTTTCACGCTCAAGCTCCGTAATACGCAGTTTTGCTTCATCGTCGGTCATCTGATACTTTTTAGCTTTGGCAGCGGCATTTCGCTTTGTACGCCAGTCTGATAGTGTGTAATACTGGATACCTAACTGCTGAGCAGCCTTTTTCAGTCCAATCTCATCCGAGAGCTTTAATGCTTCTTCTTTGAATTCTTTACTGTACTTCATAGTCGTTTTCCTTTTCCGGTTTTGTTATTTATATTCTACCAGATTTTTGGGTGTTTGTCGACTGCTCTTTCAGTATAACACTTCAAGGCACGTATTCTTGTTATTACCTTAAAACAACTTGGTTATTATGCTGCGGTTGGAGACACGATTGATACTCATGACCTGATTGACATAAAAGTCAAAGGCAAATATGAATATAAATGCAATCTGGAATATGGCCGTGAAAGCTGTGATATGGATGAGAACGGCGTTCTGCATATTCTTGATAACGGGAAAACTGCTTTGAACACTATAGTGTTAGAATACATTGCCACAGGAAGCGTAAAAAATCGAGTCGTGCTTGGCTCCATATAAATGTGAAAAATCCAATAAATGAAAACAACAGCTATGAGATGTCGGTTTCAGATGTCAGCTTCCGCGTGTATAATAATATGACAGACCAGGGAAAGGTGTTTATACAAACGCTAATGTGCAGTCAGCCGATTATTATGATATGCACTGCTTGAAAAAAGATCAAGCTGATACTGCTGTTGTATGATCGTTGCCAGTCCGTCAATGGACTTCCGCATATCTGTATGGCCGCAGACGATGTAGATATGATCGGAGCTCAGATTTTTCAGCATTCCCGAAGCCCTCTCAGCAGTGTCAGAAGCATTGTTTCTGATACTTCCTGCGGAAGCTCGATCTCGATACCGTTTTTTCTGATCATAACCTTTTCACACACCGGAATTGGCTGTATCGTTTCCGGTTCCGACCGCTGTAATGCTGCAGATGAACTCAATGGAACGATTGGCTGGATCGTATTGGTTGTCTGTTCTATCAGGGCTGTTCTCACCACACGCAGTCTTCTGTAGTAGGTGTTGCAGCTGATGCCTTTCATCCGGCACCATTCTTTGATTTTCATACCGCTGCTCTGGCATTCTGCGATTTCTTCTGCCCACTTCCGGTAACGCAGTTCTCTCTTCACTTCTTTGATTGTTGCCATTTTCTCAGCTCTTTTCAGCGATTTCCGCCTCGGAACTATTTTACTGCTTTTTCATTTCGGTGTAAAGGGCTGGGCTTGGTTGCGCATACTACACTACTTCAGAGGTTTACACAAATTTTAGGATAGACTCGCACAGGGATACAAAAAACAGCGGCTAAGGAGAGCAATTCGCTTTCTTAGCCGCTATTTTGTATTTTACTACCATTTTGGATTTTCTGTAGTGCTATTATTGTTTTCAACTGATTGTATGGAATCTGCAAGAACATCCAGACGAAGAAAAATATTGTTTGTATTGGCAGTCTGCAATATTGTGTCTGAAATCTCAACCGATGAAACCAGTTTTACGCTTTTATCCCCCGACTTGATCGGTTGTATTGTCTCAAAATACTGTACTTTTCCATTATCTGATACTGTTTTCCATTTATCGCTCCAGTTTTCAGCAAGATTTACCGTGACTACTGTGTCCCCTCCGCCGCTGTCTTTGAATAATAGCTTATTATCTTCGATCACAGCACTGCAAATATCGGTAACGTCTTCAATTCCTGAAACAACGCATCCTGATGAATCATACCATGAGGGTACAAGACGTACCCTCAAGTATTCTCCGTTAGGGTTGCTGATCTCACCCACTTCAACTTCTTTTACAGTAACATGATTTCCTTTAGCATTTGTAGTCTCTGACCATTCTATTTCATTCTTTTGAGTTTCAGCAGGCTTGCTTTGATTTTCGGCAATCGCAATATCCTGTTTTGCAGGGTGGAATTGATTGCTCCTCTCTGCACTTTTCAGCATGAGTGCAAAAACAACTAACGGAGTCAGAAACAATATGACAGATACAGCAGCCGCAGCTGCGATAGTTTTTTTCTTTGATTTCATATTGTTCCCCCTTTTATCAGGATGTACTGTTCTTGGTTATACTGTTCTTTGCCCATGATTGTGATGACAGATAAGCGTATTCGGTTTCGCTGTTTGCAAAGCAGGCAATTGGAATATTGTTAGTACCATCAACCGTCAGAACAACAGCACCGTCCGTTCTTGCATTACCCGTACTTCCTTTTATTTTGTTTGAACCTTTCCAAAACTCATAATCGGTTTTCGACCAGTCAGTTACCTCGGTTATCTTGTAAATACCTTTTTGCTTTGTACAGATGTGCTGCTTTCCTGTTCGGATATCTGCGGGGAATGTATAAGCGCCTCCAACGGTTACCTTATGACTTGCGGAATCATAACTGAATTTGTCATCAGATGAATTAGCGATGGTGAAATTTTCATTCACATAATCAGTACAGTTAAGCGTTACATAGAATGTTTCCAGAACTGATGCCGCAGGATCATCGATATCAGTATTTAAAGCAAATCTTTCGATCTTGAAAAGGAACATTTGCTCTGCATCGCCGTTTTCATGCATATACTTATCCATGAAAATCGTTTTTTCAATGTCGAAATAATACTCTTCCTGAGGAGGTGCTGTACTTGAACGCTGATTAGGAACGCTGATAACATATGTTACATGAGAGCCGTCAAGTGAATCTACTGTTTTTAATTCTCCATAAGCTCCGGCGTTTTCAATTTCTATTCCATTCTCTGTGATAGAAAACCTGATAGTTCTGCTGCTTTCGTTAATTTCATAGCCCTGCGGTGCCTCAACTTCTTCAAGGTAATATGTACCTTGTGCAAGTGTATTGTCGATCTTTGGAATGATACCCGTTCCGACCGCAGAAATAAGGTTTGAATAACCGGGCAGGGGAGTGGATTCCTTTTCATAGCCGCTGACAGTCATAACCTCTCTGTAAAGATTGAACCGAGCTCCCGGAAGCGGTATATCAGTACCGCTCTTTACCTTTTTGATGTCAAACGTATAAGTCTTGTTATAAATGTCTATTATTGCTGTAAGGACACCGCTTTTCGGTTCAACATCATATTCAGCCCAGTCTCTTTTCTCCGTGGCATCTTCATCAGGATGAATACTGTCATTATCAGTGTCATTTGGATTATCCCAATTATCAAGTCTGTATATTCCCGAACTATCTTCTGTGATGCTGAAAGTGATCGGTCCGGTAATACCTATATGCTGCAGCGGTGCAACTGTCTGTTTGATCAGATAGTTTCCTGCTTCAAAATTGTACAGTACGGTAATATTGCCTGTCGTATCGGATACATAAGTATTCATAAGCTTATAATATTTGTCTCCGACCTTCAAGCTCGTCTTATCATGCGCCTCCGCACTCGTAACCTCTTTATAAAGTTGGAATGAGCCACCCGCAAGCGGACAATCAGGGGCAGTGGTATTGTTCCATTCATGCAGATTTATCTCGATACCGCCCTTTCTGGCATTTCTGATAGTATCAATACGTGCATTTTCCTCACTGACATTATCGTTTGTTGTATACATAACACCGTCGGTATATGACACAGTGTACTCCTGCGGCAGCAGATTAGGTTCAATGCTGACATCGAGACGTGTGCCCTTAATTATTGAGCCATTATCTTCTGTGATTTCATATGCAACATACTTGCTTGCCGCCTTTACAGTATCTTCCGGAGTATTAAAATCAAATATTGTTTCAGAATGGCGAGAATCTGAATCTGCATCCGGAGAGGACATAGTGCGTTGTATAATAGGATTTGTTGCTTCTTCACTGTCAAATATACCGACTGTTACACTGCCTGTCTCTGAATTCTGCCACCACTTTGTCACATGAAGTTTAAAGGAATCTTTTCTGTCAGCTACGCCAATTGTAATTTTCTTATCATCCGGATTATCGGATATCTTTTTGATCTTCCGCAACGATCCATAGCTTTTTACATAACCATTTTCATCGACAACGGGATTTGTCAGTTCAACCTCATAGATTCCGTAATTGGAAAGGTGTTTGCCCTGTGGCATACTGTCAAAGAAGTATTGCACTGTTGTATTAGGTGATTCCAGACACTTCACTGTGTCGTTCAGCAGTGTATCATCAAGATAAACAGCGGTATATACCTTGTCATGTGCTGTTGTGAAGTCCGCATCGCTCCATATTTTGTTTGCACGGATACCGAAGCCACGGCAGTTATTTACTGTCACAGAAGCGTCCATGCCTTTTTTTATTGTTCCGGCACTGTTTATTGCGGCAGTATGTTCTACACCGTCAACAATGTACTTTTTGTCAATATCATAAGAGCTGATGAGCGAGCCGTTCATAGTGTACGGAAGCTTTTTGATCTTGTTAACATTGACTTTGTGTACCTGATATTTAGTAAGGTCAGGAGCATTAGCATCAAAAGTGAACACTGCGTTGGTGTCGGGATAAACGAGCTCCATTATCTGGTTTGGGATAAGTTTTGCGTTTTCATCATATACCGCAAGTTTTATCTTGTCGCCGTCATGTGCATTTGTTCCCCAAATAGAACCGTTTACAGTCAGAGTATTTTTATCAGGATCAGCAATTGCAGAAATGTTTGAAACTTTATCAACAGTTACTTCATAAGCCTCATACTGATCCGCATTGGAGAGAGCTGTTTTTGACTCCTTGTAGTTGAACGCAAATGTTGTTGTGTTGGGGTCTTCTGTCTCGCTGCACTCATTAACATATCCGTAAACCAGATTATCAGATTTATAAAGGGCAACCAACTGCTGTTCGTTTGGATTTTCCGCATCATTCCATTCAAGATTTACAGACAGTTTGAAAATGCCGCCTTCGTCATTGATCGCATAACCTCTTTCACAGTAATAGTCGAGGAGCTTATATCCGACAGGTATCTCATAATCACGTTCTATTACCATAAACTTTGTTCCGACAAGCAGACCCGGAACATGAACAGTGTAACCTGCCGGAATGTTAGAAATAGAACCATAAGGCGATGTGTGTGAGGTAAGTTTTACTCTGGTCTCTTCATCCAGTGAAGAAATCTGATAAGCGGTGATGCCGTTAGGGTAATCAGTGGAAGTATAACGCTCAAACTGCTGCTTTGCTGCATTCCATTTGCATACTTTATATTCGGGGTCAAGCACATTATACGCTCTCAGCGATGCAAGCTGAAGCTCCGAACCTGTTCCGTTAGAAAGGTAAAGACGATAATTGAATGTAGTTTTATCCTCTTTGGTCTCGTCAGCGGGATTGCTGAAATGCAGTTCATTATTCTTAACTTTAACCTTGCTTGAATAAAGCTTCTTGGTGATATTCAGCGCCTGTATGCTATTCGGCGTGATCTCATTTTTCAGTGTGATTGCAGGTAGTGCACCAACCTCAGCGGCTTCCATAATAAGATCCTTGATATTTCCCGAAGCAATAACGTCTTTTTCCGTAAAATCTACTGTATGCGAATTACCTTCATCATCAGTAATTTCCGAATCGGATGAAACATTGTATATGTCACGGTTTACTGCACACTCAACGATCTTGTAATGCATAGCGTCATCGGGGAAGCTGATTTCAATAGGTTTTCTGGGGACTACAAAGAATACATTTTCGTATGTTTTATTCACGTTAGGAGGTTTATACTCTGCTGCGTATTTCACGCTTTGCGTTGAATTCTGATACGAAACACTCGGCGTATTCTCCTCGGACTTATCTGTAAGGTAATACCAGTCCTGATCATCTTCATCATTTTTCTGATACATAATCTGTATCGGGAACTGTACACCATTGAGGTCTGTCTGATCAAGATCGCCGTCCTCCGTGCTGGTAAACTTCTTTTCAAACTGTACATTACCAGGTGTAACAGACGAAATATTGAAACGCATATGGAGGTTTGATGCACCTTCACCGCGCTCCATGTAGAATATTTTCATGTGATGCTCGGTGTAGTCCTTGAAAATTTCTTCAAACTCCCCGGGATTATTTTTATCTTCGGCAAAGAACTGACTGAGATAGGCATTAACTTCATTCTGTGACGGTTCTGTATTATGTTCTGCCTTATATCTATTTTTATAGTTTGATTCAAATACTGATTTTAATGTGCCTATTTGAGATCCGTTTATTTCGACCTTTCCGGTTTTAAAGTTTACCTTTCCGCCGACCGCAGAGTGAATACCACCAAGGTCAAGTACAAGTTCGCCGTCAACATAAAGCCAGAAGTCATCATCACCTGTAAATTCGAAGATAACATCATGGCCCCATGCATCAAGACCGCTTGGTGTCTGTATAAACTTTGCTTCAAGTTCCATACCGAAATGATAATCAGGATTATTTATAAGATGAAGTTTTTCATATTTTCGCGGTTCATCATCAGAAAGACTGTTCTGAAGGGCATTATACTCATTTATACCGTTTGTACTTGCATAAATATCCGCATCAATATCATTGTACGGATAGAACTGTCCGTGTTTTAAGGAAGGCTTAGATTGTGAATCATGAGTTCCCAATTCTCTGTAAACGGTAAAATCATATCCTGTTTCAGTATGTTCAACACCATCTTCATCTTTATAGGTACGTGTATATGGTTTCCTCTGATTGTCCTCTCCTCCAAAGAGCGTCGCAAAGTTCTGACAGCTGTCAAACTCAAAATAACCGCTGGCATCATGGATACTTTGTATAAAAAGATGATTTGCGTTTTCCAATTTATCAGGCTTAAACAATTGTGACAATGATTTATCTAACTTTGTTTTAGGATATCCATCGCTTTTCAGGTCAGAAGATAGAATATCCTTTACAATACGCTGTGGGTTACTAGCATCCCATTGTGAACTATCGCCTAAAACATTATTCTGTTCATTACGGCTGCTTTTGTTAAAATTTATCATTTTCATTTTTATGCCATAGTCATAATTATCGACCGTTGCAACGGTATGCAGTTCATCCGAAGTATCATCCTGAGTTTTATTTATAACGGCAAAATAGTAGTCGTGTGCATACGCCATGTCTTTTGCTTCAATTTGAGTTGTATTTTTATTGCAAACCGCAGCATAGCCATAGTTATCAAAATCCCAGGAAAGTATGGTCGAAAAGTATTCGCCGTAATTAACAGCACCTGAACCTGTCACCTCATATGTACGCCCGGGCAGAAGCAAACCGGGTTTCGATATTGATGTAACACTGCCGTCAAACTGCGGATTCAGGTAACGTCCCGAATATTGATTCTGTAAGTCATAGTAGCCGTTTTCCTTTCCGTTCTCAGTGTATACGCTCAGTTTCCAGAGAAGAGTGTTGACGGAATCACCCATCCACATTAATTTATCTCCGTATGCATAGCAGCGCTTTAAAGAACCGTCATAGTTGATTGCGTAAAAATCATAGCGTTCGTCAGTCTCATTCCAGATACGTGTATAAATAATGACTTCCTGCCCATCGCAGGCTCTTTCTCCGTCAGATACGCTGATTCTGTCTGCTGTGTAGGTTATTCTCTGATCTGCGTTAAGTATTGTTTTCTTTACGAACCATAAGTCAGTACCTGTATTATCAAGGGTAAAGGTGTTATTCTTAAAGCTTACATATTTATTGTTCGCCGTATCCAATAGCTTGATACGCTTTCTTTTATCCGTATTGACCTTAGGGGTAACAGGGTTAACCTTAAAGGCTGTTGCCTCATTTGAGTCATCTGTCATAGAAAGTGAACTGCCGTCAGATTTGAGATATTTGTTCGTTGCAGAGTCTATCAGCTTATACTTGTCAGATTCTGTCCATTCAAACTTCCATTCGGAAATATCCACATTATCCGTAATGTAGAGAGTTTTTCTTGAACTTGAACTACCCTCATCACGGGTATCAACGCCGTACATCTTTGCAAAAATGTTTTCCTCATCTGATGCAATGCCATAGCCGATGGAGTTTCCGTCAGTGTATGACATTAAGCCATATGTGGCTATTTCATTTCTTGTAAAGTCAAGCTTGTAGGGGTCGTCAGGAACTGTGCCAGTTGTTTCATATTTAAATTTGAACAAATAAGTTTTATCCTGATCTTTTGTATGTGTCATATAGTACCCGTTGCTACCGTAATTACTATTATAATCACCGTTAACAAATGTTCTTGTTTTTTTTACATTGTTGCCTGAAATCTGCCAATAATTCTGCTTATCGTCAGTTGGAGATGCTGTTGCTGAACTAACATAAAAATTATTATCCCAATCAGATTTCTTAATTCTAAATTCATTGTAGTAATTTTCTGGAATTGAACTGTAAAAGTAAAACAATCCATTTTGTTCATTTTTTGCACAAAGATAAACTGGTTCACTTGAAGCATTCAAATAATAAATTGAAAAAATATTATCTGTTCCATCTTTTTTTCTGAAATAAAACTGTGTTGCATTGCTTATATTGGTATCGGTTTTTATATTTCCTCCGGCATTATTAGTAAGTGTATTTTTTAAGAAATATGAATTTGAACTATTGCTCTCATTATTTACAATATAATAACAGTTGCCATCAAGTTGTGATATTGATGTCACTTCCTGATAATCTGTAGAACCGTCTATTGGGGATAAATTCGCCAAATCCGAATTATTCTCAGTTATCTCATAAACCGAAAATCCCGTAGCAAAAAAGCTTATTTTGCCTTCTTCAACAGCTATTTCAGTTATCTGCTCTCTTGTGCCGTCATCATGGATATGCCATAACTCAATATTTTCAATGTTTGTGATAACAGGGTCGTTTATTTCAACAAGTATCGGGTTTTCTTCACCTGGCTGATACTCATTTTCGCCGTCAGTGATAGTGATATCATAAGCGGCAATACCGTCATGTTCTTCTGATACATCAACAGCCTCAGCCTCTGCGCCCTCAGGTAGCATGCCGTCAAGTGTTATGATCTGTTCTGCTTCTTCGCCGTTCGGATGCAGTTCAATGCTCTGATAAGTGAGTTCTGTATCAGACATACCTGTTGTCTCGCTTTCAGTAACCGACGTTATCTCAGTCGTTGCCTCGGTTGTTGATACCGTAGTCTGCGAAATCGTTGTTTCATCTGCTATAGTAAAAACAGGTGATATATTTGATGCTGCCAGAACAGCTGCAGAAATAAAGCTCACAATTCTTCTTGTGATATTTTTTAGCATCTTGCTCTCAGCCCTTTCATCAGTTTTCAGTAAAGTTGTTTTTCTGCACGGAAACGGCAGAAGATTCAGCTGGATTTACTGTAACAGCCTGTGCCTCAATGTTGATTATATAGTTCTGATCAAATACTCCGAGGTAGTCCTTTTTTAAAACAGGTATCTCCAACTGGTCAAACAATTCTGCTGTTTCTTCCTGCGGTTTAACAATTCGCATCTCGTAGTTTTCACCATTCTTAGGTTTATTTACATAGTAAAAATAAAACACCTGTTCTGTTGTACCGTCATTCAGTATACGTTTCCCTTTATTTTCCATATAATAATCAAGATTGTAACATTCATCCAAAGTCCAGTTTTCAATTTGAGCACTTTGATTATCGAAACCGAAAAGCGGCGATGTTGTATTACCGTTTAACATTTTTATCGCATTCAAAATAGAATTCAGTCTGCGGTCATTATTATCAAAATCCGCCGCATACTCCGGGGTTCTGCCGCTTGAATCAAATCTTCCCAATGATACTGTCATTTTCAGACGGATATACAGATTATTATGACCTTCATTCCTTGCATAAGGATTTTTGGGTATCAACATTCCGGGTTCAGATGCTTTGGCTTTATTCTGACCAACAGCGTCCCATTCCGGCTCTAAAAGCTTTACTGATGTATTCTTCGCTATATACTTATTTGTAACTGCGTCTTCGCTGTGATAATACGAAAAAATACCTGCTAAAAGCAGAACATACACAATAAAAACAAGTGCAGTCGCAGTAAGCATCTGCCGCTTATTGCCATGAAACAAACGATTCAGACTCTGAATGATCCGCTCCACAGATATTCACCCTTTCATTCCTTATTTTTCTTATAAAATATACCTGATATGATAAGCAGTATTGCGATTATTCCAAGCAGCAACGCTCCTTTGAAAGTATGCAAAGAATCGAATAATCTGCCGATATGAGGTATTGCAAATACAGTTTTGCCTATATAGTTTTCTTTTGTAACAGGGTCCGGATCTTCAGCATTATTTGCATCACCTTTGGTTATTATAACATTATCCATTATTTTCTCTGCCCTATGAGTTACAAGCATATCATCGCTTACACGGAATGATATTACATCGCCTGCTTTTATGTTCTCATACTTGCTGTAAGTGCTTACAAAGCACACGCTTCCAATCGGAAGCAGTTCTCCCATTGAGCCTGATTTTACGTGATACAGCCGTATACCACATAAATATACTATTGCTAAGATAATACCGACAGTGATAATCGTTGTTGATATTATCTCATAAAGCGTATTGAATATTTTTTTGATCTTCGCCATAATTATAACAAAACGCACCCAATTCCCCCATAAGAATCAAGTGCGGATATATGCAGAAAAAAGCGCATAATATGCGGTTTTGCCATTATTCTTCAAATTTAATATATCATACAGAAATATCTGTAATTATCCAGTAAAAAGCAGGCTGTCGTGGGGAATCATTCCTGCTGTTCAATTGTAGGTCCTATAATTCCAATCAGTACGCCTCTTGCGTCTTCGTACTCATAGGTACAGGTCGACAGCAGAAGCAGTCTGTCGTTTTCTTTAATGTCATACTTATTCTTTGTTGCATAATCTGCTGATGCAAACAGGTCATCAATATATTTCTCACGCTCCGGTGTATCTGATACGTGATAAATCATAGAATCATCTGGAACATTTAGATATGCAAAAAATGAAACTGTATGCATTCCGTCATGAAGTGTGAGCTGTCCGACGGGATTTGCCGCCATAAATGCGCTGTCCTTGAACAGCGCAATATCCGCAAACATTCTCTGCTGCGGCATATGGTGAGCATATACTATTGAGTTGAATCCGCTGAAATCAGATGCGCATCGATAGTCCAGAAAAGGACATCCAAGCTCATAGTTGTATTTCATGTCAAATCCATTGTGCAGATAGAAGTTATTATCCTCAGCCTGAGCTATAGGAAAATCTATATGTGTATTTGGTATGGTTATCCATCCCACAACACTGCTGTTTATCATTGCCGCATCCGTAAGCGGATCAGTCTTTGCCGTTTTTGCAACCGTTATTGCAGTTGTTTCTGTAGATGGAACTGTAATTGCAGCTGTGCTTGTTTCAGGCACGGCAACATCAGGCTTTATCTGGGCGAAAAGCTGATTCTGCTCGGTATTTGCCGAAGATATCTGCCTTTCGGGTATGATAACATCGTCATAATAACGCCATCCGCAATAAGCACCTGCACAAACAAGAACTGCAGTCAGCGTATACAAAATACGGATTTTCATTTCTTTTCACGTTTTTTTCTGTCTTTGTGTATAAGCACAAGCAGAAATGCTATCATTGCAGATATTATGCCAATTAATACCAGCCATATCTTGCCGTCCTTTGCAAGATATCCTGTGAGCGGAGTTTTGAAAATGCTTCTTGATGATGTAGTTGTTACAGTCTGCGAACTTTCTTCTGTTGAAATGGAGATACCATCAGCTGTTGTGGAAACTGCTGTTTTTGAAGTAGTAACATTTCCTGAATTAACATTTGTAGAAGTGGGAGAGGTTGTTACTTTATAACCGCTTATAGGCATAACGGATGCGAAAAAAATCCACTTGAATTCTATTTCGCCCTCTGCGTACCCCGATCCGTTCGGACCTGTAAGAACGTGTGTGCCGTCGACATCAACAAGTTTATGTCCGTTATCCACATTCTGAATAACATCAAGGTCATTCCATATAACTTCCGCACGGAGCACATGGCTGTCTCCTGGGTTATATCTGCCTGTGTCGTAGTACGTCTGACTGAGGTCGATATTTCCTTTGCCGTTTACATCGCCCTTGTAGAATTCGTTGCCGTCGAGGTAGAATGTACATTGACAGCCTTTTTCAAGGTCAATCTCACCGTTTTTGAACAGCGGCTCAACATAGAAGTATATGTTGTATGCCTCGTCATCACGGAGATTCATAAGCTGGACCTCTTTTGAATAGGTCACGCCGTACTGCATATTTTCCACATGGAAGAAATATTCTCCTGTAGCGGAGTTGACGGGTCTGCCCTCTGAATCGAGAGCTGCCAGCCTCTCCGGAAGTCCCTTTACCGCTCCTTCGGGTAAAACAACCTCCGCAAAAGCTGTCATATGATAACTTAAAGATGAAAGGAGAAGGAGACAGCTTGACAAAGCGGTCAATAATTTCTTCGCACGCATTGTGCTGTCTCCTTTCCTGTAGATTTTATGTATTATGCCATGGGCATCATGTGGTTGCTGTCCATGTAACCTTTGCAAGGTCAGCAGCAGCAGTTGCAGATCCGCTTGCTCCGATTGCAGCGCTTTCAGTTGTTGCAGCCCAACCGCTCTTAACAGAATCAGCAGTCTCATTTCCAGCATTGTCCTTTGTGACCTGAATAGATTCAAGGTTAACGTTGAGATCAAAGTCAAATGCGAGGAAATCCTCCTGAGTAGTGCCGCTGTCAAGCTGAACGTTCTTAACGAGGATTTTTGTTTTTTCACCCGATTCTACATCATCTGTGTAGTAGAATGTTGTACCGGTACCTATTTTCTGCCATTTATCAGCTGTATCATCGCCGATATTATCAAGCTCTATATTGATCTTCAGAGTATCGCTTCCGCCTGTCTGTGAAACAGCAAAATAGGGATTGGTAGTGCCGAAAGGCGATGGGGCAGTTGTTGTGGGCACATTATATGTCCATGTGAGCTCATCATTAGCTAATGTGTTTTCTTTTGCAGTGTATACCTTAACAGTTGCAAGTGCTGTATCGAAGGCAGCTCCGGACTTTCCGGCAAGCTCGGAAATATAAACATTCTTGCCCTTGTTTGCTACACCGCCGCTAACAGTGCTGTCGTTGGCTGTCTTGAGTGCATAGTAATTTGTTCCGTCGTAGTAATAGCCGCTGAACTGAGCTGTAGCAGGGTCAACATTACCTGTTCCAGCAACAAGGTCATAGTTTCTTCTGAAAATGAACAGACCGGCAGCACTGGGCGTGAAGGTATCGCTGTCAACAAGCTTTACTGCTCCCTGACCAGTTGTATACGCTGTCTTGTCGCCGTAATCCGTTCCGCTTTCGGACTGATTTGTCGTATAGTTGTATGCAGCGCCGGCATAAGCAAGCTCGCCTGACTGGAGAGCCTTTCTCTCATCGTCATCCAAAACTCTGTAGTAATTGTCAGAAGCATCTTTCTTGGTAAGCTTCAATGTGGTATAAGGTGCTTCTGTTACATTGCTCAAAGTTGTTGTAGCGAATGTTGTATAAACAACACCGGCGTCGCCTTTAACGAGCTTCATATCACCGGTGAGCCACATACGAACGAAAGCGTCAACATTACCGGTATTGATAGCGGCTGCTTCCTTCTTTATTGTCTGACCGGGTACCCAATCCTCTGGGGGAGTAAAGTCTTCGGTCACGCTAACATTGTAGCTTGCATTAGCACTCAGACGGTTAGTTACCTCATCCTTGCTGGTGAACCATGCAAAGGTACTGCCTGCCATAACAGCAGCTGCAATACAAAGTGATGCAATTAAAACACGTTTTTCTCTGGAAGTCTTTTTCTTCTTGGAAACATCATTTTTCATAACTTATATCCTCCTGTTATTTAAACATTATTTTTTGAATCTGCCTTGACGTAATCGTCGGCATGAATATTTTCATTTTTTGATTTCAGATCAAAGTAATACTTCATCATCTTGAAAAATATGAGTATCAACACGATCAATGGTACGATAAAATACCACCTTAACTGCACAAATCTTACTATTACTCCCAATTTCGGAACGTGGAACTGCACCTTTCCGATAACTCGGCTCTCATCAATAAGGAATGAGTCTTCGGTGTTGTTAGCGTCACCCTTTGTTCTGAAACAAGTAACACCAGTGCCCTGATAGTCGGTAAATTTTTCTGTAACTCGGTGTGTCAGGTATGCTTCGCCTCCGCTCGACGGGTTAAAAGTGATGACATCACCCGTATTTATGTTCTTTGCATCTGAGATTTTTACAAAGACCATATCTCCGCTTGAAAATTCGGGAACCATTGAGTCAGTAAGCACAACATAATACCTAAAACCAAACAACGACTTATTCGGACTCTTGCTTGCCGCAAAAAAAACTGCGATAATTATAATAAAAAAGGATAAACAGTATATAAAGACCTTGCGGATTGCCAAAAAAACGCGAGTTCCTTTGCTTATATCAACACTTGCTTCTTCTTTTGCAGTCGTACTCACTTATGGCATTCCTCCCATCCTTTTTTCAAATATTATATTGCAATTTAGTACATATTTTGCTATATATAGAAATTATATCACAGAATAAACTGCATGTAAATAGAATTTATTTCCTTTAATAATCTTTTTTGAAAAAATTGTCGAATCTATACAATTATACACTATAATAATTGCCGCTTAATACAAAAAAGAATATTGACGCCGAAGATTCACTCATACTAATTGTACATATAGTAATATTTGAGTGAGGTTGTACCCATCGTCATAGGACTTGTTCCCGCCAAACAGACCCCTGCTATGATTCTGTCTGACGATGATAAGATATTTCCATTCCTTCTTCACCATGCAAAAGAAAAGCCTTCCCATATAAATAGGAAGGCTTTTCACTAATGTCAAATGAGCATTATCTTAAATGTTACAACTGAATATGGCTGCGACGGCTGAAATAGAACCAACGATTTTCGTGGGATTGGATATACTATGAATCTGCTAAGCGAAAACGTGCGTAGTAGATTATATTAGAAACTGGCATCATGCCAATTTGACTTATCGCCTTGTTTTTATTATAATAAATGATTCCTTAACATTTTGGGATTAAATTCCATTTTGAAAGATTTTTTGCCTTCCGTGCTTACTCTTTCATATTATAACGAATCAACCATTAATTCAGTCTCAAATGAACCGTTATTATCGGTATCAACTGCGATTCCAATAGTGTTTTCATCTTTTTCAAACAAGAATACTTTAGAATAATCAGTTGAAAAAGTTACGTTAACTGTAACATCATCATTATATGCACTAGCTGTGACATTTTTTAAATTTGTAGCTTCAAGTATATATCCGTTTTCTTCTTTATTTAAGGTTGCATCAGTTACACCGCTACCTTTAACTGAAAAACTATACCAGTCTGTTACTTTGTATCCATCATTAAGAACAATACCAAGCTCATAATCAGTATTCTTTCCACTAACAGTAACACAATCCGATGGGAAAAAGTTAACTGCTGAACCTGAAGAAGCATTTACATTGAGCATGCTATTCTCATATGATAGTGAAAGATCTATCTGTTCAGGTTTTTTCAGATTTAAAACGTAGCTTGCAGCCGAATCATTTAAAGCAAACATAAGAGAGTTGTTTTCAAAATAATCATCTGTGAAAGACGCAACCTGCTTTATATCATCATCTTCTGTTGAAGCATATGCATACATTCTGGTATTATGATTGACCTTAGTCAGTTTATATTCGCCCATTATAGGTGAAGATTGAAGTGTAGCGATGTAATTATCATACATATACTTATCTGAGCCATTAATATATCCATGATGATTTATAATATCCAGGTCATCAGTTATTAATCCTAAATAGCTATCATTATCTGTACTTAACTGATAATATGGAATCGTCCATGAACCATCAGATGAATTAAAATACAAACAATAATCAGCATCATAATCAATTCTATTATTATCATAAACCATTATTCTGCCATTATATTTCTTTATCTCACCATCTACATTACATTTATATTCTCCATATTCAACATCATATGCAACAACAGCATGTGCAGAAATTTTGTTCCCTCCGAAAAAATGGCCACCAAAGCATAAAAGTGTCGGAGAACCATCTTTCAAGCATGAAACCAAATGTTCAAGTTTTTCTTTTTCGGATTTATAAATGAAATCCAAGTCTTTCTGCCGAACAACATCTGTAAATTGCAGAGAGAAATAGTAATTGATAAGCGATTTTACTTCATCAGAAGGAGGCCCCGGAATTTTAAATAGAGTATTTGCATTATTATACCAATTATATGGATTTAAAATTCGATTATTCGCAAGTATTGAGGTAATTGCCATACCAAAACACGAGCCACCAAAAGGTTGGTTCTTGACATTATAATTAATACGTACTTTTTCGGTGTTATTTAAGCCGTCCATTAGTTTTTTCCAATACTTATCATTGATATAATAAGTATCTCCAAAATTATAACGCGAATTATTGAATGACCAATTGTCAGCTCCATTAGAAAATTTGCTGTTTGACAAATCACCGTTTTCATAAAAATAATACTGTTTACCATCAATAGCCTTCCAACCAGTTACCATTGCACCATTTGGTTCTAAATAATACCATTTGCCTTTGTCCTGCTTCCAGCCGGTGTGCATAGCACCATTGGGATCTAAATAGTACCACTTTCCGTTGTCCAGCTTCCACCCAGTATGCATAGCACCATTTGTATTAAAAAAGTAATATGTACCATCGATCTTTTGCCAACCAGTCAGCATAGCACCAACTACTCTATTTCTATCTACTATTACACCATTAACTTTTTTATTAAGATAATACCAGTTACCTTCGTCTTTTAGCCATCCCGTCTGCATCCAACCACTTTCATCGAAGTGATACCACAAATTCCCATTTTTTTCCCAGTCATTTTGGGTATAAGAACCATCAGCATGCTGATACCACCATCTATCAGTTCCTTTGTCATATATCCATTTTCCGGGAACATTTTCACTGTAGGCATATGCTGTCAATTGGTTACTATCAGTAATTGCTGTATCACTCGGGATTAACCCTGCATTTGCTGCGATTATAGTTAATGACAATACCGCACTTATTATTTTGCTTTGTTTCATAATAATCTCCTGTCTTTAATATAAAGATATTAGCTTGTTAGAGCTGTTAGTAATATGTGTTTATTATAAATTATAATATTCAGAAAGTCAAGTAATTAAGCCTAAAACAACAATAAATGCAAAAGAGTAACGACAAAAAAGTCCACCACGAATAGCAGACTCTCGTTGCATTTTTATTAGGAGCTCAAGAGCATAATCCACCCACTCAGCAAATTCAGCCCATTTAATCTCCTCAAAAATATAGAAGGAAACATCTATACGAATAATTAGTTAATTGAGTTTTTATTTTATCTTTTTGAAAAATAGTGAAATATTGACAAATCTCACAATAATATTATGTCTGTTTTGCACACAAATAGTGTCCTCATAGTGTCCTCGTCAAATTTAGTTAAATAAATAAGCGTTTCTCAAATTGAGAAACGCTTATTTCTAGCCGATTATAAAATGGAGCATAGGGGATTCGAACCCCTGACTCCCACACTGCCAGTGTGATGCGCTCCCAACTGCGCTAATGCCCCGTATGATATTATTATATCACAGTCACGGGACAAAGTCAATATCTATCGCATTATTTTGCACATCAGCAGCGCCGCTTTCACGCAAACTCTGCTTCAGTAATACAGCGCGTATCCTTCGGCTTCGGAGCTCTTCACGGCGGCTATCTGCTTGTCGATTATGTCGGGATCGTTTATCCATTCAAGCTCTCCTGCCGCTCCTGCCCACTTATCCTCTCTGCCCAGTTTGTATGGTGCGAGTCCAACGATCAGCGAAACTCCGCCGCTGACAAGCTCCTCCCACTGTGCAAGAGTCGGCAGGAACGGACAGCACTCGTTCTCAAATCCGAAATACAGCTGCGGAGCTATATAGTCACAGAAGCCCTTATCGCCGCCCCAGCGCCGCACATCTGCGTACTGGGAGTTGTAATCGCTGTCGATGTTTCCCTGTGGACTTATGCCGAAAAGAAGCCTTTCATCATGGGACTTCACAGCGTCACGAATAGCCTTTACATAGCGGCTTACGACATCTGTTCGCCATTCGGCAAGGTCTGATTCGCCGCTTTTTTCAAACTCCGCGCTGTCAAAGTCCTCGTCGGTGGTGGGATAAAAATAGTCGTCGATATGGACTCCGTCAACGTCATAATTGTCCAGTATTTCGCCGATTGCAGCTTCAAGTAGCTCCACAGTCTCGGGATAGGAAGGCACAAGGTACCAGCGCCCGTTGACAGCTTTCACGTAGGGCTCACCTGCGTTTATCCACTTTTTTATGATAAAATCATCGGGGAGCCTGTTCATCTCTTCCTCTGTTTGCAGGCGTAGAGGATTTATCCACCCG
This sequence comes from Ruminococcus flavefaciens MA2007, assembly GCF_000621845.1. Lineage (GTDB taxonomy): Bacteria > Bacillota > Clostridia > Oscillospirales > Ruminococcaceae > Ruminococcus > Ruminococcus flavefaciens_E. Next base: position 219,296 of record NZ_JHXF01000008.1, on the reverse strand, counting down.
TGAACTGATATTCCCAGCCTGTGTGCTTCATCGAGAACTATCTGTAATGAGTCGTAGCCTCCGTCGAGGTATGAGCCCTTAGGGAATATCTCCGAGCTATAATAGGCGTCCCCCATTGGGTGGGCATGGAAATACAGAGTATTAACGTTCTCGGCTGCGGCGTCCTGTAATATCTCCGCAACTGCTTTACGGAACTCTTCCTCGCTTTTTCCCTGCAATATTTCTGGAAATTTCACATACGGCAGCCACATTCCCACCTGATTCGTGTAGTTTAATGGAGTATAGCTATGCTCCTCGGCGGCAGGCGGCACGGACTCCCTCATTATATCCGAGCCGCTGTTTATCGGCATTGCAGAGCAGCCTGATGACAACAAAAAAGCAGCCGCACAGGCAGCTGCTATGATTTTTTTCATACATCTCACCTCACTGAATTATATTCAGCAAGCGGACATGATATGCCATAGACGAAAGGCTATTTTTCGTAGCCGATAATAGTCATTCTCTCGTTGATGACCTGCTCCTCGCCTGTTCTGCGATAGCCCATTTTCTCGTAGAGATGACAGTTGCCCTTTTCCTGCAAAATTGTATCGAGAGCCCAGTTCTCTGCGCCGTGAAGCTCCTCGGCAGCTCTCATAGCTGCCTGAGCATAGCCTTTTCCGCGATACTCAGCCATAATGAATATAGGTGAGATACGCTTCTGACCACCGTCTTTCATATCCACAATGCGGATAGCTCCAACAGCTTTTTCACCGTCCATGATAAAGTAATAACAGGTAAAAGGCTGGCGGAGCCGCTCCTCAATACGGCTCAATGGCTCGTTGGCAGGGCTTATATCGTAGTCCTGATATTTTTCAAGGAGCTCCGAAAAGGCTTCGACCTGCATTTTCCAGAGCCTTTCGCAGTCCTCCATGCCGATTCTTTTAAGTTCGATATTCATTCGTGTTCTCCTGTACGATTCTGTTGACTTCATTTTTTGTAGGGGCTGATGCCTACATCAGCCCGTCATAATAATTGTTAAATTAACGGGACGCCGAGGGCGGCGTCCCCTACTAATTACAAAAGAGCTCCCGAAGAATACCTCGGGAGCTTTGATGTTATATCTGGTTAGCCATAGGAGCTGTTGTATTGTGCTCGCCGTAGCCTTCGTTCTTAACGACTTCAACGTTTCTGTAGCACTCCATACCTGTACCGGCAGGAATGAGCTTACCGATGATAACGTTCTCCTTAAGACCAAGGAGTCGGTCGCTCTTGCCTCTGATAGCTGCGTCTGTGAGAGCCTTTGTGGTCTCCTGGAATGAAGCAGCGGACATGAAGCTGTCTGAATTTGATGAAGCCTTTGTGATACCCTGAAGAACAGGACTTGTCTGAACAAGCTGTACGTCGTACTCGCCTGCGTCGATACGAGCCTGAAGCTCTTCATTGATAGCGTCGATCTCCTTGCTGTCAACGAGAGTACCGGGGAGCAGATAGCTGCTGCCTGTCTCCTCAACCTTGATCTTTCGGAGCATCTGACGAACGATAACTTCGATGTGCTTATCGTTGATATCAACACCCTGTAAACGGTAAACCTTCTGAACTTCATTGATGATGTAGTTCTGAACAGCCTGTGTACCGAGGATATTGAGGATATCAGCAGGATAGATGTTACCTTCTGTAAGACGTGTGCCCTTTTCGATGACCTCGCCCTCCTGAACTCTTATCTTCAGGTTGTACGGGATCATATAGCTTTCAGACTCGCCTGTCTCATCGTTGGTAACGATGATATTTCTTGTAGTCTTGACTTCCTCGATGTGTATCTTACCGTCAATTCTGGAGAGGATAGCTGCGCCCTTAGGACGTCTGCTCTCGAAGAGTTCCTCGACACGTGGAAGACCCTGTGTGATATCTTCAGCGTCGGCAGAAGCAACACCACCGGTATGGAAGGTTCTCATTGTAAGCTGTGTACCAGGCTCACCGATGGACTGAGCAGCGATTACGCCGACAGCCTCGCCGACTGATACCATATTGTTGAATGCAAGGTTTGCACCGTAGCACTTTGAGCATACGCCTGTTCTTGACTTACAGGTAAGTACAGAACGTATCTTTATTCTTTCAACGCCGCTGTCAACTATCTTCTTAGCGTCAGCGTCTGTGATGAGCTTGTTGCGTGATACGATAAGCTCGCCTGACTCGTCGCGGAGGTCCTCAGAGAGGAAACGTCCTACAAGTCTCTCCTCGAACGGCTCAACTATCTCGTTGCCGTTCTTGATCTCGAATACCTCGATACCGTCTGTAGTTCCGCAGTCTTCCTCACGAATGATAACGTCCTGAGAAACGTCAACGAGACGACGTGTAAGGTAACCTGAGTCAGCGGTACGGAGAGCGGTATCAGCAAGTCCCTTTCTCGCACCTCTTGACGCGATGAAGTACTCCAAGATGTTAAGTCCTTCACGGTAGTTAGCTCTGATCGGGATCTCGATAACGGTACCTGATGTATTGGCGATAAGTCCACGCATACCTGCCAGCTGTCTGATCTGTGAGATAGAACCACGGGCACCAGAGTCAGCCATCATCCAGATAGGATTGTACTTGTCGAAGTTGGATTTAAGAGCCTTTGTAACATCGTCTGTGGTATTTGTCCAGAGAGCGATGATCTTCTTGGTCTTTTCCTGTGCGGAGATATATCCGTACTCGTATTCATTTGTTATCTGCTCGACCTCTGCGTCAGCCTTAGCAAGGATATCCTTCTTCTGCGGAGGGATAGTTGCGTCGCAGACAGCAACGGTAAGAGCTGCTCTTGTGGAGTATTTATATCCGAGAGCCTTGATACGGTCAAGAACTTCGGAAGTAGTTGTTGTGCCGTGGATCTTGATGCAGCGCTCGATAATGTCGGAGAGCTGCTTCTTGCCAACGAGGAATGCAATTTCAAGGTCGAACTGCTTGTCGGAGTTGGTTCTGTCAACGTAGCCCAGATTCTGTGGGATATTCTCGTTGAAGATAAGTCTGCCGACTGTAGCGTCGATTATCTTGGATACCTTCTTGTCGCCGATATCCTTTGTTATCTTTACCTTGATGTTAGCGTGGAGCGATACGTCATGCTCATTGTAAGCCATGAGTGCCTCGTTAACGTCGCGGAATACCTTGCCCTCGCCGGGTTCGCCGGGCTTATCCATTGTCAGATAGTATGAACCAAGTACCATATCCTGTGAAGGAACGGCAACAGGCTTACCGTCTGAAGGCTTCAGCAGGTTGTTAGCCGCAAGCATGAGGAATCTTGCCTCAGCCTGAGCCTCTGCGGAAAGAGGAAGGTGTACAGCCATCTGGTCACCGTCGAAGTCAGCGTTGAAGGCTGAGCATACGAGTGGGTGGAGCTTGATAGCACGGCCTTCAACAAGGATAGGCTCGAATGCCTGGATACCAAGTCTGTGGAGCGTGGGGGCACGGTTGAGCATTACAGGGTGATCCTTGATAACGTCCTCAAGTGCGTCCCAGACCTTGTTGTCAGCACGGTCGATGAGCTTTCTTGCGCTCTTTATGTTAGCGATAGCCTTCTTGTCGACAAGTCTCTTTAATACGAATGGCTTGAAGAGCTCCAGTGCCATTTCCTTAGGAAGACCGCACTGATACATCTTGAGCTCAGGTCCTACGACGATAACCGAACGTCCTGAGTAGTCAACACGCTTACCGAGAAGGTTCTGACGGAAACGTCCCTGCTTACCCTTGAGCATATCGGAAAGAGATTTGAGAGCACGGTTGCTTGGACCTGTAACAGGTCTGCCGTGTCTGCCGTTGTCTATGAGAGCGTCAACAGCTTCCTGAAGCATACGCTTCTCGTTTCTTACGATGATGTCAGGAGCGTCAAGCTCGAGCATTCTCTTTAAACGGTTGTTTCTGTTGATAACTCTTCTGTAAAGGTCGTTAAGGTCTGATGTTGCGTAGCGTCCGCCGTCCAGCATTATCATAGGACGGATATCCGGCGGGATTACAGGAACTACGCTGAGTATCATCCACTCAGGCTTGTTGCCCGAAAGGCGGAATGCCTCGATTATCTGGAGTCTCTTTAAGAGCTTTACCTTCTTCTGACCGCTTGGGAGACCTACCAGCTCAGCTTTAAGGTCGTCTGCAACGATCTCGAGGTTGTTTCTCCAGTCGATGTCTTCAAGCTCTCTGAACTTCTGGCACTCCTCGCACTCGCACTCTGTAGGCTTGTTGAAGCACTCTATCTTCTTGCCGCCGAGAGATACCTTGCCCATTTCGATGAGTCTCTGCTTGTGAGTATCGTATCTTGCAGGATCGTACTCGTTGAGAAGCTTTCTGATAGCCTCTGCGCCCATTTCAGCCTTGAAATCGTCGCCGTACTTCTCTAAATATGAGAGGTACTCCTTCTCGGAGAGGAGCTGCTTCTTGAGAAGCTCTGTGTTGCCGGGATCTGTTACGATGTACTTTGTGAAGTAGAGAACTTCCTCAAGTCTCTTCTGTGATACCTCAAGCACCTGACCGATTCTGGAAGGTGTGCCCTTGAAGTACCAGATGTGAGAAACGGGAGCAGCCAGCTCGATGTGGCCCATTCTCTCTCTTCTTACTCTTGCCCTTGTTACCTCAACGCCGCAGCGGTCACATATTTTGCCCTTGAAGCGTATCTTCTTGAACTTTCCGCAGTGACACTCCCAGTCCTTTGTTGGTCCGAAAATTCTCTCGCAGAAAAGACCGTCGCGCTCAGGCTTCTGGGTTCTGTAATTTATAGTTTCAGGTCTTTCAACTGCGCCGTGAGACCAGCTTCTGATCTGCTCGGGGGACGCAAGACCTATCTTTATCGATTCAAAAGTTGTAAATTCCAAACTGCTACCTCCTGATATGTTAATTCGGAATTTGAATTCGGAATCATGCGCCGCAGTCCGACAGTCATCAGACTGCGGGCATTCATTATTCTAATCCGCTGTTTTTATTCGTTTACCTGTGATCAGTCCTCGTCATCGAAGCTGAAGCTGTCGCCGTCATCATCGCCGAGATCAAGAACGTCGTCGTCTTCGTCGAGACCGAGGTCGTCCTCGTCTTCATCGAAGCTGAAATCGTCTTCGCCGTCGACCATATCAAGATCGCCGTCCTCGTCCTCGCCTTCGATACCGTAGCCTGCGTCGCCCAGATCGTCTTCATTGAAGTCTGAGTTGTCGACTGTGTCCTCATCGTCGTAAGAACGTGAAGGCATCGGATCGTCGTCATCGAAGTTCTGAGTGAGGTCGATCTCTTCCTGATTCTCGTCAAGCACCTTAACATCGAGACAAAGTGACTGCATTTCCTTGATAAGAACCTTGAAGGACTCAGGGATACCAGGTGTAGGAACGTTCTGTCCCTTGACGATAGCCTCGTATGTGTTGACACGTCCGATAGTATCATCTGACTTGACTGTAAGGATCTCCTGAAGGGTGTATGCTGCACCGTAAGCTTCAAGAGCCCAAACTTCCATTTCTCCGAAACGCTGTCCGCCGAACTGAGCCTTACCGCCCAGAGGCTGCTGTGTAACCAGTGCGTAAGGACCTACTGAACGAGCGTGTATCTTATCGTCAACGAGGTGGTGGAGCTTGAGGTAGTACATATAGCCCACCGTTACGCGGTTATCGAACTTTTCACCTGTACGTCCGTCGTAAAGTGTAAACTTACAATCCTCTGTGAATTCCAGAGCATTGGGGTTGATAACTTTATCCATAGCCTTGAGCTCGAACATATCGTCCTTGTGCTCCTTGGCGTGCTCGTTGGCCATATTGAAGCATTCACGGATATCGCCCTCGTGAGCGCCGTCGAATACAGGAGTCATGATGTGCCAGCCCAGAGCCTTACAAGCCATACCGAGGTGTACTTCAAGTACCTGTCCGATGTTCATTCGTGAAGGAACGCCGAGAGGATTGAGTACGATGTCGAGAGGTGTACCGTCCGGGAGGAATGGCATATCCTCCTCAGGGAGAATACGTGAAACGACACCCTTGTTACCGTGTCTGCCGGCCATCTTATCGCCGACAGTGATCTTACGCTTCTGAGCGATATAGCAGATAACGCGCATATTTACGCCTGCTGAGAGCTCGTCGCAGTTGTCTCTTGTGAATACCTTTACATCAACGATAACGCCCGACTCACCGTGAGGTACTTTAAGGGAGTTATCACGTACTTCTCTTGCCTTCTCACCGAAGATAGCACGGAGAAGTCTTTCCTCGGCGGTAAGCTCTGTCTCACCCTTAGGTGTCACCTTACCAACGAGGATATCGCCTGAATTTACCTCGGAACCGATACGGATGATACCGTTCTCGTCAAGGTTAGCCAGTGCGTCGTCACCCACATTAGGGATATCTCTTGTTATTTCCTCGGGACCGAGCTTTGTATCACGGCACTCTATCTCGTATTCTTCGATATGAACAGAAGTGAATACATCTTCTCTTACAAGTCTCTCGTTAAGGAGAACAGCGTCCTCGTAGTTGTAACCTTCCCATGTCATGAAGCCGATGAGGGCATTCTTACCGAGGGAGATCTCACCGTCAGCGGTAGCAGGACCGTCTGCAAGCACCTGTCCCTTCTTGACCTCCTCGCCTGCTGTTACGATAGGTCTCTGGTTTACGCAGGTACCCTGGTTGGAACGCTTGAACTTGATGAGCTCGTACTTGTGCTCAACGCCGTCTGTGTCCACCATAGTGATCCTGTCGGCGTCAACGTATGTTACCTTTCCGTCGTAGTCGGAAACTACGCATACGCCCGAGTCAACGGCAGCCTTGTACTCCATACCTGTACCAACGAAAGGACGCTCTGTCTTGAGAAGCGGAACAGCCTGTCTCTGCATGTTAGAGCCCATGAGAGCACGGTTCGCGTCATCGTTTTCGAGGAATGGGATCATTGAGGTAGCGACTGAAACGACCATCTTAGGAGATACGTCCATGTAGTCGACCTTTTCACGCTCGCACTCGAGTATCTGGTCACGGAAACGGGCGTTTACACGAGGTCTCTTCAGCTTGCCGTCCTCTGTGAGAGGCTCGTTAGCCTGAGCAACAACGAAGTTATCCTCCATATCGGCAGTCATGTAAACTACTTCATTTGTTACAATGCCTGTAGTCTTGTCTACCTTTCTGTAAGGAGCCTCGATGAAGCCGTACTCGTTTATTCTTGCGAATGTAGCCAGATAGGAGATAAGTCCGATGTTAGGTCCTTCAGGAGTCTCGATAGGACACATTCTTCCGTAGTGGCTGTAGTGAACGTCTCGAACCTCGAATCCTGCACGGTCTCTTGAAAGGCCGCCCGGTCCGAGGGCTGAAAGACGTCTCTTATGAGTAAGCTCGGCAAGAGGGTTGTTCTGGTCCATGAACTGTGACAGTGGTGAGGAGCAGAAGAACTCCTTCATAGCCGAAGAAATAGGTCTTATGTTGATAAGAGTCTGAGGAGTGAGTGTGTTCACGTCCTGAGTCTGGAGGTTCATTCTCTCGCGGATACCGCGCTCCATACGTGTATAACCGATACGGAACTGATTCTGGAGAAGCTCACCAACAGAGCGGATACGTCTGTTTCCGAGGTGGTCGATATCGTCAACAGTACCAACGCCCTCGCAGAGGTTGAGGAAGTAGCTGATAGAAGCTCTGATATCATCAAGTGTGATGTACTTTGGTGAGAGCTCGTCAGCCTTCTTCTTGATAGTCTCTTCAAGCTCGTCAGCATCAGCGGCGTTGTCGATGATATCCTTGAGGACATTGAAGGAGACCTTCTCGTTGATGCCGTACTTCTCAGCGTCGAAATCAACGTAACCCTTGATATCTACCATGCCGTTGCCGATTACCTTGACTGTCTTCTCGACCATGCGGATATTTGTCTCGCCGCGCTCGTCAGTGTAGTACTCCTTAGCCTCGACGTTTACGAATGCGCTGTAAACACCAGCCTGCTCTATCTCGCAAGCCTTGTCGTAGGTAAGAGTCTCGCCTGCGTCAGCAAGTATCTCGCCTGTCATCTCGTTGATGATAGGCTCGGCAAGAGTTCTGCCCGAAAGACGTGAAGCAATGCCCAGCTTCTTGTTGTACTTATAGCGTCCGAAACGGCAGAGGTCGTATCTCTTAGCCTCAAAGAAGAGGTTGTTGAGGTGGCTTACTGCGCTTTCAACCGTAGGAGGCTCGCCCGGACGGAGCTTCTTGTATACATCTATGAGGGCGTCTGAGCGGTTCTTGGTCTGATCCTTCTGGAGAATAGTCTGTCTGAGGCGCTCATCATCGCCGTATGTCTCGAAGATCTCCTCATCCGTACCCTCTTCGCCGAGAGCTCTGATGAAGGTAGTGAGCGGGATCTTTCTGTTCTTATCTATACGAACGTAAACAACGTCGTTGGAATCCTGCTCATACTCAAGCCACGCACCGCGGTTAGGGATGATCTGGGAGCTGAACAGGTCTTTACCCGTCTTATCCTTGGTGAAGGAGTAATAAACACCCGGGGAACGGACGAGCTGTGATACGATAACACGCTCTGCACCGTTGATGACGAAGGTACCGCTGTCTGTCATAAGCGGGAAGTCACCCATATATATCTCGCTTTCGCTGACTGCGCCCGTTTCCTTATTGGCAAGGGTAGCAGTCGCTCTCATTGCGACCTGATAGGTAGCTCCTCTTGATTTACATTCTGCGAGAGAATACTTGGGAGTATCGTCAAAGCGGTAGTCCTTGAAGTTGAGGACGAGATTGCCGTTGTAGTCGGTGATAGCAGTCATTTCGCGGAAAACCTCGCGAAGACCTTCTTCCTTGAACCACTTATACGAGTTCTTCTGCACCTCGATAAGGTTCGGCATCTCCAGAGGCTCGGTAATCTTACCGAAGCTCATTCTGACATTCTTTCCCAGCTGCTTAGGTGTAACATTCACCATAGGCGGAACCTCCTTGTATTTTTTTGCCGCTCTGCCGCCGCACACAGTGTAAGCAGAGCAGTTCTTGTTTGTTGCTATCGTATCATGAAAAATTTTTGCAGAAAACTATTGACAAGTCAGTGCAATGTATGCTATAATATCTTGCAAAATAGCGATACTATTCCATATTGATACATTATAACATTATAATACAGATTTTGTCCCATGTCAAGGGGCTCCGTGAAGATTTATAAAAAAGCGCCGAATTTAAAAACCATTCGGCGCTTTTTTTGTTTGATTTAGTAATATCTGGCAATGAGCAGACTATTTGTCTACTCTCTCTACCTTGTAGCCCTCGGCGGCGAGCATATCGTCTATGCCCTTATCTCCCGAGAAGCAGGTAACGTTCACGATAACGAAAGGACTCTCGCCGTTTGCGAGCATTTCCTTTATCCTTGCTGAAAAATCGCGGTTTTTCTGGTACAGCGTAGCGTCCAGATAAGCCTCGTAGTCGTCGTCAAGGTCTGACGAGCGGTCAAGCCAGTAGAGCTCCTCGGAAAGGGGATCAACGTCGCCCTTTGCCCAGTATTCGTACTGGTCCGCAAGATTCTTGGTAAAGCCGCTGACATTTTCGGCGCGTCTGATAGTATCGCTTATCATGAAATCAGACAGCTCATCAGTGCTTGCGTCCATAGCCTTGAGCTGTGAATCCGCGTCTGCAAGGCTCACTATCTTCTTGTTTTCCATTTTTGCCATGGAGACAAATCTCGAATCAAGAGTCTCCATGATAAGATTCTTTACATTTCCCACAGCCACGGAATTTACCTGTGAAGCCCAGAAGCTTGCGGAATAGCCGTCCATCATATTGTTGTAGAAGAAATTCTTGGACAGATAATCCCTGGCTTTATTGTAAGTCTCCTCGGAAATATGGTCCGTTATGGTCGTTCCGTCGGTATAGACCATGTGACTGTAGAATTCCTGCATTTTCTCCATATCCTGAGCCATATTGCTCATATCGTACTCAACAGCTATGGTATCGCTCTTTTTATAGGCGTCCATAACGTAATCGGGCAGCGGCAGGGTATTATCGGTCATAAAGTACACCATACCGAACATATAAAGCTCGGTACCAGTGTTGGTGTCCGTGACCTTCCACAATGCAGGCTTTGATTCCTTGACTGTAATATATGAGTTGATATCGTTGGCTATTGTATTTGTCTCAGCCGACTGAGTTCCCTTTTCCCCTTCTGCCGCAGTTGTTTCCTGTACGCTCGATTTAGGTCTTTCATCGACATGGAGCTCATTATCACAGGAAGCAGCGCTAAAAGCAAACAGTACCGCTGTAAGAGCGGCAAAGAAACCCTTTTTACTCATAAAATTCCTCTCTTTAGCCGAAGCTCTCGTCTATTATATTATAGTGTGCATCGATGGCGCGGAAGCAGAATTCGATATCGCCCGTGATGATACCCTGCACTATTTTCTCATGAGCGTCCTGAAGTCTCATGCGCACATCGTGGTCGGCAGTTGTCAGAAAATCGTCTATCCAGCGCATATACACCTCGGAAACGGCGTTCATGAAGGTTATCCAGAAGCTGTTTTCAGTAGCGTTTATAAGCGAATAGTGGAAGTCCCTGTCTGCCACAGTCTGCTCCTCAGTGCCCTCGGAATCCTTGAGCCTGTTAAGAGCGGCGACTATTTTCAGCTTGTTGTCCGAGCTGCAGCCCTTTGCGATAAGATAGCTGCACACGGTCTTTTCCATGCTTCTTCTGAAAGAACATATCTCTTCCTTTGAAGTCTTGTTCATCAGAAGCATGACGTCCATCGCAGAAGCGATAGAATCCGAGATATTATCCGTAAGATAATTTCCCGAGCCCTGTTTTCCATTGACAATACCAAGTATCTCAAGCCCCCTGAGCGCCTCGCGGACAGTGTTTCGGCTTATGCCGAGCTTTTCCGAAATACTGCGCTCTGTCGGAAGCTTGTCCCCTACCTGCAGCATTCCGCTTCTGATAAGGTCGAGTATGTAATCAATAGTCTTGCGGTATTCACTGTTTCCCATAGCTTCCTCCTTAACATAAAAATCAGTCGGTCTGAAATCTCAGAATGAACACATTTCCAAGTAAATATATTAAATATATGATATAAACGTTTGCTGATATCTCCGCTTTTAGAATAAAAACGGCATTCAGTGAGTTTTTTGACCGCATGAAAATATAAAATAATATAAATAATTTATATACAGAGAAATTATATCATATTTTTCGCTTTAAGTCAACAGTAATAATGTGTAAAAATTACGTTATTATGTTCAAAAATTGCTGTTTTCTACAAAATTCAAGGTTTGAAGCCGTGATACTGACGGCAGCAGGGCTTTCCTCAGAAAGGTTTGCCCCGATAAAAAGCGCAATATTTGAAGAATTTAGTAACTTTCTGCCGTTTTTATCCAAAAAAAATGAAAAAATCAGCATTTTTGCATTGAAATTTCCTGTGCAGTGTGATATAATAATTGTAAATTGTATTAAGTGTTTATGGAAAATAGTAAAATGATGAATCCAAAGGGGGTGCACCATGAAGGAGCTGCTTGAAACTCTGTGTGATAAGTATCTGCTCAATCTGGGGCTGTTTACTGATTTCTGTCCGCTGGAAAGGGACATCCTTTACCCTGTGTGCGCAAACGTTATGTGTACTGCGGATACGGAATTCGACCTTTCAAAATTCAAAAACAGCATGGCTCTTATAAAGGAAAACAACAAAATGCTGTCAAGCTTCCGCAGCACCATAAGACCGCTGATAGCGTCGTGGCTGTCCATAAGCGACAACCCCAAAGGCGAAATGGAACGCTGTCTTGAATGCTACGACCTGCTGAGAAAGTATTTCACCAATTCCGAGCACCTTGCATTAATGGCAGTGCTGCTCCAGCGTATCACGGACAAAAATACTGCCGAGGGCTACATAAAGCGCAGCAGGCAGATATATGACCGAATGAAAAAGGAGCACCGTATCCTCACCACAAAGGAGGACGTAGCTTTTGCGGTCATGCTCGCTTTTTCCGAGAAGACCGACGACGAGCTCATCGAGGATATGGAGGCGAGCTACAAGCTTCTCAAGCACAGTGCCGACAAAAACAGCATACAGACCGTGTCCCACGTTCTGGCTATGGCAAACGGAAAACCCGAGGACAAGTGCGCGAAGTTCATGGAGCTGTACGACAGTATGCTCAAAAAGGGACGAAAATACGGCAAGCACTATGAGCTGGCAATGCTGGCTGCGCTGACTATGACGAAGTTTGAAAGCGCTGAGATACTCGGCGATATAAGCGACGTTGAGGCTTTCCTCGCGGAGCATAACTCCATTGCGGACTTATCGGAGTTCGGCAAGAGCGAGCCCATAAGCCACGCATTCATGCTGCTGACTACCGCTTATGCCAGCGACGAGAATGTGGGCGACCAGCAGGAAAGACGAGCTCTCCTTGCGGCAAGACAGGCGGCGCTGTACTCCGTTATGGTATACAGCATGATGACCGTAGCGCCTGTGCTTTCCGAATAATATAGCCTTTAGCCATTAGCTTGTAGGGGGCGATGCCCACATCGCCCCGATCATTTTACTGCTATCAACGGGCGGATGTGGGCATCCGCCCCTACACAAACCACTAATAATCATAAAGAGGTGTTATTTACCGTGAAAGCAGACAAATACATCATAGAAGAAAACAAGAAAACTGATATACGCAAGCTTCCTACCAACAGCAAGGAGGATAACGTCGATAAGGACGATATCATCGCCAAATACGAAGTAAACAAGCAGGAGCTCATCGCTTTGCAGGACAAGTTCTACGCTGACGGCAGAGAGGGACTTATAGTTGTTATACAGGCTCTGGACGCTTCAGGCAAGGACTCGACCATTAAATACGTTTTCAGCGGCATGAACCCCATGGGCGTAAAGGTGCACTATTATAAGGCTCCTACCGCCGATGAGCTGGCTCACGATTATCTCTGGCGCATACATCAGAATATCCCGCGCAGAGGCGAGATAGCCGTTTTCAACCGCAGCCACTATGAGGACTTAGTTACCGTTCAGGCTGAGGATATATGGGAGCATTACCATATGTCAGAACGAGTTCTTGATGATACAAAGAAAAAGTTCTTCGAGAAGCGCTACGAGCAGGTGAACAATTTCGAGGAGTACCTCTACGAGAACAGCTACCGCATGGTGAAGATATTCCTCCACGTGTCAAAAGAGGAACAGACAGAACAGCTCCTCGAGCGCATACAGCTTCCCGAGAAAAACTGGAAATTCCGCGCAGACGACCTGAAAGTCCGCGATAAATACGATTCATACCTCAAATGCTTCAACGAGGTCATAAACAAGACCTCGACCAAGCACAGCCCGTGGTATGTGCTCCCAGGAGACCAGAGGTGGTACACAAGATACCTTGTCACAGAGATACTTCTCAATGAGCTGAAAGCCTGCAAACCAGAATATCCTGCTCTTCCGCCCGAGGAAGCCGAGAAGCTCCCCGAATGCAGAAAGCTCCTTGAGGAAGCTATGGCAGAATATGAGAGCGGAAAGGCTGAAAAATCCGAAAAGAAATCCGACGAAAACAAGAAAAAGTCTAAAAAGAAGTCCAAGAAGTGATACAACACTGAGCATATATAAAGAAAATCCCCTTTGAAAAGGGGATTTTCTTATTTATTCAAAAAAGAGGTATAGATATTATGCCTTTGATACTCCGAGAACGAAACGGGTAAGCAGGATAAGGTCGCCAACGTCGATCTTTCCGTTTCCGTTCATATCGCCTGCCTCTGTATCATAGGGGCAGTTCTCGGAATTGAGGAGAGCCTTTCGGCAGGCTATTACATCGAAGTTGTCAACAACTCTGTCGCTGTTAAGGTCTCCCTTTACGCTGACCTCATTTGAAGCCAGATTAAAATTGCATATATTAAGGCTGAAATCACCGCCGGGGCTGTTGGTCTCAAAGAATACCTCGCAGCTGTCAACAGCGGTTATAGGGAATCCTGCGCTGTCCCATGCCATGATATGCTTTGCCCAGTCTATACTGCCGTTCAGGTGGCATTTCTCGCCCATAGCCTGACCTGCATTCTGCTTTATGCTGAGGCAGCGGTAGATATCATATCCGCCGAGACCACCCTCGCCTACCTTATAACGCAGATAGAACAGGTCGTACCTTTCGCCGTTGATGATAGCGGAGTTTTTCTTGATGATCGCATGATCCTTCAGGAAAGAGTATGCATCAATATTCGTGACCTCTGTTCCGTTGCTGTTCATCTTGACGGAGCTTGTGCCATAGCCCTCAAAAACATAGTATTCAAGGTTAGACTGTGTGGACTTGCAGGTCGAGCACAGTGACCACTCAGTATCTGAGGCTGATTTCGCATTTACATCTGCGTCGTAGTCCACAGAGAACTCAGCCATGTCTATTTCGCCCTCGGTCTCCAGCTTCTTTGAGAAGGACTTATATTCGCCCTCGCTCCAGTTACACGAGAAGCCGCCTACTCCGTTAGGATCCATAGAGCTGTTTTTCTCAGTGGCATTGCCGCTGTTGTAAAATGTGACCTTGCCGCCCTCGTCCTTGTCGCTGCCGAGATGTATATCGAAATCATTCACCTTGGCACTTCCCTCTCCGCCCATAGTAAACAGATTAAGGGACACTTCATAGACGCGGCTTACTCTTTCAAGTGCAGAAGCCTGCTCCATGAACTTTTCAAGGTGCTTTCGGATATTGATCTTTCCGCTGAGCTTGGGAGCACTGACCTTATCCACAACGCAATCCTCCGCAACGCTCCAATAGGTATACCTTGCATGAGGCGGAGCCTCTGCAACGCCCGAAGCGTTGTAATTATGCAGAGGGATAGAGCGGTAGAGCCTGAATTTTCTGCCGTTATCCTCTAATGTTCCCAGCTCGATGACATTTTCATTATTCTGGAAATCCTTGTAATTGCTTGGGAAATAATAATTCTTTCTGCCGAGGATTATATTGAATTCGTCCTTCCAGTCGCTGCCCTCTTTGATATCAAGCCAGCCGTGAACGCCGATGTCTATCATACCGTCACTGCCGTATTTTGAGGTATCGAACTCCATATCATAATCCGCTATGATACAGTCCTCGTCGCTATAGTTTACGGGAGCCTCGGCAAAGCTTCTTCCCTTGCGGAAGGTCACGCTTGAATAGCTGTCCCACTTTGCCTCAAAGCCGCCCTCGCCGAGGGGCTTCATTTCGTAATCGCCGCCGTTTTTGGCAGGCTCGGTCACATAAAAGCAGCCGTCCTCGGTGAAGGCTTCCCTTTCCCTTTCAGTAATGTTGATATCGCAGCTGTTGAGCTTGGCGCTGCCGCTTGACATCCACGCACGGACGTCCAGCATGGCGCTGTAGATATTGCTCTTCTCCATGCCCAGCTTCTGCCATTCTTCCATGTGTCTGGTAAGGTCGATAGAGCTTTTCAGGTTTACCGAAGCACCGCTGCCGATATTGCTATCGCGTCTGAAGCTGAAATACTTCTCAACGCTCGCGTCGAATGAAAAGCCGTTGGCATCGGCTTTTTTGTTGTACAGGTCATAGGTCATGCCGTCAAGCTCATAGCTGCCTATGTTCTGCAATTCCAAGATATTTGCATAGTTTTCCGTGTCAAAATTGCATTGATAGTCTATTACTGCGTATTCGATATTGTATCTTGCACTTTTTGGCACCAGCCAGCCATATATTCCCACTCGGGAGCTGCCGTCGGTGACTTCCTCGTTGTCCGTCAGAGGACTGAATTCAAGGTCGTAATTGATTATAACGCTTTCAGGATCATTAGGCAGTTCACTGCCGTAAATGCCCTTGTCAAACTGGCACTCCATGATACCTGACCATTCGGCGTCGAAGCCGCCCTGATTATCAGGTTCAAAGGAGCACTCTCCGATATTGCTCATGTTATAAAACTCATAGTGATAGCCGTCGATATAGAATTGTTCATTTTGATTTGAAGTAGCATAAGAACTAAGATTTGACGTGAAGTTAAGCGATACAGCCGTAACGCACAGGGCTGCTGCGATAGTTCCCGCCATTAACTGCTTTGAGCTTTTAAAAATCATGTTAAAATTCCCCCTTTTCTGTATAATCAACTAAAAAACATGAGCCGATCGGGGATTTATGACTAAATTATATAATAAATTCATAAAAAATACAAGCTAAAAATTGTGAATGAAAGATTAATACAAGCCAAAAATTGCGATTTTATTCAAAAATTGTTATTCATTTATTCAAATATTGTTCAAAAATTGACATCTTAATATATTAGGGTTATAATGAAATCACAATATTTGATACTCGGCTTATAAATTGGTATGACCAAAGGTCACACAAAAAACTACACAAGGACACACAAAGGATACATCGCGGAGCTATAATATGCTCAGAAAGCAAAGGAGCACGTGCTATGGATAAGATTCTTCTCGTTGAGGACGACCTTGATATCTGCGAGGTCATCAGAAACTACTTTGAAAACAAGGGTACATCGGTGACTGTGGTAAACAGCGGCGGCGAAGCCTTTGATATTATAAGAAGCGGACTTGAGGACTATGCCCTTGTGCTTCTCGATATCATGCTCCCCGAGGCCGACGGCTTTACCCTGTGCAGACAGCTTCGCATGAGAAGTGATATCCCCGTTATATTCATCACAGCAAGAAGCCGCGAGGAGGATATCCTCAGCGGATATGACCTTGGCTGCGACGACTATATCGTAAAACCCTTTCTGCTCTCGGTGCTTTACAGCAAGTGCGAAGCCTTAGTGCGCCGCGCTGTGAGCTCCGACATAAAACAAACCCTCACCTGCGGTAAGATAAGCCTTGACACAAGAACGCTCCGATGCTTTGCAGACGGCGCGGAGATCGAGCTCCCCCCGAAGGAGTTCGCTATCCTGCGGTATCTTCTGGAGCATGAGAGCTGGGTAGTCACAAGAGACACCCTCCTTGACAAAGTGTGGGGCTACGACTACTTCGGCAGTGACCGCGTGGTGGATAACCATATAAAGAAACTGAGAAAAGCCCTCGGCGCCGCAGGTGCGCAGATAAAGACTATTGTGGGACGAGGGTACAAGCTGACAAAGGAGTGAGCAAAATGAAAAATGAGCAATTAAGGCGCAAACCAAAACGCACCACCTTTTTAAAAATATTCGCAAAAGCGATGATACTGCCAATTCTTATCACAGCATTCGTGGGGTTCAATATTTTCCCCCTCGGCAAAAGCTATATCCAATCCCAGACCCAAAATCAGAACGATAGTGATTTTCAAAACTTAGTCAACTGGATAGAAAAGGGCGATACTGCTGAAAAGCAATGGAACAGACCTATCGAGTTTCCAATGTGCGTAAGTGCATCAAGAGTCATCTCCACAGACGGTATATTCTTCAACACAGGCGCAGGACTGTACATCATGGGCACTACCTATGACGATCCAAAAAGCGCCAGCGTAAGATGGGTATTTGACAGCGACGGAAATATCATCATGTCAAACAGAGCAAAAATGTGGGTGGTACTCCACTACGGCAGTGAAATAACCGATAGGATATACTGCAAATTCGATCCAGAGAAATATAATATCCCTGAGCTGAACGACCTGTTTACGGAGTACTTCGACGATACCAAGAATAATAACCTCAGCTATAATTTCCATTTGAAAAGCCTCTATCTCAAAAAAGAGACCAACGAAATGATCCCACATGAGTTTGATATAAACAAGTTCAAATACAGTGTTTTCATGCCCAATACCTTTACCGAAGATGAGCCTAAACCCGTTGAAAGCAGAAATATAGTCATTAACGCCGATGAGGAGGGCTTTGAGCTTGTAGAATTAGTTGACAGAAACTCTCCCGACGATTACCCAAGCACAGGATTCTTCTCAATATGGGGCTCTGATCCTGTAGCTTTCGACGAGATGTATCAGAAATACAAATACATGACCACAGAAGAAAAAATGCAGAAAGGTATGCAGGGAAACGGCGATAACACCGCGGATTTCTACTGCAAGCACGATGTAAGCGAAAACAAATACGGAGCAAGCGGCTGTATCAGCGTTACCCGTATCAACTATCTGAACAGACACGCTGTTAGAAAATACCTGCTCATCACCATTTTAGTTTTCCTTATTTCCACAACTATAGCTCTGGTGCTCAGCATTATCAGAAACGAAAAGAATAAGACTCAGTATGCCTTTGAGGACTACCAGAGAGCTCTCACCAATAACCTCGCCCACGATCTGAAAACTCCTCTTGCGGTCATCGGCGGCTATGCCGAGAACCTCATGGAAATGCGAAAAAACAGCGGCGACGAAAAGGAGCTGAAATATCTCGATTCCATAATGCAGAATGTCTCCTACACCGACAATATCATCACAAAAACGCTGAAGCTCAGCGAGACCGAACAGATAAAGAAACTGAACAAAACGAAAGTCGATATAAAGGCTCTTGCGGAGAAGTCCGCAGAGAAATACCGCACTGCTCTTGAGGAGAGGAATATAGACCTGAAAATCGAGGGCAAATGCGAAGTCAATGCCAACGAGGATACGCTTACGACGGCTGTGGAGAACCTTATTTCCAATGCCGTGAAGTACACCCGTGACGGCGGAAGTATCAAGATTACTGCCGATAAGAAACGCCTTGCCGTAGTCAATGACGTTTCCGAAAATATCAGCACAAAAGACCTGCTCATGCCCTTTGTCAAGGGCGACAAGGCTCGCAGCGACAAGACCAGCAGCGGTCTGGGACTGGCTATAGCCTCGGCTGCCGCAGCACAGAACGGCTTCACGCTGAAAATCGACTGCAAGGACAAGAAATTCTCAGCCTTTATCGAGTTATGACCGTATTTGACAAATCCTCCGCATTAATATATAATGTAATCATCAATTCCCGAAATTGGAGGAACTGCGATGAAATACGAAATAATCGAGATATTCGAGGAGGATTACGGCTGCGAGGGTATCCCCGAGGGCGAGGAGCTCATGTGTACTGTGCTTATCCGCGCTGAAAACGGCTTCGAGAAGCACGTAAGGCTCGCCGACAGCTTTCTCACGGAAAATCAGCTGAAAAAAGGCAGCCCCCTGCTGCTTGAGGAGGTCTAATATGGCAGAAAAAGCAAACAAGGCAGTGGAAAACCACAAGAATTTTTACAGCTGCTCCGCCGCTGTGCTCAGCGCATTCGCTGATGAAGCAGGTCTTGGCGAGCAGGAGGCAAAAACCGTCGCTGCGCCCTTTGCAGGCGGCAGAATGGGCAAATGCGGAGCTGTTCTTGCTGCGGAATATGTGCTCTCCAAGCGCTTTCCCGACAGTGCAGACAGCAAATGTGCCGCATTTGAAAAGGAATTCACTGACATGAACCGTTCGCTGATGTGCCGCGAGCTCAAAGGAGCTCTCACAGGCGCTCCCCTGCGCTCTTGCAGAGGCTGCGTTACCGACGCCGCTGAGATACTCGAAAGAATGTGCTCGGAGGACTGATTCCCCGCAAACGGACAGCATGACCGTGATATTTGTATACAGGTCTGTGTTTTTATCGGGAAAAACCTTTCTGAAGAAAGGTTCTCCTCTGACGGAGGCGCGCCCCTCTGTCCTTCGGACATCTCCCCGCACTGCGGGGAGTCACCCGAACCCTTTTCCAAAGACTTTTATCTGTTTTTTTCCGCGACAGAGCCCTCTGTAATTTTTACAGAGGGGCTTTTTTCATTAGGGCTCTGTCACGAAAAAAATGAAAACAAGAGCTTTAGAGAGAGTATGAGAATGAACTTTTTTCAAACAAGTCATCTCAATAATAACACAAGCCTTTATGTACAGTATTACGTTCATTGCTCCCCGTTTTCGGGGTTTTTTATTCAACAAAAACTATAATCCCATGCAAAAATGAACTGATATTTGAATTTGGAAAGATATATAACTGTTTTGCACTCCGTTTTGAATGATTCTTCTTACAAATTCAACTATTGGTTGTTATTTGTCTATTTTTATTCGCTTGCACTCAACCGCAAGTGGTGATACAATAGATTGTAGAAAGCACAGAGAGTGGGAGGTGTGCCATGGACAAGAAAAGCATTTTCAGGATAAATCTCGTAAAACGCCGCAAAGAACTGGGACTTACTCAGGAGCAGCTTGCTTCGCGTATGAATGTTTCCCCTCAAGCTGTCTCAAAATGGGAAAATTCCAGCTACCCTGACGGCGAGCTCCTTCCACAGCTTGCCAAGGAGCTCAATACCTCTCTTGATTCACTGTTCGGCGTAAAGATAACAGACAGCCGACGGGACATCGAACAGCTCGTTGATGACGAGCTTCGTGCAACTCCACCTGATAAGCGCTCCGAGAAGTTCATGCGCATCATGTACTCTGCCCTTTGTGCCTGCAATCCCAATACCGATACAGTAGGACGGCTTCGGGAAAGCTACGAGCATGAGACCTACGCAGGTCTCAAAACCGATCGCGAGTTAGCACTGTCGCGTATCAGCGAGGACCTGCGTTACTTCTGCTTTTTAGAGATACCCGAAAACGGCGTTAATTCCTACTTCGGCGATACTACCAACATGATACGCCTTTTCAATACCCTTGCCGACGATGACGCTATCAGCATAATCAGCTACTTAGGCGCAAGCGTCAGGAACAAGATGTTCTCGGTGGCTATGATATCAGAAAAGCTCGGTATCCCCACTGAAAAGGTACAGCACATCATAGACAGGCTCGACCGCTTCGGACTGGTTTGGCGAGTATCCGCCGACATCAACGACCTGCCCGTAATACTCTACGGTTATACCCACCAGATACCCCTTACGCTGATACTGGTGCTCGCAAAGACCATTACCAACTACCTGAAATACATGGATCCCAATGTGGAGGAATGGTCTCAGGGAGCTTTCAGACGCGAGAACGGCGAACAGGACGAGGTAGTCCCTCAGGTGCCGTGGTGGGGCGAGGGCGAATTATAACAGGCTAATTATCCGCTGTCCTGCACTGCGGCGGAGATTATAAAAAAAACGGAGGAAAACATATGAAAAAAACAGCAGCGTTTCTTGCAGCCTGCGTTGTAACAGGCTGCGCACTCACAGCGCCCATGAACGGTATCCCTCAGGCAGCCGTTAATGCGGCTGACGGCTATGACATGAAGATAACCGTTGACCTCAAGGGCGAAAAAAAGGAAATATCCCCTCTCATATACGGCGTTAACCAGTATACAACTCCTCTCAAGGACGTCAAGACTAATTCCGTTCGTCAGGGCGGTAACCGTATGACAGCCTACAACTGGGAGACAAACGCTTCCAACGCAGGTTCGGACTGGAAGCACAGCTCGGATACCAACCTCTCGGAATCCGACGATCCCGCAGACTGCGTTCAGCAGCTCTCAAAGGACGCAGCCAAGAACAATGTTGGCTACAAGCTGACCACCCTCCAGCTTGCAGGCTATGTTTCTGCTGATAAGAAGGGTACTGTAACAGAAGAAGAAAAGGCTCCCTCAGACCGCTGGAACAAGGTAGTTCTTACAAAGGGCTCCGATTTCGCAGAGACTCCCGACCTGACAGACGGCGTAGTTTACATGGACGAGTACGTAAACTACATCATCAAGAAGCTGGGCGACTCAAAGTCAAAGACAGGTATACAGGGCTACAGCCTCGATAACGAGCCTGTTCTCTGGAACGACACACACAGCAGAATGCACCCCGAGCCTGTTACTATCGAGGAGCTCAAGACAAAGTCCATTGAAATGGCTAAGAACGTCAAGAAACTCGATCCAAACGCTGAAGTATTCGGTCCTGCACTGTACGGATACACAGCTTTCGACCACCTCGATGACGACGACCAGCACGACGAATGGGAAAAGGTAAAGGCTGAAAACAACTACCACTGGTATCTTGACAGCTACCTCGACGATATGCACAAGGCTTCGGAGGAGTGCGGCACAAGACTCCTCGATGTTCTCGATATCCACTACTACTCAGAGTCCGCAAGAAAGGGCGCTGAGGACAGAGTTCAGTCAGTTCGTACACTTTACGAAAAGGGCTTCGTTGAAAACAGCTGGATAGGTCAGTGGTGCATGGAGAACGTACCGATACTTCCTACGATCCAGGCGTCTATCGACAAGTACTACCCAGGCACAAAGCTGGGTATCTCCGAGTATAACTTCGGCGGCGGCGACGATACATCAGGTACTATCGCACAGGTAGAAGCTCTCGGCTGCTATGCGGATCAGGGCGTTTACTTCGCTACTCTCTGGGGCGGCGAGCCGTTCATCGTTTCGGGTATCAACCTCTATACAAACTACGACGGAAAGGGCGGCTGCTTCGGCGATACCCTTATCCCTGCAAAGTCCGAGGACGTTTCCAAGTCCAGCACTTACGCTGCTGTAAACGCTAAGGACGACTCTACAGTAACTGTTATGGTCACAAACAAGAACATGACAGAAAAGGAAAACGCAACTATCGACCTCAAGAACGCCGAAAAAGACTACAAGTCCGCAGCTGTTTACGCTATCTACGGCGACGACGAGAAAATAAAACTCATCGACGTTATCAAGGACGTCAAGGACAACAGCGTAAGCGTTGACCTCCCTGCTTTCTCGGCAGCTATGGTAGTCGTTTCCGACAAGGCTGACGCTTTCAGCGACCTCAAGACCTATGAGGAAACAAAGACCGACCTCGTTACAAAGGAATACACAGATATCGAGAAGCTGACCAACGACAAGGGCTTCGTAGTAGTTCCTGTCGAGGACGCAAAGCACCTCTCAAAAATAGTCATCAACGGCGCTGTTACTTCAAGCGCAGGTTCAAGCTGGGCTACAGCAGGCTGTGCAGTATGCATGAACGCTGTTTCCAAGGACGGCGAGAACTTCTGGACTTACAAGGATTACTCAATGCCTCTTGGCAACAAGGTATCCGCTACAGTCAAGTTCGACGGTATGCTCACAAAGACCACAGGCGAGGGCGCTGACAAGGTATCGGAAGACCTTGAAGCTACTATCGCAGACGGCAAGTTCGAGCTCCAGAAATGGTGGGACGCTTCCGAAAAGAGCGAGGCTTCCGCAGAGGACAAGATAGAGGTCAAGTATTCAAGCATTCAGGTAGTTTATGAGTACGCACAGGGCGAAACTCCTACTGTAAAGCCTGATACTTCAACTACAACCACTACTTCTGCAACAACTACAGCCAGTAGCAGCACGACCACAACTACTTCTGCGACAACTACTACAGTCGGCAGCGGAGACGTTTTATACGGCGACGCAAACGCTGACGGTGCAGTAGACCTTTCAGACGCAGTAATGATAATGCAGGAGCTGGCTAATCCGAATAAATTCGGTCTGAACGGTACAGACGAGCACCATATCACCGAAAAGGGACTCAAGAATGCAGACTGCTGCAACGTTGGCGACGGCGTTACAAACAACGACGCACTGGCAATACAGAAGTATCTGCTGAAGCTTATAGACAAGCTTCCTGCCGAGATAAAGGAATAAGCTCCCATTTGCTCCTTTATCATAAAACATGAAATCCTCTCTTTCTAAAGTTTTAGGGCTTCCAAAAATGGAAGCCCTTTCGCCTGCCCTCTCCTTGTATTTCCCTGTATCATCAAAAAAATGATTTTTTCAGCTCGGGGAGTACATTCAATGCAGGTGCAGCCGTGATTGCATAGCAAACATAAAGGGCGTGATAAATATCACGCCCTTAAAAATTATAAAGCAAAGCCTGCTTTTTACATATTCAATGCCGCCGTATACGCCGTGGAAAAGGCTATTTGCAGGTTGAATCCGCCTGTATAGGCGTCAACGTCGATGACCTCGCCTGCGAAATACAGTCCGCTGACCAGCTTCGATTCCATAGTTTTGGGATTTATCTCCTTTGTGGAGATACCGCCGCTGGTTATGATAGCCTCGTCAATAGGACGGAATCCCGATATCCTTACGGGGAAAGCCTTTATCAGCTCCCCGAATTTTCGGCGCTGCTCCTTGGTTATGCCGTTTATTTTCTGCTCGGGAGCTATCCCCGACAGCTTCACTGCTACAGGTATCAGCTTTGCAGGCAGCAGCTTACGTATGCCGTTCTGGAAATCGCGGTTGAGGTTTTCCGCGAAATCTCGCTGTATACGTGCGTCAAGCTGCTCGGGTGAGAGGGCAGGCTTCAAATCTATGAGAAGCTTGTATCTGTTGGGCTGCATATCGCGGATATGGGAGCTTGCGCTTAGCACCAGCGGTCCGGAAACTCCGAAGTGAGTGAAAAGCATCTCGCCCAGCTCGCTGTATATGCATTTTTCTCCGTCCATGAGCTTCAATGTAACGTTTCTGAGGGAAAGCCCCATCATTTCTGCACAGAATTTGTCGGGAGATGTGAGAGGTACAAGGCTCGGCTTCAGCTCTGTTACAGTATGTCCCAGTGCTTCTGCGAGGGTATAGCCGTCGCCTGTTGAGCCTGTGGCAGGATAGGATTTTCCGCCGCAGGCAATAAGTACAGAGGGTGCAGAAAACTCCTCGCCGCCTGCCTTGACTCCGCAGACAGCGCCGTTTTCCGTAAGGATTTTGGTAACGCGTTTGTTTATCACCTGAACGCCCAGCTTTTTCATCTCTTTCGCCATAGCGTCGGCAATATCGTTGGCGCAGTCGCTTACAGGGAAAACCCTGCTGCCGCGCTCTGTCTTCAAGGGCACTCCCAGCTCTTCAAAGAAGCTCATAGTGCTCTCGGCGTCGAAAACTGAGAAGGAGCTGTACATAAAACGAGGATTTACAGGAATATTTTTCATGTGTTCCTCAACAGTGCTGTTGTTGGTCACGTTGCAGCGTCCCTTACCTGTTATGCGCAGCTTCCTGCCCAGCTTTTCATTTTTCTCAAAAAGCGCTACCCTTTTGCCGAAGCGAGCCGCCTGTACCGCTGCAAAACAGCCGGCTGCTCCGCCGCCTATAATAATGATATCGGTCATCTTGATTTCCCTTTGACGCACCGCAGTTCGCGTCTGAATAAATATCCTTTCTTTCGGGCATTATATTCTCGGAGGTGATATCATGCCCCATAAAACAGACGAGGACGTAAAAATATACATTCCCAAGGACTCCTCCGCCTCACAGAGCGAGCCTCAGCCTTCGTCCTTACAATCCGAGCAGCGTCCGTAAAAGACGGTCTGCAAATAATCAATGGAAAAGCCGTGTTCCTTTTCGATATGCTGTGTAAGCTCTGCAAGGTGCTCACAGTCGAGATGAATGAGCTTGCCGCAGCTGAGACACTTGAGGTGGAAATGGCTGCGGCACTTTTCCTCGTCCTCGATATACTGATAGCAGGCGCTGGTCTTGCCATCAAAGGCGTACTTGCGCACGAGCCCCTGCTCAACGAGACGGTCAAGCTGTCTGTATATAGTGGCAACTCCCACAGGAGTTCCCTCAGCTGATAAAAAGGCGCTTATCTCCTGCACATTGGTGTGCTTTTCCTTATTTTTCATCAGATATGTCAGCAGATTTTCTTTCTGTCTGGTATTATAGCCCTGATCCTTCTTCATCACTGCCTCCGTCCAGCATATAATGTTTCATTATCTCCGATTATATCACGATTTTGCTGACTTGTCAACGCCGAAAAATGGCTTTTTTCATAAAAATATTCGCAATATATGGCAAGTGCTTCTGTCAGCGGAATATTGACATTATGCTGAATGAGTAGTATAATATAAATATTAAATAGCGACATATACAAAAATTTATATAACTTTTGCCAAAAACCAACTGCAATATGAGTGTAAGCAATTATGGTGAATCATGGTCTGCAACAGGACATGACGGCAAAGAGTTCTTTATCACAGTAAAAGAGAGAAAAAATTAATAAAGAAGAGGTGTATCAATTATGTTAAACAGGAAGATCAAGGCTTTTCTAAGTGCGGCTGTTGCTGATGTAATGCTTATGACGTCGGGATTTACGGCGTTTGCAGGCAGTCTCGGCGACATAAACAGCGATTCTGCCATAAACGCAGTGGACGCTTCGGAGATACTCTCGGAATATGCCAGAGTATCCACAAATCAGGCGCCTAAATTCACTGAAGCGCAGAAAAAAGCCGCAGATGTGGATAATAACGGCGCGATCAATGCAGTTGACGCTTCGCAGGTATTATCCTACTACGCTTACAAGTCCACCAGCGGCACTATGGAGTTTGAGGATTATCTGAAGAATCCTCCGCCCCCGCCGAAAAAGGAACCTACTATCGTGGGCAGCTGGCTCCCTGTTGACGATGAAAACAACACCGAGGGAATAGCGTTCACAGATGACGGGTATATCTCCATGTTCTTTTATTCGTCAGAAAACTTCTCTTTCCGTACTGACGGCATAAAGTATCAGGATACTGTATATCCCTATAGTTCGCTTGTGTCTGAGGGCGACTATATCACTCTGAATTCTGAGGATAAAGTTATATTCGAGATGAAGCGCATTACAAAGGGAGAAGGCTACAACGGTACATATAAGGTAACAGGCGGTGAGCTGCATAAGAGTATGCTGTGGTTAGCTTTGCTTTCTAATAAAAAGGATATAGGCGATACGACCATGACTGTCAATATCGACGGAGAGAACAGCGAGATATGGATAAATAAGTTCCTGCAATATAAGGTAAACGGCAATACTTTTGAAGTGGTAGTTCCCGAGGACGCAGAAGGAGATAATAAACCTATCGAGTTCACAGTCGATGAGGATACCCTTACGATAAAAAACGAAAAGGGTTCAACTACTATGAAAAGAGTTAAGTAAAACACAAAAAGCAGTCCATAACCGAAATACTTATATAGAAACTTATAGTTATTTATGGGGGAAACCTTTCTGAGGAAAGGTTCTCCCCCATACCCCTTTCCAAAGACTTTTATCTGGTTTTTTCTCAGATAGGGCGCACCATAAATAAAAAAACCTGTAAAATGCAGGAGCGCCCTATCTGAGAAAAAACAAAACGAAAGTTTTAGGGAGAGAGTTTGAGAGTGACTCCCCGCAGTGCGGGGAGATGTCACGCAGTGACAGAGGGGACGTCCTCCGTCAGAGGTCCCCTTTTTCAAAAGGGGTTCTCTCAATAATAAACATAAAACTTCTGTATAAATACTATGGCTATGGACTGCTTTTTTCATAAGATGACCGTACATTTCAGAAATGAAAAATCGGGCTGAACAGCTCTGAAATATCCGAATAGTATAATCGAAATAAGAATCAACCCTCTGCAAACCGCCTGTGTACGGACTTTTGTCCACAAATCTTTGTTGAACACGTCGTAATACATGGAGTAATTATACAAATGGTTAAGCGGAATTTGTAGCACAATACCGAATATGATTAACAAAATGTGACATTTCAAAAAAAGGTATTTACAAATCGCCTTTTTGAGAGTATTATAAGTACATAATTTATTTTTCATTTAGGGGGTCTTATTTATGAGATTATTTGCAATGATGGGCGAGGTTTACGACGACGTAGTAACAGGAAGAAACACCTATATGTACGACGACGATTATGATTGTCTATACCTCCCTGTAAGCAAGGAGTTTGTGAACCATGTACTGGAGAGAGAATGCAACGACTGTGGCGTTCTCATCTTTACAATGGATCATGACTTCAACTATTCGCTGGACAGCATTCTTATCGACAACGACGAGCAGCCGCGCGATCTGAGAGAGGAAATAGCTGAGTACGTTGATACTTATGAGATCAATCAGCAGTACTTTGAGCTTTCAAGTGCCCTCTCCCACGTGTTTTGCAGAATTAATTGAATCAGAAGATGATTGAAACAGAAGGACCGCTTGAATAAGCGGTTCTTTTTGTTGTAAATATATCTAAAACGGGTGCGCACTTTTTGTACGTTTATACCTTTATTATTAAGCAATTGTAACTTTTGGAATTATGTATTGCATATATAATATATGTGGTATAGAATTAACATATAATCTATATTATTATTTATTATATCTAAATAAAGAGTGTGGGTTTATGAAATTCAAGAAGATAATAGCAGGTATAATGTCAGGCATATGCTTAATATCGGGTTCGGTTTTTCCTGTTACAGTAAATGCAGCAGATTATAAACTTGGCGATTTAAATAATGATAGTATCCTACGCTTTGTGGACTTCGCGTAAAGGTATTCTTTAGCATCGTCCAAATTCAACGTAAAATAGCCAATCTGAGTATATTTCCGAATTACTTCTTTTCGCTTATTGCAGCCTGTGCAGCAGCAAGTGGAGCCGTCACCCACAATAAACTTAGGGTGACAAATGGGTGACAAATCACGTTGACGTTTCAAATAATAGTAAAATCCTGACAAACCATAAGACTTGTCAGGATTTCGCTTTTTTATCGTATTATAGCCGTTAAGCTATTACTTCATAGCCTCTTCAACAGCAACTGCACAAGCAACTGTTGCACCAACCATCGGGTTGTTGCCCATGCCGATGAGTCCCATCATCTCAACGTGAGCAGGAACAGAAGATGAACCTGCGAACTGAGCGTCAGAGTGCATACGGCCGAGAGTATCTGTCATACCGTATGAAGCAGGACCTGCTGCCATGTTGTCTGGGTGGAGTGTACGTCCTGTACCGCCGCCTGAAGCAACTGAGAAGTACTTCTTGCCAGCGTCAACTCGCTCCTTCTTGTAAGTACCTGCAACAGGGTGCTGGAAACGTGTTGGGTTAGTTGAGTTACCTGTGATAGAAACGTCAACGTTCTCCTTCCACATGATAGCAACGCCTTCTCTTACGTCGTTAGCGCCGTAGCAGTTAACCTTAGCGCGGAGACCGTCTGAGTAAGCCTTGCGGAATACTTCCTTTACTTCGCCTGTAGCGTAGTCCATCTCTGTCTCGATGTATGTGAAGCCGTTGATACGAGCGATGATCTGAGCAGCGTCCTTGCCGAGACCGTTGAGGATAACGCGGAGGGGCTTCTGACGAACCTTGTTAGCCTTCTCAGCGATACCGATAGCACCCTCAGCAGCAGCGAATGACTCGTGGCCTGCGAGGAATGCGAAGCACTCTGTATCCTCTTCAAGAAGCATCTTGCCGAGGTTACCGTGACCGAGACCAACCTTACGCTGGTCAGCAACTGAACCAGGGATACAGAAAGCCTGGAGACCTTCACCGATAGCTGCAGCAGCGTCAGCAGCTCTCTTGCAGCCCTTCTTTATAGCGATAGCGCAGCCTACAGTGTAAGCCCACTTAGCGTTTTCAAAACAGATAGGCTGGATACCCTCAACGAGCTTGTAGATGTCGAGTCCCTTTGCCTTGCAAACCTCAGCACACTCCTCGATAGAGCTGATGCCGTATTCTTTAAGAACAGCGAGGATCTGCTTCTCGCGTCTCTCATATGATTCAAATAAAGCCATTTTACAAGTCCTCCTTAGTCTTTTCTTGGATCAACGATCTTAACAGCGTCAGCAACTCTGCCGTACTGTCCCTGAGCCTTCTCAAAAGCAGTATTTGCGTCGTCGCCTGCCTTGATGAAGTCCATCATCTTACCAAAGTTGACAAACTTATAGCCGATGATCTCGTCGTCCTCGTTAAGAGCGAGACCTGTGATATAGCCGTCTGTGAGTTCGAGGTAACGTGGTCCCTTCTTGAGAGTACCGTATGTAGTACCGATCTGTGAACGGAGTCCCTTACCGAGGTCCTCAAGACCAGCACCGATAACGAGACCGCCCTCTGAGAAAGCAGACTGTGAACGTCCGTAAACGATCTGGAGGAAGAGCTCTCTCATAGCTGTGTTTATAGCGTCACAAACGAGGTCTGTATTAAGAGCTTCAAGAATTGTTCTGCCAGGGAGAATTTCAGCAGCCATAGCAGCAGAATGAGTCATACCTGAGCAGCCGATAGTCTCAACGAGAGCCTCCTGGATAACTCCTTCCTTAACGTTGAGTGTGAGCTTGCAGGTACCCTGCTGAGGAGCACACCAACCGATACCGTGTGTAAATCCGGAAATATCCTTGATCTCCTTAGCCTTTACCCACTTTGCCTCCTCAGGAATGGGAGCAGCGCCGTGAGCAACGCCCTGTGCGATTGGGCACATTGTTTCAACTTCGTGCGAATAAATCATTATAAATACTCCTTTCGGTTTTTAGGAAGCCCATTATTGCGCGAAAACGCAGCAATATCTGTCCTTACGGGCGCTCTGCACAGATATTGTGCGAAAATATCATAGCGAGTGCAGAACATACCTGTATATATAATACGACTTTTTCGGTATAAAATCAAGTCTTTTTTATAAAAAACTTTGTCCCTTTTGAGCTTTTAATGCAAAATACACTAATTTCCTCGGTTTTTCGTGTTAAAAAAATAACATTCCGTTTACACTTGATTTTTGAACTGATTTACGTTATAATATAAATCATAATTTGCAGCGTGACGCTGCACCCTTGCCACGTTGCCGCTCGTAAACTCGCTCACTATTCATGGCAACGATAATCGTACATCGCTCAAAGCGCTTTTTGAATGGGATTCCAAAGCAGGGACGTATTTTGTCCGCCCGTTGAAAAAATGTAGGGGACGGCGTCCTCGACGTCCCATTTAGGGACGCCTTCACTTGCAAGGCGTCCCTCTTTCAAAAACAGTCCACTGGACTGTTTTTGAAATTCACCCTTGCGAAGCGCCTTCGTAACTGTGGGGCTTTGCCCCACACCCTACAAGGGCTGTCAGCCCTTGACCTGACCAAAGGAACACAGTCCCTTTGGAATCCCGTTCATGGGCTCGGCAAGTTATTACATTAATTAATGATTTATATAGGAGATAATAAATATGGACCACGCTGATAAAGCCTGTGAGCTGTTCGCAGGCGGATTAAACTGCGCTCAGGCTGTTTTTGGCGCCTTTTCAGATATAACAGGTATGGACTATGACCTCGCTCTGCGGCTTTCCTCCTCATTTGGCGGCGGAATGGGCAGAATGCGAGAGGTCTGCGGCACCTGCTCGGCTATGTTCATGGTGGCAGGCATTCTCTACGGACTCGGTGAAAGCTACTCCCATGAGGAAAAGACCGAACATTACAAGCGCATACAGGAGCTTGCTGCCCGTTTCAAGGAAAAGCACAGCACTATAATCTGCGGAGAACTGCTGAAAGGGCTCTCGGTCACAAGCACTCCCGAGCCCGAAAAGCGCACCGAGCAGTACTACAAGGTGCGTCCCTGCGTGAGATTCGTCCGCACGGCGGCAGAGATCCTTGACCGCTATATCGCGGAAAATCCGCCTGAATGTTTAAATACGTAAATACTAAAAGGTTTTTTTGAGTATATTTGTATATATTGTTCACATTTTAGATATTGAAAAAAAGCAGTATTTGGTGTATAATAGATTGTAATACAACTTGAGGGGGTGTGACAATCGATATGAATTCCCAAAATGACACGTATTTTCTCAGAGAATTCGTTGCCAGTCATAAAAAGCTCTTCGACAAATCAAATGAAAAGTTTATATATTCATTTAGTAACTTAGCCTGTATATGTACACATATGGCGTATTTGCTGATGTTTCAGGTACTTCACGTAAAAGAGCTCGTGATTTTCAATATATTCAGCGTGTTTTTCTACTTCGTTCTCCTGATACTTGTCCGACTCGGAAAGAGCAGCGCTGCTCTTCTTTATCTGGGAGATATCGAAATTATAGCACACGCCGCATTCGCAACGCACCTTCTGGGGTGGCAGCCCGATTTTGCAATGTTCTTCATATTGATAATCCCTGCTACGTTCCTGACGTATACACGGAAGATATATGTACCGTTTATCATATCTGCGGTGTCTCTGGGGCTTTTCCTTTACTACAAGATAACCATGGACTACAACGCCGATGTAAAGTATGTATTCGAGGATAACGACGTAATAAAGGCGATACAGATAACAAACGCAGTCATCGGAGTTTTCGTGATGCTGATCGCAGGCGTTTCAAATATCTTTATCCGTGAGTATAAGGAGTTCCAGCTTGTAGACCAGCGTGAGACCTTTAAGGAGCAGGCTTCCAAGGATCCTCTTACACATCTTTTCAACCGCCGTGCTATGAACGAGAATATCCGCTCTATCAGAAGAGACTGCTCTCCGAGAAGCCAGTATATCATCGGTATCGGAGATATCGACAACTTTAAGAGGATAAACGATACCTACGGTCATGATGTAGGCGATAAGGTGCTTGTTTATGTATCGAATCAGTTTATAAACTTTATTCCCGACGGCGGATATGCCGCAAGGTGGGGCGGCGAGGAGTTCCTCTTCGTAATACCGAATGCAAGCATAGAAAAGGGCGTTGCCTTTACCGAGCAGATACATAAAATGCTCCGCAGTCACGTTTTTGAGATAGACGATGTTGAATTCGGAGTTACAATGACATTCGGCGTAAGCAAGGGAATCCCCGTGGACAAGATAGACAACGTTATCACAACAGCCGATAAACGCCTTTATAAGGGCAAAAACAACGGCAAGAACCACACAGAATATACAGATTAAGGGCGTGATGAAAATCACGCCCTTTTGCTGTTATTCGCAGTATGACAGAAGCTCCTTGGTGAGCATATAGCGCTCATCGTCGGTATCGCAGCCCAATACTACCACGATATATGTTCTTCTGTTTTTCTTGTATACAGTTATGAGATTGTTTCCTGCTAAATCGGTAGTTCCCGTTTTTACGCCGAATACTCCCTCTGTATAATATGGACTGTCAGGATTCAGCAGCTCGTTGGAGTTCTCCCAGCCAAGTATCCTGCCTGAGCTTATCTCCACTTCCCTGCTGTGAACTCCCACGACCTCGCTTATCTCGGGTACTGACATAGCATATTCCGTAAGGACTATCAGGTCAGCCGCCGTGATATACTGGTCGGCGTCGTCCCAGCCGTCGGGAGTGGTGAAGTGGCTGTTCTTCATGCCTATGAAGTCAGCAAAATTATTCATCATGCCGCAGAAATACTCAACAGCTTCACTGTCGGTCATATCGGGATTGCGGCTGTGGGCACGGGCTGTAGAAACTGCTATGGTATACGCCGCGTCGTTGCCCGAGGACATAAGAAGTCCCGTAACAAGGTCCTGCAAAGTCAGCTCATCACCTGCCATAAGTCCGCAAAGGCTTGAATTAGCGTGAACGAGAGCCTGCTCCGAGCCTACGTGGAATACAGCCTCCGCATTTACGTATTTCAGCGCCACAGCCGCCGTAAGCAGCTTCGTAAGGCTGGCAGGAGCATATTTTTCATTTATTTTGTCCTCATAAAGAAGCTTTTTGCCGCCCATAGAGTACAGTACTGCACTGTTGCAGTTTATATCCTCGATATGCGCTATAGTAGCAGTTACCTCAGTTGTGGTAACTGCTGTAGTAGTGACAGAGGTCACGGTAGTTTCCGCAGTTGAAGCCGCAGTAGTCGCTTCAGAAACTTCGCTGCTGTTTTCGGGCTTTTTTATCTTCAGGGCAATGGCAAGAAAAACTGCAAGCATTACCGTAAATACTGCCGTAAAAATACCTATTGCCAGAATAAGCCGTCCTTTTTTTACTTTGTAAGCCATTACGCAGACAGCTCCTGCGCTTTATTTGATGTATATATCATTATTGTTCCTCTTTCTGCTCCCGTAGGAGTGATATCCGAAGCCCTTTGTTCGTGTTTCATTATATATAATCGTTTTTTCGGGAGTTATATTTCACTTTCAGAAAAAACTGCTCATATTTATGCCGCCGAATGTGCGAAAGAAGCTTTATTTTTCTACGAACAAAACAGTTTGGAGCCTCAGCTTTCTTATTGTACCATATAACAGTCAATAAAGCAACACTAACATCAAAAAAATTTTTATATCCGCATAAAAAACAGCCATAAGGAAGCTCCTTACGGCTGTTTGGATCATTATTCAAGTCCCTTGAAGGTTATCTTCTTGTACTTTTCAAGTCTCTGTGCTACTATCTTCGGCTTCTCGGGATCCATGAAGAAGCCGCCCTGTGTATCGGCTATCTCGTCGCAGTGAACTCCGCGTCCCTCCTCAGTGGTACGGTCACGCTCCAGTCCGTTGGCTGCGATGACGAACTTCCATTTGCCGTCAGAAGTCTTTTCAAGGTCGCCGCCTGCTCCGCAGACTGCACACTCGATAGGATACTTCAAGCCGCCCCACTGCTCCTCGCCTAAGCAGAGGCAGTTGCTGTGACAGTTAGGACACCAGCCGTAATCGGGCTCGCCCAGCCACTTGCGCTCAGCAGGAGGTGTATTCAGAGCCTTCATAACATTTGCGCCTATCTCTCTTGCACGGGCAAGCTTTTCCTCGTGGAGAAGCACCTGTGCAGGTGCAGGCACCATTGTTGCCATATACATATCTACTATCTTGAAGCTGCTTGTAACGGTGGTTATCTGCATACATTCAAGAGCCATTGACTGCCATGAACGTGTTGAGCCGCCTACCGCCATGAGAGCGCCTACTCGGTCACGATGCTGGATAGCGCCTATCTTGGTGAGAAAAGCTGTCTCGTATGCTAAGTTTCTGTGCATGAATTTGAGGAACAGCGACGAGGGCATGAGCTCATATGTAGGAGCTGAGAAGATAACTGCGTCCTGATCCAGGAAAACCTGCATTATCCTGTCCTTATCGTCTGCATTTTTAAGTGAGCAGCCTGTATTCTTGCCCATAGACATACCTATAGTACAAGATGTACAGCCATTGCAGTCAAGGAGATTGAAATCTCTCAGGTTTATCATGGACACCTCTGCGCCCTGCTCCTGACAGACAAGCAGCGCCTCTTTAAGTAATATCTCACTGTTGCTGTCCTTTCTTCCTGCTGTTACGCCCATTACTTTAAAAGCCATAATAGTACAACTCCTTTTCTAAATTGTTGTTACGAATTGCCGAGAAAAACAGGTACTTCGATATTTGCATTTTTTGCAAATCACACAAAATAATGCTTCTGCACAGCATTATTTTATGCCCATATTTAAATTATACTGTATTTTTATGAAAAATTCAATGTTTTAGCCCGCAGTAAATCTCACAATTATTCGCTAAAAATATTGTATATCTTGCAGCTTGAAATAACCTTAAAAAAATGTTATAATATTAGTTACGAAAGTAAAAATAATGCGAAAGCCCGAAAGAAGAATATTCTTCTTTCGGGCTCTTTTATACTATGGAGGTCACCTTATCAGGCTTTTATTTTATTGCTGCAAATGCACCGTCAAGAGCTGCGATAAGGTCGTCGATATGCTCTGTACCAATCGAAAGACGGATAGTATTGGGCTTTATTCCCTGCTCTGCAAGCTCTGCTTCTGTGAGCTGGGAATGTGTAGTTGAAGCAGGGTGGATAACGAGGGACTTAACGTCGGCAACGTTTGCAAGAAGTGAGAATATCGCAAGATTGTCGATGAACTTCTTTGCGTCGTCCTCTGTGCCCTTTACATCAAAGGTGAAGATGCTGCCGCCGCCGTTAGGGAAGTACTTCTTGTATACCTCATGGCTCTTCTCGGAGCTCAGTGACGGGTGGTGAACAGCCTCTACCTGCGGATGATTTGCAAGGTACTCAACTATCTTCTTAGCGTTCTCTGTGTGGCGCTCTACACGGAGTGAAAGTGTTTCAAGTCCCTGTAAGAAGATGAATGCGTGGAACGGTGAAACTGTAGCTCCTGTGTCGCGGAGAAGTATCGCGCGGATATATGTTACGAATGCAGCTGCGCCAACTGCTGCCGTGAAGCTTACGCCGTGGTAGCTTGGATTAGGCTCTGATACCCATGGATAGCGCTTTGACTTTGCCCAGTCGAAATTGCCGCTGTCTACGATGACACCGCCGATAGCTGTACCGTGACCGCCGATGAACTTGGTTGCGGAATGTACAACGATATCTGCGCCGTACTCGATAGGACGGACAAGATAAGGAGTTGCGAATGTATTGTCAACTACGAGAGGGATATTGTGTGCGTGAGCTATCTTAGCTATTTTCTCGATGTCGATAGCGTTGGAGTTGGGATTGCCCAGTGTCTCGATGTAGAGAGCCTTTGTGTTCTCGTCGATAAGGGACTCAAAGCTGCCCTCAACGTCGGGATCGGCAAACTTTGTTGTTATGCCGTAAAGCGGAAGTGTATGTGCAAGGAGATTGTATGTGCCGCCGTAGATAGTCTTTGAAGCGACGATGTTCTCCCCTGCCTTTGCAAGTGCCTGAATCGTGTATGTGATAGCAGCTGCGCCCGAAGCTGTTGCAAGAGCTGCGATACCGCCTTCAAGAGCAGCTATTCTCTTCTCAAAAACGTCCTGTGTGGAGTTTGTAAGTCTGCCGTAGATGTTGCCTGCGTCCTTGAGACCGAAGCGGTCTGCGGCGTGCTGTGAATCATGGAAAACGTAAGATGTAGTCGCATAAATGGGTACTGCTCTTGCGTCTGTTGCAGGATCAGCCTGCTCCTGTCCAACGTGAAGCTGAAGTGTCTCAAAATGTAATTTATTATTAGCCATTGTAATTTCCTCCTGAAAATCTTTAATTTCAAATTTATATTAATAATGATCTATTCGCGTACAAGTTTATATCAGAAACATCGTCTGCCGCACATTCGGTCTGTTCCTCTGACTACAGAACGGAGACGGTCAAGCATATTCAGTTGTTTCATTGTACCTCTCCTTTCCTTTGGTATGCCTATATTATACATCGGTTTTATATATTTGTCCAATGCATAAATTTCATAGCTGGTTATAGGCAAAACCTATAACTGAAATATCGTGTCCTCGGTCTATTATATAATGTATATAACAGGCTTTGTTTCACAGGGGTAACACGTCTTGCATTTCAAAATGCCTTGTGCTATAATATACTAAGTCAATAGGAATACTTCATATACACTGGAGGATAAATATGGAAAAACGTTTTATATACGCCGATAATGCCGCTACTACGGCAGTCTCGGAGGAAGTTCTCGCAGCTATGCTGCCCCATTTCCGCGAGGCTTACGGCAACGCTTCAAGCATTTACAAGCTGGGACGCGACGCTCAGAAAGCCGTTGAGACTGCCCGTGAAAAGGTGGCAAAGGCTCTCGGCGCAGAGCCCCGTGAGATATACTTCACAAGCTGCGGCTCTGAAGCTGACAACTGGGCTATCAAGGGCACTGCGGAGCTCATGGCTAAAAAGGGCAAGAAGCACATCATCACTTCCGTTTTCGAGCACCACGCTGTGCTCCACACCACGGAATACCTCGAAAAGCACGGCTTTGAGGTAACTTATATCCCCGTAAGCGACAAGGGACTTATTGATCCCGAGGATATCAGAAAAGCTATCCGCGAGGACACTGCTCTTGTTACTATAATGTACGCCAACAACGAGATAGGCACTATCCAGCCCATAGAGGAAATAGCTGCCATATGCCATGAAAAGGGCGTTCTCTTCCACACCGACGCTGTTCAGGCTGTGGGACACGTTGAGATAGACGTCCACAAACAGGGCATAGATATGCTCTCCCTTTCGGGACACAAGATACACGCTCAGAAGGGTATCGGCGCTCTGTATATCCGCAAGGGACTTGTCCTCCCCAATCTTATCCACGGCGGCGGTCAGGAGCGCGGCAAGCGTGCAGGCACGGAAAACGTCCCTGCTATCGTAGGTCTGGGAGTTGCTATCGAAGCTGCAACACGCAATATCGCAGAAAAGGCAGCTGTGATAACTCCACGCAGAAACAGGCTCATCGACGGTATACTCAAGCTCCCCTATACACGTCTTAACGGCGACAGGGACAAGCGTCTCCCAGGAAATCTCAACATCTCTATCGAGGGTATCGAGGGCGAATCACTGCTGCTCATGCTGGATATGAACGGTATCTGCGCTTCATCGGGCTCAGCTTGTACATCGGGCTCACTTGATCCTTCCCACGTTCTGCTGT
The DNA here is from genome assembly GCF_000621845.1 of Ruminococcus flavefaciens MA2007. Taxonomy (GTDB): domain Bacteria; phylum Bacillota; class Clostridia; order Oscillospirales; family Ruminococcaceae; genus Ruminococcus; species Ruminococcus flavefaciens_E. Next base: position 181,664 of record NZ_JHXF01000008.1, on the reverse strand, counting down.
CTCTCGGTCTGAAACACGCCGTAGCTCACGGCTCTATGCGCCTTTCCATTGAGGAGGACGTAACCGACGAGGACGTAGACTACATTCTCGAAGTAGTTCCCAAGATTGTTGAGCGCCTGCGCTCTATGTCCCCTGTCTGGGAAAGAATGATGAAGGGCGAAGATTACGAATAATAAAGGAGAATATATATGCTTTACAGTGAAAAGGTTCTGGATCATTTTTCAAATCCGCGAAATGTTGGCGAGATCGAGGACGCTGACGGAGTCGGCGAGATAGGCAACGCAAAATGCGGAGATATCATGAAAATGTATCTCAAAATAGACGATAATACAATTACTGACGTTAAGTTCAAGACATTCGGCTGCGGCGCGGCAGTTGCCACATCTTCAATGGCTACCGAGCTCATCAAGGGCAAGTCCATAGACGACGCACTGAAGCTTACAAATCAGGCTGTCGTAGAAGCTCTTGACGGACTTCCCGCAGTAAAGATTCACTGCTCTGTGCTTGCAGAGCAGGCTGTCCGCGCAGCTCTTTCCGACTACTATACAAAACAGGGTATCGATCCTGTACCGATAGTGGGCGAAATAAAAGTACCCGAGGAAGAATAAATGATAATGTGAGGGCGTGATAAATTTCTTTATCACGCCCTCTGAAATAATAATGAAGAAATAAGAATGAATAAAGAATAATTGTGGTATCGCCTTTCGGCGATATTATTTTTAATTTATTATTTATTCTCTATTCTTTAAAGAAAAGCCGTAAATAAGTTTTAGCTTTTTTACAGGCTTTTTCACTTTTGCAGGGGTGTTTTTTAGTAGTTGCACTTTTCAAAAATATGTGTTAGAATTAGAATCGATGATTTTCAAAACATAAAATTATTGCCCGTAATGTAACACTTGAACAGGCTGCTCCGATTGTTGTATATGAAAGGTGGCGCCTTACAAAACAAATCGCAGGGAGGAATGTAAATGACAAGCAGAGAACTGACAGCTCTTATGGAAAAATCACCCGTCAGCTGTCACAAGGCTCTCGTCAAGGAATATGGCAGATACGTTTATGCTATTGCCTACAATAAGCTCAGGGGCTGCGGCACCAGCGAAGATATAGAAGAATGCGTAAGTGATGTTTTTGCAGCTCTTTTTATGCAGTGTGAATATGACCTGTCATCTGAGAACGATCTGAAATACCTCATCGGAACTATCGCAAAAAGAAAGGCTATCGACTACTTCCGAAGCCTTACCGCAAGAGAAAGCCATATATCCGAGACTGACGAGGACGATATGAGAGAGCTTGTCTCGGACTTCAGCGTTGACGAACGCGTTGACCGCTCGGAACTCCGCCGCGTGCTCCTCGACAAGATAGACGAGCTGGGTGAGCCGGATTCGACTATTCTTATCCAGAAATTTTACTATAACCGAAATTCCAAGGAAATAGCAGAGAGCGTTTCTATGACGGCTACGGCTGTCAGACAGAGATGCTCAAGAGCTATGGACAAGCTGCGCACTAAGCTTGTGGAAGTCGGATTGGGAAGATAAGGAGGGGAGCTATTATGAGAAAGAAAAACATATTCGATGTTCTCGAAAATGCGGAGAATGATTCTATGGAAAGATTAATAGACAAATGCCCCGACATCTCAGATGAACAGCTCGACAGGATATTCAGAATGAGCGAAAAGAAATTCAGAAAGCAAAGGGCAGAAAAAGAAAGAACAGAGAGAGATAATACTATAAAAATGACCGAAAACGACGTAGTTGAGGGCGTTGAGCACAGCAAAAGACCTGTATGGCTCACACCGCTTACAACAGCGGCTTCTGTACTGCTTATTGCAGGTATCGCTATCGGCAGCACAGCAATGATGAAAAGACACACCAAGCCAAACGGAGGGGGCGGCGGTGTGACTCCTGCCGTTACGGTCTCAACATCAACAGGAACAGGCACAAATATCGTATCCACGGACAAAAACGGTTCAACTATCACAGGAACTGACGTAACAACAACTACTACGACTGTAACATCAGTCGGTGACGGCAGTGACCAAAACACAGCCGATACTGAGTTCATCAAGCCGTTTGTGGGCAGGTGGAGATATGAAATGTCAAACATAAACGACCTTGATGTCCCCGAATCTGCGGGTTATATGGGTACAGTTGAAATAACAGCTGACGCAACATACATCATGACAGACAACAGCGGTAATGTCTCACACGGCACTATCAGCAATGCCACAGAGGAAATCGGCGGAACAAGTATACAATGTCTCGATTTCTCTGTAAATGAAAGCGGAGCAAACGATTTCCTGACCAGACGTGCTTATTATGATGAATCCAGACCTTATGAGCTCCATTTCGGCAACAGCAACATTGCACGACTTGTACGCGAAGAGTACGTCGAGCCCACAGATACGAGCTGGCAGTCTGCATACAGAAAAGAGATTCTAAAACATTATAACAAAGCAGGAATACCATATAATGATCCGATGTGGGATCTTCAGGATATAGACGGCGACGATATACCTGAACTTCTGATATCGACAGGCACTCAAAAAGACGACTGTGTATACATCTACTATTACGAAAACGGCGAAGCAAAAGATCTTAATAATACTGTACAGACGATCCCCTACGGAGAGTACGGCGTTACAAATATCTGCAAGGAAGAACACTATATAGGTCATAACTATACTGATAACCGCGTTACATACTACGAAATGACAAAGTTAAAGGACCACTATCCGATATGCGATATATTTACTTATTACTATGACCTTGAACAAGCAGGTGAAACGCCTTATGGTCTGAACGCCAGACCTGTCAGCGAAGAGGAATTCAACCAAAAGGTCGACGAATACAATTCCAAGAACTGGATAACAGTCGGCAGACAGTATCGTTTAGGTGACTTCTCACCGCTGCTGAACAAATGATATCACACAAAAAGCCGTAAAGAAGTTTTAGCTTCTTTACGGCTTTTTTAAGAATAAAGAATAGAGAAAAAATAATAAATAAGAATTAAGGTATCCGTTTCACGGATATAATAAAAAAATATCGCCGAAGGCGATACCAATATTATTCTTTATTCATTATTATTTTTTCTTTATTATTTTAGAGGGCGTGATAAATTTTTTTATCACGCCCTCGCTAAACGAACTGCTTTGTCCATTTTCGGGAGATTTTCTTAGAGGTTATCAAAAAGCATTATTGCTGTATCTCGGGTTTATAAGCACTTGTATTGATATCAACAATTTCAGGTCTTAAAAATGTTCCTGTCTTGAAAACAAGTGAAATGTAGATATTGTATTTTTCGCCGTTTATAGTCACTTCCTGAGCCAGTTTATCGTAAAGATCGCTTTTGTCCGTGGGGAAATAATCGCCCCAGCTGCCTTTTATTTGATAATCATAATCCATATCCTTATATTTGTTGCAGAATGCGAACTTTTCCTCATCACTTGCAAACTTGAAGTCTTTTTTATCTATCATCTTTTTCAGGTCGCCGCTCAGCATATTATAGTCGATATAATCGCCAAGCTCGCTTATTCCTGTGCATTTGCTGTCCATTTTTTCATAGAATCTGTTGCAGTAACACCTTTTAGCCGCTGTACTCAGCGGTAATGCCGCCAATAAAGCTCCTGCTGTAATTATAGATATCAAGCCGCGTTTTAGTATTTTTTCCTTTTTAAGTTCCATAAATATGTCTCCTTATATCATTTTTTCAGCATTGCCCCGAAGGAGGAAGCTTCGGGGCATATAAACGCAGCCCCGAATAAAGGGAAAAACGAGGCATTGTTTCTGCATAAGCTTTGTATAGATCTCCCTTTAATATAATAAACGGAACAAAATTATAAATTGTTACATTTTTTTAAAAAAATTTTCGCCTGATGAAAATAATTAAAAGCAAAAAGCGTCTCATTAACCATAATATTAATAAAAAAGCGTTATAACTAATTATGGGGGAAACCTTTCTGAGGAAAGGTTCTCTCAATAATAATTATATATCTCTTTATTCCATATTTTTTAGTGCAAGGACCTTCGGTATTTTGCGGATGCGGATAAAGTCAAGCACAGTAATGACAAGATATGCGGCAAATACAAGGAGAAACTCCTTTACAAAGCCCGAAACAGGCATTATAAATGCGAACCAGCCGCTCATCTTCATCATTATCAGCTTCCAGAAGAACTGCATAAGCAAATAGCCTATGTATATTGCAAGAAACTCCGAGAAGAACACCACTATCGTCGTCGGTATGAGGTAAAGTGACGCTATCTCGCCGTTTTCGTAGCCAAGTATCTTCGTCATGGAGATAGAGCGCTCGTTTTTCTCAATGATTATCTTTGTCAGCAGATAAAGTATTATCGCTGCCACTATAAAGCATACATACTGGAAATACAGCATATATGAACCCATTGATTTGTCAAGCTGGTCTGCTACCTTCATCATATCCTGAGTGGTTATTTCCTTGACGATGTATTCGCTGTCGATGTCCTTTATCATTTTATTTGACATATATCCGCTGAAATCGCCCTCGTCCTTGTCAAATACCCTGTTGAACTGTTCGTTTTCCATGAATACGGCAACTCCTGCGGAATAGTCATAGATGTCATAGACCTTCCAGTCATAGTCCTTATGCTCGTATTTCTCGGAAAGAGTTATGGTATCGCCTGCCTGAACGCCGTATTTCTCCGCGAAAGCCCTGGAAATATATACGGAATCATCATCGGTTTTGCCTATATGTACATATTTGCTGCCGTTTTCGATACCGAAAACAGATACCTCCTCGTTATAGCTCTCGGACTTTCTCTCAAGAGAGGTTATTGAGAAGCGCTCTGCACCCTCTGTGTCAGTTGTGATGAGATTTCCGTCCTCGTCCTCGGTGCTGCTTAGGATAACCTGCTCCTCGGCAAACATCATATCGCTCATATTATCCTGATAATAGGACAGCGTCTCGGGCATTCCCACAGCCATTGAGATAAGCAGCATAACAAAGGTTATACCCACGAAAAGCATGATGTAATTGGGGATATTCTGTAAAAATACGCGCATTCTGAAGCGCTTGAGGAATCTCCACCTTGGCAGTCTTATTGCCTTTTTCCTTTTATTGCGCTTCAGGTCGTGACGCAGGAAACGCAGCGGCGAGAGCTTCAGCGTTTTTGTGATAACGAATGCATTTATAATGAGCATGAGCACTATGGGGATCACAGTTGTTTTGATAAACGCCTCGGGAGTCCACAAAGTCTCAAATGCAGGCAGGCTGTAGCTGCTGTAGTACATATCTGCCACAGTATTCTTGAACACGGTATATCCCAGTACATTGCCTATGACCGAGGCAATAATGACGATGAGCAGCGGAGCGCTCATGTAGTAGCGCAGAAGCTCTCCCCTTGTATAGCCCGAAGCCCTGAGAGTACCGATTACAGAAGCTTCCTGCTCTAATGTAGTGCTGATAGTTACCGCAAAAATAAATGCCAGAACAGCGGTGAGTATGTACAGGAGAACTCCGCCCATAGCCTTATCCTTGCCTATATCGTTTCTTGCAAAGCTCATGGACTGATTTGCATAGGCAGGGACATAGTCCTTTATTTCAAGCTCCTCGGTATCGGAGACTGCTGTCTGTGTAATGAGGGATTTGAGGAAGTGCTCGGACATTTCCTTTTCCTCGTACTCGTCGGCAGGCTTTTTATTGTAAGTGAAACCGTAGTTTGCAGAGGTATTTGCACGGATACGGGCAAAGCCCTCGTTTGTGGTCATACCTATATCAAAGGTAAGAGCGTCGAACATTGTATCGGTATTGCTCTCGTAAAGTGCGCTGTAATCCACAAAAGCCGCAAGTCCGACTACCTCAAAGTCAAGGCCGCCGACTTTGATAGTATCTCCCACCTTTATCTTTGCGTTGTCGGCGTGCATACGGTCGATTATTATCTCGTTCTCATTTTCGGGAGCGCGTCCCTTGAGGATATCGTAAAGGTCGATGTCGCCGCGCTCGCCGTAAACTCGGATAGTTCCCGAGTAATCTGCCTTTGAGGGGATAGCTTCATCTGTATCCTTATAGAAAAGCTCATAAACCGTAACAGGCACGGGCTCGAATTTCTCGTTAAGCTCGTAGCGCTCCTCTATTTCGGAGTATTTCTCGTCTATTTCCTTGTCTATTTCCTTTTTAGCCTCGTCCATTGCGTCGGACAGGGCTTTTTTGTAGTCCTCCGAGTCCTTTGCGGTCTTTAAAGCTTCATCGTAAGCCTTGTCGTAATTCTCTTTTATCGCAGTATCAAGGGCGGAGCTTATCATCTCCTCACGCTGAGACGCAGGAATACCAGCTCCCATAGCCTTTGCTGCGGCGAGCTTCTCGTCGATTGCGGCTGTTACCTGAGTTTTTATAGCTTCCTTTACCTGCTCAGCAACCTTTTCTTCAACAGCTTCATTGACAGCCTTTTCCACCTCGTCGGCGGCTTCATCGCAGGCACGTTCACGGTATACCGCAGGTACGTCTGCCATTTCTCCTGTTTCGATAGCCTTTACAGTGGCTTCGTCAGCCTTTTTTGAAAGCTTGAAATGTCCGTCCTCACGCTTCATCTCCGCAACGTTTTTGTCAAGGGTATTGAGCATACTGTTGTTTGCAACATACATTCCCGAAACAAAGCCGATAGTTACGATGAGCATGAGACCTATCATCAGGTAGCGCTTCCAGTCGCGGAGCATATCCTTCCAGACGCGCTTGTTAAGGGGATTTTTCGGACGCTTGCCGAATGATATCTTCTTATCCATAAATGCTCCCCCTTACCACTCTATCTCAGCAGCGGTCAGCTTTTCCTTATTGACGGTATCGTGTCTTATCTTGCCGTCGCGGAGCTTTATCACATGGTCTGCCATTTGCTTTATGGCTTCGTTATGTGTAACCATGATGATAGTATTGCCGTACTTCTTGTTGACCTCCTCAATGAGCTGTAATATCTCCTTTGAGGTCTTGTAGTCAAGAGCTCCCGTAGGCTCGTCGCAGAGCAGTATATCGGGATTCTTGACGATAGCGCGTCCGATAGATACTCTCTGCTGCTGACCGCCCGAGAGCTGATTTGGCAGCTTATAGCGGTGCTCGTAAAGTCCAAGAATCTTCAGCAATTCGTCGATATCAAGAGGCTTATCAGAGAGGTAAGCGCCTGTTTCGATGTTTTCCTTTACGTTGAGGTTAGGGATAAGATTATACATCTGAAAAACGTAGCCCAAGTGCTTGCGGCGGTAGCGTGTAAGGCTTTTCTCGTCCATTTCCGCCAGTTTATCGCCGTTTATGGTTATCTCCCCTGCGTCGGCGCTGTCAATGCCGCCGAGAATATTCAGCAATGTTGATTTACCCGAGCCTGACGGTCCGAGAAGCACACAGAACTCCCCTTTTCCTACTGTGAAGTCCAGCTCTTTAAGTACCTCCTGCTTAGTTTCACCGCTGCCGAAGCTCTTCTTCAGTCCGCGGACTTCAAGGAATTTTCTCTCTTTTTCGCTCATAACCTTTCTCTCCTTACGTCATTATTTATATCCATGTAATCATTATGTTTATTTGAACACTTGAATACCTATTCATATGTTAGCATAAAAAATGACAATTGTCAAGGACTTTTTCTCCATTTCGGCAGTTTTGATATTATCGGGCAATATAGGTAATTTATATAAGTTAGTATATACAAATATAATAGTTTTAACAATGCTCCATCAAATCGTATGGCATAAAAACGAATATACAAAAAATGCTCCGACAGCATAACCATGATACTCATATAGAAGTTTTATAATTATTATTGAGAGAACCCCTTTTGAAAAAGGGGCTTCTCTCAAACTCTCTCCCTAAAACTTTCGTTTTGTTTTTTCACAGATAGGGCGCACCTGCATTTTTGCAGGTCTTTTTTTATTTAAGAAGCGCCCTATCTGCGAAAAAACCAGATAAAAGTCTTTGGAAAGGGGGATGGGGGTGACTCCCCGCAGTGCGGGGAGATGTCGGCAGGAGAGAGGGGCGCGCCTCCGTCAGAGGAGCCTTTCCTCAGAAAGGTTTCCCCCATAATTAACTATAAGTTTCTATATGAGTATCGCAGTTAAACTGTCAGAGCTTTTTGTATATCTTAGTTTTTCAGCTCGGTCATGCTTCTGAGACCTATTGCCAGAGTTGAAGCATTATGCAGGAGTGCTGATGTGGCAGGCGGCAATACGCCGAGAACTCCAAGTGCTATCAGTCCGCCGTTGAAGCCGATGATAGTACGGTAGTTCCAGCCGATACGTGACATAAGCGCGTTGCTCAGACGTTTCAGCTCCACAAGGGCGTACAGGTCGTCGGCAGATATGGTGATATCCGCTATCTCACGGGCAATTGCAGCACCTGTGCTTATGGCTATGCCTGCGTCTGCTTCGCTGAGTGCAGGTGAATCGTTGACGCCGTCGCCTATCATTACTACCCTGCGCCCTGCTTCATGCTCAGCGCGTATAAAGGCTGCCTTGTCCTCGGGAAGCACCTCTCCGTGATACTCGTCAACGCCTACCTTTTCCGCAACAGCCTTAGCTGTGCGCTCGTTGTCACCTGTCATCATAACTACCCTTGATATGCCGTATTCATGAAGCTTTTTCACAACGTCCGAAGCCTCCTCACGGAGCGGATCCTCGATACAGATAACAGCTGCTACCTCGCCGCCAATGGCAAGATAAAGGTGAGAATACTCCTTTGGCAGGTGTCTGAAAACACGCTCGTCAGGCGGAGTGCACTGCTCGTCCTCGATAATGAAATGATGACTTCCGATGAGTACGCGCTCCCCCTCTACCATACTGGAAATGCCGTGTGCAACGACGTACTCGACCTTGGAATGGAATTCCTCATGGATAAGTCCGCGCTTTTCAGCCTCGGCAACTACCGCATTGGCTATTGAATGGGGATAGTGCTCTTCAAGACAAGCCGCCAGACGAAGCATTTCGTCCTCGTCACGGTCTCCGAAGGTTATGACCTGAGCAACTCTCGGGCTCGAATGTGTAAGAGTTCCCGTCTTGTCGAAAACTATAGTATCAGCCTCGGCAATTGCTTCCATGAAGCGTCCGCCCTTTACGGTTATGCCTGCGCGGCTGCAATCACGCATTGCCGAAAGAACCGAGATAGGCATTGCAAGCTTCAATGCGCAGGAGAAGTCCACCATAAGTATGGACAGCGCCTTTGTGGCGTTTCTTGTCAGCAGCCATGTGAGAAGAGTACCGCCCAAGCTCCACGGTACAAGCTTATCGGCAAGGTGTGAAGCCTTGTCCTCGGCAGCGGATTTCATCTTCTCGGACTCCTCTATCATCTTCACGATACGGTCATAGCGTCCGCCCCCTGCGGTATTCTCAACAGCTATGGTACATTCGCCGTCCTCAACAACAGTTCCTGCATAGACGTAGGCTCCCTCGGACTTGTGAACAGGTACGGATTCGCCTGTCATTGAAGCCTGATTAACCATTGCGTTTCCCGATACCACCTTGCCGTCAAGAGGTATCATAGAACCTGTTCTCACAACTACCATGTCGCCTCTGCGGACCTCGTTCACGGGCATGAGGACTTCCTGTCCGTCGGAGGTCTTGATCCACACCTGCTCTACTCCCAGAGACATAGTTCTTGCAAGGTCATCTATGGACTTTCTGTGAGTCCATTCGTCGAGGATATCTCCCACATTCAGCAGGAACATGACCGAGCCTGCGGTCTTGAAATCGCCGCGGAGAAGGGATACTCCTATTGCCGTTGCGTCAAGTACGGATACCTCCAGCCTGCCCTTCAAAAGACATTTCAGTCCCCGAAATATGTACTTTGCAGCTTTGATAACTGATATTATCCTGCGTATCGGCATGGGCAGAATGAACTTGTTCACTGCTCTCCTGATAACTAAAGCCGCAAGCTTTTCCTCGTACTGCTTGTTCAGCTCCCTGCCTGTATGCTCGGGAACAAGAGCTGTATTTTTCTCGTCGTCAAAGGAAAAAGCAGACAGCTCTCCTATTATTTTCTCCCTCGGACAGGTATAAGCGATAACGATATCACAGGTTCGGTCAAAGACCTGAACCCTTGTGACGCCGACTACGGCAGACAGGGCGTATTCCGCAGTATCAGCCTGTTTAAGCGTCATGCGGTTTATGCAGAAGCGTACTCGCATCCGTCCTTTGGATTCATGCATTATCTTACATTTCATATTTATCACCTCTTACAAAAACAGACCGTCAGAGCGGTCTGTTTCGGTTTTATTCTTCACTTGTATCTGCAATTTCCTCACACTGGTCTGCGATAACAGCAGCTTCTTCCTCGGCTGCTCTCTGCTCGTTTATCTCCTTTGCGTCTGAAAGGATATCATCGCAGTTCTCGCGGACTGTAGTTACGGTCTCCATAACATTTTCCTTTGCACGGAGAACAGCGGCAGTAGCGTGAGTATAGCACTTCTTGGCGTCCTTGCTTGAAAGGACTCTGATACCTGCTGTGCCGAAAAGCACACCGCCTGCAAAAAGGCCTATTTTTTTCCATGGGATATCATTGAATTTCATAAGATCACCTCAGTAAAAATGTCGAAAGATTTGGTTTCGTTATACTTATGATACCATATATAACAGGCTCTTTCCGCTCCTAAAGGGTGAAAGTTGGTATACCGTGCTAATACGCAAGTTCCGTCGATATAGGGCGTTTTTTGAATTTTCTCGCCTTTTTGCGCTCCATTTGGAAGCTTTTGGGAGCTTTACCCATTACGCCGCGAAAAGCTCCTGAAAACTTGCTGGCGTTGCTGTAGCCCACTTCCTCGGCAATGTCTATTATCTTCATGTCCGTATCCCTGAGAAGCTCCGCCGCACGAAACATTTTCCTGTATTTCGCATAGGTGTAAACGGGACAGCCAAAGGTCTGCCTGAACTTGCTTTTCAGCGTAGTCTGGTCAGTCTCATAAAGCTGAGAAAGCTGTGCTATAGTATAATGCTCGCACAGGTTTTCGCTTATAAAGCTGCCGACTTTCCTGATACGCCTGTTCTTTTCGCTGACGGAGCACCTTTTCTCACCCATGAGCATAAGGAGCTCCAGCACCTTTATTCTGAGCATAGAAGCTGCGGAGGTATCGTATATCTCCGAAAACAGCCTCTGTACCGTTTCATCGGCAGTGAATATGTGCTGTCCGCAGCTCTGCATATTCCGCAGTATATCAGGCATATCAAGGAGCTCCGCAAAAGCCCTGCCGTTATAGCGCGAGTCTATCATCAGCGTGATGCCGCAGTAATCCGACGAGCAGGCGGTATGGCAGTCAGAGCGCTCATCATGACGGGCAATAATACAGTTTTTTTCCGTCAGGTAATAGTATTCGCCGTTTACGGAATACTCGCAGACTCCGCTGATACAAAAGCTTATTTCAAGTGTATTTCCATCGGCAATATCAGGCTTTCCGCCGCAAATGAGCTTAATGTCGGGAAAAAGTTGTATTTCTTGTTTCATATCAGTTCATCGCCTGTTCAAGAGCCTTCCGCGCCGCTTCGATAATGCCCTTTGAGCTGTAGGTAGCGCCCGAGCAGGCGTCTATGCCCTCTGCGCTTACCTTTGCGCCTATCTGCGGAATGACAGTATTCATGGCGTCGCCGAAGTACTCGGGATCGTCCTCGTCAGCCCATGCGGAAATGCTTGTTATGGCGTCATTTTCTATGGACAGCTTTACGTGTACCTTTCCTGCATAGCCCTCGGCTTCTGCCTCGTATTCGCCGTTCCTGTATTTGTATGAAGGCTGAGCTTCAGCAGCGGGAGCTTCTTCATGCTGCTCCTGTGCAGGCTCGTCATTGTGCTCCTGCTCTTCATGCTTTTCCTCCTGCTTTTCTTCCTCTGCTTTTTTATTTTCGTCCGTTTTCTTGGTCGTTTCAGCCGATGTTGTTGTAGTCTTTGTATCTTTATCTGCCTTTTCAGTAGTTTCTGTGGTCTTTTTGCCGTCCTTTGCAGTTGTTACAGCTTTTTCAGCAGCTGATGTAGTTACGGGAGCAAATGTAAATGTTGCAGCCTTTTCCTCGGTAACTACAGAGGGCTTAGATGTATTTTCGCCGCTGTTGTGAGCCAATACTCCCAGAAGAGCTACAGGCAGAGCGAATGCACAGGCACATACAGTATTGGGAACGAGCTTCTTTTCGGGCTTTTTATTGGCAATATAATACTTTCTGATACGCATTACGGCATAACCGATGAAAACGGCGCTGTATACAAGGATACTGAGGAAATAGCCCTCCCTGCCCTTCTGAGCCTTAGGCACGAAAAGCACAAGGATATGCACATAGATAAAAGCATAGAAAATATACGCAAAGCGCTGTATCTTCTTCCATGTTTTTGCATTCATCTTTTTGCGTATCTTCTTGAAGGACATCACCGTAAGCGGTGTCATAATCAGCACCATTGCAAGGCATACGATACTTGTGACAACGAAGTCCGAACCTGTCCTGCCTTTGATGAGATCGGTTATGTACTGTACTCCGTATGTGATGATATGGGAGAACGTAAGTATAGCCGCAGTTATGGATAATTCGCCGCGTATGGGCATGAGCTTTTTTATCGGTGCAGAGCCGTTGGGAAGTGCTCCTGCCCACATGACGACTGCCCAGAACGCTGTACCCAGAGCTCCCCGTGAGAATATGCCGAGAACGTTATCGCGGACAAAGCGGCTTGAAATATTTATGTCAGACTGAGTAATAACTACAGATGCTACAGTCAGGACAGCCGCCGAAATATAAAATGCCGCAGGACATTTTTTCAGTGGCTTGTCAAGACAAAAAGCGATAAGGAGCGCTATAAAAAGAGCGGTCAAAAATAACATAAGAATTACCTCTTTGCAGTATTTGACCTCCGCAGCATAAGCCGCAGAGGTCATATTTTAGAATGGAAATAATAATTATCAGTCTTTCTTCTTTCTTAATGCAAACGCTGTTGCTCCTGCAAGTGCAAGGAAAGTTACAGGCAGTGCTGCGCCGTTTACGCCTGTTTTAGGGCTGTCAGACTTTGCAGCTGTTGTAGCCTTCTTTGTTGTAGTAGTTGCAGCCTTAGTAGTTGTTGCTGAGCTTTTTGTTGTTGTAGCTGCGCCTGTTGTAGTTGTAACAGCAGCGTCAGCGCCTATCTCGAACTCATAGTTCTTCTCATATCCTGTTGCTTCAACAGTGAGCTTGTACTTGCCCGAGCCGTCGAATACATTTTCCTCCCCCGACTTGGCGTCAAGCTTTATCTCGCCTGTCTGTGAGTCGATGATAGTTGCTCCTCTTCTGCCTGCTGCGTATCTCTTTTCGCCGACTGTTACAGCTGAGATGTTCTTGAGGTAGTTTGCAGCGTCTGTAAGTGAAGCTCCGTCAGCAGCTACAAGCTTGCCGTCGGAATACTTAACAGGGATAGCGTCTGTTGTAAGAGTAAAGCTGCCTCTTACAGCTGAATACTTGCCGCCCTCATCGGAAACTGTAAGTGTGTAGTTACCCGGCTGTGCGTTGTTGTAGCTTACGATGTTGCCTGAAACTGTGAAGCCGTCAGCAACCTCACCCTTTGCCTTGAAATCGGAAGGAAGTGCAGAATTATCGAATGTTACACTGCCCTTTCCTGACTTGCCATTCTCCACCTTGATGCTGTCTGCAAACTTCAAAGGAAGATAACCGTTCTGTCCCGAAAGAGTGCTGTAGCCGTTAAGTGTAATGAATGTTACTTCGGTGATAGTCTTGCCCTGTGAGGACTTGTAGTGCTCAGAGGAAAGTGTATTGCCGTGAGGCTCCTTTTCCTTGACGCCTGCGCCCCATGCTATCTGACCGTTTCTCCAGATATTCTCAAGAGCACGCATACCGTAGTCTGTGCCCTCCTTGGTCTTTACGATGACGCCGTAGATGTCGCAGTTTGCAGGGATACCCTTGACATTTATCTGATAGTCGCCCCAGCTTGTAAGGCTCGATACTGTCATCTCGCCGCTGAGCTTTTCCTCGCCGTTGCTGTCAACCAGCTTGCCGAAGGAAGCCTTGCCGTTCTCAACTGTAACAGGCTTGTAAGCAACAGGCTTCTCGGAGAGCTCTGTGAAGTTCATCTTATCACTGAGCTTTTCAAGGTCAGCCTTTGTGATCTCAACTGGATAGGTAACGCCGAGTATCTTGCCGCTGCCATTTTCTGTTTCAACGTTATAAGTGCCTGCTGCAAGTCCGCCGCTCTGCCACTTGCCGTCATCTCCCATTTTTCCTGTAGCGTTGCCCTTCCACTTTGAAGTAGTGGCAGAAGAAACTGCGTCAACAGGAACGCTGTTATTCAGCTCTGCTGCGTAGAAATCAGCATATGGGATATTCATTGTGCCGTAAACCTTGTCGCCGTCAGCTGCGTTTGCTGTGAATGGAACTGCACCTAAAACGCAAGCTGCTGCGCATAAAACAGATGTAATCTTTCTCATTTCTATAACTCCTTACGCAAGTTTTGCTGCAAGCTCTTTAAGCTTTGCAAGATCATCATCAGAAGCAGCTTCGTTTACGATAAAGCCCTCATCACCGATAAGCTCTGCGCCTGCTGCCTTTGTACGGTCATACCAGTTGCGCATCCACTCGCCGTCGCCCCAGCCGTATGAACCGAAGAGAAGAACCTTCTTGCCGCTGAGTGAACCCTCGATGCCTGTGAAGAAAGGCTCGAATGTATCTTCTTCAAGCACCTCTGCACCCATTGCAGGGCAGCCGAAAGCGAATGCGTCGTAATCTGCAACATTGCCGCTGAACTCTGATACCTCAAAAAGCTCTGCATTTGCACCCTCGGCAGCTGCCTTAGCCATTGCCTCGGTGTTGCCTGTGCCGCTCCAATAAATAACTGCTGTTTTCATATATTTCCTCCTACTGCCTGAAACAAGTCCAGACCTGATTTTAATCTATCGAACAGGATTGCCCTGCAGCGATCATAAGTTTTGAAGGTCTGCCGTGCTTTGTCGGCGTTTTCGTAGACCTTCCAGTATCCGCACAGCAGACAGTTCTTTCCGCTGTTGCTGATAAAGCCGCGGATATCTCCCACAGGATACCCGAGAAATGCCCCTATCTCATGGGGAAAGCCGCCGCAGCTCATGCGCGAGGCAAGCAAGTCAAGCTTTTCCCTGATACTCATATCAGCCGTGTAGCCGTACTCAGAAAGCAAGTCCCGAACCTGCGGCATACTGAGCCATGCGCTGAGCATTTTTTCATTGTAGATGTACACAAGTGTACGCTCCCTGCATTTGCAAAGCTGTACCGCACAAAGTCCCGACACTGACATTTTTTCCGTAAATTCACGGAGATATTCTGCCATTGTATGCTCATTTCTGTCAAAAGAAATGAGATTTGCGCATTTTACTCCCAAAAGCGTGGGAGCGCAGTGAAATGCAAGATCGTTATCGATGCATCTGCGTTCAAGCTCGGACATATTTTCGCCCATTGATGTCTGTAAGCAGCTGTTTCAGCGCACTTACGCTGGAGCTGTGAACGTGTTCAACGGGTACGCCGTTTTTCTCGGAGCTCTTCTTGACTGCTCCAAGCATTTTGTGGGAACAGGTACCTGTGAAAACTACCATAAGATCAGGAGTACCAAGCTTGTTCTCGAAGTCCGCAGGCATTTGTGTGAAAACCTTGGACTTGTGATTGAAAGATTTGCAGATATCCTGATAACGTGTTGCCATGCGGTCATTGCCGCCTACGATTACTATGCTCATAAAATCCTCCTTTTGGTTAGTTGAAGCTAAATAAGTATTTAAAACCAAGTGCCGTGGAATAATGGCACTTAACTGAATTACTATACTAACATAAAGTTAGTATTTTATAACACAATTATAATACCATTCATTCTTACAGTTGTCAAGGTATAAAAAACTGATTTGTAACTGTTTGACATAACCAACAAAAGCGCAAAAGGATTTTTGTTAGTATATACTAATTAGGATTATTATATTATGAGCATAAGCATATTAAAGTCTCTTCAGAGTTAGACTGTGGAAACACCATTTTACCCTGATATATCCATAATTAACGCCCCCAGATGTCTGAGGGCGTTATTCTGTTACTTATGGCATTTTCCGTGCATTGCACAGTGCTCGCAGCCACAGCCGCAGCCGCCGTTGCTCTTTCCGCTTTTTTTGTCACGTATCATCTTTGCGATTATAAGCGCAACAATAGCTATAAGTATCAGAGTTACGACGATAGTTCCAAGATTGTCAGCGAACCATGCGAGCATATTACCACTCCTTTATGCCTTTACCTTTACGTTGCCCTTGAACTTTGAAGCCTCATGGTACTTCTTGACAAAGAGCATATAGCACATAAATGCAAGAATAAGAACTGCTGCGATAACACCGATAATGTTTGCGTCACCTGTGAAAAGTCCGCCGAACTGTGTTATCATAAGTGCGATAGCATAAGCAAAGCAGCACTGATAAATAATAGCGAATGCTGTCCACTTGGCGTTGTTCATCTCACGCTTGATAGCACCGATAGCTGCGAAGCAAGGTGCACAGAGGAGATTGAACACAAGGAATGAGAAGCCTGTTACACTGGTGAATACTGCGCCGATGTTCTCCCATACTGTGCCGTCTCCGCCGCCGTAGAGAACGCCCATTGTTCCGACGATATTCTCCTTTGCAACAAGACCTGTGATAGAAGCAACGGCTGCCTGCCAGTTGCCCCAGCCAAGAGGCGAGAATATCCATGCGATAAGTCCGCCGAAGCCTGCAAGGAGAGAGCTGTCAAGCTGATCCTCTTCAAGCATTCCGAAGCTGCCGTCAACTGTTCCGAAACGTGACAGGAACCAGATAACAATTGTGGAAATGAGAATGATAGAACCAGCCTTTTTGATGAACGACCAGCCGCGCTCCCACATTGAACGGAGAACGTTGCTCATAGTAGGCATATGGTATGCAGGGAGCTCCATAACGAATGGTGCAGGCTCGCCCGAGAACATTGCTGTCTTTTTCAGCATGATACCCGAAACGATGATAGCTGCCATACCGATGAAGTAAGCTGATACCGAGATGATAGGTGAACCGCCGAAGATAGCACCTGCGATCATTGCGATGAACGGAACCTTTGCTCCGCATGGAATGAATGTTGTTGTCATTATTGTCATACGTCTGTCACGCTCGTTCTCGATGGTTCTTGAAGCCATGATACCGGGAACGCCGCAGCCTACGCCAACAAGCATAGGAATGAAAGACTTGCCCGAGAGACCGAACTTGCGGAATACTCGGTCAAGTACGAATGCGATACGAGCCATATAGCCGCAGGCTTCAAGGAAAGCAAGCAGGAAGAACAGCACTAACATCTGCGGAACAAATCCGAGAACTGCACCCACACCTGCAACGATACCGTCAAGGATAAGTCCCTTGAGCCAGTCAGCTGCGCCGACCTTGTCAAGACCGCTTTCGATTATTGCAGGGATACTTGGTACGAATACGCCGTAGTCAGCAGGATCGGGCTCCTCGCCTATCTCCTCAACTGTCTTTAATGCTTCTTCATAGTCGGCAACAGAAGCTGTTTCCTCTGTTGTTTCAAGAGTTTCCTCGTCCTCGACAAAGTATGTGAACTCATCTACGGGAGCGCTGCCGTTTTCCTCAACGTATGCGTCATAGCCGTCGATTATCTGCTGTGCGTCTGCGTATCTTTCGGAAACGTCGCCATAGTCTCCCGATATGCCGAGCAAGTGGAAACCGTCACCGAAGAGATTATCGTTTGTCCAGTCGGTAGCCCAAGCACCCGGACCTTTCATGGCGATGAGGTAAACAAGAGTCATGATTATCGCAAAGATAGGAAGTCCCAGCCAGCGGTTTGTGACTATCTTGTCTATCTTATCGGAAGCTGTAAGGCTTCCTGCATTTTTCTTCTTATAGCAAGCCTTGATAACGTTAGCTATGTAAACATATCGCTCGTTGGTGATTATGCTCTCTGCGTCATCATCAAGCTCCTTTTCGGCAGCCACTATATCCTCTTCGATGTGCTTCTGCACATTTTCGGGGATACTCAGCATTTCAAGAACCTTTTCATCGCGCTCGAATACCTTGATAGCGTACCAGCGCTGCTGCTCCTCGGGCATTTCGTGAAGAACAGCCTCCTCGATATGAGCGATAGCGTGCTCAACAGGTCCGCTGAATGTGTGCTGAGGGATCGTCTTACCGTTCTTTGCAGCAGCTATAGCAGCCTCCGCAGCCTCGTCAACTCCCGTGCCTTTCAGCGCGGATATCTCAACGATCTTGCAGCCGAGCTGCTTGGAAAGCTCGTCGATCTTGATCTTGTCGCCGTTTTTATTTACGACGTCTATCATATTTATTGCACATACAACAGGAATTCCCAGCTCAACAAGCTGAGTTGTGAGATAGAGATTTCGCTCCAGATTCGTTCCGTCGATGATGTTAAGTATAGCGTCAGGTCTTGTTTCGATGAGATAGTTTCTTGCAACGACTTCTTCGAGAGTATAAGGCGATAACGAGTAGATTCCGGGAAGGTCTGTAACGATAACATCATTGTGCTTCTTCAGCTTTCCTTCCTTCTTCTCAACAGTAACTCCGGGCCAGTTTCCGACAAACTGGTTAGAGCCTGTTAACGCATTGAACAGTGTGGTCTTACCTGCATTCGGGTTTCCTGCAAGTGCTATTCGCAGTTCCATTAATATCTTCCTTTCAGGTTATTTATAACTAACTTATGTACGAAAATTCAAGGACATTCCGTCCCGTTTCGTTGTTATTCAACTTCTATCAGTTCCGCGTCTGCCTTTCTGAGCGATAGCTCATATCCGCGTACCTTTATCTCGATCGGATCGCCGAGAGGAGCTACCTTGCGGACAAAAACTTCCGTACCCTTAGTAAGTCCCATGTCCATGATACGGCGCTTTATCGCACCCTCTCCGTGAAGCTTCTTCACCTTTGCCGTTGAACCAACAGCTGTTTCCCTGAGTGTCTTCATAATATCCTCCTATCAGACCATTATTCTGCGAGCCATGTCCGCACCGATAGCGATACGGGACTCCTTGACCTTAACAATAACGTTTTCACCAAGGACGTTTATGAGCGTTACCGTTCCGCCTACGGTAAATCCGAGGTTTTCAAGGTGCTGACGTATTGCAGGAGTTCCTCCAAGCTTTTTGATAGTCAGCTCTTTTTCAGGCTCTGCCAAACTAAGCGGCATCATTTCTCATCCTTCCATTCCAAATTAATTTTTATTATTAATTGTAGTGCAATTTATTGATACATAACGTTAGTGTTTTATAACATAGCAATAATATCACCATAAATATGATTTGTCAATGATTTGAAAAGATGCAGAAATAAAGTTTGTATCAAATAACAAAATGTAAGTTTTGTCTAACAATTATTTTGTTGCAAATAAAAAACCTCTTTCTTCACTTAAACTTAAAAATTCCGACTGTAAACCCTGAGCAACAATCCTCTCCCCTTTTCGTGAGTAATCATAATGCCCGAATGGATAATTGTTAATGTTCAACACTAAAACTTTCAAATTCACTTTACAAGATGTTAGTGTATACAAATATTATAAGTAACGATTGACACAGCAAGTTTGCGATGATATAATCAAATATGTTAGAGCTTTCTAACAAGAATAAATCATTATAGCAGGCTCCTTTCGGTCATACAGAATAAGTGCGAATATTTTGTATTTTTGAGCCTGCTAATGCCAATAATGTGAGTATTCACATTAAATATATTATAACAGGAGAAAACTATGGACTATTTAGAAATTGAAAAAGTTGTAGGACGTGAGATACTTGACTCACGCGGAAATCCGACAGTTGAAGCTGAGATAACTCTGGCAGACGGTACAGTTGCAAGAGGTACAGCTCCCAGCGGCGCTTCAACAGGTGAATTTGAAGCTCTCGAACTCCGTGACGGCGGCGAGCGCTACCTCGGAAAGGGCGTAACAAAGGCTGTAAACAACATCAATACCGTTATCGCAGAAACTATCACAGGTATGGACGCCTCCGACATTTATGCTGTTGACGCAGCTATGATAAAGGCGGACGGTACAAAGGACAAGTCCAACCTCGGTGCAAACGCTATCCTCGCAGTTTCTATCGCCTGTGCAAGAGCTGCCGCAGCTTCACTTGATATCCCGCTTTATCGTTTCCTCGGCGGCATTCAGGGAACCAAGCTCCCTGTACCTATGATGAATATCCTCAACGGCGGAGCTCATGCTGACAGCGCTGTTGATACTCAGGAATTCATGATAATGCCTGTCGGAGCTCCTTCATTCAGTGAGGCTCTCCGCTGGTGCGCAGAGGTGTTCCACACACTTAAAAAGCTCATCAAAGACATGGGCGACGTTACTGCTGTAGGCGATGAGGGCGGCTTTGCTCCCAACAAGCTCACAAGCGATGAAGAGGCTATCGAGAAGATACTTGAAGCTGTCAAGGCAGCAGGCTTTGAGCCGGGCAAGGACTTCATGATAGCTATGGACGCCGCTTCCTCCGAGTGGAAGAGCGAAAAGGGCAAGGGCTTCTACAAGCAGCCAAAGAGCGGCAAGGAGTTCACTTCCGACGAGCTTATCGCTCACTGGGAGGCTCTCGTTGACAAGTATCCTATCATCTCTATCGAGGACGGTCTCGACGAAGAGGACTGGGAAGGCTGGCAGAAGATGACTGCTAAGATCGGTCACAAGGTACAGCTGGTCGGCGATGACCTTTTCGTTACTAATACAGAGCGTCTTGCAAAGGGTATCGCTCTCGGCGCAGGCAATTCTATCCTCATCAAGCTCAATCAGATAGGTTCAGTATCCGAGACTCTCGAAGCTATCAAAATGGCTCACAAAGCAGGATATACTGCAATTTCCTCTCACCGCTCAGGCGAGACTGCCGATACGACTATCGCAGACCTTGCAGTTGCTCTCAATACCTGCCAGATAAAGACAGGCGCTCCCTCACGTTCCGAGCGTGTTGCAAAGTACAATCAGCTTCTCCGTATCGAGGAACAGCTCGGTGCTTCTGCCTGCTATCCGCAAATGGGAGCATTCAACGTTAAAAAGTGAGAAAATAGTGCTGAAATCTTCATGAACCTTCCTATTCATAAAAAACTCGCCTGCTTTTCAAAAACAGGCGAGTTTTTATTTGTATTTGTCTTATTTATTGGATTCTCTCTGTATCCTGAACTCCACGGAGCGCTTGAGATACTCAAGATAATCCTCGTCACGGCACATAGCCTTGCCGATATCGTCGGAGAGCTTCGCAACGGGACGTCCGTTGACGTACTGTAGCTTTATAACGATATTGAGAGCTGTCTCCTCGGTATCGTTTGAGCAGAATGTTCCTATGCCAAAGGACACCTTGGTCTTGTCGCAGAAGTACTCATACAGCTTCTGTGCGCGGTCAAAGTCAAGACTGTCGCTGAAAAGCAGGAGCTTTGTCTTCGGATCAACGCCGTACTTCTTGTAGTGTGCTATTATCTTCTCGCCCCATGCATAGGGATCGCCGCTGTCGTGACGGACTCCCGTATAGTTATTGACCATTGAGCGGTTGAAATCAAGCAGAAACAGGTCTGTAGTCACCGTATCGGTAAGCGCAGTACCGTTATCGCCCTGATACTCGTTGTACCAGTCGTTCATTGCATAGTGGTTGGTGTAAGCAAGAGGTATGGAGTCGATTCCCTGATACATCTGCACGAACTCATGTGCATATGTGCCGATAGGAGTTACATTGTACTTCATTGCAAGGTAAACATTGGAAGTACCCACGCACTTGTCTGTCTCGGTGCACAGACGCTTCACCACAACGTCCTCCCACTCGCGGGAAAGTCGTCTGCGGCAGCCGAACTCCGCAAACTTGAATGTATATGTGCCGTCGCTGAGAGCCTTTATCTTTGCGTCAAGGCGCTCCTCAGCGGACTTTCTCAGCTTCTCGTAATCGAACTTCATGCGGAAGTAAACCTCGTTGACAATTTCAAGGAGATATATCTCGAACTGCATTGCAGAGAACAGCGGTCCGTCAACAACTATCTGAAGCTGACCGTTGCCGTCAAGCTCAGCAGTAACGTAGTCGCGGATAGGTCTCCACAGTCTCAGGAACTCAACGTAGTCGTCCTTGATAAAGCGTATGGAGCGGAGATAGTCCAGCTCTTCTTTCTTGAATGTGAGAGAGCAGAGGTGGTCGATCTGGTCGTTTATCTCCTGCACCATTTCGGCAGTGAAAACAACGTCCTTGTTGCGGCACTTGAAGTAGTACTGACCGCATAAGTCTGTGTGCTTGTGGAAGATGACCTGATCCATGTTGAACTTGTACAGGTCAGTATCCAGCAGTGATACGACAATTGGTTGGAGCTTCATAGTTTTTATTCCTTTCTGTCCGATTAAAAATCGGTTATTTGATCACTGTGTAGTGGCTGATGCCCACATCAGCCCGATTTATTAAAAAACTAACGGGGCGATGTAGGCATCGCCCCCTACAAAAGCTACCTGTTTTTTTCTTTTATCTCATGCACAAACTGTGCCAGCTCCTCGGAATGGAGCATAGTTGACATATGTCCGCCGTCAATATACCGAAATTCTTTATCTGGAGCGTTTATTCTGTCAAAATATGTCTTGATTACGCCGCAGTAATCGTCATTGCTGCCCTGCAAAACATAAACCGGAACCTTATATTCTGTCTTTTCGCTCAGATCAAATTCATCAAGCAGTACACCACACACATCACCGCTTTTTTCATTTGCAGGATCAACAGGCTGATAATAAACATCTTCTCCAAAATTATTCTTTATATGATCTGTGATCGAATAATACGGATTGAAAAAAGCTGCTGCAAGTGGATTTACACCGCCGTCAAACAGTCCTTCCTCATCGCTGTATACATACTTGTCTGTCAGAGGAAGAACGCTTTCGCCAAACATATGAGATGCTTTTTTAATATCAGTCTCAGAGGAACTGCATATCAGCTCTGTCATTTTATCCGGATCAAACTGTTCGGCAAAAACGCGGTCATCTTCGCTGTTTACCGTCCAGTCCGTCATAATCTGTTTTACAGCACTGAAATACTTTCTGTACTTCTCGCTGCTGTCAAGGCAGGAGCTCTCACCTGTAAAGTTGTAGTACATAAACGATATTTCGCCGTACTTATCTATTGCAGTCTGATAATCTATTGCTCCCGAGATATAATCCTCAACGCCCTTGTTCATCATCGCAGTAACATCTTTATCCACGGAAAGTGAAAGGTCGATTATACAATCCACCTTTTCGGGATTACGGATAACAAACTCTCCGCCGTACATAGTTCCCCACGAATGACCAAGTATAGTCAGCTTATCCTTGCCCATATATTCAAGAATGAAGTCCGCCACTGTGTCGATATCACTTTGCATGAGCTCAGAAGTTATCAGCCCCTCCTGCGGAGAGTGTATCTGAGTCTTGCCGCAGCCTCGCTGATCCCAGTTGACCACAGTGTAATCCCCTGCCAGCTTCCTCAGCACTTTCCAGTCCATTTCACTGGTAGCGCCTCCGGGACCGCCGTGAAGATACAGCATAACGGGATTATCCCTGTCCTCGCCGTAAATATTTATCCACTGCTGCTGACCATTGACGTCAATGTACATTTCCTCGTTTATGCCGCCCTCGGGAGTTTTATTGTATATCATTCTGCCTATCGCCCGTACTAACAGCAGTATAATTATCAGCGAAACAAGGATAATACCGAACCATTTCAGTGTTTTCAAAAATGCTTTTATTGCTTTTTTCATAAAAACATCTCCTTTATACTTGTTTTATCACATTATACTGCATTAACCTTACAATAAGATTACAAAGAGAAATGTTTTTTATAAGCATATCACATCATAGTAAAATTATAACTCAAAACGCCCCGTTTGTCAATAAAAACAGCTTGACAGGCGGCTTTTTTGATGATATAATATGTAGTGCATATTGGTATAACTACCCGACAGTTCGTTTGCGCCATCCTGTCGTTAAATAAAACCAGGGCATCTGTGTACACAGGGATACTGTGTAAAAGTGCAGGTCTACTGCACATAATTGGAGGACAGGTGCGTCTGCTTAATATTGGGCAGGCGCATATTTTATTTTGAGCTGAAACAGCTCGACCGCCTCCACTTTCTGCTGATCACTAATAACTAACCACTGAAAATGAGGTGTGATAATGTATATACTAAAAACGTCGGCGGAGTTCGACAGTGCGCATTTTCTTGCAGGCTACAAGGGCAAGTGCGCTAATATCCACGGACACCGCTGGAAGATAGAGGTCTGTGTGGCTGAGGAGGCTCTCATTGCCGAGGGCGAAAAGCGCGGCATGGTAATAGATTTCGGCGATTTGAAGCGCGAGGTACGCACTCTTGCGGACAGCTTCGACCACGCTCTCATCTATGAGACAGGCTCGCTGAAAGCCGCTACTCTTGCCGCTCTCAGGGACGAGGATTTCCGACTTATCGAGGTAAGCTACCGTCCCACAGCCGAAAATTTTGCCCGTGATTTCTACGAAGTCCTCACACAAAAGGGACTTCCCGTGAAGAGCGTGACCGTATACGAAACACCTGAAAACTGCGCGATATACGAGGAGGAAAAGTAATGCTGCCTGTTGTTGAAAAATTCATAAGCATAAACGGCGAAGGCGCCCACGCAGGCGAGCTTGCGGCGTTCATTCGTTTCCGCGGCTGCAATCTCAGCTGCTCATACTGCGACACCTGCTGGGCTAACACCGAAAACGCTCCTGCAGAGTATGAGTCTATCGAGGAGCTTACTGCATGGGTTGCCGAAAGCGAGGTACACAACGTAACTCTCACAGGGGGCGAACCCCTGCTTCAAAAGGAATGCGGCGCACTGGCGGAGCTTCTCATAAAGAACGGCTGCCGCGTGGAGATAGAGACCAACGGCAGTATCTCCCTTGAAAGGCTTGCTGCTGCGGAATACCGCCCCATATTCACCATGGACTACAAGCTGCCGTCCAGCGGCATGGAGGAGTTCATGTGCATTGACAATTTCCGACTTCTGGACTGCCACGACACAGTCAAGTTCGTTTCGGGCAGTATCGCAGACCTTGAAAAGGCTGCGGAGCTCATAGACACTTACAAGCTCACCGAGCGCTGCCATGTGTTCATCAGTCCAGTTTTCGGCGAGATAGAGCCTGCGGACATTGTTGACTTCATGGAGGAGCACAAGATGAACGGCGTCCGCTTGCAGTTACAGCTCCACAAATTCATCTGGGAACCCACAAGGAGGGGCGTTTAATGGACAGAGAAGCGATAGAATACCACATTCTGGGACTTATAAAGGCTATCGGCGAGGATCCCGAGCGTGAGGGACTGAAAGAGACTCCTGCACGTGTCGCACGTATGCTTGAGGAAGTCCTTGAGGGAACTGCCTATACCAATCATCAGATAGCCGAAATGTTCGGCAAGACCTTTGAAGCCGACACCAGCTCCGATATGGACAGCGCCGTGGTCATGAAGGATATCACCGTATTCAGCTACTGCGAGCACCACCTTGCACTCATGTACGATATGAGCGTGAACGTTGCCTATATCCCACGGGGAAAGGTCCTCGGGCTCAGCAAGATAGCCCGTATCTGCGATATGGCTGCGAAGCGCCTGCAATTGCAGGAGCGCCTCGGCAGGGACATCGCGGAGATAATCTCCGAAGCCGCAGGCACTCCCGATGTTGGAGTAATGATACGTGGCAGCCACAGCTGCATGACAGCCCGCGGCATAAAAAACGCCAACGCAAAGACTGTCACAGGCACATATCTCGGTGAGTTCCGCAAAAATGCCGAGCTCAAAGACCTCATCAAATTCGACTAAGGAGAAACACATGAAAGCACTGGTTCTTTTCAGCGGCGGCGTGGACAGCACCACCTGTCTCGGTATCGCCGTCAATAAATACGGAGCAGACGAAGTTCTCGCCCTCTCCCTCTACTACGGACAGAAGCACAGCCGTGAGCTTGAAGCGGCACGCAAAATAGCCGCCGGATACGGCGTTAAGCACAAGGAGCTCGACCTTGCCCTTATCTTTGCGGACAGCGACTGCTCACTGCTCAGCGGCTCAACAGAGGATATCCCCAAGGAGTCCTATGCGGAACAGCTCAAAAAGACTGACGGCAAGCCCGTCTCCACATATGTTCCGTTCAGAAACGGACTTTTCCTTGCTTCTGCGGCAAGCATAGCCCTTTCAAACGGCTGTACGGAGATATACTACGGCGCTCACAGCGATGACGCCGCAGGTAACGCTTACCCCGATTGCAGCAGCGACTTCAATGACGCTATCAACCGCGCTATATATCTCGGCAGCGGTGAGGAGCTCCGCGTTGTTGCTCCATTTATCGGCATGAACAAGGCTCAGGTAATAGCCGAGGGACTTAAACTGAGCGTTCCCTATGAGCTCACATGGAGCTGCTACGAGGGCGGCGACAAGCCCTGCGGATCATGCGGAACCTGCCGCGACAGGATAGCCGCATTCAGAGCTAACGGCATGGACGATCCTGCCATGAAAGGAGAATAAACATGAGCGGAAGAACCGACAACGAAAAGGGCGATATCACCATTCTCGGCAATCAGCACACAAAATATTCCTACGATTACGATCCCTCGGTGCTGGAGACATTCCCCAACAAGCACCCCGACAACGACTACTTCGTGAAGTTCAATTGTCCCGAGTTCACAAGTCTCTGCCCTATCACAGGTCAGCCCGACTTTGCAACAATATACATCTCCTACGTGCCTGCTGAAAAAATGGTGGAGAGCAAGTCCCTGAAACTGTACTTGTTCAGTTTCCGCAACCACGGAGACTTCCACGAGGACTGCGTGAACATCATCATGAAAGACCTCATAAAGCTCATGGAGCCAAAGTACATCGAGGTATGGGGAAAGTTCCTGCCCCGCGGCGGACTGTCCATTGATCCATACTGCAACTACGGCAAGCCGGATACAAAATGGGAGAAAATGGCATGGGAGCGCCTTTCACAGCATGATATGTATCCCGAAACAGTAAACAACCGATAAACGTAATAATTTTCAAAAGCATATGAGTGGGATTCCAAAGGGACTGTGTTCCTTTGGCGGAGTGACTCCCCATAAGATGGGGAGATGTCCGTAGGACAGAGGGGACGTACCGGTAAGGTCAGAGGCAGCGCCTCTGGTGGGTTTGGGCAAAGCCCAAGCATCGAAGGCGCTCCGCAAGGGTGAATTAAAAAAACAGTCCAGTGGACTGTTTTTTTAAGAGGGACGCCCTGCAAGTGAGGGCGTCCCTTAACAGCATACAATATGCAACTATACTCTTTAATATAAACAGACATGAAAAACTCCGCTGTATACCGTTAATACAGCGGAGTTTTCCTATTGGAGCATATTATGAAAAAACATTATGCGATATCAAGAGAAGCTACCTTCTTGAGGAGGTACTCCTGTATGCGGAGAGCATCATTTGCTGTGATACCCTCGCTTGACTTGTCAACGTCGCCGTTGAGAAGTCCCTTTTCTGTGATGTGCTTCTCGTCAGAACCGTTGAGACCGTACTTGTTCGGATTTGCAAGGTACTGCATGATGAGAACAACGTCTGACATATCAATTTCGCCGTCGCAGTTTGCGTCGCCGTACTTGTCAGCCTTATCGTCAGGCTTGACAGTAGTAGTTGTTGTAGTCTCAGTCGAAGTTACAGTTGTCGTAGTTGATGTAGATGTTGAAGTTGAAGTGGAAGTTGTAGTTGATGTTGTTGTCTCGGATGTGGTTGTAGTTGTAGCAGTTGTTGTAGTTGTTGTTGTCTGCTGAGTGCCGTTTGAAGAAATGATGAATGCCTTTATGCTTGTAGCGCCTGTGTCAGCAGGAGATATCTCCTTGCCTGACTTGTCGGAAGCGTACCAAGCTTGTAAGAGCGCGGACTTTTCTTTCTTGATGTTCTCGATGAGCTGCTTCTTTATATCAGCGTCTGTAACAGCCTCGGAAGGCTCAGTTGAAACGTCCATTACCTGCTTTGGATTGTTCATATCGAGAGTGATGATGCCTGACTTCTTAGCCTCCCATACGTATGATACCCAGTAGCTCTTGCCGTTGAGCTGCGGTGAGAAGCCCAGACAGCCGTTCATGAAGTTTGTATTGCCTGCGAACTGAACGTCAACGAAAGCAGTTTCGCCAATGCTCGTACCAAATGATACCATGCCGTTGCCTGCCTCTGTTCCGTATATCTTGTCGCTCTCGGAAACATTAGCAGAAGTAGTTGTAGTAACTATCTCATTGAGGTTAGTAACTGATGTAACGATAGTTGACTCAGCGTTTCCTCTTGCGTACTTGTTGATAGCAGCAACTATCTCGGGACGCTTCCATGTGCAGTTTGATCTGTCGAGGAGCATGAAGCTGATATCGTCCCACCAGCAGCAGGTAACGCCAACTGATGAAGCATAAGCTGTGAAGTAAGCAGCGCAGTCAACTCTGTCCTGAACGTTGTTGCCCTTTTCTCTTGCGCCGTACTCACCGACGTAAACAGGGATACCCTTTGAAGTGTACTTCTGGTATACCTTGTCGAAAGCCTGATTTATCTCGCCTGTGTCTGTGTTGATGTTGAACTTGTTTACGCTCTGTGAGTCGCTTTCCTCAGCGAGAGCGAAGCCGTAAGGCAGATATGCATGAACAGCTACGATAAGTCTGTTCTGTACCTTGTCTGTAGGTATCTGGAAGTTCTCATTTGTAGCGCCGTCAACGGAGCAGTCATAGCCGGGGACTGAAACGTATCTTGTGCCGTTATTTCCGCCTGATGAACGGATAGTGTCGAGAACGTCCTGATTGAGCTTGTTGATAGTCTTTATAGCGTCGATACAGTCAGCGTTGGAGGGATTTATCCACCACTCATTCTGATGACCGATAAGACGTGGCTCGTTCATGGTCTCGAAAATGAGCTTGTTGTCGTAGTCCTTGAAGCGCTCTGCTATCTGTGACCATACAGTAGTCATGTACTTCTTGGACTGGTTATAATGAGCAGTATCGGGGTACATATACTTAGCGTCGTTATCGTGGTGAACGTTAAGGATAACGTACATATCGTTGTCAACAGCGTAGTCAACTATCTCCTGAACTCTGTCCATCCACTGCTTCGATATCTGATAGTTGCTGTCAACGTGGTTGTGCCATGAAACAGGGATACGAACAGTTCTGAAGCCTGCTGCCTTAACGGTGTCTATCATCTTCTTGGAGGTCTTGTAGCCGCCGTTCCAGCAGGTCTCGATACCCATTTCGCTGCCTACCCAGCCTGTATCGTCGATAGCGTCCATAGTGTTGCCGAGATTCCAGCCGAGGCGCATATCCTTTACGAACTTTATGCCCTCAGTCTCGGGAACTGACTTTGCAGGGATATTGAGGTTGGGAATATTGTAATCGGCAGCAGCCACCTTATTGCTTGTAAGGAGCGGTACTGAAAAATCGCCGATATCGGTAACGTTTATGTCGGAGCTTGCTGCTGCGGCAGAAGCGCTGTAATTGTCGCTGCTGGTTTCACCTGCATACTGCTGGATACTAACGCTTACAGCGGAGGTGGTGAAAATGGGGCTTCCCATAGCAGATGAAGCGAGAGTAACAGCTGCAAGTGCCACAGACCAGCTCTTTTTGAAGAAACTATTCATGATAAAACTTCCCTTCTTTTATAGTTTAGAGTTGAAAGTGAAGAGTTTAGAGTTTATGTGTTCGCTGCGCTCATATCATTTAAATAACGTCGCCGCAAAGGCGACACCGCAACTTTCAACTCTCAACTCTCAATTCTCAACTTTGCGTTTAACCGCGTTCATATCATGTTGATTTTATTATAGAGCAACAAGATGTAAAATTCAATGAAAATTCCAACTCAATTTATGTACTTTTCAGCTTTTTGCAGTTGATTTCTCCCCTGCTTTATGTTATAATCAGGTAAAGAGGTGATGCCCGTGAGAAAACGCATAGCTTTCATAACCGTAAATGTGGAAAAGCTCTACCAGACCAGCCTTATCGAAGCCTTGTCGCGGCAGTCCGCCGCCCTCGGCTATGACCTTGTTGTGCTTACCCATTTCGTAAACTTCGACAACGAGACCGAACACCTGAAAGGCGACGAGAATATCTACACTCTCATAAAGCAGCTCAGCTTAGACGGAGCCGTTATCGACTTAGGCTCGTTCTACAGCCGCTCCCTGTCCAAAAAGCTGGAGGATATGCTCTGCGAAAAGGGCATACCCGTCATTGCTCTCGACTATGTAAGTGACCGCTTTGAGAGCTGCCTGCAAAACAACAGAGAGAACTTCCGACAGCTCACCGAGCACTTCATAAAGGTTCACGGCTTTAAAAAGATATACTGTCTCAGCGGTCCCGAAAAGATAATACACTCAGACCAGCGTATCGAGGGCTACCGCGACGCCCTCACAGAAAACGGCATACCATTCCGTCAGGACTACATCTTCTACGGCGACTTCTGGGTGAACTATGCAAAGGACTTCGCAGCACGAATCGCAAAGGGCGAGATAGAACGTCCCGAAGCCATAGTCTGCGGCAACGACTTCATGGCATTGCAGCTCTGCCTGTCCCTTGCCGAAAACGGCATAAACGTCCCCGATGACATAGCCGTAGGCGGCTACGACGGAAACCCCGATGTCAGCAGCTATCAGCCCTCCCTCACCACATTCGGCAATGCGTTCAGGGAAAACGGTATCGAAGCCATATGCCGCCTGCATGAGCTCATAAGCGGAGAAGCTCCCACACAGCGCATAGAAGTCCGCCCTGCCGTTAAGACGGGAGCAAGCTGCGGCTGCAAGGCAAATACCTCGGGAGACGCCGCTATCAGCGAGAAGATGTTCGCAAGAGACATGAGCATGGGTATCTTCATGCACAGCAACTACTCCTCTATGATGAACAACGTCAAAAACATGGAAGAATGTGCCATTGTCCTTGCGCAGAACGCCTACCTCATGGACTTCCGCAGCGACTTTTTCCTCTGTCTATGCAATGACGAGGAAAGCACAAACAGCGGCTACACAAAGAAAATGCTTTGCCGCATAGCATATTCCAACGGAAAAAGCGATATCACTCCGAGGAAATTCTCCCTCGATACGCTGATTCCTCAGCAGGAGCTCTCCGACGAGCCTGCCGCATACATATGCACTCCCCTGCACTACCTCGACAGGAACTTCGGCTACTGCGTCCGCCGCTACAGGGAAACAGTCGTTTTCGAGCAATACTACGGGGAATTCTGTCAGGTCGCCGCCAACTCCATAGAGCGAATACGTATGCTTGATTACGAGAAGTCCCTAAACGAGAAAATACAGCGGCTCTCCGAGCGTGATATCCTCACGGGACTTTTCAGCCGCAAGGGACTTATCTCCCGAACCGATACTCTCAGCCCCGAACAGCGATACTACGGCGTTATCTACTGTATCGAGAGAGCGGAACAGCTCCGCGGACAGTACGGCAGCGAGTACGTGAGACAGATAATAGTCTCCTTTGCACAGGCAGTCAACCTATCCTGCGCAAGGGGCGAACTTGCCGCAAGAACAGGCAGCGAGGAGTTCATAATAATAGGCAAATGCGACGATTCGGACTTTCCCGAACAGCTCTTCGTAAACGCTCTGAAATCCAACCTCAAAATGACAGAAGCACAGCAGAATGTGAGTATCCTTGCTAAGCTTCGGCGCTTATCCGCAGTTACCGACAGCAGTACAGCTCCCACGGATATGATAGCCCAGCTTGAGGAAAGGCTTGAAGCTACACGAAACTCCGCAGGCGACAGAAGCAGCGCCTACCTTGCAAAAATACGGGAGCTCCGCTACAACGTCTATGAGGAGCCTCAGCTTGAATGGACAGCCGAGACAGCCTCAGCAAAAATAGGCATAAGCACCTCCTACTTTCAGCATTTGTACCGACAATTTCTGGATATCAGCTTCAACGCCGATGTTATCTCAGCAAGGCTTGCCCTTGCGGAAAGACTGCTGGCAAGCACTTCTCTCAGCGTAAGCGAGATAGCTGAAAAATGCGGTTATCCCGACGCATCACATTTTATGAAGCTTTTCCGCAAGAAAAAAGGCAGAACAGCCTCGGAATACCGAAAAGCAAAGGATGATTCCAGTGATAAGTGAGTATTTGGTGCGATAATTATCAACATAACAGTAAAAGCTCCGCCGAAGCGGAGCTTTCTTAATATCAGCATTCTTATCAAATGCAGTACAGCGTTCATTGCAGATGTATATTATGATTTGCAGCGCCAATCGTGGGCTTTTTTCAGTATTTCAGCTATAAGTCCGCTTTTCAGTTCCGTGTATCTGTTCCTGTCGTCGGGATACTGCCTTGCAAGTTTTTCTTTCAGCTTTGAGTACGCCTGCGCCTCCTCGTTGTGGCAGTTAAGGTAATCGCGCATATTTATGTAGTTGTTCCACGCTTCGGAGTCATAGATGACCGTGTGGATATGGTGAGTTCTGGAATCCTCATCTCCGCAGACAAAGAGATACTGTTGTGGGACGTCCTGTCCGCGGAAGATGAAGCCATTTTTTCAAGTATTTCATTCTTCTCAAGAATATCACTGAAATAGCGAACTCCCACAGCTATGTCGATTATTGGCTTTGCGCAGATATTTCTGACAGATGTGCTGCCGATATGCTGTATATCCACAGCGGTGTCCCCGAGTATTTCACGAAGCTGCGCTATAGTCTGCTGTGCAGCAACTTCCCATTGCCGGTCATGGGGCTCAACTGCTACTGCGACGCGGCGAAGTCCGAGTTTCATATTATTCTCCTTATGCATTTTGTCTGCGTTGGGACAGCTTGGCTAAGAAAAGCTCAATATCCTCTGCAAAGATACCGTAGGGATTTTCCTCGTACACCTCGAAGTGACCGTACCCCGGATCGTTCCATTCGATCTCGCCTGTATCATTATTGAATAACAGCAGTATCTCTCCCACACTTGCGTCTATTGAGCCTATACGAGCGCGGCGCCCCATATCATAGCCCCCTGTCCATTCCGTAAAGACTGAAAGAATGGCGTTTTCGCAGTTATCCAATGTTTGCAGAGGGTACAGATAGAAATAAAGCTCACCTGCAAGGAGCTCCGTCCATGTGGAATACTCAGCGTTTGGCGGAGGAGCAAAATGCGATTCTTCGAGGAAGTATCTGCCCTCGATATTTTGCTGCTGACCGCAAAGTACTCTTGAATAGAAGCTTTTCAGTCCCTCATGCAGTGTAAATCCGAGAGCTGTTTCTGCAAGCTCCCAGTCGATTCGGAGAGTTCCGCCTGCTGTGTTTGCAAAATCCTCAAATGTTATCATAAAGCTGCTCCTTTGCTGCGAAGTGTATTTCATGTTATTCTTCTGATATTAAAATGTGTCGGCAGATGCCGACACATTAATTATTCATTACGCATTATGAATTAGCTGCAAGCCAGTCTGTGCCGAAGCGCTGTGAAAGCTGGTCGCAGAGCACAAGTGCGGTTATGCTGTCCGCAACTACTCTTGCGCGGTGAACGATAGCAGGATCGTGACGTCCCTTTATCTGCAATGTGGTGTTGTCCATAGTGCGCATATCTATGGTCTGCTGCTCCTTGTAAATTGACGGAGTAGGCTTTATGGCAGTTCTGAAAAGTATGGGCAGACCTGTGGTTATGCCGCCGAGGATGCCGCCGTTATTGTTGGTAGGAGCAGTGAGAGCTCCACCTTCTGTTCTGAAGCTGTCGTTGCACTGGCTTCCGCGCATATCAGCAGCTGCAAAGCCTGCGCCGAATTCGACTCCCTTGACCGCAGGGATACCGAAAAGTGCATGAGAGAGAACGCTCTCGATAGTGTCGAACCACGGCTCGCCAACGCCTGCCGGAACTCCCGTAACGATAGTTTCAAGGCGTCCGCCAACGCTGTCGCCCTCTTCCTTTGCGGCTGTTATGGCAGCCTGCATAGCCTGTGCCTTTTCGTCGTCAAGCACTGCGAACTCCATAGTATTGAGCCTGTCGATATCTGCGTTTATATCCTCGAATGAGCGGTCAAAAACTCCGCCGCAGGACAGGATATGAGTCGCTATCTTTATGCCCTTTTTGCGGAGAGCGCTTATTGCTACAGCTCCTGCTGCAACAACGCCTGCGGTTATCCTGCCCGAGAAGTGCCCGCCGCCGCGGAAATCCTGAAAGCCGTGGTACTTCATCTGCGCTGAGTAATCAGCGTGTCCGGGACGAGCCTTGTAGGCGAGCTCACCGTAATCCTTGCTTCGTGTGTCCTCGTTCTCTATAATAAATGTTATGGGCGTACCTGTTGTCCTGCCGTTGAAGACTCCGCTGACTATCCTTACCTTGTCGCCCTCGCGGCGTGGTGTGGAAAGAGCTCCCACAGACTGGCGGAGCTTCATCTGCTGTGCGATGAACTCCTCGTCGACCTCTATGCCTGAAGCTAAGCCGTCAAGTACAGCTCCGATAGCTGTGCCGTGGCTCTCGCCGAAAACTGTTATTGAAACGCTTGAACCAAAGGTGTTTTTCATGCTTTTCATCTCCCTGAAACGTGTAAAATTCCTCTTAAATTATACCACTAAGCCGAGAAAGTGTCAACACGGCATTTCAACGATTTGCAGGCGCAAAGCGGTAAAGTTAATAGTTATTTTGTATAGCTTCGGCAACTGCTTTTTGGTCAATTCTACAGCATTGACTTTGCCCGTATATCGTGATATAATCAACAAAAAGGGGTATCTGACTTTTGGAGTTGATAGTATGGACATAAGAAAATTTTATGAGGGTAATGAGTTTGAAGCCTATGAGTATCTCGGCGCTCACGTAAGCAACGAGGGAACGGTGTTCCGCACCTATGCGCCCAATGCGTCAAAGGTGTCGGTAATAGGCGATTTCAGCGAGTGGGAGGATATCCCCATGAAGCCTGTCGAGGACGAGCGGTTCTATGAGCTCTGCGTTCCCGAGGCGGAAGAGGGTATGCGGTACAAGTACCGTATCTACGACAAAAAAGGCAATTTCATCGACCACTGCGATCCCTACGGCTTCGGTATGGAGCTTCGTCCCGGAACTTGCTCGGTGATACGGGATATCACAGGCTTTGAGTTCAGCGATAAGGAATGGCTGACCAAGCGCTCGGTATGCCTTGACAGAGCGCTGAATATCTATGAAGTCCACCTCGGTTCGTGGAAAAGGCGCTCCGACGAGGACGAGGAGGGCTGGTTCGGCTACAACGAAATAGCAGAAGAACTTATCGACTATGTCTGCGAAATGGGATATAACTATATCGAGCTCATGCCCCTCAGCGAACACCCCTGCGACGAATCTTGGGGCTATCAGAGTACGGGATTTTTCGCTCCTACCGCACGATACGGTACTCCCAAGGAGCTTATGGAGCTGGTGGATAAATGCCATGAAAAAGGCATCGGCGTTATCGTGGATTTCGTGCCTGTTCACTTCGCCGTTGATCACTACGGGCTCACTGAATACGACGGAACTAAGCTCTATGAATACCCCAGCGACGATATCGGCTATAACGAATGGGGAAGCCGCAATTTCAACCACTCCAAGGGCGAAGTGCGTTCTTTTATCCAGTCTGCGGCGAATTACTGGCTCAGCGTTTATCACTTCGACGGTCTGCGCATGGACGCAGTACGCAATATGATATACTGGAACGGTGATGAGCGCCGCGGCGAGAACAAGAATGCTATCCAGTTCCTCAAATCCATGAACAGCGGTCTTAAAGCAAGGCACGATACGGCTATCATAGCTGCCGAGGACTCCTCGTCATATCCGAGAGTGACGGCTCCCGTGTTTGCAGGCGGTCTGGGCTTCGATTACAAGTGGGACCTTGGCTGGATGCACGATACGCTGGAGTACTTTCAGAGCGCTCCTATGTACCGTTCAAGAGATTACCACAAGCTGACTTTTTCAATGCTGTATTTCTACAACGAGCGGTTCATCATGCCACTGTCTCACGACGAGGTTGTTCACGGTAAGGCTACTGTGGCGCAGAAAATGAACGGTCAGTATCAGGAGAAGTTTCCACAGGCAAGGGCTCTTTACATGTACATGATAGCTCACCCGGGCAAGAAGCTGAACTTCATGGGCAGCGAGTTTGCGCAGCTCCGCGAGTGGGACGAAAAGCGGCAGCAGGACTGGGATATGCTGAAATATCCGCTCCACGATTCCTTCCGTGAGTACATAAAGAAGCTGAATGCGATATATCTGGAGCACAGTGCGCTCCATTATGACTATGACGTTACAAATTTCGAGTGGTCGGACTGCAATGCCATTGAGCGGTGCGTTTATGCTATACGCAGGAAGTCCGCTGACGGCGATGTACTGGCAGTTTTTAACTTTTCCGACTGGTTTCAGGCTGGTTATTCGGTCCGTATCGGCGAGGAGTACAAGGCGGAGCTTCTGATAGATTCCGACGACCAGCTCTACAGCGGCACTACGCCCCACGGCAATACTAAGTTTTTCTGCGAAAATGGCAGGCTGAGCATGGATATTCCGCCGTTCAGCGGAAGAATGTTCCTTCTTACGAAATAATGCAAAGAGCAGGGAAGTTCCTCTGCTCTTTTTGTTATAATATTATTTTTTTACAATTCCCTTGATTTTGCTCAGTCAGTGTGATATAATATTATAGTGATTTTATGCAGTGGTATCGAAGTGGTCATAACGGACATGACTCGAAACATAGTCGTTTCTGAGCGTGCCGCACTTTGATTTATCCCTTTTCTGCGTGGTTTCGGCGGTGTTCGCAGTTGCGTTTGCAATTGGCTTTCTCGCAGTTTTCTCGCAGTTTTATAGTTAAATTAAATACGCAGTGGTATCGAAGTGGTCATAACGGACATGACTCGAAATCATGATGCCCCTTGAGGGACGTGGGTTCGAATCCCACCCACTGCGCCAAGTTTTATGTATGAGCCCCTGAACAAAGCAGTTCAGGGGCTCATATGCTATCTGAGGTGAACGTAATGAAATACGAATTGAATTTCTTTTTTGAATGGGGAGCAGATTGTGCCAGTATATGGTGTAAAAATCAGAAATCATTTGATAAATTTGGTGCCGGACCTATATCATTTGATAATCTCGGACTCTCTGATTCTTTAAAATCACTTTTATTAGAGTTAGGTGAGGAGTATCAGACCGCTTTAGATTGGGACACTCCTCAAAACCCTTCTCCTTGGAATAATGAGCATAAAGATTCTTTTAAAGTCCGTTCTAAAATTGCCTATCAAAAATTGGTAGAAGAATTAGGAGAAGATTATATCGTTAATTACTGCGTAGAGGTTTATGATTGACCTTATTCTCATATTGCCAACGCTTTAGCTATCGCCTCGGCACTCAGCTTCTTGCTTTCGCTGTCCACATGGCTGTACACGTTGCTGGTCGTACCTATGTCGCTGTGACCAAGCCACTCCTGTATCAGCTTCATCTGCACTCCGTTTGCAAGGAGCAAGCTGGCACAACTGTGCCGCAGGTCATGGAATCGTATCTTCCGCAGACCGTTCTTGCGGAGCACTATGGGGAAGTGATCTGACACATAGTTGGGACGTATCAGCTCTCCCAAAGCGTCTACGCAGATATAGTCCTCGTACTTCTTGCAGTAGCCTCTGCCGAATGCCTTCTTCATCTCTGCCTGATGCTCACGCTCGGCGATGAGTGCCTGCTCGACTACGGGTATCAGCGGAAGCGTTCTGTACGACGACTTTGTTTTCATAACATCGTAGTCTGCAACTCCGTCCTCGTCCTGAAGGACCTTGTGCTTGATGCTTATGGTCTTGCCTACAAAATCCACCGCCGACCATTTAAGTCCGATTACCTCGCTTCGGCGAAGTCCGTAATATGCAGCTATAACGATTACTATGTGCAGCGGATCGTTCTTTGAGCAGTCGATGAGCTGCTTTATTTCCTCAGCGTTATAGTAGTTCCCGATGAACTGCACCGACTTTGGGCGGTCAGCCTGATCTACGGGATTTGTCGGAATGATACGACGCTTCATTGCAGATTTGAATGCAAGGTGCAGGAGCGAATGGTGCCGCTGACAGCTTGTGCCTTTCAGACCTTTGGCTCTGAGGTAAGCGTAGTACTCGTTTATCTCGTCGCCGGTTATCTCCTTCTTCTGCTGATCACGGCGCTGCTCCTGACGCAGGAATTCTTCTATCTCTCTTGATGCTTCGGATAACTCTCTCGCTTTCTGATCGGCAGCCCTGTATTCAGCATTTTTCTGTGAACGCTGGGCGGTAAGGACTTCGATTTTCTTTTCGAGATTCTCAGCGGTCGGGGTATGCCCGTTCGTATACCATTTCAATATTTCTTGTGTAAGATCATAGTATTCCTGAAGGGAACCGCTGTGATCTTTTTTATATTTTTCCTTTTTCCGACCTTCAAGTGCCTTGAATTCCTCATGGTATGGTCTGACCTCACGAAGTTTTTTGATCAGCTCTACTTTCTCCTCACACTCCCTGATTTCTTTAGCAAGGCTGTTAAGCTCCTGTACAAATTTTACCCTTTCACTGAATGCGGAAACTGCGGCACTTTTCGCCTCATCTGCGGTCACGCCGTACTTGGTCAGAATATTCAGTGCCTTGCTTGTGAGCTTCATATTCTCACGGTCGATAGCATCACGGATAAACTTGTTTTCTTCTGCCTTTCGAGTGATAACCTTGATTTTTGCTCTCGGCACATATACCATCACTATGATCGATTTGCGTTCCAAACTTTGAGCTTTTCCGCCAATACTAAGAAACACTTAGATTAAATTTCAAAAATATATTCCTATTGACTTGTAGAGTCGAATATGGTATAATGAATTCAGTACAACATGGGAGGTGCTGAATATGCTGTATGATTATCTTCTTGAAACGTTTGGTAAGAATGAACCGATATTCCTTTCGGATATTCGTTATAAGGATTACTCTGATATCTGGCTCAAAAAAGAGCTTGCCAAGCTCTGTGACAGCGGCCAGATCATTCGCTACGAAAGAGGTATCTACTATATCCCTATCAAAACACCGTTTGGAAACAGTATTCTGAATCCAAACAGGATCATTGAGCGAAAGTATTTATCCGAAAAAGGAAAGCGAATCGGGTTTTACACCGGAATTACTGCATTGCAACAGGCAGGTCTTTCTACGCAGATGCCGAATATTCCAGAAATCCAAACAAACAACGAAAATTCAAAGCTCCGCAGAGTTAAAATTGGAAATCAGGAAGTTATTTTGCGAAAGGCAAGAGTTACAATAGATAATGACAATATATTCGTTTTGCAGTTCCTTGAAATGATGAACAGCACCTCATCGGGCTATTTTGACGATGAAAGAAAAGCTGTCATCAAAAACTGGATCAGAAAATGTAATATTTCTCAGGAACTTGTTACAAAATATGCGCCGTTTTTTCCTGACAAGGCTTTGCGAAATCTCATAGAAAGCGGAGTGATCTATTATGTTGCATAACAAAAAGGATACCTTTGAGCAGCTTGTCCTGCGAACCTCTGAATATCTCGAAGTCAAGGCAGAGATAGTTGAGAAGGACTATTTTGTAACGCTTTTTCTGAAAAGAATCGCCGCTGTTATGCCGGATATTGTTTTCAAAGGCGGCACGTCATTGTCAAAGTGCTATCATATTATAAAGCGTTTTTCCGAGGATATTGACCTTAATTTACAGTCCGAAATAAAACCGCCTGAACGAAAAAGAAGGCAGCTCAAAGCAAATATAATCCAAATAATCAATGATTTAGAGTTTGAGCTTACCAACCCTGATGCAGTCAAAAGCCGACGTGACTATAACCGTTATATTATCGACTATCCCACGTCACTATCAGCTGCTTACCTGAAGGAACAGCTTATCGTCGAAACTGCTATATATCAAAGAGCTTATCCAACGAAGGTAATGTCAGCAGACAGCCTGATCTATCAATATCTTCACGAAAACGGTTATGGTGATTTTATTAAGCAATATGATTTAGAGCCTTTTACGCTTAATGTTCAGACCGCTGAACGTACAATGATCGACAAAATGTATGCTCTGGCGGATTACTATCTGCTGAATACCACTACTGAGCATTCAAGGCACATCTACGATATTTACAAGCTGTCTGAGATTGTAACGGTAGATGATACGCTGAAAGAGCTTGCATTATCTGTCGCTGAAGAGCGCAGACCACATAAGATGTGCCTTTCAGTTCAGAACGGTAAAAATGTGACCGAGATCCTCCGAGAGGTCATTGATAAGAAAACCTATAAAGAGGATTACGATACAATAACAGTCCCTTTGCTGTTTGAAGCTGTTTCATATAATACGGCGGTTTCAGCATTGGAGAACATCCTTCAAAACGGTATATTTGACAAGGTTTGAATTTGACAATGGAAATTGAAAGATATGAAGAATGTTAGTCGCTCGACCGACCAAGTTAGCGACCAAGTTACCGACTAAGATCACAACACTTGCAGACTGACAAAAAGAAACGCTCAGGGACTTCCTGAGCGTTTGAATTATATGAGTTTCCTAAGCAGTTCCTGGTGCTTATCGACCTTATTCACGATGTTGTATCCGTCACCGCAGTAGAAGTCGATGAGCCATTCGCGGCAGGTTATTAGTCCTGTCTGCACTATTACCGAGCGGAGACTGCCTTTCACTATCCAGCGGTCCACAGCATTTGGAGTGTAGCCTGTTATGGCTGACACCTCTGTGATAGTCAGCACATCAGGCACATCGAACCACACATCGTTCAGCTGTTCTCGGAAGCACTCTGGTGGTCGCTGCGGCTGAACCCTTTCTGCTGTGTTCTCAGTCCGTATTATATATTCGATAACGTCATCGAGATTCACAGCGTATCGGCGAGTTTTCTGGCAGCTGTCAATGCAGGGAATAGCACCGCTTTGAAGGAGCCACGCACACTTCCGCTTGCTGATATGGAGTATCTTTCGCAGCTGTTCTCCTGATATCACTTCGGGGAACTCATCGTACAGGTAGCTGTAATCACTCATTCTTGCCGCCTCGCTTTATCGAACGTGCAGGCTCGTCATCGCAGTGCTCGAGCAGGTAGTCGATGAGGTCGTCCTTGCTCAGTATGTATCCGCCCTGATACACAAAGGAGCGAAGCTCGCCGCTGTGTATTAGCTCGTAGACTCTGTTCTTTCCAAGCGGAGACCACCTGGCTGCTTTTATCGGTGATAATATCTCGGGACATCTTCTGAGCATCCGCTCTAATTCCTTACGTTTTTCTTCCTTGTTCATGGTCACTTTTTCCTTTCATTTTTTCACTTTAGTCGGCTGAATTTCTCGCAGTTTTCTCGCAGTTTTCTCGCAAATTTCCGAATTCTCGCAGAAAAGTGCTCAAAATCAGGGAAAAACGGCATTTTTTTAAGACGATAAGTGACCAAATGGGAAGTTTTATAATTTGCTCGAAATCATGATGCCCCTTGAGGGACGTGGGTTCGAATCCCACCCACTGCGCTCAGCGGGGAGCCCCCGCAGGCATATTCGCGTCTCAGTAAAACTGGGGCGCGATTTGTTTTTCGCGCATGAAACAATTTATAAATCGTAACATATACATTAATGCAGAGCCTGTGCGCCCAACTACGTTGGTGCTCGCAGGCTCGCTTTCTTTTTACAGACGGTTTACTCTTACGATACTGCGATTTTTTATTACATAAGAACTGCTTACGCTCAAAATGCTCTTTTTTTCGTCTCATCATTCACCTTTTACACTTGACCTTTTCACGTTTTTGTGCTATTATAAAGAGTATTGTAATTAATGAGTGAAGAAAGAAAGGTAACAAAATGCATTTTAATGAACTGAATTTATCGCAGGAGCTTCTCCGTGCCGTTGACGAGCTGGGATATACGGAGATGACAGAGATACAGCAGCAGAGTATCCCCCTGCTTCTTGAGGGACGCGACGTTGTGGGACGCTCCAACACAGGTACTGGAAAGACAGCCGCTTTCGGCATACCTGCCGTGGAGAGCATAACCGAAGCCGACCACAGGTGCGCAGTTGTGCTTATCCTCTGCCCCACCCGTGAGCTTGCTATGCAGGCAGCCGAGGAAATTCGCAAATTCGCCAAATTCAAGGAGGGCGTAAAGACCTCCGCAGTATACGGCGGCGCAAGCATGGAAAAACAGATACACGAGCTGAAGCGCGGAGCAAGTATAATCATAGGAACTCCCGGACGTGTCATGGACCATATCCGCAGGAGGACACTGAAGCTTGAAAATATCCGCACAGTCATTCTCGACGAGGCTGACGAAATGCTGAACATGGGCTTCCGCGAGGACATCGAGTCAATACTTGCAGACGTTCCCGAGGACAGACAGACCGTTCTCTTTTCAGCAACAATGCCCAAGGAGATAATGGCTCTCACCGAGAAATATCAGCATGATCCCGTACATATCAAGATAAAGTCCGCACAGAAAACAGTGGAGCTCATAGAGCAGTTCTACTTTGAGGTAGCTATGGGACGCAAGACCGACGCTTTAAAGCTCCTCCTTGCGGCATACAAACCAGCCTCCGCAATGGTTTTCTGCAACACCAAGGTCATGGTAGACCAGCTCACTGAGGAGCTCGTCAAAAGCGGCTTCCATGCAGCAGGACTTCACGGCGACATGAAGCAGATACAGCGTACACAGGTAATGAACAGCTTCAAGAACAAGGCTGCTGAGATACTTGTTGCTACTGATGTAGCCGCCCGCGGTATCGACGTCAGCGGAGTTGACGCTGTATTCAACTACGACCTGCCCCAGGACAACGAATACTACATTCACCGTATCGGCAGAACAGGACGCGCAGGCAGAACAGGTACGGCTTACACACTTATCAGCGGCAGACGTCAGCTTTTTGACCTCCGCGCTATCGAGAAGTACACCCACGCAGAGATACGGGAAATGCCCATCCCCGAGAAATCCGATATCATCGCCATGAAAAAGGAGTCCATGATAAAGGAGATAACCGAAGCTCAGGCAGGACACAACGCATACGATATCCTTGACAGGCTGGCTTCACAGGGCATAGACTACCGCGAAGCCGCCGCAAGAGTTCTCGAAAAGCAGCTCCGCGCCGAGACAGAAGCGCTGCCCGACTTTGAGAGCGCAAGACCTCTGAAAAAGGGCAGGAACAGCGGTGCAAAGACGGTCAAGATAGTGATAAACGTCGGAAGGAACCGCCGCATAGCTCCAAACTTTATCCTCGGAGCCCTTGTTGACGCAACAGGCATGACAGGCAGGGACTTCGGCAAGATAGATATCTTCGACGAGCACACCACTGTAGAAGTCCCCGAGACAGAGTGCGAGTACATCATCGACAGTACGGACTCCATGAAGATAAACGGCAACAAGGTAGAGGTAAAGCTCTACAAGGGCGGAGACTTAGGCGTCCGCAGGAACCGCCGTCCCGACGACAAGCCGAGATTTGACCGTAAAAAGACGGCATACGGAAACAAGAAAAAATCGGAGCTCTACTCCGACTACATACCCAACCGCAAAAAGCGCATGAAGAAAAGACACTGAGAGGTGATATAAATGAGCAAAAGCACAGGACCGAAAAAATCCACAGCAATGAGGATACTGATACTTGTAATGGCTGGTATCATGATACTTGGTGCAGCAGCACTTCCGTTTTTAAGATAAGTTAAAAAGTAATGGCAGAAGCTTCGATGAAGCTTCTGCCTTTTTGTTTTCAGCGCACTGACACACTTTGACATATTTCGCAGCCTGTCTGCATTATAATACTATCGGGAGGTGTTATGTGGAGACTATATATATCGACGTACTCATAGTGCTGAATATCTATGTGAATTACTTCCTGCTGCGTATAACCGCAGGTCTCACCCACTCGCCCCTGCGGACAGGGCGCTGCATATGGGGAGCTGTCTGGGGCAGCATATTCTCCCTGACCATACTCCTCCCTGATATGGGAGCAATGCTGCCCCTGCTGATAAAGCTTGCGGCGGCAGTGAGCATAGTCATTATTTCATTCGGCATAAGAGGCAAAAAGCGGCTGTTTCTGAACACTTCCGCCTTTTTCGCCGCAAATTTCGTCCTTGCAGGCACAGTTTACGGAGTCTATTCCCTGCTGAAGCCAAAATTCATGCACTTCC
Source organism: Ruminococcus flavefaciens MA2007 (assembly GCF_000621845.1). Taxonomy (GTDB): domain Bacteria; phylum Bacillota; class Clostridia; order Oscillospirales; family Ruminococcaceae; genus Ruminococcus; species Ruminococcus flavefaciens_E. The sequence goes on along the minus strand of NZ_JHXF01000008.1, from coordinate 137,725 downwards.
GCAACGGGAGCTTCTACATAGATTTTTCGCTGCTTATCCTTATAATGGCCACCGCCGCCCTGTACTTCGCACTGCGGCTGATACGGCTTATAGCGGACAAAGCTCCTGTGGGCAGCTATCGGGTATATGTCCGCGCAGGCAAGAAGATACTGAACCTCAGCGGACTTGCGGACACGGGGAATATCCTTGTGGACTATTTCACAGGCTCGCCTGTGATAATCTGCTCCGAGGAGAGCTTTTCGGAGCTCACAGGCAGGGAGCTGGACATATCACTGCTGCCCAAAGGATTCCGACTGCTCCCCTGCACTGCTGTCTCGGGCAGCGGACTAATCCCTGTGTTCCGCCCCGACGAGGTGCTGATATGCAGCGGTGACAGCGGAGAGCGCAAGGCAGTGGACGCACTTATAGGCTTCGGAGAATGCGGCGGAAAGGCGGTATTCAACCCTAAGCTGCTGAAAATATAGCAAAGAAGGAGAAAAACAATGAACATCATCGAAAGAGTAAAGGCATTCCTGAAAAAGCATTTCACAGGAGAGATATTCTACGTAAACGGCTCGGACACCCTGCCGCCTCCCCTGACGAGAGAGGAGGAAACGGAGGTTTTCGCGCGGCTCTCTGCCCGTGATCCCGAGGCGCGTAATATCCTCATAGAGCATAATCTCCGACTTGTGGTGTACATAGCCAAGAAGTTCGAGTCAACGGGCATAGGCATAGAGGACCTTGTATCTATCGGAACTATCGGGCTTATCAAGGCTGTGAACACCTTCTGTCCAACAAAAAATATCAAGCTGGCTACATATGCTTCAAGATGTATCGAGAACGAGATACTCATGTTCCTGCGTAAGTCCTCACAGTACCGCAACGACCTGTCCATAGACGAGCCGCTGAATATCGACTACGACGGCAACGAGCTGCTCCTGTCGGACATACTCGGCACTGACGATGACATAGTAAACAAGGGTATCGAGACCGAAGCCGAGCGTGAGATACTGCGCAATGCAGTTTCGGAGCTCTGTGACCGTGAGCGCGAGATAATGGAAATGCGCTTCGGACTTATCGACGGAAAAGAAAAGACGCAGAAAGAGGTAGCCGACAGCATTGGCATATCGCAGTCCTACATTTCGCGTCTTGAAAAGAAAATCATAAAAAAGCTCCGTATAAAGATAGAGAGCGTGTCCTGATTCAGCGGACAGCCTCCGCAAAGGCTCTCATTTTGGTGAAATCCTTGAAGCCGTCGGTCTCAAGGCAGGAGCTTGCGTCCACCGCAAAGGGACTCAGCATTTTCACAGCCTCGCCTACATTTTCGGCGGTAAGTCCGCCTGCAAGGAAGTAATCCCTGCCCACATTTTTAATAAGCGACCAGTCGAAGGTCTCTCCCGAGCCGCTTCCCGAATCGAGAAGCACATAATCCGCGCAGGTATTTCTTGCGGCGGCGATATCGGCTTCACAGCTGACCTTGAAAGCCCTTATCACAGGTATGCCGCGGCTTTTGAGCTCAGCAACATAGTCCTCGGATTCGTTTCCGTGGAGCTGTGCCATTCTGATAGTACCGCTCTCTACTAGAGCGATGACATTTTCAATAGGTTCGTCAACAAATACTCCCACGGGAGTTATCTCTGTGCTGAGAAGCTTGGTGAGCTTCTCAGCCGTTTCGGGCGCTGCATAGCGCCTGCTTTTTTTTGCAAATACATAGCCGATATACTCGGGCAGAAGCATATTTGCATACTCGATATCCTCAGCGCGGCGCAGTCCGCACATTTTTATCTTAGCCATATTATCCTTTCAGCTCCGCAAGCTTTGCCTTTTTATCAGCGGCACGCATGAGAGTCTCGCCGATAAGCACAGCGTTCACACCTGCCTGACGGAGAAGCCTTATATCCTCTGCGGACTGAACGCCGCTTTCGGATACGAAGCTCACATCTGCGGGAGCTTGCTCCCGCAGGCGGCGGCTGTTGCCTGTATCAACGGAAAAATCCTTTAAATTACGGTTGTTCACGCCAATAATGCGTGCTCCTGCGGCAACAGCCGCCCGAAGCTCCGCTTCGTCGTGAGCTTCGACCAGAGCAGAAAGTCCCAGCTGGTCACAAATGCCGATATATTCGCTTATCTGCTGCTGTGAAAGAATGGAGCAGATAAGGAGAACAGCCTTGGCGCCGAGGAGCTTTGCCTCGTATATCATGTACTCATCAACAGTGAAGTCCTTGCGTATGCAGGGAATACTTACATTTGAAGCTATCTCACGGAGATACTCGTCACTGCCGAGGAACCATTTCGGCTCGGTGAGTACGGATATGCAGTCAGCACCTGCCGCCTCGTAGTCCTTAGCTATCTGTAAGTAGGGAAAGTCCTCAGCAATTATGCCCTTTGACGGCGAAGCCTTTTTGCACTCGCATATAAAAGCGATGTCGTCCTTTTTCAGCGCTTTTTCAAACTCAAAACCGCACTTCGGCAGTGCCAGTGCAAGGCGCTTTACCTCGTCAAGGGAGAGTTTTTTCTTAGCCTCAGCCACACGCTCACGGGCATGGTCTGCAAGCTTATCGAGAATAGTCATACTGCACCTCAGTTCTGAGACTCAGCGATGAACTTATCCATAGCTGCAAGAGCAGCGCCGCTGTCAATGAGCTCGGCAGCCTTCTTAACGCCCTCAGCTATATTCTCAGCCTTGCCGCCGATGTAGATAGCAGCACCTGCGTTGAGCAGAACTGCATTGCGCTTGTGTCCCTTTATGCTGCCGTCGAGGATACCGCGTGTGATAGCTGCATTCTCCTCGGGAGTACCGCCCTTGAGGTCGTCCTTTGTGCAGCGCTCGAAGCCGAACTGCTCAGGAGTTATCTCGTAATTCTTCATCCAGCCGTCCTTGTACTCGCATACAGCGGTAGGAGCGCTGAGAGATATCTCGTCCAGCTTATCCTTGCCGAAAACTACCATACCGTTCTTTGAGCCAAGCTTCATGAGAACTTCTGCAACAGGCTCAAGGAGAACGCTGTCGTAAACGCCGAGAAGATGATGATTCGGGCAGGCAGGGTTTGTAAGTGGTCCGAGGATATTGAATACTGTTCTGAAGCCCAGCTCCCTGCGGATAGGACCAACATATTTCATGGAAGTATGATACTTCTGAGCAAAGAAGAAGCAGAAGCCCACGTTTTCAAGGAGCTGTCTGCACTTTTCAGGCTCAAGGTCGATGTTAGCGCCAAGTGCTTCGAGACAGTCGGCAGTTCCCGAAAGCGAAGAAGCTGCGCGGTTTCCGTGCTTTGATACCTTGATACCTGCCGCTGCGATAACGAAAGCGGAAGTAGTTGAAATATTGAAGCTGTGAGCGTTATCGCCGCCTGTGCCTACGATCTCCAGCAAGTCCATATCGTTCTCGAACTTGATAGCCGCGTCACGCATAGCAGCAGCGCAGCCTGTTATCTCGTCGATAGTCTCAGCCTTTGTGCTCTTAGTGGAAAGTGCGGAGAGAAAAGCCGCATTCTGAGTAGGAGTAGTCTCTCCTGCCATGATCTCTGAAATTACCTTATATGCCTCATCATATGTAAGATCCTGCTTGTCAACGATCTTAGCGATTGCTTCTTTTATCATTTTAAGCTCCTCCATTTTTATTTTTAAATCTACCAAATAACTTGATGAACCCATGAATGGGATTCCAAAGGGACTATGTTCCTTTGGCTGAGTCCAGAGGCAGCGCCTCTGGTGGGGTGTGGGGCAAAGCCCCACAGTTACGAAGGCGCTCCGAAAGGGGTGAATCGAAAAACAATCCAGTGAATTGTTTTTCGAGAGGGGACGCCCTGCAAGTGAGGGCGTCCCCTTATCGGGCGGATAATATCCGCCCCTACAGCGGAACACTGCCCTCAGAGTCCCCTACAAACATTATGCTTTAGAAACGGCTTCTTTCATTTCCTTAACGTACTCGCCAACGTATGGCGCTGCGTCTTTTCCGTACTTTTCAAGTATCTTGATGATTGCCGAACCAACGATAGCTCCGTCTGACAGTTCAGCCATTGCCTTAGCCTGCTCGGGCTTTGAGATACCGAAGCCTACTGCGCAGGGCACATTGGTATTCTCACGGATGACCTTTACGATATCGCCGATATTGGTGTTTATCTCGCTTCTCACACCTGTAACTCCAAGGCTTGATACGATATAGATGAAGCCCTCGGCTTCCTTTGCTATCATTGCGATACGATTCTCAGATGTGGGAGCTATCAGGGATATGAGGTCAACTCCGTACTGCTTTGCAACTGCGGAGAACTCCTCCTTTTCCTCAAAGGGAAGGTCTGGAAGTATGATACCGTCAACTCCTGTCTCGCAGCAGCGAGCCATGAATCTCTCAGCGTCGTAGGAGTAAACAACATTTGCATAGGTCATAAATACGAAAGGTATCTTGACGTCTCTGCGGAGCTCCTTTACCAGCTCGAAAACCTTGTCTGTGGTGACTCCACCTGCAAGTGCGCGGATATTAGCCCCCTGTATAACAGGACCTTCCGCAGTCGGATCTGAGAAAGGTATTCCAAGCTCGATAAGGTCTGCGCCGTTCTCGGCAGCCGCACGAACTACCTTTGCAGTAGTCTCAAGATCGGGATCACCGCAGGTTATAAATGGTATGAAAGCCTTGCCGTTTGCAAAGGCTGATCTTATATTACTCATAGATATCCTCCCCTCTGTAACGGGCAATTGCAGCGCAGTCCTTGTCGCCGCGTCCCGAAACTGTAACGATTATTATCTTGTCCTTGTCCATAGTAGGAGCAAGCTTCATAGCGTAAGCAATTGCGTGAGCCGACTCGATAGCAGGGATAATGCCCTCGGTGCGTGAAAGATACTCGAAAGCGTTTACTGCTTCGTCATCTGTAACAGGCACATACTCAGCTCTGCCGATATCGTGGAGATGTGCGTGCTCGGGACCTACACCGGGATAGTCAAGACCTGCTGAGATAGAATAAACAGGAGCTATCTGACCGTACTCGTCCTGACAGAAGTAGGACTTCATACCGTGGAAGATACCTATTCTTCCTGTATTCACTGTAGCGGCAGTCTCAAAGGTGTCGATACCTCTGCCTGCTGCTTCACAGCCTATAAGACGTACTCCCTCGTCGGGGATAAAGTGATAGAAGCTTCCGATAGCGTTTGAGCCTCCGCCTACACAGGCGATAACTGCGTCGGGAAGTCTGCCCTCTGCTTCAAGTATCTGGGCTCTTGCCTCACGGGAGATAACAGCCTGAAAATCACGGACTATAGTGGGGAACGGGTGTGGTCCCATAACAGAACCGAGACAGTAATGTGTATCTGAAATACGTGAAGTCCACTCGCGCATAGCCTCGGAAACAGCGTCCTTGAGAGTAGCCGTACCGCTCTTTACGGGGATAACGTCAGCGCCGAGGAGCTTCATACGATAAACGTTGAGAGCCTGACGCTTAGTGTCCTCCTCGCCCATGAAAACTACGCACTCCATATCGAGGAGAGCCGCCGCTGTTGCAGTAGCAACGCCGTGCTGACCTGCTCCTGTTTCAGCGATAAGACGAGTCTTGCCCATTTTCTTTGCAAGGAGAGCCTGACCGAGAACGTTGTTTATCTTATGTGAACCCGTATGGTTGAGATCCTCGCGCTTGAGGTATATCTTAGCTCCGCCAAGCTCTCTTGTGAGCTTATCTGCGCGGTACAGCAGAGAAGGTCTGCCTGCATAGTTATTGAGGAGCTCTGTGAGCTCGCGGTTGAACTCGGGATCGTTTTTATAATGGTCGTAAGCCTGTTCAAGCTCGATGACCGCATTCATAAGCGTTTCAGGGATATACTGTCCGCCGTGAACGCCGAATCTTCCTTTTGACTGTGACATGATATCTTTCCTTTCGGTTTATATTTTACGCAGGATATCCAGCGTATGATTTGAAGCACCTGTCAAGTCCTGTCTTTCACAGGTAGCGAAGTGGTACTCCATGAATTTTTCAAATGTAAAATCGTCCATGCTGTCGATACATTCGCTGATGTAATTTGCCGCTCCGTCAGCCGCTATGAGCTTTATCCTTTCCACGGGGAACTCGGAATTCAAAGAAGCTATATCCTCTGTTCTCACCAGCTGAAAGAGCTCCTTTGGCTCGCTTTTGCAGTGCCAGTCATCGGTGAGCATATGATTATCAAGGACTTTTTGCAGGTTGCCGTGAAGAAAGGCGTGCTGTATAACAGCGGCTTCGTTCATGCAGTAGGCAACGAGTATATGTCCGCCCTTTTTGGTGACTCTCACCGCCTCGGACAATGCCTTCAGCATATCCTCACGGGTGAAAAGATGATACATCGGACCAAGCGCCAGAGTCATATCGAAGCTGTTATCTGTAAACATTGACAGGTCAAGAGCATTGCCCTGTATCGCTGTAAGCTTTTCACTGCCGTCAAGCTTTGCCCTCAGCTTATTGAGATTACTTTCAACAAGCTCCACAGCGGTGACATTATGTCCCTCACGGGCAAGAGCTATGCTGTAGCGCCCCGTGCCTGCACCCACTTCAAGGATATGGATCTGCTTTGCTCCGCCGAGGAAGTCGTGAATGTACTTCATGGTAGTCAGGTACTCCACCTGACCGTGACGTGAGAGCAAACGCCCGTCCTCGTCAAAGACGCTGTAAAATTCCTCAAGGTAGTTCATAGTCTCACCACCATTCATATGTTTAACGGACGGGACACCGAGGGCGGCGTCCCCTACACTACTCACTACTTACTAAGCTTGATAAAGTTTTTCAGCATGATATGTCCGTCGGGAGTCATTATTGACTCGGGGTGGAACTGCACGCCGAATATGGGGTAATCCTTATGCTGGACTGCCATTATCTCGCCGTCGTCGGCAACAGCAGTTACCTTGAAGCAGTCGGGAATGGTATCGGCTTTTGCCGCAAGGGAGTGATATCTCGCTACGGGAGCTCCCTCGTCAATGCCCCTGAACAGCGGACTGTCGTTCATGAAGCTTATAACTGACTGTTTGCCGTGCATGAGTTCCTTTGCGTATGTTACCTCAGCACCGTAAGCCGCACATATTGCCTGATGACCGAGACAAACGCCGAGGGTAGGTATCTTCTGACACACTGTCTTAGCCGCTTCGATGATTACGCCTGCGTCCTCGGGACGTCCGGGACCAGGTGAAAGGATTATCCTGTCGGGAGCAAGCTTCTCTATCTCGGAAACTGTCATCTCGTCATTGCGTATGACCTTGATATCGGGCTCTATAGCGCCTATCATCTGATAAAGATTGTACGAAAAGCTGTCATAATTATCTATGAGAAGAATCATAAGTCTCCCTCCTCTGCCATTTTAAGCGCATTCACAACAGCCGCAGCCTTGTTTATGCACTCCTGATATTCCTTTTCTGGAACCGAGTCTGCAACGATTCCTGCGCCGCTTCTGACGAAGACCTTGCCGTTCTTCTTGTAGGCAATGCGGATAGCGATACAGGTATCGAGGTTTCCAGTGAAGTCGATGTATCCGATAGCGCCGCCGTAGATGCCGCGCTTGTTGTTTTCGAGCTCTGCAATGAGCTGACAAGCTCTTATCTTGGGAGCTCCCGAAAGCGTACCCGCAGGGAGCACAGCGCTTACTGCGTCAAGTCCGTCGAACTCCTCCCGTATCTCGCCGCGCACTGTCGAACCGATATGCATAACGTGGGAGTAGCGCTCGATACTGTGGAGCTTTTCAACTTCAACACTGCCGAACTTGCTTATCTTACCTAAGTCGTTTCTGCCAAGGTCTACCAGCATATTATGCTCTGCAAGCTCCTTTTCGTCGCGGAGAAGTCCCTCCTCAAGCTCCTTGTCCTCCTTTTCCGTCTTTCCTCTCGGACGTGTGCCAGCCAGCGGGAAAGTATGGAGAACGCCGTTTTCAAGCTTTACCAGCGTTTCTGGAGAAGCTCCTGCTATCTCCACGTCCGTGCCTGAGAAATAGAACATATAAGGCGACGGGTTGATAGTTCTGAGAACACGGTATGTATTGAGGAGACTGCCCTCAAAGCCTGCGCTGAGGCGGTTCGAGAGAACTATCTGGAAGATATCTCCCTCGTGGATATGTCCCTTTGCCTTTTCGACCATTTCGCAGTACTCTTCCTTGCTGAAAAGCGCCGTAACATCGGTAGTGAGCTTGCCTGCCTGCTCCTTTACGGGAGCGCCGTTCCTGAGAAGCTCCGCCATCTGCATAAGCTCCATCTTAGCCTTGTTGTAGCCTGCCTCGCCCTCTTCAAGTCTCATATTCGCAATGAGTATGAGCTTCTGGCGGAAGTTGTCGAATGCGATGACCTTATCGAAAAGCATCAGGTCTACGTCCTTGAAGCTCTCGGTGTCGTTCACGCCGATACGGAGCGACTTCTCGGTATAAGAGAGGAAATCATAGGAAAAGTAGCCTGCGAGACCTCCCGTAAATGTGGGGAGATAATCGAACTTGGGACTTCTGTATTTTGAAAGTATCTGTCTTATCTGTATCGAGGGATCGTCAGTGGTTATCTTGACGTCGCCGATAGTCATTTCGCTTCCCACAGCTGTTATCTGCATTTTCGGATCATAGCCGAGGAATGTGTATCTTCCCCACTTTTCCTTTTCTGCAACCGACTCAAGCATATAGCAGTGAGTGGAAACGTTTTTGAGTTTCATGATAGCTTCGATAGGAGTACAGATATCCGACAGTATCTCACAGCTAACGGGGACGATGTCGTATTTTCCGCTTTCGGCTATCCTGCCGATTGTTTCAAGATCGGGCATAAAATTCATAAAAAAGCACCTCCGTCGGTCTGCAGGACAACAAAAAAGTCCCTGACAGACCATATTAGTCTGTCAAGGACGAATATACTTATCCGCGGTACCACCTTGATTCACAGCAAAGCTGTGCACTTAACAGGATACTGTCATATCCCTGATGATTAACGCACATCCTAACGTTGCAGAATACTCTGACCGCCTCTAATAGAATGTCATCTCCGCGATCATTTGACTGCACCCTCAGCGGTCCATTTGCTAACCTGTTTTTCGCCCCATTCTCAGCACCATGGGCTCTCTGTGCAAGCATAATTAGCTTTATCTCCGCGTCATCGGTTTGATTTTTTTCATTATAGCACTGTAAAATCGACTTGTCAAGTAGGTTATAATTATTTTTATTTTTTAACTTTAATTAACAACACATTTCATTTTATGCATAAACAGCTGTAAAATGCGCTTTTCCTATTGACTTTTTTAGGCTGAAATGCTACAATATAACTGATTATAGTATACTGGATAATTGTATACTATGCTCCGCAGAAAAAACTATAAATCACATCTGCGGAGAAAATATCGAGAGGGGTAATCAAACATGAAAAAGCTAACACGTACTGCTTCAGCGCTTATCTGCGCTGCCGCACTGACCATTACGGGAGCAGCACCTTCCTTTGGTCAGACAAACGACCTGACAGCACAGGCTGTTGACACAAACAACGACGACTGGCTCCATGCAGAGGGCAGCCGCCTTTACGACATGAACGGCAACGAGGTATGGCTCACAGGTGCCAACTGGTTCGGCTTCAACTGCAACGAAGCCTGCCCACACTACCTCTGGAGCGCCGACGCTGACGACTGTCTCACAGAGATAGCAGACCGCGGCATCAACATTATCCGCTTCCCTATCTCCACAGAGCTCATCGTCTCATGGATGAAAGGCAAGCCCAATCCGGTAAACAGCTTCTCATGCAACACAGATCCTGCATTCACTATCAATCCTGATTTCTGTGCTGAAGACGGCAAGACTCCCGTTGACAGTATGCAGGTCTTCGACATCATGATGAAGAAGTGCAAGGAGCACGGCATCAAGGCATTCATAGATATCCACAGCCCGCACACCGACAACTCGGGACATAACTACAATCTCTGGTACGGCAAGGCAGGAGTTACCACAGACGTATGGATAGACTCTCTGGTATGGCTTGCCGACAAGTACAAGGACGATGATACACTTATCGGCTACGACCTCAAGAACGAGCCTCACGGCAAGGGACAGGAGGGCGAAGCAGCTGCCAAGTGGGACGGCTCAAAGGACGAGAACAACTGGGCTTATGCGGCTACACGCTGCGCAGAGGCTATCCTTGATGTAAACCCTCACGCTCTTATCCTCGTTGAAGGCGTTGAGCAGTCAATGAGTGGCGCTATGGCAGGCGACTACTGGGGTATGCCCGACAGAAGAGACAACTCCCCTTACATCGGCGCATGGTGGGGCGGAAACTTCCGCGGCGCAAGAGAATACCCAATCAAGCCAAAGCAGGGTACTTCACAGATAGTATATTCACCTCATGACTACGGCCCGTCAGTATATGCTCAGACATGGTTCGACAAGGACTTTTCGGAAAAGACTCTCCTTGACGACTACTGGTACGATACATGGGCATACATAAACGCAGAGAATATCGGTCCCGAGCTCATCGGCGAGTGGGGCGGTCATATGGACGGCAAGGAGAACCAGAAGTGGATGACTCTCCTCCGCGACTACATGATAAAGCACCACATCAACCACACCTTCTGGTGTCTCAACACCAACTCAGGCGATACAGGCGGACTCTGGGACGACCTTGGATTCCAGGCAGGAAAGGGCACCACTATCAAGTGGAACGAGCCTAAGTACGAGCTCTTTGAGAAGGCTCTCTGGCAGACCAAGAGCGGCAAGTACATCGGTCTCGACCATCAGGTAGCTCTCGGCAAGAACGGTATCTCACTGAACGACTTCTACACAAACTACGCTAAGTCAGAGGGAAGCAACCTTGACGGCGGAAAGACATCAGACGGCAAGGCAGTAAATGCTGATCCTTCAAAGACCACAACTTCTACAACAAAGCCTGTAGTTACTACAACTACTACATCAGACTCAACAACATCGACTTCAAGCACAACAACAACTGTTACAACAACTCCCGAGGTCAGTAATCGCACTTTCGGGGATTCTAACTGCGACGGTGCAGTTGATATGTCAGACGTTGTTCTCATAATGCAGTCTCTTGCCAATCCGAATAAATACGGTATCAGCGGCAGCGACGAAAAGCATATGACCGAGGAAGGTCAGAAGAACGCAGACGTTATCGGCAACAACGGCGTTACTACAGACGACGCATTAGCTATTCAGCTCTATCTGCTGGGAAAATACACAAAGCTCCCCGTTGAGTGACAAACCAAGCATTTGCCTGCGCAGCTTTCAGGGTGCTGCGCAGCAAAAATAAATACATGAGAGGGAAATAAAATGAACAAAATTCTACGCTCAGTGGCAGCTGTTGCTGCCGCAGCAGCACTGACTGTCTCAGGCGCTGCTTACTATCCGTCAATGCCCGCTCCCGACACACTTGGAAAGGCTCTGGCAGCTGACGACACAAATGACGACTGGCTCCACGCAAAGGGCAGCCGCCTTTACGACATGAACGGCAACGAGGTATGGCTCACAGGTGCAAACTGGTTCGGCATGAACTGTACCGAGAACGTTCCCCACGGTCTCTACGCAAGAGACGTAGACGATATGCTCCAGACTATCGCCGACCACGGTATCAACATTATCCGCTTCCCTATCTCCACAGAGCTCCTTCTCTCATGGATGGACGGCTCTCCGCTTCCTGTATCATCTGTACAGGCAAGCTACAATCCTCCCCAGGACGAGGTTGGCGAGGACGGCACCATAACTCCCGCAGGCAAGTACGGTAACATCAACAGAGAATTTGTAGAGGCTGACGGAAAGACTCTCAAGGACTCTATGGCTATTTTCGATATCATCATGCAGAAGTGCAAGAAGTACGGCGTAAAGGCACTTATCGACGTTCACAGCCCTGCTTCACACAACTCCGGCCATAACTACAACCTCTGGTACTACGACGAAACTGCCGAGGACTGCGACGGTATGGCTACAGGTCACTTCTCAAAGGCAAAGATAACATGGGACGACTGGAAGGATTCTATCACATGGCTGGCTAAGAAGTACGCCAACGACGATACTATCCTTGCATACGACCTCAAGAACGAGCCACACGGCAAGCGCGGCTACAACGGAACTACCTGCCCGTCAAATATGGCTAAGTGGGACGATTCAACAGACAAGAACAACTGGAAGTACTCCTCAGAGGAATGCGCAAAGTCTATTCTTGCTGTAAATCCTCACGCTCTTATCCTCATCGAGGGCATCGAGCAGTCTCCTATGCTCGACAAGGGCGTAAAATGGAGCGACGCTGACAAGTTCCAGCCACAGCCCGGCGAAGAGAAATGGTACGGCGCATGGTGGGGCGGAAACCTCAGAGGAGTCAAGGACCTCCCTGTTCTTCCCGATTCAGGTCAGATAGTATACTCACCTCACGATTACGGTCCGTCTGTATATGCTCAGTCATGGTTCGACAAGGACTTCACAACACAGACTCTCCTTGACGACTACTGGTACGATACATGGGCTTACATCAACAGGGAAAACATCGCTCCCCTGCTTATCGGCGAGTGGGGCGGTCACATGGACAAGGGCGCTAACCAGAAGTGGATGGAGCTCCTCCGTGACTACATGATAGACAACCACATCAACCACACATTCTGGTGCCTCAATCCTAACTCAGGCGATACAGGCGGACTTCTTGACTCCACCTTTATGAACTGGGACAACAACAAGTACAAGCTCTTTGAGGAGTCTCTCTGGCAGACATCTGACGGCAAGTACATCGGTCTGGACCACCAGACAGCTCTCGGTGCAAACGGTCTTTCACTGAACGGCTTCTATACATCAGGCGCCAAGAGCAACCTCGACGGCGGCAAGGCAGGCAGCGGTACTCCCGTAGTTGTTGACAAGACGACCACAACTACCACAAAGACTGTAACTACTACTAAAAAGGTTACTACAACTACTGTAACATATCCGACCACTACTACAACTACCGCACCTATAACAACTACAACCTCTAAGGACGCTGCTAAGTTCGACAGGATCCAAAAGCCTAAAAAGGATTTCTACAGACTCGGCGAACAGCTCGACCTTGCAGGCGGATATGCTTATGTTTCGGGTATAGCTGCTGACGGCACTAAGATCAGTATAGTAAACGAGCCTCTCAATTCAAGCTTATTTGTTATCGACGCTTCTGAATTTGACAGCTCAAAGACAGGCTCATACATGATAGGCGTATCTCTCAAGGATCACCCCGAGGTAAAGGACAGATTTCGGGTATCTGTAATCCCAGATGACGTAACAACTACAACAGTGCCCGAGAAGATAGTAACAACTACGGCAACAACTACTACAGAGCCTACACCCTCAACACACCCCGGCTATAACTTCAAGGGTGTTGATTCCTACCCTACAAAGACAGTTTACGAGCAGGGCGAGTCACTCGACCTGAGCGGACTTCTCTTCGGCGGTACTCCCATGCAGGGAGCAGGTTCAGGCGGCAGATATACTGATGCTGATATCAATACTTCTATCGTAACTATTTCTGACGGTACAGGAAAGAGCGTTGATTTTGATAAGTTCAATACCCTCCCCGCTGGTAAATATACTGTAAATATCAAGGGCGGTGCAGGCGATTATTACAGATATACTTACTGCTATGGCGTGGATATCTCCTACACGGTAACTATCAAGGAGAAGTCTTCAAATTCAAATCAGACTGACGAGGACTTTAAATGGGGCGACGCTAACAACGACGGCAGCGTTGATATGTCAGACGTTGTTCTCATAATGCAGAGCCTTGCTAACCCGAATAAGTACGGTCTCAACGGTTCCGACAAGAACCACATCACAGAAAAGGGACTGGAAAGAGGTGCTGTAACAACAGGAAACAAGAGTGTAACGACCAACGACGCTCTTGAGATACAGCTCTTCCTCCTCGGAAAGCGTACCAGCCTCACTCCACCTACAGCAAAATCCAAATAAAAAAACTATCGGCACGGATCTACCGTGCCGATTTTTTTACACAAAATAAAGCATACAAATTTGTGGGACTCTACAAATCTGTATGCTTTTTCGTCTTTTTTGCCTTATGAAATCACTTATTTATAAAAGCAGTTGGACTTTTATATACGAAAGGAGTATTTTTATGAAAAAAATCATCGCTTTTACACTTGCTTTCAGCCTTATGGCTGCCTTTTCCTGCGGTAAGGACAAGGACAGCAGCTCTGAGCCCGACGGGGATACTCAGCAGGACATGCTGACTACCAATGAGATAACTATCGGTATGCCTGAGATAAACAGGCTTGTAGAGCCTGCTATAATCTCGTTCAACAACAGTCAGAAAGCATACCAACTCAAAATCGTCGACTATTCAAAGCTCGTCAGCGAGGATGACAATTTTCACTCAAACGCCCTGCGGCAGCTGCAAATGGACCTTATATTGGGAACTGCTCCCGATATAATCGTTCTTAACCCGTCATATACGCAGCCGCTTGTGCATAAGGAAGTCTTTGCGGATATGTACGAGCTTATGGACAGCTTCGGCGGAGTTTCACGAGATGAGTTTATACCAAACGCCCTCAGCGGATTTGAGGCAAACGGCAAGCTGCCTGCAATAGCTGCGAATTTTGACCTGCACACAGCTGTTGCAAAGACAGAATTTGTTGGAGAAAACAAGGAAAACTGGACAATTGATGATCTGGTGAAGACTTATGAGAAACTCCCAGAGAATATGAAGCTCCTGCACTGCGAGCCCTGCAATACACAGGCAGTCTGCGATTTTGTTACAAACAAACTCTCCTCAAAATGCGTAGATTTCGATAGTTATACCTGTAATTTCAACACTCCCGAGCTTGCAAAGACTCTCGATTTTGCAGGCAGATTCGGCAGGGAAAACGCTGACATGAAATACAGCACCGATACGACTACATATACCAGCGATGAGTTTCAGAACGAATTAAAGAATAACGGCGCTCTTATATCTGAAATAGACATTGGCTCATTTAATCAGAGCGTTGCTTGGAACGTATGCTACGACTTTGGCTGCGAACCCGTCACCTTTGTTGGATATCCCTCAGAGGACGGTAACGGCTCTGTATCCGATTGCAGATGGCTGTACGGCATAAGCAAGGATTCCCCCAATAAAGAAGGCGCTTGGAGATTCATCACCTATATGCTCAAGGATAAAAATTATCAGCACAAGGCGAATGAGGAAAACAGAGGACTTCCCGTTATAAAGAGCTTCTACGACGATTATATGTCACTGTCTGCCGACAATGAAAACTCAATATTATTCGTCCCCGACTGGCAGGAGGATACTCCTATCACAAAGGAGCAGGCTGAGCAGATAAGGGATTACATTTTCAGAACAAAATTCTCCCCCTATTTCAACTTTGAGATAAACAGTATCATATCAAAGGAATGTGCCGCTGTTATCAACGGTGAGAAAACAGGCAGTGAATGTGCAGATATCCTTAACAACAGGATAGGGATATACCTCAGTGAGCGAAGCTGACTATAAAAAGAAGAGGACCGCCAACACTATTGCGCCGGCGGTCTTTCTTTCCGAAAGGTGTGTTCATGAAGCGGTGGTGTGCGGGCACCGCTTTTCGCGTCGGGAGGTATAAGGTCGACGCGGAAGTAAAATAAGAAACAATGAAGTTTTTTCTTGTTTATTTCCTTTTCCTTGATTATATTATACCCCACTGCGGCGTGATTTGCAATAACAGAGCGATTTCGGTTTGAATACAGTTCGGATATGAAATGCTTACGGACCGTATCACAGCGGTTACACAATTCTGACAATAATTACAATAGGATTGTAAGATTTTTCTTTGTACCTTTTTGCCTTTTCTGCATAATATAATGTAAGCGGCAATATGCGCTGCGTCGTCAGGAGGTGGAGTTTTTTCCCGTGAGCAGCTTCCAGACACATGACGGAGCTGCTGACGGCTGCTTTGATATAAAAAGCTGCCGAAGCAGATTCGCTTCGGCAGCTTAACTGTTAATTGTAGTAGGAAGTTACTCCAAGGTATTCCTCAAGGCAGAGACCACTGTTGTAAACAGCTGTGGCAGTATCTATTCCCAGGAATCTTATATGCCACGGCTCGTACTGGAAGCCCGTAAAAGCCTCCTTGCCCTTTGGGTAGCGGATAATGAAGCCGTACTTATGGGCGTTCTTTTCAAGCCATTTGCACTCGGGAGTATCTGCAAACTCTGAGCTTATTGAATTCACGTCGATAGCAAGTCCCGTCTGGTGCTCGGAATGTCCCGGTCTTGCGGAATAGGTATCAGCCTTTAAGATACCGTCCGCAGCAACGTAGTTGTTGTAGATGAGTTCCTGATTCGCGTATGAACGATAGCCCGATGTACAGATTATCTTCAGTCCGTGGAGAGCCGCATCTTCGGAGAGTTTATTGAACATCGCAAGGGCGTTCGCATTGAGTCCGCCCCCTGCATTGAAGTCCTTTGCGACGCTGTATGTCTTGTTTACGATAAGGATACCGTCCACATATGTAGCACCGTTGTGCGTCATGATAAGGTGCGCAGGAGCAGAGGTAGTCGAGCCTGATGTGGGCTGCGGCTTTGTTGTTGTAGCAGACGTTGTTGATGTTGAAGTTGTTGTCGTGCTTGCAGCAGTTGTTGTTGTAGTAGTGGTGGTAGTTGTTGTAGTTGTTGTTGTCAGAATAACAGGCTTATTGTGAACAGTTACCTTTATATCAGCCTTTACATTGGTATTGGACTGGCTGTATACCGTTATGGTGCAGACGCCTGCGGAAACTCCATAAACATTTCCCCATTTGTCCACCTTTGCAATGGTGTTGTCGGAGCTTATCCACAGCTCAGTCTTATCAACAGCAGTCTTCGGGAGCATAGTTACATAGGAAATATCAAGTGTACCCACAAGAATATCCATTTCGTACTTGCTCAGCTTTATCTCGGATACCTGATTCGGATCGGTAACAGATACCTTTATGGAAGCATGAACGTCGGGATTTGACCTGCTGTAGACCGTTACGATACAGTTTCCTACAGTCACGCCCCTTATCAGGCCCTCGCTGTCAACTGTAGCTATCTTCTCGTCGGAGCTTACCCATATCTCCTCCTTATTCACAGCACTGACAGGATACATAGTGACCATTGAGATGTCCTTGCCGCCAACAGGGATAGATATCTCGCTCTTGTCCAGCTTTATTTCCCTTACCTTGTTGGGATCGACTACAGTAACATTTATTTCTCCGTAAACCAGCGGATTATTTACGCTCTGTACCTTTACTGTACAGGTTCCCTCGCCTACAGGGCTTATCCAGCCCTCAAAGTTTACGGTAGCAACATTCTCATCGGAGCTTGTCCATATCTCCCTCTTGTCGGGAGCTGTTCTCGGCAGCATAGTAACCATTGATATATCGCCGTCGCCGCCCACAGTGAGCTTTATCTCGGTCTTGCTCAGCTTTATCTCCGACACCTTATTCGGATCGGGAGCCTTAGTCGTTGTAGTTGACACAGGCAGTGTTGTCGCAGAAGTTGTTGTCGATGTGGCAGTTGAAGTCGTAGTTGCAGCAGTTGTTGTCGTTGTTGTAGGAGCTGCTGTCGAGGTCGTTGTCGGAGCAGCTGTTGCAGTAGTTGTAGGAGCCACTGTGGTTGTGGTCGTAAGAACTGTTGTTGAAGTGGTAGTTACAGTAGTCTTAACAGTGGTAGTTGTCGGCTTTGGAGCTGTGGTAGTTGAAACAGTCGTTATAGGATTGGTTATCGGGATAGGCTTTGTGGTAGTTACCGCTGTAGTTGTTGATGAAACAGAGGGATTTGTCAGCGGTACGGGCTTTGTTGTGATGACAGTCGTTGTGACTGTTGTTTTAGCCGTCGATGCTGCAGCAGTAACAGAAGTTGTAGTCGTTGTTGAAGCAGCTGTTGAGGTAGTAGTTGTTGTGCTGCCTGTCTGAGCCCTGAGCTCCTCCATAGCCTTATCGGGAGCACTGAGGTATTCCTCCAGCGAGCGCTTGCCCTTTACTGCACGATAAGCGTAGTAAGACAGGATATTTGAAGCGTCAACGGCATTGACACTTCCGTTGTTGTCCACATCGGCTGCGACTACCTGAGCTGCCGTAAGTCCGATAGCTCTGCCTGACGAGGTATTTGCATAGGCAGTGAGCACAGTTGACGCGTCCGCAGCGTCGATATTTCCGTCGCCGTTTACATCTCCCAGCTTTATGGTTATAACGGATGCAGACGGAGTTTCAGCAGGAGTTGTTGCAGTATTGTTGTTGCTTGATGTAGTGGCTGCCGCGCCTGTTTCATCGGCTTTGACTGCCGAATTTGCACCGACAGCAATGCCGCCTGCTGACAAATTGCCCTCCGCATTGACGCTGACCGAGGTCATAGCACCGACGCACATGGCAAATGACAGCACAGACGCAATAATTCTCTTTGCTCTCATTTTTTTCTCCTTCAAAATTTACTTTCCGCGCCTCACATTCCTCTTTTTTTAGCCGACTCGGAAAGCATAATCGGCTGTATTTCTGCGTTTATGTAGTTTATTCGCATAAATTATTAACAATACAGCCATAAAATCATAGATATAATTATATCATATATTGTTTAAAATTGGAAGATGTTAAGCACAAAAATACAGATTTTTGTCGTATTTTCGTAGTTTTATATAAAATTCTTTCGGTAAGTAAGGGCTGCCTCTTAGACATTGTGCAAGCTTTTTCCCGATATACGTAGATTTAGTTGTTTGCTAAGGCTACCTTACATAAAAAAATATCCGCTGTACTTCCGTACAGCGGATATGCATTAATTTGTCTTTGAGGACGCATTTCCCGACGCAGACGACTGCTTTGCAGAGCCCTCCTTGGCGGTTTTCCTTATATTGACCTGCGGAGCATTGTAGCACCATACATTATTATGAGTACTGCATGATACCTGAACGTCATATGCGAACAGGTCAGGATTCTTCGAGGTATCCTCACCGAGGAAGTTCACTGTAGCGTCCAGATCAGCCGCTGTGATGTCATTTATCACATCAGCAGGTCCTATGAGCTTGACTTTAAGTTTCGCGCTTTCGATAGAATATGAATATCCGTCGCTCGGCACATGGAGCAGACTTACCTTTTCGCCTGCCAGTGAAATCTCCTTGGACGCAAGTCCCTCATCGTCAAGAGTTACCTTTACATTCTCAATACCCGAAACGTTCTTAACGTTCTTGCCCGACAGCATATTCTCTATGCTGAACTCCTTAGAGAAGCCTATATCAACAGCGCTCAGGGATATCGGTATCTCCAGAGGATCATCTGTGAGAGTAACGTCTGATGAACCCGAAGCAATGGTGAGCTCGGCAGGAGTTATATTGAATTTGATGCTGTCCTTATCGAAGTCCGAGTTGGACGGCAGCTTCAGATTTACCTTGAAAGGCACCGTCTTCTGAGTCAGTACCTGCATACTTATGTTCACAGTAGCAGGATCGGTAGTGATGAACTGGGTATCAATAAGCGGATTGCCCTCAGCGTCAATAAACTCCAGCCTGTCGCTGTTAAGACCGCTGTAGCTGGTGTCAAGGTCAGTGAGAGTTTTCTCGGATACCGCATAGCACTCGGCTATCTGAGCAAGCTTTGAGGACGGACCTGTAAGGGTTATCTCCTCCGGCTGACACTTTATATCGCCGAATACCTTGCCCTCTGCAAGGGTAACATTGGTAAGCTTAGGCTTTACGTTTATGGTCTTTATCTCGAATTTGTACAGCTCGACTTCAACAGTCTCGGGATAGACCTTGAGATTTGTGAGCTCCAAGCCGTTGTCGGAATCTACCTGAATAGTGAGAGTCTTTTTACCCTCGGTCGTGATATTGTCGAAATTCACGTATGCTCTGATGTCGTCAGCGTTTATACGGTTGTAGTTGGTACGGCTGCAGTCAAAGCTGACCGTGACCTTTTCAACGTTCCTGTTGGTAACGGAAAGACCGTTTTCTGCGGCAGAGGTGCCTGTTATATCCATTATCAGCGGGATATCGGTGATAGTCTTGGATTCCGACGGGTATATGGTCATAGCTACGATGAACCACGCCGCAACAGCACAGATTATAGCGATAAGCAGCAGTGTGGCGTTGTTTGTGTTCTCGTTTATGCCGCGTTTTCTGTTTTCATTCATTTTTTCTTTCTCCTTTCGGAGCGCGAAGAAAAAAGCTTCTTTTTGCCGATAGATATCTCTGTTTTATCCTTGAAAAGCTGCTCCTCAAGGAGAGCCTTCAGCTTATCACGGGTATAATCTCTGGTGAGGTTGCCGTTAAGGGCTACGGATATCTGTCCTGTTTCCTCCGAAACAACGATAACAATAGCGTCGGAGTTTTCACTCATGCCGATAGCGGCTCTGTGACGGGAGCCCAGCTTCTTGTTGATGAGAGCGTCTTTGGCAGGCTTCGGGAGGAAGCAGGCTGCCGCAAGGATAATACCGTCGCGCATTATGACAGCTCCGTCGTGGAGCGGTGTTTTCGGATAGAATATATTGCCGAACACCTCTTTGCTGGGTGTGGCGTTGAGGATAGTGCCTGTTTCTATCTGTTCGCCAAGCCTTACCTGACGCTCAACTACTATGAGAGCGCCTGTGCAGGTCGCCGACAGCTCAACGCAGGAATCACAGATAGCCTCGATAGCAGGATTCCAGCGCTGCTTCATCTCGTCGTTGTCCTGTCCGAGACCGAAAAGCCTTATTCCGAACTTGGTTCGTCCTGCCTTTTCGAGAGCTCTTCTCAGCTCAGGCTGGAAGAGGACTATCATTGCCAGGACGCCCATGCTGAGAGTTTTCTCCAGCAGGTAGCTGACTACCTTGAGTTCAAGGGCAATGCTTATGAAATAGCCTGCAACGAGAAGCATGATACCCTTTACGAGCTGTCCTGCGCGAGTCTCGCGGATAAGCTTGAGCAGCAGATAAATTACGTATGTAAGTATAACAACGTCGATTACGTCAGTAAACTTGAATGTACTGATAACGCTGAGAAAAGCGTCCAGTATCTCCTGCGGAGAGGACTTGAAGAACTTATGCTGAAAAAAGATGAACATCTATACACCCCCCTGGGGATTTGCGATTGATTACACATATTTATTTTAAGTTTATCTATGTAGGTATGAGGACTTGCGTCCTCATAGCTGACTGCACAATACTGCATATTAATATTGTACCACAAATTCAGATAATTTCAATAGTTTTTTAAGAATTTTGTAAATTTTTCAATATCTTAACATAATATACAAGTTTTAGCACCTCTGCTTCGGTATTGAATACCGAGGGAGCAAAGCGGACAGTTCCGCCCTTTGTGCCCAGTGCGGCGTGTGCAAGAGCCGCACAGTGGTAGCCTGCACGGAGACAAAAGCCCTTTTCCCCCAGTATCGCCGCGGCGTCCTCGGAGCTTATGCCAAAGGCATTGAATGAAACTATAGGAGCGTACTCCGCTCTCTCGTCACGATAGATCGTGATACCCTCTACAGGGCTCAGCTCCGAGATGAACCTGCGGCATAGCCGCTCCTCATGGGCGCGGATAGCCTCCGCGCCGCGCCTCTTTATAAAGCGTATCCCCTCGCCCACCGTGACCGCTCCTATGATATTGGGAGTTCCGCTTTCAAGGCTGTCGGGAAGAATAGTCGGCTGAAAAAGGCTGAGAGACTCACTGCCCGTGCCGCCCTGTATAATGGGAGCTATAGGGTATTCCCCGTCAGTGATGAGGAGTCCCGTGCCCGTTATGCCGTAGAGTCCCTTGTGCCCTGCGGTACAGAGTATATTTATGCCGTCAGAGAGCTTTATATCGTAAATGCCGCAAGCCTGCGCTCCGTCAGCAATAAAGCAGACTCCGCGCTGACGGCAGAGCTCCCCTATCTCACGGTATGGCAGGAGCAGTCCCGTGACGTTGCTTGCAAGAGTACAGACCACAGCCTTGGTATCGCTTCGGATAAGCCTGCGGAAGCTCTCGATAGTTTGCTCCTTGTCGGGATAGACCTCGGCTATGGACAGGGTTATCTGCTTTTTAAGGGCAAGAGACACAGCAGGACGAGCCGTGGAATTATGCTCCATACTGCTGATTATAAGATGTCCGCCCTGTGACATAACGCCCTGTATAGCCATATTCAGCGCATGGGTGCAATTCAGAGTAAAAACGGTGTTCTCGGGCTCTGCCCCGAAGAATTCCGCTGCCGCTTCACGGGCATTGTAGTACGCCTCGGAGGTACGCATAGCGAGCTGATGACCGCCTCTGCCTGCGTTTCCGCCGAAGCTCATTATGGCTTCGGCAGCCGCCTTTCTCACGCTCAGCGGCTTGGGTAGGTGGTGGCGGCGTTGTCAAAGTTTATCATCATCGGCAGCACCGTCCCTTCTTATGGTATAGGGTACGGAATAGCTGTCGAGTATCTCGGCTGCCCTGCCGCAGCGGTCTCCCACGTACAGCGAGTAGCCGCAGCCGTTTTCGCTGTCCTTGCTCCGCCGCTTTATGGCACAGGGATAACCGCGCTGTCTCAGCAGGCGCTGTCCCTTGACAGCGTATGTGTAGGACGGCATATCCAGTATACATTTCGTCAAAAGTATCACCCCTGACTGCTCAGACTGCGCAGCCAGCAATATTGCGGTACATTTTATTATATGCGCTGCGGAGTTTTTAGTGCTTAGTGGTCAGTGCTTGGTTATTAGTGATTAGTTATTAGTGAGTAGTGAGTAGAAAAATCGGTACCCAAACTACTTCATGACAACCTGAACGGAATTCCTAAGGGACGTGTTCCTTAGGCGGTGTCCAGAGGCAGAGCCTCTGGCAGGTTTGGGCAGCGCCCAAGAATCGAAGGCGCTCCGCAAGAAGTGAATAAAAAAACAGTCCAGTGGACTGTTTTTTTAGAGGAGACGCCCTGCAAGAGAGGGCGTCTCCTAAAGGGCTGTCGAGGACGCCAGTCCCTACATTCTTAACTCTCAGTTCTAAATTTCAAATATATCATAAAAAAATAAAATACCCCTTGACAAGCAGGAAAATATATGCTAATATATGAATAGATATTCAAGTGTTCAATCGTTTGCAATATGATATCAGAAAGGAAGTGCAAATGTGACAGAAAAAACGGATATGAACTATTATGCTATTACAGATGAAAAAGCCAAAAAGCTGAGCGAGGAAATGCCTGCCGATGAAAAGCTTTACGACCTTGCTGAGCTTTTCAAGGTCTTCGGCGACAGCACAAGGATACGGATACTGTATGCCCTGCTTGAATCCGAGGAGCTCTGTGTAAGCGACCTTGCCCAGTTTCTCACCCTCACCCCTACAGCCTGTTCGCACCAGCTGAGAGTGCTCAAAAACAACAAGCTGGTCAGAGCACGCAGGGACGGCAAGACCATATTCTATTCCCTTGCAGATGAACACGTAAGGCATATAATCGGCACGGGCATGGAGCATATAATGGAATAAAATTTATATAACGAAAGGATAATTATTATGAAAAAGGTATTTAAGCTTATTGATCTGGACTGCGCTAACTGTGCAGCAAAAATGGAAAATGCGATCAAGGAGCTCCCCGAGGTAGAGGACGCAGTTGTCAGCTTCATGACACAGAAAATGACTATCAAGGCTCCCGACGGCACTGATTTTGACGAGCTCATGAAAAAAGTAGTCAAGCTCTGCAAAAAGGTAGAGCCCGACTGCGAGATAGTTCTGAAATAAAACATATGAGAACAAATAGCAGGGAGTGCTGAGCATGAACAAGAAGCAGAAAAAAATACTGATAAGGATAATTGCGGCAGGTATTCTCCTGATAATCGCCGCATTGCTGCCCCTTGAAGAAAAAAGCCTTTTAAGGCTTGCGGCATTTCTTGTTCCCTACGGTATCATAGGCTGGGACGTTCTATGGAAAGCCATACGCAATATCAAAAACGGTCAGGTATTCGACGAGAATTTCCTTATGGCTGTGGCAACTGTCGGAGCTCTTGCGGTAAAGGAATACCCCGAGGCTACTGCGGTAATGCTTTTCTATCAGATAGGCGAGCTTTTCCAGAGCGTTGCAGTTGGAAAGTCCCGAAAAAACATCGCTTCTCTCATGGATATACGTCCCGACCACGCAAATATCGAGGTAGACGGCAAATTAGTCGAGGCTGATCCCGAGGAGATAGAGCAGGGACAGCTCATCATCGTAAAGCCAGGCGAGAGGATACCTCTTGACGGCATAGTGACCGACGGTACTTCCTCAGTGGATACCTCCGCACTTACAGGCGAGAGCGTTCCTCGCACCGTCAGAGTCGGCGACAGCGTAATAAGCGGCTGTATAAATCAGAGCGGTGTGCTCAAAGTCGAAGTCACCAAGGAATACGAGGACTCCACCGTTGCAAAAATACTTGACCTCGTTGAAAATTCGGCTTCAAAAAAGGCAAAAGCAGAGAATTTCATCACGAAATTCGCCAAGTATTACACTCCTGCTGTAGTTATATCCGCACTTCTTCTTGCACTCCTTCCGCCCCTTGTCACAGGCGGCAACTGGGCGATGTGGATACACAGGGCGCTCATATTCCTTGTTATCTCCTGCCCATGTGCGCTGGTGATATCCGTTCCCCTCAGCTTCTTCGGCGGCATAGGCGGAGCAAGCAAAAAGGGCATACTCATAAAGGGCGGCAACTTCCTTGAAGTCCTTGCAAATGCGGAAATAATAGTCTTTGACAAGACGGGAACTCTCACAAAGGGCGTTTTCGAGGTAGACGAGATACACCCACACGGTATAGACGAGGATAAGCTTTTAGAGCTTGCAGCATATGCTGAAAGCTACTCCGACCACCCTATCGCTCACTCAATATCCTCGAAATACGGCAGAGAGACCGACAAAAACAGGATAAGCTCCAACGAGGAGATATCAGGTCACGGCATAAAGGCAGTCATCGACGACCATGAGATATGCGCAGGAAACTCCAAGCTCATGGACAAAATGGGCGTAGAGATAGTCCCCTGCGATAAGGCAGGCACTATGGTGCACATCTCCGACAACGGACAGTACTCAGGTCACATCGTTATAGCCGACAAGGTAAAGAAGTCAGCGCAAAGCGCCATAAAACGCCTGAAAGCAAGAGGCGTAAAGCAGACTGTAATGCTTACGGGCGATTCCTCATCGGCAGCAGACGCGGCTATGAAGGAACTCGGTCTCGACAAGGCTTACAGCGAGCTCCTGCCTGCGGACAAGGTCGAAAAGGTCGAACAGCTCCTTGAAGAAAAATCCCCCAAGGGAAGCCTTGTATTCGTAGGCGACGGCATAAACGACGCACCTGTGCTCTCAAGGGCAGATGTAGGCATTGCAATGGGCTCTCTGGGCTCTGACGCGGCAATAGAAGCCGCAGACATCGTCCTCATGGACGACGATCCCGAAAAAATAGCCCTCGCTATGGATATCTCCAAGCGGACGCTGAAAATAGTATACCAGAATATCATTTTTGCTCTCGGAGTAAAGTTCATCGTGCTCCTGCTTGGAGCTCTCGGCATAGCAAATATGTGGCTGGCAGTTTTCGCAGACGTGGGAGTTTCGGTAATAGCCATACTCAATGCCATGCGAGCTATGAGGATAAAGGAAAAGAATTAGTTTCATCGTTAAAGAGCAGCCGCTGGTGCGGCTGCTCTTTTTGCATATATACAAAGTTGTAAATTATTTTTTTGAAATTCAACCGTTTTGTGTTTAAAAAACGGCTTTTACGGAGTATATATAGAAGCACATTTTGCAGATGCACAGAAACACACTCCTATATTTTAAATCCGTCGCCGCAGGCAACACCATAACTCTCAACTTTCAACTTTCAACTCTTGGTTCTAAGTTCTCAACTCAAAAAAGTATTGAAAAAACTCCCAAACTCTGATATAATTAATAGTAAAGCTTTTATGAAAGGAAATTCCACATGGATATCAGATCGACTGTCGTTTCTCTCTCTGAAATATCAGGAACTTCGGGCAGCGAAAGCAAGGCTGCACAGCTTGCTCTCGGAATGCTCCGCGAATACTGTCCCGACGCAGAGATAATAAACGGCAATGTTACAGGCAAATTCGGCACTCACAGGGAGGGGCTCCCCTCTCTGCTGCTTGACGCACATATAGACCAGATAGGCTTCGCTGTGACCTACATCACCGACGACGGCTTCATCAAGGTAGGCAATATCGGCGGCATTGACCGCAGACTGCTCCCTGCTCAGCCCGTAGTTGTACACGGCAGCCGCGATATCAAGGGCGTTATATGCTCTGTACCCCCTCACCTTACCAGCGGCAGCAGCGAAGTCCTTGAAATGGACGACGTTGCTATCGACACGGGACTTACAAAGGAAGAGCTTGAAAAGCTGGTCTCTCTCGGGGACTCCGTCACCTTTGACGTGACCTGCCGCGACCTCATCGGCAGCCGTATCACAGGCGGCGCTCTTGACGACCGCTGCGGAGTTGCTTCTATCCTCTATGCGCTGGAGCTTCTCAAAGGCAGCGACCTTGCGTATAATGTGACAGTCCTCTTCTCCACTCAGGAGGAAGTAGGCGAGCGCGGCGCAAAGATCGGCGCTTTTGAGATAGATCCTGATATTGCTCTTGCTGTGGACGTAAGCTTCGCATACGCAATTGGCGAGGAGGAAAGCAAATGCGGCTATCTGGGCAAAGGTCCTATGATAGGCATTTCGCCCTCACTTTCAAGAGAAATAAGCGACGAACTCATAAATACTGCAAAATCTGCCGATATCCCCTATCAGATCGAGGTTATGAGCGGACTTACAGGCACAAATGCAGACAGATTCTCCGTGAACCGCTGCGGCGCAAAAGCCTGCACAGTTTCCATACCTCTCCGCAATATGCACACTCCCGTCGAGGTCATAGACATTACAGACGCGGAGCAGACCGCAAAGCTTTTAGCTGCATACATAAGGGGGGACAAGTAATGAAAGAACTGCTTAAAGAGCTGTGTCTCACCGACAGTGTTTCGGGCGACGAAAACGCTGTCCGCGAGCTTATAATCAGCAGGATAAAGAACGTCTGCGAGTACAGGGTGGACAATCTGGGAAGTATCATCTGCTTCAAAAAGGGCAGAAAGGCTCCTGAAAAAAAGCTTATGATATGTGCCCACATGGACGAGGTGGGCTTCATGGTGACATATATCCGCAGCGACGGAACTCTCAGCTTCGGCAATGTTGGCGGCATTGATCCCTCAGTTGTCATCGGCAGACAGGTTCGCGTCGGCAAAAGCCGTATCAGCGGCGTTGTAGGCGCTACAGCCGTTCATAATCTCAGCAAGGAGCAGCGCGAAAAGGCTCCCAAGACCGACAGTCTCTACATCGACATCGGAGCGGCCGACAAGGCAGAAGCCGAGAAATACGTGTCTCTCGGAGACTGCGCTTACTTCGATTCCGAGTTCACTGAACTGGGTGAACGCCGCATAAAGGCAAAGGCTATCGACGACCGCGCAGGCTGCGCAATGATGATAGAGCTTCTCCATGAGGAGCTTGAATACGATACATACTTTGTTTTCAACGTTCAGGAGGAGATAGGTCTCCGCGGCTCGACTGCATCAGCATTTGCAGTTGCTCCCGACTATGCCATAGTCCTCGAATCCACCACTGCTGCCGATATCGACGGAGCAAGCGGCGCTAAGCGCGTCTGCGCACTGGGCGGCGGTCCTGTAGTTTCATTCATGGACAGGCACACTATCTACGACAAGGAGCTCTACAGCCTTGCCTTTGAAATCGCCAAGGAGCAGGGCTTCCCCTGCCAGACCAAGACCATGATAGCAGGCGGCAACGACGCAGGAGCTATCCACATAAGCGGCAAGGGAGTCCGCACTATAGCAGTTTCCCTGCCTTGCAGATACCTTCACTCCCCCTCGTCGGTCATTGAATACGCCGACATGGAGAACTCCTATAAGCTGGTAAAAGCACTCATCGGAAGGATACATGAGATATGATAACACTTATCGAACACGAGCACGAGCTTGACCGCGTACTGCTCAATAAAACCCTGTCGGGCAAGAAAATGCTGGCATATATGCGGGCATACGGTCCCAATTATGAATTCTGCCGCTTCTACAAGATAACCGACGAAACAGGCGTGGGCTTCATGTTCATCATCAACTCCACCCTTATCATCTGCGGAGACGGCGATTTAGAGCCAAATGAGGAGATAGACCTCTTTGTCAGCATGAACGTGCCGTTCCGTATCGAGGGCGACCAGAAGATACTGGAGGGCATAAAGATACCTGACCGCTATCAGGTGCTGAACCGTACTATATTCGAGCTTATCCCCGATGATACGCCCCTTGAAGCTATCGAGGAACACGTTGAGTTCAACCCCAACCTCCCCGACGTATACAAGATACTCAGCGAGGGATTCCCGAATATCGCGGATTTCTCACTGTGGTACACCGATACCTCGCACCGCTGCCGCCACGGCATAAGCCGAGTTTTCACTTACCGTGATTCCACAACGGCTTCGGCAGTTTTCGATATCGGCAGCACTGTTCTCATCGGACAGGTAGCTACAAATAAGGCTGCCCGTGGACGGGGCTACGCAAGGGAGTTCCTCAAATGGCTCGCCAAGTTCTTCAACGGACTTGGAAAACGCGCGTATCTCCTTGCTCTGGACGTCCGTGTCAGCTTCTATCAGGAGATAGGCTTCCGTATTGCAGGACGCGAGATAGTCCTTGAACGTATCGACGTCAAGAAGGACAGCGCCGCTAAGGGACGCCTTGAAGAAAAGTAATTGAGAATTCTCAATTATATAAATTTCTTATTACAGGTTAAAAGGCGATTTTCCGCTTCATAGCGCTGTTACACTCAGTAAACAGCGCCTTGACTTTTATCCGCAGATAGAGTATAATGTTCATTGAATTTGTAATTAGGAGATGTATCTATGAATCCCGAGGTCTATGGAAAATATGAGATAATCGACGCTCATGCCCATATCTTCCCTCACAAGATAGCCGAAACGGCTACTGAAAGTATCGGCCATTTCTACGACATACCGATGAACAACTGCGGTCTGACAGACAAGCTTCTTGAGGCAGGCAGCAAAATAGGAGTATCAAAGTATCTTGTTTGCTCCACTGCTACTTCGCCCCGACAGACAGACGCTATAAATACATTTATCGCCAAAAAGTGCGACCAGCACGAGTGCTTCTACGGCTTCGGCACTACCCATGCGGATTCCGCCAATATCGAAGCCGACATCGAGCAGATAAAGAAATTCGGGCTCCACGGAGTAAAGCTCCACCCCGATTTCCAGAAGTTCAATGCGGACTCTCCCGAAGCTTTCAAGATCTATGAGCAGATAGAGGGACAGCTCCCACTGCTTATCCACTGCGGAGACGCAAGATACGATTATTCGGCTCCTCACCGTATCAAGAGGATACACGATAACTTCCCCAAGCTCCAGCTCATGGCGGCACATCTGGGCGGCTATCAGCAGTGGAGCGAAGCCGAAGAGATACTGCCCGGACTCGAAAACGTAAGATTCGATTTCAGCAGCTCTCTTGCGTTCCTTTCTCCCGAAAGAGCCGTACATATCATCAGAAAATACGGCGTTGAGAACTGCTTCTTCGGCTCGGATTTCCCTATGTGGAGCCACGAGGACGAGTTCATGCGCTTTTTGAAGCTGGGCTTTACCGAGGAAGAGAACCAGAAAATGCTTGCAGGCAATTTCAAGGAATATCTTGGACTTTAATAAAAATAACGGGACGTAACTGTCCCGTTTTTCATTGGAAAGGAGATTCTCATGGTAAAAGACATAGTCAAAGACAAAGCAGTCCTCAGCATAAAATCAGAACCTGCCACAAAAGCCGATATACAGGTAGTCCGCGACCTGCTGGACACAGTAAAGGCAAACGAGGAGCGCTGCGTGGGCATGGCTGCAAATATGATAGGCGTTCACAAGACCATACTTGTGGCACTTATAGGCGACGAGTACATCGCTATGATAAATCCGAAGATAGTGGACAAGTCCAAAGAGACCTACGACACCGAGGAGGGCTGTCTGTCTCTCAGCGGAGTCCGTCCCGTTACCCGTCACCGCATAATCACCGTGGAGTACATGGACAAGAAGTTCAAGCGCCGCCGCGATATCTTCCGTGATTTCGAGGCGGAGATAATACAGCATGAAATAGACCATTTCAGCGGTATCATTATATAAAAATCATTAAAAAAGGCGGACATAACCGTGATACTTATATAGCAGGTCATACTTTTTATCGGGGGAAACCTTTCTGAAGAAAGGCTTTCCCCCGAACCCCTTTCCAAAGACTTTTTTAGCTGATTTTTTCTCATATAGGGCTCGCCTAAAATAAAAAAAGCCCTGTAATAATACAGAGCGAGCCCTATATGAGAAAAAATAAAACTGAAAGTTTTAGGGAGAGAGTTTGAGAGTGACTCCCCGCAGTGCGGGGAGATGTCACGCAGTGGCAGAGGGGACGTCCTCCGTCAGAGGAGCCCCTTTTTCAAAAGGGGCTCTCTCAATAATAAGCATAAACCTTCTATATGAGTACCAGATTTATGTCTGCCTTTTTCAATAATCCTTTTTCTTTCCGCAGACCTTGCAGGTCTTTGAGATGAGCTTGAAGTCTCCGCCGCAGTATACGCATTTTCCTGCTGTTTTGCGGCTTGCAACTACGGTCTCGTAATATGCCGGGAAATTCACTGCATTTTCGGCAAGATTGCTCCATGCGATGTTCAGAAGCTTAGGACATTCCGTAAAGCCGCCGCTTATCTTCTTGACAGAAGCAGGAATGCTTATCTGTTCAAGGTTGGTACAGCCGCTGAAATCGCCGATAGCTGTAGTTCCGGGAGGCACTGTAAAGGCTCTGAGACCTGTACAGCCGCGGAAACCGTCTACGCTAAGGACTCCTGCCGGTATCTCGACATTTCGCAGAGATACGCAGTTCTGGAAAGCAGAAGCACCTATGCTCTTGATGCCCCTTGACAAGCCCAGAGCCGAAAGAGCTGTGCAGTTTGCAAAGGAACATTCCTCGATAACGGATACTCCCTCGGGAATAACGACCTTTTCAAGCTTTTCGCAGCCAGAAAAAGCATATTTTCCAATAATCGAGACATATTTCGGTATCTCTATGACCTCGAGATTCTTACAGCCCGAGAACGCAAATGCGCCTATCTCGCCGATACACTCGGGGAACTCGATAGATACAAGATTTGTGCAGTCAGCAAAAACGCAGTCCGCGATACGCTGCATATGCGGCGGTATCACGACGTTTTTAAGGCTTGTACAGCCGCGGAACGCCCAACCCTCTATATCCTTGAGGTCGTCGGGGAACTTTATCTCTTCAAGGGCAGTACAGCCGCGGAACGCATATCCGCCTATGATCTCCACCTTATCGTGAAGTATCACGCGCTTGAGAGTCGTGTTGTTTTCAAAGGCGTTTTCGCCTATTTTATGTACCTCAGCAGGTGCAGCCACTTCCTCGGCGCTGCCCTTGTAGGCAACGAGAACTCCGTCCTTTATTTCAAAGTCGGCGCTGTGCTTCTTGACAGCCTTTACCTTTCTCGCTACGTCCTTGTGCTGTGCTTTATACCTGTTTATAGCCTTTATTACTACGAAAGGCGTGCTGCAGTAAGGACAAACCCAAGCGTCCTTCTGATTATCGACCTCTACGGTCTTTCCGCAGCTCGTGCAGATAGCATTTACAGTTGCCACATCCATACCCCCTGTTTCGTCATTTTATATTATTATTGTAGCATTTAAAGCTGTGAAAGTCAATAAATACAGCGCAAAACTCACAGATTATACATAACGGAGCACGTTTATTTGTTGGAAATGCCGACCAAAAAATGAACGATTTGTTGCCCTTTGTAAACTTCACTTGCATAAAGGTTGACGAAATGATATAATTATTACATAATGCATATTAGGAGGCACATAATGAAAATAAACGACAGGATACACGGCTTTGCCGTTACAAGGACAGCTCCTGCCCCATGCAGCGGCTCGGAGCTCATAGAAATGCGCCACGAAAAGACAGGCGCACAGCTTATCTGGCTGAAAAACGACGGCGAAAACAAGCTCTTTTCCATAGCTTTCAGGACTCCCCCAAGCGATGATACGGGAATATTCCATATCCTTGAGCACTCCGTCCTTGGCGGCTCAAAGAAATACCCCGTAAAGGAGCCCTTTCTGGAGCTGATGAAAGGAACCATGAATACCTTTCTCAACGCCATGACCTATCCAGACAAGACCTTATTTCCAGTTTCAAGCCGAAACGACGCGGATTTCATGAACCTGACAAGGGTATATCTGGACGCAGTCTTCGATCCTGCCATATACTACAACCCCAATATTTTCAGGCAGGAGGGCTGGCACATCGAAATGCGCAGCGAGTCCGACGAGCCTGTTTACAAGGGCGTTGTGTTCAACGAGATGAAAGGCGCTCTTTCCTCGGTATACAGCCGAATGGAGACCGAGATAATGGGAGCTCTCTTCCCCGATACCTGCTACCGATTTGAGTCGGGCGGACTTCCCGAGGCTATCCCGAATCTGACAAACGAGCAGTTCATCGAGGGACACCGCACCTACTACCACCCCTCAAACGCCTACATATACCTTGACGGACCTGTGGATATCGAAGCTGTTCTGAAGCTCATCGACAGCGAGTACCTCAGCCGCTTTGATAAACGCGAGGTCCGCAGCGAGATACCTGCGCAGAAAGCCGTTGCGCCCACTGTTAAGAAGTGCTTTTACGAGATAACTCCTGACGAGGAGGAGGCAAATCACACCTATCTTGTTATAGGCAAGGTGCTGGGCAGCTGGCAGGAACGCGAGAAGATAACTGCGGCTTCTGTGCTTGCGGAGGCTCTCACCGGCAGCAACGACGCTCCGCTGAAACGCGCTCTCCTTGATACGGGACTTTGCCTTGACGTATCTCTTGAAGTGAGCGACGGCATTTTACAGCCCTTCGGCTGCCTGTGCATAAACAATACCGACGAGGAAAGCTGCGAAAAGCTGAAAGAAACAGTCCGCAGCGCAGTTAGCGAACTCTGCGGCAAGGGCATTGACCGTGAGCTGCTGACAGCGGCTCTGAACCGCCTTGAATTCCGATTCCGTGCAGGCGGCGAGCCGAGAGGTCTTACACGCAATATTTCCGCACTCTCCGCATGGCTCTACGGCGGCGATCCGCTGCACTATCTTGAGCTTGGCGAGGTCTACGATTCGCTCCGCAGCAAGGTCGACAGCGGCTATTTTGAGGAGCTTCTGAGAGAATGGCTCCTTGATGACAACGGCAGAGCGGAGCTCTATCTGCTGCCGTCCCGAACCTACGGCGAGGAGCAGAAGGCTGCCGAAAAGAAGCGCCTTGCGGCTGTAGTCGACGGACTTTCCTGCGAGGAGCGCTCCGTTATCGTCGAGCAGAACAGACAGCTTGATGAATGGCAGCAGTCCGTGGATACTCCCGAGCAGCTTGCAACAATGCCGCACCTTGCGCTTTCCGAGGTAAGTCCCGAGCCGCTGCGCTTCGACACCGAGGAAACAAATGTGAACGGCGTAACTGTTCTGAAGCATACCGCTCAGGACAAGGGCATCGCGGCTCTTAATCTCTATTTCTCGCTGGCTGACTGCAATGAGACACAGCTCTCCGCGGCAGCTGCGGCTGCCGAGCTTTTCGGCGAGCTGCCAACAGCAAGGAGCTCCGCGGCTGACTTGCAGCGCAGGATAACAGGACTTCTCGGAAGTATCAACTACGGCGTCGATGTGTTCTCTAAAAACGGAGTTTCCGACAAATGCAGCCCTTATTTCGCAGTAAAGGCGCGTTTTCTCGAAAAGAACACCGAGGAGGCACTCGCCCTTATCGCGGAGATACTCACCGAGACTGATTTCAGCGATATATCGGCAGTTACCGAGCTTCTCAAGCAGACCGACGAGAACTACAAGCAGAGCATTATAGCCAACGGTCACACCTACTCCATGGGACGCGTCCGTGCGGCGCTGTCTGCGGAGTCCGCAGTAAACGAGCTTGTATCGGGCTATGAGGGCTACAAGAGACTTCACGAAGCAATAAAGGCTCCCGAGAAGCTGACTGCGGAAATAAAGGCTCTCAGCGGCAGAATGATATGCACAGCAAGGCTGACTGCCAGTGTTACGGGAAATGCGGATATAAAGCCGCTCCTTGAAGCTCTCCCGACAGGTATTGCGGATGAGCAGAGCGATATGAGCTTCAAGCTGAATATCCCCGAAAAACAGGGAGTTATCATACCATCGGGCGTATCATACTCCGCAATGGCTTTCCCTGATACAAACGCAGATACAGCGGTAAGAAAGGTGCTCTACCGTGCACTGTCCCTTGAATATCTCTGGAACGAGGTCCGCGTAAAGGGCGGAGCCTACGGCACGGGCGCATTCATAGCCCCCTCGGGTGAGCAGGCGTTCTTCTCATACCGCGATCCGTCCCCTGCGGCAAGTTTGGATATTTACAAAAAGTCTGCGGACTTCATCGCTGATTACTGCGGCGGAGCTCCTGATATCACTCAGTATATCATCAGCACTATCGCCAAGGAGGAGCCTCTTATGTCAGACGGCAACAGGAGCGCCAAGGCTGACGGCTTGTGGTTCAGAGGCATTACCGATGAGGAACGAGCCGACGAGAAAAAGCGTATGCTCAGCGTTACGGCAGAGCAGCTCCGCACGGCAGCCGAAACTCTCAGAAGCTTCGGAAATCTGTGCGTAATGGGCACAGAAGCGGCAATGGAAGGGCTTGACCTTAAAAAGGACAGCTTAGCATAAGGAAAAGGCGCGGCAGAGCCGCGCCTTTTTTGCAGGTGACAACGTCAGTTATCGGCGGACAATATCCGCCCTGCTTCTCTGCCCTATTGACGTTTTTGCGATTTAGAGCTATAATAGTCATATATAAATTCTAAGGAGATAAATATGAATATCAGTTCACGTATCATGGCGGCTGCAGCGGCTGTCATACTGTCTGCCGCAGCTTACGGCTGCTCAGGCAAGGCAAGCTCATCTGCACCCTCGTCCTCTGAAACAACCACAGCTTCTTCCTCTGACGAAGCTGTTACAACTACAGATATAAAGACCTCAACGGACAGCTCTTCCACTACAACTGCTGTAACTACTACATCTGGAAAGGCTGACGGAACTGCCACAACTACTACAACCTCCGCTGAAAAGCCCACTGAAAAAGCCACAGAACCCACAAAGGCTGAATCTAAAAAGGGCTTCAGCAGCAGCTTTGAAGCCGCAAAGGCTTACTATAACGCCTATCTCACCAACAACGCCGACGCGGTCTATGATATGTTCTGTCAGGAAGAAATAGAGGCTTATCACGCCTACATCGGCACTACAGACCTCCTTGACGGCAAGAATCCGCAGGTAGTTTTCAAGCGCTCGGCTGTCATTGACGCCATAAAGCAGTCCATGGGAAATATCCGCAGGATAATGGCAGAAAAGTCCGATGTCCCCCCCGAAAAGTGGACTACCTCACTTGCCGAGGACAATCTCAGACCTAACGGTGAGAATGAGCTAAAGGACTTCAACAAGACTCTGAGCACCGAATTTACGGCAGGCTCGGACTGCGGTCTGGTGTACTACAAGGACGGCAACGATGAGCATAATTTCGTAGGAAACGGCTGCGCATTCGTAGAACTGGACGGACGCTGGTATCTTTCCTACAGCTCAGTCATGAGATCCGAGCTCATAACCTATATGGATAAGCTTTTTCAGTAAGAAAGGATACCGGAGCGCTCTCTGCTCACACAGCTGAACACCCGTATCATCAAGGCTAAATTCAACACCGATACCAGATCATAATGGAGGAACATCTTTAATGGACGGCAAACTTTTCGCAGAGACCACTGACGCTGTCAGACAAGTCACAGAGCGCTTCGGCGTTAATATCCTCACTGACCACAAGCGTTTCTGCTCGGCTTTCTCAGACTTTGCGCCTAAGCTATCCAAGGAGAACAAGGCTTTCTTTGTGGCTCTCAGCGAGGACATAGGCGAGATATTCATAAGCGAGAACGCCGCTGTTATAAACGGCAGCAAAAGCGCCGAGGAAGTTATCCAGCGTGCCATGACCGATATCTGCGAATACCTCAACGAGGAAAAGGCAGAGCTCATCGCGCGGAGCATCGCTGCGGCTTTAGGCTGGCAGGCTGGCGAGGTACTCCCCGACAGCTCGGACATTCAGAGCAGCAGCTTCGTCAGCGGTTCTACTCTTATCGAGGACCTATTCCGCAGAGCTCAGAGCGGCGACAACGACGCCTGCTTCAATCTTGGCGAGTGCTTCTTCTACGGACGCGGAGTCAGTCAGGACTACGCCAAGGCTATACACTGGTATATACAGTCTTCTGACCGCGGCGATTGCAGCTCCCAGAAGAAATTAGCGGACTGCTACTATCTCGGACAGGGCACTGACAGAAACCTTGCAAAAGCCGCTTACCGCTACGAACAGGCTGCCGAGCAGGGCGATTACGACTCACAGAAAGCACTTATCCGCTGCTATACCATAGGCGGAAACGGTCTCAATGCTGACCGCAGACGTGCGGAATACTACTCCAAGCGCTACGGTATCCAGATAGAGGACGGCACCTCCAATGGACTTATGAAACGCGCTCAGAACGGCGATCCAGAGGCGCAGTTCACCCTTGGAAATATGTACCTCCGCGGCACAGGCATCGAGCAGGACTACGAAAAGGCTATATACTGGCTGAAAATGGCTGCGCAGAAAGGTCATGCCGCTGCTGCCTACAATGTTGCCTGCTGCTATCAGTCGGGTACGGGAGTTCCCGAGGACAAGATAACCGCCGCAAATATGTTCAGAGCGGCTGCGGAAAAGGGCGACCTTGACGCAATGAACAACCTGGGCGGCTGCTATATGTACGGCAGCGGCACTGAAAAGGACCAGTTCAAGGCGGCTGAATGCTACAGAAAGGCTGCGGAGGGCGGTCTGCCCAGAGCCCAGTACAACTACGGCGAGTGCTTATTCAACGGCTGGGGCGTTAGCAAGGATACCGCCGAAGCTGTAAAGTGGTACAAAGAAGCCGCTCATCAGAAAGACGCCAACGGACAGTACTCCTACGGCTGGTGTCTTTGCAACGGCGTGGGTGTTGCACAGGACATGGTCTCGGCAAAGGATATGTTCGAACTTGCCGCAGCTCAGCGAAATACCGCGGCGCAGAAGGCTTTAGGCTACTGCTTCACCAACGGCTGGGGCACGGCTAAGAACTTCGCCATAGCTGCCGAATACTTCGGAAAAGCCGCTGCAAACGGCGACAAGGAGGCGGCAGAGGTTCAGGTCGCCTGCTACAAATACGGCGGCGAGTACCTTGCGGTAAACGAGGCTAAGGCGCGTCATTACGCCGACCAGTACGGTCTGGACTATGATAATATATGAAAAAGGCTTCCCCTTAGGGAAGCCTTTCGCTTTATGCTCAGTAACTCGAGCTTTGTGTTATTTCGTATCCGTTTTCGTCAAGATACTTATATACCTCATCTGCGGCCATTGGAGCTTCTGCTTCGTCATTGAATTTGTAATTTGTCGCCTTGAAGCTCTCCAGCAGATAGCCCTCTCCAAAGTAATCATGGTCGGTACGTATCTCATAAGCAAGCCATAAACCTGTTTCAGCGTCAATATCCGCTGTGATATATCTTGGCTCATATTTTCCTTCACGTAGCTGTTCGTAACTGAAGCTTACGCTTGCTATACGTCTGCCGTTTTCATATCTTTCGCCTGTTACTGTCCACGGAGTTTCATTGATGATATACTCTATTCCATCTTTACTTACTTTACTGATCTCAAAGTCAACGAAGTTCAGACAGCCGCTCAATACAGGTCTGTCAGGCTTGGATTTGTACCACTTATAGTGTGTATCAACGCTTTCGATATTGCAATACTTTCCTTCATCATGCTGATTTTGTGCCGCAATATCATTCTGGTTTACATAAACATAGATATTGTTAAGGAATATTTTGTAAGTTCTGTCCCACGGCTCTCTTTCGTCCGAATACATCTCCTCATACATCTCTCCGTTCATAACGGTATTATCTATCTTTACAGTTCCGTTTGTTTCCCAGTCGCCAAGATTCTGACCGTACATTGCATGGAAAGTATGAATATCTGCCGAGAATTTATCATAATAATGTGTGGCGTTAAGGCTTCTCTCGCGGAGGAAATCACCTGTTAGCTCATCGGGAACAGAGTGTGCCTCGGTGGTTATAGTCCCGGTCACAGGCGTATATGCTACAGTTGTTGTGGCAGGCGATACGCCGTCAAGGACTTCAAGATCATACGCAGAATGAGCGTACTTAACATATCCTCCGTCAAGGACAAACTGCTTGAACTCAGCAGGAGCCATAGGCGCTTCAGCTTCATCATCGAATTTGTAATTAGTATACTTTACCTCATATACGACCTCTCCGCTTAAGTTTTTATATACCTCGTAAAGAACTATGCCTGATTCTGCATCAATATCAGCAGTAAACTTCATACTTGCACCGTTTGTCACAATGTCATGACCGCACTCGCCCTCAACAGTAACTATTCTTCTGCCGTTTTCCGTCTTGTCATCTTTTATGTCCCATTTGCTTGTATCATCGAGAAAAGACCAAAGCCAGCCGTAAATACGCGGAAGCTTATCAAGATTGATTTCTTCGCTGCCTGCGCCAAAGCTTACATCGTACCTTTTATTTTTTATATCGCCCTCATAGGTCTCATTTGTGTATATTCTGTATCCGTTGAATGAGTACTCATAGATGAGATTGTTTATTTTCTCCTCGTGGTCGGGCTCATCATAAATTATCTCGTTTCTGTTCCAGCCTGTTTTTGAATCATTATCCAGCTTACAGGAGCCCTTTATAGTATAAGGCTCAGATTTAGTGGAGGTGTCATACTCATTGCTTCTTATTTCATAATCGCATGAGAATTTATGGTAGCTCCAGTCACGACCTACAATATGCTGTATAGAATTTTTGTTTATTTCATAAGGGACTCCGTTTCTTGTAGTGTTCTCTGTTTCAGTAGTGCTTTCTGTATTTCTGCTATTGTTATTATTGAACCTGTCGTTCTTCATAAGCTTAAAGCCTGCAAGGACTCCGCCTGTAACAAGAACTGCCGCAGCCGCTATTGAAGCTATGCGAGTCATGCTTATCTTTCTGTCGTAATGCTCAACTCCGCTTACCTCGTCTGCAAAATCGCTGTCAGAGCTGCCCGAAACGCGCTCCATTACCTTTGCATATATCTCATTCTTCTTTGATTCCTCAGCCATGAGCTTCTCAACAGAAGCTTTGTCTGCATTCTGCAAGGTATCTATTATCTTCTTTTTGCTGTTCATATTTATCCTCCTTTACAGGGTGATGCCGTTTTCTTCAAGGAGCTTCTTCAAACGCTTCATAGCCCGTCCGCAGCGCACTCTCACGCCTGCTGCGTTCAAGCCTGTCATTTCTGCTATCTCCTTTGAGCTCCTGCTGTAGTAGTACTTCTGAATGATAATGACCGAATCGGGATAGCCCAGCTCGGATACGCATTTGAGGAGCTGCTCCGAGAGCTCGTTCTTTTCCGCCTCAGCCGCTACATCGGTATCCTCGGCTATCTCAGCCATATTCTCATCATCAATGGGATCGTTGAGCCCTGTTTTTGCGGCAAGCTTTCTCCGCATACTTATAGCAGCATTACGCGCCGCAGCTCCGATATAGGAGTTCAGAGCTCCTATATCGGAGCCTTTCAGCTTCATCATCACCGAAGCAAACACATCTATGGTACATTCGTCGCAGTCGTCGGGACTTCCGAAGCCTCTTAGTATTCTCTGTACAATAGTGTAGACATATCTGTAGTATTTATCGAAAAGTGCTTTTTGTCCCTGAGGCGGAGTATCCCGCATAAGCGTTAATATCTCGTTATCGGTCATATGCATTCTCCTTTGCTGTTTTTTCAGACTGGATCCGTCTTCACCTATAGTAACGCAGCCCTGTAGGAAAGTGTAACACTATTTTAGCATTTTTTTATTTTTTTTGCAAACATAAATTCCTTTTCACTGTAATATCTGCTCACTAACCACTAATCACTAAAAACTCCGACAGGCATATAATATCAATGAGGGAGGGAAACTTCCCTCCCTTAGTACGGCGGAGCTTCCGCCATATGGAGGATAATTATATGGCAACTTTTTTCAATCAGGCTACACTGTCCTATAACGGCACAGTTACAAGCTCTAATATAACCGCAGGCGAGATAATCGACGTTCTTTCAGCTTCAAAGAGCGCAGTTTCCGACACCTACACCGCAGACAGCGAGGTCGTTTATATCATCAGCCTTGTAAATACAGGTTCTTCCTGTTTCAGAGACCTTACCGTCACAGATAACCTCGGCGAATACAGCTTCGGAGAGAGCGGCACAGCCGTACCGCTGACCTACAATGAGGGCTCCCTGACCTATTATGTAAACGGAGTACAACAGGCAGCGCCCACTGTGACATCAGTTTCGCCCCTTACCGTTACGGGCATCAACGTGCCCGCAGGCGGCAATGCTATGCTGGTATATTCAGCTGAGACAAACAGCTTCGCACCTCTCGGC
This sequence comes from Ruminococcus flavefaciens MA2007, assembly GCF_000621845.1. Lineage (GTDB taxonomy): Bacteria > Bacillota > Clostridia > Oscillospirales > Ruminococcaceae > Ruminococcus > Ruminococcus flavefaciens_E. The sequence continues at coordinate 97,325 of NZ_JHXF01000008.1, read as the reverse complement.
GAGAATGCTGAGATAGTGAATACAGCAACAGTCAGCGGCGACGGTATCAGCGATATCACAGCTTCCGAGACTATCACCTATGCCGAGGGCGTTGACCTTGCTATCAGCAAGTCCCTCAGTCCTGCGGCTGTAGAGGAAAACGGCGAGGTGACTTACACCTTTGTTATCCAGAATTTCGGCGCAGTCCCTGTTGAAGCTTCAGCTGATGTTGTTTTCAGCGATACCTTTGATCCTGCGCTCAGCGAGCTTACTGCTGAGTTCAACGGCGAAGCATGGGCTTCGGGTACAAATTATGCCTACGATCCCGATACGGGAATATTCACAAGCCTTGACGGTCAGATAACCGTTCCTGCGGCACAGTTTATCCAGAACGAGGATACAGGCGAATGGTCGGCACAGGCTGGCGTAAGCACTATCATCATCAAGGGCAGACTGGCATAAATGTAGGGGACGGCGTCCTCGACGTCCCACTCAAGGGAACGCCTTCTCTTGCAAGGCGACACTAATCGTGTCCGGCACCCTCTGTCCTTCGGACATCTCCCCATCTTATGGGGAGTCACTCTGCCAAAGGAACACAGTCCCTTTGGAATCCCGTTCATGTTTTCAGGAAGTAACTGCGGTATAAAAAATCTACTTGCTCATATGCGGATAATATTCGCCAGCAAAAACGGGGACACATAGTGTCCCCGTTTTTTATACCTCGAATCCCTTAGCACGGAAATCGTCAATAAGCTGTCCCAGTATCTCCGCATTTGTTGCCGAGACTGAGTGGAGCAGGAGTATCTCTCCGCCGTGTGCCGCGTCACCGAGCTTTTTAAGCCCCTCCGCAGGCGACGGCTGTGAGTTTGTATTCCAGTCCACATAGGCACTGCTCCAGAACAAGGTCTTATAGCCGCAGTTCTTTGCGGTCTCAAGAGCCCTTTCCGAGTACTCGCCGCAGGGACAGCGGAAATACTGCATCTCATAGCCGTAGTTTTCCATGACATAGTCGTGAAGCGACATTATCTCTTTCTTTGCGTCCTCATCGGAGAGCGTTGGCAGACTTGCGTGAGTCATGCCGTGATTCCCGAGGATATGCCCCTCGTCTATCATACGCTGAACAAGGTCGTGCTCCGTCTGTGCATAAGGACCTGTCAGAAAGAATATCGCCTGAACGTCCTTTTCTTTCAGTGTGTCAAGTATCTTAGCGGTATAGCCGTTTTCATAGCCCTGATCAAAGGTGATGATTATTCTTTTATCGTCCTCCGACAGGGCGAAGGCATCAAGGTCGCCGAATCGGCTGTTGAACTGCACTGCGTCTACGGGACGGTTGTTCTCGTCAACATTCGTACCCTGACCGTAGCCTATCTTAGTGTTATCGGCAGCATAAACTGCCGTACATGGCATGACAGCCGCAGTCAGCAATGCAGCGGAAGTGTTTATTTTCATAAGCATTTACCTCTGATTTTAAGTGCGGAATAACTCCGCAAAAGTATTATTAGCTCAAAGCAGCGAAAAAAACATGGATTTTTCTGCATTTTTCGATTTTTTCCGCATATTTATCTACAGAGGTGATAGTATGGAAAACGAGGATATCCTCGAAGATAACAGCGAGGACAGCACTGAAGCGCTTATTGAGTCCTACGACAGAAAGCGGAAAAACCGTGCCGACGATATCATAGCTACACAAGCAGTCATATGCATACTGCTCGGAGTCCTTTTTATTGCAGGAAATATGCTTTATCCCGATATTACCGGAGCTGTGTTTGCCAAGCTCCGCGGACTTGTGACTGAGGACAAAAACATCATAACCAACCCCATTGACCATATCCTGAGCTATATTGATAAGCTTTAGACTTGGAAAAGCCGCATTCCGCGTTCATTTTTCGTTTTTTGTATTCAATGCGCTGATATTCCTGCTCCGTGACAACGGACTTGTACTGGCTTTCTATACGGTCTGCGCAGTCCATGAAGCAGGACACATTGCGGCTCTTATGCTTGTGGGCGGACGTATCGGCTCTGTGGAGCTCAGCGGCTTCGGTATCCGCATGGAAAGGCAAAAAAGCCGCATGATATCCGCAAAAAGCAGTATTTTTGTGCTTCTTGCAGGACCTGCGGCCAATATTATGATGTATATTCTTATGAAGCTGACTGGCTGCGGCGGAACTTTTCCCCTGCTGAATCTTATGGCGGCGGCATATAATATGCTCCCCTACCGCAGTCTTGACGGCGGAGCCATAATAGCGGAGTTCACCGCAGGCACGATTCATGAAAGCAAAACAGAGACCGTACTTGCGGCGATAAAGCTAAGCTTTATCGCCCTTGCCGCCGCAGCTGCGGCGGCATACGGAAAAGGAACGATACCTCTGCTGATCGCGGCGTTAGCACTGTACATAGGAGATAAACGCACCAATAACAACTCTTAACGAAATCGAAAAAGCAGGGGGCAGCATTAGGCTGCTCCCCTTAACGGAAAAAGCGGGCTACCGAGCCGTAAAGTAACGGCTCATATTTGGTAACCTGCGATTCCGCCAAAGGGGGCTCCCCTTCCGCCGCCCCTGCAAAGCTAATGGATCAAATAATAATTTTGCAGTGCAAAATTATTATTTCTCCTGCAATTCCTTAATCTTATCGCGGAGATAAGCCGCGTGCTCAAATTCAAGCAGCTTCGCCGCGTTCTTCATTTCCACTGTGAGCTTGTCTATCAAACGCTGTTTCTCTACGGCTGAAAGCTTCTTCTTTTTCGTTTTTTCCTCAACCTTGTTCTTGGAGGTTATCTCCAGTACGTCGCGGACGTCCTTTATAATAGTTTTCGGCACGATACCGTGCTCCTCATTGAACGCCATTTGCAGGGAGCGGCGGCGCTCTGTCTCGGTGATAGCACGTTCCATAGAGCCCGTAACGCTGTCGGCGTACATGATGACCTGTCCCTTGGCATTTCTCGCCGCACGTCCGATAGTCTGTATAAGCGAGGTCTCGCTTCTCAGGAATCCCTCCTTGTCGGCGTCGAGTATGGCAATAAGGCTTACCTCAGGGATATCAAGTCCCTCACGGAGCAGATTTATTCCCACAAGCACATCGAACACTCCCTCGCGGAGGTCCTTGATTATCTCCATACGCTCGATAGTGTCGATATCATGGTGAAGATAGCGCACCTTTACGCCCAGCTTCTCATAATATGAGGTCAGGTCCTCTGCCATTTTCTTGGTGAGAGTAGTAACAAGAACTCGCTCATGACGCTCAACACGCTCGTTTATCTCAGAGAGCAGGTCGTCAACCTGTCCGTGAGTAGGCTTTACGATTATCTCAGGATCAACAAGTCCCGTAGGACGAATGACCTGCTCCACGATAGTGTCGGTCTTTTCGCGCTCTATCTGTCCCGGAGTAGCGCTGACGTAGATAGCCTGATGAATATGAGCGTTGAACTCGTCAAAATTCAGCGGACGATTGTCCATAGCGCTTGGAAGTCGGAAGCCGTAATCCACAAGAGTAGTCTTTCTTGCTCGGTCTCCTGCGTACATAGCCCTTACCTGCGGCAGAGTAACGTGACTCTCGTCCACGATAAGGAGGAAGTCCTCTGGGAAGTGATCCATAAGTGTCAGTGGAGTACTTCCTGCTGGTCTGCCTGCAAGGACACGGGAGTAATTCTCGACGCCGCTGCAATAGCCGACTTCGCGGAGCATTTCCATGTCGTAATGAGTACGCTGTTCAATACGCTGAGCCTCTATGAGCTTGTTGTTCTGCTTAAAATAGTCGATACGCTCTGCAAGCTCGCGGTCTATCTCGGTGAGAGCAGATTCAAGCTTTTCATCGCCCACAACATAGTGTGAAGCAGGAAAGATAGCCGCATGGGAAACTACCGCCTTTACCTCCCCTGTTATCACGTTTATTTCGGAGATACGGTCGATCTCGTCGCCGAAGTAATCCACGCGCACAGCCGTATCCGTTGACATTGCAGGGAATATCTCCACAACATCGCCGCGGACGCGGAAGCGGTTACGCTCAAAGGCTATGTCATTGCGCTCATAGCGTATCTTCACAAGCTCCGCAATGAGCTGGTCACGGGGCTTTTCCGCGCCCTGACGTATGGAAACGCACATGGAGCGGTACTCCTCAGGACTACCGAGGGAGTAAATGCATGAAACACTGGCAACTATGATAACGTCGCGGCGCTCCGCAAGAGCCGTTGTAGCAGAATGGCGGAGCTTGTCTATCTCGTCGTTTATGGAGGAGTCCTTTTCGATGTAGCTGTCAGTGCTTGGGACGTAGGCTTCGGGCTGATAGTAGTCGTAGTAGGACACGAAGTACTCAACGGCGTTGTCGGGGAAGAACTCGCGGAACTCCGAGCAGAGCTGTGCCGCAAGTATCTTGTTGTGAGCAAGGACAAGGGTAGGCTTGTTCACACGGGCGATAACATTTGCCATGGTGAAGGTCTTTCCCGAGCCAGTAACGCCGAGAAGTATCTGTTCCTTTTTGCCTGACTGTATACCGTTTACCAGCTTGTCGATAGCCTGCGGCTGGTCGCCTGCGGGAGCGTAGTTTGAGCATAGCTTGAAGTGATCCATAATACCGCCTTTCAGAATTGAAAATTGAGAGTTGAGAATGTAGGGGCGCACAGTGTGCGCCCGTATCTTTTGAGAAAAGAAATGTATGGGGCGATGTGGTCATCGCCCCGTAAGTGTATTATGTTATTTTGTGTATTGACGGCGTCCCGTCGCCCCTACAAAAGCGTGTATGTCACGGGCGCACACTGTGCGCCCCTACAGGCTAACGGCTAACAGCTTCGGGCGGATAATATCCGCCCCTGCTGTGGGCTGTCGAAGACGCCAGCCCCTACAGGTTTATATCTTGGTGATGTCAACTAATTCAACGTCGTTGATAGTTCTGCCCGATTCAAGCACCTTTACCAGCGATTTCGCCGTATCCACAGCAGTTAAACTACAGATAGAACGCTCTATGGACTTTCTTCTCATCTTAACGCTGTCGCGCTCGGGAAGTCGTCCCTTTGCAGATGTGGATATTACGTAGTGTATCTTGCCGCTGTCAAGGAGTGTTTCCACATTTGGCTCGCCGTCGGAGATCTTGCGGACAAGGTTTGCCGCTATCATGTTTCTGTGGAGGACGCTCTGCGTACCCGATGTTGCATAGAGCTCGAATCCCATACGCTCGAACTTGTCTGCGATAGGAAGTATCTCCCTCTTGTCGCTGTCACGGACAGAGATAAGAACTCCGCCCTCGCGCTTGAGGTCAAAGCCTGCGGCGATAAGTCCCTTGAGGAGCGCATCCTCAAGGTTTCTGCCGATACCGAGACACTCACCTGTTGACTTCATCTCAGGTCCCAGCATTGTATCAACGTTAGTCAGCTTCTCGAATGAGAATACAGGGACCTTAACAGCAACATAGTCGCCAGCAGGGTAAAGTCCGCTCTCATAGCCCATATCCTTGAGCTTTGCACCGAACATTATCTTTGTAGCGATATCCACCATAGGTATTCCCGTAACCTTGCTGATATAAGGAACAGTTCTTGAAGAACGTGGGTTTACCTCGATAACGAATACCTCGTGATTGTATACGACGTACTGGATATTTACCAGACCGATAACATTGAGCTCCTTGGAGAGCAGTCTTGTGTACTCAACGATAATGCGCTTGATACGCTCAGAAAGGTGCTGAGCAGGGTAAATGGAGATAGAGTCGCCCGAGTGAACGCCGGCACGCTCGATATGCTCCATGATACCTGGGATAAGGAAGTCCTCGCCATCGCAGATAGCGTCGACCTCGACCTCAGTACCCATCATGTACTTGTCGATAAGAACAGGGTTCTCTATATTATGGCTCATGATGATGCCCATATACTCCTTTACGTCTGCGTCGGAGTGAGCGATTATCATATTCTGTCCGCCGAGAACGTATGACGGACGGAGAAGCACAGGATAACCGAGGTCATTTGCCGCTGCAAGAGCTTCCTCTGTGTTCATAACTGTATGTCCGGCAGGTCTCGGTATACCGCACTTTTCAAGCACCTCGTCGAAACGCTCTCTGTCCTCTGCGGCGTCTATCATGTCAGCGGAAGTACCAAGGATACGAACTCCCATATCTGAGAGATAGCGTGTCAGCTTGATAGCTGTCTGTCCGCCGAACTGTACAACAACGCCGTAAGGCTGTTCGGTCTCGATTATGGACTGAACGTCCTCCTTTGTGAGAGGGTCGAAGTACAGTCTGTCGCCTGTATCGAAGTCGGTAGATACGGTCTCGGGGTTGTTGTTGCAGATAACTGCCTCATAGCCAAGCTCTTTAAGCGTCCATACGCAGTGGACCGAGCAGTAGTCGAACTCGATACCCTGTCCGATACGGATAGGACCGCTTCCGAAAACGATGACCTTCTTCTTGCCCTTATCGGTGCGCTCAATGAACTGCTTCGCCTCGTTCTCCTCGTCAAATGTGGAGTAGAAGTAGGGAGTCTCAGCCTTGAACTCGCCTGCGCAGGTATCAACCATTTTGTATACGGCACTCTTGTGCTTGGGGCACTTCTGTCCCGAAATACGCTCGATAGTGCTATCAAGGTAGCCGTACTGCTTAGCGATGTCGTACTTTTCCTCGGTGAGCTCGCCCTCAGCAAGCCATTTTTCAAGCTCTACAAGATTAAGGAGCTTATAGAGGAACCAGTTGTCTATCATGGTTATCTCATGTATCTCTTCCGGAGTAATGCCGCGCTTGAGCGCCTCAAATACGCAGAATGAACGCTCGTCGTCTATAACGTGGAGCTTCTCGCGTATCTCCTCAGTGGAGAGCTTTGCAAGCTTTTTGAGGTTCATGGTGTCCATGCCAAGCTCGATAGAGCGGACAGCCTTCATCATAGCCTGCTCGAAGCTTGTACCGATAGCCATTACCTCGCCTGTAGCCTTCATCTGAGTGCCGAGAGTACGCTTGGCGTAAACGAACTTATCAAATGCCCACTTCGGGAACTTGATAACTACATAGTCCAGAGCAGGCTCAAAGCAGGCATAGGTCTTGCCTGTTACCTGATTGATTATCTCATCAAGAGTATAGCCGATAGCTATCTTTGCTGCGGTCTTTGCGATAGGATAGCCCGTAGCCTTTGAAGCCAGCGCAGATGAACGTGAAACTCTGGGGTTTACCTCGATAACAGCATACTTGAAGCTTGTGGGGTGGAGTGCGAACTGACAGTTGCAGCCGCCCTCGACTTTAAGCTCCTTGATGATGTTGATAGCTGCTGTACGGAGCATCTGGTACTCTCTGTCGCTGAGAGTTACGGCAGGTGCGATAACGATACTGTCGCCTGTGTGAACGCCTACAGGATCGAAGTTCTCCATGGAGCATACTGTGATAACGTTGCCCTTTGCGTCACGGATAACTTCAAACTCTATTTCCTTCCAGCCGCTTATGCACTTCTCAACAAGTATCTGTGTGATAGGCGAAAGACGAAGTCCGTTTGTAGCGATGTCGCGGAGCTCCTCCTCGTTCTGGGCGATACCGCCGCCTGTTCCGCCGAGAGTAAATGCAGGACGTACGATAACGGGATAGTGTATCACCTGTGCGAAGTCAACTGCGTCCTCAACGGTCTCAACGACCTTTGAAGGGATACAGGGCTCGCCTATTTTCTCCATGGTGTCCTTGAAAGCCTGTCTGTCCTCAGCCTTGTGGATAGTCTCGGGATCAGCGCCGAGAAGCTTTACATTGTGGCTGTCGAGGAAGCCCTCCTCAGCAAGCTGCATGGACAGTGTAAGACCTGTCTGACCGCCGAGGGTGGAGAGGAGACTGTCGGGCTTTTCTATTTCAATGATACGCTTGATAACGTCAAGTGTAAGGGGCTCGATGTAGACCTTGTCTGCCATAGCCTTATCGGTCATAATTGTAGCAGGGTTAGAGTTTACGAGGACTACTTCAAGTCCCTCCTGTTTAAGTGCACGGCAGGCCTGAGTACCTGCGTAGTCAAATTCGGCAGCCTGTCCGATAACGATAGGACCCGAGCCGATAACAAGAACCTTTTTTATATCACTTCTGAGTGGCATTTCTATTACCTCCAAATAAGTAGTAAGTAGTATTGTAGGGAACGGCGTCCTCGCCGTTCCTTTAATATATCACTTTTGCGGAACGCCGAGGGCGGCGTTCCCTACTGAATTATTTCTTACTCATTGTTTCAACAAAATCGTCAAACAAGTACGCTGTATCCAGCGGACCGCCGTGTGCTTCGGGGTGGAACTGAACTGTTCTTGCGTTGACTGAGGTATAGTGTATGCCCTCGCAGGTCTTATCGTTTGCATTTATATGAGAAACATGACCTACCGAAGGATCAATGCTGTCCCCTACTACTGCGTAGCCGTGGTTCTGGCTGGTAACGTAGGTAAGACCGCTTTCAAGGTCGATAACAGGCTGGTTTGCGCCTCTGTGACCGTATTTCAGCTTCTCGGTCTTTCCGCCGTTGGCAAGCGCCATGAGCTGATGACCGAGACAGATACCGAATATCGGAATACCCAGCTTCTGTATCTCCTTGATATTCTCGATTATCTCAACATTTTCGGCAGGATCTCCGGGGCCGTTGGAGAACATTATGCCGTCGGGAGCAAGCTCCTTTATCTCTGCGGCAGTCGTGTAGGCAGGTACTACGATTACCTCACAGCCGCGCTTTAAGAGCTCCTGTCTGATATTGCGCTTGTAGCCGAAATCGAACAGCGCCACGCGGAGCTTCTTTTCTTCGGGCTCATAAGTAAGAGTCTCGGTATTGGTAACAGCCTTTACAGCGTCCTTTACCGTGAAAGCGCGGACCTTTTCGAGAAGCTCGTCCTTCTTTGCGTAAACGTCCTCGGTAGTGATAACGCCGTTCATAACGCCTACCTCACGGATAGTACGGGTAAGACGTCTTGTGTCGATGTTATTGATACCGACGATGTTGTGCTCCTTTAAGAAGTCGTTGATGTTGCCCTCACAGCGGAAGTTTGACGGTGCGTTGCACCACTCTCTAACGATATATCCCGATACATAGGACTTAGCGGACTCATTGTCCTCTGAGTTCACACCGTAGTTTCCGATAAGGGGAAAGGTCTGTGTGACTATCTGTCCGTAGTAGCTGGGATCGGTGAGAGTTTCCTGATAGCCTGTAACTCCCGTGGTGAATACGACTTCACCTATGACAGTGCCCTTGGCACCGAAGCTCCTGCCCTCGAACACCTGTCCGTCGGCAAGCATAAGGTAAGCTTTTTCTCCCATGTTGAATAATGACATTGTAAATTCCTCCTTGCGATTTTTTAGAGGTCGTATTATTGATGTTGTGCGCTCTGTTCCACGCCATTGTGGGCAGAACGTTTCAATGTTTATTTATGTTGTTTTCAGAACGGGACGTCGAGGACGCCGTCCCCTACAATATATCCCATATACCTTTTGTGTAACACACGGGCGGATAATATCCGCCCCTACACTACTTACTTCAAGTTGATGTACTGGCAGATATCCTCTCTCATGCGGATAACTTCTCTTCTTGCAGCCTTTGCGAACTCGTGCTCGTCGCAGCCTTCCTTCTTGTATGCGCACATTACTGCGCGTGAGGAGTTTACGATAGCTCCAAGACCGTTCTCGTCGAAGCCGCCCTTCAAGCCCTCAGCTCCGCCGCCCTGTGCGCCGTAGCCCGGAACAAGGAACATAGTGTGAGGAAGTCGCTGTCTGAGCTCTGTGAGCATTTCGGGGTATGTAGCGCCTACAACTGCACCTACTGCGGAGTAGCCGTACTTTCCGCGTGTATCCTCGCCCCACTTCTCGCACATATCGCCCATGCACTCATATACTGTGCGTCCGTCAGCCATTTTCATGTCCTGAAGCTCGCCTGACGAGGGGTTGGAAGTTTTTACCAGAACGTAGATGCCCTTGTCGCGCTCCTTGCAGACTTTAAGGAGAGGAGCTATGCCGTCTGTGCCGAGGTAGCCGTTCACTGTGAGAGCGTCAGCGCCGAATGGCTCGATATCGCTGCCGCCGATAGTAACTGTACCGAGGTGAGCGTTTGTGTAAGCCTCCATAGTAGCGCCGATATCGTTGCGCTTACCGTCTGTCATAACGAACATACCGTTGAGCTTTGCATATCTGATAGTCTTTTCAAGAGTTCTGATACCGTAGTGACCGTACATCTCATAGTAAGCAGCCTGAGGCTTGATAGCAGGCACGATATCGTGTATCTCGTCGATGATAGCCTGATTGAAGTCGAATATAGCCTTTGCAGCAGCCTTTAATGTCCAGCCGTCGCTGTCAAGGTAGCGGCGCTGGATAAACTCGGGAACGTACTCCAGCTTCGGATCGAGACCTACCACCGTAGGATTTTTCATTTCGATTATCTTGTCGATAAGTCTGTCAAATGACATAGTTTCTCCTCCTGTAATTACATTTCATTATATCTTATCTCGCCCTTTGATATAGTGACGAGAGGCTTTCCTGTGAGCTCCATGCCCTTGAAAACAGTATTGTGTGATTTCGAGTGGAGCTTCTCTGGCTCAACTGTCCACTTTTTATTTATGTCAGCTATTACAAGGTCGGCAGTGCTGCCCACCTTTATGCTCGGTATGTCAAGTCCCAGTATCTTACGGGGATTCACGCACATGAGCTCAACTACCTTATGCAGGTCTATCTCCCCTGTGTGGTAGAGAGCCGTAAGCGTTGCCGCCAGTGATGTTTCCAGTCCCACAACACCGTTGGGAGCCTTCTCAAAGTCAGCCTTTTCCTCTGCGGCATGGGGCGCATGGTCTGTGATTATGCAGTCTATAGTGCCGTCTTTTACGGCTTCGATTATAGCCTTGACGTCCTCGGGAGTCCTCAGCGGCGGATTCATGCGGTAGTCCGCGTCACGCTTCTCCAGAAGCTTATCCGTCAGCATGAAGTAGTGTGGAGCCGTCTCGCAGGTGACTTTTACTCCTCTTGACTTTGCAAAGCGTATCATAGCCGCGCTGCCCTCTGTGGAAACGTGGCAGATATGTATTCTCGCATTCACTGATGAAGCAAGTATCATCTCTCTTGCGGTTATGTAGTCCTCGGAAGCTCTGTCCATGCCCTTGACACCGAGCTTTGCGGAGGTCTCGCCCTTGTTGATGATACCGCCGTTTATAATGCTCAGGTCCTCGCAGTGTGAAGCCACCAGCAGACCGTTCTCGTTGGAGAGCTCAAGAGCCTTTCGCATATTCTCCGCATTCTCAACGGGACGTCCGTCGTCGGAGATACATATGCAGCCTGCGGCTTTGAGAGCTTCATAGTCGCAGAGACCGTTGCCGCTCATTCCACCTGTAATGCAGCCCACGGGATAAACATCAACTCCCGTACCATTTGCCTTGTCGATGATGTAGCGTATAGTCTCGGGGTTATCGCAGGGCGGCTTAGTGTTCGGCATTGCAAGAACGCCTGTAACTCCGCCTGCCAGAGCCGCACCGCAGCCTGTGAGCACGTCCTCCTTATGGGTGAAGCCGGGATCGCGGAGATGTACGTGCATATCGAACAGTGACGGCATGAGCACAAGTCCCGTTCCGTCAATGGTCTGCTCAGCGGAAGCTGTTATGCCCTCGCCAATTTCAGCGATAACGCCGTCCTTGATTAGTACGTCTGTTGTAATGTCCACAGCATTATCAACTGCACGGATATTCTTTATCAGGATAGATGACATAGATTCCTCGCTTTCTGTTAGTAAGTATATTCAGTATATCGCTACTCCGTCGCTGCCGTCTATCTCCATGGCAGAGACCTTGACCACCTCGCTGTGAGAGGTGGGGAGATTTTTGCCCACATAATCGGGACGTATGGGGAGCTCCCTGTGTCCGCGGTCTACCAGCACCGCAAGCTGTATGGAACGCGGTCTGCCGCGCTTTATAAGAGCGTCTATAGCCGCACGGGAGCTTCTTCCCGTAAAGATAACGTCGTCAACGATGACCACGTTCTTATCTGTGATGTCGAAAGGGATATCCGTTCTTTCATCAGCGCCGCCGTGCTTGCTGTCGTCGCGGTAGGGCGTGATATCCAGAGCACCGAAAGGGACCTCGTTCTTTTCAAGCTCCGAGAGCTTATCGGCGATACGCTTGCCAAGAGGGACTCCCCTTGAGAAGATACCCACCACGCACAGGTCCTCCGTGCCCTTGTTCCTCTCGATTATCTCGTAGGAGATACGGGCGATAGCACGGGCAATTGCCTTATCGTCCATTATAATGCGCTTCTGCTCCATAGGCGGCACTCCATTCAACAAAAAATGCTCCCCGCCGCGGCAGGGAGCATACATATAGTTATAGCTATAGTTATAGTTATAGTTACAGTATTTACGAACGCGCCTTGCCGACCTCACGGGATCGAATTAAAGGGTAGTTTATCAATTAACACATCTATTATATCACATTGTGAAAGATTTGTCCAGTGATTTCATATTATAATTATTTATTTACTAATTCAGTGATTAGTTGTTAGTGATTAGTGCATAGTAGGGGCGGATATTATCCGCCCGAGCCCTTAGCAGTTACCCATTAGCCTGTAGGGGCTGCCTTTGGCAATCCGCAAATCTCGGAAAGACTTAATGAACCATTTGTAGGGGCGAACATCGTTCGCCCGACCCTTTGCATTGTTTTTTCGGGCTGTTTCATCAGGCAGGGGCGCACAGTGTGCGCCCCTACAGCTAAGGGCTAAAGGCACGGAAACGGCGCCCCTGCATTCTCAATTCTTGACAACGCCGCATATAAGTGCTATAATTTAACTATAACAGTAATATCAGCTGCTTATATTCAATACGCAAGGAGGTATCTGATGAACAACTGGTGGTTCTGGTTTATAATATTTTTCATCTTATTTGTGATACCTGCTCAGAGAGCAAGGCGTATCATGCAGGCAAAGATCGCACGAAACAACCGCATCAAAAGAAAAAAAGGAGTTTTTACCATGAATGAGCTTATAAAAAACTATATCGGCAAGGAAGTTATCATATCTACAGCCGCCTCAACAGGCGTTACGGGTACTGTTACAAAAATCGAGGACAACTGGATAGAGCTTGAGGACAAAAACGGCAACAAGCAGATAGTAAATACCGACTATATCAGCCGTATACAGGAGTATCCGCGCAACAAAAAGGGCAAGAAAAAAATGGTAGTGGCATAAAATCAGCCCCCCGAGGATATCGTATAGAAATGTCATGGATACTATAAAAACACAGCGCAGCAAGGATAATACCTTCTGCGCTTTTTCTGTAGGGGCGCCGTTTCGGCGTCCGCATTAAGATAACGGATAAATGGCAACGGGCGGCGAAACGCCGCCCCTACATTCTCAATTCACCAGATGGCTCATTTTTTCTTCTTTTTCATCTTATGCTTGAGCAGCACAAGTCCCGTAAGAGCAGCAGCCTTTGCAGCGGTCTTGGCAACGGTCACGGGATCGATTTTTGTGCGGATATTCTGAGGAACGTCCTCGGTAACAGACAGGTCGCCCTTGCCTGCGGTCTTCATGGAGCCGCCCTCAACATGGATAATGCCGAAATCCTTCTGAAATTCCATTATTTTTCCTCCCTTATGGGCTCTGCGATTAGGAATTTTATCTTCTTTCCCTCATCGGAGAACATCTTCTCATGCTCCGTTACAAAATTCTCATAGGGACTCTCTGCGTGGAGGTCGTAGGTCTTGTACTTTATCCTGAAGCCTGCCTCCTCGAAGTACTCAAAGGACTCCTCGAAAAGCTCGTCGTCATCGGTCTTGAACCAAAGCTCGCCGCTGAGAAACTTCTTGTAGTTCACCAGCTGACGGGTATGGGTAAGACGGCGCTTCTTGTGCTTAGCCTTTGGCCACGGATTGCAGAAATTGATATAGATACGGTCTGCGCGGTCATTTTCGTCCCACGCAAGCTCCAGACGCTCGATATTCTGGATAGCTATGCGCACATTGTCGGGAGCTGTCCCCTTTTCCTCGTAAGCGGCTTCAAGCTTGCGCTTTGCAAGAACGAGCATTTCGTTCTTGATATCCATAGCTATGAAGTTAGCCTCGGGGTGCGCAGGAGCAGCCTGCGATATGAAGCCTCCCTTGCCGCAGCCAAGCTCCACATAGAGAGGCTTTTCGGGCTCTGGGAAAAGCTCAGCCCAGTGTCCTTTCTGCTGAGCAGGCTCTTTTATGTAAAAGGGACAAGCCTCAAGCTCGGGCTTTGCCCATGGTTTGTGTCGAATTCTCATTTTTTACCTCCGAAATCGTACTGATTCATATTATAACATAAAAAATCACAAATAGCAACAATCGCGGCAAAAAACTACCGTTTTTTATATCTATAACGCGAAAAAGGCTGCGGCGGCTCGCCGCTTATAGCATAAAAATTATGATAATTCAAGCACTTGTAGGGGTTGCCTTTGGCAGTCCGCGATTCTCACAAAAACTTAATGGAACCATTGTAGTGGCGGCGGAAGGGGAGCCCCCTTTGGCGGAATCGCAGGTTACCAAATATGAGCCGTTACTTTACGGCTCGGTAGCCCGCTTTTTCCGTTAAGGGGAGCAGCCTAACGCCGCCCCTACATTCTTAGTCCTTAGCTCTTAGCTCTTAGTTCTGCCAATGGCTAAGGGCTGACGGCTAAAAAAATAACAGCAAAGCTGTTATTTTTTTGATTTACCGCTTTACAACTCTGAAAAAAGGTGCTATAATGTCATTAGGCTGTGTTCAATGGCGAGCACGGTAATATAAGGAGGAATTTAATATGGCTAAAGTAAGAATAGGCATCTCAGGCTACGGCAACCTCGGCAGAGGCGTTGAGCTTGCGATCAGACAGAACGACGACATGGAGCTTGCAGGCATCTTCACACGCCGCGATCCATCAACAGTTAAGCCCCTCACAGCAGGCGCTAAGGTTTACAGCATAGCTGACGCTGAGAAAATGGCTAATGATATTGACGTTATGATAATCTGCGGCGGAAGCGCTACAGACCTTCCGAAGCAGACTCCTGCAATGGCTAAGCTCTTCAACGTTATCGACAGCTTCGATACTCACGCACGTATCCCCGAGCACTTCGCAAACGTTGACAAGGCTGCAAAGGAGAGCGGTCACCTCGCATTCATCTCCCTCGGCTGGGATCCGGGCCTTTTCTCACTGAACAGACTTTACGCTGAGAGCATTCTCCCCAACGGCAAGAGCTACACATTCTGGGGCAAGGGCGTAAGCCAGGGACATTCCGATGCTATTCGCCGCGTTGAGGGCGTTAAGAAGGGCATTCAGTACACTATCCCGATAGAGGCAGCTATGGACGCTGTTCGCAGCGGCAGCCAGCCTGAGCTCACAACACGTCAGAAGCACAAGAGAGAGTGCTGGATAGTTCCCGAGGAGGGCGCTGACCTCGCTAAGATCGAGAACGACATCAAGACAATGAAGAACTACTTCGACGAGTACGATACAACAGTAAACTTCATCAGCGAAGAGGAGTTCAACGCTAAGCACAACAAGATGCCTCACGGCGGCTTCGTAATGAGAAGCGGTCTCACAGGCGACGGCGAAAAGACTCACCAGATGATAGAGTACTCACTGAAGCTTGAGTCCAACCCTGAGTTCACAGCAAGCGTACTTATCTGCTATGCAAGAGCACTTGCAAGACTCAAGGCTGAGGGCGCTACAGGCTGCAAGACAGCATTCGATATCGCTCCTGCATATCTTTCAAAGCTCAGCGGCGAAGAGCTGAGAGCTTCAATGCTTTAATCACATCACAATAACGAAAAAGTACGGAAACCCGATGTTTCCGTACTTTTTTGTTCTATACCTAATATATCATGACAGATATCGTCAGAAAAGGATATCCTTGAAGCATACCTGCGGCTTGTTGTTGTCAAAGTCCCAGCTGTGATAAGCATCGCCGTGGCAGAATTCCTTGTGCTCGCACTTTGAACAGACTTCGTTATCGTCTGCAAGGTCGCGGCGGAATATCTGGAACTTGTTCTTCCAGACCTCGCTGAATCTGTCATTGAGGATATTTCCCTGTGTAAACTCGGGACGGCGCTCGATATCGAGACAGGCAACGATATCGCCGTTTGCGGTGATACTTGCTGTGTAAAGTCCTGCTGTACAGAGATAGTACCAGTCGCGGACCTCGCGCTCGTACTCCATGCCGAGGTAATGGCTGCAGCCGTAGCAGACAGGCTCGCCTGCGATACGCTTGTTTCTGATGAACTCGAAGAGATACTTGTAATCATCAGGAGTAAGTATGAGCTCGGGGTGCTGCTTTGCACGTCCCATGGGCTCCATGTTTACAACTCGCCATGAGTCTATATCCATTTCGTTGAATATCTTGAAGAGCTCATCAAGCTCGCTTATGCTCTTGTGAGTAACAACGGTAGTGACCTGAATGCTCTCAAAGCCGCCTACACGGATAAGGCTCTCGATACCGTTCATAGCTCTCTCATAGCCCTTGGGAGTTCTTCTGAACTCGTCGTGAGTAGCTTCAAGACCGTCGATACTTACGGAAATAGTAGCCATGCCTGTTCTTCTAAGGTCACGGGCAACGCTGTCATCGATGAGAGTAGCATTGCTGGTCATGCCCCACTCGAAGCCCAGCTCATGGGCAGCTCCCATGATATCGAAGAAATCCTTTCTGAGCAGGGGCTCTCCGCCTGTGATATCAAGCATTTTGCCCTTGGTGGTCATGTCCTCCTTGACCTGCTGGAGGAAGGTTTTATACTGCTCAACTGTCAGCTCGTCTGAGGTAACATCGCCGCAGTGGCTTCCGCAGTGGAGACATCTCTCGTTGCAGCGCACTGTCAGCTCAAGGAAAAGGTTTCTCAGCTGAGGCTCCTTCATGAGCTTCTGGCGGTAATCCCTCATCTGTCTGAGGTGTTCAAGCTTCATTTTTTCGTCGAGCATGTATTACTTCTCCTCTGGTGTGATTTCTTCAGCAGTAGTATATGTAGTTTCATCAGGATCGATATACTGAGCATTTACACTTCTTGCAGGCATGATACCGTAAAGAGTAACAGTAGTCACCCTTCCCGGTTTATATGTAGTTGTGGTAGTAGTCTCGATATCCTGCTCATTATTTCCACCTACGGGCTCAATGGTCTTTCCCCTCATGAAGTCCCACTGACCGTCGTAAAGGCTGTCTATCTTGCCGAGGAGGAACTGCTGGAGACGTACAAGGTCAGCCATATTTACCTTGCGGTCGAAATTGACATCGGCATAGTTATCCGAATAGAATGAGCGGCTCTGTCCGCTTACAAGGATCTTTCTGAGAGCTACAAGGTCGAAAATATCCACGTCGCCGTCCTCGTTTACGTCGCCAAGACGGTTGCGGGGAACAACAGGACCATAGAGTATCTCTACGGTAGTTGTGGTAGTCGTCATCAGCCACTCAGGAAGAGATGTAGTTGTCGATGTCAGAGATATGGTAGGCTGAGTGCCGTAAACAGGCTGTGTTGTAGTAGTAGTCACATCTATGAGAGCTGAAGTATTTACGGTAGTCGTCGGAGGCGGACCGTATACGGGAGCCATAGACTTTGTTGTAGCCTTCAGGATATTGTAGTTTACGCCGTCAGCGCTTACGCTGTCAGTATCCCCCTCTTTTTCCGACTGTTCGCCCAGCGACATCGGCTCTGCTGTTTCGGGCTTAACGACAGTGCCGCCGTCCTCTGCCACAACAGGCATAGCAGACATATTTGCTGTTGCAAAAAGTGCCGCAGTCAATAGTGTGTGAATTGTTTTTTTCATGTTGGAACACTCCTCTCAATAATTTGCATAGTTTATTTTTTATTCATCTTCCGATGAAATATTTATATCTATATTATCCTTGGTCTGCCAGATAGCCTGATCAATGATATCCTTTGCAGGCTTTATGCCGTAGAGACTTACAACTATATCCTCTCTCGGATCGTAAGGGAAAGCAGTTGTAGTTGTGGTCTCTGTAGTCACAAAAGGTTTTTCTTTTTCATCAGCTGCTATAGTCTCAACAGTCTTGCCTAACATCATCATTTTACTTCTGTCAATATCAAATGAATCTATCTTGCCTAGAAGGAACTTCCTAAGAAGGGTAAGATCAGCGATATTCACATTATCGTCCTGATTTATGTCAGCATTATGTATCTTACGGAAATTATCATAGGACGAAAACTCCATACCGTTTATAAGCATCTTTTTCAGAGCAACTTCGTCAAATATATCGATCCGTTCATCAAGATTAAGGTCACCGAAATCCCTTATGCTCATTACAGGCCCGTAAAGAGGCTGTTGTGCAGTTGTCGTTATCGTAAATAACAACTGTGCGTCAGTTGTAGTGGTCGTCTGCTCATTATCAGCAGCAGTCGTGGGAACAGTCCAGATGTAATTATTCCAGTCATCATAATTTCGGTTTTCGCCAAAGATGGATTGAGCACCATACATACTATATTGATTCTGACCTGCCAGATAATCAAAATCGTCCCAGAACGACCAGTTCATTTCTGCATCATCAGTGCCTATCTGTTTCCACTGATTATCAGAAGCAAGCTCCTCTGCCGAAGTGGGGAGCGCAGACAGATTAGCTGCCGCGAACATAGCCGCAGTGAAGACCGTGCGCAAGGTCTTTTTCATAGAATCACGTCCTCCAAAAATGCAGTGCCATATAATAAATGCACTGAAACATATAAGTTTCTCTCATTCGCTTCAAAACTTACAGAGGTGCAAAACAAGGTCACGCCTTATCATGCATTTCTACTCGCCGAAGCTTTCGGGCGGCCCATATACCAGCTGTATCTTGTCCTTATCGGGAGAATACGGCACGGTTTCCTCTTCTATATCTTTCTTTTCTGTTACAGGCTCAGTAATTGCGTCAGTGGTAAAGCTCTCCGTAGGCGGCGGTCCATAAAGTGCAGGTACCGTCACAGGCTTGGTCGCTGTTGTTGTGACCTCCTCAGCCACAGGAGCGCCGTATTCCGTCTGAATTGGCTCTGCAGCAGTCGTAGTTGCTTCCGTTGCAGGCGGTCCGTAGACCGTTACGACCTTATCATCGCCGTGGTCGCAGCCGCCAAGCATAGCAGCTCCCGTAAGTATAGCAGCCATAAGAGCGGTCTTTTTATTCTTCTTCATAAACAGCCCTCCCTGCCGTGAGTTGCCTGTATGCCGTGTATCAACCGCAAAAGCGGCTATTATCTGACATATATAGATACTATTATTTTACTCCATATATAACGTTTTGTCAACCTAAAGCAGCATATATTGGAGATAGGAAGGAGCTTTTATGTCAGTTCTGCACAGCTATGGTATTACCGTTTTGTGCAGTGTTACAATTTTATTTTTAAATTAATTCACATTCAATGCATTTACGTTGAAAAACCAGTCTTTGCGGCGTATATATAGAGGGACATTCATCAAAATTGAGAATGCAGGAGCTGATATTATCTGCCACTACTTACTTCTCACACAAATGCCGCTTCTACAACTCTCAACTCTCAATTCTCAACTCTCAACTAAAAAAGAGCGCTTTCGCGCTCTTTCTTAATCATCTTCGTCCTCGTCATAGAAAACGTTGTAATTGACAGCTCTGTGGCTGTAGGTGCTGAGCACCAGTCCGATAATAGCATACATACTTATCATAGCCGTACCGCCTGCACTTAGGAACGGCAGCGGAACTCCGATAACAGGAGCTACCTTGAGCACCATGCCGATATTCATTATACAGTGGGTAAGGATAAGTCCGAATGCACCCATACAGATGAATTTTCCCAGATGGTCGCGGCAAACGCGGCTGTCGCCGAATATTTTAAGGCAGATATAGGCGAGTATGATAACAAGTCCCACAGTGCCGATAAAGCCGAATACCTGACCTGCATAGGTAAAAATGAAGTCGTTGTGTATCTCAGGAACAGTGATATAATCGTCAGGCTTTCCGAAAAGTCCCTTGCCGAAGACTCCGCCGGATTTAAGAGCCGCAAGACCTAAGTCCTGCTGATACTCGATATACTCGGGATCAGTTCCGGGGTGGAAAAGTATGAGTATACGCTTCTTGTGGAACTCGCTGAGCACAAAGAACCACATAGCCGTTACTCCTGCCGCCACAACAAAAGGCGCAGCAACGAGGTATTTCCAAGATATCTTTGCGGAGCATATCATGAATGCGAATATTCCTGCGAAAACGATAGCCGTTCCGTAGTCGCCCTGCAAGCCGACGATACCAATGGGTATCATGCCGTGTATCAGTATCAGAAGCATATGCAGGGGCTTGTTCATCTCCTCCTCGTCACGGGAGAGATGATAGCCGAAGGTCAGTATGAACGCCAGCTTCAGCACCTCCGAAGGCTGGAACTGGATAAATCCGAGGTTGAGCCACGCCTGGTCGTCTGCGCCCTCACGCCTGTAACCGAGAGATGTAAAGGTCAGGGCGGTCAGCGCCAGTGCTACGGGAACAAATACCACCCACAGCTTCACAAGCTTTCGGTAGTCTATGAACGATATGACTACCGCAGCCACGATACCTGCCGCCATGGAAAACGCCTGTGTTTTCCAGTAGCTTGAACCTACGGTCTCCAAGACCTTGTTGTATGTGATAGAATATATCAGCAGGGTACTGATAGCGGCGCACAGCGTCACCGCAAAAAGCAGACCTCCGTCGATACTGTGCTTACCCGAGGGTAATTTTTTGAATGCCGATTTCATTGTTTCTCCTTGTTTATCTTTCTTTTTTAGTTGTTAGTTATTAGTGATTAGCAGTCTGTAGGGGGCGATGCCTACATCGCCCCGCATTAGATATTTAACATCACGGGCTGATGTGGGCATCAGCCCCTACACCATAATCACTTTTCAAAATGTATTTAAGTTGAGAGTTGAAAGTTATGGAGTCGCCTGCGGCGACAATATTTAAATAACTTGAGCGAAGCGAACACATCAGCTCTCAACTCTTCACCCTCAACTCTAAACTGAATCAAAAATTGATATGCAAATTTTGATTCACTCGCTCCAGTATTTACGGTCAAGGCTTCGGAACTGTGCCGCTGTGGCAACGTGCTGCTTCTGTATGACCTCAGAGCCGTCTATATCCGCGATAGTACGAGCTACTTTCAGTATCCTGTCATAGGCTCTCGCGCTGAGACCAAGTCTGTCAAAGACGTTTTTCATCAGCTTCTCAGCCGCTTCGTCCATAGGACAGAATTCCTGCAATTTATCGGGAGTTATCAGTGCATTGCAGGTTATACCCGTATCCCTGAAGCGCTCCTCCTGTATGGCTCTTGCCGCTACAACGCGCTTTCTGATATCTGCTGAGCTCTCCTCCTTTGCCTTTGAAGCAAGGTCGCCGAACTCCACGGGAGCTACCTCGATATGGAGGTCAAAGCGGTCAAGCAGCGGTCCCGATATCTTGGAGAGATATCCCGTTACCTTGTTTTTCGGACATATGCATTTGCGCTTGGGGTGTCCGTAATATCCGCAGGGACATGGGTTCATAGCTCCTATGAGCATTATCGTACACGGATAAGTCACCGTACCCGAGGCACGGGCGATAGTAACCTTTCTGTCCTCCAATGGCTGACGGAGTATCTCCAGCGTTTTGCGGTCAAACTCCGCAAGCTCGTCCAGAAAGAGAAGTCCGTTATGAGCAAGTGACACCTCTCCCGGGTGAGGAACTGTTCCGCCGCCTGCAAGACCTGCCGAGGATATGGTGTGGTGGGGCGAGCGGAAAGGTCTTTTTGTTATTATGGGCATTTCGGGAGTAAGTAATCCCGAAATTGAATGTATTTTCGTAGTTTCAAGAGCTTCCTCAAAGGTCAGGGGCGGAAGTATTGACGGCATACGCTTTGCAAGCATACTCTTGCCGCTTCCGGGCGAGCCTATGAGCAGGGCATTGTGTCCGCCTGCCGCGGCTATTTCCAGAGCCTTTTTCGCGGACTGCTGACCTCTTACGTCGGCAAAGTCCAGCGGCTCGTTGTACGCCGCTTCGGGCGGTATATAGTGTTCGCAGGGAGTGAGAAGCTCCTCATTTCGGAAATGTCGGATAAGCTCCTCTGCATTATGGACTGCATAAATGTCCACGCCGTCGATAACAGAAGCCTCCTTGGCGTTCTCAGCAGGCACAAATACCGACTTTATGCCTGTTTCACGGGCAAGCATGACCATGGGAAGAACTCCGTTTATGCGGCGGATATCGCCGTTGAGAGATATCTCTCCGATGAACGAACAGCCGTCGGTGTCCTCGGTTATCATTCTCATACCGCGGAGTACAGCCATAAATATCGCCATATCGTGAACCGAGCCGCTCTTTTTCGTGTCTGCGGGAGCAAGATTTATCATGACCGAAGCCACAGGAAAGCTGATACTGCATGAGCGCAGTGCGGCGCGGATACGCTCGCGGCTCTCTTTTACGACAGTATCGGGAAGTCCGACTATCTCAAACATGGGATTTCCGCGGCTGATATCAATCTCTACATCTACAGGAAAGGCGTTAAGCCCGAAAAGTCCAAGACTTGAAACCTTTGCAAACATAGTATGTCCCCCTTATCTGAGTTTTAACGGACTGAAAGAAATAGTCCCCTCTTTTCCTGATTTTGGCTTGAACAAGCCCTCAGAAGCGCCTGAACGCGACATACCCGACGTATTGAGCTCGGGCATATTGCCAAGTGGGTTCTGCGGCTTGACATAGCTCTGCGGCTGTTGAACAGGCGCGGCAGGAGCGGCGCTCTGCTGATTCATCGAATCGTAATAATCCTTGCCGCTCTTTGTGTGCAGGAAGTTCGGTTTCCCCTTCTGGTCGTCGTATTCAGCCAGAACGACGCTGAACATAGGAAAACCCTCTGTATTCGCGAGCTGCTGATAATCCTTGCCGTCTCTGAAAACTCCGCGGCAGTAGTACATTCCCATAATGCCGATAATGGTAGTTATAACATCCAAGCCCGTAAGCGTAAAAAATATCGAGCTTATCGTCAGGACCATATATATCACAAACAATACAATGCCAAAAGTCTTGCGTTTTCCCAGATTAAGCACTGAAAACACAACTATAGCCACACAGCACAGCACCTGTGTGAAGCCAAAGCCGAAGCTGACATTGAAAGCGCCCTTGCTTATCTCCTCGCTGTTGAAAATCATCGGCAGCCAGCCTATAACGTGCATAGGTACGCAGAGGACCGAAAAAAAAGCCATTATCACACAGACAATGAGAGTATAAAAGAATATCTGGCGGCTGTGCTTTTCGATATCCGAGAGCCTGCCGCGGCATATAGGATAGTGCGCGTGATTTGGCTTTTCGCGCAGTTCCTCGTTCATATATTCGTCCATTAGATCACCTATCGGTTTAGTTGAAAGTTGAGAGTGAAGAGTTGAGAGTTGATGTATTCGCTTCGCTCATATTATTCAAATAATGTCGCCATAGGCGACACCATAACTTTCAACTCTCATCTCTCAACTTTACGCTGTTTTATAAGTATTATATCATAAAACTAAAAAAATAGCAAGTGCAAAAAAGCCGTCCTCATCGGACGGCTCTGCATTACTTTCTTCTTGTACCGTTCTTTCTGTCGGTACTGCGCTTGAGGTCGCACATACGCTCCTCACTGGTCTGCTTGAAGCGTGACATCATATCCTCAAATGTCATCTCTGACGGAGGTATCTGCTTCTTGGGCTCCCAGATAACAGGCTTGCTGCGCTGAGGACGCTCATTATTCTTGTCGCCCTTATCAAAGCTGCGCTCGCCCTTGTCGAATCTTTCGCCGCCCTTATCGCCCTTGTCAAACTTGCCCTGACCTTTGTCAAATCTGCGCTGACGGGGCTGTGCGTCGCCGTTCTCGGAAGCCTTCTTGATGGAAAGGCTTACCTTTCCTGCCTCGTTGATGCCGATGACCTTGACCTTGACTTCCTGCTCCTCTGTAAGATGTTCGCGGATATCGTTTACATATGTATTGGCTATCTCGGAAATATGCACCATTCCCGTACCTCCGCCCTCGATATCCACGAAAGCTCCGTACTGAGTGATACCCTTGACCTTTCCATTGTAAACCTTACCTATTTCCAGCTGCATAAATATTTATAACTCCTTTTTATGGATCGCTCGGATCCTATTAATCCCTTGTCGTGTCGTAGAATCTGCGCTCGTCGGGATAGGCATAGCCTCTCTCCTCAAGTGCGACCTTTTCCATATACTCATTGAGGTCGTCACTGTCAAGGACACGCTGCAGCTCGGCATTTTCGGTCTCATATGCGTCTATTTTAGTCTGTATCCGCGCCATTTGCTCTTCCTTTGCTTCGCAGTCTTTATTGGTAGTAACATAAAGAACTAAGCAGCCGATAAACACGGCAACTGCGGCTAATTTAACGAGAGCGCCGTTGAACAGACCTTTTTTCTCCTGTTTTTCGTGTTTCATTTTTTTGCGCAACGCTTTTCACGTTCTTTCTCTTTTTATTTGCCATTTTATTATACAACAGAAGCCGCCTGTTTAGCAATACTATTTTTATTTTTTTAAGTGGTTTAACAATAATTTGGAGATTTCCTACAAATTTAACAATAGCTTTTGCACGAAGAAGTGCAAAAAATGCTCCTAACGGTCTGAAAATCAGCTTCAAAGCAGCTCCTAAAAGCGAGAAAAGCTTCCGCAAAGTGGCATTGACAGCTCTCCCCACGGTAAAAAAATACAGAGTGAAGCCGAGAACGCTGCCCACAGCGAAATAAAGCCTCATCTCTCCCCTTGCGGCGGCGTTTGAAAAAGCCGTCAGAGCCACAGCACAGAGCCCTAAAAATCCGATGTCTTCGGCTGCCACGAGAAAGCTGTTATGTGGCAGCATAAGCCTGAGCACCCGAAGCACGTCGTAAGCTACGCCAATTACAGCTCCAAGAAGGCAGGAAAGCCCGAATAACCGGAGCTCCTCGCTGACGGTGAAATAGGTCTCGGGGATAGTCATCTGAACAGCTTCCCCAGTGCTGATATAGGACCTTTCTTATCCTTGTCGCCGTAGATAAGCGCCCATATATCGCCTGTTATGGTCATGTCCCCAGTCTCGACGCTCATGGCGTCGATATGGAGCTCACGTCCCTGAATGGTCAGCTCACCGAGCTGAGTATAGAGGATTATCTCCCTATCGTCGAAGCTGTCAACGTCGGTTATTCCCGAAATACTCAGGCTTTTGCGATTCTCCAGTATCATATTGTGGTTTTGTTTAACGGTCTTGTCCTGCATAGTCTTACCTCCGATATTTGATACTTGAATTATATTCGGAGGCTGACTGTTATATGCCGAACTGTTTATTTTCCGATATCTTCAGCGCAGATATCATACAGCTCTTTCAGCGTTTTCTGCTCAGTTTTTTCGCTGTAATCTACATGACCTTTTTCATTTATGCCGTTAAAAAACTTATTCGGCGGATAAACACCTGTATATCCCGCTCCGTCTTTATTTTCAACAGCACAGTAAACAGCCGCGCCCTTATATACCACAACAAACCAGTTAAACTCGGAGATATCGCTCATATAGCTGCCTGCTCTCTCCCTGAAAAAAGCCGCGTCAAAGCTTTCGGGAGCATTAAAGCATAAGCTGTCATCAGAGCCTGCAATATACGCAGCTTCTGCGTGTGTCGCAGGCTCTGCGTGTGTCGCAGCATAAAGCTGCTTCTCGTCAATTTCAATAAGAGTGTCATTTGCAGCCCAATGGACACGGCTTGCCACAGAATCCGCAAAATCGCTCCTGCCGCGTATGACATTGCCCGAAGCGTCAAGGACGTTCACCTTCCAGCTTTCGCCCTTAATACGGAACACACACATCACGCCCTGTGAGACCTCGCCTGTATTTTCGTCCTTCAGCTCAAAGGTCACAAAATAGCCCTCTTCAATTTCACATCTTTCCGAAATGTCTTCGCTTATAATGTCAGACTCTACCTCGGTAAGCTCATAGCGGTCAATATTATCAGGACCGCCTTTCTTTCTGATATATCTTTTGAGGCCTGCAATAATGTCACGGTTACGCTCTATTGCGTACACTTCGGACGCCATAAGAGGCTCTGCGCTGACGATACCATTGAAGGTGACCTTTTCGTCCTCAATGTAGTTCTCGTACAGCGCGTATTGCATATCTGAAATAGCTTCATCTTCCGTCCAATCGTCTGCCAGACCGGTATCAAGGTCTTCCTCGCCGTTCATTTTTACCCTGATAATATCCTCACAGTCGTCGGGATACTGCATATAAAGAGTCTTTTTGCGGTCATTTGCCGCATATGCCTCCACGAAATCCTTTACCAGCTCCTCATATGAGCTGTATCCTGCCATTTCGGTAAGCGGTTCTGTAGTCTCGGCTTCTGTTGTCTCCTGTATAGTCGTTGTTTCGGAAGAAGAGTCCAAAGTCTGATTTTCCATGCCTTGCTTTCCACAACCTGCAAATGTACATAGTACAGCTGTTACTGCGATGATTCCTGCAATTATTTTTTTCATTTTTACTTCTCCTTTATTATGTTCAGTTCTTACGGGTAATAATAGTCCAGCAGCAGGTTCACTACCATTGAATATGCACGGATACCGTCGTCTCTGCCGTTCATGCGGATATTGGTATCTATCGCTGCGGTGGATACTTCACTTACTGCCTCGGTGGAGATGACCTCCTTATCGGCGTTATCCTCCCAGTAATTCTCGGGCATGAATCTGAACCAGTCGCTGAGGACCTCATCTGAGATATACTCCGAAAGAGGCATAGCCGTTTCTATCTCGTTCTCCCAGACCGCATTATGTACGTACTCAAGAGCGTCAAGGTAGCCCGAATACTGAAATTCCACGTTATCGCTGCCTGTAGCCGCAGCAAATGAGATAAAGTTGGCTTCGTCCTCCTGTATGAAGCCTTTCAGATGAGCAAGCTCATGGCAGACCGTTGACGGAAGATTCGCCCTTACCATATCGTCGTTGTAGTTGGCTTCGATAGTGTAGGGCAGGTAAATTCCCGTCAGATTGGACTGACTCATGAAGTATGAGAACTGTATGGGTTTGGGATTCGGGTAATAGCCGCGGAGCTGAGGGTATTTCTCCCCTGCCCGTTTCATGGCGGTACGGGCTTCGCTTTTGAAATCACAGGTAAGAGTAAAACAACCCTTGTCATCACGGGGCACTTCCTTTGCAAGCTCGTTGCACTTTTTTATCAGCGCACCATAGAGCTCCGTTATCTCCTCGTCGGTGTGCTCGTGGGAATCGGGGAAGTACTTCTCCGAAAAGGGCGTACACTGGTACATTATGAAGCAGTTCATGGTCTCGGTAACGGTGACGTAGCAGATTATCCACAGGGCAAATGTGCCTGCAAATGTGGCTATTTTCTTACGTCTGCCCTTTGCGAATATGAGCAGTATAAGAAACAGCGGTATGCCGAATATTACCAGAGCTACAGCGGCAACTGTCAGCATTTCTCCCAGCGAAAATGGAAAAATTCCGCTGACAAAGGATATGCAGTCCGATATGTGGGGGAATATTTTCGTAACGTAGAAGTCCGCAAAGGGACGGCTGAAACGTGCGATAATGTTTATGATTATCATTAGTCCTATTAGTATCAGCGGAACGCTGTATCTTTTTTTCACGGCTGACCTCCCGAAAGTGTAATTGTTCTTTAATTATAGCACGAAATCACATATTTGGCAACAAATCAATAAAAAACAGTTTTATGAAAATAATCCCAGTACTGTATTTACTTATTGAGAATATGAATGGGATTCCAAAGGGACTCTGTCCCTTTGGTCAGGTCAAGGGCTGACAGCCCTTGTGGGGTGACTTCCCACAGTGTGGGGAGATGTCGCAAAGCGACAGAGGGGCTGGGGCGGTTAGCCTGGGGCAAAGCCCCGCAGTTACGAAGGCGTCCCTTAATGTAACATAACATCGCCCCTACTCCGCTGTATATCTGCACAAATCTATCGAAATATTTTGTGCAGGCGTACAAATCTCGGCTTTTTTGCGAAAGAGGTGAGAGTTTCTCTGCTTTCAAACGTCTAATAAATAGAAAGAAGAAACCATATCTATCGTTAATATACATTCAAAAGGAGGTCATCTTATGAAAAAAAGGCTATTATCAGCTGTTCTTGCAGCAGCACTTTCAATGACAGCTCTGACGGCAGTCCCGACTGCTGTGACAGCAGAAAACACTCCCGAAACTGCGGCTTCGGAAGGAACCGCCCAGACAAAGAATTACTGGATATTTTATAAGAATATCGACACCTCGGAGATAGACACGATCGTTTCTAAAAAAACTCATGATTATCAGTACTCGCTGTATGATACTGTAAGCGACCAGAGAGAGATCGAGAAAATGGTCACAGATTATTATAAGAGAATTCGCCTTGATATGCTGAAAGAAGCCTTCGGGAAGAAGTCCGCAGAGATACTCAGCGAGCTGGGTGTTGAGCCCTCCGCCGCATGGTGCAGCCAGTTTACCCCGTCTATAGTATGTTCTCTCACAGACGAGCAGTATCAGAAGGCTCTGAATTCTGACATAATAACCGAGATAAACCTCTATACACCGCCTGACCTCCAGCCTGCCACTGACATTGCAGACGCTCTTGAAAAAAAGGAAGAAATCCTCAACGCCTATACCCGCAGCACCGACGGCAAATCTCTCTGCGATGATTATGTTAAGTTTGATGTTGTATTAAACGCAGGCAAGGACAACAGGACCGACTATCTTGTGGTCTACGGCTTAAAGAGCAAGGACGATATAAGCAAGGTAAAATCACAGCTGGATAGGAAGCATTTCTGGGAGAACCCCACAATGGAGCTTTACAGCGGCGTTAGTCTCTATGACATTGCAAAAAGTCAGGGGAACCGTATAACACCTGTCATTTTTGTGGAGGACGAAGCTCTTGGCTGGGCATTTCCCGTATCCGTCAAGGAATACTCAGAGCAGGTCGGCTTTGACGTTTCTCCATACATCATAAGCCTCGGCGACGGCAACGGTGACTATAAGATAGACGCTGTTGACGCGTCCGAAGCTCTGAGCCTTTACTCAAAGGTGCAGACCGAAAATGGCGGAGCTTATACCGCAGAACAGCTCAAACACCTTGACGTTGACAAGGACGGAGCTGTGAACGCCCTTGACGCATCGGCTATCCTGTCCTATTATGCATTCACAGCAACAGGCGGCGAAGCTTCATTGCAGGATTTCTGTAAATAATAACATATTGCAGAAAAGCTATATTTCATAAGGAGACGCCCTCACTTGCAGGGCGTCTCCTCTTCAAAAACAGTCCACTGGACTGTTTTTGAATTCACCTCTTGCGGAGCGCTTTGTAACTGTGGGGCTTTGCCCCAAGCTAACTGCCCCAGCCCCTCTGTCGCTTCGCGACATCTCCCCATTTTATGGGGAGTCACTCCGCCAAAGGAACACAGTCCCTTTGGAATCCCTTTCATAGGTAAAACAGCGTCTCCTTAAATAATATGTTTTTTGACAAACTAAAAACCGCAGGCATAGCCTGCGGTTTGCTTTTACTGTACGTTAGCAGTCGTGGTTGTTGTGGATACTGCTTCTGTTGCAGTCTCAGCAGAGGTCTCCGAAGCCGACTGCTCTATGGTTATCTCCGCAGTCTTCATCTCCGAAAACTTCATGGTCAGCTTGTTGTTGGGCATTTCAAAGCCGCTGAGCAGACCGTCCTTGTCAACGGTAAGAGTGTAGTCTCCGCCGTCAAGACTGCCGCTTATTTTCAGCATACCGTCGCTCTCCTCGCCGCTGAGCTCTGCAAGCTTTGCGTTGTCCTCCACAGCCTTTATGAGATTGAGCATCATTGCCTTTACTGGCACTGCTGACTGGGGCACGGAAAAGCTGAGCCCCTTGTAGGAGGCAAGCACGCTGCCCTCGCTGAATTCCAGCTTTACGCCGCTGAGAGTATTGGGCTGGGAAAACTCTATCTCCCACACGCCCTCGCCGTAGCGCTTTATCTCGCCCTCGGCTTCAAGTCGGTCAAGAGTTATGCCCACAACTGCCGAAAAAGCATTGCCGAGACCGTTCTTTCGGGAGCTCCCGCCCCCTTTCGGCACAGCGCAGGCTGCAAGGCACAGCGCCATAGCCATAGTCAGTACGAATGTGAATATCCTTTTCATGTTACCAGCTCCAATCGAGTTATAGTTATGATAACGATTTTCACATCCAACCGCCTTTTATACGGTCATATTTTTCTTCTTTTCCTTTAAAATGCCGAAAGCGTCGGAGATATTGCTGATGATATCCCTCGGCAGCATAGCCTCCATGCCCAGCTTCTGAGCTGCCTTATCGCCTGCAAGTCCGTGCATATAAACGCCTGCGCAGGCTCCGTCGAATATGCCGCAGCCCTGTGCTACAGCAGCGCCTATCATGCCTGCCAGCACATCGCCGCTGCCGCCCACGCTCATACCTGCGTTGCCTGTGTGGTTAGCGGCTGTGGAGTGGCTGTCTGCCACCACAGTGCCTGCTCCCTTGAGGACAACGGTTATGCCGAACTGCTCAGCGTACTTCTCAGCGGCAATGAGCCTGTTTTCAGCTATCATCTCCGTGTCGCAGCTGAGAAGCCTTGCCATTTCGCCCATATGGGGAGTAATGATGATGTCCGTGCGCTTCTTCATTAAAATATCTATGTCCTTAGCTATGCAGTTTATTCCATCTGCGTCGATAATTACGGGACAGGGAGCATTCTGAGTGATGAATTTGGTGAGCTCGATAGTGTCGGGAGTTACTCCCATGCCGCAGCCGATAACTATCGCGTCAGCCTTTTTCATGGCTTCTTCAAGGGGCTCGCGGCTGGAATCATAGAGCATATAGCCGTAATCATCGCTGTCAAGCTCCAGAAATGTAGCTTCGGGAGCAAGTACGGATACGGTGTCTATACACTTCTCAACAGAAGCCAGACGAACCAGTCCCACGCCGCTGCGGAGAGCTCCCAGCGTGGCAAATGCCGCAGCACCGCGCATTGAGGAGCTGCCTGCGATAACAAGGACAGTTCCGAAATCGCCCTTGTGAGCGTCTCTGCTGCGCTTGGGCGGATATGAGGCAAGGAAGTTTCTCTCGATACGGTAGTATTTTCTCTCGCCGTCAAGTATTCTCAGCGCTTCTTCGGGGATACCGATGTCCGCAACTGTTACCTTGCCGCAGTATTTCTTCATGGGGAACTGTGACATTCCCGACTTTATAAATCCGAAGGTGATAGTCTCGTCAGCCTTGAATATGCCCACGGCTGCCGTACCCGAGGAGCTGTTTCCGCCGCTGGGAACGTCCACCGCAATACGGTAAGCTCCCGAGCCTATGCCGAAAATGCCCATTGTGTCCTTGTCAAGCTGTCCGTGGAAGCCTGTTCCGAAAACGCCGTCCACAAGGACCTGTGCGCCTACGACAGCGCCTTTGATAAGTCCCATGCGGTTCTTCTCGGCAAGGAGTATGTCATCGAGGGGATTGTGCTCCTTTTTGCCGTCGGAGCTGTCCGAGCTCTTGGGCTGTATGGTCATGTAGTCAAGCTCCGCCGCTTCGATAGCCGCCTCAACATTGCCGCTGCGGAAGCCCTCGATAAAGGTTATGCGGTCACGGGGCAGTCTGCTGAGCATTTCCTGCGCCAGCGGAGTTTTGGGAAGTCCGCCTATATGGATAATAGTTATCCTGTAGCCCTTGTAGACAAGGATATCCGCCGCTGCGAAGCAGTCTCCGCCGTTATTTCCCGTACCTGCAAGAAATACTACCGAGCAGTACTCGGGCTTCAGCTTTGCCTCTGCGGTGCAGTAATTCTCGATGAGCTCTGCAAGCTTTCCGCCTGCGTTCTCCATGAGCTGTCTTTTGGACACGCCCAGCTTCTCGGAGCGCTCTTCGAGTCTGCTCATTTGCTTTGGTGTAACTATCTGCATATAAATGACCTCCCCTTTAGCGTTTTACGCCGAATTTTTTATACAATTCCTGTTACTGCTGCTTAGTTCTCAGCTTTGCAGGAAGAGCTTTCTTTATATTTTCGAGCATTCTCTCATCGGGTGCGAAGATAAGCCTCGCAGAGCCCACATTTTCGTCGGTAAAATCCGCATAATACTCATGAGAAGCAATGTTGTCAGTAGCAAGTATAACAGTCATGTCTGCGGATTCCTCCATGCCGTCGCTGTATTTGCCGAAGTCGGTGAACTGACGGATATTTGTGGAAAGCATCTCGCGGCGCTTCTTCTTGGCGATTATCTTGTCCACGTCAAGCTCGCCGTTGGTGAAAGTGTACTCGTACTCGACGTAGGTGTTCTGTACGAAATGATAGGTGCCGTAGCCTGCAACAGCCGCAAGCACCAAGCCGAGCAGGGACATGATAGGATTGCCCAACTGGAGCACAGAAAGACCTATAAGCGCCAGTGTGAACAGGATACCCACGATTATTACCATGATACGCCTTGTTTTATCAGAAGCTGTCTCGTTCTTTTTTACAAGCTGTTCTGCAAAATTATCCATTATTTTATCTCCATTCATATATTTTTTATTGAAGCTGTACTTTATATCATAACATATTTTTATGAAAAATTCAACTGCCAATGCGAAAAAATCATGATTTATGTTTGTAGGGACGAGTTACGCTCGCCCGTCGCCAGAATAATATGTAGGGGCTGATGCACACATCAGCCTGCTTATTTTAAATCGTGTGCCACGGGGCGATGTGGGCATCGTCCCCTACAAATAGGTCATTTATAACAAATTCGGCGCTTGCGGGACGTCGAGGACGCCGTCCCCTACATTTTTCAACGGGCGGATAATATCCGCCCCTGCATCGGCGTCACGCTGCTTCCGTCAGTTCGGACTTCACTCATTTTGCACTGTAAGCGATGTACAAGCATGGACTTTGATATCAGTGAGCGAGTTTACGAGCGGCACCGTGGCAAGGGTGCAGCGTCACGCTGCTTCCGTCAGATTGCAACAAATCGCTCCAAAAAATCAAAAGGCTTCATCTTTTTTTCACAAGTTTGCAGTAAACTGAGATTTTTTTTGAAAAAGACTTGATTTTTTTGGATTTCAGCTATATAATTGATGTATAACCCAGTGACCGAGAGAGTAAGTATATACCTGTTTCCTCAGAGAGGAGCGCAAAGGTGAGAGCGCTCTGTTACAGTCCATACCGAAGTTCACTTGCGAGGGGCAAGGCGGAAGCGCTGCTGTATGCGGCGTAGTAGGCTGCGACGTAGGTCTGCGTTAAAGACAAGAGAGTGTCGGCTCTCCTGACAATGGGTGGTATAAAAGCAAGGTTTTAAGTCTTGTCCTGTTGGACAGGACTTTTTTATTTAGTCACGACACAAAATAATTTGTAGGGGCTGATGCCCACATCAGCCTGTCCTTATGAGATCAACAACAACGGAGCGATGTGGGCATCGCCCCCTACACACAAAATCATTCTGAGGTGAAACAATGAAAGAACAGCTTGAAAAAATCGAAGCGCTGGCTAAGCAGGAGCTTGATTCCTGCACAGAGATAAAGGCGCTGGACGACCTGAGGATAAAATTCCTCGGCAAAAAGGGCGAGCTCACCGCTATCTTAAAGCAAATGGGCAAGCTCTCCGCAGAAGAAAGACCTGTTATCGGTCAGCTCGCTAACAAGGTAAGAGCAGACATCGAAGAAGCTCTCGGCAGCAAGCTCGCTTCACTGAAAGCAAACGCACAGGCTGCTAAGCTGGCAGAGGAGAAGATCGACATCACTCTCCCCGGCAAGCACGCTCCTTTCGGAAAGCTCCACCCGCTCACTAAGGTGGAGAACGAGATAAGAGAAATATTCATCGGCATGGGCTTCAATATCGCTGACGGTCCCGAGATCGACGACGATTACCATGTTTTCGAGGCTCTTAACCTCCCTCCCGACCACCCTGCAAGAGATACTCAGGATACTTTTTATATCGAGGGAACAAACGAGACAGTTCTCCTCCGTACACAGACCTCTTCCGTACAGGTACACGTTATGGAGAACCAGAAGCCGCCTATCCGTATCATCTCTCCCGGACGTGTTTTCCGTTCAGACGCTGTTGACGCTACACACTCACCTCTCTTCCACCAGATAGAGGGACTTGTAGTTGACAAGGGCATCACAATGAGCGACCTCAAGGGCACTCTCGAAATGCTCATGAAGAAGCTCTACGGCAACGACTGCAAGCTCCGTTTCCGTCCTCACCACTTCCCGTTCACCGAGCCAAGCTGCGAGGTTGATATCAGCTGCTTCAACTGCGGCGGCAAGGGCTGCTCAATGTGTAAGGACGAGGGCTATATCGAGCTCCTCGGCGCAGGCATGGTCCACCCAAAGGTACTGGAGAACTGCGGTATCAACAGCAATGAGTACTCGGGCTTCGCATTCGGTCTCGGACTTGAGCGTATGGTCATGGGACGCTATGATATCAACGACCTCCGTCTCCTCTACGAGAACGACGTGAGATTCTTAGAGCAGTTCTGAGCAGCGTGACGCTGCACCCTTGCCACGGTGTCGCTCGTAAACTCGCTCACTGATATCAAAGCCCATGCTTATACATCGCTTACAGCGCAATATGAGTAAGGTTCAAATAAAAAACTGCGTGACGCTGCACCCTTGCCACGTCACCAATAAATTATGACGGCTTACGAAACAATAATGTTTTTCTGAATAAATCGAAAGGAAAAAAGATATGAATTTATCTATGAAATGGCTCGGCGATTATGTTAAAGCCGATATGCCTATAAAGGATTTCTGCCATGCCCTCACAATGAGCGGCTCCAAGGTAGAATGCTACGAAAAAGAGGGAAGCAATATCTCCAACGTTGTAGTTGGCAAGATACTCTCAAAGGGACCTCACGAAAATGCTGACGCGCTCTTCGTTTGTCAGGTGGACATCGGCGCAGAGGCTCCTATACAGATAGTTACAAACGCTAAGAACGTCAAGGAGGGCGACCTCGTCCCCGTTGCTCTTGACGGAGCTGTTCTCCCCGAGGGCAAGATAAAGAAGTGCAAGATGCGCGGCGTTGAGAGCTTCGGTATGTTCTGCGGACTTGATACTCTCGGTCTCACAGCTCATGACTTCCCGTATGCAGATCCCGAGGGCGTTTTCGTCATCGAGGAGGACTGCAAGCTTGGCGAGGATATCCACACAGCTATCGGTCTGGACGATACTTCCGTTGAGTTTGAGATAACCTCAAACCGCCCCGACTGTCTCAGCGTTATCGGTCTCGCAAGAGAAACTGCCGCTACCTACGGCACAGAGCTGAAGGTAAAGGCTCCCGAGTTCAAGGGCGTTGACGGCGATATCAACTCAATGCTGAAGGTAGATATCATCAACAAGGAGAAGTGTCAGAGATACTGCGCAGGTATCGTCAAGAACGTTAAGATAGGTCCTTCACCACGCTGGATGAGAGAAAGACTCCGTGCAAGCGGCGTTCGTCCTATCAATAACTTCGTTGATATCACAAACTACGTAATGCTTGAATACGGTCAGCCTATGCACGCTTTCGACCTCCGCTATGTTGAGGGAGCTCATATCAATGTCCGCAACGCCAAGAACGGCGAGAAGATAATGACTCTCGACGGCGTTGAGAGAGAGCTCACAGAGGATATGCTCGTTATCGCTGACGAGAAGAAGCCCGTTGCCGTTGCTGGTATCATGGGCGGCGAATACAGCGGTATCATGGACGATACAACCACTGTTGTATTCGAGTCAGCTTACTTCGAGCCAACTCAGGTAAGACGCACATCAAAGGCTCTCCGTCTTAAATCCGACGCTTCATCACGTTATGAAAAGGGCGTTGACAGACTTATCTCCATGACCTGCTTAAAGAGAGCATTTGAGCTTGTTGAAGAGCTTGGCGCAGGTGAAGTCCTCAACACTGTCATCGACTGCGACTACACAGACAAGACTCCCGCTACTGTTGATTTCAGCGCAGAGTGGATAAACAATTTCCTCGGCACTGATATCTCAAAGGCTGACATGATAAAGTACCTCGAAAGACTTGACTTCAAGGTAGAAAACGGCAAGGTCATCGCTCCTTCGTTCCGTATAGACATCGGCTGCAAGGCTGACGTTGCAGAGGAAGTTGCACGTATCTACGGCTACAACAATATCCCCTCAACTGATTTCCGCGGCGTTGCAAGAGCTGAGTTCACAGAGGAGCAGAAGTTCGTCCGCACTCTCAGAAATGCGGCAGTTGCTCTGGGCGGATATGAGATAGCTACCTACTCATTCGTATCGCCTAAGTACTTCGATAAGATAAAGCTCCCTGCTGACAGCAAGCTCCGCAAGGTAGTAAAGATAGTTAATCCTCTCGGCGAGGACACCAGTGTTATGAGAACATCTACTATCCCCTCGATGCTGGACGTTCTCTCATTCAACTACAACAACCGCAACGACAAGGCTTGTCTCTTTGAGATAGCTAAGGAGTACCTCCCTGCACAGGAGGAAAAGCCATTCATCAACGGCGATACTCTCGCAAACAGCGGCAAGCAGAAGCACAAGTACAGCTATTCTCTCCCCGACGAGCCACAGAAGCTCACTATCGGTATGTACGGCGGCGACGCTGACTTCTACACCCTCAAGGGCATGGTAGAGCAGCTTCTCGCAGAGCTCAAGATAGATGACGTTGAGTATATCCGCGCTAACGACAGCGACGTATTCGACGAGAAGTACGCTCTCCACCCCGGCAGAAGCGCAGTTATCCTCAAGGACGGCGCTCCCCTCGGCATCATGGGCGAGGTTCACCCCGAGGTTCAGGAGACCTATGAGATAG
The DNA here is from genome assembly GCF_000621845.1 of Ruminococcus flavefaciens MA2007. GTDB lineage: Bacteria > Bacillota > Clostridia > Oscillospirales > Ruminococcaceae > Ruminococcus > Ruminococcus flavefaciens_E. The sequence goes on along the minus strand of NZ_JHXF01000008.1, from coordinate 60,759 downwards.
GCGTAAAGACATACGTTGCAAAGCTCAATATCCCTGAGCTCATGGCAGCTGCCGCTGAGAAGATAACCTATCAGCCCCTGCCCAAGTTCCCTGCAACTACCCGTGACCTCAGTCTCCTTGTGGACGAGGATATGCCTGTTGCAGAGCTTGAAAAGGCTATCAAGGGCGCTGTCGGAAAGATACTGGAAAAGGTTACTCTCTTCGACGTATACCGCAGCGACGACATGAAGAAGAACAGCAAGAAGAGTATCGCTTACTCTATCTCAATGCGTTCACACGAGGGCACTCTCACCGACGAGCAGGCTGACGGCGCTATGAAGCGCGTTCTGAAGGCTCTCAGCGCTATCGGAGCAGAGCTCCGCGGCTGATATCGAATCATTGCAACAACTGAATAAACCGCGTAAGGGCTGCCAATGGCAGCCCTTTTTATTGTATTTATGGTCGGTTTTTGTTTCTGTAAGCAATTTATGGTTTGATTTTTGTAGGGATTTATGCTATACTGTTAAGTAACTGAATCATTGAGACAATATATAGGCAATATTGTAAACTTTATATTTAAGGAGGATATATGGCTGATAACAGTATGATAGAAAAAGAAATCGAAGAGCTACATTCTCATCTGAACAGAATGATAGAGCTTTACAACGAAGATCATATCGACGAAGCAGGCAGCAAAACAAAGAATATCTTCGCAAAAATTATAAACGCGCTTCTGGAAGAGGCAGGACTTTCCAGTAACCTGGATGCAGTGAAAAAGATCGACTCTCTGTATCAGAACAAATGGCTAACAGATGAGGAAAATAATCATCTTCACAAATTAAGAAAAATAAGGAACCTCTTTGTCCACGACGACGATACGGAAAGCGGTAACGACGCCGAAAAGCAGCAAATGCTTGAATATTATACCAATAATTTCCAGCAATGCATCAATTACTGTCAGAAAGATATCGAATGGTTCGAGAAAAAGATATACGACGTAAAGCAGGGCATAAAGGTCAATAATTCATGGAACGGTCCTCCGCAGTACGGACAGCCGAATAATCAGACCGAAGCCTATAACAGCGGCGGATATCAGAACAACAGACCTCAATATATCCCTCCGCGGACTTACAATAACAACTGGCGCGGCGATTACCGCAACACAGCTCCTTACAGCGCTCAGGCAAAAGCCAAAGCCCCCAAGAACAAGTCCTTTATCGTGCTTATCCCTGCTGTTATATCGGTGCTGATATCCCTTGCATTCATATGGTTCTTCCGCCAGACAAACCTGCTAAAGATAGCTGAAAAATACGGAGACGACGTATACTCAAAGGCTGGCATTGCCATTTTTATTGGAAGCGCCGCAGTAATACTCATAGGCGGAATTTTCCTGTATGAGCTTCTGCCGCAGATAACCGCAGGAATAGTAATGGGCGCATTAACGTATTCTCTGACAGCCTCCGACCTGTGCACCGTGCTTATGGTCGTACTGACGGTGCTTCTAACGACGCGCTATTCAAGAACACTGCGCTATGTTTTCTTCTGGATAATATATGTATTCCTGATAATAGTAATTGCATCTTTATCACATCAGTTCCTTCAGCATTTCTTCTGTCCCGAGGGCTCAAAGACCGAAGATGTCTTTCTGAAGATAGTACTCCCCATAGGAGCATATATCCTGGTATTTTTCTTAGGTCATTTCACTGTAATGAGGTATCTGCACCCATTCAGGAAGACACTCGGCAATAACAGAATGCCGCTGAATACACCTGTTTCGCTTCTGCTGACAGGAACTCTGGGATATCTGCTCTACGGAACATATAACGAGAGATTCAACGCCGCAGTAAACAACGGCGAAAAGAAGGTTTTTGTATCTTACTTTACCGCCATAATTGCGTTTACTATTATTATGTACCTGATATACCTCATATGCAGTCTTTTTGAAACAAAGGACGAATAACACAAAAACTCCCGAAAGATAACTTCTTTCGGGAGTTCTTTTATTATCAAAGCAGTGTGATTCCGTTTTCTGCGCACTTTGCTATCATGTCATCAGGCCATATTGAGGACTGTACCTCGCCGATATGTGCCTTTTCAAGCATGAACATACAAAGTCTTGACTGTCCGATACCGCCGCCGATAGTGAGCGGAAGTGTGCCGTCTGCTATCATCTGGTGATACTTGTACTGCATTCTGTCCTCTGCGCCGCACTCTGCAAGCTGCTTTTTAAGTGATACCTCGTCAACACGGATACCCATTGAGGAAATTTCGAGAGAATCGTCCAGAACCTCGTCCCAGAAAAGGATATCACCGTTGAGAGCCCAGTCGTCGTAGTCGGGAGCTCTGCCGTCGTGCTTCTCACCGCTGGCAAGCTTGCCGCCGATACCCATGAGGAATACCGTGCCGTGCTCCTTGGTGATAAGACGCTCACGCTCGTGACCTGTCTTGTCGGGGTACATATCCTCAAGCTCCTGTGTTGTTATGAAGTAAGGCTCGTCGCATACCTTAGCCGCAAGCTGTGGATAGCGGAGACTTACCTTGCGCTTTGTATAAGCAATTGCCTTTACCAGTGACTTTACAGTATCTTTAAGGAACTGGATATTTCTCTGGTCACGTGTGATGACCTTTTCCCAGTCCCACTGGTCAACGAAAATGGAGTGGGTATTGTCTGTATCATCGTCGCGGCGGATAGCGTTCATATCTGTGTAGATGCCCTCGCCCGGATTATAGCCGTAGCGATAGAGTGCCATACGCTTCCACTTAGCCAGTGACTGAACTACCTCTGCTTCTGCGTTGATCTCCTTGATATCGAAGTCGACCTTGCGCTCAACGCCGTTGAGGTCGTCGTTTATACCGCTGCCCTTTTTAACGATAAGGGGAGCAGATACTCTGTCAAGAGTAAGAGCAAATGAAAGAGCCTGCTGGAATACGTCCTTGATATATTTGATAGCGTGCTGAGTTTCTCTCAGTGTGAGGACTGATTTATAGTCCTTTGGAATATACAGCTTTTTTGACATAGAGATCACTTTCCTTTACATTAAGATATATTTGAACAGAAAACAGCGCCATTGATGCTTTCTGTGCTGCACTTTTTTGAGTAGGGAACGCCGCCCTCGGCGTTCCGATATAAATTTATTTTTTTGCGGGACGCCGAGGGCGGCGTCCCCTACAAGTGCTTATGGCTGAATTATCTGATAGAGCCGACTGTTCTCGGGAACAGTATTACGTCGCGGATATTTGCCATGCCTGTTGTATACATGATAAGTCTCTCGAAGCCCAGACCAAAGCCGCCGTGAGGCACTGAGCCGAACTTTCTGAGGTCGAGGTAGTCGCTGTAGAGGTCGAGGTTCATCTTTCTATCGTTCATTGCAGCGATAAGCTTCTCATAGTCTGCTTCTCTCTCGCTGCCGCCGATTATCTCACCAACGCCCGGTACAAGGAGGTCAACAGCCGCAACGGTCTTGCCGTCGGGATTCTGCTTCATGTAGAAGGACTTTATCTCCTTCGGATAGTCTGTTACGAATACAGCCTTCTTGAATACCTTCTCGGAGAGATATCTCTCGTGCTCGGTCTGGAGGTCGCAGCCCCACTCTACAGGATATACGAAGTTCTCGCCTGACTTCTTGAGAAGCTCGATAGCCTCTGTATATGTTACTCTTGCAAAGTCGTGGGAGATAAGCTCCTCAAGACGCTCAATAAGTCCCTTTTCAAAGTGAGCGTCAAAGAACTTCATATCATCGGGACAGGTATCAAGGAGCTTGCGGATAACGTATTTAAGCATATTCTCAGCTATCTCGATAACGTCGTCAAGCTCTGCGAATGCTACCTCGGGCTCGATGTGCCAGAACTCGGCAAGGTGCTTTGGAGTATTGGAGTTCTCGGCTCTGAATGAAGGTCCGAAGGTGTATATCTTACCCATAGCCATTGCAGCCATTTCGCCCTCAAGCTGACCTGATACGGAAAGACCTGCTTTCTTGCCGAAGAAGTCGTTAGCGTAGTACTCCTCCTCGTTCTTGTAGTCCTTGCTGTAGCCGATAGTAGTTACCTGGAACATCTCGCCTGCTCCCTCACAGTCGCTGCCTGTGATAAGTGGAGTATTTACATAAACGTAGTTGTTCTTCTGGAAGTACTCGTGTATAGCAGCAGCAAGCACTGAACGTACACGCCATACTGCATTGAATGTATTCGTTCTGCCTCTGAGGTGAGGGATAGTACGGAGGAATTCAAGGGTGTGTCCCTTTTTCTGGAGAGGATAATCTGTAGGAGCGTCGCCCAGTACGGTGATACCCTCGGGAACAGCGTTTATCTCAACAGTCTCGTTTCTGCCCTCAACAGCAGTACCTGTTACCTTTACGGACATACCAACTCTTGGCTCCTTGTAGTCGCTGTCGCCCTTGTCAACTACGACCTGCACGTTTTTCAGTGATGTACCGTCGTTGACCTCAACGAAAGCAACGCTCTTGGAGTTACGTGATGTACGTACCCAGCCGCAGACTGTTACTTCCTTGCCTACATAATCCTTTGTGGAGATTATCTCCTTTACGTCGATGTGTTTCATAAGTGTTCTTCCTTTCAATATATAAAAATATATTATGCAGGACGAGCATAAATACAAAAAGCCCCGTCCTGAAACTACAGGACGGGGCATAATACCCGTGGTGCCACCTGAATTACCGCAAAAGCGATCACTTTTGAGCCGCTGTAACGTGCGGAATACGTCTCCCCTACTCGAATACCGTTTGATCTCTGAGCCATTCACACGCAATGTCACTAAAACACACGCTGCCCCTTTCAGTCACGCAGCCCTCTTCGGAACTTGCCACTTGATCCGGCACCCTTTGGGTTTGATGCTCGGGAGTGTTATTCACACAGACTCTGATATGCGGCTCTCACCATGCCCGCACTCTCTGGGAACGAATTTCTGCGCTACTTCTCTCCGTCATCGCATTTGGTTGTTGTTTGTATTATATCACTTATAAAAATGATTGTCAAGTGCTTGGTGAAAAAATATTTCTTTCTTTTCACATTACTGTCAGATAAGCTCCCTGAATTTCATATTTCCGAGCATTTTCACTTTGCAATACGATAATTTACAAAAAAAGGGTGTATATTATAAACATGGAAACAAAAAAGTTCAATTAAGACAGTTTCATTTTTCTTCACTCCCTCCTCATATCTAAAAACCGAGAGATAACCATGATACTTATAAAGAAGTTTTATGCTTATTATTGAGAGAACCCCTTTTGAAAAAGGGGCTTCTCTCAAACTCTCTCCCTAAAACTTTCAGTTTTATTTTTTCTCATATAGGGCTCGCTCTGTTTTATTACAGGGCTTTTTTATTTTTTAGCGAGCCCTATATGAGAAAAAATCAGCTAAAAAAGTCTTTGGAAAGGGGTATGGGGGAAAGCCTTTCTTCAGAAAGGTTTCCCCCATAATTAACTATAATCTTCTATATAAGTGTTTATGTTATGCTCTCGGTTTTTGCTTTTATGTGATCATATAAACAGTGTGCTGAATCCGTGCTCCTTGGCATAGCGTTCAGCCTTTTTGCGGTTCACCTGTTTAAGTATCCTTATGGTCTGCTTATGACCTTTCTTTATGTTTTCAAGCGGGATATTCTCGTCCTCAAACTCCATTATCTGGATATTGCAGAGACTCTCGCAGCCGCAGAAAGCGTCCTCCTTGATATCCTTGGTGTTCATGCTTATTTTCAAGTCCATGAGATTCTGACAGCCGTAGAAAGCCCAGTTTCCGATACTTTTGATAGTAGGCGGAATAGTTATGGACTCCAGTGACCTGCACCATGAGAACGAGCTCTCACCTATGGATGTAACAGAATTGGAGATGATTATTTTTTTGAGGCTGTAGCACTCTGAGAAAGCCGCACTGCCGATGTCCTCAACCGAGCCTGAGATAACAATTCTTCTCAGTCTCTTGCAGGAGAAGAACATGAGGTCGCTTATTCTCTGGAGATAAGCAGGAAGAACCACGTTTTCAAGGCTGTTGCAGCGTCCGAAAGCGCCCTTGCCTATCTTCTTGACAGATTCGGGCAGATTCAGCTCCTTGAGCCTCAGACACTTGAGGAACGCATTTTCGCCGATAGATTCGAGATTTTTTGAGAATACCACCTCTTCAAGGTTGAAGCAGTGGCAGAATGCGAACTTATCCACAATGCGGATACTGTCGGACATCACTATCTTTTTCACAGTCTCGTTGCCGCGGAAAGCGTACTTTCCAACAACTTTTACCTTGTCAGGGATAACGATAGACTCGGTAGTACCTACGTACTTAACGAGAGTGCCGTTCTTGTCGATAGCCATGTTGTTTACATCGTCTATCTCGATATTCTCGTCATTTATAAGGTCGCCGTACTTCTCGTAATCGTCGTCATCACTTTTGTGATGCTCATATATCTTCGGTATCTCGAGCTTCTTTTCCTCAGCCTTTACGTCCTTTTTAGGAGCTTCGGACTTCTTTTCCTCAGCTTTTTCTTCCTTTTTGGGAGCTTCGAGCTTCTTTTCCTCGGCCTTTTCTTCCTTTTTAGGAGTTTCGGGCTTCTTTTCCTCAGCCTTTTCTTCCTTTTTAGGAGCTTCGGGCTTCTTTTCCTCAGCCTTTTCTTCCTTTTTGGGAGCTTCGGGCTTCTTTTCCTCAGCCTTTTCTTCCTTTTTGAAAGCTTCGGGCTTCTTTTCCTCGGCTTTTTCTTCCTTTTTAGGAGTTTCGGACTTCTTTTCCTCAGCCTTTACGTCCTTTTTGGGAGCTTCGGGCTTCTTATCAGCAAACTTCTCCTTATCCAGCTTTACAGGCGTGGGAGAAGTGTCTATTTTCTTCTTATCATGGAGAATACCGGGCTTTTTTTCAGCCTTGAACTTCTCCTTTTCCGACTCGGGAATAGAGTCCATTATCTTCTGCGCAAGCTCGTCGCCGTCGTCTGTGCGGACTGCCTTGCTCTGCTTTTTCTCGCTTACAGCTTCTTTTTTAGGCTCAGCCTTTGGCTCTGCTTTGGGCGCTGGCTTGGTCTCGGCAGGCTTCTGCTCTGCCTTTGGCGCTGGCTTGGTCTCGGCAGGCTTCTGCTCTGCTTTGGGCTCAGTTTTAGCCTCAACAGGCTTCTGCTCGACCTTTGGGGAAGGCTTGGCTTCGGCTTCTGCTGAATGGCGAGCCTTGACCGCTCTTACCCTTACGACCTTTGCCTTTTTCGGAGTCTTTCCGCGCTCATTTTTTTCAGCGCAGACAGGGCAGCTGTCATATTTATCAGCATCGTAGAGATGCTTCTCGGGACATTTTGTCATTTTCATTTTGCTATCACTCCATAGGGTAGTTCCATGCGTTGTTTTTTAAGAAAAAATGAATTCAACAATATAATTATAGCATTTCATTAAGCAAAAATCAACAAAGCGGATAGTCCGCCTATAAAATTTGTAAATAATTACAAGTTTCTTCTCCAATATCCCCCTGTAAACGCGGATTTTCCGCTTACATATTTGGAATAATTTGGATAAAATGCACAAAGTAAAAATATTGTTATAGCAGCGCTCTATATAAGAAAAGCTGAGAGCCGATGCCGCCGCAGGCGGCTCATAACTCTCAGCTCTCAACTCTAAACTATTATCTCCGCTTTGCTGCCGCCGTTTTTGTCCTTGCGGACCACTATCTGCTTGTCGATACGCTGTTTCAGCACCTGTACGTGGGAGATTATTCCCACAAGGCGGCTGCCCTCAGACAGCCCTGCAAGAGCGCGTACCGCCTGCTCTATGGAGTTGTCGTCCAGCGAGCCGAAGCCCTCGTCCACGAACATTGTATCAAGCTGTATGCCACCTGCGGAGCACTGTATCTCGTCGGAAAGTCCCAGTGCCAGCGAAAGCGAAGCCTTGAAGGACTCGCCGCCTGACAAGGTTTTCACGCTGCGCACCGAGCCGTTATAGTGGTCGATAACATCAAGGTCAAGTCCCACCTGTGTGCGTTTGTCCTCGAATTCCTCACGCCTTTTGAGGGTGTACTGCCCGTCGGACATGACCTTCAAGCGCAGGTTAGCTCGGCGGATTATCCTGTCAAAATAGGCGGTCTGGATATAGGTCTCCAGCATGAGCTTGCTCTGGTCGGAGAGCTTGCCGTTAGCTGTATCCGAGAGATTTTTCACCCATGCATAGCGCTTTTCAAGCTCCGAGAGCTCCGCAGAGCCGTCGGTAATGTTAGAAAGGGCTGTGGTATTTATCGTAAGCCTTGTGTGAAGCTGACGAAGCTTCGCAGTAAGGGCTGTTTTTTCGGCTGTGAGCCGCGATTTTTCGGCAGTTTCCTTTTCTCCGTCAAGGTCTCCGAAATCCGCAAGCTGCTCAGTGAGCTGTTTCAGTCTGCCTGCGATACCCGAGCAGAGCTTTTCGCCCTCGTTTACGGCAGTTTCCGCAGCTTCGTAAGCCGCCTTTATGTCAGCGCATTTCTTTCGCAGCGACGCCGCGTATATCTCGGCATTCTCACCGTTCTCAAAGCGCAGTCTGCCGCGGAGCTCCGCAAGCTGGCGCCCAAGCTCCTCAAGCCTTGTATCGGAAGCCGCTTTTTTCGCGGTAAGCTCAGTGATATCGGCGCTTAGTCGGCTGATGAGCTGCTCCGACTGAGGTATGAGCTTTTCAAGCTCCGCCTTATGGAGAGCCTTTTGGTTTTCCTCGGCTATTTTCGCGGAAATATCCGTAATTTTCGCATTCAGCAGGGTTCGCTCCGAAGCTATCTTCTCACGCACATCGGCAAATGATACTCCTGCCAATACCTCTGCGGCTTTCTTCTCGGCGTCCGCAAGAAGCCGCTTCACACCGCCGTCAAGGGTATCCCTGCGGCTGCGGAGCTCCGTTATTTTGCGGTCAGTGTCCGCAACAGCCGCCATAACGCCTGTCTGCTGCTTTTCTGCGGACTCCGTTTCGTGTCCCAGCCTTTCGCGCTCGGCTATGAGCTTGTCCGCCTCTGTCAGCTTCTTTTCCAGCTCGTTGAGCTGCTCGATACTGCTTTGCAGCTCTATTGCGCAGCGCTCTGCGGCTTCTGCCATATCGCAGCCAAGAAGCTCCCTAACCTGTGCTGTCAATGTCTTTTCCAACTCCTCCGCCTTTGCTTTTGCGGCAGAAGCTTCAGTGCTGCGCTTTTCTGCGAAGCTCCGCGCCTGTTCAAGCTGCTTTTTCAGCTTTTCCAGCTCCGCCTCTGTGGGGGCATTGGTGCATTTTTTCGCAGGGACAGGGTGCTCACGGGAGCCGCAAACAGGGCAGGGCTCGCCGTCACGGAGCTGCTCTGCAAGAACACCTGCACGGTCATCAAGAAAGGCTCTGTAGCCCTGCTCGTATCCGGCTGCAAGTCGGCTCGCCTTTTCTGCGGCTTCGCTGTACAGCTCCGCCGCCTCCTCGTATTCGCTGCCGCGCTTCTCGCTCTCGGTTATATCCGCAGACAGCTTTCTCAGCTGAGCACTTCTGTTTTTCAGGCTCTCCTCGCTGCGCAGGAGCTTCTCTTTCTCCGCACCGCAGCTCTCAAGCTCGCTTCGGCGCTTTTTCAGCTCCGATATCTCTTTCGTCAGCAGCTCGCACTGCTTTACCAGTCGGTCATGCTCGAAGCTCTGCTCCTTCAGCTCGGCGGCTGCCCTTTTCAGCTCGTTGCTGCTGTTTTCGTATTCTGTTATCTGCTCCGCCAGCTTGTACAGCTCGTCGCTGCGTCGGCTCAGCTTCTCGCGCTCCGCGTCCAGCTTCGCCTTGTTCTCGCCTGTGCCGCCGAGAGCTGAAAGCTCCGCTTTCAGCGTTTCCAGCCGCTTCTCCGAAGCGGCTTTCTCGGCGGCGGCGCTGTCAAGCTCGGATACTGCATTGCTGAGGGACTTCTTCTCCTCGGCAAGAAGCCGCTCCTGCTCCGCCGCGCGTTCATATTCTTCCCTTTCAGCCTCTACAGCCGCCAGCTCCGCCATAAGCTCAGTTACCTTTGACTGACGGGCTTTTTCCGTTTCGTATTTGTCCGCAAGTAGCTTCTGGCGCTGCTGTGCTTCATGAAGCTCCTTTGAGGTGCGGTCGCGGTCAGCTTCTATACGCGATTTTTCCTCTGCCTTTGCAAGCCTTGCGCTGACAGCTTCAAGGCTCTTGTCAAGCTCCTCGCTCTCAAGCTCATAGACCTCGGTCTGAGCTTTATCGCGGCTGATAAGCTTTTCCATTACGTCGGTGATGTACTCCAAAGGCAGCATTTCCTCGCGGAGCTTTTCCACCTCGGGAGCAAGCTCGTCGTCCTCGGCGCAGACTATGCCCTCGATGTACTGCTTCAAGCCCTCGCGCAGCCTGTCGCAGCCGCTTTTCAGTGTACTGCTCTCGACTCTCAGTGCCTCCTGCAAGGTCTGATAGTTCTTGGTCTTGAAGATATGACGCAGTATCTCGCGGCGCTGTGTGGTGTCCTCGGTTATGAGCTTCATGAAATCGCCCTGTGCTATCATGGCTATCTGCTTGAACTGCTTTTCACTGAGCCCTATGACCTCGGCAACTGCTGCGTCAACGTCCCTTTTGCCCGAAACTGCCCTGCCGTCGGGATATGTAAAAACGGCGTTTGCAGGCTGCTGCGCAACACCGCCGCCGCGCTTCGCCTGTCGGGTATAGGACGGGTTGCGGTTTATGGTATAGCGCTTGCCTGCGTAGTCGAAAACCAGCTCCACATAGGTAGGAGTATCCAGCGAAGCGTACTTCGAGCGTAGCATACTGTCATCGTCGCGGTTCACGCCGCTGGCACTGCCGTACAGCGCATAGGTTATGGCGTCGAATATGGTGGTCTTGCCTGCTCCCGTATCGCCTGTGATAAGGTAAAGTCCGCTGTTACCGAGAGCTTCAAGGTCAAGTAAAGTCTTTTCGGCATATGGTCCGAAGCCTGACATTTCAAGTTTTATCGGTCTCATGCTTCTTCCTCCCATATCTTCTCTATCAGCGACTGCACAAGCTCACGCTGCTGCTCCGACATCTCGCCGCCGTTGCTTAGCTTGTAGAACTCCTCGAAAAGCTCGATAGGCAGCCTGTTGTCGGCGTCTGCTGTCTCGATACTGCCGTGTGAGCTCCTCGTGTGGCGGTTATCATATTCAAGGCTCATTATATTTGGATATACGCCGCGAAGCCGTCCCATAGCCTCGGGGATATCATCCTCGTCGGTTAGCACTGCGTGGATATAGTCCTTGCTGTCCCCCTGAGAGCTGCACTCTTTTGAGCAGATGTAGTCGAAACCGCCCCTTACAACGCGCATATCATGCATAGGCTCAAGAGGGACTGTTCTTACGGTGATATTGCCCTTTTTGCCGAAGTCCACAACCGTTACGGACTTCTCCTGAGCTGCCTCGGAAAATGAATATTTCAGCGGAGTTCCGCAGTAGCGTATCCTCTCGCTGCCTACATTCTGAGGACTGTGGATATGTCCCAGCGCAACATAGTCGAAGCCGTCAAAAGCAGAGCTGTCCACGTTGTCTGTGCCGCCTACAGATATCTCCTCGGAGTCGCTTTTCTTAGCTCCCGTAACGAACTGGTGGGTTATGAGGATATTGCGCCGCGAAAAGTCCGCATTCATAGCGTCAACTGCGGTATTCACGGCGTCGGTGTAGGTCTCTATTTCAGTATCAGGGAAGAATCTTCTTACGCTGACGGGCTTGATGAAGGGAAGCATATACACGCCGAAGTCTCCGTACTCGTCGCTTAATATAGTAGGTACGATATTTCCGTCGTAGACAGGCGACATATGTATTCCGCTTTTCTCCATGATATGTGAGCCGAAGGCTATGCGCTCCGCAGAATCATGGTTGCCGCTTATGACAAAGATATGCTTTGTCTGCTCTGCCGCCTTTGTGAGGAAGTCGTCAAAAAGCCGCACAGCCTCCGCAGAGGGCACGGGCTTGTCATAGATATCTCCTGCAATAACGATGATATCGGGGCGCTCCTCTGATATTATGCTGTATATCTCACGGAGAATGAACTCCTGATCCTCAATAAGCGAAAATTCATTCAGTCTCTTGCCAAGATGAAGATCTGATAAATGGATAAGCCTCATACGTACCTCCCTTTTTCACATTTGCAGGGCTGACGTCCCCTGCATATCTTACAATTATTATATACTGATTGCATTATATTGTCAATTGAATAAAACTAAAATCCACGTCCCCAGAGCGTACACATTCAGCCTCAAAAACTGTAACCAAACTGTAATAATTAGCCGAAGAGGATAAAAACAAGCTATACGTTGAATTTAGAGTTCTCTAAGCTATTTAAAAGGTTCATATGAACTTATTTTTACCATATTATCTTCTGTGCATTATGCATAAATGCAAGTTTATATCTATACAGGCTGTAATAATTTGTGGCATATTGACAAATCCATAAAAATAATATATAATACTATCATGCGGTCGAGATAAGTCGAACGCTGTAAAACAAGTGCTCCGCATAAGCACATTTTCAGTATGATATGGAGGTTTATATGTTCAACAAGCTCAATCTAATGGCTATGTCATTTGATGACATGAACTGGGGCGTGATCATCCCCGCAGGTATTGGCATAATCGTTTTGCTGATAATTATTTTCACAGGTTACATAAAAGCTCCCCCGGACACTGCGTACATCATCTCAGGTCTGAGGAAGAAGATCATAATCGGTAAGGCAAGCATCCGCATTCCTTTCTTCGAGCGTGTGGATAAGCTGAAATTACAGCTTATCGCCGTTGACGTAAAGACTTCAAGCGCTGTTCCTACTGCGGACTACATCAACATCAACGTTGACGCTAACGTAAACGTTAAGGTCAGCAGCGATCCTCAGCTCATCAAGCTGGGCGCTGAGAACTTCCTTAACAAGGACACAGCTTATGTTGCAAAGGTTGCAAGAGAAGTTCTTGAAGGTAATATGCGTGAGATCGTTGGTCAGATGTCTCTCGAGGCTATGGTCAACGACCGTAAGGCTTTCGCTGAGAAGGTTCAGGAAAACGCAGCTCCAGACCTGAACAGAATGGGACTTGAAATAGTTTCATTCAACGTTCAGAACTTTACCGACGACCAGAACCTTATCGAGAATCTCGGTATCGACAACACCACAAAGATCCAGAAGAAGGCTGCTATCGCAAGAGCTGAGTCCGAAAAGGAGATCGAGATCGCCAAGGCTCAGGCTAAGAAAGAAGCCAACGACGCTAAGATACTCGCTGAGACCGAGATCGCTCAGAAGAACAACGAACTGGCTATCCGTCAGGCTGAACTCAAAAAAGAAGCTGATACACAGCTCGCTATCGCTGACGCTGCTTACGAGATCCAGAAGGAAGAGCAGCGTAAGTCAATCGAGGTTTCAAAGGCTAACGCTAATATCGCTGCTTCCGAAAAGGACGTTGAGCTCAAGGCTCGCGAGGCAGAGGTAACAGAGAAGGCTCTCGAAGCTCAGATCAAGAAGAAGGCTGAGGCTGACCGCTACAAGGCTCAGCAGGAAGCCGACGCTAAGCTCTATCAGCTGAAGAAAGAGGCTGAAGCCGATCGTTTCCAGCGTGAGCAGGAGGCTGAGGCTCAGAAGGCTGAGGCTGAAGCTCAGAAGTACGCTAAAATGCAGGAGGCTGAAGGTATCGCTGCTGTAGGTAAGGCTGAGGCGGACGCAATCCGCGCGAAAGGTCTTGCTGAGGCTGAGGGTATCAACGCTAAGGCTGAGGCTATGAAGAAGTACGGCGAGGCTGCTGTGCTTGAAATGTACTTTAAGGCTCTCCCAGAAGTTGTTAAGAACGCCGCTACTCCTCTGTCGCAGGTCGACAAGATCACAATGTACGGCGAAGGCAATTCCAGCAAGCTGGTTGGCGACATCATCGACTCCACCACAAGGATCACCGATGGTCTTACAGCGTCTACAGGCGTTGACATCAGAGCTCTGCTGGCTGGATTCCTCGGCGGCAAGATGGCTGCTCCAAAGGGTGCTGCTCCCGCAGCTCCAGCACAAGACAGCTCAGATAACGGCGACTACGTATACAGTTACGACGAAAACAGAGACGCTCAGGATTACACCGGCGACGAGGATACTCAGTACTATACTGATACAAACTCTGAGTTTGACGGTGAAGATACACCGGAGCAGTAAAATAACATTATTTCCCCCGATGATATGCGGTCATCGGGGGTTTTTGTCGTACTGACGTATTATGCCCTAAATCCAGCCGTTTTTATACTAACAATCGCTCTTTCCATATTGCGCAAAATTTGGTTGGTCACTTTGTATAGTTTTCACAAAGTTATACAAAAAGCATTTACAAAATACGGCATATAGATTATAATGGTATTAGCACAATAGATAAACGCATGAAAAAGACAGCAATATTTGGTCAACACCATTGCTAAAACGAGCCTCAGAGGGGGGGCGACACAAATGATAAAACATCTTTCGGGTGACTTTGAGACCGTTGAGTATGACACTCAAAAATATGCCATGCTCTATGATAATGTCCAGAATGAAGAGTACCCCGTACACTGGCATAACGCAGTAGAACTCATTATGCCTATCAAAAATGAATATACCGTAACTGTAAACGCTATGGACTATCTCGTACCCGAGAATGATGTTCTCATCATTCCGCCCGGCGAGCTCCACAGTATGCCTGCTATCCCCGGAAGACGTATAATCTTCCAGTGCGATAACAGTATACTCGGCGAGATATCCGCTCTCGAGCCTGTTATGCGTTCGCTGAATGTACCTGTCCTTATCAACGGTGATATGGATAAGGAGCTTCACGTACTGGCTAAAAAGACCATGCTGGATATCCTGTCGCTGTATAACTCAAAGTCCGAGCTGGCTGACGTTAAGATATACGTCAAGGTCATCGAGCTGTTTATGGCACTCCGCGAATATCAGCTGGAGCAGCAGAAGATAGTTATGGACTGCGACGACGAGAAGATAGACGAGTACAGTGAAAAGTTCGGTACAGTTCTCAAGTATATCGACAATAACTTCATGTACGATATCACTCTGGAGCAGCTTGCCGATGTTGCAGGCTACAGCAAATATCATTTCTCGCGTATATTCAAGCAGTATAACTCAATGTCATACTTGCAGTACATAAATGCAAGACGTACCAAGGCAGCAGAGCTTCTCCTGCTCGACCCGAGCATACCTATTACAGAGGTGGCTATGCGTTCGGGCTTCAAGAGCCTGACCACCTTCAACCGTATCTTCAAGGAGATAAAGCACTGTACGCCTACGGATTTCAAAAAGCTTTATGCACTAAGGTAAAAACAGACCGCACATCTTACGATGTGCGGTTTTTATTTATCCTTCTGTTGTTCTTATCTGTCCATGGTTCGATATATCAATCGACTTTATTGATGTTGATCTCTCTGTATTCGGGTAGCTCAACGCCAATTTCATCTTTAAGAACGGATTCAAGCTTATCTACGTCTATCTTATATTTTTCAGTGTTTGTCAGCAGCATTTCACCTTTTTCATCAGTCTTGTATTCATTGCACTCCACAAAGCCGTCCCTGAAGATAAAGTAGTTCGCTTGACGTCTTTTATTATCGTCAAGCCTGTATGAAGTTAAAATACTATACGTTACTCCGCGGACTATATCATCAGACGAAGTTGGTTCAAGCATTTTTATAAAGTCATTACGAACAAAATCTTCAAACTTTGCCATGCCTTCTTCATCTGTAGGAGTAAGCCTCTCGTGTTGACCGAAAAGCAACTCAGCGTACTCAAAAGCTTCTGTGGGGGCTTCGGCTTTATACTTTGCAAGTATCTCCGTTATCCCCTTGTCAAAGGCTTCATAATCAACACGGTAAAGCTGTACGGATTCGGGTTCAATAACTTCTCCGTAACCCTTCACATAAGTAACCTTTTGTACGTTATAAACTGCATATCCTATCTCCATAACGGCAAGACCGTATAATTTATCCTCGCTTCTCCATTCAAGACTATGAAGATTCATTTGTGATCGATTTTTCTCTTCTTCTGAAAGCTGATCATCAGATATCTCTTCGCCCCAGTTGAAGTTATTAAGGAAATCGGAAAGATTTGCACGGACATCATCTGAAAGCTCACTGTATTTGGCGTCATTTGCATTAAGAATATAATCGAGCTTGCTGAAATCACCGAATGGTGATACGTAATTTGCATCCTCGGCAATTATCGCTTGTATACCGCTGTCAAATGCGTTAAAATCTATCCTGTAACTACGGCTTTCAATAAAATGATCCTCATCTGTTTCCAAATACTCAATATCTTCGTTGTAAAGGACATAGCCGGTTTTCGACACATAAATATTACAATTAACCGGCGGAGTATCTCCCTTTGTCCATGTTATAGTATATTTTTCGTAAACCAGATCCTGTAAGCCAGTTTCGTCGTCATTTTCCGCCTCTGACATACCAAGCTCCTCGCCCCAGTTGAACTTATTGAGGAAATCAGAGAGCTTCGCATATGTCTCTGCTGAGTATTCGCCGAATTTACCGTCTTGTGCATCCAAGCTGTATTCGAACTCACTGAAATCCCCGAATGGTGTTGGAGCGTCTGCCTGAGCCAGAATTTCCTGTACTCCCCTGTCAAAGGCATCTAAGTCTATCTTGTAGCACTTGCTGCCTATAGTCTCCATAGCGCCTGACTCAAAGCCCATCATGCTCTCCTGATAGGTCACAAAGCCGTCAACAGAAATATAGATATCGCAATCAACCGGCGGTGTATCGCCTCTTGTCCACTTGATATGGTATACCTTTGCGTCCTGCTCTTCCGTTCTTGTCTCGTATTCTGTCAGCTCCTCGCCCCAGTTGAACTTATTGAGGAAGTCCGACAGCTTTGTGTAGGTCTCGGCTGAGTATCTGCCATTTTTTCCGTCGCCTGCGTCGAAACTGTAATCAAATTCGCTGAAATCTCCGAAGGGACAGCTTCTGCACTCTGTTCCTGAGACTTCGTTGCCTGACATCTGAGTGCTATTCTGTCTGTGAAGCAGGAAGCCTGTAGTTCCGATTCCGCCCACAAGCACTGCACAGGCTGCAATAGCGCTGATAGTGCGGATTATGTTTCTTCTCGGATCAACGCGCTCAGCGGAGCTTACTACGTCGATGTATCCGTCATTATCCGTATTTACATGATTCTTTTCCGCAAGCTCGGCGGCGCTTATGATGCGCTGCTTCATATCCTCGGGCATTCTTATCTTGTCTGCCGCATTTTTAAGCTTTTTATCCATATTACATATACTCCTTTCTGTATTTTTCCTTCAGCAGCTTGCGCCCTCTTGACAGGCGCATTTTAGCTGCGGAAAGACTTATTCCCATGATATCTGATATCTCGTCGAGTTTGTACTGGTCTATATAAAAGAGCATGAGCGGCGTTTTGTACTTTTCGGGGAGCTCCATGAGAGCTTCAAGTATTCCGCTTTCCTCTTTTTCTATAGCATAACCGTAGAGGAGTTCCTCACTTTCGGTCTTGTGTCTTGTTCGATATCTCAGCATATCATGGCATTTATTTGTGGCTACAGTGATGAGCCATGCTTTTTCATGCTCGCCGTCGCTGAAATCAGGAGACTTCTGTACATATTTTATAAATGTCTCCTGCACAGCGTCCTCTGCGTCGGCAGTGTTTCTCAGAGAAAGCAGGCATATCCTGTACAGCATATCGCCGTATCTCTCGACCGCCTCGCGAGCGCAGCCGCATTTTTGCATCTTCATCAGCTCCTTTCACTATACACACGCATGGGAGTATAATATGGTCACAAAATATTATATCACTTTTAAATAAAAATGAAAAGACAGTCGATTTGCACCGACTGCCTTTCAGGGGATATTAAAATTTGGAGAAATCTTAATTAAGTGTGCCGACCGCCGATTCTGCGATCGGCACGTTGTTATTCAGCTTAGCGATTAAGCACGTGTGTGAACCTGACCGCCTGCAAGTGTCTTGCCGTGTGCCTTAGCCATATCAGAGATGTTTACATTCTGGTAACCATTCTGTGCGAGCCAAGGAAGAACCTGCTCCATAGCTGCTGCTGTTGTAGCGTAGTTCTCGTGGCAGAGTACGATAGCGCCTTCAAGTGAGCCGTTCTGCGCAGCCTGCTTGATTGTATTTACGATATCGTTTGTGGAAGCGTTGTTCCAGTCCTTAGTATCGATTGCACAGCTGATAAGCGGTACATCGTAGAGTGCAGACTGAACTGTTCCGTTGCTCTCGAGGTAAGGAAGTCTCATGAGGTGTGAAGGCTCTGTGCCGATGATGCTCTTGAGCTTGCTGTTGCACTGCTCCCACTCACTTCTGATCTGCTGTGAACCCATCTGACCGAGGTGTGGGTGAGTCTGAGTGTGGTTAGCAACTTCCATGCCCTTTGAATACTCATACTTGATCTGCTCATTTGTCTTGATCCAGCTTCCTACGTTGAAGAAAGTAGCTGTCATGTTATTCTCAGCAAGAGCGTTGATGATTCTGTATCCGGGATCGCTTGTTGACTGAGCGCTTGCACCGTCGTCGAATGAGATAGCGCAGAGCTTCTTGCTAGTGTCAACCTTTGTACCCTGCTGGTTGTTATTGTTGTTGTTATTGTTATTGTTGTTGTTATTATTGTTATTGTTTGAAGTATTGTCTGACTTTCCGCTTGCGTCGATTGTAAGCTTAGTTACCTTAGCACTACCGCTGCTCTCCCAACCTTCTACGTTGAGTGCAACTTCTGTGAGGTTACCAATATTCCAGCCAGCGTCTGCCCAAGCCTTGAAGTGATCTGATACTGTGATAGTACCTGATGTTCTCTTAGACTTACGAACGCTGAAGTACTGCTTGAAGTTACGTGACTGATTGTCAAGGATTGTAGGACCATAGTGATCGAGCTGGAAGATCTCATACTGAGCACCGTCGATAGTAACTGTCTTGCTTGAGCCCTGTGGCTGTGGGCACCAGTTTACCCAGTCCTCAATGATGTAGTACTCTACGAGTGGATCTGTCATCCAACCGTAAACGCAGAGTCTTGAGTTACCCTGTGAGCTTGCTGTATAATCAGCAGCGTAATCCATTACGATCTTACCGCAGTCTGTAGCCTTCTTTGTACGGTCGAAGTCCATACCGCGGCGAGCGAGGAAGTTACCCTTGGAAACTGAAGCGCTCCACTCTGTGCTGAATGTACCGCCGTCGCCAAGTGTCATTGAACCGCTTCCGCCTGTGTTGTCGAGCCAGATCTCATAGCTGTAGCCATCGCTGTCGCCCTTGTGCTGATTCTGACCGTTGCCAACGCTGTACTTCTTGCCGCTGATGTTTGGAGTTTTTGTAGTTGTAGCCTTTGTAGTTGTAGGCTTAGCTGTTGTAGTAACAAGCTTAGTAGTTGTTGTAGCAGGTGCTGTTACTGTCTTGATATTGTCTGAGTAGCTCTCAGGAAGCTTAGAGATAAGACCTAAAAGGTACTTCTGGATAGCAAGTGCATCGTTAGCTGTAACACCGTTGCCAGCCTCGTTAACGTCTGCGTTATAGGAAGCTGTATCCTTGAGTGAGTACTTATTCGGGTTTGCAAGTGACTGCATGATAAGTACAACGTCACCCATATCTACAGTGCCGTCTGCGTTTGCGTCGCCCCACTTGGAAACCTTGGAATTAAGAACTTCCTTGAGGTCAGCGGGCTTAGCTGGCTCAGCTGTTGTAGTTGTTACGTTAACAGGAGCCTGTGTTGTAGTTGCAACAGTTGTTGTAACTACCGCCTCCTCATATACAGGAGGATCAATTGTCTTTGTAAGACCAATGATGTCGTTATAGAAATCCTTAGGCTGATAGTTGCTGAATGGAAGCGGTGAACCGCCGTTCTCGCTCTTTCTCCAGCTTCTCTCATCAGTTGTACCCCAGAGAGTTACGCAGGAGATGTTCTTAGCGTGCTTCATAGCAACTTCAAATATCTGCTTGTAAAGCTGGCCCTGATTGCTCTGATTTCTTGTGATATCGAGCTCAGTGATCTGAACGTCAAGACCGAGTGACTCGAACTGCTTGATAGCTGTCTCGAACTCGCTTGCTGAAGGATAGCTTGCTGCAAGGTGAGCCTGCATACCGATACCGTCGATATAGTCGCCTTCCTTCATTACGTTCTTAGCCATATTAACGAGGTCGTTTGTCTTCTTGGACATATACTCGTTATAATCGTTGAGGTAAAGCTTTGTCTCAGAAGGAGCATACTGTCTTGCATACTTGAACGCGTTAACTACGAAGTCATAGTTGCCTGCGCCGTAAACGTCCTTCCACTTTGAGTAGTTTCTCATTCCGCCGCCGTCGTTCTCGAAGAGCTCGTTGCAGACGTCGTATGAGTGAACCTGAAGCTTAGGATAATTGGACTTGAGCTGTGAGAATGTGTTCTTGATCATGCTCTCAAGTCTCTTGTTCATTCTGTCCTTGGAAACGTAGCTGCCGTTCTCCTTGAAGAGCATTTCAGGAGTCTGGCTGTACCATACGAACGTATGACCACGAACACCGATTCCGTTCTGCTCAGCGAACTTGAGGATAGCGTCAGCAGACTGGAGGCTGATATTTACGTTATCGCCGTTTACGCCCTTAACGATTGAATCAGGCTTCATTTCGTTCTCACAGGTGATAGAGTTGTAGTTCTTCTTGATGAACTGCTGAGCCTGTGAGTTGCCGATCTCGTAACCGCTTACAGAAGTACCGAGACGGAAGTATGGTCCCATGTAATCCTTGAAGCCGTTGCCGCCCTTTTCATACTTATAATCAAGGTTCTGGTGCTTGCGAACACCTGTGTAGTTGCTTGAAGAACCTGTTGAGCCGGTTGAACCTGTGCTGCCAGTGCTGCCTGTTGAGCCTGTGCTGCCTGTTGAGCCGTCAACCTTACCCTGACCGGTCACTACTGAAGACTTCTTGCCGCTCTCGGAAACCTGAACTGCATCTACATAGATGTCGAAGAGGTCGCCTGAGCCCTCAGGAGTCTCGATATAAAGGAGAAGATCTCCGCTGTTGTCAGGAATTGTGAATGATGTATTCTCGAGCTTTGTCCACTTGCCGTTCTCAGCTGTGCACTCAGCGATCTGTGTGTAAGAAGCGCTGTTGCCGTCGCCCTGCTGGAGTGACATCTGGATCGTTGAGCTTCCGCCTGATTTCTGCATAACAGCAGCGCTGAAGCTGTACTTGTTGCCCGGTACGAAAGCGCTTGAATCAAGTGGGATAGCACAGCCGTTCCACTCGTTTGTTCTGCCTGATACTAAGAGTGACTTGCTGCCGTCATAGTAGTTGGATGAATCTGTAGTAACAGTTGCATCTCCTCTGCCGGTCCAGTCGCCTGCGCCGCTCTCGAATGTGCTTGTGAAGTAGTTGCCGTTGCTGTCAGCCTTTACAGTCTGAGTAGGAGTTGTTGATCCTGTTGAACCTGTAGAGCCTGTTGAGCCTGTGCCGTTCTCATAAACAGCAAGCTTCTTTACGTTAGCTGAACCGTTTGAACGGTAGCCTTCGATATTAAGAGAAACCTCATACAGTGTACCGCTCATATCGAGACCAGCCTTTGACCAAGCGTCAAAGTGCTTGCCTACGTGGATAGTACCCTGCATATAGTTTGTTGTATTATTTCTTGAACCGCTTGTCTGACGGATGCTCCAGTACTGAGGGAATGTAGCAGTACCGTCAAGTGATGGCTGATTGTAACGCATTGTCTTAGCAATGTCGTATGTGTTTCCGTCAAGGGTTACAGTACCCTTTCTCTCAGCCTGATCTCCGGGTGGACGCCAGTCGCCCCAGCCTTCTACGATGTAGTACTCCATAAGAGGATTTCTTGTCCAGCCGTATACGCACATATACGAATTTCCTCTTGGTGTGTACTCAACATCATAAGTAAGAGTGATATCAGAACCTATCTGATTGTATCTCTGCTTTTTGCTGTCGTAGTTCTTGCCCATACGTGCCAGGAAGTTTTCGATGTTGCTCCATGAGCAGGTGAAAGAACCTGCGCCGGGGTTCATGGAAACCTGTCCCTGACCGTTCTGATTCCACATTTCGTAATCGAATCCGCCGATATTGCCTCTGGTCTGCTGATCAGCAGCATTTACAGCAGCGGGGATCGAAGGTACACTTGAAGCAACCATCATAGCTGTTAAGCTTGCACTGACGATCTTCTTGAATGTGCCTTTTCTCATGTTGATCATTCCTCACTTTCTAAAATTGATAAACCTAAAAATGATTTTTCCCTTTTCTCGCTAAGTCAAAGCGCTGAGACACTATTTTGTCTCACGTCCCTCCTTTTCCTCAGCTTCTGTTATCATTTTATTACATTTCTGTGAACTATTCAAGTCAATTCTTGCTAAGAATTTTTTGCCTTGCTCATTTTTTGCTTTTTTTGTACATTTTCAGTCACGTAATGACGTGTTTTTTAGACATTATTGTTTTTTAGCTATTTATTGGCATTATCTAATATTCGAAATGTGCTTTCCAGTATCACTTTTATGTCACATTATTATTATAATATAACCATTATAATTGGTTGGAATTATCGCACCCTGTTTAAACTCGCTGTAAATCAGCTTTATGCACAAACAATGTGGTAATTTCATGTCACTTCCTACAAAAATTTTTCCGTACACTGAATTTTTACATATTCAACTTTATTTTTACGACAAATGTGCTATAATATTAATTAATGGCTCCGTTTATTTCATTTCTAAACAAAAGAGGGGATTTCATGGATAAAAACAGAACTAAAAAAATAGTTGTTGTAGTCTCGGGACTTGATGAAGAATACCAGCATAACGTTTTCAAGGGTATCAGCACCTATGCCTACAGCAATAATGTGAATGTCTCCTATGTTGCAGGCTTCGGAGGAATGGTCGGCAGTGCCACCTTTGACATCGGCGAGAGCAGTATCTACAATCTCATTGATTATACCCGATTCGACGGCGCTATCCTGATGACCAACACCTTCGGCGATACCGAACTTAGAAACAGCATTTTCAGAAAAGTCCTCGACGCAGGTATCCCTGCCGTTGTTTTCGAGAACCATGAAAATTCGGATTTCTATGATATAAGCATCGACAACTTCGGTGTTATGAAGAAGCTCGTGAACCATATCATTAAGGACCACGGCGCAAAAACAATAAACTATGTTTCGGGACCTCTCGGCAACCCTGACGGAAAATCCCGATATGACGCCTTTGTCAGCGCTATGGAGGAAAACGGTCTCACCGTTGACCAGAAGCGCGTATTCTACGGCGATTTCAAGAGCTACGACGGCAAAATGGCTGTAGACGCCTTTGTGGAATCGGGACTCCCCCTCCCCGACGCATTCATTTGTGCAAACGACAGTATGGCTCTCACAGTGGCTTCGTCGCTGGAAAAGCTCGGACACAAGATACCGGGCGATATAATGGTAACGGGCTTTGACAATACATTCAGCGCCCGTAACTCCAGCCCTGCTATCACATCGGTAAAATGTCCTCTTTATGATATGGGATATAAGTCCACGGAGATACTTTCCAACGTCATCGACGGTATCCCCCAGCCAAAGAGCACTATCCTCGACGCCGAGCCTGCTCTCAGCGAAAGCTGCGGCTGCAAATGCTCCGGCACAGACGAGCTGGTGGAGTACAAGAAGGTAACTTACCGCAAATCCGAGGATACCAATAACAATATCCACATGATAAACCGCCTGACGGCAGGTCTTGCAGAGGCTTTCACAGCCGACCAGTACTTCGACGTCATCAGCAACCTTATCGGCGAGCTGGAATGTGAAAAATTCACCCTCTGTCTCAGCGAGGACTGGCAGGACGATTACAGCTCCGAAAGCATTCCCGAGACCAATGAATATTACTCGGAATGCATGAGTGCACCGCTTATCTGGGACAAGGGCGAGCGCAGAAAGGTAGAACGCTTCCACAGCAACGAAATGTTCCCCGAGGGCTTCGAGGAGCGCGGCTGCGTGAACTACTTCCTGCCCCTGCATTACAGTGACCGCTGTCTCGGCTATTACATATTCACGAACAGCGAATTCCCGACATACAGTCTCCTCTGCCATACGCTGACCATGATACTCAGCAACTCGCTGGAAAATATCCGCAAGCTCTTCCACCTCAACAAGGTCAACGCCGAGCTGAAGCGCCTTTACGTCATTGATCCACTTTGCAACATCTACAACAGAAACGGCTTCTATAACCATGCAGACGATATCTTCAACAAGTGTGTTGCCGAGGGCAGGCAGATAATGATAAGCTTCATCGACATGGACGGTCTCAAGTTCATCAACGACAACTACGGTCACAACGAGGGCGACTTCGCTATACAGCGCCTTGCAAATACTATCAGCAGCTGCTGCGGTCAGGGCTGTATCTGCGCACGATTCGGCGGCGACGAGTTCGTTTACTTTGATCCAAATGCAGGCAGCAGCGCCGCAGATTCGCTCAGCAGGAAGATAACCAAGTCCCTTGAAAGTCTCAATAAGCTTATCCAGAAGCCCTATGCTATTTCCGCAAGTATCGGCAGCGTTATCACCGTTGCGCAGAAAGATGACACGCTTTTCAGCGTAATAAAAATGGCTGACGATAAGATGTATGAGGTCAAAAAAGAGAAAAAAGCCGCAAGAAAATCCGAAAAGGTATAAAAAAGCCATGAAGCTTTCGCTTCATGGCTTTTTTGTTAAAGGCTAAGGTCTGTAAATCACACCTTGCGGAAGCCCACACACTGAACAGCTGCTATGGGATTTCCGAGCTCGTCCTTTATCTCAACATTGTAGCAGCAGATAGTCCTGCCGTCCTTGATAAGCTTAGCCTCGGCAACTATGCGCTCGGTCTTCGGGACTCCGATGAAAGAAGCGTCCACGTTCAGTCCCACAACGCCGGGCTGCTGCCAGTTTGAAGCGACCGCAAAGGCAAAGTCCGCAAGAGTGAAGTAAACTCCGCCCATAACGCCGCCCATAGCGTTTTTGTGGTGGTCGTTGATAACAAGGCTGCACTTTGCGTAATGGTCGTCTATCTCGTCGATGACAGCGCCCATTTCCGTGGCAAAGTGGTCTCCGCCGAATACTTTCTGTACCTTTTCCAGTTCTTCCTGTGAAACCATAGTTTTTTTCCTTTCGCAGATAATAATTACACGTAAAAAGCTGAGAGTTATAAAGCCGCCTGCGGCGATATGATTTAATGTGAACGAAGCAAACACAGCAACTTACAGCTCTCAACTAAAGCTTGTTTATCAGTTCCAGAATGCGAATATACGCTGTACGTCGTATGCCATTTCAGGATAGCTCAGGTCGTACACATCAAATCGGAACGCCTGATTGAACGCCTGTACTCCTCCCACTATCAGAGCCCACATCGCTGCAAACCACATAAAGCCGAACACAAGATTCTTCTTGGTCTTGTCTGTAAGCCTGTCATAGAGGAAGAATATTATCGCAAGCGCTCCCAAGAGGGACTGCCATGAGAAATCCACCATATAGCGCACTGCATAGCCGCTCTCCCATACAGAAGCGATTATTCCGAAGGGTATCAGCAGGCAGGGCACTCCCACATAAAACGCCGTAAGGAGCTTCTTTTTCCTGCCGCGGAGCTGTCTCAGAGCCTTGAATGACAGCAGATACGCAAACATAGGAAGTGCAAGGAAGAACAGTCCCGAGGTATTCCTCGTTGAAGGCAGGTCAGCATAGAAGAAGCCGCCTGCGTTGAGGAACTGAAAATCCGTGCTGATATTCGGGTATTCCATGGAGAATACGGGCGGATTGAACATATAGTTATATATAGGCACAAGTGAAAGCCTGCTGTGGAACTGCGTCCTTGTGAAGTCGTTGATAGTCAGTGAGTACTGTATGCCGAACTCGAATACCGAGCCGAAACGGTCATAGTTGTACCACATCTGCACTGCTCCGATACATATCATAGGCAGCAGCGCACAGAGGATATAGCGGAACTTCCGCGAGCTGTCCTCGGGCTTTTTGCCTTTTTTGACCGCGCCTGCCGCTCTCGGTACTGCAAGGAGCATGAACGCTCCTGCGGTGATACAGTAAAGCACAAGAGTAGGTCTGCAAAGTACCGCTACGGCAAAAAGCAGTGACGAAACGGCTGTGCGCGAAAGAATCGGCTTCTCCGTACCTATTATGTTGGCGGACAGCATGAAATATACCGCCCATGTCAGCGTCGCAAAGCCTGCCGACATAGCTATCTCGTAGAAATCAGGTCTGCCGATGCTGAACCATATGCCGCTCACCACCTGCAAAATTATAAGTCCTGCTATGGCTATGCCTGTAGGAGTTTTCGGGAAGAGCTTTTTCAGGAACTCCCTGTACAGCTTGGTAAGTCCGATAATGCCGATTATGGCAAACAAAAGCACCGCCATTGAATCAGGGAAGAAATAGCCCGTCAGCTTATGATACGGCAGGAAAAGCAGCACTACAGGCGCAATGCCGTAGTAGCTGTAGTACTCGCCGTCAAAATAAACGTGGTCCCATTGATATTCGAGCCCCGATTTGTCACGGGCGTCGCCTGTATATGGCGTAGGGAACTCATTCAGCTCAGCGCTTGGCTTTTTCAGCAGGCTCGTACTGCCGTTTTCAAAGGCTTCAACAAGCTCCTGAGTCATCTGATTGCCCTTAGGCTGCTTCATTATGTCGATTATGGAGTAGTTGTCAAGCTTTACGAATGTCACTACAACTGCCGCAAGACAGGCGATATCCGTTATGAAAACTGCCGCCAGACGGAAAATGCGCTTGTTTTTGGTAATGCTCTGCTGCATGGTCTTGCTGTTCATCATCAGCTGCCAGAAGACAATACCGAAGATTATGAGAGCCAGTCTCGCCCATGATACGCTCATTGGTATCTGCTGGTTCAAGCCTATGCCCTTTACGGACACAGCTCCGCTGTTAAAGGGCGATACCGATATTTTAAGCTTGCTGACGTCTCCCGAAAGGTGGAGCTGTATGTACTGGGAATGAGGTCTTTTTATAACAGGTCTGCCCTCCGCAATGGCAGGTCTGCACTGCACAGCGCAGGTCTCGTCCATAGCGTCTATAGAGACCTCTGCCGCCTTGGTACGGGTATCGAAATCAAGGTCAACGTAAACATCTGCCACCTCGAAGTTTATATCCTCAAGGGTAAATACCGACGTTCTGTCGCCGCGGACATCAAGCTCGCCTGTTTCGGCACGGAAGTTGGTATCCTTAACGTCGGTGCATTCCTCTGCGGAGAAATACACGCTTTTATAGCTGCCGAACCACATACGGAATGTAGGGGCATTGAATACAGTAGCCTCCAGCACAGCCGCAATGAGAACTGCCTTTATTGCCCATACTGCCGAATGATAGCGGCGCTTTTTGTTCATGGTACAGACCAGAGCCGAAATGCCTGCCATAGCTCCGAGAACTGTAAACGCCCCCGAATATGCTCCCATATTGATTATGTGGAGGAGCTCCGCAGCCGCTATGAAAGCAAGTACAAGAGCCGCACAGAGAGATACCCTGCGAACCGCGGCAAGCCTTTTGCTTACAAGCTCTTTTCCTGTGATGTCGCTCTTTGTTTCATGCAAAAAGACTGCGGTCACAGCGACAGAGACCGCAAACATTAAAATAAAAAGAAAAGTTTCCATAATATCTCCATTTTTCAGAGCATAGCTCTTATATTCTTGTTGCGAGAAGCTGTGAGTATTTGCCGCGGAACTGTTCAAATCTGTCCTCGTCAATGGCTTCTCTTATCTTCTCGGTAAGAGTATTGTAGAAATAGAGGTTGTGCTGTACGGCAAGTCTGCCTGCAAGCTGCTCGTTTGCCTTGAAAAGATGTCTTATATAGGCACGGCTGAAATTGCGGCAGGTAGGACAGTCGCACTGCTCGTCCACAGGTCGGGGATCTGTCTCATAGCACTTGTTGCCCAGATGCATTATGCCGCTCCATGTGAACACAGTCGCATGACGGGCGTTACGGCTGGGCATTACGCAGTCGAACATATCCACTCCCCTTGCAACGGCTTCGATGATATTCGAGGGAGTTCCCACGCCCATGAGGTAACGGGGCTTGTGTACGGGCATATAAGGCTCTACCACGCCGATTATGCGGTACATCTCCTCGGTAGCCTCGCCCACGGCAAGTCCGCCGATAGCGTAGCCGTCAAGATCAAGCTTTGCTATGTCCTCCATATGCTTTATGCGCAGGTCGTCAAATGTGGAGCCCTGATTTATGCCGAAGAGCATCTGGTGCTTGTTTATGGTATCGGGCAGGCTGTTCAGGCGAGCCATTTCCTCCTGACAGCGTATGAGCCAGCGCGTCGTGCGCTCTATGGAAGCCGCTACGTACTTGTACGGGGAAGGGTTCTCGATACATTCATCGAACGCCATAGCTATAGTCGAACCCAGATTCGACTGTATCTGCATACTCTCCTCAGGTCCCATGAAAATGCGGCGTCCGTCGATATGTGAGGCGAAGTAAACGCCCTCCTCCTTTATCTTGCGGAGCTGTGCCAGCGAGAACACCTGAAATCCGCCGCTGTCGGTCAGTATAGGCTTGTCCCAGTTCATGAACTTGTGGAGTCCGCCCATTTGCTTCACCACATGGTCGCCGGGGCGAAGGTGCAGGTGATAGGTATTGCAGAGCTCAACCTGTGTTTTCAGCCCTTTAAGGTCAACGGAGGATATACCGCCCTTGATAGCGGCGGCAGTACCCACGTTCATGAAGCAGGGCGTCTGAAAGGTACCGTGAACTGTCTCGAAAGTACCTCGTCTTGCTTTATTGTCGGTCTTTAAAAGTGTGAACATAGTCGCTCCTCTTAATTTTTTATATCACTATATTACATAAAACGCAAAGTTCAGAGTTGAGAGTGGAGAGCTGAGAGTTAATCTATTTACAGCACTCACACTATTTAGATCCTGTCGCCGCAGGCGAAACCATAACTTTCAACTCTTAACTCTAAACTCTCAACCGATCAAAAATCAGCTTTGCTGATTTTTAATCGAGATCAAATTCCTTGCCTGAATCGGGAGTCCTGTCCTCACGGCGTCCGTAGAAGCCGAGAAGCTCTCCCTTTGTATTTCTGATAGCAAGTATATACATATCCATATTATGCTTCTCGTCGTGCAGTGCAAATACCTTGTTGTTCTTTTTGTCCTCCTTGAACCACTCCACGCTCATGACTACCTTGCTCATCTGCTCATCGTTCATTACCGTTGAAAGAAGCCTGCCTGTAAGCGGCGCTACAGGGGCATAGTAGTTTTCTGCCGCAGGATTATCGTATATCACCCTGTAATCGAGATTGCAAAGGACTATAGGTCCTTCCTCGGAATCGATTATTCCCTTGAAAAAATCATAAAGTTCCATTTCTGCCATTTCTTACTCCTCAAATCAAATATTTATAGTATGCACATACTGTCGCCGAAGCTGAAAAAGCGGTAGCGCTCGGCAACAGCCGTTTTGTATGCGTTCATAGTGTTGTCGTAGCCCATGAATGCCGAAACAAGCATGATGAGCGTACTTTCGGGAAGATGGAAGTTTGTGATAAGTCCATCAATGCACTTGAACTCATAGGACGGGTAAATGAATATGTCTGTGTAGCCCTCGTGCTCAGAGATATCTCCGTAAAAAGTGGCTACGCTCTCTAAAGTTCGGCAGGTCGTCGTACCAACGGCGATAACTCGTCCGCCGTTTTTCTTTGTCTCATTTATCAGGTCAGCAGTCTCCTTTGGGAGATAATAATGCTCGCTGTGCATTTTGTGGTCAAGGACGTTGTCCTCCTTGACGGGACGGAATGTGCCAAGTCCTACGTGAAGCGTCACAAATGCGGTCTTTATGCCCCTTGCGCGGAGGTCGTCCAGCATTTCGGGAGTGAAATGCAGACCTGCCGTAGGTGCCGCCGCAGAGCCCAGCTCCTTGGAATAGACCGTCTGATAGCGCTCGCGGTTCTCCAGCTTTTCCTTTATGTACGGAGGGAGCGGCATCTGTCCCACGTCCTCAAGAGCCGTGAAGAAGTTGCCCTCGCACTCAAACTGAACTATACGGTTGCCGTCGTCCTTTACCTCGACTACCTCGGCTACAAGCCTGCCGCCGCCGAATGAGAAGCGTGTTCCCACCTTGGCTTTTTTGCCCGGACGGCAGATTATCTCCCAGAGCTTGTCCCCTTTCTGCTCCAGCAGCAGGAACTCGATAAAGGTCTGGTTGCCTATTTTCTCGCCGTAGAGCCTTGCAGGGATAACTCGGGAGTCGTTCATGACCAGCAAATCACCCTCTTTGAGGTGTTCGCATAGATTATAGAAGTGGTCGTGGGTTATAGCTCCCGTTTTGCGGTCAACGCACATCATTCGGGAGGCGTTTCGAGGCTCTATGGGAGTCTGAGCGATGAGCTCCTCGGGAAGCTCATAGTAAAAATCGGATTTAAGAAGTTCCATTCGGGTTGATATCTCCTTCGATTCAGCTATTAGACGTCAGATTGTAGGGGGCGATGCCTACATCGCCCCGCAAATTATTTGCGTATTTTACGGGCTGATGTTGGCATCAGCCCCTACAAAGGAACGCCGAGGCGGCGTTCCCTACTAATTTCTAATTGCTAATTACTCAAAAATTTTCAAGAATGTATTGACAATAGCTGATTTAAGTGCTATTATAGTTACAAGGTAGAGGCGCGGCTGCGAATAGTACCTGTGCACGGGACCACCTGTCCTATGGTGTTCAGCGAAAGGCAATGCCGCCGAAGAGCTGTCTTTGGTAAATTCAGCTCTGGCTGCACACTCAACAGGTTTGCAGCTGTCATCATGCTTTTGATGGAGAGCTATCGGCATATTTCGTTTTGATATGTCAACATTTCTATTATAACGCATGATGAGCCGGTTTGCAACCGGTTTTTGTTATTTTATGGAAAAAATTTTCAAGGAGAGGTAAGTATGAAACAGTACAACGTAGGTATTATAGGCGCAACGGGCATGGTAGGACAGAGATTTGCAACTCTGCTGGAGAACCACCCGTGGTTCAATGTCAAGGTACTTGCAGCTTCACCAAGAAGCGCAGGTCAGACATATGAGCAGGCAGCAGGCAGCCGCTGGAAGATGGCTGTTCCTATGCCCGCAGCTATGAAGGACATGGTCCTCATGGACGCAACAAACGACATCGAGAAGATAGCAGGCATGGTTGATTTCTGCTTCTGTGCCGTTGATATGAAGAAGGACGAGATAAAGGCTCTCGAAGAAGCTTACGCTAAGGCTGAGTGCCCTATCGTTTCCAATAACTCCGCACACAGATTCACACCTGATGTTCCTATGGTAGTGCCTGAGATAAACCCCGAGCACATCGAGATAATCAAGGCTCAGCGCCAGCGTCTCGGCACAAAGAGAGGTTTTATCGCTGTCAAGTCTAACTGCTCTATCCAGAGCTACGTTCCCGCACTTCACCCACTGAGAAAGTTCGGTCTCAAGAACGTTCTGGCTTGTACTTATCAGGCAATCTCAGGCGCAGGCAAGAACTTCGAGACATGGCCTGAAATGGTGGATAACCTTATCCCATACATCGGCGGCGAGGAAGAGAAGTCCGAGCAGGAGCCTCTCAAGGTCTGGGGCGAGATAAAGGGCAATGAGATAGTAAAGGCTACAGCTCCCAATATCACAACACAGTGTCTCCGTGTTCCTGTTTCAGACGGACACACAGCTGCTGTATTCGTAACATTCGAGAATAAGCCTTCAAAGGAAGAGATCCTCAAGCTCTGGGCTGATTTCAAGGGCGTTCCTCAGGAGCTCCAGCTCCCAAGCGCTCCAAAGCAGTTCATTCACTACTTCGAGGAGAATGACCGTCCGCAGGCTAAGCTGGACAGAAACCTCGAGGGCGGTATGGCTGTTTCTACAGGACGTCTCCGCGAGGATACACAGTACGATTACAAGTTCGTATGCCTCTCACACAATACTCTCAGAGGTGCAGCAGGCGGCGGCGTGCTTCTTGCTGAACTCCTTGCAGCAAAGGGATACTTCGACTAAGCAGGGAGCCCCCGCGGGCTTCCGCGTTGACGCTTACGGCAACGAATATATTTGTAGGGGCGGATATTATCCGCCCGAGAAAAAAGTCAATTGTAGGGGAGGGCGCCCTCGCCCTCCCGCAATATAACAACAGCAACCTTTCGGGAGCCCGAGGGCGGGCTCCCCTACAGTTCAATACTAAAAATTTGTAACATAATGGGCGAATGCATATAATTACGCATTATGCATTATGAATTATGAATTAGACGAAAGGATTTGAGTCTATGAAGAATACCATTTTCACCGGCGCTGCTGTGGCTATTATAACTCCCATGAACGCCGACGGTTCTATAAACTACGACGAGCTGGGACGCGTTATCGACGACCAGATCGCTAAGGGCACCGACGCTATCGTTATCTGCGGTACTACAGGCGAGTCCGCTACTATGACCGACGACGAGCACCGCGACTGCATCAAGTTCGCTGTTAAGCACACCGCTGGCAGAGTTCCTGTTATCGCAGGCGCAGGCAGCAACGATACTCACTATGCAGTTGAGCTCTCAAAGGAGGCTGAGGCAGCAGGCGCAGACGCTCTGCTCCACGTTACTCCTTACTACAACAAGGCTACTCAGAAGGGACTTATCGCTCACTTCACAGCTATTGCTGACGCGGTAAATATCCCGATAATCCTCTACAATGTTCCAAGCAGAACAGGCTGCGGCTTCGATGTTGCTACCGTTAAGGAGCTTGCTAAGCACAGGAACATCGCTGCTATCAAGGAGGCAAGCGGCAATATCAGCTATGTTGCCAAGCTTGCAGCTGCCTGCGGCGACGATATAGACATCTACAGCGGCAACGACGATATGGTAGTTCCTGTAATGTCACTGGGCGGCAAGGGCGTTATCTCCGTTGCTTCCCACGTTATCCCCAAGGAAATGCACGATATGGTACAGCTTTGCCTCGATAACAACTTCACAGAGGCTATGAAGCTTCAGCTCAAGTACCTTGATATCATCAACGACCTCTTCATCGAGGTAAATCCTATCCCTGTAAAGGAAGCTATGAACATGATAGGCTGGAACGCAGGTCCATGTCGTCTGCCTCTCTGCGAGATGACCGACGAGCACAGAGCTAAGCTTCAGGCTACGCTTGCAAAGCACGGACTTGTCAAATAATTGAACATTATCTTGTAGTGGAGGGAGCCCGAGGGCGGGCTCCCCTACATTATATACGGAATTATATTTTAAAGTAAAGGAGAAAGAAAAATGACCAATATCGCTATTTGCGGCGCTAACGGAAAAATGGGCAAGAACATCTACTACTGCGTCAAGGAGCGCGAGGACTGCGAAGTAGTTGCAGGCGTTGATATCTACACCGAGCAGTACGCAGACTTCCCTATCGTTGAGACTCCTGCACAGCTCCCCGTTAAGCCCGACGTTATAATAGACTTCTCAAATCCTGCTCTGCTGGACGGACTTCTTGAGTACTGCCTGTCAACGGGCACTCCACTCGTTATCGGCTCTACAGGCTACAGCGACGCTCAGATTGCAAAAATAAAGTCCGCTGCACATCAGATACCTGTGTTCTTCACATTCAATATGTCGCTGGGTATCAATCTCCTTGTTGAGCTTGCAAAGAAGGCTGCTTCAATTCTGGGCGACCAGTTTGACATTGAGATAGTCGAGAAGCACCACAACCAGAAGATAGACGCTCCAAGCGGTACTGCAATAATGCTTGCAAACGCTATCAACGAAACGCTTGATAACTCAAAGCACTATGTCTATGACCGCCACTCACGCCGTCAGAAGCGTGAAAAGTCCGAGATAGGTATGCACTCTATCCGCGGCGGCACTATCGTGGGCGAACATGACATTATCTTCGCAGGCAACGACGAGGTCATCACTCTTTCCCACTCGGCTGCTTCAAAAATGGTATTCGCCGAGGGCGCTGTAAATGCGGCTATGTTCATCAAGGGCAAGCCCGCAGGACTTTACGATATGTCACAAATGGTATGATAAAAAGTTATCCCCCTCAGCCGAGGGGGATTTTTTTAACAATATACAATTGTTATTATATCTTCACAAAAATCATCATCAGGATAACCGAGCACATAGCGCTGAAGCTTTACAAGATCAGCCATATTACACTGATTATCATCGTTAAAGTCGTATTTGTAATTTTCACTTAAACTTCCTTCAAATATACCACCATTACTAACAAGTAACTTGCGGTAAGCTACCACATCAAATATATCAATAACGCTATCACCATTCATATCGCCAACTAAATACTCTATCTGCACTATGACTTCGGTAAGATGTTCTGTCGTTGTAGTTACAGGCACGGTAGTAGTCGTTGTGCTTGTTGTAGTGGTGGTTGTCGTTGATGTAGTTGTTGATGTCGTAGTAGTGGTAGTAGTTGTTGTGGTCGTACTTGTCGTAGTCGTAGTAGTGGTAGTCGTGGTAGTTGTTGTCGTTACAACAGGCTTTTTCTGAGGATAGATGTTGAGGAATACGTCCAGTGATTCAAGCGGCTTGCCGTGGAAGTCGAAAAGCGCCTGATTATCGAATGAAGAGCCGCCCGACTCCGTAACGTCCTTGTCATAGCCCTTTGCATGATATGTAGCCCAGCCTGTGCCGTACTTGTCCCACAGCTTCTGCTGCTCGCCCTTGGAGATATCGGGAACTCCCAGCCATGCAGGCTCCCAGTAGAATACGCCGATACCATGTCCGTTGCAGTTTGACACTGTCTTGAAAACATCGGTGACAGCCTTAGCCTGTCCGTCTACCGAGATATCATATCTCAGGTCAACGTCCTTAGTGCTTGATGTTACGGTATTTCCGAAGTTATCGCCATCATTGTTTGTGTACGGGTAGGCAGTCTCAACCACCATAACGTACTTGTTGTACTTGTTGCCGATGCCTGTCAGTACCTTCTGCATATTTTCAAGCGAACCATGCCAGTAGGAATAATACGAGCAGGCAAAAACATCATAATCCAGCTTGCACTCGTTCATTACCTGCGCATACCAGTCGAAATGTCCGCTGCCCGGATTTGCGAAGTGATGAGCGATAAGGATATTCTTGTTATAGTCACGGACAGCCTTTTCGCCGCTGGAGAAAAGGTCGCATATCTCGTACATATCCTTCTCGCCGCAGAAGAAGCAGTTGGTCTCGTTGCCTATCTGCACCATACCGATATCGCTGCCGTTTTCCGTGAGGTACTTCACTACCCACGACGTCCAGTTGTATATCTCGCCCTTGAGCTTGTTGTGGTCATGGGGCTGCCAGTACTTGGGGCGTGTCTGCTTTCCGGGGTCTGCCCAGAAGTCGGAATACTGGATATCCGCAAGGAGCTTCATTCCGTGGTAAGCGGCACGCTTGCCTATCTTTACGGCAGTTTCAAGGTCATTATGACCGCCGCCGTATGTGTTGCCGTTGTCGTCGTGAGGCTCGTTCCATATCCTTACGCGGATATAATTGACGCCGTGCTCCGCAAGAGTCTGGAAGATATCCTGCTCCTGACCGTTGTCGTTGTAGAACTTCACGCCTGCTTCTTCGAGGGAGATGATACTGGAGATATCAACGCCGCGGATAGGCTCTCCGCCGTTTATGCGGCTGTCGAAGTTGTTGAACGTTACCGAGCTTATGTCGGCAGCAATTGCTGTCTGTGAGGGCAATGTTTCCGTGCGCAGCGCCGAGGGAAAGGCTAAGAGAGCCGCCGCTGCCAACGCGATGAATCGTTTTATCTTCATGGTAAACTCCTTTCTTTGACGTATCAGTCGTTTTTCTTGCGTGTTTTTATCCACGCCTTTTTGAGCGGGTTGCGTACCTGCATATCGTTGAAATAGTTATACAGCACGTCCTGATTGCAGCCTGCGTCCCTGAGAGAGCCGTAGAGCTTTTCAAGTCCCTTGAGGTCGGTGCCTATCTCCGAGGGAAACTCGATGTCATTTGCCGAAAAGACAACTGCTCCCGTAACGGGCACCTTGTCGAAGCCGCCTTTTTTCAGGTGATGTACAACATTGTCGATATGAGTTTTGTTCTGCATCTGAGGGTTGTAGAGCTTGTGCGTCTTGCTGCCTATGGTATGGGTGAGGTTCTTGCCGCTGCCTGTTACCTTGCCCGAGATACCCTTAGTCTCCACAACAAGGACTCCGAAGCGTCCGAAAACGAGGTGGTCCACCTCGCAGGCTTTGTTGTAGAGAGGCAGATAGGCGTTGTTTATTATCCTGATATGGTCTTTTTTGCCCAGTTTTTTGATAAATTTTCCCACCTTGCGCTCGGCAGCTCTGCCCTTTCGCTTGCCCTTGCTGAAATGAACGCAGATATAGAGAATGAGCAGCAGTGCTGCAATTGCTGCGGCTGCAATAAGAATCCATGTTTTTTTGTCAAAGTCAAATAATGCGATATTTTCCAAAACCATAATTTTCTCCTTCAAAAATGAATAATCACGGGATAAGCGGCGATAATAGCTTTGTACCGCTGAAACGCGGCATGAGCCGAAATCAGTGGTCGTCGGCGCATGAGCGCCGTAAATCCCGAACAAAGAGGTGTTCTCAATATGTGGGACAAATTAGCTCTTATTCTTCTGATAATCGGAGGAATAAACTGGGGATTAGTCGGTATTTTCGAGTTTGATATGGTAGCATGGCTTTTCGGCGGCGCAGGAAGCGTCATCAGCCGTGCAGTCTACATTCTCGTAGCGATCTCGGCAGTATGGTGTATATCTCTTCTCTTCCGCAAGGACGAGGAGCTCGCCGTACAGAATATCGACCGATAGACCTGAACACGCTCCTTTAACGATGCCGTAAGGAGCGGATACATATGATAAAACGTCAGAATATATGAATATGCAAAAAGGGAGGCTTAATGCCTCCCTTGAATTTATGAATTAGTCGCTGATATAAGGAAGCAGAGCGATGTGTCTTGCTCTCTTGATAGCAACTGTGAGCTCACGCTGGTGGTAAGCGCAAGTGCCTGTTACACGTCTTGGAAGAATCTTAGCTCTCTCTGTCATGCACTTTCTGAGCTTAGCGAGATCCTTATAATCGATCTTCTCGATTCTGTCAGCGCAGAACATACAAACCTTCTTGCGTGGCTTCTTCGCAGGACGGGAATTTCTTTCCTTTTCCATGACTTTTCCTCCTATCGTAATAAAGTAAAGTTAGTTCACTCAGAACGGTACGTCGCCGTCACTGAGTATTTCCTCGAAATCGCTGAGGTTGCCGTAAGACATACTGTCATTAGCTGCGGGCTGCTGTGGAGCTGCCTGCTGCGGAGGAGCAGAATAATTGTTATTGTAATTGTTCTGGGGAGCGCTGTAGCCGCCGTTGTTATAACCGCCGCCGTTGCCGCCGCTTTCGCCCTTGCCGCCTACGAACTCAACATTATCCACCTGCACATCTGTAGTGTAGTGTGTAACGTCCGGGTGGTTCTTATCCTGATAGTTGTTATTTCTGAGAGTACCCTCAACACAAATGAGTTTACCCTTATTGAAATATCTTGATACGAACTCAGCAGTCTGTCTCCATGCGGTGCAGCTGATGAAATCAGCCTGTCTCTCACCTGTGTTCTTGTCGGCAAATCTTCTGTCGCAAGCCACTGTGAATCTGCAAGAAGCGATACCGCTCTGAGTCTGTCTCAGCTCAGGATCGGCAGTAAGCCTTCCAATTAAAATTACCTTATTCATCTGAGCGCCTCCTAAATAATGAAGTAGAATTATTCAACAACTGTTACGAGTGAACGAAGAACGCCGTCTGCGATGTTGAGACGTCTTGAAAGCTCAGCAGGATAATCAGGCTGTGACTGGAATGTATAGATCACATAGTAGCCCTCTGTCTCGTCCTCGATAGGATATGCAAGCTTGCGCTTACCCCAATCCTCGTTGACTTCAACAGCTTCGGCGTGACGCTCGATTCTCTCCTTGAACTTCTCTACGAGAGCCTTCATAGGCTCCTCGCCGTTCTTGAGGCTGAAAACAACCATTACTTCATACTTAGCGGATACCTTTGCCATTTAGCACACCTCCTTCTGGGATCATGCCCGACAACTCACTGCGGGCAAGGATAATAGTACCTGTTTACACACGATACTCAAATATTATATCATTTCATTCAGAGCTTGTCAAGCGATTTTTAAAAAAAGTTGAGAGCTGAAAGTGCAGAGTTAAGAGTTTATGTGTTCGCTTCGCTCACATTATCTGAAATGCGACGTCAAAGGCGACTTTTTAACTCTCAACTCTCAGCTTTCAGCTCTCAACTATGATATCATTCGGAAAATATCTTTCCTTTATAGGCATAAGCCCCTGCTTCAAGCCAGCCGTGATCCGACAGCACATAATCGCTCTTATACTGCGTTGCGTCAAAGGTATCAGGCTCAAGGTCGGGACGCTTCACCAGAGAGAACATGAATCTGCCGTAGGAATCAAACACAATATTCCCCTCATCACTGAGACGGAAATCATGGTCTGTTCCGACAGCATAGGTAAATTCAAACTTGGCGCTCATAGGATCGGCGCTATTCTCCCATACATTCGTCTCGTGAAAGGTCATGCTGTCCTTTGCCTGCTCGCAGGTAAAGCTTGATATCCTGCCGTCGTATGCGCTCCAGTATTCCCCATGGCTTTCATCGAAGAATACGCAGAACTCCCCCTTGAACCTGTTGTCATATGTCAGGTCGGGGTTCATCTCCTCTGCCTCCTGTATCTCGTAAACGCCTCTTTCAAGCCTGATACTGCCGTCGGCAGAAGTGTTTGCGATAGTTTCGGGAGCTGTAGTTGTTGTGTCTGTAGCTGAGATAGTTTCTGTCATTTCCTGCATAACGGGCTCGGAATAGTCGCTGTCCAGCGAAGCACAGCCGCAAAGCAGTGTCAGCGTCAATGCCGATAAAATTATTTTTTTCATAGTATTGACCGTCCTTACATAAATTTGATTACTGTGTGAATTAGTTAATTTAAGCTATTATATCACATCATCTTCATATTTGCAACCCAATTCTTGCGGTTTTTCGCTAAAAAGTGCTGTTTTTCGGTCAGAACCGCAAAAAAGTTGACAACTGCAAGGTTTCATAGTATAATAAATGTATATGGGAGCATTTGTGCTCCCTTTATTTGCGAAAGGATATGAATATGAATGGCAACTTATGAGATTCTGAAGGACCTTGCGATAATTTTCATCTGCGCAAAGGGTGCGGGACTTCTTGCAAGACGGCTGAAAGCTCCTATGGTCGTGGGCGAGATAGTCGCAGGACTGCTTATCGGTCCCTGTCTGCTGGGCTGGGTGCAGCCTACTTCCTTTATCAAGCAAATGGCTGAGATAGGCGTTATACTCATTATGTTCTCGGCAGGACTTGAAACGAACCTTCAGGAAATGAAAAAATCGGGATTTGCGGCGTTCTTTATCGCCTGCGTGGGAGTTTTAGTACCGCTGATTGGCGGAAGTCTGCTTTATATGTGCGTTTACGGCTTCTCGGAGTTTGGCTCCGACGAGTTCTTTAAGGCAGTGTTCATTGGCTGTATAATGACAGCGACCTCCGTCGGCATAACCGTCGAGGTACTGAAGGAAATGGGCAAGCTGAAAAGCCGCGTGGGACAAACCATACTCAGCGCCGCTATCATCGACGACGTTATCGGTATCATCGTCCTCACCTTTGTACTCGGCTTCAAGGATCCCGACAGCAATACTCTCCTCGTTACGGGAAAGATACTGCTTTTCCTTGTGCTTTCACTGGTGATAGGCTTCGTTATCTACAAGGTGTTCAAGTTTTACGATGACAGACACGCTCACACAAGACGTATACCTATCATCGCTATAACCCTTTGCTTCATAATGGCGTATATTGCCGAGAAATACTTCGGTAT
This sequence comes from Ruminococcus flavefaciens MA2007, assembly GCF_000621845.1. Taxonomy (GTDB): domain Bacteria; phylum Bacillota; class Clostridia; order Oscillospirales; family Ruminococcaceae; genus Ruminococcus; species Ruminococcus flavefaciens_E. The sequence goes on along the minus strand of NZ_JHXF01000008.1, from coordinate 21,089 downwards.
CGCCGATATCACAGGCGCTTATATCGCAGGAATAATCCTCTGCAACGTCCGCGACGCCGAGTACATAGACCGCCGCGTAAATATCAACGGATATATGTTCTTTGCACCTATGTTTTTTGTAGGTATCGGTCTTGAAACCGACCTTAAAACCGTTGATTCAAGCATGATAGTGTTCTCAATAGGCTTTGTCTTGGTGGCAATGCTCAGCAAGATAATCGGCTGCGGACTTGCATCGAAATGCTTCAGGTACAGCTGGCTCGACTGCCTGAAAATAGGCGCAGGCATGATGACACGCGGCGAGGTAGCCCTCATTATCACAAACAAGGGACTTGGGCTTGGCATAATCGACTCGTCCTACTTTACGGCGGTAATACTGCTCATAATCGTATCAAGCATCGTTACGCCTATAATTTTAAAGCTGCTTTTCGGAAAATCCCATGATGAAGCAGAAACAGCTGTTGAAACAAAAGCTAAATCATAATCAGTTCAGAGTTGAGAGTGTAGAGTTGAGAGTTATTGTGTTCGCTTCGCTCACATTATTTAAATTTTGTCGCCGCAGGCGACTCCATAACTTTCAACTCTCAATTCTCAACTCTCAACTTCATATTACACAATGCAATGAAAAATAAGTTTTAAACATAAAAGCCACGAAAAGGAGAAAAATATGTTCAGAATAGGTCACGGTTACGACGTTCACAAGCTGGTGGAGGGCAGAAAGCTCATTCTCGGCGGTATCGAGATACCTCACGTTACGGGGCTTCTCGGTCACTCAGACGCAGACGTTCTCGTTCACGCCATAATGGACGCCATGCTGGGCGCTCTCGCTATGGGCGACATCGGTCACCTCTTCCCCGACAACGACGACAGCTTCAAGGACGCCGACAGCATGAAGCTCATGGCTGAGGTTTGCCGCAGGATAAGAGCCGAGGGCTGGGAAATAGGCAACATCGACGCCACTATCATCGCTCAGGCTCCCAAGCTTGCTCCCCATATCATGGCTATGCGCGAGAATATCGCCAAGGTTTGCAGCTGCGACGTATCACAGATCAGCGTTAAGGCTACCACCGAGGAGCACCTTGGATTCACAGGCGAAAAGCTGGGTATGTCCGCTCATGCTGTAGCTCTCATGTGCAAAGCCTGAAATAGCTCCCGATGTACTACGTTTACATCATCAAATGTGAGGGAGACCTGCTCTACACGGGCATAACCACCGACGTTGACCGCCGAATGGACGAGCATGAACGCAGAACTCCCAAAGGCGCAAAGTTCACGCGCTCCCACAAATTCCTGTCCCTTGAAGCTCTCTGGAGCTGCGGCGACAGAAGTCTCGCTTCAAAGCTGGAATACCGCATAAAACAGCTCACAAAAGCGCAAAAGCTCAGGCTTATTGCGGATAATTCATGCTTTTCGGAGCTGATACGCTCCGAAAACGCCGAGCTTTACTGCCGAGAAATAATCTGACAAGGAGTACCATATGTACGAAAACAAGACCGACGACATTCCCGTAAAAGCAGTCCTCGCCTGTGTTGATACAGGCGAATTTGACGCCGAGGTCTCCATAGCCGAGCTTGAAGAGCTTGCGACCACAGCAAATGCAGATGTGGTGGGCTCTATAATACAGAAGCGCCCTGCCTACGACTCCGCCACCTGTATGGGCGCAGGCAGACTGGAAGAGCTGAAAGAACAGCTCGAAGCTCTCGGCGCTGAGCTTGTCATCTTCGACCACGAGCTTACGGGAGTTCAGGTGCGCAATATCGAGGAGATACTGGACGTCTGGGTTATCGACAGAACTACGCTGATACTGGATATTTTCGCTCAGAGAGCCCGTACAAAAGAGGGCAAGCTGCAAGTTGAGCTCGCTCAGCAGAAGTACAGACTCCCCCGTCTAACGGGCATGGGTACTGCCCTTTCGAGACTTGGCGGCGGTATCGGCACAAGAGGTCCCGGTGAAACAAAGCTGGAGACCGACAAGCGCCATATCCGCAAGCGTATAAGCTACCTTGAAGCAGAGCTTGAGGAGCTGAAAAAGCACCGTAACTTCTCACGGTCACGCCGCAAAAAGGACGGCGTTCTCTGCGCGGCTATAGTGGGCTATACAAACGTTGGCAAGTCCACACTGCTGAACGCTCTCACCGACGCAGGAGTTCTCGCGGAGAACAAGCTCTTTGCAACACTGGATATCACCTCCCGTTCGATAGAGCTCCCCGACGGCAGAAGCGTCATGCTCATAGATACGGTAGGACTTATCAGGAGACTTCCCCATAATCTGGTGGAAGCCTTCAAGTCAACTCTTGAAGAAGCGGCGGCGGCGGATATTATCCTCAATGTGCAGGACCTCTCCTCTCCTGAGATAAAGGAACAGGCAGAGGTAACGGCAAGCCTGCTGAATGAGCTGGGCTGTGAGGGCATACCGCAGATATACGTCATGAACAAGGCTGACGCCGCCCCCTTTACGGATACTGTTTTCGAGGACGACCACACTGTTATGATAAGTGCCAAGGAGCGCACGGGCTTCGATAAGCTCCTGCAATGCATAATGAAGAATCTCCCCGAGACCGCAAAGCGCATGAAGCTCCTTATCCCCTACGACAAGGGAGCATTTCTCGGCAGGATAAGACAGGACGGCAAGATATTCTCCGAGGAATACGCCGAAAACGGCACTCTCATCGACGCACTTGTGGACGTAAAGCTCATAAAAGAGGCGGAAAGCTACAAGGTCTGAGTACTTTTCCGCGAAAATGCGTTGACACACTGGCGCAAACAAGCTATAATGTGTGTAGGGGCGGCGTTTCGCCGCCCGTTAAGGGACGCCCTCTCTTGCAGGGCGTCCCTCTCCCGAAAACAATTCACTGGATTGTTTTCGGGATTCACCCTTGCGGAGCGCTTCGTAACTTCAGGGCTCTGCCCTGAAACCCGCAAGGGCTGTCTGCCCTTGACCTGACCAGAGGCGCCGCCTCTGGACTCCGCCAAAGGAACACAGTCCCTTTGGAATCCCGTTCATGGGTTCATCAAGTTATTAATCGAAAGGATAAAACATGAATAATAAGATAAACGACTTATACGGCTTCGACAGCAAACTCGCAGATCTTGCCGCTCAGGCAGAAAAAAACTGCGCAGAAGCCTTCGCAAGAATAGATTCAAACGCCGAATACTGCGGCGCAAAGGTCCTCAAGGCTTTCTCCGACAACAAGGTCAGCGAGCCCTGCTTCTACGGCTCAACAGGCTACGGCTACGGAGATATGGGACGTGAGGTCATAGACAAGGTCTTCGCACAGGCTCTCGGCGCTGAGGACGCTCTGGTGCGCTTCAACTTCGTTTCGGGCACTCACGCTCTTTCCGTTGCGCTTTTCGGAGTTCTCCGCACAGGCGACAAGATAGTTTCCATAACAGGCAAGCCCTACGATACCCTTGAAGAAGTCATCGGCATCAGCGGCGACAAGGGAAACGGCTCTCTCATGGACTACGGCGTGGAGTACGGACAAGTCGACCTGAACGCTGACGGCACTCCCAAGCTGGACGAGATAACCGAAGCCGTAAAGGGCGCAAAGGTCGCTTACATACAGCGTTCACGTGGCTATTCTCTCCGCGGAGCTTTCACCATTGCCGACATTGAGAAGATGATAAATGCCGCTAAGAAAGGCAATCCCGATATCATCGTAATGGTAGACAACTGCTACGGTGAGTTCGTTGAGGACAGAGAGCCTACTGCTGTAGGCGCTGACGTCATCATCGGCTCCCTTATCAAGAACGCAGGCGGCGGTATCGCCCGTACAGGCGGATATATCGCTGGTCGTGCCGACCTTGTGGAGCTCTGCTCCTATCGTCTCACCTGCGTTGGCATGGGCAAGGAGGTCGGCTGTACTCTCGGCATGAACCGCGAAATGCTCATGGGAATATTCTTCGCTCCCGACGTTGTAGCAAATGCTATCAAGACCTGCACCTTTGCAAGCGAGCTGTTCACACTTCTGGGCTTTGAATGCTCACCGCGTAAGGACGAGCCGAGAGGAGATATCATCACCGCTGTAAAGCTTGGCGACGAGGAACACCTCTGCGCATTCTGCCGCGGAATACAGAAAGGCGCTCCTGTTGATTCATTCGTAACTCCCGAGCCATGGGATATGCCAGGCTATTCAAGTCAGGTAATCATGGCGGCAGGCGCATTCACAAACGGAGCTTCTATCGAGCTCTCCGCAGACGCTCCCCTCCGCGAGCCATACGCAGTATGGATGCAGGGCGGCATAACCTACACAAGCGGCAAGCTGGGCGTAATGCTTGCGGCTCAGGAAATGCTTTCAGAGGGACTTATAGAAATATGAACCGTAATTCAGCGCAGGAAAAATTATCCTGTAGGGGCTGATGCCCACATCAGCCCGTCAACTAACATCATCATAATATCGGGGCGATGTGGACATCGTCCCCTATACAACAGGCTAACGGCTAATAGCTAATGGCTAAAGGCTAAAAAACAATGAGGAGGATCTATTATGCCATTCATCAACGTCAAAACCAACGTATCTGTTTCCGAGGAGCAGAAAACATCTATCAAATCCGCTATGGGACGCGCTATCACAGCTATCCCCGGCAAGTCCGAGGGCTGGCTCATGGTGGGTATCGAGCCTGAGTACGACTTGTGGTTCAAGGGCGAGAGCGCTCCTGCCGCTATGGTGGAGGTATCTATCTACGGAAGCGCTTCTTCCAATGCGCTGACCACTCTCACAAGCCACATCACAGGCATTCTCACAGACAATATCGGCATACCGTCAGACCGCGTGTACGTGAAGTACACCAGCACCAACGACTGGGGCTGGAACGGCTCTAATTTCTGAGGTGACGGGTATGAAGCTTAGTAAACTTTGCGGACTTCTCACAGCGGCTGTTATAAGCGCTTCTTCGCTTACTGTAGCCAATATCGGCGATAAAAGCTTCTACGCCTCCGCTGAGGAATGGTGCTTTGCAGGAGAGACCTGCGAGCCCCTCCACGATACTTCCCGTGACGTCCAGAAAGAGGGCGTTGGCAATCCGCTGAATTTCGGCGAGAGAAATACTCCTGCGGACGCTTCTACAGCTGAGATACGCGCTATCAACCACAAAATGACCGTTCAGGAGGTCAAGTACGCTCTCTACAAGGAAATTGACGAGCACTGGGACCTCATTTCCACACGTCTGGGACAGACTGACCGTGAAAAGATGTATGCTCTGTTCCTGGGACTGGGCTCCCGTGAGTCCACTCTCGGCGAGGGCAAGATAGGCTCCGACCACGAGACCGCCTACGAGGACGGCTGGGGAGTAAACTCCGCCCACGCATACGGCACCTTGCAGACCGCTGTTACGGCTTTCAAGGACTGCGATCCAAAGTTCATGCCCGAGGACAACGTCCCCGAGATGTTCCAGTATTCCTTTACGGAGTCAAACTTCTATGACTGTATCATCTCCAATCACATGGGTATCAGAAAGATACTCCACTTTGCGGAGATATGCATAGACGAGCAGGATATGCACGACTATCAGGTAGTAAGAAACAGTCTCAAGGGCTTCAATACGGGCTGGTGCACAAAGGCTGAGGACGACGGTGCTTACGCTACCTACGCTGACGAGATTTGTGCAATGGCGCAGTTCTACTACTATGAGGGGCACCTCTACGACAACGTATTCACATGGACATCTGCCAACGGCGATAAAATAAACAAGTACCGTACCGCTGACCGCTGGGACTGGTGGGGCGACGGTGTTCCAAGCATGGCTCCGATAGCTGAAAAGCAGGAACCTGCTACAACTACAACGACTACAACCACTACTTCCACAACAACTACTACAACTTCAGAAACAACAACTTCATCTGTCACCACTACATCAACTACATCAGGCGGCAGCGAAAAAAGAGTTTACGGCGACGCAAACTGCGACGGTGCTGTAGATATGTCGGATGTCGTACTTATCATGCAGTATCTTGCCAACCCCAACAAATTCGGCTTCGAGGGTACTGACAGCAAGCACCTGACAGAAAAAGGAGCGGATAATGCAGACGTTGATACTTCAAGCAAGGGTATCACCGCAAATGACGCCCTGCGCATACAGGAGTATCTGCTCCATAAGGTGACAACTCTTGAACCTGAGAAATAAACAGCAAAGCCGCTGCAATTGCAGCGGCTTTTTTTAATATCACATTAAGGGACGCCTTCACTTGCAAGGCGTTCAATAAAACGGTAAACTTCGGGACGTCGGGGACGCCGTCCCCTACACTATTATTTCAATATGATATCTGCAATATCAGAAGCTCTTTCCGCAATGTAGTCCGCGCCCTCGGCTTCCAGCTCGGCGCGTCCGCGGAATCCCCACGCACAGCCGATACTCATGATTCCTACGTTCTTCGCAGTCTGAACATCCACATTGCTGTCGCCTATCATGTACACGCGGTTCTCCTCGTCGGGCAGAGCCGCAAATATCTCGATAAGTATTGCGCTGTCGGGCTTATGCGGTCTGTAATCCACGCCGCCCAGCACCTTTATGAAATCAATATCGGGAAGAAGCTCCCATACTATCTCCCTCGCAACATCTTCGGGCTTATTGGTGGCGACTGCAAGGACAACTCCCCTGCTCTGGAGCTTTTCGAGAGTCTCCTTTATGCCGTCATACAGCCTTGTCTTGTCAAGATAATGGGCGCTGTAATACTCCTTGAACAAGCCGTGGAGCTCCGCCGCCTTGTCCTTTTTGCCCTCGGGAAGTGCTCTCTCGCAGAGCTTTTTTGCGCCGTTTCCCACCATTTTCTTGTAGGCTGCGTAATCGTGTGTGGGACAGCCAAGCTTTTCAAGTCCGTAATTTACCGCGTCGCCAAGGTCGTAAATGGTATCGGCAAGAGTTCCGTCAAGGTCGAATATGGCTGTTATCATGCTCATTCACCTATAAGCTTTCTTATCTCGTCGGGAGTGAAAACGTACTCCCTGCCGCAGAAATGACAGCTTACCGCAGTATCCTTGCCCTCGTCGGCTATGGACTTCAGCTCGTCCTTTCCTATGCTTATGAGGACACGCTCTGTGCGCTCGCGGCTGCAATCGCACTTGTATACAGGGTGAGCAGTATCAAGTTCGTTTGGCTCAAGTCCCTCAAGGAGCATATTTGCTATCTCCTCGGGAGTTATTCCCTCGTCAAGCATAGCCGATACGGGACGTATCTTCGCAACGTTTTTCTCGATAGTGTCTATACACTTTTCGTCTGCAAAGGGCAGGAGCTGCACAAGGAAGCCGCCTGCTGCCTTTACTGTAAGGTCGGGATTCACAAGGACTCCGAGGCTGCAAACTGTGGGTATCTGCTCGCTGGTAGCGTAGTAGCTTGCGATATCCTCGGCAATCTCGCCTGATACGAGAGGGATAACGCCTACATATGGCTCTTTAAGTCCCATGTCCTTGACAACGGACAGAGTACCGTCCCTGCCGACTGCTCCGCCAACGTCAAGCTTGCCCTGCGCATTCAGCGGGAGCTCCACAACAGGATTGTTCACGCAGCTCTTTACGTTTCCCCTGCTGTCGGCAACTGCCACAAGCTGTCCCGAGGGACCGCCGCCGTCAACGCGGAGAGTTACGCTGTCCTCCTCGCCTTTCAGCATATAACCGATAAGTGAAGCGCCTATGGTAAGCCTTCCAAGACCTGCTGTGATGACTGCTGAGGTCTTGTGTATGCGCTCTATTTCCGAAACTATATCCTTAGCGTCAAGAACAGCCGCAAAAGCTGAACCGTCCGCTGAAATTGCCCTGTATAAATTACCCATTTTCCTTATCCTTTCACTTTTTCTGCCCGTTTCTGATACATCTTGCAGCGTAGACTATACGCTGGGAATCAGACCTCGGCAGCTCAAATGTATCGTCGCCGTACTTGCCCAGCACCTCAAAGCCGCATTCGTCAAGAAGCCTTTCGATATCGCCCTCGCTGAATGCTCTCTCGGAAAGGCTGTCGGAGCTTCGTGAGTAAAGTCCGTTTTCCTCTCTCTCGAAGAACTCCAGATTCATCTTGACTTCAAGAGTGTCGATATCAAGGGTGTTCTCCCAGACGCAGTAGACGTTTTCCGTCTCATAGGTAAAGGTATTGTTTGCCAACACAACGCGGTGCTTGTAGGGAGTATTCACGTCAAAAATGAAAATCCCGTCCTGCTCCGAGAACAGAGCCACGCTTTTGAACACCTTTTTCACGTCATCAAGACCTGCAAGGTGGTTGATACTGTCAAGAGCACATACAGTCACATCTACCGTACCATAGAGGTCCAGCTCACGCATATCCTGACAGATATATTGTATGTCAAGTCCGCTGTCGAACTTCTTGTCCATAGCTATGCCCAGCATTTCCTCTGAGTAATCCACGCCTATGACGTCATAGCCAAGCCCTGCCATTACCTCCGAGATACTTCCCGTACCGCAGGCAAGGTCAAGGAGGATATTGTCCTTTGTGGTCTTGAATCGCTTGATGATACTGTGGAAGTATTCTCCGCGCTTTTTATAGTCGATATTCGCTGTAAGCTCGTCATAGTACCGCGCAAACGCACTGTATCTGCTCATAATAATATCTCCATTTTATCAATGTCAAACAAAGGGCTGCACCATGTCGGCGCAGCCCGCTTCTGTTATTCAGCAAAGCCGAAGTGCAGATAGTTATTCTTCATTTGGTTCTTCTGATGTTGGCTGAGTGTTTTCACCTACAAGATTGCCCTCGCTGTCACGAGTCTCTCTTGATATCTCAGTGCCGTTCTCATCGTAGTTGATATAGTCGATGAGGATATCACCGTTGCTTGTATACTGGTGGATATATTCTCTGAGCACAAGCTTGTTCTGAGCGTTCCACTCAAAGGACTTCTTCTCATACTCTATCTTGTCCTCTTTCTTGTCGAGAACGATGAGTCTGTTTGAAGCTGTATCCTTCTTTATCTCATATTTAAGAGCATTGAGCTCTTCCCAGCTTTCATACTTGCCCTTTTCGGGATCATACTTGAAGTACTTGCCCGATGTATTGAGCTCGTCTTCCTTTTCCTTTACAAAGAGGTCAGGATATCCGTCGCCGTCGTAGTCTGCCTTTTCAAGGAAATCGTTGATAGTCTTGTTGGAGTTCTTTTCAAGCTTTTCCTTTATCTCGGCAGTATCAACGCTGAGAGTCTGACAAGAGCGGCTCTTTCCGTCGCTGTAAGGACGTATCACCTCGATCTTATCGGGCTTGTCGCTCTTGAAATCGAATGTGACAGAGCTGTAGTCCTTATGATCGTATGTTGCAGGCTCTGTAGTAGGCTGCTGTGTTGAAGAAGCAGAAGTTGTAGTTCTTGAAGTAGATCTCGGAGCTGTAGGTACAACTCTTGTAGTTCCGTGAACTGTGCTGTTTCCGCCCGAAGCTCTTGTAACTACTCGTCCTGTTGCCTTTGCAGCAGTAGTAGTAGTTCCCGATATCTTTTCACCGGTTTTTTTAGTAGTGGTGGTCTTTTTATCGTCATCATCTGTGGTTGTGCCTGTCTCAGATGTCATTACCTCCTTAGTTGTAGAAGAAGCCGTACCTGAAACTATCTCGATATGGCTGTCGACCTCAGAGACCTTGACTTTACCGCAGCCCGCTAAAAGTGCGAGAAGAACAACGGGAAGAATATACTTTTTCATAATGTCACCTCATAAAACCTTTCTTTCTCTTTAAAAAAAGCCTTTCATGCCGAAAGGGGCGATAGCCGCCCCCTCTCGGTAATGGTATCACTTGCTTTCCATATCCTTAGCCTTGCAGCACTTTTTATACTTTTTGCCGCTTCCGCATGGGCATGGATCATTATCGCCGATCTTCTTTGCACGTACAGGCTCGTCAGAGAAGCTTCCGTCACCTGCTCCAGCGTTTGGAGCGTCAGGCTTGGCAACCTGCTCACGCTCGGGAGCTTCGTTTCTCTGGAGCTTAACAGTAAGGAGCATACGGATAGTATCCTCACGGATAGCCTCGACCATAGCGTCGAACATCTCAAAGCCCTCGTAACGGTACTCGATAACAGGGTTCTTCTGACCGTATGAACGGAGTCCGATACCCTTCTTGAGCTCTTCCATGTCGTCGATGTGAGCCATCCACTTTGTATCAACGACCTTGAGGAGGATAACTCTTTCGAGCTCACGCATGATCTCTGAGCCGTATTCCTCTTCCTTAGCCTGATATATCTCGCCAGCCTTGGTGCTGAGAGCGTTTACGATATCCTCCTTGGATACCTCCTGAAGCTCCTCATCAGTGAATGTGAGGTCCTCAGGACCGATGAGCCAGCCGAGGAAGTGCTCTTTGAGTCCGACAATGTTCCAGTCGTCCTTGACCTCGTCATCAACGAGGTAGGTATCAACAGTAGATGTGATGAGGTCTTCCATCATCTTGAGGATGCTCTCGTGGAGATCCTCGCCGTCGAGGACCTGAGCTCTCTGCTTGTAGATTATCTCACGCTGTGTATTCATAACGTCGTCGTAGTTGAGGACGTTCTTTCTTATGCTGAAGTTCTGTCCCTCGACCTTCTTCTGTGAGGACTCGATTATCTTTGTGAGCATCTTGCTCTCGATAGGAGTATTCTCATCAACGTTGAGAGTCTTCATAAGATTTTCAAGACGGTCGCCTGCGAAGATACGCATGAGGTTATCCTCAATTGAGAGGAAGAAGCAGCTTTCGCCCTCGTCGCCCTGACGTCCTGAACGTCCGCGGAGCTGATTATCGATACGGCGTGACTCGTGACGCTCTGTACCGAGGATATAGAGTCCGCCTGCTTCCTTGACTGCAACAGCCTTTTCCTTTACCTCTGCGTTGAATTTATCATAAAGCTCACGGTAGAGCTTTCTTGCTTCGATAACTTCCTGTACATCTGTATCAGCGAAGCCGATAGCCTCGGTGATTATCTCCTCTGGTATCTCGCGCTTTCTCAGCTCTGCTCTTGCAAGGAACTCAGCGTTACCGCCCAGCATGATATCGGTACCACGTCCAGCCATGTTGGTTGCGATGGTAACAGCGCCGTACTTACCTGCCTGAGCAACGATCTCAGCTTCCTTAGCGTGCTGCTTAGCATTGAGTACCTCGTGCTTGATGCCCTTTCTCTTGAGCATAGCGGAGAGGAGCTCGGACTTTTCGATAGAAACAGTACCAACGAGGATAGGCTGTCCCTTGTCGTGGCACTCCTTTATCTTCTCGATGATAGCGGCATACTTGCCCTTTTCTGTTGTATATACCTGATCGTTATGGTCGATACGGATAACAGGCTTGTTAGTCGGTATAGCGATAACGTCGAGCTTGTATATCTCCTTGAACTCGTCCTCTTCGGTCATGGCAGTACCTGTCATACCTGAGAGCTTTGTGTAAAGACGGAAGAAGTTCTGGAAGGTGATAGTAGCCAGAGTCTTTGACTCGCTCTTTATCTTAACGCCTTCCTTAGCCTCGATAGCCTGGTGGAGGCCGTCGTTGAAACGACGTCCCATCATAAGACGTCCTGTGAACTCGTCAACGATAATGATCTCGCCGTCCTTGACAACGTAATCGATATCGTTCTTCATAACGCCGTTAGCCTTGATAGCCTGATTGATGTGGTGGAGGAGAGTCATATTCTCGGAATCCATAAGGTTCTCGACTCTGAATGCCTGCTCAGCCTTCTTAACGCCGCGCTGTGTGATAGTAGCGGTCTTAGCCTTTTCGTCGATGATATAGTCAGCAGTATCGTTGATAGCGTCCTGGTCTACCTTGTCGTCCATTTCAACGACTGTAGTAGCAGTAAGTGTCTTTGCAAAGCGGTCAACGATAGCATAAAGGTCCGTGGACTTGTCTCCGCGTCCCGAAATGATAAGCGGAGTACGAGCCTCGTCGATGAGGATAGAGTCTACCTCGTCCACGATAGCGAAGTTGGGAGCACGCTGAACGCGCTCTTCCTTGTGGGTTACCATGTTGTCACGGAGGTAATCGAAGCCCAGCTCGTTGTTTGTAGCGTAGGTTACGTCGCAGTTATAAGCTGCACGGCGCTGGTCGTTGTTAAGTCCGTGGAGGATACAGCCGACTGTAAGTCCCAGCCAGCGGAGAACCTTGCCCATTTCCTCAGCCTGTGTCTTAGCGAGGTAGTCGTTTACGGTAACGACATGAACGCCCAGACCTGAGAGAGCATTAAGATAAGAAGCAACGCAGGCAACGAGAGTTTTACCTTCACCTGTCTTCATCTCGGCGATACGTCCCTGATGAAGAACGATAGCACCGATGATCTGTACAGGGTAAGGCTTCTTCTCGAGTACACGCCAAGCGGCTTCTCTTACGGTAGCAAGAGCCTCGGGGAGGATATCGTCGAGAGTCTCGCCGTCCTCCAGTCTCTCCTTGAATTCAGCGGTCTTGCCCTTGAGCTCTGCGTCGGAGAGTTTCTGATACTCCTCGTCCAGATCGAGGACTTTATTTTTAATAGGTTCGATACGCTTGAGCTCGCGGTTGGAGTAAGCGTTCGCACCGAAAATGTTCTTGAATAAACCCATTTTTGCTTTCCGCCTTTACTTTATTATAGTGTAAGTATGATAAATCATATAAGTAGACATAATATATTTTACAACAAACGACATTGTTTGTCAATACCCATAATATAAATAGCGGACAATGTCCGCTATTTCAACAAAAATGCGTGTTTCGGTCAAAGAGCTTGTGCTATTTTTACGCATTTAAGGCATACATGATAGCTTTGGTCAGCCGATCTTTCCCACTCCCTGCGCTGTTTCGCAGCAGGAAGAAAACATATCTGCCGCTGCATTGGCTAAGGAATTCAGGATAAGCAATATCCCTGCTATCAGCACTGCAAGTATGATGAGCACTATTTTGACCGCCTTTTTGATCGTCTCCTTGTCCTCTTCTGCTGTTTTAGAGGGATCAATAAATGCCAAAGCCACCCATATCCCGATTATCACAAGGGTTATTACGATAAACAGCATATTATCCTCTCCTTTCAGCCTATTCTACCGCAGGTCTGTATCTCATTAAAGCATGATTCTAAAACACCCTCTATAATTAATTCTGAAATGAATTGAAGAATAACCGCAGCAAAGAATAAAACAACATAACCAATACATATAACAGCCAAAGCCAAAAGAACTATACCTGTGATCCTTACGCTTAACTTTTTAGAAACACAAAGCATACAAAGACCAACTATCATCATAATTAAAAGCAATAAACAAAATAATAGCAGCGGTAAACCCATTTCTGTATTTATCATATTTTCCCTCCTTGAAATGCATGAGCTTTCTTTATGCTATTATAATACCATCAGAAGCTCCCGTGCACAAGGTGTCATTTGTCACTTTTTCAGTGACATTTGTCACTGTTTCACTTGTAATCGGGCTGCCGAAATGATATAATATTAGCGGTGATAATTATGCTTATGATATCAATGATAGACTTGGATAAACGCGAATTTCACAGCCACGCGCATAAAATGCTTCGGGAGTGTCTCCGCAAAATGGGCATAGAATACGGCGATGCTACGCCAATCGTCAAAGGCAGGCTGGGCAAGCCCTCTCTTGCGGAATATCCCGATGTACACTACAATCTCTCCCATGCAAGCGGTATTGCCGCCTGTATGGTCTCGGACCGTGAATGCGGCATAGACTGCGAGAGCGTCCGCGATTTCCGTCCCAATGTTATGAAACGGGCTTTTTCGGAAAAGGAACGTGAAATGGTTGAAAAAGCTCCCGAAAATGAGAAAAATCTGCTGTTTTTCCGCCTGTGGACTCTCAAAGAAGCCTATGTAAAAGCGCTCGGCGTGGGTATCTCCTACCCTATGGATACGGCGGAGTTCAGCTTTGACGGTGAAAACATCATTACCGATATCGAAAACTGCCGTTTCCGCCAGTTTATACTCAAAAACGGCAGCTTTGTAGTCTCGGTATGCGAGATCAATAACGGAGACAATTGACATTTTTGTGGAACATCGGGGCAATATGACTTTTTTCGCGGTGCTCAGGCTGTGCAAAATCCCTAAATTCAACGGGGAATTTCGTTCAAATCGGGAAAAATTCCGTTCTGCCCTTGCATTGCCGCTGATTTTAGGGTATAATATTCTTATATAAATGTATTCCAAGCAGCGGGAGGCTGATATTATGTTTGATAAAACCATGACTTTTTCCGTAAATGAGGACAAAGAAGCTGAACTCAAAAAGAATCTCACTATCATATACGACGCTCTCACAGAAAAGGGCTATAACCCCGTAAATCAGATAGTAGGCTATATTCTTTCGGAAGATCCTACATACATCACGACTTACAACAACGCAAGAAGTCTTATCCGTCACATCGACCGCGATGAGCTTTTGCAGGTTCTGGTAAGGTCTTATCTCAACGCATAAAATTAAGGACGGTCAATGACCGTCCTTTTTTAATGCATTATTAAGGACGCCCGAGGGCGTCCTTTCTGAGTTCTGCTCACTTCTGTGCTTCATAAGCCTCACGAACAGCCACACACAGCTGGTCTGCGCATGAAGTGGGGCGCTGACCGCAGGTGTTGCCCTTGAGCTTTGCCTCTATCTGCTCAACGGTCCAGCCGTCAAGAACCTTCGACAGTGCCTTGAGATTTCCGTTGCAGCCGCCGCGAAAAGCGATATTTGTGATGACGTTCCCGTCGATATTGAAGCTTATCTCCTGAGAACAGACCATTTTTGTCTTGTATTTGTACTCCATATTTATCTCTCCTGTAATAAAATTGTTTCTGTAATAATAATTTTATACTATAAGGCAGGGCTTGTCAATGGAAATAAGATGATTTTTCAGTGAAAACGCCCTATAGTGACGAAATTGTAAGAATTTTGAGGTTTACAAACTGCGAAAAATGTGGTATTATATACTTACAGACAAATAAAATCTATAAAGGAGAATAAAATGGCAGACAACAAAAGACGTATACGCTTCAAGAGCATAGCTCTGGTAGAAGCTGTTATAATCCTGATACTTACACTCCTGCTGATATGGGCGGCATTTATCCGCGGCAGAGATAAGGCAGTCCCTGCAAATGCCAGCGTTAAAAAAGACATACGCAGGAGAGCTGTAATAGAAAAAGAGGAAACATTCTACCAGCTTGACGGCAAGAAAATACTCATGAACGACGGTACATACGGCGAGGTCTTCGTCCCTGTTTATGCGGACGTTCCTGCCAGCACTATAAACCTTGACGAGCTCACCATGCGAAACGGCTACGCCTATTACAAGGAAAACGGCGAGGTGGTATCCACTACGGGAGTCGATGTTTCCGAGTTTCAGGGCGAGATAGACTGGGAACAGGTAAAGCAGGCTGATATAGACTTTGCATTCATACGCGTGGGCTACCGTACATACGGCGACGGAATAGTTACCTATGATTCGGCTTTCCAGCGCAATATCGAGGGAGCTCTCGACGCAGGCATAAAGGTGGGAGTTTACTTCTACTCGCAGGCTACCGACGCCGACGAGGCTATAGCAGAAGCCGACGCAGTCATCGACGCACTTGCCGATTATAAGATAACATACCCCGTGGTCTACGACTGGGAGATAGTTCACGACGCAGCAAGAACCGATAATGTCAGTGTAGAAGCTCTTGCGGACTGCTGTGTGGCATTCTGCGAAAGAGTAAAGAACTCGGGATATACTCCTATGGTATATCAGAATACGGGAACAGCCATGCACAAGCTTGACCTGCCGAGGATAAAGGACTACGACTTCTGGCTCGCCGAGTACGCTGAAAAGCCCTCTTACTACTATGACTTCAAGATATGGCAGTACTCCAATACGGGTAGAGTCCCCGGTATTGAGGGCGATGTCGACCTTAACATATGCTTCCGCCCATACGACGGCAAGATAAAAAAGACCGAGAAAAATACAGATAAAAAAGCAGAAGAGAACTAAATATTAAAAAAGGGAGCAAATATGCTCCCTTTTTTATTTCTTTCGGTTCACGAAGTCGCTTATGCCTGTATACAGCGTAAATGCCACCTTTTCCCGATAATCCTCAGTGGACAGCATAGCCGCCTCTTCGGGATTCGACAGGAATCCGCACTCCGCCATTACCGTGGGGTTCTCGCTGTAATAGCACAGGAAGAGCTCCTTGCCGCAGAGCTTTATCTCTCGGTTATTGTCAGACTGCAGAAGCTCCCTGAATCGGCTCTGGAGCGCACGTGCAAGGGCTTCGCTGTTTTTGTTGCTGTTGGAGTAGAACATCTGAGCGCCGCTGTATTTGGCGTCCGTGAACTGGTTCTGATGTATGGACAGGCACAGAGCGTTGTCCGTTTCATTGAAGATCGCCAGTCTGTTGTCCATATCGGAACTCTTTTGCTCTGCAATGCCCACTATCCCCTCATCGTGGATAGACCTATCTGTGTCGCGGGTGACCTTGACCTCGTAGCCGTTTATCTCCAGCAAATCACGAAGCCGAAGCAGTATATCAAGATTTATGCCCTTCTCGGGTACTCCCTCCGCCGACGTGCAGCCGCCGTCTATGCCGCCATGCCCTGCGTCAAGGACGATTATCGGCTTCTCGTTGTCAAGGTCTGTCAGCGCTGTCGGCAGGGCGCCGTTCTCTGCTCTCTCTGCAATACGTGAAGCTCCGTACAGTGTGAACAGCGCACAGCCGCATAAAAGTGCTCCGCTGACTATCTTTCTGTGTGTTTTTCTCATATCTTGGTCTCCTTTTTTCGATATTTGGTCAGTGAATTATATGAGAAAATCACACTATATATGCCAAAACTCCGACCAATCGGTCGGAGTTTTAAATATTAAGTCAATGATGGAATAAGTCCTAAAAGATACTGCTGTATACGAAGCGCATCATTTACAGTAAGACCGTCTCCGTCAGAATCAGCATATCCAAATCCGCTTACAGTAATATGCTTGGGATCCGTACCTTCTATGCCATACTTATTTGGATTTGCAAGTGCCTGCATTATCAATACAACGTCTGACATATCTATCTCTCCGTCGCCGTTAGCGTCGCCCTTAACTCCGGGTGCAACGTTATATGTTGTAATTTTAAGAGCATCAGGAGTTCCAAATGTCTTTGTTATGGTATCGTTTATTGCTTCACTTACAAAGATAAACGCCCATTTTTCATTTTCATCAGGTAAATACGAGAATGAAACCACTCCGTCGCCATTAGCAGTCTGCTGGTCAAAGAACCTTACATTCTCTCTGTCAAGAAGCTCATCAGCAGAACCGTTGACTGTTTTGTCGTCATTTACTGCAATAAATACACACTCTGAATCAGGAGCAACCTTTGTAGTTACAACTGCTGTTGTTGTAGTTGTTGTCTTTGCTGTTGTCGTTTTAACCGCTGTGGTTGTTACAACAGGGGCATCAAGAGCCTTGAAAGGATTACCGTATTTCTTTGCATAAGCTTCTGCTGAAGAGCCTTTATAGCCCCATATAATAGTGCTTTTTGGTACTACTTTTTCTTTTAGATCACAATTATAGTTAAAGATCACTATTTCTTTAAGTGTATCACAATCGAATGCACTTGCACCTATCTCTGTAACACTTTTGGGTATAGTTACAGAAGTAAGCCTTGTGCTATAGAAAGCATCTTTTCCTATTATTTCCAAACTGTCAGGGAGATTGATATTAGTTAATGCAGTGACTTGAAATGCAGATGCTCCAATCGATTTCAAATTTTTTGAGAAACGAACATTTTTAATTTCTTCTTGACCACAAAAAAATAAATCATTAATATTAGTAACTCCATCATTCATTATTAACGTCTCAACAGGTGAATCCCAAAATGGCTGACAACCGCTCTCATTCGTAATGTCACCGTTTATTATAACTGTTTTCAGTTTTGGACAAGATCTGAAAGACCAGTACATCGAGTTTACAGAAGCAGGAATATTAATACTTTTTATTCCGATTCCACCAAACGCATCATCTCCTATTTTTTCAAGTCCCTCGTTCAAAGTAACACTTGTTAGATCACTACAGCCGTAAAAAGCTCGTTCCTCTATCGTTTTTAATTTGGGAGACATAATAATTTTCTGCAATCCGGTATACCTAAAAGCGCAGTATTTAATTTCTTTAAAATTATAAGAAAAATCAAATTTTGTAAGCTTGGAACAACCGCTAAACGCATAAGGACCTATTTTTTTCAAATAATAAGTTCCTTCTATTTCCTTGAGGTTTTCACAACCCACAAACGCATTATAATCTAATTCTTCAAAATCTGATAATGTGACTTTTTTCAAATTGTTACTTTCATTAAAAGTTGTAGGTAAAACTTTACCATTATTTCCAATAAACTCGACTTCTTCTATATTGAAACCCAGCTTTGCAGAAGGGTTCACCTCTACACCATTACCTATTTGAAGCTTTTTTATTGTTTTGATTCCCTTTTTTCCAAGCTCAGTTCTTAACTTATATTCATATAAGGTTCCAGAGCCTGTAACATCACATTCCCCGTTTGACCAATATGTAAAAGTGACATCATCATATACGGTATCACCCAGAAGATTTGTTCTTGGGTAACCACATTTTCCGATTATAGGATAGGATATGCCTTCATCTGGATCAACGCTGTCAGCATCGATATCTATTACCACCTCATATTCATTCGCTTTGTTAAGAGTGGGATCCCAATCCTTGCCTACACGAACAAGTGCAGCTTTATTATCAGGAGATTTTACAGTTATGCAATACTCCTCATCTGTAAGCAGCTTGTCCTTAACCCAGAGTGCTGCGTTTCCATTTTCATCTGTAAGTATATCATTTTTATTATCATCAACGAATTTTTCACTATCGGAAATATACTTTCCGCTATAAATTGAAGCTCCGCTTACAGGTTTTGTGATTTCTTTTCCTTTATCATCAGTAATTACCTCTTTAACGTGGAGAATAATTTTATGGCTTAAATTATCGCATGGACCATCGTAAACAATTCCATTGCTGATATGTGCTTCATCAACTTTAAGCTCCGTTTCTAATCCAGCTTCTATTTTTGACTTATCATCATCTTCATCAAAACAATCAACTCCCAAAAGCTCTAAATGTCCGGTCACTCTAACAAAAAAAGATGTTGTCCGCGATATGCAATCATTGCAATCATGTCGAACATAATCATTATTAACACTCTCAGAGTTTTCCAATTTGATCTTTATACCTATTTCGGGTTCTATGCTTAATCGACATATTTTTGACCATACAACATTAATACCACTATCAAGGCCAAAGCTTATTTCTAATGTAACCGCCCAATTAGCTGACGTATATTCAGGTTCTTCTTCCTCTCGTTTTGTAATTTTAGTTTCAACATACGGAATACAATAGAAATCATATGTACTTGATGATGTTAATGTAATTTCACCTATAGCTTTGATATTAAGCACAGGTTCAGATGAAAATGAAATAGGACAACCTTTGATACCTATTTTACCTAAATGAATTGTTTTTTGGAAATCAGCTTCTATTTCAAATGTAGTTTTAAATGTAATATCACCATTCAATATATTTACAAATGATGTAAAATATACTTCAACATTAATCTCTACAGCTATATCTAAATAAGCCTTACCGCTTATAGACGAATCTTTTGTTTCTGCATCCAGTAAATTAAATCTAAAATATCCTGTCAGTGTAGTTTTAGGAACTATCAAATCGTCTATTTCACTTGGAAAAGGTTTCCTTTTAATTCCATTCTGACTATCTGCTGACTTTACCGGCGGCTCTGAAAGTACTTCGCAGCTTACACTATCCTCGCTGTCATTTGCTGTATATACTCCCTCTACATCGCCAGTATATTCAGAAGAATCAAACTTTATAAAATCAACAAGTTCATGTATATCCACATTCTGCTTTTTTATAGTAGCTTTTGTTCCGTCTATACTTATACTGTCGACTCTAAAAATATCCATATCATCAGGAGTATAAATCAAAACGTCCTGACCTTCCTTAACATCCTTTATCTTGTCGATATTATCAAACAAATACGTATCAGAATCATCGTTTTCTATGATCGTATCCTTTGTATCATCAGAATATACTTTAATACACTCATTTTTTGTTACCATGAAATTATAGTCATCATTTTCAGCAAATCTAATGACTCTATTTTCATCAAAATTATCAGGCTTTTTTTCAATTACATCCTGAACGGCTTTTGTACACTTCTCGTAAGTACATGGATTTGTAAGCGGTTCATTGAACTGTCCAACCATAAACGCCTTTATCATATAATAATTTGGAAGTCCGTCAGGTTTCTTTATTACTGTCTGAGTATTAACACCTGCCGCTGCATCTGTTGTGACAGAAGTGTACAATTGCGTTCCTTCATCATTATAAAATCCAACAAAAATTGTACTGTCATTTTTTGCTGTATAATCAATGAAAAGATATTCTTTATTTCTGTCATATTCCAACTTATAAACAGCGTATTCACTATTTTGTTTTTCTTCATTTTCCTTTGCAAGATTTTGCACCTCATTTGGCATGAGAGTACCTAAGATTCCTCCGCTTATGACCTCAAAATCAGTATCCGTCGACGAAGTCGGGGAATCCTGTGGTGTTTCTGCAAAAGCTTCTGAATAGCTTACAGATAATGTTGTTATAGCTGTTACTGCAGAAGCAAGTAATGCTACGATTTTTCTTGTGATGTGTTTCATTTATACCTCCTATGATTATATTGATAAAATAATTATATTGTATCATCAAATACTTGTCAACTTTTTTATTGCTAATTCGCGCTTTTTTCATTCTTTTACACTACAGGCGGAATATTCCTATCATTGTATTTATTACTTTTTTGAACTATTTTCAAGCTCATTTGACATATATAACACAACTAAAGATAAAAAAGCTCCCACTCAGGGAGCTTTCAGCGCTAATTATGAACTATGTTTAAGTTGATTCGCCATGCCCTGCGTCAAGGACGATAATCGGCTTTTCGTTGTCAAGGTCTGTCAGTGCTGTCGGCAGGGCACCGTTTTCTGCTATTTCTGCAATACGTGAAGCTCCGTACAGCGTGAACAGCGCACAGCCGCACAGCAGTGCTCCGCTGACTATCTTTCTGTGTGTTTTTCTCATATCTTTTCTCCTTTTTTCGATATTTGGTCAGTGAATTATATGAGAAATTCTGAGAATATATGCAAAAACTCCGACCA
>NZ_JHXF01000007.1 GCF_000621845.1 Ruminococcus flavefaciens MA2007 | reverse complement strand
AATATAACGCAAAAAAGGCGAACCTTAACCATGATACTCATATAGAAGTTTTATAATTATTATTGAGAGAACCCCTTTTGAAAAAGGGGCTTCTCTCAAACTCTCTCCCTAAAACTTTAGTTTTGTTTTTTCACAGATAGGGCGCACCTGCATTTTTGCAGGTCTTTTTTTATTTAAGAAGCGCCCTATCTGCGAAAAAACCAGATAAAAGTCTTTGGAAAGGGGTATGGGGGAGAACCTTTCCTCAGAAAGGTTTCCCCCATAATTAACTGTAAGCTTCTATATAAGTGTTGCGGTTAAGGTTCGCCTTTAATTATGCATTGAAACGGGCGGATAATATCCGTCCATACGATATTAGTTCTAAAACTTAATGGCAAGGCTTATGATATCTCCTTGCGGAATCGCACAAAATAGGAATCTTCGTCCTCATGGTGGATATAGCAGCCGTTTTTCAGCATAGCTCTCAGTGAAGCAGGATTTGTGCGCTGAACGCGGAGATATACCTCCTCCTCGGGAACTGTATCGCAGGCTTTCTCAAGGAGCATTGCAAGTCCCTGCGTACCATAGCCCTTTCCGCGGTATTCGGGAGCAATATAATAGCCGATATGTCCTGCGCCGTTCACAAGTGACTCGCAGAGATGCTGTCGGAGCTGCAATTCGCCGATTATCTTGTCATCGTCCCACAGAAAGTATGTAGTCGCAGGCACATAGCCCTCAGGCAGGCGCTCGCCGACTGAATTTGCTATGATGATATCAAGGGCGTCGTCGAAGTCCTCGCGGCTGATACCGTGGTATTCGTTTATGAAGCCGTTTTCGTCCTCGGGTATGTCACGGACGAAGAGATATTCCTTTTCGATGTCGTCTGTATTGGCAGGTTTCAGGTAAAGCATAGGCTGCTCCTTTCGGGTTATTTTTTTACATTATATACCATTAACTTGCCGAAAACAAGGTGAAGCTCCTCTTTTATGTGAATATTGTGTAAAATGCAACATATATTTTGTATGGCCGGGCAAAAAAATATTCAAATTATTGACAAATCTTGCATAAGATGATATAATTAGCTTATATGCAGCGTATAGCTGCGCGTTCTGTTTTGACGGAATGTATATGGTGATTTTTTTAGAGGTGAGGATATGGCAAGTGTTTCAATCAAGGTGGTTTATCAGAACGAGACCTTTATGCAGGCAGGGATCAAAAAGAAGGTGCAGATCAGTGAGGACCAGCTCAAATTCATCAACAGGAACAGGAATAAGGGCTTCCTTAATGTGAACTGGGAAAAGACCGGCTCCAAGAATCTTCTGAAGTATAAGGTGAGCAATATGACTGCGCTGTCTGAGTACGTCAAGCAGAACCTTACTCAGGAGAAGTATTTCGAGCTGATACGCCAGATACAGAGATTAATGGAATTTGCCAGCGAAAACAATCTTGATTACGATCATCTTGTGCTGACAGATCCCAAGCACGTATATTACGATGTGGAAAAGAAAAAGATAGGCGTGGCATTTCTGCCCGTTCTCAGCAGGGACTACAAGTGCGCCAACGTGGTGAAGTTCCTTGCAAAGCTCCATAAATACGCGAATATCACAGTTACAGATCAGGGCGTCATGCAGAAGTACGTTTTCTTCCTCAATGACTACCTCAAGACCAAAAAGAGCAGCGTTCTTACACATAATCATCTGTACAATCTGCTCCATGAGGTCCTTGAAGTCTCCCTTGGCACACCCTCACAGATAGCTGCCGAGGAGGGAGCAAAGACTCCTGCCGACAGCAGCAAGACTGCGGCTGTAGGTGCTGACGCAGACCATACCATAGTTGTAAGCGGCGGCAAGAAAGCGGAGTGCCCTGCTTACCTTAAAGACGAGAACAACAGGGAATTTGCCATAAACCATTTCCCTTTCACTATAGGCAGAAAAGCCGACAACGACCTTGCCCTCACAGACAAGGGCACGGTTTCAAAGCTCCACGCGGTGATAACCTTTGAAAACGGCAGCTTCTACATCGAGGATAAGGAATCCTCAAACGGAACCTTCCTCAACAATTTTGCCGAGAACAGTCAGCGCGTCATCAAGGAGAAGCTCAACAGCGGCGATGTTATCTATATCTACAACATTCCGTATGTGTTTACTGTAAATTCAGCCGATAACGCTACTGTTGTCGTAGGTGACAATGCAAACCGCAAGAAGTTCGAAAGCAAGAACAACAAGTCCAAGAATATAGCATATCTTGTAAATTCCTCCAGCAACGAAAAGGTGCCCATATTCGTTTATCCCTTTACCTGCTCGGAGATCTCGGGCATCGTTATCGGACGCGAGAACAGCCGAGACAGACACAGCATCTATATCGAGAATATCTCGTGCAGCTCACTTTCCGTTGAGGGCAGCGATATCGCCGAGGGCAGCAGAGAGAGCATCTTCTCGGGCTGTAATTTCCTGTATCACGGCATACCATTTACATTCTTTGAAGAAAATTAACGGTGAGTTTTTATGAAATACGTTTTTTCCTACGTTACTACCGAGGGTGCGGTAAGAAAGATAAATCAGGACTCTCTGTTTATCGTTACCGCAAAATACAAGGAAGATGAGATATTCTTCGGAGCTGTATGCGACGGAGTAGGCGGACTCTCGGGCGGTGAAAAAGCCAGCGGCTACGTATGCAAGCGCATAAACCAGTGGTTTACCGAGGACTTTTCGGAGCTCATGAGCAGCGGCGCTTCCATACTGAAGATACGCAAGTCACTTGACGACCGTCTCCACCAGCTCAGCGACAATATCAACGCCTATGCGGAGAAGAAAAACTCGGATATGGCTACTACCTTTACCTCGCTGCTTGTGATACCTCAGATGAGACATATCCTCATCGCTCATGTGGGAGACTCACGTCTGTACAGGATAGACGACGAGGAGATAAAGCTCATGACCTCTGACCATTCAATAGTTGCACAGGAGGTCAGAAACGGCATAATCACCGAGGAAATGGCTGAGAACGATCCCAGACAGAACCAGCTCACTAACTGTATCGGAGCAGGTCTTGAAGATACCTCATACGACTACAGCATTGCGGATATAAGCGAGGGCAGCTGCTATATGCTGTGCTCCGACGGCTTCCGCAAGAAGCTCTCTGCCGACGAGATACAGGAGTACCTCTCGCCCTCAAACAACAAGGACGAGAAGAAGATAACCTATAATCTGGAATGTCTCAAAAATAAGGTCATGAAGCGCGGAGAAAAGGACAATATAACTGCCCTTATGGTCAAGCTCTGCTGAAAGCGAGGAGATAGGTTTGCTTAACGAAGGCTTTGTGCTTGAAAACAGGTACAAGATCGTTAATATTGCAGGAAAAGGCGGTACCTCCGTGGTTTACCGTGCACTTGACCTCAAAGCCAATAACGCCCAGCGAGCTGTGAAGGAGGTCAAGAAGACCAACGGCACAGACGCATACAATGCAAGGCAGGAGTCGCTGCTTATCAAGGAATTCTGCGAAAAGGACGTGAAGAATTCCTATTTCCCCAATATTATCGAGATAATCGACAATAAGCCCGACGCCCTCTATATCGTTCAGGACTATATAGACGGCGTCTCTATGGAAAAGCTTCTCGCTTACTATCCGTTCAGGCACAATATGGTGCTGAAATACGCAAAGGATATCTGTTCTGTAATATCCTTTATCCATAAGTGCGGACTGATACACAGCGATATGAAGCCAGATAATATAATGGTCGTAAGGACTGAGGAGGACCTCGAGAACTCCAAGCGTCCCGACAAATTCGGCAAGCTGAAATTTATCGACTTCGGCTCTGTTATCGAGAGGCGAGAGGGTACATTTGCCTATACCCCTGCATATGCCGCTCCCGAGCAGTTCCGCAAGGAGGAGCTTGACGAAAAGACGGATATCTTCAACATCGGCGCTACCATGTATCACATGATAACAGGCAAAAAGCCCATGAACGTTTCCGTAAAGGGCAAGCTTGTAAGCTCTGCGGAGCGATTCGTGTTCGACAAGGGCACCAATGCGGGACTTGTGAGGATAATCCGCAAATGCGTACAGGACGACAAGAACAAGCGCTATCGCTCCTGCGACGAGCTCTATGCAGACCTCGACAGGGCGGAGAACCATACATACATCAGAGTTACGGCGATACTTGCAGGACTTGCCGCTCTTTCACTGGGCATATCCCTCTTTGCAGGGGTAATGGCTCACAAAAAGGACAGCGAGGACTTCAATACCCTCCTTGAGATAGCCGAAAGCTCCAACGAATACGAGGAGAGAGCGGCGGCTTTCGAGGACGTTATCCACGCCGACGGCTCATATGCGGACGCCTACCTTGAGCTTATCGAGCTCTACAAGAGCGACCAGGTGTTCAAGGCTGACGAGGTGGAGCAGATACGCAGGCTCATAAACGAGAACGTAAATGTGCTGCAAAAGGCTCCCGATTATGAGAACGTCGCCTTTGAGCTGGGAATACTCTACTGGTATTACTACTTCTACGGCAGCAACGAAGAGGAGCTTATGAACCAGAATACGGGAACAGCAGGCAAGATAGCTGCCGTTAAGTGGTTCAAGGAGGCTCAGACGGAGAACTTCAAGGATAAATATCCCAAGAAGTACCAGATAGCCCGTGTTTACTGCGCTATCGGTGATTTCTACTCACAGAGCCGCAAAAAGGAGAACGAGCTTCTCGGAAATGATATTTCCGCAGACCTGTGGAGCAGCATGAACGAGCTCAGTGAGCTTGTGGAGACGGAAAACGCAGATTCGGACATAATCGTATTAGAGACCTACAAGACTCTTGTAAATCTCGAATACACCAATATAAACGAATTCTACAAGGCAGGCGTCAGCTATGCCGAGCAGAAGAAATTCATCGAGAATATCAGGGAAAAGACCGAGAAGCTCAATCCTCAGAGCGGTACTGCCGCAGAAGCAAGGGATTATATCCTCGGCTCATATGATATGATAATACAGAGCATAGAGGGCTCTGAGTAAGGAAGAGGGTGCGGAATGGATTCATATGACTGGCAGATAATATCCCGTATATTCCTTGGGATAAGTATAGTTCTCTTTATCTCCGCACTTATCCTGACTATCAGGTACAGAGTCATATCTAATATGATATCTGATATCAAGGTGAGAAAGATGTCGCCCGAGCCATTCAGGGCGCCTTCTTCAATAAATCTCAGCCTGAGAAGCACCGATTCGGAGCTGTCCGCTCCGCCCGAAAGCGACGAGGACGGTCCGTGGACAGTGGTGGTTGCTCCAAAGCAGGAGGAGGAAGATATGGACGGCACTGTGGTAGTGGGCAATAATAACAGCTCGGAGAGCGATTTTATCATTACAAGCAATATCGTAGTAATAAATGCAGATGTAGATGCAATAGACAACGGGAGAAAGAAATGAGAAAAAGCGTCGTTTTCGGCGGTATAGCCGCTGCACTTGCTTTTGCTCCTGCGGGAGCTGTCTATGGGGCGGGGGACTATGAAGCACCGTCGGGAATAGAACTTTCCATAGGCGATACAGTGATAGACAGGACTGACCTTACAGGCGGAAAGCTTGTGGAGGTGCCTGTCAATATCGGCAATAACAGCGGATTTGTAGGCGTGAAAATGCTCATACAGCTTGACGGCAGGCTCAGCTTTGCCGATGACTATGAGCTGGGCACAAGAGCCGAGGAGATGGCAGGAGTGCATATTTCCGAGCAGAGGGATATGGAGAACACCAGAAAGGTGAACTTCGTAACCAAGACAAAGTCACGCTTTACAGGCGACGGCGAGATAGGCTATGTGAGAGTAATGCTCCCAGAGGATACTCCCGTGGGAAGATATGATATAAATATCTATCCCTATACCGACGAGCCGATGATACTGACGTACAATAATTTTGACGCATATTTCGGAGCTGAATGCTTCTCTCAGCTGAGAGGCGGCACTATTACCGTAAAGGACGGCGATACGGTGCCGCAGCAGGAGCAGGCTCCGCCTCGTCACGATGATGACGGGGAAAGAAATGCGCCGATTCAGGAGGAGGGCTCCTCCGATGAAAACGACAGCAATAATGAAACGCATACAACAACTTCAGTGACCACAGCAACAACTGTCACCACAACGAAAACAACAGCGAAAACAACGGTCACTTCAACAACGGCTTCTAAAGTTACCGCAAAGGAGAGCTCTGCGGTGACTGCTTCAAAAGAGACCACTGCTGTTTCGGCTGTGACCACTGAGCCGACAGCTGAGGCAGATACATCAAAACCAAAAAAGAATCTTCTGCTGATCCCTGTTATCGCCGCAGCAGTCATCGCACTTGGGACAGCCTGTTTTATAGTCAGAAAAGGAGGTAGGTCAAATGAATAACGGAAGATTTGATCTTAAAAGAAAGCTTGCTTTTGTGGCGGCACTTGCTTTTGCTGCAAATTCAGCAGGCAGTTTGTCTGCGGCAGGCGCTGAAGCAGCCCTGACTGCGGCAGGCAGCGAGCCTGCCACTGTAGGCGTACCGGGCGATGCAGCTCCGCCTCATAACGGCGATGATGAATTTGAGAACGTAACATACAATATTGTTATAAACGGCATAGCCCTTGAAGACGATATGTTCAAACAGCTCCTCAGGCAGGTATTCGGCACAGAGGGCTCAGCTCACAGCTATAATGCGGAATCCGGTACGGGAAGCGTCACTATCGGCGGATATCACTCTATAAACAAAAGCGATATAGTCATTTCAGACGATACCAAGCTCGTGATCGACTCGGATACTGACGATACCTTTGTTTTCAATACCTATTTCAAGGTATATGGCTATTTCAGCGATGACAAGATAACCATGACAGGCAGAGACGGAGATACCCATTATCAGCTTAATGACGGCTATTGCAGGAGCGGAACAGTCCTTGAGATAGCTCCTACCGAGTATTATATACTGGGTTCGGGAGCGCAGGCTATAGACATTGCTGCCGAGGCTCCTATCAATATCAGGAGAGATAATTACTACAACGACGGCTATGAGCTTATCATTGACGAGACTCATTATACCGTATCGCCTAAGACATTTTCTCTCGATATTGACAGGAACGTCTTTGATGTTCAGTTCGACGGACATACAACAGAACTCAGCAAGTTCAGGTGGAAGGATATCAACAGGATAGCTGTCTCATGCCCTAAAAAGCAGGCACTCTTTGTGAACTGTGAATACGGCGGAGAGTTCATAGAGCTTTTTGACGAGTGGTTCAACTGCTCCACGCTGACGCTCAATGACAAGTTCAGATACAAGCATGACTGCGAAATATCCATACAGGGCGTTGACAGGACTGTTTCTGCTATGGCGGTATTCGGCGAGGGAGATGACAGGTATTTCAAGAAATACGAGATACCCGTTGTCGGAAAAGAGGACAGCAATGATTATGAGCTGAAAATACCATATCTTGCAGGCGACGGCTACTGCCTCAGCAGCTATACCTACGGAGGCAGCGACGAAAAGCCACTCACAGGCGTTTATGACGACCTGACAAAGGATATCAGAGAAAAGTCGCTGGGCTACAAGTTCGACTGCGGCGAGATACAGCTTGTCTACAGAAAGCTTGCAGACAGCGAGAATATGTATATTTTCCAGCCCGAGGCAGACCTCTTCGAGAGAAATGACAGGTGCTATACTATTAGCTCAATGGACGCTCTGGTAAAGCTTATGGACTTTACCTCGCTGTTTGACGGAAGCACGGTTCTTTACGACGTATACAACAAGAGCACAAATACCGTTGAGCACAAGAAGTTCGTTATCGGCGGCTCGTCAAGAGAGTTTTCAGAGAACCTTGCAGACAGCTCTAAGTCTGCTCTGTATATCGTAAAAAATATCATCAGTCAGACAGGCGACGACGTTTTAAGAGACGGTCTGGGCGGAGTTATCTGCTTCTACAGTGACAAAACTGCTCCCAAGGTGGAATTTACACGGGGAGAGAACTCTGACAACTGGGTAGGCAGGGACGGTATGTCCTTTGCCATGAAGATAACCGATAATGAAAAATGCCCTGTTGGGGAAAAGGAAGATCTTACCTTTGAAGAGGGCGAGATATCGGATATCTATAAGAATTATATAAACAAGGAGACTAAGGACTGCGGCGATATAAGCTCAGTTGTAGTGGGAGACTACAGATTCGACAGACCGGCAGACGGCTGGGGCGATACAGCCAAGATAAAGGGCTATGTGGAAACTCCCGACATGAGAGAGAAGTATAACGCGGCTGTGTCTGTGCTCTCAAAGATAAGGCTTGCGGATATCAACAGCAGATACAGCGAACAGCTCAACTGCGACGGCTATTACAGGGAGCTTCTCAGGGAGCATTCCGCTTCTCTTATGGACGATATCAATGAATATTACAATGCCGAGATAACCGTTGAGGAGGCAAAGGAGGAGCCTGACAGCAGCAGGATAGACGAGCTGAAAAGGCTGCGTGACAAGTACGCAGGAGTTGTGTCTGCATATAAGGCGGCTCAGGAAACTCCCGTAAGGACTTCAAAATGCGTCCCTGTGCTCACCTACGACAAGGATACCAAGGAATTTGCTGTTTCCGTAAAGGCTGAGGCTGCTCATGCAAACGAGATGATAGACGAGCGGCTCAGGGTATTCGCTCTTGACGACAGCAATAATTCAAGCTATGACAGCTCCGAAAGAAAGCACGTGAGAGTGAAGATAGACGGCGCTCCGCCTGCTGTTTCTGATAACAAGATAACTATCACAGGCGACGAGGTCATAACCGACGAGGATGGCAAAGAGGCGCACGTTCTCAAGGCAGGCAGCACTATCAGCGCTGTTCTCAGCGATGAGCAGTCATCTGTGGACGGCTCGGGAATCAGCGATGTAAAGATTTACTTCGGGGACGAGACTTCCTCGGAGAAGAAGATGACCTTCCGCGACGGAAAATATATCTTCGATATCGTTGAGGACGCCATTAAACAGGTAAATATCAAGACCTGTATCACTATCTATGCCATAGACAGCGTTGGCAATCCCGTTACCATAAAGAGCACTGACAGCAAGTACGGCGGCTTCAATATCATAATCGACGATACTGCGCCTGAATGCTCGGTGAAGAACGCTTCGGACAGTGAAAAGAGCTATGTTTCCGAGGGAAAGGAATGGTACAAGGCTTATTCCGATGTTAAGATAGCTGTTTCTGCCGAGGATCCCAATTCGGGCATCGGCTCGGGAATAAAGGAGCTGAAGCTCAGGATAAACGGTCATGACAGAACTGTCAGGGCTGACTTGCAGAGCGGCATAGACCGCGGAGCTCTCAGCAGCGGCAAGTATGTTATCGCGCTGGAGGCTGTTGAGGATTCGGACAGATTCAGGGCAAAGCTTGTCAGCACTGCCGATGGTTCTGTTGCAGCCGACTTTGGTGAATTCAGCAGAGATGACGGCTCCGTAAAGGTAGAGCTCAGCGTTAAGGATTTCGCAGGAAATGAAAGCTCAAGGAGCGAAGCAGAGGTCTGGGTTGACCTTGCTGTTCCAAGCATAAATGACGTCATCGCAGACGGTGTTCCGCTCAGGCGTGACCAGCGCTACGGCTATGTTTATTTCGCAAGGGAGCAGGCTGTTGTCCGCGTTTCAGTAAATGGAAACGGTCCAAGCGCAGGTATAGACAGTATCAAGGCTGTTCTGGTGAACAGCGACGGTACGCCAAGTGCTGTAGTACCCGAGGTCCGCACAACAGACGATCCGCGTCAGTGGGAGGTCGTTGTTCCGCAGATGTTCAGGGGCTATATGAGACTGAGCGCTGTAAGCCGAATGGGCAGAGAATCGGAGATGTTCGAGACTGCTCTGTTCATGGTGGAAAAGGACGATGACCACAGAGCAAATTCAAATATCACACTTGATCTCCCGCCGACAAGCTTCAAGGACGTAAACGGCGTACCGCTGTATGCTGACGATATCGACGCCGATATCCGAGTCAAGGAGAATTTCTCGGGTATCGCAGATATACGCATATCCGCGTCGGGAGCTGAGGAGAGAAGCCTTTCCGTAAACGACAGGGGAGAGATATCCGAAAACGGTATCGAAAGCTGGAGCGCTGATGAAACCAGCAGAGACATGAATACCGTCAGGGAGATATCCGCAAAGGTCAAGCTTACAGGCAACTCCAATAACAACAGCGTATATGCTGTATTTGATGACAGAGCAGGAAATCCGAGCGAGGATAAGGCGGTCAGCAGGAGCTACAGCATAGACAAGACCGATCCTGTTATGAATGTGGTCTTTACAGACGCAAACGGCTCAGCTGACAATGAGTTCAAGCAGATATACAAGAACACAAGAAAAGCTGTCATAACCATAAACGAGAGAAACTTCGACAAGTCGCTCCCTGATATCAGAGTAAACAACAGCAGAAGAGAGCTCGAATGGAGACTGATAAACGGTACGGCAGGCACTGACAGCGCTACATATCAGGCGGAGATAGCCTTTGATAACGACGGCACCTACAGACTTACCGCCGATTTCAAGGATATGTGCGGCAGAGCGGCTAAGTCCTATGATTCGGGCGAATTCGTCATCGACAGGACTGCTCCTGCTATGAATATAGGCTTTGATAAGAAGATAGCCAACGAGCACTTCTACAACGAGCCTACTACGGCTACATTCAGGATTTCAGACCAGAATTTCGAGCCGTCGAGAGTTGTGATGACGGGTACCTACAACAACAGCGCCGAGGAATTCCCGAAGGCGTCGGAATGGGTTAAGTCAGGAAACGATTACGTTTCTACCGTCAAGTTTGAAAAGGACGGCGAGTACACCGTTAATATCACAGGCAAGGACAAGGCTGGAAATACTCTCGAGGCTTATAATGCCAAGTTCTGTATCGACAGTCAGTCGCCTAAGATTTCTGTCAGCGACGTAAACACGGCTAACAACAAAAAGGAGATAAGACCGCATATCCAGTTCAAGGACGTGAACCTTGACAAGGACAGCATCAAGATAAAGCTTGAGGGTGCTAACAGAGGAAGCTCTCTGGATTTTGAGGGAGAGCTCCGCGAAAGTGCCGACGGCTATGAGTATGTATTCAATAATATCCCCGATAAGGCGGACTTTGACGATATCTACACCATTAAGGCAAGCGCTAAGGACAGCGCTTCAAATAAGGTGGAGAAGGACTTCCGCTTCTCGGTAAACAGATACGGCTCAACATTCATGCTGGACGAGGGTACCGGAAGCATAGTCGGAAAGTATATCTCCAAGGCTCAGGATATCGTTATTTCCGAGGTCAACGCCAATAAGCACTCCGAGCCCTACAGCGTATACATTACCAAGGATTCGGAAATGGCTGTACTTAAAGACAATGTCGACTACAAGGTGGAGTACACAGGCGGCGACGATGAGTGGTCTGAGTACAAGTACATAATCTACGCCAAGAACTTTGAGGACGACGGAAGATACACCGTTTCCATACACTCCGTTGACGAGGCGGGAAATATCAACGTCAGCACCTCGGAAAAGAAGAATTCTTACCTTGAATTCTGCGTGGATACCACACAGCCGCTGTGCATACCGCTGAATCTCTCGGCAAACAGCGCATACAAGGGCGAAAGACTTGAGGCAAAGATGTCCGTATCGGACAACATCATGCTCAAGGGTGCAAAGGTATTCGTTGACGATAAGGAGATAAGGTCGAGATATATCGACGACGAGTATCTTGAATTTACCGTCCGCAATGCTAAGCACGCTCAGAATGTAAGGGTAGTTCTCACCGATATGGCAGGCAACGAGATAGAATATTCCTACAAGAATATCCTTGTTACCACAAACGCAATGCGAATCCTTGCTCATAAGACATGGTTCAAGTTCCTTTGCGGAGGCATCGTGCTCCTTGGCGGTGCAGCTGCTTTCTTCATCAGAAAACGCAAGAACAGACTTCTGTAATTACAAACGCCGCAGGATTACCCCTGCGGCGTTTTATAATTTAGAACTAAGAATGCAGGGGCGCACACTGTGCGCCCCTGCATGATGATGAACTATGCGTCAAATTTGCTTATGAAATCTTCGATCGGGATAGGCTTGGAATAATAATATCCCTGTAAGCAGTCTACCTCGTAATTGAGAAGTATATCTCTCATTGCTGCGGTCTCTATTCCCTCTACGCAGACGTTTGTGCTGTAGCTGCGCATCATATTGGCGACAGCTCCCACAAGCTGGCGATCCTGAGGATTTTCCTCTATCTTCATGACAAGACTGCGGTCTATCTTGATAACGTCAAATGGAAGGCTCTTTACTATGCCGATAGACGAGAAGCCCGTTCCGAAGTCGTCAAGAGCTATCTTTATGCCCCGTCCGCGTAGATTTACTACGATGTTTTTCAGCAGATCCATGTCAAGGAGTCTGCACCGTTCGGTTATCTCAAGGCAGAGAGCCTCGGGGGGATAATCCGTCTCGGCAAGAGTTGCAAGCACCATATCCACGAAATTCGGCTTTTCAAGCTGATTGTAGGACAGGTTTACGTTTATTATGAAGTCGGGGAATTTCTCCCTCAGCTTCTTTGCGCCGATGAGAGCAGTTCTGAGTATCCACTGTCCAAGCTCAAAGAAGATAGGATCCTTTTCAAGTACGGGTATGAAGCTGTCAGGCGGGACCATTCCGTATTCCTCGTTTTTCCACCTGAGAAGGGCTTCGGCGCCTATGACCTTTTCGGTGAGGGCGTCAACTACAGGCTGATACAGAAGGAAGAAGCCCTGAAAATCCTGCATTATTGATGAGCGGATAACGTGGAGCACTTCTGTGCGGTGCTTTTTGTCCTTGTTTATGCTGTTGCCAAATTCTACAATGTCGCCCTGTCGGCGGAGCTTTGACTCGCCGTAGGCATAATTCAGGCAGGCATATACGGTCTGGGGATCAATATTGAAGTTATCCACACTGAGAAGTCCTGCGCTGGTGTCAAGGATTATCAGTTCGTTGTCGATGAAAAATTCGTTGCGGAAATAATGACGCATTGTGGAGTATTTCGACTTTATATTTTCAACGGTGTGATCCGAGTTCGGTATTATTACTGCGAATTTTGTGCCGTCAAGGCGGTATACTGTGCCGTAGGTGCCTACGTTCTCATAGAGATATCTGCCGTATTTCTGCAATACAAGGTTGCCGAAATGATAGCCGTATACGTCGTTTATCTCTGAGAATTTTGCAAGACCAACCATTACTACCTTGAAGGGCTCGTTTTTCAGTATCTTTGCTTCGATATCCTCAAAGAAGCCGTACTGGTTCTGGAGTCCTGTAAGGGTGTCGATATGTCCCTGTATGCTGTGGTTGCGGATCGTTCCGCAGAAGTACTCGGGTATTCCCTTAGGACTGTACATGACCGTTCCGCGGCAGGTGCATACATCGTATTCGCCGTTTATCTTGCGGGCTCTGTACTGCATATCGTGGGAATTTGTTTTGCCCGAAAAGATAGCCTCGATACCCTCGCGGTATATCTCGGCGTCATCGGGGTGGATATGGCTGTCCCATATCTTTGCCGCATTGACCATGTATTCGCTTGGCAGACCAAAGAGGTCAACTGCCTTCTTTGACCAGCGTGAATAATCATAGCGCATATCACACAGATATACATAGGTTCCCTCGGCAAATATGGAAAAGGCATTGAACAGTCTGTCCAGCTTTTCCTTGCGGTCAAGGGGAATAGATATGTCACCGTTAATGTATTCGATTGAAGACTTGCCTGCTTCACCGCTCTTTATTGCTTTTTTGTCCTTGTACATCAGATTCTCGGCACGTTCAAAAACAGATGTGAAGCTATTGTCCTCATCGCTGTTGAAAACCGCCATGCCTGCTGCGAGAACAGGACCGTCCTTGCATTTGATATTGTCAACCACCTGCTCATGCAGATCCTCAAAGAGGGCGTTTCTGTTCTCGTAGTCTATTCCTCTGAGTAAAACAGCGAATTTGTCGCCATCGATCCTGAAAACAGGGCTGTGGGTGAAGATATTGCAGATGAGCTTGCAGGAGGCGATGATATGACCGTCGCCTGCCGCAGACGAAAAGCTCTCGTTAAGCTGTGTTATGCCGCCGACGTCGCAGATTATAAGGGCAAAGGGAAGATACACAAGACCGTTGTTGATATTTTCCTGTATTGCTTTTACGAGCTCGTCAAAGGCAGTTTTGTTCTTGATGCCTGTGAGCTCGTCGCGCCTTGTTACCTCGTTGGCAAGGCTGAGAACGTTTGTAAGGGCGTTCTCGCGGCGTATCTCCTCAACGGTATCCTCCACGCCAACTATGAGGTGCAGTCTGTCCCTTGCCCATGATACGGTAGCACGGGCAAAGCGCGGTTCGCCGTCAATCATAAGGGTATAATCAAAGGTGTAGAGCTTTTTTATCTCAAGGGCTGAAATAATGCTTTCCTTTTTCAGCTTGAATTTTACTCTTTCAAGGTCTTTGGGAGCGATTATCTTTTCGGCGTTTTTCTGAGCGTCGCTGAAGAAGTTCTTTCCGTCCTCTTTTACGTGATCGTCGCCGTATATCTTGGCGCTGGTGAAACGGGTGTAATTGCCGTTCTCAGCGTTGATATAGTAGATGATATCGTAGCTTCGTGCCAGACTTTCGGCTATGTTGTCAAAGATTCCCTGTTTATTCATTATACATATCCCCCCTTTGGGTATGAATAGTAAGATTAACTATATTTATTATAACATTATTACTCTATTTTGTCAATGAATTATATATTAAATGTGCATTTTGACGAACAAAAAATCGCGTTCCGCAAGAAACGGAACGCGATCTCTGCCGACGGACTTGCCGCCGACGATCATAAAGGGGAACGAAGAGTTCACTCAGTTGCCTGGAATATGCCTCTTACGAAGCTGTAGAGGTGAGAGTGGATAGAGTCGTCACCGTGGTGACCGCCCTGAACTACGTGCCATACGTGAGGTACGTTGTTCTTGTTGAAGTTGTTGTGGTAGCCCTCGGGAGTGTTGAGTCCTACAACGTCGTCCTGAGTACCGCCTGTTATCATTACGAGGTAAGGTGTCTCGCTTGCATTGTTCCACTTCCATGAGCCTGAAGCGCCCGGTGCAGGGCAGATAGCGCCTACATAGCCGAACTTGCTGCCGTACTTCATGCCTATCTGGAGAGACTCGCGTCCGCCCATTGAGAAGCCTGTTACGGCTGTGTTCTCTCTGCCTGTTGCAACGCTGTACTTGCTCTCGATATGCGGCATGAGGCTGTCAACGATATCGTCAACGAAGTTGTCGTAGCCCTCGTTTGAGCCCTGATCTGCAAAGCCTGTAGCGTCGTTCATGGTAGCGCTGGTGAATACGAATGGAACAACTACTATCATGTCCTTGGCTGCGCCCTCGGCTATAGCATTGCCGATTATCTGCTGTGTGTACATCTGACCGTTGCCCTGTGTTATCATACGGTTCTCGTTCTCGAAGAAGCCGTGGAGCAGGTAGAGTACAGGGTACTTCTTGCTTGAGTCATAGTTTGCGGGGAGCAGGATATTGTACGGCTTGTTCTTGTTAGCCTTTTTGGAGAAGTAGGTCTCCTTCTTGATAGTACCGTACTGAACGCCCTGCTTCTTCTGATGTGAGTCGTTTGGCTCGTTGTTTACAAGTGCATTCTGAACTATCTTTGTGAGCTCCTCCATTGTGTACTTCTGCTGACCTGTGGGGGCAGAAGACTTTGTTGTGGTAGTTGCGATAGTAGTAGGATTAGAGCGTGTTGTGGTTGTCTGATTGGTCAGATTAGTCGGATTGGTTGAAGCTGTTCCGCCGTCAGTTGCCTGGAATACGCCTCTTACGAAGCTGTAGAGGTGAGAGTGGATAGAGTCGTCGCCGTGGTGACCGCCCTGAACTACGTGCCATACGTGAGGTACGCTGTTTTTGTTGAAGTTATTGTGGTATCCCTCGGGAGTGTTGAGTCCTACGACGTCGTCCTGAGTACCGCCTGTTATCATAAGGAGATATGGCTGCTCGTCAGGATTGCTCCACTTGAATGCGCCAGAACCGCCGGGTGCAGGGCAGATAGCGCCTACATAGCCGAACTTGTCGCCGTGCTTCATGCCTATCATGAGGGATTCCATACCGCCCATTGAGAAGCCTGTTACGGCTGTGTTCTCTCTGCCTGTTGCAACGCTGTACTTCTCCTCAATATGAGGCATGAGGCTGTCAACGATATCGTCAACGAAGTTGTTGTAGCCCTCTACTGAGCCTGCGTCGCCGAAGCCTGTAGCGTCTCTCATAGTTGCGCTGGTGAAGATGAACGGGCATACAACTATCATGTCCTTTGCTGCGCCCTCTGCGATAGCGTTGCCCACTATCTGACGGGTGTACATTGTGCCGTTGCCCTTGGTTATCATACGGTCCTCGTTCTCGAAGAAGCCGTGGAGAACGTAGAGGACCGGATATTTCTTGCTTTCGTCATAGTCGGCAGGAAGCAGGATATTGTATGGCTTCTGCTTGTTTGCCTTCTTGGAGAAGTAGTTCTCCTTCTTGATAGTACCGTACTTGACGCCCTGCTTCTCCTGATGTGAGCTGCTGGGCTCGGTGTTTACAAGCTCGTTCTGTATCTTTTCGGTGAGCTCCTCGCAGGTGTACTTCTGCTGTCCTGGAACTACCACAGGCTCCTCAACAGGGAATTCGCTTATCTTGCCTGAAACGAACTTCATGATGAGTACGGCGTCTGCCAATTCATAAACTCCGTTGCTGTCGGCGTCGGCAGCCTTGAGAGCTTTTTTATCGGTGATTCCGTTGATAAGTCCCTTACGTGCAAGGATAATATCAAAGGAGTCGATGCGTCCGTCATAGTTGATGTCGCCCTTGTTCATTTTTACGGGAGCAGAGGGCTCGTCAAATGTGGTGCCGCTGGGAGCTGCTGCTACTTCGTCAACGTAGAAGCTGCACTTGCTATCCTCGGTCTCGATATACAGCTGCATATCTGAGGCACCTGAGGGAATTGTGAAGCTGCTTGCTTCAAGGTGTGCCCATTCGCCTTTTTTTGCGGTGACCTGGGCTATTTTCGGATAGCTTGTGGTTCCCCCGTCGTTGCACTGTAATGTCAGGTAGAATGTCACTGAGTCCTCGGCTTCGGTCATGACATATGCGCTGAATGCGTAGTCCTGACCAGCCTTGAAGTCCGAGCCGAGAGCCACTGTTGCGCCGTTCCATGAACTCTCGCGTCCGCTGGTGAAGAGAGAGTATTCACCTGAGCGTGAGGTGCCTGAAACGGTCTTTACAGAAGCGGAGCCTCTGCCGCTCCATTTTTCGGTGCCTTCTTCAAAGGTACTGTGGAGCAGGTAGTCGGATTCTGCGGCTGAGAGGGGCAGGGCGCTCGCAGATGAAAGGGCAAGCATGGCTGCCATTAGGGTGGGTATGGATTTTTTCATTTACATTCCTCCTTGTAAATATATCTTTATGTATAATTTGTACCATATTTTACAGCACTTGTCAACTCAAATCTTGCGGAGTTGACTAATTATGAACTGAAAATTAATTTTGCGGTTCTTATAATATCCACCAAAGGTGTAAAAAAAGACCTTTTGTTTGCACAAAAGGTCATAAAAATTATTGGATATCTATTATTACGTACTCGGATTTAGTACCCGTTTTGAAGAGTATCTCCCAGTCGGAGATGCCTGAGGTCACAATAAAATCTGTGTTTTTTCTCCTTTCGTGACCATATGTTGCGTCGTTGATGCTGAACCACTCGCCCACGTAGGTGACAGGGAAGAGCTGGCCGCCGTGGGTATGCCCCGAGACTACAAGGTCGGCATTCGCCGCCGCTTCGTTATCGTAATCGTTGGGCTGGTGGTCGAGGACTATGGTGTAGTTTTCAGCAGGGACGTCCTTCATGAGGTCGGATATCTCGGCGCGTTCCTTTTCGCCGCTGTCACGCCTGCCGATTATGGTGATATTGTCTGCGGAGAATACGGAATCCTCAAGGACGCGGACGCCGCTTTTTTCAAGCTCTGCGGCAAGGTCTTCCGCTGAGAAGCCGCGGTGCTCGCTGCCATAGTAGCTCTTGTCGTGGTTGCCGTAGCAGTAAAATGCGCCATAGTTAAGCTTCAGCCCGCTGAGAGCCTTGCAGGCTGTTATCATATCCTCGCGCTTGGTGCTGTCGTCTACGAAGTCTCCTGCGATGAGGAGCATATCGGGCTTCTGCTCCATTATGCGGTCAAGCTGCTTGGCGAAGCCCTCGCCGTCAAAGGTGGTGCCGAGATGTGAGTCCGCAATAAGAGCTATGCGCATAGGGGAGATATTCTTATCAGTGGAAATGGTGTAATCGGTCTGCCAGATGTGAAAACAGAGATAATAGCCGACTCCCAGATATACCGCCGAGGTGACCAGCGCCAGCCAGCCTGCCCAGTTGCAGGTGAAGTCCTTTTTGCGGACTGCTCTGATGATGCGGAAAATGAGCCCGTATATCAGGAAGAACATGAGAGTGCTCAGCAGTATGATTATGGCGTTGGTGACCGAGGTAAGGAACACCAGTGCCGCGAATACTATTGCTATGATGCCGAAGGAGATGAGTCCTTTCAGCCATTTCCTGTCACCTGAAAGCTTTTTTATCAAGCCGAACCGTCCCACTGCAACTGTCAGATATACCGTTCCTGCCGCAAAAGCCGCAAGAACTGCCGCTAATATTATCAGCCACATCGTCATATAGTTCCCTCCTGAATGAGTGTTATTTTTATTATACTTTATCGCAGCTTTTATGTCAATTGTCAGGCTGTGAACATTATGTGGATTTTTTTGTGGATTCACGCTAAAAAACTTGACTGTTTTGAGATAATAATGTATAATAATGGTACAATGCATTAAGATAAAGGGAGGGTTTCAAAT
Organism: Ruminococcus flavefaciens MA2007; assembly: GCF_000621845.1. GTDB lineage: Bacteria > Bacillota > Clostridia > Oscillospirales > Ruminococcaceae > Ruminococcus > Ruminococcus flavefaciens_E. The sequence continues at coordinate 265,396 of NZ_JHXF01000007.1, read as the reverse complement.
GCATAAAAAATCAAACAGAATAATGGCTGGGATCATGGCTATGGCAATGGTCACTACAGCAAACGCAGCAGTTCCTACAGCAAGTGCGGAGAAGATGACCGTTCAGGTCCTCGGCGAGAGCACCTTTGATGAAAAGGCTATGCCGTGGCAGATCGTAGAGAATTCTCCTGCAAAACAGGAATTCAGCCTTGAGGACGGAGCGTTCAATATCAAGATACTTGTGCCTGAGGGCGGTGAACACGAAAAATGGGATCTGCAGTTAAGACACAAAAATCTCAACTTCAGAAAAGGTCATGAGTACAAGGTTAGCTTTAAGGTAAAATCCAATAGAGCAAATATGGAATTGTGCTCATATATCGGCAATATTTCAGGTATACAGGAGTATTTCGAGCTTGACGGCCGTTCCTGGGATAGCGACGAAAAACCCGGAATGCACATGGGCCCGGATATGGACGGTAATTGGCCTTTATCGCCTTTAAAGCTGACTACCGAGTGGCAGGAGATAGAGGGCATATTCAAGCCTACTCAGGACCTTGAGGCTTGTCAGTGGACGTTCCAGTATGCAAAGGGTACTAAGTATCAGGGCAATGCTCGTGAGGGTGACGAGATATGGTTCGACGATATTTCCATAGAGTGCCTTACCTGCGAGGAAGAAGGAGAAAATGAATGCGGCTGGAGGGGATACAATGATTTCGGTATCGTAACTCCTAAGAGCGACGTGCGTCTCAATCAGATGGGATATTATCCCAATGCCGTTAAAAAGGCTACCTATGTTACCACAAAGGATAAAGAAGCCATGGAATTCAATGTGGTGGACAAGGACGGAAAGGCTGTATATACAGGAAAGAGCGTACCTGTAGGCTATGACAAGGATGCAGGGGAATACTGCCATATCGTTGATTTCACCTCGGTGAAGACTCCGGGTACATATACCATTGTCATGGACGACGAGAAGAATGTTTCACGGGACAATTTAACGGGAGATATCTGCAAGAAATATATCAGCCATGAGTTTAAGATAGGCGATGATGTATACGACGGAGTTCTCGGCAATGCGATGAACTATTTCTATCAGAACCGCTCGGGCTCTGCTGTCGAGGAGAAGTACATAACCTCGGGAGACAAAAAGGCGCTTGCCCACGAGGACGTAAACAAGCAGGATATTGCTTATGTTCAGCAGTATTGGTGGAAAAAATGGAGACTCTCTTCAGAAGCAAAGAATGATGTAGAGCTTGATGTTTCGGGCGGCTGGTATCAAGCTGATGACTATGTCAAGAGCGTTCAGTACGGCGGCGGTGCTTTATGGCTGCTCCAGAATATGTACGAAATGTCCAAGGCAAGCGGCACCGACAGCAAATGGGCTGACGGCAAGACCATGACCATTCCGGACAGCTACAAGGTGTCGGGCGGAAAGGACATAAGCTGCAAGGATTCTCCTGATATCCTTGATGAGGCAAGATATGAGCTGGAATTCATGTTCAGAATGATAGTTGATCCCGAAAAGGATCCTATCTGGGGCGAAAAGGCTGCTGATCTTGTTTATGACAGCGTTGTTTACAGCTCTCAGCTGCCGACTCCGTATGTTCCTATGGATTATATCGGCATTTCAGATTATAGAAGTCCGTCGCGTGTTGTCAATCCGCCGTCATATGCGGCAACTCTTAATATGATAGCCTGCGCGGCACAGGCTTCACGTCTGTGGAAGGGCATTGACGATGATTTCTCCAAGGAGTGCCTCGACCATGCAAAGAAGTCATGGGAAGCTGTTATGAAGCACGATGAAGATATTGTTGCCAATGTTGATCCAAATACCACAAATCCTTTCTGTGCTCCTATTGGTGTTCTGTATTATGATAATTTTGATATCACCGATGACGCTTACTGGGCAGCCTGCGAGCTATATGCAACTACAGGCGATAAGGTCTATTACGACTATATCAGGAACTGCAAAAACTACGTCCTGTCACGAGATGGTGAAAAGGAACGCGGAGAGAACCTTGCATTCCAAGTTCCGTTCTATGCTCAATCATACGATGTCGATGAACTGATGACTTCTTTTGACAGCTTCAACAAAACAAGCTGCGGTTCGCTGTCACTTTATCTCAGCGATAAGACTCCTAAGGACGACAAGGAGATAATAAAGAAGAATCTGTTGGCTGCTGCGGATAAATATATAGAAGTTGAAAACGATCTCACAGTGGACAAAAATGCAATGGGCATTCCTTATAAAAAAGTCGGCTTTTATCGTATGTATGGCAGTAACTGGCCGTCTGACTATGGCTACGATTACGGCTCCAACAGCAGAGTTACCAATAACGCGGTAATAATGTCTTATGCCTACGACGCAACAGGGGACGGCAAATACCTCAACGGCGCTATGCAGGCTATGGACTATATCTTCGGAAGAAACGGTCTGGGCTTCTCATATGTTACGGGCTGCGGTTCGTATCATGTAAACGCACCGACCAGTGAATACTGGATATACGATGTGGACAGGCGCTTCCCGAAGGCTCCCGACGGAGTTATGGTAGGCGGTCCATGCTCACCGTTGTATGATAATTATGTGCGCATGACGGGACTCAAGCCGTATGAGGATCCAAGTCAGAAGTGCTATGCAGATGCTGTTGAGGCGTGGTCTGTAAATTCTTCGTCACCTGACTGGCAGGCTGCTCTTGCATGGAATATGTCTTTCCTTGAAGATAAAGGCGCAAAAGCTCCCGAAGTGAATACAAATACTACGACTGCTACAACAACTGTAACGACAACTACTACGACTGCCACGACTTCCGGCGTTTCTTCAACAACGACTCTTACTAAATCTATTTTATCAGAGCCGCCTGAGTACGGTGACGCAAACTGCGACGGCAAGGTGGACATGGGCGATGTAGTTCTCATTATGCAGGCTCTGGCAAATCCCGATAAGTACGGAGTGGGCGGAACTGACAAGAACGCTTTCAGAGTACAGGGCTGGAGCAATGCGGATGTTTACGACAAGGGTTCGGGCGTTACGACTAACGACGCACTTGCTATACAGGAGTTCCTGCTCGGCAAGGTAAAAGAGCTGCCTGTTGCAGCAGCAAAATGAATTTTTTGATAAAAAGTCGCACAAGGGGAGACCCCTCTGGCGGATTCGCAGGTTACTAAATATGAGCCGTAAGTTTACGGCTCGGTAGCCCACTTTTTCCGTTAAGGGGAGCAGCCTAATGTGCGGCTTTTTATTTTTGTGAATAATATACGATCATGCAAAATATATAACATATTTACGTTTAATGTAAATGAAACATCATTATTTTGTCCACCTTTGCAATGTATTTTGAGTTTACAAATAATAAAATTAATGATAAAATATACAATGTATAAAACTGTTATACGTGAATGACTGTAAAAAATATTTTCTTACAGGGGGTTATTAAAATGAATATCACTCGTAAATTCAAGACTGCTGTTTCAGCAGTTATGGCAGGAGCAATGCTGATAAGCACTGCTTCAACATTACCGACTTCTGCACCTATGGTAGCTGACGCTGCCAGCGCGTGCAACATCAACACAAACAAGGAATACCAGACTATCCGCGGCTTCGGCGGCATGAACCACCCTGAGTGGCAGAGCTACAACGCTCAGAACGGAGCTCCCGGAGACATGACAGCCGCACAGGTGCAGACGGCATTCGGAAACGGCGATAACGAGCTTGGTCTGACAATCCTGCGTATCTTCGTAAGCGATGACAAGAACGCATGGAAGAACGCTATCCCGACAGCTCAGAGAGCTCAGAAGCTTGGTGCAACCGTATTCGCAACACCGTGGAATCCGCCTGCATCAATGAGACAGAATGGCTCGGGCGGTCCTTCAGGCGGTCAGTACGTTCTGAAAAACGGCGCTGAGGGTCAGTACGCTCAGCACCTCAACGACTTCATCAAGTACTGTAACAGCCAGGGCGTTCAGCTCAACTCCATATCAGTACAGAATGAGCCTGACTGGTCAGGCGAGTGGACAGCATGGACACCAGACCGTGCGGCAAACTTCATTGCTAACTACGGCAAGTCCGTTACAGCAGGCACAACCACAAAGCTGATGTCGCCTGAGAGCTTCAGCTATAACAAGAGCTTCTACAACGCTATCCTGAACAACTCAAAGGCTATGGCAAACTGCGATATGTTCGGTACACACTTCTACGGAACACAGCGCAGCGCTATGGACTTCCCGGCACTGGAACAGTGCGGCAAGGAAATCTGGATGACAGAGGTTTACGTTCCGAACAGCGATAACAACTCCGCAGACAGATGGCCAGAGGGCGTAAAGGTCGCTGAAAATATCCACAATGCTCTCGTTGTGGGTAACATGAACGCCTATGTTTGGTGGTATATCCGCCGTCAGTACAGTCCGATGTGGGACACTGGTAAGATTTCCAAGAGAGGCTATGCTATGGCTCAGTTCTCAAAGTGGGTACGCCCAGGAGATGTTCGTATCGACGCTACAGAGCAGCCTGATTCAAATATCCTCGTTTCTGCATACAAGCACAGCGACACACAGGCAACAGTAGTTGCTATCAATAAGGGCAGCAATGCTCCTGTACAGCAGTTCAACTTCAGTGGAAGAACTATTACAGACGTAACACGTTACAGAACATCTGCAAACGAGAACATTACAAAGACTTCAAGCCCTGATTTCAGCGGCTCATCATTCAGCGCTCAGCTTCCTGCTAACAGCGTTTCCACATTCGTTGTAAGCCTCGTAAGCGACGGCAAGGGCTTCCAGGGCGGCGGAGATCCTACTCCTCCGGAGCCTATCGAGCCTGATTCAAACGGTTACTACTACCACGATACATTTGAAGATGACAACGGCAACTGGGAGAGCCGCGGCGGAGCTTCTGTAAACACTGGCGGCACTGCTTACAAGGGCAGCAAGGCTCTCACAGTTTCAGACAGAAGCAGCGCATGGCATGGAGCTGCTAAGACTCTCGACTCCCTGACATTCAAGGCTGGACAGGAGTACAGCTTCAGTGCTGTTGCCAAGGGCTCAGGAAACATGATGCTCTCGCTGGAATACAAGGATTCTACGGGCACAACAGCTTATGCACATATTGCAGACGGAGTTTCCAACGGCGAATATGTTCAGCTCGCTAACACAAATTACAAGCTCCCAGAGGGCTCGGGTTATATCCTCTATGTTGAAACAGAAGAGGGCACAAGCGATTTCAGCATCGACGAAGTTGTCGTTGCTAAGGCTGGTGTAAAGGTTGACGGTCCTGTGGTTACTACTACAACGACTACAACAACAACAACCACAACTACTACTACGACGACAACGACTACTACAACTACAACTACAACCTCCACAACAACAACTGCTGAGCTGACTACGACTTCGACAACTACATCGACTACAACAACTACCAAGCCTGTTACTCAAACTACAACGGCAGACCCTTCCATGAAGCTTGCAGGCGACGCTAACTGCGATAATGCAGTAGATATGTCCGATGTTGTACTTATCATGCAGTCTCTTGCTAACCCCAACAAGTTCGCTATCGGCGGTTCTGACAAGAACGCTCTTACAGCTCAGGGAAATGCAAATGCAGATGTTGATACAAGCGTCAAGGGACTTACCACAAATGACGCATTGAAGATCCAGCAGTTCCTCTTAGGACTTATCCAGTCATTGAGTTAAGTTGAATTTATGAGATAACACAGCAGCCGCCCCTATGGGCGGCTGTTTCGGTTTACGATAATAAAGGCGCGGTGAATGCCGCGCCTTTGCTGTTTTTATTGTTGTTCTGCTCTTCTGCGGACCTCCGCTGTAAGCTCGTCAAAATATATCTGCGAATCTATATGATTATATTCGTCAACATATTCTTCCCATGTGCTTTCAAAGTCGCTGGTCATTACCAGAAGCGGCAGATATCTGTGCTTTGCGGCGTCTATCTGCTTCATGACCTTGCCGTAGTTGGTCTCGTCGGTAACTGAATTGCTGAATGACCACATTGGATACCACGGTGGGTTCTCGGGCGGATCGTTGAGCATTTCCGTGTAGGTCTGTATGCCGTATGCGCTGAAGCAGCGCTGAACATCGTCGGACAGGTGCTCATAGAAGATATTCGGCTGGTTTGTGGACTCAAAGGCGTTTATGCCGTCGGGCGCCATGCCGAGATAATAGGGCATATAATTGTAAACGCATATATGCTTTCTGCGGTATTCCTCGTTGCGCCACTGTGCGTACTGCTCGTCGGTCTGATAGAATATGCCGTCCTTGTCAACGCTGTAATCAACGCCCTGTATACCCCAGAATCGGAGATTGAGTATCTCGGGTGTGAGAAGGTCGCTGATGAACTTTATTGCCGCTTCGGGATCGTCGCAGCTTATTGAGACACCAACACCTGCTGAGCCGTTGAATGCGACTCTGTCGCGGTATCTGTCGGGGATACTTCTGTCCATGGTTATTCCCAGAGGGATATATGTGCAGTCAGGGGGCAGCTTGTTTACTGCGCTGGAGAAGTTCCAGTTCTGGTCTATCATGCCGAGAACTCTGCCCGATGCGAGCCTTGAATAGTACTGCTCGGAATTGAGCATTGAAAACTCCTTGTCGATTATGCCTTTTTGGTATTCCTCGTTAAGAAGCTTGTACCATGCCTTTGCTGTAGGCGTCAGGTTGTAGTCCTTGGCTTCGAGAGTTTCGGTGTCTACGATACAGCAGCCGTCGTTGGGATAGCCGTCAAGGAACATTGGCGGATTGTCGAGAGCAAAGAACCATGCGTCATTTGCTTCTATTTCGTAGCCATAGTAGGCTTCGCCGTTTTCGTTAGTGGGATTGGCTGCAAGGTATCTTTCGATAAGGTCGAAGTACTCATAGGGAGTTTTGATATCGGGATAGCCTGCCCATTCAAGGACTTTTACCTGTATCCAGAAGGCTTCGCCGCTGTGGATAGGATTGGTGTCCTTGATGTTGATAGAGGAGAACAGCGGTATATAATACACATGACCGTCGTCGGCGCGGACGCTGTCCCACTCTCTTTCGCTGTACATATTTTTTATTCTCGGGTACTGGTCCCAATAGCTGTCGATAGGGATAAATGCGCCCTCCTTGATGAGCTTCTGGCAGTTTTCAGCGTCGGGCGTCATGAAATCGGGGTACTTGTTGGATATCATCATATCGCTGAAGGTCTTGTCTATATCGTCCTGATCTGATATCCATGACTGACGAAGGATAACGCCGGTTTTTTCACCGATGAGCTGCTGTATCTCATTGTCTCTGTCGATCTCAGGTATTTTTGCAGCAAATATTCCGGTGAATTCTTTGATATTGCTTTCCTTGGGCTTTTTCTTGCCGCAGCCGCTTACGGAAAGTGTCATTGCCGCAGCAATGAGAGCTGCCGTCATTTTCCTTATCGTCATACTTATCCCCCTATTCTGTATCTTTCTTTATTGTAAATACAAGTCTGAATCTGTCACGGAAGGGTATCTCGAATTCAACTCTGTCACCGAGACAGTGTTTGAGCCGCAGATACGGGTTGAACCTGTAGTTTCTGTCAAAGCTGTATTCGTCGCTTATATCGTTGTCCTCAAATATTGCGCTGAGCTTGAGAATGTCGTCCTTGGAGGGGACATCGCTGCTCTCAAAGGAGATTACGGCGGTATCCTCGGTCACTGTGATGTTAGAGGAAACGTCCTCATAGCGCTTAAATATATCTGCTGCGATGAGGGCAAAGGAGTAGGCCGGAACGTGCCATTTCTCAGGCGGTATTGGAGAAGCCGAGAATTTCGTTCCGTATTTGGCTGATACCTCCTCGATGAGCTCTGCCTCCTGTGTAAGTGAGATGTCCTCGTCGTTGCTGTTTGAGTTGATATCGGGATATTTTTCGTTCATGGTGAGCTCTGCGTCAAGGCGCATTGCTGTTCTGAACAGTGAAGCGTAATCCGATTCCTTGCGCAGGAGAGAGGCGTCCCTCTGCTTGAACTCCCTGCCGCTCTGCTGGAGCTTTTCCGACATATCACAGCATAGGTCAAGCAGTGTGCCTATTTCGTCCCTGCCGTTCTTGCCCTTGCGGGTATGCTGTATGATGCCGATAGCCTTGTACTCTGCCGCAGCAGCCTTGACTCTGCGCTTTATGCCTACAGCAAGCATACGTCCCGTAAATATCGAGAACACGACTATGCCTGCAAGAAGCACCATGAGCTGCTTGTTGAGCTTTATAAAGTCATGGAAGCCCTTTTTGTAGCAGCGCGAGTAGAACTCTATATCAACTGTGTAGTAGTTTCGGGTAATGCACTCAAAGTCCTGACTGATAGAGATATTATCTACTGTCAAGGCGTCCTTGTCGCTGGAGTACAGCAGATGATTGCCGCTCATTATGTAGAGCTCGCCGTCGAAATCGAGGCTGTCGGCAAATTCTGATATTACCTTGCTGTTCAGTTCAAGACAGAGGTAGCTGTCGCCTGTTTCGAGGTTGTAGTAGTCCAGCTTTCTGATGAGAATGAACTCGTTCTTTTCCTGGTCTATGCAGAGCACAGTGGATTTATTGAGCTCCTTGAAGTACTTGTACCAGTAGTCGTTGACTGCGGTATCAAGCTTTTTAATGCCGCCGCCTGTGAGGACGGTGGGATTCTTGGTGTAGATAGTGCAGCGCTTTACGATGTTGGTCTCTGCGATATTCAGGGCAGTATTGCGCTGGAGCGGATAGTAGGCTGCGTAGTATTCTGCCTCAGATGAGTATTGTTCGTTGAGAAAGTCGTAGATAGCTTCGTTGGTATATATGTTTTTTGCGATAGACACAGCACTCTCAACGGAGAGATTCACTATCTGCTCCGAGCCTGTGACTACGGTATGCTCCATTTGTCTGTATTTTTCTTTCTGGGTAAGCTTGATAGTTCTTACCATTGAGCCCCATATCGTCAGTACCGCGGCCAGCATCATGACGACAAGGATAGCGCTTTTGATATTTACAGGGGTATTGGAAAACGGAGCAAATCTTCGCCTTATTATTTTTTCCTTTTCCAAAACTGCCACCTCGCTTATCTGTCGGGCATCTTGAGCAGCTTTTTCAGCTCTGCTTTTTTCAAGTACATATTTTCCTCAGCCTCTGCAAGGAGAGAATCGTAGGAAAAGACGCCCTTTGCGTATGAACAGCCGTATGACAGCGAGCATTTTACGGAATCGCTTTTTCTGCTGAGTATATACGGCGAATCTTCGTTGAGTTTATCCATTACTTTATCTAATTTTCTGATAGAACCTTTAGTCATGACGATGAGGAATTCGTCGCCGCCCATTCTGAAACAATAGTCTCCGTCCTCAAGAAATTCCCTTATGTAGTTTGCGGCTCTCTTGATGACGAAGTCGCCGCTCTCATGACCGAGGGTGTCGTTCATGAGCTTGAGGTTATTGACGTCGAAGTATATGACGCAGAGAGCTTCGCACTTGCGGAAGGATTCTTCCATGCTGTGATAGAATCGCTTGTTCCAGTGCTGAGTCATACCGTCGTGGTTGGCGTCATATATAGCCTGATTCAGGTCTCTTTCGCCTGTGTCCATGCTGCTGAGGAGGGCTTTCAGGGAAGCGCTGAGCTGTCCTATCTCGTCCTCGCGGGAGTCGTCAAATATTACCGAAGCGTCGGTAGCTTTATGGGATTTTTCGTTTTTCTGGATAGAATCAATGTAAGCAGATATCTTCTTGAGAGGGGAAGATATTTTCTTTTTCAGATGCAGCACCAGAATGAGTACAAATATCAGGCTGAGGATAAGGAGCGCACCGAATACGCCTGCGATAAGCGTGAAGTAATGCTTCTCGAAGGGTTCCTGAAGCTCGACTATCACTGTACCGCAGAGATTGTCGTCGACGGTCCTCAGCGGACGGTATACCGTGAGCCTGCCCTTATTCATATGGTTCATGGAATTTCTGCCGTTTATCAGCTCAGCCTTTACAGATGAGGTGTAGCTTGTATAATCGAGGCGTGCGCCAAGGGCTTCGCCGCCTGAATCGTAGATATATACGCCTGCGGTGTTGCTGAAGCTGACGAGGGATATCCTGTTTATTATGTCACTGTTGCTGCGTTGATATGCGGAGAGTTTGTTCTGTACCGATTCATAATCATCAGATTTGATTCTTGTTTTAAAGCTTTGTCTTGCATTATCTGCGTTGATAGTCAGCGAAGAAAAGTCAAGAGCGGCGGAAGCGGCGCGTTCACTGTAGTGCGAGCTTATAAGTTTTACACAGCCGTATGAAACGCCGAAGCTGATGAGAACAAAAAGGACGAGTATGACTGCCGCAAATGATCCTATAGATTTATTTAGTGATCTTGACATTTTGATACCTCTGTCCGTTTTATCCGAGGGAGAAGCTCGAAAAGAGGGGAGCTTCTTCACATAGTTATATTTATAGTACTATTTTACATTATTTCATTGCATTTGTCAACTTGTATGGCAAAACAAAGTTTGCGGTTCATAAAAATGTTACATTTGTATAAAGAAATGAAGAAAAAGCACTGAATATTACAAATAGTATACCGATTTAGTTTCCATAAAAACCATAAAAAACCGCCTTGAAAGCGGTTTTTTACATGGAAGGGGATATCATTTCCCCGAATACGTCTCTGAGCATGGACAGATCGCCCTGTGCAGCCTTTATAGCTGCGATAATGAGCATATCCGTGCCGCATTTTGCAAAGTCGATATCCCGTCCTGTATTTCGTACAAGCAGGGTTATGAACAGGCGCAGGGTGCGTCCGTTGCCCTCGCGGAATGGGTGAAGCATATTGAGCTCGTGATACAGTTCGGCTGTCTCATCGAGAAATGCGCTGTCGGGCAGTCCGCAGAGGAAGTCCTGAGCGGCAAGCCGCTTGAATTTCAGTGTGCCGAGCCTTTCAAGCTCGCTATGGTCGCAGAAAACAGTGCCTTTTTTGGAAATATTGATAGTGCGGAGACAGCCTGCCCAGTCGTAGAGGTCTCCGAAGAGAGTCCTGTGGAGGGACTTGTAGAGCTCAAAGTCCACATTGACGAATTCTGTTTCCTGTTCAGCCTGTATGCCGCGGAGCAGGGTTATCTGCTTTTCGAGAGCGTCGAGCTCCTTCTGGTCTCTGATATCAAGCTTGTTTATGAGCACTGTTGTATCAGGGTAGCAGTTCCACTGACAGCCCTCTATTTTATAGACAGCCATTATTTTCTTTTGGCGTCTTTGATTATCTTATCTGTGAACTGTTTGAATGACAGCTCGCCGCTAAGACATCTTCTGACATTTTCGATCTCCTTTTCCGAAAAGCGGTAGCCCTCCATGCGGACGGAGGCAAGCTGGTTTTTCAGCGCTTTTTCGGTGGTGACGTTCTGCATTGTTATCAGCTCCTTTACGACGATATTATACCCTTTTTTATGCCGTTTGTCAACAGTCTGCGCAAAAATGTTATACGTATGGCATGATACGTTATTTGTCAAACCGGCATTTTATACATACTTAGAGAGCGAAGCTTATACAATCCGCCAAAAATTTCGCGTAAAATTACTAAATAGATATAGGATATATTGACATTAGCACTAAAAATGTGTAAAATATTAACATAATCGTTAGTCATGCTTTCAGCTAATACGTCAATGTCGCTCCATGCATTTTATCACAGCTATATCGCGTTATTTCACTATTTATCACTGATAGGCTGAGAATTTATGCGGCTCGGGGCAGGATACTGCTCCGAGCCGCCGTCTGTGATCGGCTGGAGCGCATATTGTATCGGAGGTGATATATATCAGAAAACACATTAAGCATATAGCCTTTGGAGCGGCTCTTGCGGCGGCTGTCATCTTCGGCGGCACGGGCTGTAATAAGAATAGTGCGGAGGTGGCTGTCAAGGACGGTCAGACGCTCCTTATCGAAAGCCTTAATGAGAAGTACGGCGAGAGCTTCACTTTTGTGGATAACGCAGGAGGCGGCACGGCTTTGCAGGATCACTGCGCTATACACGTTCGCTCGGAGAAGCTCCCCAATGATACGGTATACGCGGTCCGCGGAGTTTTCGACGGCAAGACCGAGAACAGGGACAACTATATGGCGTATTACCTCAGAAAGGACGCAGAGACTTACCTGCAAGCCATGGCGGAGCAGGTCTACGGGAAGTGCAGGACGTTCTATGCTCCCGATGATAAAATGGTCCTGCCTGCGGATATGGGAAAGGATTCCACGGTGCAGGAGATGCTGAAGGCTTCAAAGTGCTACTATTCCGTGCTTCTTCCCGGCGGACAGGATATGTCAAAGAAGGAAAAGAAGCTTGACGAGCTTTTGGAAAAGCTCAAAGACGAAAAAATACGCTGTTATTTTTACATTGCATATCTTGATGACGATAAATACTATGATTTCGCAGTATCAGCCGCAGATGCGGACAAGTCCCATATAATAGCGGACTGTACTGTGGGAATGGACGATGATTTCAATATTACGGACAAAAAATGGGGGTAAATGTCGATGTCTGATTTTTTTGCAGAAAAAGGGATAACAAATGAAGCAAGAGCTTCGATAATACTCAATACATTCATGTACGTTGACAAATGTATCAGGAGCAGTCAGCCGATCACTCTGAAAAGCATTGCCGAGCAGATAAGCATGGACGGTCTTGAGGATTCTCAGAAGGCGGCTCTGGAAATGGTAAGGAGAAGTTTTGCTGATAACAGGAATTCAGATGTGGGGGAACTGGAGCTGGTAAGCTTTTCCGAGCATGACAGAGCAAGGTACAAGGGAGCCTGCGGTGCGGTATTCAGAAGTTCCGACGGCTCAAAGGTATATGTGGTGTACCGCGGTACAGGCACGGGACGCTGGTACGACAACGGCGACGGTCTCTCTAATACCTCGTCGGAGTATCAGAATGTGGCGCTCCGCTACTTCAATGATGTGCTTGATACCCTTGACCTCAGCGGTGATGTAAAGCTTGTGGTAACAGGTCACTCAAAGGGCGGAAATCTGTCTCAGTTCGTTACGCTGAGATCGGGCTACGGCGACAAGGTAAGATACTGCATTTCCTTTGACGGACAGGGCTTTTCACCTGAGTTTCTGAGGAGTATCGACTACTATAACGCAAACAACAGCCGCGTTAAGGGGCTTTGCAATAAGATGTATTCCGTCTGCGGCGACAACGACTATGTGAACGTACTCGGAAATAAGGTCATACCAAAGCCGAATACGGTCTATATCAGGACTAATACGGCTTCTACGGATATTTTCGGCGCTCATACTATCGTACCCGAATACTATAAGGACGTTAACGAGCGTTACTGCGATTATCTTTTCGATTTCCGCAGAAACGTCTTCAACGATCAGGTGAGTCAGCAGAGAGAGCTGGCGAGGTGCTCTCAGGAGCTAAGCAGAAACGCCATGAATCTTCCCCATGACAAGAGAGAGGATATGTGCAGGACACTTATGACTCTCTCGGAGCAGTTCATCGGCGGAAGCAATTCTCCAAACGGTCTCAACGGCGAAAAAGCCACTCTTGAGGAGAGCGTGGGATTCCTTACGAATCTGTACGAGATAATCGTGCCGCTGACCTCATATGTGGGAACAAGACAGGGCGAGGATATGCTCTTTGACCTGCTTATTGTCCCTCATGACGCAAATGCGGACAGTTCTCTTGCCTCTGCGCCTATAGGCGACAGGCTCAATTATGTCATGTCAGATCCCGATCTTATGAAGCTCTACTATCTCGGCGCTTCACTTGCCATAGAGAGTATCTCCGAACGTGCGGCGCAGGTTGGCTATGCAGTGGGAGAGGTATCTTCAAAGCAGCTCACGGCGGAGCTCGGCTTTATTTTGCAGAATCAGCTCTCGGCTATGGATATGGTAAACTCCTGCCTGAGAGGCGGTGCAAAAGCTGTCAGCAATGCGGTATCTATTGTAAAGTCATACATAAACGGAGCTATGAATGTGCGCAGCAGCTTCCTGAGAAGCGTAGGTCTGGGTAGTCTTGCAGGCTTCAGTAACTGGAGCAAGTATTTCGAGTACTGCAACAACGAGGGCAAGGTCCTGAGATACGGCACAGGCGGAGACGACAAGCTCGCGTTTACCGACGCTGCCGAGGCTATATACGGCGGCAGGGGAAATGATAATCTCCACGGCTGCGGCGGCGATGATGACATTTACGGCGAGGAAGGCAATGACAAGCTCTATGGCTGGGGCGGCAGCGACAAGCTCTTCGGCGGAGAGGGAGACGATACTTTGTCGGGAAATCAGGACAACGATTATCTCCACGGCGGCTTCGGCAATGATACTCTCAAAGGCGGAGCAGGCAATGACGCTCTTTACGGAAGTGTGGGAAATGATAAGCTTTACGGCGAAGAGGGCGATGATATACTCAACGGCGGCATAGGCAATGATGAGTACTATTTCAAGAGAGGCTTCGGCAGCGATACCATAAACGACTCTGACGGCGACGAAACGCTGAATTTTGAGGATATGCAGCCCTCGGAAATGCTGTTCACGACCTCTGACGATAAAAGCTTGACCATAAGGAATATGAATACAGGGGACAGGGTTACTATCAGGAACTTCAAGCCTGCAAGGTATACCTTCGTTTTCAGCGGAGCAAACTATACAGTCGCAAAGAAAAACGGAGCTTATATGTTCCTGAAAATATGAAAAAGCAGGCATAAAGCTTAGCTTTATGCCTGCTTTTTTGAGTTGTTCGCCGTTAGTTTGATTGTATCTGTGGGACGTCGAGGACGCCGTCCCCTACAAAGCAAATTTGTCCGCGTAAGCGGACATCGCGATTACGCGTAAAAAAGGACGACCAAGGGGAGCCCCCTTTGGCGGAATCGCAGGTTACCAAATATGAGCTGTTACTTTACGGCTCGGTAGCCCGCTTTTTCCGTTAAGGGGGGCAGCCTAATGGTCGTCCCTAAAGGTTATTTATCCAGTTTTTTCATAAGCTGGGGCAGGTCGCTGAACTGTTTTAGTTCGGGGACAGTCTGCTTTATAGTTCCGAAGCCGTATGCGGAATGTATAAAGTCCAGTCCTGCTTTCATCGTCGCGTCGTAGTCGCCCTGTATATCGCCTACGTACCAAGCCTTGTCCAGTCCGTTTCGCTTTGCAAGGAGAGCGATATTGTCGCCCTTTTCCTTGAGGTTATTGCCGTAGCACTCGATATCCGCGAAGTATCTGTCGAAGCCGTAGTGCTCCAGAAACGCCTCGATATAGCCTTTCTGGCAGTTGCTTACGATGTAGAGCCCGTAGCTCTCGCTGAGCTTCACCAGTGTTTTTTCAAGGTCGGGGTAGAGCTCGCCGCCGTGGTCGCGGAGATAGTCATTCTCATGGATACAGCAGGCGTCAAGGAGCTTCATGCGCTTTTCCTTTGAGAAGCCCTTGAAGATGATATCTGCTATCCTGTCCATGGTAAGTCCCATGACTCCCATAACGTCTTTCTGCGTGATATCGGGCATATCTATACCGAGCTCACGTATTTTTTCAGTCCATGAAGCGGCAACGTTCTCCGAGGAATCCCAGAGAGTGCCGTCCATATCGAATATCAGTCCCTTTTTCATTTTCCCTCCGCCATTCTGCTGTATATTTCGTTGAGCTGTGCTCTGTCGTGCTTTATCTCGTCAAGTATGGTTATCCTGCCCTTGCGGACAGTTCTTGCCTTCTCCCACATATCCGCGAACATATCCTCGGTTATACCGTAGGACTTAGGATCAATGCTCAGACCGTGCTTTTTGAAGAAGCTGATAAGCTTGTCGGGCTCCTGTCCCTGGAATATGCAGGCAGGGATACAGCCCATAGCAACTGCAAGTCCGTGGGTTATTTTTATCTCGGGGTAGTACTCCTCGATAGCGTGTGCGAAGAGGTGCTCGCTGCCGCTGCAGGGGCGTGAGGAGCCTGCTATCTCCATAGCCAGACCGCCCATGACAAGGGCTCTTGACAGGATACGTATAAACACGCGGCTCTTCATGTCCTGTTCGTCGCAGTGATAGACTGAATCATAGCTCATTCTGCTAAGTGCGTATGCAAAGTCGTCCACGGGAGAGCCAGTCTTTTTGGCAGAGAGCTTCCAGTCATACAGCGCCGTGTGCTTTGCAATTGTGTCGCCGATACCCGAGAGAGTCTGGTTTACGGGAGCGTTGATTATCATATTGGTATCCACGATGATAGCTGTGGGTATCTTGCATTCAATGGTCTTACGTGCAACACCCTCGGTCTCAAGAACTGCAAAGGGCGAAGCGAGGGAGTCGTTGCTGAGTGAAGTAGGCATACAGATGTAGACCGCCTTGCTGATGTGTGCGGCATATTTTGCAGTATCGAGAACTCTGCCGCCGCCAATGCCGATTATGACCTTTATGTCCTCAACGCAGACCTTTTTGGCTATGCGAACAGCTTCGTCGAAGCTTGCACGCTCCATGGCGATTATCTCTGCGTCGCCGAAGTCGTGGCTGATATCGGTTATTTTTTCCTTGTAGATGTCGATGAGGAACTGTTCCGAGACCACAACGGTCTTCTGACCGATTATCTCGGGGATATAGCGCTTTATTATCTCGTCGGAATGAAAAAAGGCGTCCTCCTCAACTGCAAGGCAGATAGGGAGATTGAATCGGGTATGCTGGTTCATGGTAAGACCTCCGCTCTTTATTAGATTATATAATTATTATATCACAGTATTATTAATAATTCAAGCATCTGTGTATTTCTAAGAGCTAAGTTTGATATAACCATATTGTTAAAACAGCACAAAAATGAGTAGAAATAATTCAAAACTGCATAGCAAAAAGCTTGACTTGATTTATTAACAATGATATAATTACTTTAGATAATTATGCGTACTTGATGTACGGAATTGGAGGAATACTATGAAAGCAAAAAGACTGATAAGCGGTCTGACCTCTCTGGCGCTTTCACTTTCGGCTTTTGCTGGACTGAGCGATCTAAGCGCAGTCAAGCCTGTTGAGGCACAGGCTGCTCAGGCAAACTGGAAGTTCGATTTCGGCGGCAGCGGTGCGGCAGGCGGCTACACGGGAGTTTCTGCCACAGACGGATACAATTCTGGCAGAGGCTACGGATTCGCACAGACATGGAACGTGTCCAATGTTTCCGCAGGAGGCAGCGGTGTTACAGCGGACGCAGTAAAGTTCAACGACTACGGTACAGGCAATACCTTCAATGTTGACCTGCCAAAGGGACTCTATGAAGTCAAGGTCACTATAGGAAATGCTCCGAGAACCACTATAAAGCTTGAGGGCATGGTTCAGATGATGAACCTGACGGGCAGAGGAGCTACCGAGACAGTAAAGCTCCCTGTTACCGACGGACAGCTGAATATTCAGGCTGTAGAGGGCATGAGCAAACGTGAGCAGTCCATTTCCGCAGTGGAGATTACACAGATAAACACTACGGGAACTATGCCGCCTATGGTATGGATATGCGGCGACTCTACCGTTGCTAATTATTATAATTGCGCAGACACATCACAGCACGGCTGGGGACAGTTCTTCAACGGCAGCGTTTTCGGCAGCGGCTATGAGGTCCGCAACATGGCTACCAGCGGACAGTACGCCAAGGGCTTCGTTGACGGAGGACAGTTCGCTCCTATCGAGACCTACGGCAAGTCGGGAGACTACTACATAATCTCCATTGGTATCAACGATTCAAATTACTCCAACGAGACGGAGTACTACAATACAGTCACCGATATGGTAAAGCGTGCCAAGGCTAAGGGAATGGAAGTCATTCTCGTTAAGCAGCAGGGCAGACGCGGTGACTTGCAGCGCAATCCAAAGCTCACAGGACGCTGGTACGGCGGCTCTCTTGACAAGATAGGCAGCGAGCAGAACGTCAGAGTAGTCGACCTGTTCACAAAGTGGCAGAACTTCGGTCTGTCTGTGGGCTATGACGGAATGGCTTCATACTACGCTATACAGGCTAACGGCAGCAACGACGACCTCCACCAGAGCAAGAAGGGCGCTCAGAAGATAGCCGAGATAATGGCAGAGGAGGTAGGTGCTCCTGCAAGAGAGCCTATCCAACCAAAGTCGGAAGTAAGCTATATGTTCAGGAACGTCAACAGCGGTCTTTACATGGAGACCTCTGATACAAACGTTCAGCAGGGAAGTGCAGACGGCTCAAAGCCCCAGAATACATGGAAGTGCGTTCAGGCTACGGGAGATTATTACTACATAAAGCCCGGCGGCACAGACCTATATATGTATGTTGACAACGGCAGCAGGGACAACGGTGCGAATATAGTCGTTGCTGAGAAAAACGGCTACAGCGACCAGTTCTTCAAGTTTGCCGACAACGGCGACGGCACAGTTACTATCCTTACAAGAGCTTCCCGTGACGCTTCTGCGGTAGAGGTCGGCAGTGCGGCAACAAATAACGGTGCCAATGTACAGCAGTGGGAGGTAAACGGTCACGCCTGCCAGAAGTGGGAGATGATAGAGGTAGACGATATCATCGTTACAACTCCCACAACTACTACAACAAGCGAAACTACGACCACCACAACAACGACAGTTGTTACCACGACTGAAACAACGACTACTTCTGTTCAGATACTTGTGAACTACGGCGACGCTAACTGCGACGGCAGTGTTGATATGTCGGATATAGTTCTTATAATGCAGGCTCTTGCAAATCCGAACAAGTATGCTTTTAACGGAACAGACAGCCACGCTATCACAGAGCAGGGCATGGCAAATGCGGACGTTACAGGAAACAGCGACGGTATGACAGTTCAGGACGCTCTTTACATACAGGAGTATCTTCTCGGTCTCCATGACCTGCCCACACCTGTTTCGGTTGTAGTTACCCAGCCTACAACTGCTCCACAGACTACTACGACTACAGAGACTACAACAACTGCCACCACAACTACTACAGCTCCTGTTGCGCTCAAATACTATGCCGCTGACCAGACATGGAACGACGGCGTCATCGAGACTACAAACTCGGGTTATACCTACGACAAGGGCTATGTAAATCTGGGCAACAACACCGACAGCAACATCACCTTTACAGTTGACGTTCCTGCCGAGGGCAATTACATGACTCATATACGCTTCGCTAACGGCTCGACCAACGACCGTAAGATGAAGATATTCGTGAACAACAATTTCGATTCCTGCTGGATGCAGTCATTCCCCGGCTCGGGCTCATGGACTGACTGGAAGGAGTTCGGAATAGTTCTTCCTCTCAAGGCAGGCAAGAACACTATCGTAATGCAGTCGGCAATGTCCGAGGGAGCTCCTAACCTTGACTATATCGAGCTCAGCGCTACCGACGAGCCTTATGCAGAGATATACGATCCCTCACAGGAACAGCAGAACACAGGTAGCGGTCAGCATACCCTCTACATCGCAGGCGACTCAACTGTACAGAGCTACCGCGAGTCATACGCTCCTCAGCAGGGCTGGGGCTACTATATGCAGAGCTACTTCAACAGCGATATCACTGTTGCTAACCACTCTATCGCAGGAAGAAGCTCCAAGAAGTTCTACGACGAGGGAAGATGGCAGACCATTGCTGACAGCCTCAAGAGCGGCGACTTCGTAATGATACAGTTCGCTATCAACGACGCAGGCGCTTCAAATGCGGACAGATACGCACCTACCTGCGGCAACGTTGACAATCCGTCATCGGGCTCATACGAGTGGTACATGACGCAGTTCATCAAGTCTGCAAAGGACAAGGGAGCAACTCCCATACTTGTAACAACAACTATCGGCATGAAGGCTTACTCAAACGGCAGATTCGCAAACAGCTATACCAATTACAATACTGCCTGTTACAATCTCGCCAAGAAGTACAGCATTCCATGTATCGACCTCAATACCCTTATGGTGAACCACTATAACTCAGTAGGCTACGACACAGCTAAGAGCTATCACCTTATGGGAGCTGTTGCAGGCTCTACAGACGGTACTCACTTCTGCGAAAAGGGCGCGAATATCGTTGCAGGACTTGTTGCAGGAGAGATAAAGAAGCAGAATATCAGCGGTTTAGCTTCTTATTTGAAGTAATTAGTATAGGCTGAAATTAAAAAGATCCGATCGTAGGGGCGAGTTCTGCTCGCCCCTGCATGGCAATAATGTTATTTGATCATAACACTGATAGGAATGATAAATATGCAGAACGATAAAAAAGACCTGAATGCAGTACTGGCTTCACTTGATCCGAAATTAAGGGATAAAATAGAGCTTCCAAAGCAGGAGAAAGGGACAGATATAAAGCCTGTGGAGCAGGCAGTTCCCGAAATTATCCCCGAGCCTGCTGAGAAAGCTCCCGGGAATAAGCCGGACGAGACGATCGCTTCTCCTGATCCGCGGCTGAAAAGCATAATAAACGGCGAGGATTCCGAGACTCCCAAGGACAGTCTGGCAGAAGCGCAGGACAAGGCTGCGGCGATACTCTCATTTGAGGGCGGCAGCAAAGAGGGCTTAAAGCATAAAAACGGTGCGGCGTATCTGGCTCTGGAGCTTCTTATACTGGAGATAATCGCGTTCATACTGTTCTTTGCGACATATAGGTCCGAGATCTTTGGCGGACTTGGACTTGTTGCGATGCTTATGCCTGCTATTGTGGGAATACTCATGAGAATGTTCAAGGATCAGCTCTCGCTGAAAGAAGCGGTCTCAAAATGCAAGCTGCATATTGGCTTATCATGTTTCTTTTTAGTGTGTATAATGCTTTCTGCATGACAAAAAGGCTTCACCTTTCAGGTGAAGCCTTTTTCAGTGGATAGTAATTAATGAGTAGTATACGGGCGATGTTTCGCCGCTGAAAATAAAAAAGCGGATAATATCCGCCCTGCAAGGAACGCCGAGGACGGCGTTCCCTACGATTTATTGCTTATTCAATAGTAACCTTCTTCATTACCTGCGGAGTTGTTGGCTTGTCGTTGTAGTCTGTAGCGCACTCTGCTATCTCGTCAACAACGTCCATGCCCTCTACTACCTTTCCGAATGCAGCGTAGTTGCCGTCAAGGTGAGGAGCGTCCTCGTGCATGATGAAGAACTGTGAGCCTGCTGAATCGGGCATCATTGAACGAGCCATTGAAAGCACTCCTCTTGTGTGCTTGAGGTCGTTCTTTACGCCGTTGGCTGCGAACTCGCCCTTGATGTGCCAGCCGGGACCGCCTGTGCCTGTGCCGTTAGGGCAGCCGCCCTGTATCATAAAGCCGGGGATAACTCTGTGGAATGTGAGTCCGTCATAAAAGCCCTGCTTTACAAGCTTTTCAAAGTTCTCGCATGAGATAGGAGCGATATCGGGATAAAGCTCTATCTTGATCTTTTTGCCGTTTTCCATTTCGATGATTACCATAATTATTTCTCCTTTTTATTCAATCCGCACAGGGCGGAGAAGATACTTTCCGATATTTTATCAGTTCATTGGTATTGTAAAGCCCTCGTTGTCCAGAGATACATATGGTATCTCTTCATATGGAGCTTCGTATATTGATGTGGTCAGCTCGCCGTGCTGCTGATTGTATTCATCAAGCATAGACAGGGTAGTAGTAGGGATATCTGCCTCCTCGGGAGTAGTTACAGGGATAGTCTCAACTACCTCGCCCAGCATATTTGTTACGGTGGCGTATTCACGCTGGGTAGTTTCCTCAATGAGATGCGGCGTATTAGCAGGATCATTCTGTACAGGCGGATCGGTTATCAGATGATAGGTCGGAGCCTGAGTTGTATTCTGCTGGTGGCGCTGATTGTTCTTGTCAGCTATATCCTTTGCGCAGGATTTGCCTGCCATAGCGATAAGTATCGCTGCGATCAGGGCTATGGCGAAGCCTACAATTTTACTTGCATTCATAATTTATCCTTTCACGGCACAGCCGAAGTCGATTTTCTCTATTATACCCCAATCTGCGTTTATTGTCAAGCTTGCAGGGGCAGATAGATGATATGTCGGCTGACTTATTGCAGGGAACGGCTTATGGCTGTTTATTCCAGCAGTCCCTGTATGCCCTTTTCTTTAAACTGCTTCTTGTAGTATACAAGCTCCTCCTGTATTATATCGTCGATAACGCGCATACCGAGGAGCTCTACGGGCGCCTTGTCGTCGGTGAGTATCTTTCCTCCCGATGTATAGGGAACAAGCTCCGCCTGAACCGTGTTCATCATGGCTTTGAGGGGCTCGTTTGTGAGCTTTTCTGTGTTTCTGCGGAGAAGTGCAAGCATATCTGCATTATTTGAGGCAAAAAGCTCGCGGTTGGTGCAGTTTTCAACGTCAACAGTGTGGACTTCCGAAAATACCGAGGCTATTGTGTCCGCAAGGCGATTGTTGATACCGTCGGCGCTGTCGGAGCGCATATTCATATTTACTACCATGACGCCGTTGTCGGTGAGGCGGTCTTTCACAAGGGTGAAGAACTCGACCGAGGACATCTGAAAGGGGATAGTGATGTCCTGATAGGCGTCAACCATGATGACGTCGTATTTTTTGTCGCAGGCGGCAAGAAAGGCTCTGCCGTCGTAGGTGGTGACCTTTATATTCTCGGGGAGCTCGAAATATTCATGGGCAAGGTCAGTTATCCTGTCGTCTATCTCTACGCCCTCGGCAGTTACATTACTGAAGTATGCAGTGCACTGCTTGGCGTAGGTGCCTGTGCCCATTCCGAGGATAAGAATATCCGCATAATCGGGCTTTTTCGTCATTAGGGGAGCCGCCATTGCGTAGTCGTAGTACATACCCGAAAGCTCTCCTGATTTTACGTAAACGGACTGGACTCCGAAGAGAACGTTGGTGGAGAGGTAAACGTTTGAGTCGTCCTCACTGACCTGCAAATAGTTGTAGACGGACTCGCCCTCATAGGTGAGACCCTTTTCCCAGAATGCAAAGCCCATGGACGGCGAAGCAAAACAGCATACTACGAAAAGCACAGAAGCAACAGCGGTCTTTACTGCGCCTGTTTTGCTGCTGATGAAGTAGACAAGTCCGATAAGGAGCATTATGCCTGCGAAGATAAGGAATGTCACAGCTGTTCCAACCGCAGGTATAGATATAAATGTGGGGACGAATGTGCCTATGATAGAGCCGATAGTGTTGAATGCTCCGAGAGTACCCACGGTGCTGCCGCTGTCGTCAAGGGAGTCCACGGTGTATTTCACCAGTGACGGTGTGACAGTTCCAAGGAGAAACAGGGGATAAACAAAGACGGTCATGCAGGTGATGAATGCCGCCCATATGAGGAAGTTCGTGTTGACGGTGATGACCAGAAGTCCTGCTATGCCTGCGATAGCGAGCTTGCCGATGAAAGGCACGGCGGCTATCCAAACCGAGGCTATGAGTATGCGCCCGTAGAGCTTATCGGGATCGGGGTTCTTGTCGGCGCTTTTTCCGCCGTAGATGTTTCCCAGAGCCATTGCTATCATGATAGTTCCGATAATGATAGTCCAGACTATCTGCGATGAGCTGAAATAGGGGGCGAGGAGCCTGCTTGCGCCCAGTTCTACCGCCATAACGGACATACCTGCAAAGAACTCGGTCATATACAGGTACCATTTGTTTTTCAGTATCTTCGGCAGGGGCTTTTTCACAGGTGTGGGAGTGGTTTTCTTCTTCATATATTTCTCCTTGATTTATAAGAACTAAGAATTCAGATCTAAGAACTAAGAAAGAAACTGTTTTTGATAATGCAGGTGATAGTGTTACCTGCAATCTTAGTTCTAAGTTCTTAGCTCTTAGTTCTATATTATAACATATAATCATGAAAAGAGCAACATTCGCAGCGAAAAACTACCGATTTTGATATTTATAATTTATAAGAACTAAGAACTCAGATCTAAGAACTAAGAAAGAAACTGATTTATATTATGCAGGTGATAGTGTTACCTGCAATCTTAGTTCTAAGTTCTTAGCTCTTAGTTCTATACTATAACATTTAATATGGGGAGTTGTAAATAGTAATAACTGCTGATATTGTCGCATAGACTGTATCAGGAGATGATATTATGAAAAACGGAAATTTCGATACGGAAAAATATAAACAGGAGATGATGAAGCTCTACAGCAGAAGCGCTCCCGACGAGCAGGAAAAAGCTCCACAGCCGCAGGAAATAGAGGACGTTGACGAGAATGCTCCAGATGACACGGTCTATGCAGAGCATACCGACGAGGACTCAAACGGCTCTCCCGAGGACTACAACAGCCGCTATCCCGAGCCCGACCTGTCGGAGCTGGATACGGACTTCGGAACGGCTTCAACTGAGGACAGCGCTCCTCCCGAGTACGATTCAGCGGAGCTTCTCGGCAGTGAGAAAGGCTATATACTGGTGAATGTGCGGACAGGTGACGACTCCTCGGCAATTGAGGGGGCTGTAGTTGCCGTTACAGCCGTTGTTGACGGGAAAAGGCTCATACTGGCTTCGGGAGTGACGGACGAGAGCGGAGTTTCCCCGAAATTCGAGCTTCCCGTGCCTGACCTTGTGCATTCTCAGGCTCCGAATCCCGAGGAAAGACCGTATAACCTCTTCGACGTCAGCGTTTCAAAGGAGGGGTTCTTCCGTGCAAGAAGCGTTGATGTACCTGTATTTTCGGGGATAACCTCGGTGCAGAACTTCAATCTCATACCCGTGCCGCTGATGATGAACGGCGATGACGAGACCGTCACCTACTACAACGCGGAGCCAAGCTTCGGCGGCGGAAAGGAGTGAGCCATGCTTACAGGGACTCCTTTTATACCCGAAACTATAACCGTACATCTTGGCTTTCCCGATTCAAACGCTCCAGACGTGGTGGTGGACTTCGCCTCTTATGTCAAGAATGTGGCTTCAAGCGAGATATACCCCACATGGAACGTCAGCGCTCTCCGCGCCAATATCTACGCCATAGTGTCCTTTGCTCTCAATCGCATTTATACGGAGTGGTACCGCTCACGGGGATATGATTTCGATATCACGTCCACTACTCAGTTTGACCAGAAGTTCATCAACGGACGTGAATACTTCGAGAACATCAGCTACCTTGTCGATGAGCTTTTCAACGACTATGTCAGGCGAAAGGGCAGGGTAGAGCCGCTGTTCACGGCGTTCTGCAACGGCACTACCACGACCTGCGACGGACTGTCCCAGTGGGGCTCCCAGTATCTTGCGGAGCGGGGCTACAATTCGCTGGAGATACTGAAATACTACTACGGCGACGATATCGAGATAGTGCAGAATGCTCCCGTGCGCTCGGCAATGCAGTCCTATCCCGGGATAGAGCTGAAAAACGGCTCTTTCGGCAACGACGTCAAGTACGTGCAGGTTTGGCTGAACCGTATATCGCGGAATTTCCCTGCAATACCCAAGATACCTGCCGCAGACGGCGTGTTCGATACGGCTACGGAGGCGGCAGTGCGGAAGTTCCAGCAGGTGTTCGGACTTGAGGTCACAGGCGTTGTTAATGCGGCGACGTGGTACAAGATAACCTACATATTCACCAGCGTCAAGCGGCTTGCGGAGCTGGATTCCGAGGGCGTCCGCTTTGAGGAGATATCGCCGCAGTTCAGAGAAGAACTCAGTATCGGTATGCAGTCTATCGAGGTCAGTATGCTCCAGTATTATCTTGCGGTCATCGGCGCTTATTACGAAGCCGTCATGCCTGTTGAGATAACAGGCTATTTCGGGGAGCAGACAGAGCGCTCCGTGAAATCCTTCCAGAGGGTATTCGGACTGCCCCAGACGGGAGTTGTGGACAGAGCCACAAGAAACGACATTTTTCGTGCATATCAGGGCATAGTGGAGAGCGTTCCGCCTCAGTATACCTACGTGGCTCTCTATCCCAACACTGTTCTCCGCGAGGGAGCAAGCGGCGAGTCCGTGAAGATAATCCAGCAGTATCTCACCTACATCAACAGGAGCTATCCCAATATCCCTGCGGTCAGCGATACGGGTTATTTCGGACCTCTAACGCGGCAGTCCGTGACGGCGTTCCAGCGGCAGTTCGGCATTGATCCTTCGGGAATTGTGGGCGCGGTCACATGGGACAGGATAGCAGGAGTTTATTCAGACCTGCGATACGGCTTCGACAAGCGCCCCTACCAGAACCCCGGATATACTATTAAGTGATTAGTTGTTAGTGATTAGTGCATAGTGTAGGGGCGGATATTATCCGCCCATTAGTGAGTAGTAAGTAGAAAGTAGTGAGTAGTAGGGGACGGCGTCCTCGACGTCCCGAGCCGTTAGCCCTTAGCCGTTAGCTTGTAGGGCGCCTGTTTGACGTTCGTGCTTTGCTAATGAAACGCAAATGACAATATGTAGGGGACGGCGTCCTCGGCGTCCCGAGGCTGACGATGATATAACAATATCCGAAGAAATTTGTAGGGAAAGATGCCTGTATTTTCCCGTGGGGCTGCAAAATAATACGTGTGCCCGATAATTAAGCATTGATAAGAACGGAGTGATATAATTGCCATACACAGAACAGCAGAAAAAGGAGCATATCCGCGAGCTCCAGAGCTACCTTTACGCAATATCCATGTTCGACAAGAACATACCACAGATACTCCCCGACGGAGTATACGATGCCGACACCCGTGCCGCTGTTGAAGCCTTTCAGCGCACCTACGGACTGCCCGTCACAGGTGATACGGACTCAGCCACATGGAACAGGATAGCGGCTATCCACAGGGACTATCTTGACGGCGCTCCTGCGGCGTATCACGTTTTTCCCTCGCGGAGCTTCACTGCCTGCATGGGGGACAGCGGCGAGGTGGTCTACATCATACAGGCTATGCTGTGGAAGGCTGCGGCGTGGTACGACAATATGCCAAAGGTCAGCGTATGCGGCGAGTTTGACGAAGCAACGGCGTCGGCGGTACGCGCCTTTCAGCAGCGCTCGGGACTTCCCGACAGCGGAACCGTGGACTGTCCCACATGGAATATGCTTGTGCGGTTTTTAGAGCTCAGAAATTAGAGCTAAGAGCAATAATTGTACTTTTTGTGCATTTATTGCTGTTTAATACCGCAAATATTGACAAAAGTTATATTTAGTTGTATAATATAGCTCATAAAGTTGGCCAACTTTAAATATTATTGTAAAGGATGTAAAAACAAATGAAAAACGTACTCAAAAAAGTTTCAGCACTCTTAGCTTCAGCAACCCTTTTAGCTTGTGGAACAGCAGCAACAACAGCAAGTGCATTAGGTTCACCAACTGTACCTCGCAACGTACCGCATAATCATGGTCAGTATACTGAATGGGTAGATGATGCTGGTTATTGGACGACCGAGACATATTACACATACAAGTGGGTAACAAAAAATGGAAAAAGAACAAAAGTTAGAGAATCACATACAAAGAATGTATACATTCCTGTATATCATCAGTACTGTAAGGCTTGTTGTTGCCGTGTGTAATTAAAGAATTTCAAGCTCCCCTCACATGAGGGGAGCTTTTTGCTGCCTTATTGCAATAACTGTGCTGATAGTACATTTATTGCTATTTATTACTATAAGTATTGACAAATACCAGATTTAGGTGTATCATATAACACATAAGGTTATATCTTTGACCTTAAATTTTATGTAAAGGACGAAAAAACAAATGAAGAACAACATCATCAAAAGAACTGTTTGTGCTGCACTCGCTGCTGTTTCACTTTCAGCCTGCGTAGCAGTACCGTCAGCTCTCAACACCACAGGAAGCAAGCTCTCTCTGGTCAATTCAATTGAGGCAGAGGCTGCATTCTCACCATTCTACGCTACTGCAACTGTAACTGGAACATCATTAAGAGACAGACCAAACGGAACAAATATAGCCAGACTCTGGGCTTTTACTCCCATGTATGTGACCGATGAGACCAGAACAGGAAGAAACTACTGGTACAAGGTAAAGACTCCTTACGGAGAAGGCTGGGTAAACGGACGTTATGTTGATAGATGTACAAGTGATGAATATGTATTCCGCAGCAAATTCCTGAACGGTAAAAAAACTGCATTTGTCATGGAGAGAAAGGGTGTTGATTGCAGAGAGAAGCCAAGCATGGATTCCAAGTCAACGGGCAATTACTGGTTTATGAGAACAGTTGATATAGACCGTATTGAGCCTGTTGGCAGAGACGGTATCGTTTGGGGCCATTTAGCTAACGGCAGAGGATATATCCCGCTCAATGACGGAAAGGGACGTATTCACTGCGACCTTATGTCAAAGGAAGAAGCTAACAGAATGAAGCAGTATTATTAATAAAAAGCTCCCCTCATAACCGCAACACTTGTATAGAAGCTTATAGTTAATTATGGGGGAAACCTTTCTGAGGAAAGGTTTCCCCCATACCCCTTTCCAAAGACTTTTATCTGGTTTTTTCTCAGATAGGGCGCTTCATAAAATAAAAAAGTCCTGCAAAATGCAGGAGCGCCCTATCTGAGAAAAAACAAAACGAAAGTTTTAGGGAGAGAGTTTGAGAGAAGCCCCTTTTTCAAAAGGGGTTCTCTCAATAATAATTATAAAACTTCTATATGAGTATCATGGTTATGAGGGGAGCTTTTTATCTGTTGATCTTTGCACTATGCACTAATCACTAACGACTAATAGATAAAGGCTTATCCGCATTTGACTTTATGAAGAAAATATGATATAATAAATTAAATGTGTCTGTCAGCAGGCGGACGTAATATTTACAAAGGATTGATACTATGGACTATAAAGCACTTGCAGACTACCTTTTTCCCGATGTTACGGCGACTCCCGAGGACATCGAGGCTCGTTTCCCCGAGAGACAGCTCCCAGCAGGAGCTAACGTTACCCGTATAGGACCAAGTCCCACAGGCTTCGTACATCTGGGCAACCTCTACAACGCTATAATCGGCGAGCGTATCGCTCACCAGTCACAGGGCGTTTTCTATCTTAGAATAGAGGATACCGATAACAAGCGCGAGGTGGAGGGCGCTGTTGAGACTGTCATCAACGCTATGGACTACTTCGGCGTACACTTCGACGAGGGAGCTACAGCCGAGGGCGACAACGGCAAATACGGTCCCTACCGTCAGAGACAGCGTAAGGACATCTATCACGTATTTGCAAAGCTCCTTACAGAACAGGGACTTGCTTATCCCTGCTTCATGACTGCCGAGGAGATAGAGGCTGTCCGTGAGCAGCAGACTGCAAACAAGGAGAATCCCGGAGTTTACGGTAAGTATGCAAAGTGCCGCGACCTTACTCTCGACGAGATAAAGGCTAATATCGAGGCAGGCAAGGAGTGGGTGCTCCGTTTCAGAGGTCAGGAGACAGGCGAGACTATCGCCGTTGAGGACGCTATCCGCGGAAAGCTTGAAATGCCGAGAAACAATATGGATTTCGTGCTCCTCAAGAGCGACGGTATCCCCACATACCACTTTGCACACGTTATCGATGACCACTTCATGCGCTCAACACACGTTATCCGCGGCGAGGAGTGGATATCATCACTTCCCATGCACGTTGAGCTCTTCAATACTCTCGGCTGGAAGCAGCCTATCTACTGCCACACAGCTACACTTATGAAGATTGACGAGGAGACAAAGGGCAAACGTAAGCTCTCCAAGCGTAAGGACCCCGAGCTGGCTCTGTCCTACTATCAGCAGGAGGGCATCAGCAGGGACGCTATCTGGGAGTTCCTCCTTACTCTGCTCAACTCCAACTATGAGGAATGGCGAATCGCCAATCCCGAAGCTGATTACCATGATTTCCCGTATACACTGGAGAAGATGTCCGTTTCGGGCGCTCTCGTTGACCTTGACAAGCTCCGTGATATTTCCAAGAACGTTATCTGCCGTATGCCTGCACAGCAGGTCTATGACGGCTGGCTTGAATGGTGCAATGAGTACGACAAGGACTTCGCTGACCTTATAAACAAGTATCCAGAGAGAACTCTTGCCGCTCTTAACGTTGGCAGAGGCGGTGCAAAGCCAAGACGTGACATTGAAACATGGAAGCAGGCTTGCGACTTTATGAGCTTCTACTATGACGAGACATTCAAGGTCACAGACGCTATGCCCGAGGAGTGCGACGAGGCTACAGTAAAGGAATTCTTCGGAAAGTACCTTGCGTCCTACGACCACAGCGATGACAGTGCGGCATGGTTCGACAAGGTAAAGGCTATCACCGAGGAAATGGGATTTGCAGTAAAGCCAAAGGACTACAAGAAGAATCCCGAGCAGTTCAAGGGAAGTATAGTCCACATCACAAATATGCTGAGAATAGCTCTCACAGGACACGCAAACGCTCCTGATATCTGGGAAGTAAGCCACGTTCTCGGTGAGGAGATAACACGCAAGCGCCTTCAGGCTTTTGCCTGAAAAGCCGTTAGTTTTGTAGGGGCGAACAGTGTTCGCCTGCCAATAACTCACGAATTATAAATGATGATCTGTAGAGTGCGATGCCCACATCGCCCTGTCAATTACACAAAAATTATACATGACACACTGTAGGGACGACCATTGGTCGTCCGCAGGTTACAATGCAAATATATCAAATCCATGTGTAGGGGAGGGCGCCCTCGCCCTCCCGCATGGAGCACATATTAATTTTGACGGGAGCCCGAGGGCGGGCTCCCCTACAAAAAAAGATGAGGGAGTGCCTCTGCGCAGTATAGCGGAGGTTCCCTCATCTCTGATAGCATTTCTGCTTTCAAAATTATTATATCAGATACATTTTTTCATGTCAATATGAAAAGAGGAAAATAAAATGTCAGACAATAAAGAAAAAAAGAATTTTGAGATACCCCGTCCTGTGTTCCCGAAAAGATGTATTGTTACAGGCGGTATGCCATACGGCAACAAGGAGCTCCATTTTGGTCATGTAGGCGGAATGTTCGTTTTCGCCGACACATTTGCACGCTTCATGCGTGACCGTATAGGCAAGGACAATGTTATATTTGTAGGCGGTACGGACTGCTATGGCTCTCCTATCGCAGAGGGCTGGCGTGTAAAGGTCAAGAACGGCGAGTTTGAGGGCTCACTTGAGGACTTTGTACAGAAAAACCACGACAAGCAGAAAGAGACTCTTGACGCTTACGGTATTTCTCCCAACCTTTTTGCGGCTTCAGGTCTCGGACGCTCCAAGGAGATACACGCTTCCGTAACAGACCGTTTCATCAGCTCACTCCACAAAAAGGGACAGCTGAGCCAGATAACTACAATGCAGTTCTTTGACGAGAAGGCAGGATGCTTCCTCAACGGCAGACAGGTAATCGGAAAGTGCCCTGTAGACGGCTGTACTTCCGAAAAAGGCTACGCAGACGAGTGTGACATGGGACATCAGTATATGCCTGAGAACCTCATCAATCCTGTCAGCACCCTCACAGGCGAGACTCCTACTATGAAGCCCGTTACCAACTGGTATTTCAAGCTCCGCGATTACGAGCAGCTAATGAAGGACTGGGTTGAGGAGCTGAAAAAGCGCAAAGATATCCGTCCTGTTGTATGGAAAACTATCGACGAGTTCCTTAAAAAGCCCGTCATCTACATAAAGCGTGAGTTCGAGGAAAAGTACATGAGCATAAAGGCTTCTATGCCTGAGCATAACTACCTCGAAGAGCCAAAGAAGCCCTCCTTTACTATCGAGTTCGACAAGCTTTCCGACTGTGACGAAGCCTGCCGTGTTCTTACCGAGAACGGTATCCGCTACAGAACAGGAAAGACGCTTGTGCCTTTCCGTCTCACAGGTAACATCGAGTGGGGCGTTCCTGCACCTGTTATGGACGGCGTTGAAGGACTTACCGTATGGGTATGGCCTGAGTCGCTGTGGGCTCCTATCTCTTTCACTGAGACATATCTGGAGTCTATCGGTCATGATACAGCCGAGTGGAAGGACTACTGGTGCAGCAAGGATTCTACCGTTTATCAGTTCATCGGTCAGGACAATATCTACTTCTACGGAATCGCCGAGCCTGCAATGTGGATGGCACAGCAGGAGAGCGAAACAAAGACTGCTTCACCTGCCGACGGAGAGCTGCAGCTCCCTGTTATCGTGGCTAACCACCACATTTTATTCCTCGACAAGAAGGCTTCAAGCTCAGGCGCAGTAAAGCCGCCAATGGCTGACGACCTGCTGAACCATTACACACCAGAGCAGCTCCGTATGCACTGGCTGGGACTTGGTCTGGGACAGCGCTCCGTAAGCTTTATGCCCAAGCCATATAATCCAGACGCTAAGCCCGAGGACGCAGATCCCGTTGTTAAGGACGGTCTGCTCCTGTCCAATGTTTTCAACCGCATGATAAGAACAGCTTTCTATACCGCACAGAAGGAGCTTGACGGCGTTATGCCAAACAACGCTCCCGAGGAGAAGTTCGTTGAGGACGCAAAGAAGGCAGTTCTCGAATATGAGAGACATATGTCAAAGTTCGCATTCCACCAGTGCACATATGTGCTTGACAGCTATATCCGCAACGGCAGCAAGTACATGGCAAAGGCTCTCACAGGCGAATATCCCGACAAGGAAGCTCTCAGGCAGGCTCTTGCAAACCTGTTCTACATGATAAGGATAACAGGCGTACTGCTTCACCCGATGGCTCCGTTCGGTACAGAGAAGCTCCGCGAGTATCTTGAAGTCGACGAGCGTATCTGGTCATGGGATACTATTCTGGAGCCGCTGACATTCTTCACAGGAAACGACCACAAGCTGAAGTTCCTGCCTCCGAGAACGGACTTCTTCACCCGTCACGAAAGCCAGTTCGCTTCTGCGGAAGAATGATATCTGTAGGGGGCGATGCCCACATCGCCCCGTATTAAATGTTGATTTTTAACGGGCGGCGGGACGTCGCCCCTACACGGCATAAAGACAGTATTTTCAAACATAATATTTCTCAGTTCTTAGTTCTTGGTTCTTAGTTATGATAACTAAGCACTAATCAATCGGAACTGAAAAAACTAAGGGGTAGTTTATTAATGGTATACAACAACATTCTGGAGGCTATGGGACATACTCCCATGATAAAGCTTAACCGAATGAACAAAAATGGAAACGCAGACGTTTACGTTAAGTTCGAGGGACTCAACGTGGGCGGTTCTATCAAAACACGTACAGCCTACAACATGATACGCCATGCCGAAAAGGAGGGCAAAATACACGAGGGGACTATAATCGTGGAGCCTACCAGCGGCAATCAGGGTATCGGTCTTGCTCTTGTGGGAGCTGTAAAAGGCTACAAAACTATAATCATCATGCCTGACTCCGTAAGCGAGGAGCGCCGCAAGCTGGTGAACCATTACGGTGCAGAGGTCATACTTATCCACGATGACGGCGATATAGGCAAGTGTATTCAGACCTGTCTCGATACGGCTCTGAAAATGGCTGAGGAGGACGAGAACGTGTTCGTACCTCAGCAGTTCGCAAATGTGAACAATATCGGTGCTCACAAGTACCACACAGCGCTGGAGATACTTGAAGAGACAGCAGTCAAGATAGACGGCTTCTGCTCGGGTATCGGCACAGGCGGAACTATCACAGGCATAGGGGAAGCTTTAAAGGCTCAGTATCCCGATATGGTGATATGGGCTGTAGAGCCCGAAAATGCCGCTATCCTTGCAGGCGGAAACATCGGAACTCACCTGCAAATGGGAATAGGCGACGGCATAATCCCCGATATCCTCAATCAGAAAATCTACGATGATATCTACATCGTAACCGATGAGGAGGCTATCCAGACCGCAAAGGATTTAGCTTCCAAGGAGGGTATAATGTGCGGTATATCAAGCGGTACTAATGTTGCCGCGGCTCTCAAGCTGGCTGAAAAGCTGGGCGAGGGCAAAACTGTAGTGACCATTCTTCCCGATACTGCGGAGAGATATTTCTCAACGCCGCTGTTCGAGGAATGATATAAACGGCTCAGAATAAATTTTAAAAGGAGGTCGATCCAATATGAGCAGATTAAACGATTTTTTAACAGAAGCAGGCATTTTCTATGTTGCCACAAACGACGGAGCACAGCCAAAGCTGAGACCTTTCGGAGCACACGTTGAGGTAGACGGCGTGGTACATTTCGCTGTGGGAGACTTCAAGGCAGTCTACAAACAGATGCTGGCAAATCCTCTCACCGAGATAGTAGCCTGCAAGCCCGACGGAGTATGGCTTCGCTACACAGGAAAGATAGTCTTCGATACCGATAAGAAGTATGAGGACGCAATGTTCGAGACAAGTCCTGTTCTCAGGGAGATATACAACGAGAAAACAGGCTATAAAATGAAGACATTCCACCTGGAGGACGCAAAGGCATTCATCATGCCTCCTATGGGACAGCCCGAGCAGATATTATAAAAAGCAGTATCTTAACCATAGTGCTTATACAGTGGTTTTATAATTATTATTGAGAGAGCCCTTTTGAGAAGGGCTTTTCTCGTATCTGTTTCAAGACCATTATTTCATTTTTTCTATAAAAGAGCCCCAAAAATAAACTTGCCCCTTTGTAAAAACTACAGAGGGGCTCTTTTATAGAAAAAATCAGCTAAAAGTCTTTGGAAAGGGGTTCGGGGGAGAACCTTTCCTCAGAAAGGTTTCCCCCGATAAATAACTATAAACTTCTATATAAGTGTTATGGTTAAGATACTGCTTTTTATCTTGTAGGTATGGGAGTCAGTGACTCTGTCCATGTTTTTCTGTTGTGTATCAAAAGTATGCTCATGCCTACTAAGGTGGTTATTATCTCGGCAATGGGAACAGTCAGCCATACTCCCGACATGCTTCTGAGCACATAGGCTATGAAAGCAAGAGGTATTATGAGGATAGTTCCGCGCATAAGCGATATGAGCTGTGCCTGCTTCGGCATTTCCTTAGATGTGAAATAGACCGAAAGTATGGTATTTGCGCCCATGAACGGCATGAACAGGAAGTACTCTCGGAGTCCTGTTTCTGCTATGCTTTTCAGCATTGAGCTGCCGCTGCTGTTGAATACTCCCACTATATACGATGTGCCAAAGAATACGGCAGTATATGCAAAAACAGAGAATATCACCGCTGTTCTCAGTGCAAGCCGCAGTACATATCTTATAGCGGAGGTGTCGCTGCGCCCGTGATAGCGGCACATCAGCGGCTGTATACCGCTGGCGATACCTGCGTATATAGCCGTGAAAATTATGGCGATATTAGCGATTACACCATAGGCGGCTATGCCTGTATTGCCCGATATGCGGTAGATAACGAAGTTGAATATCATTATCACGATACCGCCTGAGACCTCGGAGAAGAAGGAGTGAAGTCCCAGCGAGACTATCTCCTTTATGGTGCTCAGCGACGGGACCATGAGCCGCAGACTAAATGCGTTCCAGCCCGTAATGAAGTGTATGCTCATTACTCCCATGCTGATGAATGGCGAAATACAGGTAGCAAGAGCAGCTCCCCTCATTCCCATATCGAATCTGAAAATAAAAACGTAGTCAAGTATGACATTGACGAGACTGCCGCTCAGCATACCAAGCATGGCGAGCCGCGGAGCGCTGTCGTTGCGCATGAAGCAAGCCATGAGGTTATTCATAAGGAAAGCAGGTGAGAACAGCAGTATAGTTTTTATGTAGCTTTGCGACATATGGAAGATACTTGCGTCCGCACCGAGGAGGTGCGTCACCTGTTTTGAGAAGAAGATACCCAGTATCTCAAACAGCAGCCCGATTGCCAGTATAGCGGCAAATGCGCTGGTGTAGATAGCGTCTGTCTCTTTTCTCTCCGTTCGGCAGTAAAGCATTGAGAACTTGCTGCCGCCGCCGATTCCAAGCATAAGGCCGAAGCCGTTGATGAAATTAAAGACGGGCAGAGACAGATTAAGAGCGGTAAGTCCTTCGGAACCCATTCCCCTTGAAATAAAAAAAGTATCGATAAGAATATATACCGATACACCTAAAGAGCTGATGACATTCGCCAATATGTACCTGAAAAAATCATGTCGTATTGGTTTTCTGTCCATTAAATTATGTTTGCCCCCCAATATATCGATACACAGCTCGGACTGTGCGTCGATAATGCATATCCAAACTACATTATAACACACAAATGACAAAAAAGCAATAGTTTTTGCACAAAAGTTTCAGGATTTAGATTGTAGGGGCTGATGCCCACATCAGCCCGTGTAATTTTTGAGAATTCATAGGGGGCGATGTGGGCGTCGCCCCCTACAATACATTACGTATTCCGAATTAAAAAGGGCGGATATGAATCCGCCCTTACTGATTACTTTGTAATTTTACGTGCCTCGATGTAGAATCTCTTGTCCTCGGCGTGTCCCATGGAGAATGTCTTTCTGGGGAGAGCGCCGTCCTTGATAACGGTGGGGAAGAGCTGTGACTTGTCCATATCGGGGAGAATGAATGCGATACCGTTGTGCTTTTCAGCCAGTGACTTTACTGTGTCAGCGCCGTGGATATAGTCTATCTTGCCGCCGTTTGCCTTGATATAGCTGTCAAGGAAGTTCTGGAGCGAACCAACGGACAGATTTGAGGACTTCTTGTTTATGTAGAGTTTCTTCTCAGTGCCCTTGCATGAGCAGATAACGTACTGGTCGGATACCTTAGTCTCGGAGAGCTCCAGTGCGGCTGTGAGCTCGTTTATGAGCTTGTCGCAGTCCACGTCGTATACAAGGCGGTGGATAGCCTCGAATTTGAGAGCTTCGCTGTGGAGGTTAACTATCTCAGCCAGTGCATAACGTGCAGGGTGATTTGAGAAGTCCTTATCGGGGGCAGCCTTTTTCAGCTGCTCGTAGAACTCCTTAGCTGTAGCAAGGGAGTGATTTCCGTCGCCCATAGCATAGAGGAGAACTGGAGTATTGCTGAGGCCGTATTTCTTGCAGAATGTATCGGGATCGGCAAGTGCGCAGAGAGCCTTGTCGATAGCCTCCTGAGCGGACTTGTCAACCAGCCAGCCCTTTATGCTGCCGCCGTTCTGCATGAGCTCGAAATCATAGAGCTTGCTGTCGTCGGAAACAGTCTTTGCAAGTGGCTCGATAACTGTATTGTCGGGATCGTCGATAAGTATCATAATGTGGGGAAGCTCCAGCGGTGCGCCCTGTCTTACCTTGATACGGGGAGGGATACGCTCGATAACGGTAGCCTCGGTAGCTCTTACCTCTGATGTGCTGCCCTTTGAGAAATCGTACTTTTCAAGGTCAATAGCGCCCACGATACCCTGACGGAGAATGCCGTTGCTCTGAGTGCGCTCAACGTATACCATAGCGTCCTTGTACTCGGTGAAGATACCGTCAGCAAGGTACTTGTCCATAGCAGTGTGGATATTGTCAATGCGCTGTGCAACGCCGTCCTGCTCGAGGTAGAGCTCGGGGAGGATAAGGTTCAGCGTTGAGGGAGCGCTGCCGACTGTAGTGCTTACCTCGTCCCAGTACTCGGGCTCGCTGGTGTACTGGTCGCAGGCGATAACGGACCACTTGTGCATATCGCAGCCCTTGGGGATAAGAATGTCAGCAGAATGAAATGCGGTTGAGTTCATGGTAAATACTCCTTTATTATTATTTAGAACTTAGAGCTAAGAACTAAGAGCTAAGATTGTAGGGGACGCCGTCCTCGGCGTCCAGAAAGTTAAGAGTTTAGAGTTGAGAGTTAAGGTGTTCGCTTCGCTCATATTATTTTAATAAGTCAGCCTAAGGCGGCATTATAACTCTCAACTCTCAACTTCTTTAATTTTATTAAAGAGCCGTCCCACGGGCAGTCCCACCACGTTGAAGAAGTCTCCGTCGATGTGGGAGATAAGGGCGGAGCCCAGTCCCTGTATGCCGTAGCCCCCTGCCTTGTCGTAGGGCTCGTCGGTGTCGGCATAAGCCTCTATTTCGGTATCTGTCAGCTTTCTGAACGTAACGTCTGTCACCTCGGAAAAGGAGCTGACCTTGCCTGCTTTTATAATGCAGCAGCCTGTCACTACCTGATGTGTGCGTCCCGAGAGCTTTGATATATCCGCGATACACTGGGCTCTGTCACGGGGCTTGCCAAGAATTTCGCTGCCGCAGATGACCGTGGTGTCGCAGCCGATAACAATGCAGTCTGGGTATTTCTCCGAAGCCGCCTTTGCCTTCAGCACCGCAAGGTACTCCGAAGCCGCTGTGGGCTCTATCTTCTCGGGGAGAGTCTCGTCGCAGTCCGTAGAGACCGCCTCGAAATCCTCGGTTATGTATCTCATCAGCTCGCGCCGTCTCGGCGAAGCAGATGCAAGTATTATTTTCATTAAAACAACTCCTCTTGAGCCGTGAAAAAGGCTCACATAGTTAATTTTACCACATACTGGCAATAGTGTCAAGGAGAAATCGTTATCCAATATGTTTAAATTACATCATCTTTAACATAAAGTAATGATTTGGATTTGGCTTTTCTGTTCAGTCTTTCTATTGATTTTTTGCCTGAAAATGTTGTATAATTAATAGGTATTTGATGTTTTAGAGAAAAGAAGGTTGTTATATGAATGAGAGAATTTATGGGGGAATGGCTTCAAAAGCAGGAGGACCGCCGCAAGGCATAGGAGGTCCTCCTCCGGGTGTCGGAGGACCTCCCCGCGGAGCAGGAGCACCGTCCGAGGGAGTCGGAGGTCCGCCGCAGGGTGCAGGAGGTTCGCCAGAGGGTATGGGCAATCCTCTCGGATTCCTTCCTGTAGGCTCCCTTATGATGAAGTTCGCTATACCAAGTATTATAGGTATGCTGGTAAGCGCACTTTACAACATCGTCGACCAGTTGTTTATAGGCAATGCAATCGGTCCTCTGGGAAATGCGGCAACAGGTATCGCGTTCCCGTTTTCAACTGCCTGCATGGCAGTCGCACTGCTGTTCGGTATCGGCGGAGCTTCGTGCTTCAATCTTACCCTCGGTATGGGCGATAAGAAGAAAGCTCCGTATTTTGCGGGAAATGCGCTTTCCATGCTGGTCATTCTCGGAGTTATAATCTCGGCTGTTACGCTGATATTCCTGACGCCGCTCCTGAAATGCTTCGGAGCTTCGCCTGCGATACTGCCTTATGCAAAGGAATACGTAAGGTATACCGCATTGGGATTCCCGTTCCTGATACTCGGTACGGGCGGCGGACATATCGTCCGTGCGGACGGAAGTCCAAAGGTGACTATGATATGCAATATTTCGGGAGCTGTAGTAAATACTATCCTTGACGCCATATTCGTTCTCGGTCTCGGCTGGGGAATGAAGGGCGCGGCTATTGCAACAGTCATCGCACAGGTGGTATCTGCTCTTATCGTAGTTATCTACTGCTTCAACTTCAAGACGGTATTCCTTTTCGGTTCACACCTTATACCGTCATTCAAGGTGGTAAGCCGTATCTGCTCTATCGGTATGGCTTCCTGCTTCAATCAGCTTGCTATCACCGTAGTTCAGATAGTTCTCAACAACTCGCTGAAATACTACGGAGGAATGTCAAAGTACGGATCTGAAGATCCTATAGCGGTTGCAAGTATCGTCATGAAGGTCAATATGATAGTGTTCTCCATTGTCATAGGACTTGCGCAGGGTACTCAGCCTATAGAGAGCTTCAATTACGGTGCCCAGAAGTATGACCGCGTTAAAAGTGCGTTCTGGATGGCTGTCAAGACAGGCGCGGCCATTTCGCTGGCAGCCTTTGTATGCTTCCAGCTGTTCCCGAGACAGATACTGGGATTCTTCGCAAATAATAATGCCAGCGAGGGCTATTACGAGTTCGGTTCAAAGTTCCTGAGAATATGCCTGTTCTTTACATGGCTGAACTGCTTACAGCCTATAGTATCCACGTTCTTCACGTCCATAGGAAAGCCTGTAAAGGGCGTATTCCTGTCGCTGACAAGACAGATACTTTTCTTCATTCCGCTGTTAGTCGTTCTGCCGATGTTCTTCCAGATAGACGGAGTTACCTTTGCAGGTCCTATCGCCGATCTTCTTTCGGCAGCAGTTGCAATTCTCATGGCAAGGGCTGAGTTCAAGGACATTCACGAGCGCGAGTGGATGTGAATTGAGTTTTTAGTGAATAGTGATTAGTAATTAGCAGGGCTGCCTTTGGCAGCCCGTTTTGCTTGTAGGGGCGAGTTTTGCTCGCCCGTTATAATTACAATGTGCAGGGGGCGATGCCTACATCGCCCCGTTGGTTTTACAAAAATTTGTCGGGCTGATGTGGGCATCAGCCCCTACAGATCAGATTTCTGATTGCAGCGAAAAAGCCCCGAAGCTTAGCTTCGGGGCTTGAATCATATTCAGTCTATTTTAGTGAATCTTCTTTCTTCTCCTGCTTTCCCGATGAACATTGACTTGGGTCTGGCCCACACCTCGCCGTCCTTGAGGGACTTGTATATCACAAGCTCCTCCATGGTCTCGGTATGACGTGCAACTGCAAGAAGCTCATACTCGTTGCCCTTGAAGTGGCGGTATTTAGCGCCTACAACTATCTCGGTGTCCTTGTCCTCAACAATGACTGCTTCCTCGGGTTCGTTGTTCACGATATCGTCCGCAACGATTATCATTGCAGAATACGGAGCCATGCGCACAAATGCATTGCCGTTCTCAACCTGTATAGGAGTTGCCGTAAATACGTCCACAAGACCGTTCATGTGAGTCTGGAAATTGAGGTCGAACTCGTAATCGCCGAGGTTGAGCGCTACGTATACAGTCTGCTCGCCCTGTATCTTCTTGAAGAGGAGCTGCTGATTGGTTATCATAATGCGCTCATAGCTGCCTGTTCTGAGGGCAGGGTATGCGCGGTATATCCGACCGAGCTTTACGATGTGGTGATAGAGGGAAACATTTTCGCGTTCCATATCCTGTAAATGGAGACACGGGCGGAGAGCGTCGTCGGAGTTGTTCTCCTTGCGTCCCTCGATGCCGTACTCACTGCCGTAGTAGATAGACGGTATACCGGGCATGGTGTACATGAGAGTGTATACCAGCGGCAGGTGAGCGTTGTTGTGGAGAGTGCTTGCCAGACGATTTACGTCATGGTTGTCCACGAAGTTGTAAAGGTCAAGGTTGCGGTAGATACCGCCGTTAGCGCCTGACTGTCTGTTGATTGAGTAATCTATCTCGAAGTAGTTTTTATCATTGTGTGATGACCACAGTCCCTTGTAGCATTCGTAGTTGGTAACGCTGTCCAGCATCTCGGGGTTAGCCCAGCGGTTGTAGTCGCCGTGGATTATCTCGCCCATGAGCCAGAAATCAGGCTTCTTGCCCTTGCAGAAGCTTCTTATCCTCTTGAAGAAGTCGAAGTCTATGCAGTCTGCGGCGTCAAAGCGTATGCCGTCGATGTTGAAGGACTCTATCCAGTAGTTTATGGCGTCGATGATATGGTCGCAGACGCCTACATTGCGTAAATTGAGCTTAACGAGGTTGTAGTGACCGTTCCAGCCCTCATACCAGAACGGATCTCCGTAGGGGCTTGGTCCGCCGAAGTTGAGATTCTGGAACCAGCCGCAGTACTCAGAGCCCTGTCCCTTTTCCTGAACGTCCATGAACTGCGGGAATCTTCTGCCTACGTGGTTGAACACGCCGTCAAGAATGACGCGGATACCGTTTTCGTGGAGCCTGTCGCAGATAAAGCGGAAAGAGTTGTTATCAC
The DNA here is from genome assembly GCF_000621845.1 of Ruminococcus flavefaciens MA2007. Classification (GTDB taxonomy): domain Bacteria; phylum Bacillota; class Clostridia; order Oscillospirales; family Ruminococcaceae; genus Ruminococcus; species Ruminococcus flavefaciens_E. The sequence goes on along the minus strand of NZ_JHXF01000007.1, from coordinate 223,981 downwards.
CAAGACGTCGGTCTATTTTCTTATAGTCTATGGTATCATAGCCGTGCTCAACGGACTCGAAAACAGGTCCGAAGTAAACAGCGTCCACATTCATTTCCTTCAGGTGAGGTATCCAGTCCAGCACCTTATCAAGTCTGTAGGTCACATCCTCGCTCCCGTCGTTGAACTTCGGCGCACCGCAGAAGCCAAGAGGGTAGATGTGATAGATAATGGCGTTATCGTACCAGTTCATAATAAAAAACTCCTTACATTTATTTATTTTTCTGAGCCTTCCATATAGTAGGACGCCTCCATATCGGCCACGTTCAGTGCCAGAGCGAGTGGGTACATTTCAAGTGCCCTGCCGATGGAGTTTCTTTCTTCCGTTCCACCATATGAAAAACCCATATGATACCTTATTGCAAAGGCTTCTTCACGGGTGAGCCTGTTCTCGCCGTAGAAGTAGCCCGAGAGTATGTATACGGACTTTTCGCCGTGTCCGTAGGGGAGAGTGTCGTTTATAGCATAGTACGGGACCTTCTCCCATTGTCCCGTTGCGTCGTTTTTCTTGTTGCGCATTTCCACAGTGTAGAAGTTCACCTTGCATACATCATGGAGCAGAGCAACGATAGCGATCGTCTCCTCGGAGTAGTCCATGCCGTATAGCTCTTTAGTGCGGGGACGTGAGAGGTAGTCCTTGAGGCAGTGATAGACGTTGAGGCTGTGCTGAACGAGACCGCCCTCATATGAGCCGTGGAAACGGGTACTGCTTGGAGCTGTGAAGAAGTCGCTCTTTTCGAGGAACTCTAAAAGCTTGTCGGCGCCCTCGCGCTTGATGTTTTGCTTATATATGGTGATAAATTCTTCTTTTGCGGACATATTGAAACTCCTTCTGAAACTATATAAATATATTATACCACAAAGTGTAAGTAAATTCAATAGGCAGATATTATTTTTTTATTGAATTTTACTATAATTGGAAGTACAGCTTTTTTTGCGGCAAAAAAGCGTCCTTGGGACTTGAAATTTTCTTTGAAATGTGTCATAATTAATAAGTAGAAAATGTAGGGAACGCCGCCCTCGTCGTTCCGAAAATGTTTTGTGTAGGGGCGGATGCCTACATCCGCCCGTTTTGATTTATATTATACTTGAACGGGGCTATGTGGGCATCGCCCCCTACATAAACAAAATACGGCGTCCGCTGCCGTAAAGCGGAAGTTAAGGAGGGACTTATGTCTAACCAGCTTTGTATCGTTCTCGATTTCGGCGGTCAGTACAACCAGCTCATTGCACGAAGAGTCCGTGAGTGCGGCGTTTACTGCGAGATCAAGAGATTTGACACTCCTATCAGTGAGCTTAAAGCGCTGAATCCTACCGCTATCATCTTCACAGGCGGTCCTAACAGCGTATACGATCCGAGCTCGCCCCATATCTCCAAGGAGATATTTGAGATAGGCGTGCCTATCCTCGGTATATGCTACGGCTGCCAGCTCATGGCTTATACTCTCGGCGGCAAGGTGGAGAGCTGCGAAAAGAGCGAGTACGGCAAGATCGAGATATCACAGAACAGCGACAGCCTTATCTTCCGCGATGTTCCCGAAAAGAGCGTCGTATGGATGAGCCATACAGACTTTGTAAGCCAGCTTCCCGAGGGCTTCAGCGTTACTGCCAAGTCTGCGGACTGTCCATGTGCTGCTTTTGAGGCTCCCGATAAGAAGCTCTATGCTGTACAGTTCCACCCCGAGGTAACTCACAGCGAATACGGCAAGCAGATACTCCATAACTTCCTTTACAATGTATGCGGCTGCACAGGCGACTGGGTAATGGACGACTTTATCGAGAATACAGTCAAGAAGCTCCGCGAGCAGATAGGCGACAAGAAGGTTATCCTCGGTCTGTCGGGCGGCGTTGACTCATCAGTAGCAGCAGGACTTCTCAGCCGCGCAGTAGGCAAGCAGCTCACCTGCGTTTTCGTAGATCAGGGACTCATGCGCAAGGACGAGGGCGACTTCGTCGAGGAGACCTTCACTAAGCTCTTTGATATGAACTTTGTCCGCGTAAACTGCAAGGACAAGTTCCTTGCTGCTCTCAAGGGCGTTACAGATCCCGAGCAGAAGCGTAAGATAATCGGTACCGAGTTCTACAACGTTTTCTGGGATAAGATAAGAGAGCAGGGCACAGACGGCTTCTTCGCACAGGGAACTATCTACCCTGACCGTATCGAGTCGGGCAGAGGCAATCAGGCAGGTCACGGCAGCACTGCTGTTATCAAGACTCACCACAATATGGTAAAAATGCCCGATGATATCAAGTTCGCAGGCACTATCGAGCCTCTCGGCGACCTCTTCAAGGACGAGGTAAGAGCAGTCGGCGAAAAGCTTGGCATACCTCATGACCTTGTATGGCGTCAGCCGTTCCCCGGTCCGGGTCTTGGAGTTCGTATAATCGGCGAGATAACCGAGGAAAAGATAAAGATCTTACAGGAAGCAGACGCGGTCTTCCGTGACGAGATACGCAAGAGCGGTATCGAAAGCGAACTCAAGCAGTTCTTTGCGGTTCTTCCCGATGTCCGCACAGTTGGCGTTATGGGCGACCACCGTACATACGACCACCTTATCGCTATCCGCGCTGTAACTACCGACGATTTCATGACAGCCGACTGGGCAAGGATACCTTACGATGTGCTGGCTAAGGTCTCAAACCGCCTCTGCAACGAGGTCGAGCACATCAACAGAGTAGTGTATGATATCACTTCAAAGCCCCCTGGAACTGTGGAGTGGGAATAATTTCCGAAGCGGCTGGGAGCCCCCTGCTGGCGTTAAGAGCGGCAGATACAGCGAGGAAATTATTGCGCAACGGTCGAAATGTCCTAGCGTAAGCGAAGGAGATTTCGGGAACCGTAAGTGGATTTCGCTGAATAAAAAATCAAGAGCTGACCTTTAACGGCTGCGCTGATATAGAAGTTTTATGCCATAGTATTTCTGATATTCAGTCAGAAGTACTATGGCGTTTTAATTGACAGTGCAGAGATGTTATGCTATAATTGTTACTAACATAGATCGGAATTTAGAGGAGTTACTATTATGCTTAAAGATAGAATACTGACTTTTGAAGAGCTGATAAAAGAATTACTTAGTGTCTATAACGATGATGGAGAAATAGTTGATGACGGATGGACAGTGTATTATAAAGACGTCAAGAAAATAAAGAAAACAACTGAATGCTGTATATCTGACAGTATTATAGTTACAGATGACGACGAAGAAGTTTATCCTTCTTTTGCAGTTCAAAATGATATGGATTCCTATGTCACAGATGAAATAATTGTTGATGTAATCACAGAATACCTTATGGAAAAAAGCAAGCCGACTGTTAATCAACTGATCGATGCAATCAATTATTATTTGGAAAATGATTGCTTTATTTATGTTGAGGCTGATGACAACGCCTATAAGAAACCACAGATTGTCATTGAAAAAGAAATAACTGACAAACGTGTACTGATGAAAATCAGAAAAGCATTCTCTTTGGAAATTCCTTTAGGTGAATTTGTTGAGCAAACCAGGAATATACCATACATCATTGATGTGAAATTGACTCTTCCAGAAGCGAAAAGGATAGTCAAGAACAACGAATTAAAGGATTATGTGACAGTTAAATTCTGATTTATCTTAGGAAACGTATAAAATACAATGCCCCGAAGCCTTTTGAAATGCTTCGGGGCAAAACTTCTATATCAGTACCGACCTTATGGTCAGCTCTTTTTTTATATAGTGATTACATTATAACATATTAATTGTGAATAAATCTATCAAAGTATTGCCCCAAAAAACTGTGAAATAAACAAACACCCCAGAAAAACTGAGGTGGATTCTGCGAGTGGACTCGAAGGGGATCGAACCCTCGGCCTCTGCGTTGCGAACGCAGCGCTCTCCCAACTGAGCTACGAGCCCGTAAAACAAATATTATAACCATTTACATTATAGCACGCCGCGTTGTTCAAGTCCATGAAAGGCTATGAAAGTTTACAGTTTGTTCATAATCATGCAGCGTCAAAAAGCACAGAATATCAATAATTTGAAAGAATAAAGAAAAAAAGAATAAATAAGAAATAATAATACAACAGCGCCGGAAACGCTTTATTCATTCTTATTTATTCTCTGTTATTTATTATTTTAGCCCCACAATGCAATTGTGGGGCGCTGTTAGTGCCGATGGCGGGGGTCGAACCCGCACGGTGTTGCCACCAACGGATTTTGAGAATTGTAGGCAACTTTGCAAATCGTTGCAGAGCTTTGCAGTTTACAGCAGATTGTTCCCTATTTTCGGGGCTTTACAAGCTCTCAAAATACAAACATACGAAAACACGGGAAATGCAAAAAATGAAAAAGAGGTTGATTTGGTAGAAGTGTGGTAGAAGGTAACGAGAACAAGGCTGGTAGAAAGAAAAGGTTGGTAGAAACGTGGTAGAAATCAAGCAAGGTTCACCACGGTAGAAAAATGGAAATCAACACATCGGCGTATATCGCTCTATGATGAATGTCAGGAGCGCTATACGCTATTTTTATGCCCAAAACTGAATACTGTGTTAAGCGTTCCTCAGAAATGAGGGACGCTATTTTTTTACCTGTAAATCCGAAACACCACTATATGCAACGTGAATGATCACCGCTTGGCATAATATATTCGCCACTAAACACATATTTCGTCTCATTATTTGAGTTCAAATTACAGTATTTGAACTTTCTACCATTATATCACGGTGAAATAGAGCTGTCAAGGAAATTATTGTATTTATGTACATTTAAGGAGGACTTCCCTATGCCTGTAACTGAATCTATCTGTATTCCGGTCAGCAATGACCTGTCTTTTGCTGAAACTGCTATCATCACCAAGATGGCAAGCTATCCCGAAGCTGATAACTGCACAGCTGAAAAGATGCACTCCATGTTTCTCGGCAGTTCATACGATGAGATCAAGGCTACCCTTGAAGGTCTGAAAAAGAATGGTTATCTCATAAAGAACGCTGATGTTTATTCACTGAACAGAAGCAAGCTCCCTGAAATGGTGAGGCGTACAATCAGTTTCTGACACAAAGGGGTATCATAATGGCTGCTAAGGAAATGGGAAAGAAAAGAGGCTCATCAGTCTGCCGTGTGTTCAAGAACACCGCATACGCAGTAATGAGCAACTATTGAAGCTCTTACGCTCTCTGTAGCTGAAAAAGCAAGAGTGGACTTTGAGTACATGAGCCGTCTGACAGGTCTTTCTGAGGACGAGCTGAAGCACGACCTTACGGGTGAGATATTCAAAGTTCCCCATACTGAAAATGGCTATCAGACTGCTTCGGAGTACCTTTCGGGCGATATTCGCAAGAAACTCCGTGAAGCTGAGGAAGTCGCTGAGTATGATGCTGATTTCAATATCAATGTATCTGCTCTTAAAAAAGCGATGCCAGAACCGCTGAAAGCCGGAGATATTGATATAAAGATCGGTGCCGCTTGGCTCGATCCTAAGTATTACGAACAGTTCATGTATGAGCTGTTGCAGACACCAGCATATCAGCGAAGTGACAGTCCGTCAGCACGTTGGAACAAGTCTGCACTTATAACCGTGGAATACTCGGCACTTGCAAACTCTTTTCATATCAGCAACAAGAGTTCCGACAGGTCGGTACTCGCAACTCAGAAATACGGTTCTCACAAGATGAACGCTTATGACATCTTAGAGCATATCATGAACCTGCAAGAACCGAAGATCTATAAGACTATCGAAGTACCTGACGGCTTAGGTGATACTAAGGAAAAACGTGTGGTGGATATTGATGCTACCCGTGTAGTACAGCGTAAGGCTGAAGATATTCGCAAGGCTTTCAAGGCTTGGATCTTCAAAGATTCCGTTCGACGTGAAGCTATTGTGGAGCGTTACAATGAGCTGTTCAACAGTATCCGTCCCCGTGAGTATGACGGTTCTGCACTCGCTTTCCCTATGATGACTACGGATATTAAACTCCATGACCATCAGAAAAACGCTATTGCACACGCTATGTTCGGCGGTAATACGCTGTTTGCTCACTGCGTTGGTGCCGGCAAGAGCTATGAGATGATAGCGGCAGCGATGGAGAGCAAAAGGCTTGGTCTTTGCACAAAATCGCTGTTTGCCGTTCCGAATCATCTTACTGAACAGATCGGTGACGATTTTCAGAAACTCTATCCGGGTGCGAATATCCTTGTCGCTACCAAAAAGGACTTTCAGAAAGCGAACCGACAGCAGCTATTCGCTAAGATCGCTACGGGCAACTATGATGCGGTTATTATCGGTCACTCTCAGCTCGGTATGATACCTGTTTCAAAGGAACGTCAGGTTATGACTATTCAGGCTCAGATCGATGATATTCTGCGTGGTATTGAAGAACTTAAAAAGAGCGAAGGCTCAAAGTTTCAGATCAAGGCTATGGAACGCAGCCGTAAGAGCTTGCAGAAACAGCTTGATAAACTGCAAAAGGTCAATCAGGATAATACCCTGACCTTTGAACAGCTCGGTGTGGACAGGCTTTTCATTGACGAGGCTCATGAGTTCAAGAATTTGTTCGTAAGCACAAAATTGCAGAATGTAGCCGGAATTTCAAATTCCGCATCACAAAAGGCTCTTGACCTTTTCCTCAAATGCCGTTATCTCGATGAAAAGACTGACGGTAAGGGCGTAATTTTCGCAACAGGCACACCTCTGAGCAATTCCATTACAGAGCTGCACACTATGATGCGATACCTCGAATACGACTTTTTGAGCGATCACGGCTTACAGCACTTCGACAACTGGGTTGCGGTGTTCGGTGAACAAAAGACCGACTGGGAGTTAAAACCTGCAGGCAATGGTTTCAAGGAGCGTACCCGTATTGCAAACTACACAGGTCTGCCGGAACTTATGAGTATGTTTAAGCAGGTCGCTGACATTCGTACAGCAGATACGCTGAAACTTGATGTGCCTGACTGCGATTATCAGGTAGTCAATGTTGATGCTACTCCTTTTCAGCAGGAGCTTGTTCAGGAGCTTTCCGACAGAGCTGATGCTATAAACAGCGGTAACGTAGATCCTACGATAGACAATATGCTCAAGATAACCTCGGACGGACGTAAACTCGGACTTGATCCTCGTCTTATTGATCCGTTATTTGAGGATAATCCAGAAACAAAGCTGAATAAATGCGTTGAGAACGTAGCCCGTATCCACGCTGAAACGGCTGAGGACAAGCTCACTCAGATCATTTTCTGTGATTTAGGTGTACCACACAAATCCTCGGCGGAAACAACCGTTGACGGTGAAGATGCCGACGATGCTAAGGATAAGAAGTCTATCGCTGAGGTCGAATCCCTTGAAGAAGAATGCGACTTCTGCGTTTATGACGATATTCGGGATAAACTTATCGCTAAAGGTATTCCTGCGGAAGAAATCGCATATATCCACGATGCTAAAACCGAAAAGCAGAAAGCTGACCTCTTTGATAAAGTCCGCAGCGGAGAAATCCGTGTACTGCTCGGTTCAACAGCGAAAATGGGTACTGGTACTAACGTCCAGAAGAAGCTGATTGCTGTCCATGACCTCGATATTCCTTGGCGACCGGCTGATCTGGAACAACGCGCTGGAAGAATTATCCGCCAGGGCAACGAGAACAAAAAAGTGCAGATATTCCGCTATGTCACCAAAGGTACGTTTGATGCTTATTCGTATCAGACTTTGGAGAACAAGCAGAGGTTTATCTCTCAGATCATGACGAGCAAAACTCCTGCCCGAAAGTGTGAGGACGTTGACCAGCAGGCACTCACTTACTCGGAAATCAAGGCTCTATGTACGGGCGATGAGAGAGTAAAGGAAAAGCTGATGCTTGAAAATGACGTTAAGGAACTGAGGGTACTCGCAGCAGAGCATAAGAACACGGTTTATGAAATGGAGGATAAGATCAAGGACTTTCCCGAAAAGGAAAAAAGGCTTATGGCTATCCTTGATGACCTTCACACTGACCGTGAAGCTCTCCGCAAACTCCCTATTGATTCCGAAACAAAACGTCCTGTATTCAGTATCACTATCGGAGAAACGGTATATACTGATAAGACAGAAGCAGGCAAAGCGTTAAATGAGGCTCTCGGCAATATAAAATATGCTGATACTCCTACAAAAATCGGTAGTTTTCAGGGATTTGAGCTTTCCGCAACTCTAAACAGCAGTATGAACGGCGGTGGACTGACAGCCTGCCTGAAAGGTGCCGCTTCACATACAGCAAAGCTCAATGTTCAAAACATTCCCCGTATTGAGTCTGCACTCTATAACATAGACGGCAGAATTGAGAACGTAAGAGAGAGCCTTGCAAAGCTCAGGCTCGACTTTGCCGAAGCTCAGAAGATCGTAGCAGAGCCTTTTCCTCAGCAGGCAGAGCTTGAAAGCAAAGAAGAACGGCTTGCTACTCTTACCGAGGAGCTTAATCAGGCTGCTATCGAAGCAAAGAAGAATGCTCCGAAGCGTGAGCAGACCTGTTACTTTGAGAGAGCGAAGATGCGTAAAGAAGCGAAGCGTGTAGCTATGCAGAAGCCTAAAGCGCCAAAGGATAAGGCAAAAAACAAGCACCAGGGGCTTGAATAAGCAACTTTGACGCCAGTGGAGTCAAAGTTGCCAAATCATTAAATAGCACTCTCCCGAGTCAAATAAAATAAACTTAGAGAGAGTGCTATTTTTCTTTATAGTCTTTTACAATATGTGATTAATCACTAAAATCCTCTGCCTCGTCATCAGAATCACTTTGTGCTTGTTTATATGATTCTGCTTCAGCCCATGCTTCAGCTGCATCCTGTGCATTTCTCTGACTTTTATATTTATTTCGATGATTTTTTGCCATATCAACTGCAATAGTCCATCCAATAGCTTCAGTCACACCAGCAGCAACACCTGCAGATACAATCCATCCTGCAATTGGGATTAGTTTAATAAGATTTCTTCCGACAAAAGTTGAAGCAGCTGCTGCAATAGCACCTTTTGCAGCTGAATCTGAAATTTCCTGTTCAAAAATCTTACCAAGTGCAAAAACCATAGTAACTTGTGCAGCACTGATAGGAATTGCATCAGCAATGGGAATCGGAATCGCACCACTTGCACCGGCTGCGACCGAAGCAGTATGTATCGCAGCATTACATTGGGTAATTTGCTTTTCAGTCATAAGTTTACCGGCTTCTAATCTCTTGTCTTTAATAGCTTTTTTGTAATTATTAGACATCGCTATACCTCCAATCTGATTGCTTCACTTTTGGCTTTATTTAATGCTGACTTTACTTCATCAGAGTTGGAAACCACTTCCTCAATCTCGCCATCACTTTTGAGTTTTGTGACCTTGTACAATGGTGTATTGTTTAAATAGTGCAGTATCTGAACAATCAAGACAGTGTTCTCTACTAACATCTTTTCATCATCGGAAAAAGTGTTCCAATCACATTTTGAATCAACGAGCGCCTTCATTCTGAGAACAAGAGGTTTATATATCTTATTACACAGTTCAACAGATGCGCGTTTCATATCTGTCGCTGATTTGCTGATTTGGAGCTGCATAGATATCGCATCATTAATAATCAGTTCATTCTTCTGCATTTCATCTTTTGCTTTGTCAGCGTGCTTTTGGGCTACCGAACCAGCATATGCCATTGCTATGCCTTCTACGAGTGCACCTACACCAAGAGAGGCGACATTAAGCACAAGCGTTCCAAGTGCTATTCCTCCTCCGCCAGCGGCAATTGATCCTCCACCGAGTGCAGCTAAAGCTGCTTTGGTAGCTGCGGCACCAGAAAGCTCCGCAATTTTAGTGCCTGTCGATGCCGTTCCTAAAGCCATTACCGCCGCAGTAGTACCGCTAGTAGCGGCTGCTGCCAATGCCGATCCACCTATAGCTCCAACAGTTGCACCGAGAAAATCCGCAGCGACAATAGAGACATTTTTAATTTCATTGAAATCAAACTCAGGAAAATCAACGCTTTCCTCTCGTGTAAATTCAGGTTTATTATGAATACGCTCAAAGGCTTTAATAAATACTGAGAAATTCTTTGTGATGACCATGCGCTGTTTTCCCAGTTCTTCTAATGTAGAATTGAGCTTGTCAGAAACAGCCTGAAATCTAAGAACATTTCTCTCATTCTGCTCCTGAGTAAACCTATTTGTTGCAGCGGCGTTCATTGAATCAACTAAGCTTTTAGCTGAGAGAGCAATACCGCCCGCGCCACTAATACTACTCAGTGCAATAATAATTGTTGGCAAAACTAACATGGCATCATCTCCTTATTAAAACTTTAATACCCACGAACGATCTTTCATTTTCTCATTTAATGAGCCAGTACCCCACGGTAAATCTAACTCAAGATCAGCTTGAGCTTTCTTCAGAAGGCGATTGACCTCAGCATCGCTACCTACACTCTGTAATTGTATAGAAAGCGAATATGCGTAATCAGTTGCTTTTAGGAACTCGTGCAAATCCATTTGCTGCAATTTAGCACAGTACTCCTTAAACAAAGCTCCTTGTCGACGTAACTCATCGGTTGTTGCACCGTATATGCAATCAAGAAACTTCCTATATGGATCATTGTCAATATAAAACAAGAACGACACTGTTAGAAGTCCCGTTGCCAGCGTGCCACAGAAAGTTGATGCAATTGACTTGATATCAGAAGGGAGTGCAATTTCGGCGAGCTTCAATTCTACATTTTCCTGTACACTCGTTCCGATAATAGCACTCGCACCAGATGCAAGAACTTTTGCTGCCGCCGTCATTCGATCACACAAATAATTCTCCTTGCTATTAAACAGCAAAACATTGATAGACTCAACTATTGATGCCCATGCTTGACGAATGATTTTTACAGTATTTTGCGATGTAGTTAGGAATGTATTTACAAGTGTGGTGGTCAGAGAAGAGATAAAGCCACTAATTACTCCTTCTCCGAATTTAGTGAAGATTTCCCTGTAATTACGCCGAGAATTCTCAAACCAATTAGAAACACCGGTTTTTATGGCGGATAAAACACCAGTGAATGTTCCATCACTAATTTCAACTTGCGCTTTAACCGAGAACCACAATTCGGTCAATAAGAATCCTAATGCTTGTCTAAGCCCCATTTGAATGCCGCGTTTTCCTGCAGCAGTGAAAGCTTCTTTATAAAACTGTCGGCACTTTGGATTACTAAAATCAAAATAATATGCTCTATTAATTTTATCTTCATAGGATGCTTTGGCACGATTATAAGCATCCATCATTCTCTTTTTAACGTCTTCGGGAAGTTCGGGGTGTGCTGCAATATAATCAGGGATTTCATCTGCACCCATCGATTTATTCAAATGCTCATTTGTCCATTGAAGGTTATCTTCCACATCTGCGAGTTCAGCAGTTGATAATCCTGACAGTACTCTACCTCTATCGTCATGGATGCTTTTCGCTGAAATTACATGGTCTAACTCAGCACTTCTGTCAGTTGGATGACCTTTACTTTTTCCAAGAAAACCGAGAGGCTTATCCTCGTATGCATCTTGAACAGTATTGTTATTGTCCTCACCATATAGTTTTCGGGCATCATGCTTTATTCTCTGAAAATTAGTACCAGTTCCCTCTACGTCTTTATGATTATATTCTCCACGATTTTTATATGCAGTATCATTTTTTCTATTTTTATAGGTCATGGGACTTCCATCACCAATTTGTCTCACATTATGAATGGTATCAACATCACCACCATACTGATCTTTTATAAATAAATCTAATCCAAAAGATGATATAAGGCTTCTAAAAATAACACGTTCGTATTCCTTAAATAAGGAGCCAAATATTGATTCTGATCGAGAACAATAGAAATCAGGCTTGATTTCACACGCAAAGTTGTTATTCATAATATCCCCCTATCACTTAGAATTATTATCATATCGAAAAAAACACTTTTCTTTCGCTCATTATACCATATATCAGCTATTCACGTCAAGTATTCTGCTGAATTTATTCGAGTATCTTTGATGATTTTGGTGAAATGTGCACAAGTTATAATGTTGGAATTATTTAATCAACTTTGACCCCAGTGGATTCAAAGTTAAACAGTTATTATAAATTGTTACTGTAAGCTCTATTCTGATTTGTAGGATAATGCTTTCTATTTTTTTACAATCAGTATATACAAAGCATAATATTCCTCGGTGAAAAGAGCGAGAAAAATAGTTGTTTTGCTTGATTTTTTGGTGAAATTGTGGTACAATAATTTATATATATGTTACTCGGACAACGATTTTACCGAAAGGTTTGATAACATGAATAATATTATGGAAATACAAAGAGAAGCAATTATAGAGATAGTCGGTACACAGTATGAAGGTCGAGCAGTAAACCATAATCCTCTGTTTCTTCAGCAAGGTTTTATACTAAGACATCAGAGTGACAATCCACATGACCATAACGCTGTTCTTTTACTTACAGAGGACGGAAAAGAACTTGGTTATCTGCCTAAAGGATATGCATCATTATATGCTCCTGCAATAGATAGCGGTAGATACAGTTTTTCTATTGAAATTGTAAAATCAGAGCCTGATCCAGAAAGACCTATACTCATTGTTAAAATTACTTCTGAACTTAAAAATCATAGTGAGGAAGACATTGAAGCCGATATTCTGAGTTTTGTTCAAAACATTGTTAACGGCTATGCCCAAAGAACAACTGAATATCTTGCATTCATTTATTCTGAAAAAGTTAATGTCGATGAATTATTATTGTCTTTGAATAGCGCTCGTTTAATACAGAAACTTCATTCTTGTTCAAGTGATCTTATTGAAAGCTATGATATAAAGCAGAATTCTGAAAAATACACTCCTATAACCAAGGAGAACTTAACTCCCTTCCTCAGTGATCTGAAAGCTGATGTGAGTGATATTTTGAAGAAAATCCAAAAGGCGTATAACGAGTCACTTGATATTGATGACGAGGACGAATACCATCGGGTTCAGAGTGAAATTCGTGAAAGAAGAAAGAAATTTCGATCGTATGATGAACTCCTAACCTCGTTGCTTGATGCTGCTACAGCTTATGTTAATATCAGCATAAATCCTACTTCTATTCCGGAAAATCATGATCCTGAGCAAACAATAACTGTTATGAAGGAAAATGATACACCAACTTCAAATAATCTTACGATTTCTGAACCACTTCAATCAGCACCGCAAACAGTTGAACATGAACCTGAAACAAATCTTTCCGATAGTCCACAGCTTACAGAACAAGCGTTCTTTGATTGGCTTATATCAGACGGCTGTGTATCCGAATCGTCAGCGAAGCAGTATATATCCAATATACACAGCATAGAAAAACTGTATCAAACTATCTATGGTGTAAAAAGAAGCATTATTGGAGCGAACTCCAGCGATACAGTAGGTTCAATGATAGAGTCACTTATTCAAAGAAATGAGTATATAGATGCAAACGAACGCAGACATAATAGTTTCAGTAACTCTTTAATCAAGTTTATTCAATTTGCCGATATATCAGTTGATGGACTCAAAAGTGCATTGGAAAAGAAGAATTATCAGCCTCCAAGCAGCACGCAGCCATATGTTATCAAAACAGTAGATTTTGATAATCCACAAAACTGCACATATTACAAACCTTGTTCTTTTATATTGAACGAGTTACAGCATTCGGTAGAAAGCTGGCGTGAACTATATACTAAGTTCCTTATTCAGTTATATACTGACAATGCTTATTCTGATTCTTTGAAGACTTTATCCGGCAAATCTTTATATGGACACAGGATTGATTTTGCAGATAAAACCCTTTCACACTATCTACGCCGACCTATAAGAATATCTGCAAATTTCTTTGCTGAAGGAAATTTATCCGCTATTGATATTATAAAGCACATAAAATATTTGATGGACATTTGCTCTATTGATGATGAGCATATGATCATCGAATACACTACACAGGAAAAGATTATCGAGACTATTTTACCTGATGATAGTGATAATGACAATGCAAAGGAATTCCAGCAGCTTACCATAGATTCTATGCCTGAACTGCAAAGTTCACACGATGAATCTAAAGACACAGTTGTTACCGATCATCCTGAAATCAAACCTTCCATTGCCGATAAAGATAGAATATCCAAGGAAAGCTTTATTGAATGGCTTACAAATGTGACGGGCTTAGCTGATGCAACAGCCCAAAGCTATTATTCGTCTGTAACTACATCTGAGCGAATAGCACGGGAACAGAATCTAAAATCACAAAGATTATTATCAGCACAAAGCTATGAGGAAGCAAGAAAAACTTTTGATGAACTTCTTAACTGCGATGCTTTCGTAAAAATGAACATTACTGCTCATAACAGCTTAACAGCAGGAGTTAAGAAGCTTTTAAGCTATATTGGCGCCAAGGAAAACGCTTCAAATCAGGAAAATACCACACCTGAATCAACAAGCATCACTACGGATAATACTGCAGCAACTACACCTTTACATTTTACGCCTGATGCTTCTAAACCTTTCGTTTTACAGGATGTAATTATAGAGATTATGTCAAGTGATGCTCCTGAGATAACTAAATATCACGAACACAAGGGCGGCTTCTCATCGAAAAGTCTCTGTAGCCTGATTAAAGAATATTACAGAAAAAGTTTCAGTCTTTTTGAAATATCAAAGATTTTAATGCTTGACCGATCCTTCCAATCCGTTGGTAAAGGCTGCTATACTCTGAATAAAACAATGCTTTCACATGAAGAAGCTGAACCAGACAATTCAGAACATAATATACCTGAAAAAACAGTACCTGTTGAGACTGAGACTATTCCTAATCAGGATGATTACCCTCCTGTCACACCAGAAGTACAGTGGACAGATACAGAAGCCATCCAAGCAGATGGAAACACAGCAGAAAAATTGACTGCAGCGCCTATTGAGATTGGAACTGCTCCTGATCAGAGTGATTACCCTCCTGTTACACCAGAAGTACAGCGGACAGATGCAGAAGTCATCCAAGTAAATGAGAACGAAACAGAAGATTTGACAATCGAATCAATCATAGAAGTTATTAAGGAAAACAGCGACAATCTGCAATATGAATATGGTTTTGGAGCATATGAAATTAAAACTCTACTGTCTCATAAAGGCATTACTACTGCATCTGAGGATCAGATAGAAGCATTAATGTCCGAATGCTCAGAGCTTCAAGAAATAGAGGACGGATACTATGCACTATCTGAAAATGATAACGAGGACAATACTCATGTAGAGCTTGTTTCACTTATTGAAGATAAGCCTGAAACAATGACCTCAGAAGCGACAATACCTGATACAGTTCCAGTGGAGCCGCAGGAAATCAGTGCAGATTCAATGCACATTGTTCTCAGGCTTAATGGCAACATAATCAGAGCTTACGATTACTCTGATGCATTAAACAAAGTATGTGAGTTTTCAATCAACTGTAAGCCGTTCAGAATGGCTCGTATAGCAGGACAGGCTATACGATTAAATGGAAACAGCGTTTTTTATAGAAAGGCAGTTCCTGTTGACGGCTACAATAAGCTGTCTAACGGCTTACAGATAATAACAATCAACAACCTTCCCGATTTACAAACCATAACAACAGCAGTTCAAAAGTATTGTCATATAGATGATGATATGATTACCATTATAAGCAAGTGAGGAGAATATCAATGGATATAAATGATATCAAAGCTGAACTCGACAAGATGTATAAACAATATAAGAAACAAAAGTCCACTCTAAATGTTACTCAAACTAATGAAGTAGTAATGCTATTAAAGCAATTGTCACAGAACGGCGATGCTAAAGACGTTGCAGAACGGCTTGTTGTTTTTTCAGCAGATGTGTGCGGTCAGTATTTTGATGAGTTGACCAAAGGTTCTATTATTCCACTTAACATAGTTGAGTCGATTATTAATAGTTATATCGGTGCTAATACAGACACAAGTAACGAACGCTTTTATGTTAAAAAGTATGCTACAATGGCTATCAAGGTAATAAACAACTACACCGATTCTTCCTATAATTCTAAGACTATTGCCAAATTAATCACTCTTGTTGCTAATATCGGCTTAAAATCTGATAAAAATATGTCACAGTTTGAAAGAGTTGTCGTTGAAACTAAAGGCAAAATTTATTTTGTAGACTTTAGCTCCATAAACGAAAAAGGTTTAGCAAATGTCAACAAAATTACTGCTGATCTAATTACAAAAGGTAAACTCAAAACTTATTCCGATTTAATTGAAAAATGGTCTATTAAGCACGGACTTTCTTCAGCTCCAGCAAACAATAGTACAGAACCAAACGAAAAAGCAGTGAAAATAGAGGAAGAAATCGTTTCAAATGAAGTTACAGAAGAAGCAAAGCCTGCGAAAGTTCAGGTCACAAACGGCGAAAACGCTGTTTCTCCTATAGTAAACGAAGATACAAATACGACTTCTTCTGTTATAGCCGATAAAACCGGGAATAAAACTTCAAATGTATCAAATGAAGATTCCAAAACAACAAGCGAAAAGCCGATTGCTGAAACAAGTGACAAAGCTAATCCTACTTCAGCTGTTGCGCCTGAAAAACCTCGTCCTGCTAAAAGTTCAGTTCAAATCCTTTATGAGAGACTGAAAAAGGATATGGATAAAGAGCAGGAAGCAATTATTACTGCTTTCACAGATATGATTACTCCTGTTGGAAAAGCATTTGAATCAATTCAGGGCGAAATCAATAAGAGTCGTGAATTAGGGACTGAGAACATCGCATTAAAGAGCCAAATAACAGATTTAGAAGCTCAGTTATCAGAGTATAGATCAAGACTTCAAACTGCTAATCAGTCTTTAATGGCCGCTAAAGCCGAAAATGATGAGTTGAAAAACCAGCTTTCTTCTCTCGAAAGCCAGAACACTGAACTTGACAGCAAGCTTAATGATGCTTATGCCATTAATAGTCGTGAATCCTCTCTTGAAGCAGAAAAGGTACGCTCGGAACTGAAAAAGGCATTTTCATTCTTGTATGAGGACTGGCTTGAATACGAGTTTTCAGATGTCAGTGAGGAAAATTATGAGTCCTTACAAGCAATCATAAAGAAGATTTTCCGTTCTCTTGAGAGAAACGGTATTGATTTTAAGGGGAATAATTAATGAAAAACGGGTCATATTATGGAATTGACTTTGGTACAACAAATACATCTGTCTTCCTATATAACTATGAGCAAGGCAAGGGTTCTATGGGAACGGGATACGGTACTGACGGCAAGGATCTTACTCCATTCAGTTCCTGTATTGCTATATCAAAGACAATAAAGAATGATTTTAAATTTGGTCGTGAAGTCAAGGAAAGAATTAATGAATATGCAGATGATTATCAGATTATCACTTCATTTAAATCACTTCTCGGAACAGACCGTGAGATCGTAGTAAATAACGTAAGATACAATGGAAAAGCTTTAGCATTTCTGTTTTTAAGATATGTTAAAGCGACCGTTGATGCAGTAAGACCTGATTTTAATGAAGCTGTATTCTCTATTCCGGTCGATTTTTCAGCCAAAGCAAGAACAGAACTGTTAGAAGCTGCAGAGGCGGTAGGTATTAAGGTAAAAGGCTTCGTTAGTGAATCCTCCTCTGCATATATTTCTAAAGTCACAGATATAAAGGCTTTTTCAAAGGTCATGGTTATTGACTTCGGTGGAGGTACACTCGATCTGAGTATTCTTAACCTGAAACATAACCAGGTATATGAAGATGCCGTTTATGGTATCAAATTCGGCGGCGATGATATTGATAAGGAGCTTGCTTTACGACTAATGCCTAAGGTATATCCTGATGTTTCCTTTGAAGAGCTTGAATCCCGAAGAAAAGACAAGCTTATGAATGAAGTTGAACGTATGAAGATTGAATTCTCTGAATACGACGATTATACTATGACTTTGGGCGAAGGTTCAAGACCAGTAGACATTGACTACGACACATTTTCTGACATTATCACTCCACTAATAACAGAAAACGTACTTAATTCTATACTGAAAATAATGGAGAAAGCCAATGTCAGCCCCGAAAACATTGATGCTGTTATTCTCGCTGGCGGTTCAAGCAGTTTAAGACCGTTTGCAGATATTATTCTTTCTTTATTTGGTGAAGAAAAAATCATATTTGACGATGAGAACAACAGGTATCAGTGGATGGTTGCTAAGGGAGCTGCTATCACTTCTGCGATAGACTGCGATTTCAGGCTTGGCGATGATATTTGTATTCTGCTAAGTGATGATGAAACATACCCTATCCTGAAGAAAGATATTAATAAGGTTGGTGACAGGAGTAAACCTATTTCTTTCTCTTTGACAACCGATTCCAGCGATGCTCACTTCATCTTTACTGATTCTACTGGTAAAAACCGATATGCAACAATTTCGGTTAATGCCAAGGGCTATGTTGACGAAAAATTTGATTTGTTGGTTGAAATCGGAAAAGATCAGATAGCAAGAGTAATTATAAAGAACGACTATATTGGAAACGGTTATCACGTGAAACACGAAATAAATAAGCTGAGGTTTTATTATGATCTAAAAGATGTTGAGGAATAATTATTATGATTAAATCAAATATAAGTATTGCTTCAAACATATATATCAGAAGCGATCCTGACATCAGAAGGGACAGAAAGTATACTGAGAAAATAACAGGAGCTAAACTGCTTAATGATATACGCAGGCGATATGTTGGATTTGAAGCAATTCCGTTAACACAGGTACAAAATCAAATATTATCGGGAAATCAAACCTGTGCATACGCTAAAGACGGTCAGATGTCTTTTGGTCCGGTAATGATAGATGGTGTTCTTCGTTGGCAAAGCAGATGCGAATACACTGCTTGTCCAGGTTTCAATGGATGCTTTCCGCAAGTAATAACCCGTGAACCAGTAACAGAAGATGATGCTGAAGAAAAGAAGAGCTTACAAGAATTCTTTGAGGCGCTTGGTATCATCATACAGGACGATGTTGTTGTTTTTGAAAGAGACAGAAACACAGCGAAGATAGAAGAAACCCCTAAAGAATACGTCGCTCCTACAGAACAAGCTGTCGAAGAAATAAAGGAAATAAGCAAGCAATACGCAGAAATAACTTCGCCTGATTGCATTGTTTCAGCTCCATTAGACTCACACATCATAATGAATTCAGGTCCAGGTACAGGAAAAACCTATACTATCATTCAGCGTTTGATTTATATTCTTGCAAACAACCTGTGTTCTGCTGATGAAATATATATCCTATGTTATACACGTTCAGCAAAGAAAGTTGTTGAAAGTAAGATAGACGAGGCTGTCATTAACGGTATACTACAGCCTTCTGCTAAAAACATCTGCGTATTGACATTTGACTCCTATGCTACATATTTTTTAATGGCTATGCGCGAGCAAGGTGTTATTACAGAAAACTTTGACAACTATGATTATAACGAAAGAATAATACTTTTTAATAAGCATATAACGCCAGAGGACTTTGAAGGTATAAGTTACTTTATTGTCGATGAGATACAGGATCTTGTAAATGAACGTGCTGAAATGGTACTCAAAATATTAAAGCACTTAAACTGTGGTTATCTGCTTGCCGGAGACCGCTGTCAGTCAATATATGATTACGAAGCAGATAATGATGCAACTCTTGACTCAGTAAAGTTCTATGAACTTGCTGAAAAGCAGTTCCCTGATGATATGCTCAGATATGAAATAACTGTCAATAGAAGACAAGCTCCAGATTTAGCCGAAGAAGCAACAAAGATGCGTAAAGTATTGCTGAGCGAGAGCTTTTTGGAACAGAACAAATACGCAAACAGCATAATATCGCAGTATTCAGGCAAAACAAAGGTTGAACAGTACATAAAAACACTTACTCAGCCTCCAACAGTATCAACAGCCATTCTGTGCAGAAACAATGGTGAAGCAGAATACATAAGCGGATTGTTATGCGAAAAAGGCATAGTTCATACATTGAACAGAGGTGTAAACAATGTTGTTCCTCTTCCACGGTGGATTGCTGACGTTTTCTGGGATTACTGCCGTGATACGATAAGCAAAAGCACCTTTATTGAGAGAATCTCCTTCAGGGCGAATGTGAAATCAGATCCCGAAACGCTTTGGGAACTTTTATGTAAACTTTCAGACTCACAGGATAAAGCTGTAATAAATGTTCCTGCATTGACTACCGCACTTACGATAACTAATAACATCCCAGGTGAGTTTTATGATAATGCTCCTATGCTTACAGTTTCAACTATCCACAAAGCAAAAGGCAGCGAATATGACAGGGTTATCCTCATCGAGTCGGATATAAAGCCTTCTTCTGACAGTGCAGAAGAAGCAAGAGTTCGGTATGTAGCACTTACTCGCCCTAAGTCGCAGTTCATTACTATGAAAAAGAATTCAAAGTATTTTAAGCGAACGATGTCAGGACGAGTTATCGAAACAGGACTTCATAATATGTATAAGACAAACAATCGGTACTGCAAGTGTATAACAGTAGGACTGACTGGAGATATTGATAATAATTCGTTTGTATCCGGCGATTTCGACTCTATACTTGATTTACAGGAATACATCATTCATAATATCAAACTATATGATAAACTTTCTGCAAAGCGTTCATCTGCTACCAGATTGTATGAGATATTTCATAATGGACGCTGCATTGGTTCACTATCTAAGCAGATGATAAGTGAGCTTGATATGGGTGTAAGTTCGACGGATTATAAATTCAATCTGCCTGACAGATTAGAAAACCTTTATGTCAGTGGTATAACCACTGAGGTGCTGAAACAGTTCAGTGCAAATATTCCGATTGAATATCAAAAATCAAGGATATGTTTTGGTATTCAGATAACAGGACTTGCCAAACTTGTATTTGAAAAGAAGTGATTAAATGTCGCATTATTCAGAGTTTTATAATGCAATAGATGATATTGCTGATCATCTCAGGACTGATTTTGTCGGTCCGGTTGAAGATGATGAAGTATTAGAAATGGAAGAACCATTAAGTCGTTATTCGCTCGGAATTCTTTGGGCACAGCCGAAAAGCAAAGACTCTGAACCAGTCGATATAGATCGCTCAATGGAAGAAATGTTTGATGACGAATCAGAAGATAGCGAAGAACCGAAGAACATCAGTGTTTTCAAACCATCTACAATGGGTGTCTCCTTTGCATCGTTTCCGAACAATAGACTGAATATCATATTTAACTATGCTGTTTATCATCATTCTGAAAAGATAATAAACGAAAATGAAAAAGAAATCAGAAAACATTATTACACAAGAGAAGCACGAAAATTTCAGACTGAGATCGTTGTTCCGGATAAAGTATGCAATTCAGTTATTTCCGATAAAGGTAATAGCGATGTTATAGTATATCTTCATGTCAGAAAAATAAACGATGACGGCAGCGAACTTGTAACTGTATCTGTTCTTAATAAGAAGAAAGCAGGAAATGAATTCTTAGAAAGCAATGGAGGTGCATTGTTTCAATGTATTCTCTCTATTAAGAACGATAAGGGCTTCATGCCTGTTTACAGAAGAAATATCCATAAGTCTTTTGAAGAAGAAAAGAATGATATGCTATATGATTCTATAAACAATTATTCTTATGGTCATGGATGCTCATCTGTTCATGTTGAAAAACATGGCATCGTAACCGAAGTAAAGAGTGAATTCATACCGCAATTCAGAATGTTGCAGATGATGCCGAGGTTATTTGACAACTCTGAATACCTTTATATGAATTATTGGAGCAAAGCGGATAGGAACATGGCTTGTCATCAGCTTGATTCCTTTATCATGCAGTATCAAAAATGGTATGACGAATTAAAAAATAGCACAGAACTAATCAAGAAATATCCAGATACAGCTTCCGATTCATTCAAAAAGATCGAACGCTGTATCTCCCGATTGCGTAAAGGCGTTGAAACGCTAAAAACGAATGATAAAGCTTGGGAATCCTTTCTTTATATGAACGAAGCTATGCTCCTGCAGCGTGTTAAAACAAAGCATTGCTCACCTGATATTGTAAGCTGGTATCCTTTCCAGATGGCTTATATCCTGCAAATCATTCCTGATATCGTAGATAATGATTCTGAATTTCATAAAGATGTTGACCTTCTGTGGTTTCCTACCGGCGGTGGTAAGACAGAAGCTTATCTCGGTCTTTCCGCTTTCTCTATCTTCTTTAGAAGGCTTAGTAGCAATAAGGACGATATAAACGGCGTAACCATTATCATGAGGTATACGCTAAGACTTCTTACGCTACAGCAGTTTGAAAGAGCTACAGCTCTTGTATGTGCTTGTGAGCATATGCGAAAGAAGTACGGTATACCAGGCAACGAGATCTCTATCGGATTATGGATAGGTTCGGGTATGACACCAAATCATATTGAAGATGCCACTGAAACCTTAAAGAAAATCCGTGAAGATTCGACAGCAACTATTTACGAAGCAAATCCTATGCAGATCACCAGATGCCCCTGGTGCGGAGCAGAGATCGGTGTAGGTGGTTATAAAGTCAGCAACGGCAGTATGAATATTTCCTGCTGTAATAACCATGAATGCGAATTTCATACCCATTTACCGATTTATGTAGTAGATGATGATATCTATCGTATTGCCCCGACATTCGTTCTTAGCACAGTTGATAAATTTGCAAGAATAACATGGGAAGAACAAGCAGGCAATCTACTCGGTGCAAACGGCTGTAGACCACCTGAGCTTATCATCCAAGATGAACTTCACCTTATTTCCGGGCCGCTTGGCTCAATCACCGGAATATATGAAATGGCAATCGAAAATATTTGCAAGCATTACGGTAAAGTTCCAAAAATTATAGCCTCTACAGCAACTGTAAAGAATGCGGATAATCAGATCAAGATCCTTTATAACAGGAAGATGATACAATTTCCTCCGAACGGTTTGTTACATACCGATTCATTCTTTGCCATAGAAGCCGATTTGTCAAAGCGTCCTGCAAGAACATATCTTGGTATATGTTCTATTGGCTCAGGAACGTCGGAAATGCTTATAAAAACATTTGCTTTGCTAACCTTTATGAAGCATTTGTACAGGTTACAGGGAAAACCAACCGATGTTGTCGATCAGTTCTACACATATGTAGGCTATTTCAACACGCTTAAAGAGCTTGGCTCAAATTCAATTATCATATCAGACCGTATATCAGCAGAAATCAAGTATCTTGCGACTTACAAATTCAAAAAAGAAGCTGAAAGTGTCAATATGAAAATTGACTGTGCAAATGCCGATATACCTTCATATTTCCGAAACAACGAGCTTACAAGCCGTAATTCAGCAAAGGAAATCAAAGCTGTCCTCGAAAGGCTTGCCAATAAATACACCAGCGAGGATTGTTTCGACTACATCATGGCTTCCAATATGCTGTCTGTCGGTATAGATATTGACAGACTCGGAGTTATGTGCGTTTACGGTCAGCCAAAATCCAATTCAGAGTACATTCAGGCTACCAGCCGTGTAGGAAGAACTAATCCCGGTCTTGTTATATCCATTTACAACAGTATGAGGTCAAGAGATAAGTCTTACTATGAGCAGTTTTGTTACTATCACAGTACATTTTATAAATATGTTGAAGCTACAAGTGTTACCTCATATTCTCCCCGTGCTATTGAAAAAGCTCTGCATTGCGCTATGATGGCTATCATCAGGCATACTATACCTCGATACAATCCCAATGAGAATGCCTGTAAATTCCTTAGAAATGATAGAGATGTCGAACTTGTAAAACAAAGTATATTGAAAAGAGTCAATGACATTGAGCCTCGCATTAAGGAATATGCAGAAGAATGGCTGAATTATTACTTGGATTGCTGGAAGGAGCTTGCAGACAGTCTCCCTGATAAGTTAGTGTTTTCAGATTATCATAACGAAGATAGAGCTCTATTTCGTAGTGCAGACAATCAAAACGGTTCAGATATTCCGACTATACTCAATTCTGTAAGAAATGTTGAACCTGCTGCCAATATTTATTTTATAAAGAGATAGGAGGTTTTGCAATGCCAAAACCGACATTCAGAAAGAAATCAGTAGATAACGACAACAGTATTTCCAAGTTCTCTGATGAAAAAATTTCAGTTGGTGATATACGAAAGACTCAGGTTATAACCACTTTCGGCGTTGGTTCTATTGTAGATTTCAAGGATGATACCGTAATAATTGCATCTACTGATGATTGGGATTATCCGCCTGAATCTGAAGAAGTGGAAAAAAGAAAAATATTCAACGAAAACCTTTCTGTTATTACAGAAGCTGAATACTTTTTAATGCCAAAGACTACGCAAAACACAAACCACTTTTCCAAAGGAAAGAATATCACTTCATATGTATTTCCTGAGAAACTTCATTGTTCCAGATGCGGTAACCTTTACGATTTCAGAGAGTTAAATATTAAAGACCGTCATAGATGCCCTCAATGTAAAAATATTCTGAATGCTTCTCGTTTTATCGTAGTTTGTACAAGAGGTCATATGGACGATTTTCCTTATGATTGGTGGGTGCATTATGGAAAGCCTTGTCCGTCAGGTGTAAAGTCGCCAAGAATAAAAATGGTCAATATTTACAACAGAACGGATATTGACAGCTTACGACTTGAATGTACTGAATGTAAGAGCACAAGAAGTATGGTTCAGGTTTTTTCTGAAAATGCTCTTTCGGAGTTCCGTTGTACCTGTAAGCACCCTCATTTTAAAAATCCGTATGCAAGAGTTCAGTATGGTTGTAATGATAAAATGAGAGCAAGATTACGTTCGGCATCCGGCGTGTATTTTCCTATAACCAAAGCTGCTTTACTGATTCCGCCTTGGAGCAGAAAGGACGTAAGCTGTATTCAAAAGAATTATGAGATAATAAAAGCTGTTGAAGAAGTCGATGAAAATAAGGTTATATTCGCAATAAGAAAGCTTATTCATAATGAAACTGTTTCCGATGAAGAAATCATGAGATCATGGAAGGATGTAAAATTCTCTAAAGAACATAATCAGAGACGATCGGAGTTATCAGTTTATGAAGATGAATATGCCATTCTTTCAAAAGAATCTAATTCAAATGAAGACAAGTTCTCCTCATATACATCAGTTATTCCTGAAAGATACCATCAGTTTTTTGAACAGCTTGTTGTAGTTGACAGGCTAACTGTTACGCAGGCTTTTACTGGATTTACAAGAATAACTCGTAACGAGTCTAATAGTGTAGCTATCTCTCAGTATCCTAAGCCTTGGCTGCCTGCTGTAGAATTGACTGGCGAAGGTATCTTTATAAGATTTAACAATGAAAAGATTTCACAATGGAGAAAAGAAAACTCTTCACGGTACAGAAGAATGAAGAAAGCAATGGAGGATAGCAAATTTACATTAGATGCATTTTCTGAAACCTATGTTATGCTTCATACCTTTGCTCACTTATTCATTCGTGAGATTTCTAACATTTGCGGATATAGTGCAGCATCTATAAGAGAAAAGATATACAGTGAGATCAATGACAAAGATGAAGTGAAGATGTGCGGTGTTCTTATATTTGTATCTTCTTCTGACAGCGATAGTAGTCTTGGCGGACTTATAAGTATAGCTGATAATAAAGATATATTTGAAAAAATAATGGATAGTATGCTTGATCGAGCAAGTTGGTGCAGCGGAGATCCGTTATGTATATCTTCAATGAAGCAAGGCTATAAAAATCTAAATTACGCTGCCTGCCATGACTGTACACTCCTTCCTGAAACATCTTGTGAACGGTTCAATTGCTTTCTTGACCGAGCTTCAATTGTCGGATTGCCTGACAATCCCGCACTTGGATTTTTTAATACTTGAATTACAACAAGAGGACTTGAATGATAATTCATAGTCCTCTTTATTATTGGAATAGTAAACAATTGAAGCACAACCGCTTTAATCTTGTATGATTTAACAGATTTCACAAAAATGCTGTTCGTTTTTCTTGCTTTTTCTCTGAAAATGTGGTATAATAGACAATGTATAATATCCATTTGTATTGCTATTTAAACCAGTTCCATTTCATCTTACACTGAGCAATACTCTATGCCCTATTATGGCACTTAATTAATTCATAAATCAAAAATGAGGGAGAACTATGTCAGCATCATCTGTACAGCACAGATATAATTTTATAGATTTATTTGCGGGTGCCGGAGGTTTATCAGAAGGATTTGTTCAGGCTGGATTTAAACCGATAGCTCACGTTGAAATGAATGAATTTGCTGCCAAAACCTTGGAAACGAGGAGCGCATATTATTACTTAAAAGAAACTAATAATCTCAGTATCTACACAAAGTACTTATCAGGTAAAATAACTCGTGATCAATTTATGGAGCACATACCAGCTTCAATTACCAAAACTATTATTCATGAAACAATGTCAGATAAGACCCTACCTGGTATTTTTAAAACTATTGACGGAATTATGAAGATAAAAGGCATTAATTCTGTAGATGTAGTTATCGGAGGGCCGCCTTGTCAGGCTTATTCTCTTGTTGGAAGAGCACAAAGCAGTCATATGGACACTCCTATGTCAAAGGATCCTCGTAATTTCTTATATAAGCTCTACGGACGTTTCTTAAAGAAATACCAGCCTAAAATGTTTGTTTTTGAGAATGTAATGGGAATCATATCTGCAAACGGTGGTTCTACATGGAAAAACATTCAAAAGTATCTTAAACGTATAGGTTATGAGATCGAGTGCAGAGAACAACACGCAAGTTATTTTGGAGTTCTACAGAATAGACGCAGAATGATAATTGTTGGCTGGCTGAAAAATAGTGGATTAAAGTATCCTGATTTTATTGAAATCAAAACAAATTCAGTAGTAAACGACTTGTTCAAAGATTTACCGAAATTGTTGCCTGGTGAAAGCTCAGATAAGTATTCAAAAACCAAGGCAAGCAACTACGTGACCGAATCTGGCATCAGGACTTCAAGCGACGTTCTGACCTTGCATTCAAGCCGAAATAATAATGATCGTGATATAAGTATATATCGCAGAGCGATTGAATTATGGAACGACGGACATAAAAGGCTAAACTATAATGATTTGCCTGAAGAACTGAAAACACACAAAAACAGGCATTCATTCACCGATAGATTTAAAGTTGTTGAAGGCGATGAAGCCTATTGCCACACCATTTTAGCACACTTGTCGAAAGACGGACATTATTTTATTCATCCGGATATAAATCAGCACCGTTCTATAACCGTCAGAGAAGCTGCAAGAATACAGTCCTTCCCTGATAGTTATTTCTTTGAAGGGCCGCGCACTGCACAATATATTCAAATCGGTAACGCAGTTCCGCCTATCATGGCAAAAGGGATAGCCATGGGGATTTTCAAAGAGCTATATGAGGGTGATAACAGTGAAACACAATCTACTGCTTGAACAGTATAGTAAATACAAGAAAATAGAGTTGGAAGAATCGCCATTTCATTTTCTTTTAAACGCAAATATTGAGCTTAACCCACATCAGATCAATGCATTCTGTGCAGCTATACAAGCTTTAAAAACAGGCGGAATCGTATTGGCTGATGAAGTAGGCTTAGGAAAAACAATAGAGGCAGGTCTTGTCCTGAAATACGTAATAGACTCAGGCAAAAATCATATTCTTATCTCACTGCCTGCGTCGTTACGAAAACAATGGGAAATCGAACTCTTAGAAAAATTCGGCTTAACCTCCTATATTCTTGATAAGCAAACAGTTGAGAAGGATTTTAAATATTGGGCTTCAAGGTTAACCGATAGCTCAAAACAGAGCATAATAATCACATCATATGCTTATTCATCAAAGCTTATGAAAGCCTTTCCAAAAGCAAAATGGGATTTTATTATTATAGATGAAGCACATAATCTTAGAAATGTTTTTCACGGAACTAAGAGAGCAAAGAACCTTTTTGAGTTGTCGAAAGGAATTCCGAAAATTTTGCTTACAGCTACGCCTCTTCAAAACTCGTTGACTGATCTTCATGGATTAATATCGTTTATAGATCCACGAATATTTGGCAGCGAAAAAGTATTTGTAAAGCGATATGTAAATGATCAGGACTATGCAGATTTAAAACATGAATTACTCCCTGTCTTGTATCGTACACTCAGAAAAGACGTTGCTAAGTACATGAACTTCAAGAAAAGGATATGCAAAACAGTAGATTTTTCTCTTTCAGTTGATGAAATTGAATTATATCAAAGAGTAAACGACTTTCTGAAAAGAGACATCCTATATTCTATTCCGACTTCAAACAGAGGGCTTATTATCCTTGTTATACGTAAATTGCTTGCATCTTCAAGCTTTGCTTTAATAGAAACCTTTGAAGTCCTAAAACAAAGGCTTGAAAAGCTATATGAAGGCACAAGATCAGCTAACGCCCAGGAAGGCTTCGATTTATTCTGGAGCTATGTTGAGGATGAAATTGACGAATCCGGCTTTGAAGAACCTGACGATGAAGATACTGTGATTCAAAAGCAGTATATAAAGTCTGAAATAGATGAAATCGATGAAATAATTACTGTAGCTAATAGAATTTCCACAAACGCTAAGCTCCAGGCGCTGAAATCAGCTATTAAAATTGCTTTTGATTATCAGCAAGAGCACGAAATATCGCAGAAGGTTGTAGTTTTTACAGAATCAAAACGTACTCAAAAATATATAGCAAATGAGCTTAGAAAAGAAGGATATCAAGATGATGATATTGTTCTTTTCAACGGTGATTTTGATGATGCTATGTCAAAAGAGTTATACCGTGCTTGGCAGGTCAAGAACTTCGGCAAGGTCAATTACGGCAGAAGTGTGGAATACAAGCACGCTATCGTTGATTATTTCAAAAACAACGCAAAGATACTCATATGTACAGATGCAGGTTCAGAAGGTCTTAACCTTCAGTTCTGCAACGCAGTAATCAACTATGATTTGCCATGGAATCCTATGAAAATAGAACAACGTATCGGTAGATGTCATCGTTATGGGCAGCAGAATGATGTTGTCGCTATCAACCTTTTAAACACACAGAACGCAGCAGATCAGAGAGTATACGAGATCCTTTCAAAGAAATTTGAGCTGTTTGAAGGTGTATTCGGTGCATCAGATATCGCTCTCGGAGTGCTGGAATCAGGCGTAAGCTTTGAAAAAATGATACTTGAGATCTATCAGTCATGTAATACAACGGCTGAGTTTAAGAAAGCTTTTGATAAACTCGACCGAAAGCTTAACGCCAAGCGTGACAAGAAAGCAAAACAACTTCGTTCTTTGTTGCTGACGGAGAGCAGTAATGCCAAAGAGGCTTCATTGGATAAAACAAAGGAAGAAATCGCTGAATACCTTCGTGAGGTTGAATACTGGAGCGATTGTACTGAAGCGAGAGTAGAAGGCGGATTGAGATACCTTGAAGTTGATAATGAGTGTATGAATATGTTCTGTGAACATGGTACTCTCTTTATCGGTTCATTCTGCAATTCTACATCGCTATTATTCCCCGTACTTCTTCTTTGTAACTCAGAAGGAACATATATAAACGTTAGCGAGCCTGAGCTTGTAGAAGTCATAGAGAAGATCAACGATTCTGATGTCCATACTTTCTCTCCAAGTAAAGATGAGTCAGAAGCATATAAACGTGTATATGATAAACTTTGCTCGGAGATGCTATTGAAATATCAACAGCAAACCGCTTCGATTATCGAATACAACAAACGAAAAATCGAAAACTGGGAACGTATACAGATGGATCAGCTTGTTGCTGATTATCAGGATATGCAAGCTGAAATCGAAGCTATACAGGAGCAAGAGAAGGCATCTACTAATTTCTATGAGAAAATTGACATAAGAAAGAAAATCGCCGAAAAGAAAAAAGCACTTGAAAACTATCAAGCTGCTTTTCATAAAAAAGGCACAGAATTCAAAACAGAGGGCGATAAAGAGATTGCTGAGTTTAACAAGCAGTTCGATATCAATCCTGTTTTAGTCATCAATATCGTATTAAAGTTTTAGGAGAATTATTATGCAGAAAACAGGAAGACTGGAACTTACATGGGTTGGTAAGTACGATGAAACCAAAGTTGAACCACGTATTCTTATAGAAGATAAAAGTAAATCTTTTGGAGATCCTGCAAGCGAAAATATGCTAATTCACGGAGATAATTTAATAGCTCTTCAGGCGTTGTTACAAGACTATTCAGGGAGAATTAAGTGCATTTATATTGATCCCCCTTACAATACGGGAAATGCTTTTGACTTGTATGATGATGGTATAGAACATTCAATTTGGCTTAGTTTAATGCGGAAAAGACTGATTCTACTTCGAGAATTACTCGCAGAAGAAGGCTCTATTTGGATTCAAATAGATGATGAAGAGCAAGCATATCTAAAAATACTATGTGATGAAATATTTGGACGCAGTAATTTTGTAAATATGATATCTGTAAACATGAAGAATATTGCAGGAGCATCAGGCGGGGGCGAAGATAAAAGACTAAAGAAAAACTGTGAATACCTTCTTGTATATGCTAAGGACTATTATCAATTAGAAATGTTTAAGGGTGCGTATGATTATGAAGAAATAGGCGCTTTAGTAGAAAGATATAGACAAGAAGGCATCAGTTGGAAGTATTCAAGTGCATTGATTGATCCTGGCGAGAAAATATATGTTGGATCTACAGTTGATGGTTCAGGTGAAGAAATAAAAATCTTCAAAAGAGTTGGATTTAAAATCAAGTCAGTTAATCAAATTATGAAGGATGAAGGTCTCTCTGAATCTGATGCATATAATAAATACGCTAAGTTTTTCTTTGTCTCCCAAATGCCACAGAGTTCAATTCGTCCGAGAGTCATGGAAAAAGTTAAGGAATTAGGAAGGGATAGTGAACTGTATTCGATAGAATATATTCCTAAGACTGGAAGAAACAAAGGTAAAGTGTACGAACAGTTTTATAAAGGAGAGAATTTTAGGTTATTTGCGTGGTTAAGTGATGTATCTGAGGAAATCGACGGTGTTTTGTATAAAAAGACATTACAGGGCACTTACTGGAATTTCGTTGGAGGAACAAAGAACCTTACTAAAGAAGGTGGAGTTGAGTTTCCAAATGGAAAAAAGCCAGAATCATTAATATCAAGAATATTTAATATGGCTTCTGACGTTGACGATTTTGTTCTTGACTCTTTTTTAGGCTCTGGTACAAGTGCTGCAGTAGCACATAAACTCCAAAGAAAATGGATTGGTATTGAACAAGGTGAACAGGCATACTCTCATTGTAAGAAGAGATTGGATAAAGTTATTCTTGGTGAAGACTCTGGAGGTATTACCAAAGAGGCAAATTGGCAAGGCGGTGGCGGCTATCATTTCTATGAACTTGCACCAAGTCTCCTTGTGAAAAATGATAAACTCCCAATTTATCAGATAAACCCGGATTATACGTTCGAGATGCTCTGCGAAGCTATCTGTAAAATTGAAGGCTTTAAGTATAAGCCTGACGATGTATTCCACGGCAATTCTTCCGAAAGAAGATTCATTCACGTTACTAAGGAATTCGTAAATGTAAGCTATCTAAAATCAATAGCTTCGCATCTTGCTGTAGGACAGTCCTTGCTTGTTTACGGACTTTCTATTCAGTCAGATATGAATCTGCCTGACAATATCGAAGTAAAGAAAATACCGAAAGACTTATTAGAAAAATGCGATTTTGAATGTGAGGTACAGTAATGGCTGACGTTGTAAAAAGTATAAGCTATGCTATGAGTTTAAGAACGCCACAAGAAGAAGCGCTTTCCTACCTCGATGCAATAAGCTCTCACTGTGATTATAAGAATGACGATAAAACTGCTGTAGAAGCCGTTGCTTCTGAGAATTGCGAGAATCAGAGAACAGTAAATTCAAAATTTGAGTTTCCTTCATTCTGCTATGCTATGGCTACCGGTATCGGTAAGACTCGCCTTATGGGAGCCAGCATCTATTATCTCTATAAAACCAAGGGCTATAAGCATTT
Source organism: Ruminococcus flavefaciens MA2007 (assembly GCF_000621845.1). Classification (GTDB taxonomy): domain Bacteria; phylum Bacillota; class Clostridia; order Oscillospirales; family Ruminococcaceae; genus Ruminococcus; species Ruminococcus flavefaciens_E. The sequence goes on along the minus strand of NZ_JHXF01000007.1, from coordinate 191,940 downwards.
CTTCATTCTCGCTCCGGGTAGCACAATATATGATAAACTTCGTAAAGAGACAAATCCTAATCACCCTAAGTACATATTTAAGGGACTTGAAGCTGAAATGGGCAAGCCAAAGGTTTATGACGGTGAAAACTACGACCGTTACCCTGTCAGGTTTGAACAGCTTTCTATGTTTGTAGATAACACCTCAGATATTCAGCTTTTCATTTTCAATATCGGTAAGATCTTCAATAGTAAGACTGATACAGAGTTTAACTTCCATAAGTTCAAGGAAACACTCGGCGCATCTTTTGCTGATGTGCTGGCTCAGTTCGACGATCTTGTTATCTGTATGGATGAGGCACATCGTTACTATGCCCCTGCGTCAATGAAAGCAATCAATTATCTCAAGCCTATACTCGGTCTTGAATTCACTGCAACCCCTAAATCAACATCAAACATTATCTACGCTTATGACATTGCCAGAGGTGCTACTGAGGGCTTTTTAAAAATTCCTGTTGTTATGGGACGTTCTAATACCGCCGGATACAGTCAGGAAGATATAGAAGAAATGAAAATTCGTGACGGACTTACGTTACACGAAAATCGTAAGGCTATTTTAAGGGAGTATTGCAGCAATAACCACATTGATTATGTTAAGCCTATTGTTCTCATTGCTTGTAAAGATACAGATCATGCTAAGCAAATCCGTGAAAAGATAGACAACGATGACTTCCTGAAGGGAAAATACAAAGGCAAAGTTATTGAAATACACTCAAAGCAAACCGGAGAAGAATCAGAAGAAAACGTAAGGCTTCTGCTTTCTATTGAGAGTTCTTCAAATCCTGTTGAGATCGTATTGCACGTCTATAAGCTTAAAGAAGGATGGGACGTAAACAACCTGTTTACGATCATTCCGCTCAATGCTGCCAAAAGTGATATTCTTGCTATGCAAACCATCGGTAGAGGTCTTAGATTACCTTTTGGAGAGCAGACAGGAGATGAAAAAATCGATACTCTCGATATAGTTGCTCATGATCATTACCGAGAATTGGTTGACGAAATAAAGAGTAGTGATATCTTCCGCTATCGTGACCTTGATTCACAAAGTGCTGAACATACAGAATCGGTAGATGTTACAGCTTCTGCAAGCGATGAACAACTTTCACTCTTTGATGATGCTATCGCTGCAGCAGGTGTTAAGTCATTTACTGATATCAGTAATCCTAAGACACAGCATGAAATCTACGAAGAATACAAAAAGAATTTCATGGCTACACAGCGAAAATCCAAAACTGATGAAACTCCAGCTGATGATGGACAAATGACGTTGTTTGATATGAACGGTGAATCTTCCTCCAACACAGCAAGCGGTTCTTCAGTAACAAATGAACCAACTACATCAAATACTGCAATTGAACCGAAACAATCGCCTTCTAAGATGATGTCTGAGGAAGATTTCTCTAAATCTCTTGTTGAATACGCTGTTAAAGCTATATCTGTTCCAAAAATTCTCGTTCAAACGACTTCTGAGGTCAAGTTTAAACGTTTTGAAGTTAAGCGTTCTATTACTGACTTTGAAGTGGCTAAGGCACAGATTGAACGTTTCGATGCTATTAATCAAAAACTTCTCGCAGTAATAGATGCACAGATACTCGAAGTGAACGATGCTATGAATACGCTTGCGTGTATGCTTCTTGATACAATAAGCGAATTGTCATTTGATGATGCTGATTTTGTTATCGATGTAGTTGAACAGTATCTTTCTCAGATAGACGGAACTGAAGAAGAAAAGAAGCAGATTGTCAGACGCTATGCTTCAATGATTATTAACGACATTCGCAAACAAATATATGAACACGTAGAAAGAAAGACAGAAGATATCCATTTGGTTCAGAAAGACCTCATTATTTTCAAGAAATTCATTAAGAGTGTCAAGGACGATGGACAAATAAAATTTGATAAGCCTTTTACTGACAAAGCAAATATTAAGAAATATCTGTTTACAGGCTATAAGAAATCATATTATCCTTCAAATGCATTTGACAGTGATTCCGAGAGACTGTTCTCTATTATTCTCGAAGAAGATCCTGATGTTATTCGTTGGATCAAACCACCGTTAAATCAGTTAGGTCTATTCTGGAAAGCCGGACAGCAGTATAACCCTGATTTCCTTGTTGAAACCTCCTCTGATAAATATATGGTGGAAGTTAAAGCTCTTAAAGATGTAACTTCTGATGAAGTAATTGCTAAAGCAAAAGAAGGTATTAAGTGGTGTGAATTTGCATCATCAGCTGATCCTGATCATAAAACATGGCATTATAGATTGGTTTCAGATGACAACATAAAACCAGGCAATTCTTGCAAATTCACTCTTGGAACAGCCCATTCAGTTAAGGAGGATTAACTATGGCTGATAGATTCAAGTATTCTGAGGTTAGACAGCACATAATCGACGACATGAGAACTGATCTTATCGGTCCTATGGAGCCGTATGAAGTGCTTGATGAAAATCCTCGTTTTGCATATCTTGTTGGTATGCTTGATGTTCAGAGCGAAGAAAACTCCGATGAAAACGAACAGGAAATCGATACAGATGCGAACTATGAAGATGAGGAAGATTATACTGCTGGCGAAGAAGATGATAATGAACCGATAATGACTACTCGCTTTCAGCTTCCTTCTTCTATTGGTATAAGTTTTTATATTTCCGATGAGACAAAGAGTATTTTGCTTGATGTATCATGGGGAGATTATACTAAATCTTCAGAAAAGTATATGGGCAAGGACGATAAAGAACATACAAGAACAATCTATAATCGTCAACCAATGTCTGAAACACTAACCATTAATTTTGATGACTTTACTCGAACAAAAGAATACTCTCTAAAGATTGATTCAAATGTACACGTATATGTATCTCGGATCTCACTTAAAGGAAATTATTCGCTTGTAACCGCATACGTTATAAATAAAAGGATAAATGCTGAGAGTGCTGCTGAAAGGATTATGTTTCAAGTAGAGCTTAAAGCATATTCGGAGTCACAGCAACCTATTTTTATTGCTGAACATATATGCAGAAAAATACTTGCTTCTGATGAATTTTACTTTGAACAGCGTCCTATATTAGGTCGTGGACGTGGATGTGCCGCAATATGGGATACTCCTGTAAATGGTAGATCAACATATATAAAGTCTTCTTTTATACCAGAGTATGAATTTCCTGGAGTAAGTGCAGCTTTAGAAGGATTTGATAAAAACTATTTCTCGACATCAGATATGTCTGTAAAATCCAAGAAATCAGAAACTATTTCTAAATTAAATACACTTGCTGATTCATATGAGAAGTGGATTACAGATATTCTTGAAACAAATGAAAGAATGAAAGATGATGCTTTCAGAGAAAAAATCGGCAACTTAGTTGTTGAGCGTTGTAAAGAAGCTCTGAGCCGAATCAGAGAAGGAATAACATTAATCGACAATGATGATATAACATTTGAAGCATTTTGCTTTATGAATCGTGTAATCTTCCTCCAGAACAGTATCAAACGATTCTCAAAGAAAAACGGTGCAGGCATATCATGTAGTTTTCTCGATTTCATCAACCCTAAGATCGACGAAAATAATTTCGGCTGGCGTCCGTTCCAGATTGCCTTTATTCTGATGAACCTTTCCGGTATTGTTGATCCTAAGCATAAGGACAGGGACATAGTCGATCTTTTGTATTTCCCTACAGGTGGCGGTAAAACAGAAGCATATTTAGGTCTTATGGCTTTTGTAATAGCAAACAGAAGGCTGAGAAAAGAAGATTTTTCTATGTATGAACGTGATGGCGGAGTAACTATTATCCTTAGATACACTTTGCGTCTTCTTACAACTCAGCAAAGAGATCGTATAACCAAAATGGTTCTTGCAGCTGAAACTATAAGAAGGCAAAAGCCACAATTATTTGGAAATGAGCCGATTAGTATCGGTTTTTGGGTTGGAGGAGGCGTAACTCCTAACAAATTTGAAGAATTCAAAGATAATCCAGATAAGCCATATAACGCAAAGAAAGCAAGAAATCTTGTTTATAAGCAGCTTCTCAATTGTCCTTTCTGTGGAAAACCTTTAAACGAAGAAAACTTCAATATAGATATTGAAAAAAAATCTATAGAGATTCACTGTTCAAATATGAATTGTCAATTCTATAGGTATAAAGATGATAGAATTGCATTACCTGTATATTTAGTTGACGAAGAAATATACGCTAAATGCCCTACCATAATTCTATCAACAGTTGATAAATTTGCAAATTTACCATGGGAAGTAAGAACAAATGCTCTTTTTGGACGTGTTGACCGTAAATGCAGCAGAGATGGATATGTTGCTATAGGTGAAGACCATCCTCAGAGACATAATAAAACTGATTCATTAGCAGCTTCTACTTTATCTCCGGTTAAACAGTTTTTGCCGCCTGAATTAATCATTCAGGATGAGCTTCACTTAATCACTGGACCTCTTGGCACAGTTTATGGAGCTTATGAGACTATAATTGAAGATATGTGTACATATGACGGAATAAAACCTAAATATGTGGTTTCTACGGCGACAATCAAAAACGCTGAAGCCCAGGCTAAATGCTTGTATGCAAGACAACATACAACGCAGTTTCCTCCAAGTGGTTTTGAAATTGGCGATAGCTTCTTTATAAAAGAAATACCTGTCGAAAAAGATCCGTTCCGTAAATATGTTGGCATATGTGCTCCAGGACAATCTGTAAAAACTGCATTACTGAGAGTTTATTCTATCATTCTTCAGGCAGCACATAATTACTCTTGTCAAGATGAATTTAAAGATGTAATTGATCCTTATTATACGTTAGTGGGCTATTTTAACAGTATACGTGAGCTTGGCGGTGCTGTTAGATTGCTTCAAGACGACATTCCGAAGAGAATAAAAAGAATAAAAAAGAAGTATGATTTCGACAGCTATCGCAACCTTTTCCATAACGTTGAAATTACATCTCGTATGGCTTCTTATAAGATTCCTGAGAAACTAAATCAGCTCGAAATAAACTATCAATCAAGAGATTGCCTTGATACAGCTATTGCTACTAATATGATAGCTGTAGGTATGGATGTTGACAGACTCGGATTAATGGTTGTAACTGGTCAGCCTAAACAGAATTCTGAATATATTCAGGCAACGAGCCGAATAGGAAGAGCTTTTCCTGGTTTAGTGGTTACTCTTTATAATGCTTACCGTCCTCGTGACTTATCTCATTATGAAAATTTCACTGGGTATCATTCACAACTTTACAGGTTCGTAGAAGGAACTACAGCAACTCCATTCTCTGCAAGAGCAAGAGACAGAGTTATGCACGCACTTATAATATCAGCTATTAGGTTGAACTATCCTGAAATGGCTGAAAACGCAGCTGCTTCTTTAATCACTTCAATGACTGACGATCAACTTGTATCAGTGAAAAAACTTATTATTGATCGACTTAATATCATTAAACCATCAGCTAAAATAGATGCCGAAAATGAAATTGATCAGTTCATTGATTGGTGGAAGCTACAGGCTTCTCAGATTAAGAAGGTGCGATACTTTGTCGTTGATACTAAACACTATAATAGGTTAATGAATTCCTATGATCAGCCACATATCGAAACCGAAAAGCCTACACTAAGGTCTATGCGTGAAGTTGAAAGTACAGCGAATATGTACTATTACACGGAGGAATAAAATGTCTGAGTATAATAATAACAAACTTGGCGAACTGCGTCCCAATCAAATTATAACAACTTTCGGTCCAGGCGCTATTGTCGATGCAGTTAAAGATTCAGTCACTATACTTGATCTTCCATACTGGAAAGAAAAAGGACAAAGAATAATTGATGGAAGACTGGCTTCATATTTACGTGTCAATTGTTTTTATATGCCACGAACAAGTGGTAAATGTGATATACCTGTAGTAACTTTTCCGTATTATCATGTTTGCTCCAACATTATGTGTGGTCATCTTTTTGATGCAAGGAAGAATTTCGATTTAGATAAATACTTAATATATGGAGTCAGTTGCCCTAAATGTCATCGTCCAGCTTACCCATCACGATTTATTACCATATGCGAAAATGGACATATGCATGATTTCCCGTGGAAATGGTGGGTTCATCATGGAAATAAACAATGTAATGGCGAATTAAAGATGTATTCCATAGGAAATACATCTACACTTGCGGATATGTGGGTTGAGTGCTCCTGCGGAGATAAACGTAATATGAGCGGAGCTACACAGCGTGATAATTTTGAAGAATTGAGTTGTCAGGGACGGCATCCATTTCGTCCTTTGCATAAAGGAGATCACTGTAATAAACAGGTTATCCCTTCGCAGCGTGGTGCATCAAACGTGTATTTTGCTGTTACCAAAAGTGCAATATCAATTCCTCCATGGATCAATCCACTATACAATTTAATCGATGATCATCTTCATGATATTGAACTGTTAATGGATGAAACCGTGTTAGGTGAAGAACTTGGGATTTTAACAGCATACAAAAAATATTTTTCTGCATATTCATTTGATGAATACAAAGAAGCATTGCATAACCGTCTTAATAACATTAAAGAATTCACTGAAATCAAGCAGATGGAGTATAACGCCATTACTCACCATGATGATCCTGCCTATGAATCTAATAAAAAGCATTTTAAAGCTGAGGAAGATCCATTGCCTCAATATCTAAAAAAATACTTTGAAAGAATAATACGAGTAACAAGGCTTAGAGAAGTAAGAGTTCTTCTCGGTTTTACAAGAGTAGATGCGCCTGATCCGGATGCTGATAATCAGCCTAATATCGTTGCACTTAGCAAAGGAAGCGGTCCAGAGCGCTGGCTTCCCGCTGCAGAAGTTAATGGCGAAGGCATCTTCATTGAGTTTAAGAAAGAGCAGATTGAAAAATGGATGAGTTCTGAAGCTGTAAAATCTATATCAAAGAAGTATTCAGATTCGTACAGAGATTTCTGCGAATCAAAGGGCTGGACAATTTCAGTTATGCGTAATGCTGTCTATGTTCTCATGCATACATTTGCTCATCTTTTGATAAAGCAAATGTCCATGTCATCAGGTTATTCATCTTCAGCTATAAGAGAACGAATATATTTTAGCGAAAAGATGTCGGGAGTATTGCTGTATACAGGCAGTGCTGACAAAGAAGGTTCGCTTGGCGGTTTAGTTGAATTAGGTACTATCGATCAGATGACAAGACTCATGAAAGATGCTTTCCAGGAAGCTCTTGTTTGTACCAATGATCCTGAATGTATGAATACACTTCCTGCTGGAAAGAATTCTAACGGTGCTGCTTGTCATTCTTGCTGTATGATATCTGAAACTGCCTGTGAAAACGGAAATAGGATGCTTGACAGAGGACTCGTTGTACCCGTTCCGGGACGAGAAGAAACCTCATACTTTAAAGAATTGGTGAATGAACTATGCCAGGTAGAGATATAAATAAAGAGATCCTAATCAATACGATAAAAAGCGATTATTCAAACGGTACATCAAATTCTGTGGAATTACTAAAAAGGAATTACCCTGAGCTATCTCATCAAAAATGTGAGGATATAGCAGAGTTGATAACTGAAGCTATTGCTTCTAATGACACAGATAAAGTGTCAATCGTCGCTACTGCACCGCCTTCTTTTGCAATTAACGCAAGAACAACCATGAGCGTTGTTAATTCAATGATCAATAGTGCAGAAAGAAATATTCTTATTACAGGATATTCACTCTCCTCCTATTTTTCCGATTTAGTTGATGTGATAATAAATAAAAGCCAGCGCGGTATTTTTGTTAAGTTCTTCGTCAATGATATTGAAAGTCAGCAAGAATTCGATAAGATTTTGCGTTATAAGAGTCGATTCTTAAATATTTACAATTATAAACCTGTTGATGATGATAAGATGTCAGCATTACACGCTAAGGTATTATCTGTTGACGGTCAATCTACATTAATTACTTCAGCAAATCTGTCTTATCATGGTCAGCAAGGCAATATAGAGCTTGGTACAAAAATCGAATCCAAGAGCGTTGCTAAGCAGATAGATGATATTTTTACAAAGCTTATTTTTTCAAAAGTATTTGTTCAGCTCTGATTTGATAGCTATCCTCAAACTAAAACAACAGAAACACTACATTTAATTATCAGGAGTTTTCAATGCATAACGATATTATTTCATTCTGTGACAAATGGCTTTTTCTATTTGATAGCGACAAAGTATTTGATTTTGAAAATGACTTTGGCGATGACTGTGAAAAAATGTCTTTCAAGATGGATCTATTTAATAGTTTCCGTGATGCCTTTCCTGACGCAACAGATGCAACATGGAAAACTGAAGAACTTGAAAGGGTTATTAATAATATAAATAATCCTGCCATACTTGGTTCTATGCTTTTCTCACAATGGCGCTCCCTAACACACTGGATTATGATATATAATCTTGATGATTACATCGACTGGTTCAAAATAGTCCTTACACGACTTAAAGAAATCTGCTGAACAAACAATAAATGAATATGGTTGCAGTTTATAATATAACGATTTAATCATGAAAGAAAAAGGTCGGTTCTGATGCCGACTTTTTTCAAATTGATACTTATAACATAGGTGCTCTTTTTCAACACCTATGAAGAAAATATCTTACTATTGAGGACAATCCTCCGGTCTTGACATCTATTGCAACTCAGATGTCAAGACTAATATGATAATTTTTGATACAATAAAGACATCAAATAAAGGAGGTACTCAGTACTATGAAAGATAACATTCTTGAAAACGCCTTATCTATCATTGATAAGAATATTCGCCTTGATCATAAGGAAATAACAAGGAAAATTTACGCAGAAACAAATTATTGTGATCAGGATTACAACAAATTTCTTGCGGTGATTTCTTCAGGTGATCTTACTTTAAAGGATTATATCCGAAAAAGAAGACTGTATTTAGCTGCTGATGAACTGATCAATAACCCTGATAAGTCAATAGTCGATATCTCGTCAGAATTCGGTTATTCCGAGCAAACAGCATTTACAAGAGCTATAAAAAGAGAATTTAACAAAACACCAACAGAAATCCGCAAGAACCAAAAGCCAGTTCCCGATGTCAGAAAAATACTGGAGAATCATCTTGCAAATAAGAGCAGACTCGATTCTATTCTCGATAGATTTGAATCTGATAATCTAAGTAATACCGACTGGGACTACTTTGAGACATTTATCCATGCAACAGATGAATATGGGTTCGATACTTCAACCTGTTGCCTGATATCTGAACTATCAGAGAGACTATCAGTTCCATTTGCTCATCTTTTAGAACGTTGTTTCGATATGATGATTGATTACAATCAGTATTCTGAAGATTACATGACGGAAAAACTCGATTTTATGGAAGAAGCGGGTATCGAAAGTGAAGATGAATTAAAAAAGCTGTGTCATCATTATGACTGTAAATGGTATGAGCTGAGCTTTGGTAAAGTTCAGATGTATCGTTTAGGTATTGATTCACCAGAAGAACTAACTAAAATATGGAACTATTATAACTGTAAATGGATAATGGGCGAACCCTATCCTATTACAAAGCAAATGGTACAGGATTATCGTAAAAAAACAAAATAATAACGGAGGGCAGGAAGAATGTATATTGCATTTGATAAAGAACAAAAGAGAATATCTATCAATGACGCTGTTCAGGGCGATACATTCTTCTGCCCAATTTGTCTTGAGAGACTGTTTGTAAAAGCCGGAACTGAAAGAGCACGTCATTTTTCTCACTATCCTAAGTGTGAATGCAATGATGGCTGGAATGGTCAATATGATATGTCTGAATGGCACTATGAATGGCAGAATAGATTTCCGGCTGATAACCAGGAAGTAGTTGTTCAATGGGACGATATTCGGCACAGAGCAGACGTGCTTGTGGACAGAACAGTCGCTGAGTTTCAGCATAGTCCCTTATCCGCCGGAAAGTTTAATGACAGAAATGTCTTCTATCATAATAATATTGGATACAAAGTTGTCTGGCTTTATGATATGCGCGAAGACTATGAAAGCGGACAATTAAAGGAAAAGAACAATAATATCTTTTCTTGGAGCAAACCAAGATCTACTTTCAGAAAATACAACCTTCGTGCCGGAGCAATAGACCTTTTCTTTCAAATATCTGATGATAATGAATGTATATTGCAAATACATGAATTCTATGAAGGCTTCTTTCAAATCAAACAAAGATTTACAAAAGAAGCCTTCTTATCTTATATCGGTCTGACTGACGGAAGATGTCTTCCACCGCTGCACATAGACACTAATATAGATGAGGAATATCAACGTTTTTCTGAAAAGTATAATATTGTTCTTAATCTTCAGCAACAACGAGCTGTCCAGGCTGTGAGTGGAGCAAATCTTATGATTGCAGTACCAGGTAGTGGAAAAACTACTGTTATGGTTGCAAGAATGGGATATATGATTTATTGTAAAGGTATTGCTCCCGAGAATATTCTTGCTATAACTTATACTAAAAGCGCAACAAATGATATTAAACAGCGCTTTGCTCAAAAGTTCGATAAAAACATAGCCGATCGTCTTAATATACGCACTATCAACTCTTTATGCGAACAGATCATCACAAGATATGTTCAAAAGTATAATAGACCAAATCGCTATAAACTGCTTAATGAAAATGAACAATGTGCAATTATCAAATCAATCTACACAAGCATAACTGGCGATAAATTTCCACACGAAGCTGATATTATCGAAGCACAAACCAAAATCAGTTATATAAAAAACATGATGCTGACAACTCCTGAATTAAGAGAGGAGTATCTGCCCGAAGACTCCATCTATGAGAATTTCTATAACAAATATGAAGATGCTTTGAAATCAAATCAACGTATGGATTATGACGATCAACTACGCTTCGCTAAGATTTTCCTTGAAAAAAAAACTGACCTTCTTTGTGAATTTCAGGATAAATACCAGTACATTTGTGTTGATGAAGCACAGGATACATCTAAAATTCAACATGAAATAGTCAGATTGTTAGCTTCAAAGCGGAATAATGTTTTTATGGTTGGTGATGAAGATCAAAGCATTTATCGTTTCCGTGCAGCTTATCCACAGGCACTTTTGAGTTTTGCGGATATATATATTAATCCGTATGTTCTGTTTCTTGAAACAAATTACCGTTCAACAAAGCAAATAGTTTCAGCTGCTCAGAGTTTTATTAGTCATAATATTAACCGTCATTCTGAGAAATATATGAGATCAAGCCGAGGAGACGGTAAGCCGATAAAACGTATTAATGTCATGAAGAAACATGAGCAGTATTCTACTGTTGCAGAAGCATCCATGCAAGATCATGGTCAAATGGCAATACTCTACCGGAACAATGCAAATGCCATTCCTCTTATGGATCTCTTTTTACGAAAAAATATCCCATTTCAACGCCTGAAAGATGCAGGTGAAAACTTTTTTACCTGCAAAGTTGTTCAGGATATTGTATATTTTCTAAGATTCGCTATCAATCCTAATGACGCAGATGCTTTTAAGCAGATCTACTATAAGTGCGGCTATGGTTTCAACCAGCGAGCTGCAAATTGGAGCTGTACAAAATCGCTCCAAAAAGGCATTTCCATTTCCGATGAACTGATTAATCAACTGTCAAAGTGGCGGTCATTAGAGCAAAAAGCATTGGATTTTAAGGAAAAAATGAAGAGGATTGCTGCTTCCGCTCCACAAGATGCAATTGATATGATCTGTAATTATTGGTATCGTGACTATGCAAGAGAAAAAGAGCTCGACATAGGTAAATGCGATATCCTATACTCTTTAGCTGTACAGGAAAAAACAATTACAGGTTTTCTTGAACACTTGGAGCTATTGCCGAAACTTATTGAGAACTATCACTGTTCAGCAGAAAATCCGGTCATTCTTTCCACTATTCATTCTGCGAAGGGTTTAGAATTCGATATTGTCTATATAGTTGATGCCTATGACGGTAGTTTACCTCACTCAGACAGAGAAACCGCAAAAGAACAGGAACGGATTGATAACTATGAGGAAGAACGTCGTTTGTTTTACGTTGCAATCACAAGAGCCAAAAACGAATTGTATCTTCTTAGCGTAAACGAATATAGAACCGCATTTATCAACGAAATTGTCCCTGAAGCACATACTAACAAAGATAACGAAGTTATGAAAGCAATTCAGGAGTGGTTAGGTCATTCCACATTCCAGGTAACTGCTGATTTTTACAGTCATCTAGAGTTCAATTCAAAGCTGTCCTCGGCTGATGCTATCGCTCAGGCTCTCGGTGCCTGCAATCCCGATACGGAAGAAGCAAGCGGTAAAGCAAAGAGTAACACGCCGACAAGCAATGATGAGAACGCATAAAAAAAGAACCGAGCTTACGAAAAGCCCGATTCTACGCTGAATTTAGTGGTGCCGATGGCGGGACTCGAACCCGCACACTTTCGTACTTGATTTTGAGTCAAGCGTGTCTGCCAATTCCACCACATCGGCACATATTGATTTTTTTATCAGAAAGACAGTTTTCAAGGAAACTGATATTTCGGTAGAAATAAGGTAGAATAAAAAAGAACCGAACAAGTTCTTTCTACCACAATCTCCAAATTTCTTCGTGGTTAAGCCGTTAGAGCGATGTTAAAATCAGTTGAAATTCAAAACCGTCAAAAATGGCAAGAGGATTTTGAATCAAACGTCAATTTGTAAACGAACCACGAAAAATCGGTAGAAAAATGGTAGAAAAAACGGAAACACGAACAAGTCCGTTCTACCAAAGCTATCAGATAACCTCGTAGATAAGCCGTTTGAGCGATGCTGAAAAACAATCGGTACTCAAATCCTGAAAAAATGCTGATAGGATTTTGAGTCCGTCACGTCTGCCAATTCCATCACATCGGCTTAAATATAACATATCAATTATATCAAATCGGCGGCAAAAAGTCAAGAGTGGAACGGCAATTTTTATTTTTATTCAGATTTTATATACTCTTAGGGCGTTTTCGTACATGAAAAGCTCCCTTTGTTTCGGCGTAATATCGAGACTTGCGGCAAAGTCAAGGTGAACTTTTTCTGAGCAGCTCCCGAAATCGGAGCCGAATATGAAATGCTCGGGCATGGCTGCTATGGCAGCTTCAAGAGCTGTCTTTATCTGGGGACAGATACGGGAGTCATCTGCCACTGAGGAAGTATCGAACCAGACATTTCCGCAGTCTTTAAGAGTTCCGAAGCACTGTTCAAGTTCGGGATAGAAGCAGTGGCAGTAAACGAACCTGTTCTGAGGGCGTTTCTGTGCGAGCTCCTTCATCTTATCGGGAGCCGAATACTGCGTATTATCCCAGCCCGTGTGGAAAAGCACAGGTACATCGAATTCCGCGGCAAGGTCGTAGACAGGGGAGAGCACATGATCGGTGCAGTAAAAGCTCTCGTGTCCCGTGTAAAGCTTCAGACCGATGATATCCCCCCTTTCAAGGAGCTCCCTGCACAGGCGGAGCTGCTGTTCATAGCTGATAAACGGACTTATACCTGCGATGACCTTTATCATATCGCTGCCTCTGAAAAGCTCCGCGCAGTCACGCACCGAACCGATAACGCTTTCAAGCTCGGAATCAGCGATAACTATGCTCTTGTCAACTCCGTTTCTGCGGAGCTCCGCTACAAGGGCTTCTTTTTTTGTGTTGAAGTCGGGATAGTCAACGGGGAGGTGCAAATGTGAATCAATTACCATAAATAATATCCTTTCGGCATAAATCATAAGTTCTGCGTAAAATATAGCACGTTTTGGAGTTTAAGTCAAGCTTTTCCTTTACATTTTTGTCGATTTGTGTTATAATATAATTTATGATTTTAAAATATTAACTTCCTGAAAGCTGATAGCTCGGGAATGAAAGGTATAACATGAAACTAAAATATATAGTAATTCTTTCAGCAGCGCTGTGCCTGCTTACAGGCTGCGGCGGAAAAAAGGTCTCAACATCTTCCGAAAGCGCCAAAGCTTCTTCAAGTACGGTCACAACAACTGTTTCGACCACAACAACTGCTGTATCGACAACGACTTCTGTCACCACTACAAAGCCAAAATGCGATCCGCCCAAAGACCTTGTGCTCAAGGGACTTGATTCCGTGGAGGTCTATGAGGATATCTCCCTTGAAAGCTTTATCACCGAGAAAAATGTTGACCTCAAGGACGGCTCGGTGAAGCTCAATACCTCCGATACGGGAGTTTTCGAGGTGGAGATACCATATATCTACAACGGCTGCGAGTTCACCCAGAAGCTGCAATATTCCGTAATGGATACGACTCCGCCTGTGGTACTCAATGCAGGCTGGGAGCCAAATCACAAGGTAGGAACGCCATTCGACCTCAATGATTACGTGGGCTTTGCGGATAACTTCGACAGTAACCCCGTTCTTACATTCACAGGCGATATTGATCCCGACAAGGTTGGACTTTATCCGCTGACTGCAACTGTTACTGACAGCTCGGGAAACTTCACGACATGGGACCTTAAGATATGTGTTCTGAATGAAGTTCCACGTCCTGTTGATGATAATCCGAGAGTGAACTACAGCGACTTTATCGCTCAGTATAACAGGGACGGAGTTCGCTTCGGAATAGACGTTTCTGCATGGCAGACCGATGTGGACTACAACGCTGTCAAGGCGGCTGGGTGCAGCTTCGTTATAATCCGCGTGGGTTACTTCTACAGCGAGATAAAAATGGACGATTACTTCCGCGAGAATATCAAGAACGCTACCGAAGCAGGTCTCGATGTGGGAGTTTATTTCTACACCACCGATAATACCCAGGATGGCGTCCGTGAACACGCCCGCTGGATAGCGGAGCAGGTCAAGGGCTACGACCTGCAAATGCCTGTAGCATTCGACTGGGAGGAGTTTGCTAACTTCCAGAAGTATCACATGAGCATAAAGGACATCAACGACGTTTACATGGCGTTTGCTGACGAGGTCGAGAAGTGCGGATATAAGGCTATGCTCTACAGCAGCAAGAACTTCCTCGGCAATATATGGAACGAGGAGACTAAGGCTTCTCACCCTGTATGGCTGGCGCATTTCATTGACGAGACCGATTACGACGGCGAGTACGCTATCTGGCAGGCGAGTGCCTACGGTCATATCCCCGGCATAAACGGCGATGTGGATATGGATATCCAGTATCTTGATAAAAAATTAGACTGACGCAGGGGCGGATAGTATCCGCCCTTTCTTTTTGTGCATTTTAAAAACATATCCGCCACGAGAAAATAAATATATCACTTTTGTGCTGGAAATTCTTGACACTGCTTCGCACAATATGTTATAATAGGTTTTAAAGAAAGATAAAGAGGAGTGCATCACTTTGAGAATGGTCGAAATAGGATACAATCACAGACACGGCAGGAGCTTCTGCATAGACCGTCCCAACGGCACAGACAGCTGGCTCATGCTCATCGTAAAAACACCCGTACACTTCAGGATAGACGGCAGGGAGACACGCACGACGTCCCATTCGTTTATCATTTACCGTCCGAACACCCCACAGTATTACTATCCTGCCAGCAATGAATACTTCGATGACTGGATGCATTTTTATCCCGACGAGGACGAGCAGAAAATGCTGAATGAGCTGAATATCCCCCTTGACAAGCCTGTGGAGATAGGCGATATTACCGAGATGTCGTCTATGATACGCAGTATGTGCTTCGAGCACTATTCGGGAAATCAGTTCAGAACAAACAGCATAGACCTGTATTTCAGACTGCTCATGTTCAAGATCTCGGAAAAGCTGAAAAAAAAGGAGGCTTTCCCCAACAGGTCCGAGGGAATATACTCAGAAAAGCTTCTGTGGATACGCAAGTCTATCTATCGCTGGCCGAGCCGCGATTATTCCATTGAAGATATGGCAAAGGAGCTCTCGCTGAGCCGCTCCCGTTTTCAGCATCTGTACACAGAGACCTTCGGCGTCAGTGTAAACAGGGACGTCATCACCAGCCGACTGAACAAGGCGGCGGAGCTTCTGAAAACTACAGACCTGTCCGTAAAGGACGTGGGAATTAACGTGGGCTATGGCAATACATCGTATTTTGTAAAGGCATTCGGCAATTTCTACGGACTTACTCCGTTGCAGTACAGACAGGCGGAAATGAAATAACAAAGAGGGAGTGATGATATCACTCCCTTTTTATAATAATTTGATGTCCCTCTGAAGGGGATTCCAAAGGGACTGTGTTCCTTTGGCAGAGTGACTCCCCATAAGATGGGGAGATGTCCGAAGGACAGAGGGGACGTACCGGTAAGGTCAGAGGCGGCGCCTCTGGCAGGGTTCGGGGCAGAGCCCCGATATCGTTATGCGCTCCTAACGGTAACGAGTACCCTCTGTCAGCTACGCTGACATCTCCCTGTACTACAGGGAGTCACCGCAAGGGTGAATTAAAAAAACAGTCCGGCGGACTGTTTTTTTAAGAGGGTGACTCCCCACGGGGTGGGGAGATGTCGCAACGCGACAGAGGGGACGGACCCGATTAGGGGGCCCTGCAAGTGAGGGCGTCCCTTGTTTGCAATTATTTATTATAGATGAAACTGTCATTGATACGTGTCTCGAACTCCGCAACGGGCAGAGGTCTGTCAAAGTAGAAGCCCTGCGCCAGATTACAGCCGTTGGAGCTCAGCAGATTGACCTGCTCAATAGTCTCAACGCCCTCGGATATACACTCAAGACCTATCTCCTGCGTCATAGCGACAATATACTTGAACATTATGGTCTTTTGCATATAATTCTCGGTCTTGTGGTCGGGGAGCAGGCTCTTGTCAAGCTTTACAACGTCCCACGGTATCTCTTTAAGGAGATTCAGCGAGGAATAGCCAGTTCCGAAGTCATCGACTGCTGTGGAGAGCCCAAGCTCCTGCAAGCCGCTGATTATGCGCTTTAAGTCCTTGAATTCCACATCTGTAGTGGTCTCGGTGAGCTCTATCTCGATATATTCGTGTGGAACGCTATGCCTGTCGATTATCTCGGTTATATGCTGGAGCAGGTCCATATCCGAAAGATGACGGCGCGAGAGATTTACCGATACCCTGACAACGTTTTGTCCGCTGTCCAGCCACCTGCGTATATCGCGGCACACCGAGTCGAGCATATAGAAGTCCAGCTTGCAGATATCGCGTCCCTGTTCAAGAACGGGGATAAAGTCTATCGGCGGAACGAGCCTGCCGTTATGGAGCCAGCGGCACAGCGCTTCTGCGCCTACAACGCGTCGCTGGTCGATATCCACCTTGGGCTGGTAGTATACGAGGAACTCTCTGTCCTCAAGAGCTCTCGGGAAACAGGCGGTTATCTCGTTATTGCGCTTGGTACGTGCAAGTAGAGCGTCATCGAAGTACACCACGTCCTGCTTTGACGAGCCCTTGGCAAGGTGAAAAGCCATGCTTACTCTGTCCATGATATCCGTGGGCAGGATAAAGCTGTCCATATCGGGGATAACGTAGACTCCCGCAGTGGCAGACAGCAGTATTCTTTCGCCCTTTGCCTCGTCATAGACTATTCCCGTGCCGTTGAGAAGCCGCAGTATAGTGGGGAGCTTTTCCTGTTTTATGAGGGTAATGAAGTTATCTCCGCCGATACGACAGACGTTTTCGTACTCATCGTCGAGCTGGTCGGCGATAAGAGCGATGAACTTCTTCATTACCATAGTGCCCTTTTCTCTGCCTATCTGCTGATTGACAAGGGAAAAGCGCTTTAAATTGAAGTAAACGGCGGTATATTCGTCCACTCGTTCAGCTTTATAGAGTATCTTGATACATTTCATGAACTGGCGCAGATTGAACATATCCAGTTCTGTATCAAAGAAGGTCAGGTGATGTGCAATGCCGATAAGTCGGCTTTTTGCATGGCTGAATGTGAGTATATCCAGCAGGACATTTATCCTGTGTTCCTCAGTTGTGTCCCATGAATAGTCATCGGCAGACCATATCCTGTATACGGCAATATTTTCGTCACCTGTAGTAAAGCGTTTGTTTAAACAGACATCGTTCTCGCGCACCTTGTGTCCTCTGCCGTAAAAGCAGTAGTATTTGTAGATGTTCAGGTGCTCGGCAGCCTCGTTGTCGTAGGCGTACATCTCTATCTTGGTAATATTCAGGACGGAGCAGATGCCCTTTAAGGCAGGAGTGATGTCGGAGTTGAGCGTGTCGGGATATTTTGGCAGATCTGATATTAGATTTTCCAGAGCAGTCATATAATCAAGTTTTTTCATACATATCCCCTCCGATCAGATAAAATATCTGTCAGAATTATATAAATTTACATCAACATTATAGCACAGGCGGAACTTTCAGTGATAGACATTCTGTGAACTCATTGTTAAATTTGCGGCGAGCGCCTAAATTTTAAGAATAAATTTAGTGTTAATGCACAATAAACACTTAGAATCGTCTGCTGAGAACCGTTAATAAGGTGACATATTAAATTTCATCGGGTAAAATCTTTAAAGCAGAAAAGTGTTGACAGTTATAATAGTATATGGTATAATTTTTTCTGAAGCATAACGCCGCGTAAATGCGGCGCTGCATAAACTAACGGAGGCGTTGATATGAAGAAAATAAGCGTAAAAACCAGCCGCCCCTATGAGGTTCTCATCGAGCGCGGTTCTCTGGCAAAGAGCGGAGAATATATCGCACAGGTGACAGGCTCAAGAAAGGCTGCTGTTATAACCGATGACAATGTGGAGAAGTATCATCTCCCCACAGTTCTGGATTCTATGAAAAAGGCAGGCTTTGAGTGCTCGGTTTACGCTTTTCCTCACGGCGAGCAGTCGAAATGCCTCGAAAATTTAGGCAATATCTTCGATTTTCTCTGCGACAGCGGCATTACAAGGAGCGACATCGTAGTTGCTCTCGGCGGCGGAGTTGTAGGCGATATCACAGGCTTTGCGGCTGCTTCTTATCTCCGCGGAGTCGATTTCGTACAGATACCCACTACTCTCCTTGCACAGGTGGATTCGTCTGTTGGCGGCAAGACAGCTATTGATATAAAGGGCGGCAAGAACCTTGTGGGGGCTTTCAAGCAGCCTGCTCTGGTCATCTGCGACAGCGACACCCTGAAAACTCTCCCCGAGGAGGTCCTTTCCGAGGGCATGGGCGAGTGCATAAAGTATGGCATGATACGCGACGAGAAGCTCTTTGAGCTCATGGAGTCCCATGATATTGCCACAGTTGACGATATCATGGACGAAATGGTATACAAGTGCGTGGATATCAAGCGTCAGGTAGTTGAAAACGACGAGTTTGACAGGGGAGAGCGCATGATCCTCAACTTCGGTCATACTCTCGGTCACGCATTGGAGGGCTGGCATAAATATACGGGGATATCTCACGGCGCAGGAGTTGCCGCAGGTATGTGCATGATAACGGACAAGCTTGCACCTCAGCTTTCTGACAGGCTCAAGAAGTGCTGTGCTGCATATAAGCTCCCCACAGGCAGCGATATCCCTATGAGCGAGCTTCTGCCATTCTGCTCAAAGGACAAGAAAAACGAGAAAAAGGACATAAATTACATAATCTGCAAGGAGATCGGCAAGTGCGAGATAGTTAAGGTGCCTTTCACCGAATTCTGCCGACTTATGGAGGGCTGAGCATGGATATAAGGATAAGCCCGTCAAAGCTTCGCGGCGACCTCAGCGTGCCTGCCTCAAAAAGCTGCGCTCACCGCTCCATTATCTGCGCCGCTTTAGCTGAGGGAGTTTCACACCTCAGCGGCGTTACAATGTCAAAGGACATCGAGGCTACAATAGGCGCAATGACGGCTCTCGGAGCTGAATTTACCGTGAACGGCGGCGATATCACCGTAAAGGGAGCAGGCGGCAGAAAGGCTAATGACTGCGTTATCGACTGCAACGAGAGCGGCTCTACTCTGCGCTTCATAATCCCCATAGCTGCGGCTCTTGGCACCAATACGGAGTTTCGCGGCAGAGGAAGACTGCCACAGCGACCTATCGACATATTTATCCGTGAGCTGGGCAAAAACGGTGTTAGCTTCGGTTATCAGAATACTATGCCCTTTACCGTTTCGGGCGGACTTAAAAGCGGCAGGTTCGAGATAGAGGGAGATGTTTCCTCACAGTTCATCACGGGACTTCTCTTTGCACTTCCGCTTCTTGACGGAGATTCGGACATAGTTCTCACATCTCACCTTGAATCCCGTCCATACGTTGATATAACCATTGATACTCTGCGAAGATTCGGCGTTTCCGTTACCGAGACAGATGAGGGCTTCCGCGTAAAGGGCGGTCAGAGATACATCGCAAGAGACGAGCATATCGAGGGCGATTATTCTCAGGCGGCGTTCTTCTGTGTGGCAAATGCTCTCGGCTCTGAGGTAGAGCTCCATAATCTTGTGGAAAACAGCGTTCAGGGCGACAAGAAAATCCTTGAAATTATCAGCGATATGTGTTATAATGGCAATATCGGACACTACAGAGCCGACTGCTCGGATATTCCCGACCTTGTACCAATTCTGGCAGTTCTGGGAGCCTTCGGCAGCGGCGATTCGGTAATATATAATGCAAAACGACTTAAAATTAAGGAAAGTGACCGTCTGCAAACAACAGCTGCTCTGCTGAATAACCTCGGCGGCAGTGTTGATATAACAGACGACGGACTTATTATCCATCCCACAGGAGCTATGCACGGCGGTACTGTTGACAGCTTCGGCGACCACAGGATAGTCATGGCAGCTGCAATCGCGGCTACCGCTATTGACGGCGAGGTAGTAATAAAGGGCGCTGAGGCGGCGGAAAAGTCCTATCCTGCTTTCTTTGACGACTACAGAAAACTCGGAGGTAAGGCAAATGTCATCATTCTGGAATAATAGGATATCTGTGTCCATGTTCGGCGAAGCTCACGGACCTGCTATAGGCGTTACTGTGGATAATCTCCCCTCGGGAGAGTATATCGACGCCGAGGAGCTCGCTCGTTTCATGGCAAGAAGATATCTTGGCGGCAGCGTACCTGCTGTAAATTCCATGCCCCACATCATGTCGGGCATATTCAAGGACCGTACTACAGGTACTCCGCTGTGCGCTTTTCTCCAGAATCCCGATACATCTGCGCCTCAGCACGATAACCTCGACAGCCTTGCCCGTCCGGGACACGCCGACTATACGGGCACTATGCGCTACAGAGGCTTCAACGACGTCCGTGACGGCGGACATTTTTCCGACAGACTTACAGCTCCGCTGTGCTTTGCGGGAGCTGTCTGCGCCCAGATACTTGAAAGGCGCGGAATATACACAGGAGCTCATATACTCCAGATACACAATATCAAGGACAACCCCTTTGACCCCGTGAATATCACACGTGACGGCGTTCTCAGCGTCAGAGAAAAGGAGTTTCCCGTTATCAATGACCGCAAGGGCTGGGCTATGATAGAGGATATCAACAAGGCTCACGAGGGCGGAGAGTCCCTCGGCGGCGTCATCGAGTGTGCGGCTGTCAATGTTCCTGCGGGTATAGGTTCTCCTATATTCGACGGACTTGAAAACAACATCGCTCAGCTGGTATTCGGTATACCCAATGTCCGCGGACTTGAGTTCGGAGCAGGCTTCCTTTCCGCAAAAATGGTGGGCAGCCAGAACAACGACGAATTCTATGTCAACGACCACGGTCACGTTCTCACAAAGACCAACAACCACGGCGGCATACTTGGCGGTATATCCTCGGGAATGCCTATAACTCTCAGAGTCGCCTTCAAGCCTTCGGAGTACGTTGCAGGTCAGCAGGCGGCTGTGAATTACCGCAATATGGCCAGCGAGACCGTTGAGAGCGTAAAGCATATCCCGTGCAATGTGCCCTCGGCAGTACCCTGCGTAGAAGCGGCAGTGAATATAGCGCTTCTCTCGCATATGCTGGACTATCCAAATTTCTGTTAAGGTGACGTTTATGCAGGACGAAAACATCATGAAAATGGCAGAGCGTGCCGATACCGAGATAAAGGATATCCCCACGCTGAATATACTGCTGTGCTATCTGCTATATAAAATAGACCGTCCCGTCAGTCCCGACCAGCTCTATGACATAGCTATCGGAACGGGGATAATCAATTATTTCTACTATCAGGACTCTATCGGCTATCTGCTGAAAAACGGGCTCATAGTTCTTGAAAAGGACGAAAATGATACTGAGAAGTACGTTCTCCAGCCCAAGGGCAGGGAGTGCGCAAAGCAGCTGAAAAACTACGCTCCAAAGTCCTACAGGGACAAGCTGGTGCTTGCGGCGCTTCGCTATTTTGCCCGTATCAAGTACGAAAAGGAGCTGAAGATAGAGTACGAGCCTGTAGGCAACGGCTACTACGTCCGTGTAAGGTGTATCGACAATACCTTTGACCTTATGGACCTGAGACTGTATGCTCCCGATATGACACAGGCGAAGCTCATAGGCGAGAAGATACTTCTCAATCCTGCGGGCTTTTACGGAAAGGTCATCGAGGTGGCTCTTTCAAATGAGGAGCAGCCCTACGACCTCAGCGACAATTGACAACATAAGGAGCTGTTTTCCGCAGCTCCTTTCTAATTAGTTTTTAGTGATTAGTTATTAGTGTATAGTTTGGCTGCTATTTTTCTAATCACTAAGCACTGATTACTAATAACTGGTAAAAAAGGGAGAAAGAGATGAAATACAGCATCAGACCTGTTCGTGAAAGCGAATATCCTCTCCTTGAAGATTTCCTCTTTGAGGCGATATTCATTCCAGAGGGAGCAGCTCCGCCGTCCCGTGAGATAATAAAGCAGCCCGAGTTACAGGTCTATGTTGAGAATTTCGGCAAAAAGCAGGGAGATTTAGCTCTTTGCGCAGTTTCGGGCGAAAAAATAGTCGGAGCTGTATGGGGCAGGATAATGAATGATTACGGTCATATTGACGACGAAACGCCGTCGCTTGCCATATCTCTGTACAAGGACTACAGGGGACATGGCATAGGTACGGCGCTTATGAGGGCTGTTATCGAAGAATACAGAAAAAATGGCTATAAAAGGCTGTCTTTGGCAGTTCAAAAGGCGAATCACGCCGTGAAGCTATACGAAAAAGTGGGTTTTAAAATAGTTTCGGAAAACGATGAAGAATATATCATGATAGTGAATAGTGATTAGTGTTATAGTTTGGCTGTTTTTTCTGATCACTAAGCACTAATCGCTAACAACTTGTAAAAAAAGGGAGAAAGAGATGAAATACGGACTTGTACTTGAGGGCGGCGCCATGCGCGGACTTTTTACCGCAGGCGTTATTGACGTCTTCATGGAAAACGGGATAACATTTGACGCGGCTGTGGGAGTCTCCGCAGGAGCGGCTTTCGGCTGCAACTATAAATCGGGACAGATACGCCGTGCTATCCGCTATAATACGCGATTCTGCAAGGACAAGCGCTATTGCAGCGTGAACTCTCTCATAAAGACGGGAGATATGTTCGGCGGCGAGTTCTGCTACCACACTGTTCCCGACAAGCTGGACTTAGTGGACGTTGAGACCTTCAACAACTCGCCTATGGACTTCTGGGTGGTTTGCACCGACATCACCACAGGCAAGGCAGTCTATCACAAGAGCGGACACATCAGCTACGACGAGCTTGAATGGTTCCGCGCCTCGGCTTCAATGCCGCTGGCAGCCCGTATAGTTGAGGTGGGCGGCTACAGAATGCTTGACGGCGGCATTGCCGACTCTATACCGCTGAAATTCATGGAGAGCCGCGGCTGTGAGCGTAACGTTGTGGTGCTTACTCAGCCCCGTGACTATGTCAAGAAGCCGGCAGGCGCTCAGAAGCTCATAAAGCTGAGATACCGCAAGTATCCCGAGCTTATTAAGTCCATACAGAACCGCCACAAGATGTACAACGGTGAGCTGAAATATATCCGCTCCGCCGAGGAAGCAGGCAGGGCATTTGTCATAGCTCCGCCCGAGGCACTTCCCATAGGACATATCGAGCACGATCCTGAGGTAATGCTGGAGGTCTACCGCATAGGCAGACGTATCGCCAACGAAAATCTTGAAGCGGTGAAAGAATTCCTTATTAGTTGAGAGTTCAGAGTTGAGAGTTGACAGTTGCGGTGTCGCCTGCGGCGACATTATTTAAATCATGTGAACGAAGCAAACTCATAAACTCTCAACTCTCCACTTTCAACTCTTAACTGAAAAAAGCCATAAGAAGCATTGCTTCTTATGGCTTTTTTTACAGATTCAGCTGTTTTTTCACGCGGCTTGATATCACCGCTGCAAGCACAAGCTTGATAATGTCGAATGGCACGAATGGTATTACGCAGAGCTTCAGAGCCTTGTAGAAGCTCATGGTGTTTTCGCCCTTTGAATAGCCGAAAACGAACCATATCGTTCCGAACAGATAACATACAGCAAGTCCTGCTGTAAGAAGTCCGATGCTTACGGGGAGCTTGCTGCCGAAAAGCTTGGTGCCAGCCCAGTAAAGCAGAGCCATGAGAATAAATCCCAGTATATAGCCGCCTGTAGGTCCCGTAAGAGCTGCGAGACCGCCCTTGAAGCCTGTAAATACGGGGAGTCCGATAGCTCCGAGGAGGATATACACCGCGATAGAGAATGAGCCGTTTCGTCCGCCCAGCAGGCTCAGTGCGCAGAAAACGCCGAAGGTCTGCAAGGTAACGGGGATAGCACCTATTGGTATGGATATCCACGAGCAGACCGCCATAACAGCGGCAAACATGGCGATGAGCACAATGTCCTTTGTTGAGAATTTGTTTGTGTTTTTCTTTAATACAGCTTGATTTTCCATGATGAAAAACTCCTTTTGTCTGATATGAGTACATTATAGCACAGTTTATTTCAATTGTCAACCCTCTGAGCTTAATTTGGTTGACATTTATTTTTCTTCTAAGCCATTGAAATTATTATGGAAGTGTGATATACTTAATATAATAGTATTTTGGCGAGGAGTTAAAAGGACGTAATGAATAAAACCAGTGAATTCCGAGATGTTATTGATATAAAAAGAATAAAAGCCGACTATGATACGGGACTTACCTCTGCGCAGGTCCAGCAGAGAGTTTCCGAGGGCATGGACAACAAGCCTGTTGAAGCTCCCTCGAAAACAGTCAAGGAGATACTTGCGGACAATATCTTCACATACTTCAACCTTATTTTCGTGATATTATCCGTGCTTCTGATAATCGTAGGCTCATACCGAGACCTGACGTTCATGCCTATCATCATAGCAAATGCCCTGACGGGTATCATTCAGGAGCTTCGTTCAAAGTCTGTACTGGACAAGATATCTGTGCTGAACGCTCCCGTAACTACGGTAGTCCGTGACGGCGAGGTAAAGACAGTTCCCTCAAAAGACCTTGTTCTTGACGATATCGTTATCTTCAAGGCAGGAAATCAGATAAGCGCCGACGCAATAATAGTTGACGGAAACGTATCGGTCAACGAGTCGCTCCTTACTGGTGAATCCGACGAGATAAGCAAAAAGGCAGGGGACACCCTCATGTCGGGAAGCTATATCGTATCGGGTTCATGCCGCGCAAGACTTGAAAAGGTGGGCAGGGATTCCTATATCTCAAAGCTTACCATACAGGCTAAGAAGTCCAAGAAGGGCGAGCAGTCCGAGATGATACGCTCCCTGAACAGGATAGTAAAGTTTGCAGGCTTTGCGATTATCCCTATAGGAAGTCTGCTTTTCTACCAGTCATATTATATAAACCACGACTCTATCAAGGAGAGCGTTCAGTCAATGGTTGCCGCTGTTATAGGCATGATACCTGAGGGACTCTTCCTCCTTGCCAGCGTTGCCCTTGTAATCAGTACAATGCGCCTTGCATTGGGCAAAGTACTGGTTCACGACATGAAATGTATCGAGACTCTTGCACGAGTTGACGTGCTCTGCGTGGACAAGACAGGTACTATCACCGAAAACACCATGAACGTTTCTGCTGTTGTTCCTGCATCCGACCAGTATGACGAGGACGTTGTCGAGGGACTTATCAGCGACTTTGCGGCGGCTCAGGACTCCGACAACGAGACCATGGCGGCTATAAAGAGCCATTTCCACAGACCTGCTGGAAGATATGCAGTTTCTTCCACAGGCTTCTCCTCTGAGTTCAAATACAGCAGTGTCACATTCGAGCGCGATTCCTATGTTATAGGCGCTCCCGAATTTGTCATGAAGGACAGGATAAGGGAGCACAGAGAGCTTCTTGAATCCTACAGCCGCAAGGGCTACAGAGTTCTTGCTTTTGTTAAGTACAAGGGCATTCCCGACGGAAAGGCGCTGAAAGCCGATGTTGAGCCTGTGTGCTTCGTGGTAATGTCAAATCCTATCAGAAAGAACGCTCCCGAGACATTCAGATACTTTGCCGAGCAGGGCGTTGAGATAAAGGTAATTTCGGGAGACAATCCCGTTACCGTATCTGAAGTCGCAAAGCAGGCAGGCATTAAGAATGCAGGGGAATACGTTGACGCCACAACTCTTACAACCGACGCGGCTATCAAGAACGCTGTAACGCGCTATACTGTATTCGGACGAGTTACTCCCGAGCAGAAGCGCAAATTTGTCCGCGCACTGAAAAAGGCAGGCAAGACAGTCGCTATGACAGGCGATGGCGTAAACGACGTCCTCGCACTGAAAGACGCAGACTGCTCCGTGGCTATGGCTTCGGGAAGCGACGTTGCGGCACAGGCGGCACAGCTTGTTCTCCTTGAATCCGACTTCTCGAAAATGCCTGACGTAGTTGCCGAGGGACGCAAGGTCGTAAACAACCTTGAGCGCTCGGGAAGCCTCTTTATCGTAAAGAACATCTTCTCGCTGATAATCTCGGTGCTGTTCATATGCTTCGGACTGGCTTATCCGCTGAAGCCCTCGCAGATATCCCTTATCAGTATGTTCACTATCGGACTTCCTGCGTTTGTGCTTTCACTTATGCCAAACCGCGACATTATCCGCGGAAGATTCATCATGAATATCCTGCTGAAGGCTCTGCCTGCGGCTCTGACAGACGTGCTTGTGGTCTGCGCTATGGTATACTTCGGAAACATCTTCAACGTAGCGCCTACGGATATAGCCACGGCTTCGACCATACTCATGAGCATGGTCGGCATGATGATAGTATTCCAGATATGCAAGCCTATGGATATGTACAAGATGTGGATGTGGATAGGCTGTGCGGTGGGACTTGTCTGCTGTATGATTTTCGTCAGCGACCTGTTTGCCATTACATCAATGTCAAACCGCTGCATACTTCTCTGCGTGAACTTTTCTATCATCGCAGAGCCCTGTCTGAGATATCTAACTCTCATAACCAAAAAGGTGCAGGATTTCTTTATCAAGGACGAAGAATAAATAAAAACTCCCCGAAAGTGAATTTATAGCTTTCGGGGTTTTTCATGATAATATGAAAGGGATTCCAAAGGGACTGTGTTCCTTTGGTCAGGTCAAGGGCTGACAGCCCTTGCGGGGGGCGGGGCAGCGCCCCGAAAAAACGAAGGCGCACCGCAAGGGTGAATTTCAAAAACAGTCCGGTGGACTGTTTTTGAAAGAGGGTGACTCCCCACAGGGTGGGGAGATGTCGCAACGCGACAGAGGGGACGGACCCGATTAGGGGGACCTGCAAGAGAGGGCGTCCCTTAATTGCAATAATTATTTGAATCCGAAAAGCTTCTTTTTCACATAGGGCTCGGAGGTTATATCAAGCACCTTGTAGCCGTCTTTTTCGATGACTTCTTTCAGTGCGGCTTTGTCAAGCTCGTTTTCCGAGATGACCTCGGTAATGCCCTTGCTGTGTGAGGAAGAGACCTTTTTAGGCGAAACTGCGCCGCGGATAGCGTCGTTTACGTGTGATTCGCACATATTGCACATCATGCCGTCTATCTTAATAATTGTTTTTATCATGGTATCATGCTCCTTTATGTTAGTAGTGTCTTACGTATATATTTTACTCTATTTTTTAGTCAATGTCAATAGAAATCCGCAAAAAGTATGTGCAACCTGATTTGTGATTATGCACCACAGCGGATTGACTTTTTTATAAAAATGTGGTAAAATAGTTCTTGTCAGTTTGATCTTTCTTTGGGAGGAGAAAAAACAATGATAACGAAAACAAAGAGAGCTGCGGCGGTAATTGCAGCTTTATTTATGATATTAACTATACTTATGATATATCCGTTCGGACTTTCGGCTCACGCTGCCGCATATGCGGTATGGCCCACGGAGCCGAAGTTCAAGAACATAACCACATACTTCGACGCGGCAAGAAACACCAATGACGTTTCTGGCTATCATAACGGTATCGACATCGAAGCAGACGGCGGAAGCAATATTTACGCGGCTGTAGGCGGAAAGGTAGTTGCTGCGGAGTGGATGGACGCTTACGGCTACACCGTAATAATCCAGCACCCCGACCTCGGTGTGTATACCTTCTATGCTCACGCTTCACAGATGCTGACCAGTGCAGGCGCGCAGGTAAAGCAGGGCGACGTTATCGGAAAGGTCGGAAGTACAGGAAATTCCTCGGGAAATCATCTCCACTTCGGTATCTGCGATTCCTTACAGGCTGGCTGGCCTGCACGTACATATTACGATCCGATGAGCTATTTCGTTTATTCGGACAACAGCGGCAGCGGAAATACTCCTGCTGAGTCGCCTAAGACCGACTGCGGCTGCTCTGAGGAATACGCAGGCGAGTACACCACAAAGGGCGTAGTTACATACCTCAACATGAGAGCCGACCATAACACATCTTCCGCTGTTATAGGCGAGATACCTGCCGGTGCGGAGTTCAGGGTAACAAGGGGCAACGGCGAGTGGGCTCACGTTGAGTACAACGGCAAGAGCGGCTTTGCTTCAATGGCTTACATGGAGAAAAAAGCTGACCTCAAATCCGAGATAAAGATCGAAAACGTTACAGCTCCCGAGGGAAACCTCGATAAGGGCAAGACATTTTCAATAAAGGGAAATATCACTTCAAATCTGGTAATCACCAAGGTTTACGGCGGAGTTTATTTCCGAAGCGGCGAGGCTACAAGCCAGTGTGCAGAGGCAGCTCCAAATACGATAAAGTATGACCTTTCCTCATATTTTGATAAGAACATTGCGTTCAACGCTCTTAATGACGGCGAGTACACCTACAAGATAGTTGCCGAGGACAAGAGCGGTGCAAGCGTTGAGCTGGTAAAGACTGACTTTACTATCGGCAGCAGTGCTCCAAAGGAAGTTCTGGGAGACCTCAATTCCGACGGCAAGTTGAATGTGACGGATATAGTTGCTCTCCAGAGCTATATACTTGGCAAGAACAAGGAGTTCACCAAGGAACAGTACCTTGCTTCTGATATGAATAAGGACGGTGCTGTGGATATATTCGATCTTACAGCACTGAAAAAGGCAGTAGTCAAGGCAACAGCATAAAAAACAGCCATAAAGCTAAGAGGAGGTGTGATAAAGAAACTTTATCACACCTCCTAAAATAATAAATAAGAAAGAATAATGAATAAAGAATAATAAAAGTGTCCGCTTTAGGCTGCTCCCCTTAACGGAAAAAGCGGGCTACCGAGCCGTAAAGTAACGGCTCATATTTGGTAACCTGCGATTCCGCCAAAGGGGGCTCCCCTTTGCGGACAGATTTTAATCAATTGCCGACAGGCAATACATCTATTCTTATTTATTATTTCTTCTCTATTCTTTGTTATTTTAGAAACAGTCATAAAGAAGTATTACTTCTTTATGACTGTTTCGCTTAAGCTTTATGGCTGTTTTTAGTGAATAGCGTAATATCCCCTGACAATAATATTGAAAGGATCAGAAGTCGTATTCGTAGTTAAGATACTGAGCGATAGTTGCGTAAAGCTCAGGGTGAGAATGCTTTGTACGCAGGGGCTTCATGTTCATATCAGTGAAGCAGTGTGTGGAGCTTCCCTCTGCACATATCTCGCCGCTTCTGCGGCTCACTACCTTGTATACAAGGTGTATGGTAGCGCCGTTGAACTTATCCATTTTCATGTACACCGCAAAGGGCTCGTCAAAGACAAGAGGACGCTTGAAGCTGGAATCAAGGGCAAGGCATGGCATGAGTATGCCCATTCCTTCGATCTTTTCAAAAGGCAGACCTGCTTCTGTGAGATAGTGCATACGAGCCTCCTCGAAAATGCGGATATAGTTTGAGTGGTGTACTATTGCCATTTTATCGGTCTCGTAGTAAAAAACTTTTCTTTCGTATGGTCTGAGTTTGTTCAAAAAAAGACTTCCTTTCGTGTTGAAACTATGATATAAGCGCTGAAATAACCGTAAGCGGAAGTTTTCAGCCGCGAATATTGCATTTTATTTTATTTATGATATAATAATATTATAATATTTTTCTGAGGTGTAACATGAAGCTTAAAAAACTTCTCGGCAGTATACTCAGCTCAAATGCGGCATTCGTGATACTGCTTTTATTGCAGATAGGCTTCCTTTTGCTTGCCGTAGCGAGCCTTGGAGAGCATTTTGTATTCTTCTATATCGCGCTTATTGCACTGGATATATTTCTTGTCATATATATCACCAACAAGAACGAGCCCATATCCTACCGTGTGGCATGGGTAGTTCTCATAAGCGTATTTCCGCTTCTTGGCGGAGTTTCCTATATCTACATCAAGCTTTCACAGCAGTTCCCGAAATCCATAGATATGCGCAATCAGAAGCAGACTCGTGAGCTTCTTGTGCAGGATAAAAACGTCATGGCGGAGCTTGAAGCGAACTGTCCCGATTCCGTGAATCTGGCAAGATACGTTGCGGACTACGGTATGTATCCCGTTTACCGAAGTACCTGCGCGGAGTATTTCAGCCTTGGCGAAGCGCAGTTCTCAAAGCTGGTTGAGGAGCTTGAAAAGGCTGAGCGATTCATTTTCCTTGAATTTTTCATCATAACCGAGGGCTATATGTTCGACGTTATGTCGGAGCTCCTGATACGCAAAGCAAAGGCAGGAGTTGACGTCCGTCTGATGTATGACGGCATAGGCACTGGTATGCTGAATTCCGTAAAGCCTTTCCGAAAGCTTTCCGATAACGGCGTGAAATGCAAGGTTTTCAATCCGTTCCGCCCTATGATATCTTCGGTACAGAACAACCGCGACCACCGCAAGATTGTCATAATCGACGGACATACGGCGTTTAACGGCGGTACTAATCTTGCCGACGAGTATATCAACCGTAAGGAGCGCTTCGGACACTGGAAGGATACCGCAATAATGATACGCGGACAAGCCGTTTGGAATTACACGGTGATGTTTCTCCAGCTCTGGTCGAAATCCGAAAGCAGTGAGATACGCAGATTCGAGCCCGTTATAAATGCAGACCTTGCTTCTGACATAGGCGACGGCTTCATACAGCCATTCTCCGATTCTCCCCTTGACGAGGAGCCCGTAGGAAAGCGAGTTTACCTTGAGCTTATCAACAACGCGCGGAGTTATGTCTGCATAACCACGCCCTATCTGATACTGGACGAGGAAATGACCAATGCACTTGGCTTTGCGGCTAAAAAGGGAGTTGACGTGCGTATCATCACGCCCCATATACCCGACAAGTGGTATGTTCACATGATAGCGTGGAACAATTACAGCCGACTTGTGAATACGGGCGTAAAGATATACGAATACACCCCCGGCTTTATCCACGCCAAGACCTGTGTAGCCGACGGCACATCGGCGGTTGTGGGAACTATAAACTTCGATTACCGAAGCTTCTACCTGCATTTCGAGTGCGGTTCGGTGCTTTACAACAGCTCCGTTATCGGAGATATTGTAGCTGATTTTGAACGCACGGCGGCAGTTTCCGAGCAGATAACAGCAGAAGCCTGCACAAAACGTCCCGTACACAAAAAAATAGCGGGAGCAATACTGAATATATTTGCTCCCTTGCTGTGATGTGTATGTTGGTGTGAAGTATGGTGCGGAATAGTAGTAAGATAAAAGAGTAGCATTGAAAGGACAGCTTAAAGCTGTCCTTTTGTTATTTCAGAAGTAATCCTCGGCGAGGATACTGTATATGCATACATCGGTTATGCCCGACTGTATGCGCTCATAGCTTCTAAGGGTTCCCTCATAGGTGAGACCGCATTTTTCGAGAACACGTCCCGAAGCCTTGTTTCTGGTATCGTATTTGGCTTCTATCCTGTTGGCTTTGACCTCCTCGAAGAAGAACTGTATCACAGCGGCGACAGCCTCCGTAACATAGCCCATGCCCCAGTAGCCTGAGCCGATACAGTAGCCTATCTCAACGGTATCGGTGTCGTTGTTTACATCAGCGGCAGAGACAGTTCCGATAGGGAAGCCAACTTCTTTGGGCTCGATCACCCAGTGATACCATTGGGGATCGTTGTATTTGTTTATCCATGTAAGCCCCAGCTCCTTCATCTGTGTCAGGGAGCGATGATGCTTCCAGCGCAGATACTGGGTTACTTTAGGATCGCTTGTCCAGACGGAGAAAGCAGTCTCCGTATCTCTTTCCTCAAAGCGC
This sequence comes from Ruminococcus flavefaciens MA2007, assembly GCF_000621845.1. GTDB lineage: Bacteria > Bacillota > Clostridia > Oscillospirales > Ruminococcaceae > Ruminococcus > Ruminococcus flavefaciens_E. Next base: position 159,409 of record NZ_JHXF01000007.1, on the reverse strand, counting down.
CTGAGGATAAGTCTTTCGGTCTCAAGCCTGATCGTTCCCAGATGATTCATATTGTATCTCCTCTTCACTTTCTTCGTGTCTGAGGTAGCGTGAAGTGCGCTTGCGCTTCTTGTTTGCGTACATTATCTCATCAGCCTGAGTGATAAGGTTGAAAAGCGTTACATTATCCTGTATTTCGCTGACGATAGTACCTATACTTGCCGCTATGGTGTATGGCTTTTTCACAATGGTGTTTATGTTTTTCAGCTGAGCCTCAAAAACGGTCTCCAGAGCCATAATGTCCTCTTCGCAGGCGTTCTCGCCAAGGATAATGAACTCATCGCCGCCGAATCGTGCGCATATCCTGCCGCCCTTGCAGCAGTCGGATATAACGCTTGAAAGGCGCTGAAGTGCGAAGTCGCCCTCGTTATGACCGTAGCAGTCGTTGATGTGTTTAAGACCGTCCATATCTATAAATGAGATAAGAAGCTTCTGCTTTGACGCCTTTGTGCGGTTGAACATAGGATCGGCGTTTCTGATAAAGCCGTTTCTGTTGTAGACATTGCAGAGCGGATCAATGACATAGAGCTTGTCCAGTTCCTTGACCATGCTCTTCAGGTGTACCAGCTTGCGGATATTCTCGATAGAATTGCTGATAGTGAGCATGAGTGCGTGACACAGCAGGCTCTTTGTGGGGAACTTGCTGTTTGTGAAGATATAGTATCCCAGACAGCGCTCGCCGAAATGAAGCGGTACGAAGAAGCTTACGTTGCCGCCGTTTTTCAGTGGTGCAGGGTACATATCGGCACTGTCAAACATACTTACGGGATCGTTGATGTTGTTCTCCAGTACCAGAGGAGCCAGCATTTTCGGAGTATAGCCGTGTATCTGATAGGACGAGGTATCGGTTGGATCGATATTGAGTCCGTTTGACACCACCTGATCCCAGTTTGAGCACAGACACAGGCAGAATCTGTCGAATTTTATCTCGTTGATTATCTTTGACACGGTATGTATAGTCGAAGCAGAATCCTGAGTATCAGCAAGCTCCGTAGTCATGCGGTTGAGCAGGGAAACGTCCCTGCGGCAGCTGTTCAGCAGCTTGTATGCGGAAACTCTGTATTCCGAGATATCTGTCTCCTCAACGGATACGCAGCCGCAGCTCTCCGAGAATACGGGAGAAGCGTTGAGCACGGTATTCTTGGGGTATTCTCTGCCGATTATAAGACCTATGAGTATCTCACAGGCTTTGAAGCCTGCGTCGTCAAGAGGACGGGATACAGTGGTCAGGGCAGGGAGGTGATGACGGGCGTTGTAGGTGTTGTCAAAGCCCGTAACGATGATATCATCGGGTATCTTGTAGCCGAAGTTGCCAAGCTCCTCAACAGCAGCAAGAGCCATAGCGTCGTTGGCGCAGATTATAGCCTGCGGACGCTGCAAGCCCGAGCTCATGAAGGAGACAACAGCATTTTTTCCGTCGGCAGCTCTGAATTCTCCCACGAAAACGCGCTCGTATTCATAGGGAATGGAATACTCGGCGATAGTCTCACGGAATGCTCTCATTCTCTCGGCAGCCTCGGGGTTTTCCATAGGACCTGAGATATAGTTGATACGCTTGACGTTGTGCTTTTCGATAACGTGTCTTACTATAGCCTGCATAGCAGAGTAGTTATCTATGCTGATGTTATAGAATTCGGGGTGTTCATCGCAGTCAAGGATAGTAACAGGCAGACCAGTGCTCTTGACCTTTGCGATTATCTTTTCCTTATCGACAGGGGAGCTTATGGTATTTGTCATAAGTATAACGCCGTCAAATTTGCTGTAATTTATAAGTGAGTAGATGTTGTATTCGCCCACATCGAATTTGCTGTTGGCAAGGACTCCGCCAAATGCGCAGAAGCATGAAATATTTGCATTATTCATTTTTGCGCAGTGTCTTATGCCGTCGATGACTCCGTTCTGGTATTCCTCGTCGATACCAGCGACGATAACGGCAATTTCAATCGGTTTATCCATATGAAACTCCTTTGCTTTAGCTTAGATGTATGTGGCATTAAATATATATATTATTATAACATATTTTGGAATGAAATACAAGTCAATTTGTGGAAAAAGCTGTCAATTTTTAGGTGAGAGCAATTCATAAGATATTAAAATTATTAAAAACCAATTTTAACGTAACAACTTGCCGAGCCCATGAACGGGATTCCAAAGGGACTTTGTTCCTTTGGTCAGGTCAAGGGCTGACAGCCCTTGTGGGGTGTGGGGCAAAGCCCCGCAGTTACGAAGACGCTCCTAACAGGAGCGAGTACCCTCTGTCAGCTACGCTGACATCTCCTGTACCACAGGGAGTAACCGCAAAGGGTGAATCAAAAAACAGTCCGGTGGACTGTTTTTTGAGAGGGTGACTCCCTACAGTGTAGGGAGATGTCCAAAGGACAGAGGGTGCCGGACACGATTAGTGTCGCCCTGCAAGAGAGGGCGTTCCCTAAATGGGACGTCGAGGACGCCGTCCCCTACAAACATAAATGATGATTTATAGCATTGACCGTATAAAAACAAGCCCCGAATCGCTTCGGGGCTGTTTATTATGCAATTTCTTCTACTCTTACATTGCTGATGTAAACTGTAGCTGTTGAGCCGCGCTTACCCATATTGAACTCAAGACGTCCGTTATTGTCGTCCTTTTCCTTCATCTCGAAATCATAGGTGAAGCTCTGCTTTTCTGTGGTAAGTGTCAGCTTTGTATCCTGTAAGTAGCGTATCCAGCCTGCTGACGGAGCAGAAACGCATACTACGATGTCGCGCTCCTCGTCAGCGTAAGCGTCGAATGTCACGCGATACTTCTTGCCCTTTATCATTGGGAGATCCGGCTGTACAAGCTGTACGGAGTATTCCTCTGTACCCTCTGCCTGAGAGGTTATCACTATCATGTTGTCCTTTATCTCAGCTGAGCCCTCGCCGCCGTTGAACAGCAGGAACTTCCAGTTTACGTCGTCTGTAAGGTCCTCAGCCTCGGAGAAGTCACCGTTGAAGATGAAGTTTCCGTCTTCGAGAGCCTCGCGGAACTTCTTCTCGGGCTTCTTAACGTTCATATTGTACTCAGGCTTCTGGTAAACTCTTACGTAGTCGATCTCGAACTCTGCCTTGTCGAAATCTGTTGTAGCGTCGGGATTGCCGGGCCATGTGCCGCCGACTGCAAGGTTCATCTGAACGAAGAAAGGCTGATCGAACGGAGCTGGGTATGGCTTCTCGTCCTCGCCCTGAACGGCTGTGAACCAGTCGTTTGCTGTATTGTAGAGATTGCCGTCGATATACCAGCGTATCTCGCCCGGCTCCCACTCTACAGAATACTCATGGAAGCTGTCAGCGTAGGTCTGACCTGTAAGTCCCCATGTGCCCTGTATCTCGCCGTGGGGCTCGCCGAAATGGAGAGTACCGTAGGCTGTGCTTACATCGTTGCCGAGTACCTCCATGATGTCAATCTCGCCGCACTTAGGCCACTGACCGTAGTAGCTCTCCTCCTTGGGCATCATCCAGATAGCAGGCCATAAGCCCTGTCCCTCTGGCACCTTAGCGCTTACGACTACCTTGCCGTAGGAGAAATCAGTCTTGTTCTGACCTGTTACCTTACCTGATGTATAGTAGTCCTTGCCGTTCTTTTCGGACTTGATAGCCTTGATGACCAGCTTGCCGTCGCGGAGGAATACGTTATCTGTAGATGTTGTGTACTCCTGTAATTCCTCGTTAGTCCAGCCCGGTTCGTGGGGCTCGTAGTTCCACTTGCTCTCGTCAAGAGCACTGCCGCTGAACTCGTCGTTCCAAAGCAGGTTGTAGCCCTCTATCTCGGGAACGTCAACAGCTTCTGTAGCTGCCTCGGTTGGCTTTGCGGTCTCGGGAGCTGTGTCCGAACCTGAGCTGTTCTTGTCGCCGCAGCTTACAGCGCAGCCAAGCATTGCAAGTGCAGCAGCGAAGGATAAATACTTGTTTATTTTCATTTTCATGTCCTCCTTGAAAATAGGATTTCTCTTTCTTGTGGTATTATTATAACTTTTTATATGGAAAAATTATAGCAAAATGGACTGATTTATAGTAAACTTATGATGTAACCACAGCTTTAGAAGGACATGGTATGATTTATCAGCCGAAGCCGTAATTACATATTATCCAGTCGGAAGTGCCCTTTGTGCGGGCAAGCATCCAGCTCCAGTCTGTATAGGTGTAGTCGCGCTGCCATGCTGACTTTTCATTCTGGAATATTTCCAGCTTATTTACATAGAAATCCGACATAAGCACGATGTATTCTTCGTTTTCGTTCTGTGAGTCACGGGATTCCAGCTTTGTTTCCGCGTCTCCTGCATAGCGCAGCTCCAACAGGTCGCAGGTCTCAAATTCGGGGAAGAAGTCCTTGACGCATTCAACCGCGTCACTGTAGTCCTGTTCGGTGAACATCTCCGAGGATATAGGCTTTACGACAGCCTTGTCCACAGTGCCTGCGGGATAGGGCTTATTGTACTGCCGTGCCCAGAATCCGACGAATAATGCGGCTGAAAGTGTTAAAACTCCTGCTGATGTGATGATGATACTGCGTTTTTTCATAGTTGTGCTCCTTTCTGCGTAAAGCTTTAGCTTTGAATAAAGTATAGCACAGCAGAATGACAGCACAGTGACTTTTATATTACAGATACGTCACTTTTTCAGCAGACCGAGCCTGTTCTTTCTCATGAGTATCCTCATAACGCTCTCGTCTATACGTGATTCGGGTATCTCGCCGCTTTCAACAGCTCTGCATACCTCGTCTATGGCAGCTCTGTAGTCAACGGGCATGAGTATGATATCCATGCCTGCCTTTATGGAAAGCTTTGCGGCTTCTCCCGAGGTGTAGACTTTTGAGATAGTATTCATCTGCTGAGCGTCTGTTATGGCGATACCGTCAAAGCCCAGCTCGCCGCGGAGCATTTCCGTTACTGCCTTGTAGGAAAGGTCACAGGGCAGCTCGTCACCGAAGCTGGTAACGGACTGATGTCCCACCATGATAAAATCAGTACCGCTGTCTATGCCCTTTTTAAAGGGGACGAACTCCGTATTTCGGAGCTGTTCAAGTGTCCTGTCTATGATTACCGTGGAGTTTGTATGAGTATTGCCGTTTTCAGCGCCAAGTCCGGGAAAATGCTTGAGGGTAGCGCTTACGCCGTTATCCTGCAAGCCCTTTGAGATGCCGCTGACCATATTTGCAACTACATTGGCGTCGCTGCTGAAAATGCGGTCGCCAAGCTCGTTGCCGCTGTCGATATTAACGTCTGCAACAGGAGCAAAGTCCACATTGAAGCCGAGACTGCTCAGGTCTTTGGCGAGAGTTGCTCCGATATCATAGGCGGTCTTGTAGTTGTTTTCTTTGCCGTACTGCTCCATAGGCTTGAAGGCTGTAGTGCCCAGATTCTGAGCGCATCTTGCCACCTTTCCGCCCTCCTCGTCAACGCCGATGAAAAGTCCGACGCCGCAGGCTTCACGGGAGAAGCCCTGAGTATTGCTTATCATTGTCTTTATCTGGTTTCGGGAGCTGAGATTCTGAGAGAAGTAAATGATACCGCCAACGGGATAGTCGTTCATGGCGTTTTTAGTGCCGTTTCCAACCTCTGTCATGGGAGAAATTCCCGTTATAGCCTCGGGAGTGACCATGAACATCTGGCAGACCTTCTGTTTCAGCGTCATATTTTTCAGCACATCTTTTGGAGTTGCCTTAGCAGTCGTCGTTGTTGTGATATGCTTTGTGGTGGTAGTACAGGCAGTTGTGCGCTTTGAAGTATGTACATAAGCCGCAGTTGTAACTGTGGGCTGATAGTCCTCATTGCCTGATTCGGAGTTGTTTTCCTGCGGCTGTTCATCTGCGCCGCTGTTATTGCTGTTTTCTGTATTATTAACAGTCTGAGCCGCAGTCTGAGGCTCCTCAGTCGTGGGAGCGGCTGTAGCCGCCTCAGTTACCGTTACGGGCTCTGTTTCGGGAGCCTTGGGAGCGTCAGTAAGCTCGGTCAGTGGCTCGGTAGCCACCTCCTGAGAAGAAGTGATGTCTGTGTTGTCTGTTTTGCTGTCCTTTTGTTCGACAGTGCCGCCGCAGCCTGAGAGAAAAAGGCTCAGACCGAGAAGCACCGCGGTTATTTTTCTGTATTTCAAGGAAATGTCCTCCTGTGGATATTGTATATTAATATCTTACCATATCCGACAAAAAATGTCAATATAAAACAAAGCTGTCAAGTGCGAGCTTGACAGCTTTAGTTTCATTATTTAACCGTTGTATTGGTTGTGTAAATCGTTTACCGCTTCTGCAAAAATAGTTCTGGATTTCTTTTGAGGATTATTATTACGGTTCTTATAATCTAAATAAATCTCACGAAGCTTAGGCTTTAATCCGTGCTTTTTTATCCATTTAAGCTTTTCATCTATGTAATAATCATTATCTCGGAGTTGCCAATTAATTGTGGTACGATAGAATTTATCCATTTTTATATATTGTTGTTGACCGTCGTTAAAATGGTGAACTATTGCAAAATCGCAGCTATGTTCAATCCTCCGATTGTCTCTGTCAATAGCCTTAATAGTAATAGCACTTGTAGAAGCTTCAATTTTTGAATAACCAAATTTACCCATATGTTTGCGAATTGCTTCAAATATGATATTATGTATTTCATAAGGTTTGTATTTTTCATTGGGAACGTTTGGTTCAATATTATAATCAAAATCGAAGCCGATATTTCTGTCAGGTTCCCATGTTATCATATTTCTGCTTGAACTTCCGACGGGATCAAAACGGAAAGTGAAATACGGTTTTACTTCGTCTTGAACTAAGTGGAGTAGCTCAATGATTTCCTTTTTCAGTGGTTCTGCCACTTTTTGTGGTACATACTCATAATTATGCATATAAAACACTCCTTAATAAAATATGCCCCATGCCACCGTTTGAAAGCTTCAAACCTTTATATAATATCACATATTAATTGTTTTGTCAATATAAAAGAGTAAAAAAAGCTCATAAACCTCGGTATTGCCGAGATTTATGAGCCGGAATCCTTATTTTATAGCCGCAAATGCCTGTTTTAACGTGCTTGCGGCGATTATTTCTATGTCGTAGTCCTTTGCGTTGATAGCGGACATACACTGCTTGGGTATAACGCAGGTCTTGAAGCCCATGCGCTCTGCCTCACGGATACGGTGGGAGATATGGGATACGGAGCGTATCTCGCCGCCCAGACCTATCTCGCCGAAAGCCACGAGCTGCTCGTCTATCTGCTTGTCCATGATTCCCGAATACAGCGCCATAGCCACAGGCAGGTCGCCTGCGGGCTCGTCAAGACGGAATCCGCCGACGATATTCAGGTACACGTCAAGGCTGCCCATGAATATCCCCAGTCTCTTTTCGAGGACTGCGATAATGATATTGAGCCTGTTGAAATCAAAGCCCGTTACCATACGTCTTGGTGCGGAGTAGCTGGTCTTTGCCGCCAGTGCCTGCACCTCTGCAAGTATCGGTCTGCTGCCCTCCATAACACAGGCAACACAGGTGCCCGATACGTTATGGGGACGTCCCTCAAGGAGCATCTGCGACGGGTTGTCCACCTCGCGGAGTCCCTTGTCTATCATCTCGAATACGCCTATCTCATTTGTAGAGCCGAAACGGTTCTTTACAGCGCGGAGTATGCGGTAGCTCTGGTGGCGCTCGCCCTCAAAGTAGAGCACAGCGTCCACGATATGCTCCATTACCTTAGGACCTGCGATAGCGCCGTCCTTGTTGACATGACCGACGATGATGATAGGTATCTCCTGATTTTTCGCGGTATGCATGAACAGATTGGTACATTCGCGGACCTGAGTGATACTGCCTGCGCTTGAAGCGATACGGCTTATGGTCATGGTCTGTATGGAGTCGATAATAGCGATATCGGGAGCGCTGGAAGCTATGGTCTGTGCGACAGCTTCGGCGTCGGTAGCTGTGAGTATATAGAGGTTTTCCGTGTCAACGCCGAGGCGCTGTGCGCGGAGCTTTATCTGCCTTGCGGATTCCTCTCCCGAAACGTAGAGGACTGAGTGCTCCTCGCCGAGAAACTGGCATATCTGGAGCAGGAGAGTACTTTTTCCGATACCGGGTTCGCCGCCGAGAAGAACAAGAGAGCCTTTCACAAGACCTCCGCCGAGGACTCTGTTCAGCTCTCCGACACCTGTATCATAGCGGACGTCGCTGTCTGCGCCGATGTCCTCGAGCTCGAGGATATTGTCCGAAAGGTCGGGAGCAGAGCCTGACGAAGCGGAGCTCCTGACGCCGACGGGAGCTTCAGCAAGCTCCTCCTCGAAGCTGTTCCATGCGCCGCAGGACGGGCATTTTCCGTTCCATTTAGTGCTTTCGTAGCCGCACTGATTACAGGTATAAACATATTTTGATTTAGCCATTTTTTACCTCATCAAAGAAAGGCTTTTGCAACGCTGTCCTTTGTAAGCAGATTCTTTCTGCCGCATTTCATATTGCTCTCGGAAGGAGCAAAGCCGTTTATATCAGTGCCTGCCATAGACCAGCACTTCATCTCGCCGTAAAAGTCGGTAGCGTAGAATACCTTTGATGTCATATCGTAGTGTATGCCGCCGTCGGTATCGCAGGTGCAGTCTATCTCCTTGACGTCGTTAGTGTCGAAATAGAATATCCTTTCCTGAGAATCGTTGAGGATACCTGTTGATACCACAAGCTCCGGATTGCCGTTCATATCGAGGTCGACAAGCTCAAATGCGGCGTCTTTAAGGTCGGCATTTTCAAATATAGCCGAAAGTCTGTCACGGTAAGCCTGTTTCTGCTCGTCTCTGAGGACAGTGTTCCATGTTTCGCTGTAGTATATCGCGTATTTTATAGCGTCGTCGCCGAAAGTATATTTTCTGCCTGTTTTAAAGGCTGTAGCCTCCTTGTAGGGCTGGAGAGCCTCTTCAAATTTGGCAAGGGTAACGTCGTCGCCGTTTATCTGATACTTGATGACAGCTCCCGAAGAAGCGCTTTCAGTGTTGTTGTAGAAGCTTACAGCAGTCTGGAAGGAGCCCTCCTGTAAAGTCTGGTATTCTCCGACAACGAAGCCTTCGCCGTTGTAGGAATAGCCTACAGCACCTGCCTCGGGGAGATAGTCGAACTGTCCGTAGGAGCCTATATCTGCGATCTTATCAGCAACAGTGCCTGTCATGGTATAGATTATGCACTGAGCGTTTACGTCCTCCGAGGGGGAGATTATAAGCTCGGGAGTTCCGTCGCCTGTAAGGTCGGTAAGGTCAAACATAGAGCTTTTTGAATACTGCTCTGAGTTCTTGAAGGAGTTGAGCAGTGTCTCGTAGTCCTTCTGCCATTTCATCTCTACTTCCTCGGGCTTCATATTGGTATCAAGCAGTGTGAGGGGGAGACTTTCGACCTTTTTTGTCTCGGAACAGCCTGCGCAGGCGGCTAAAACAGCACCAGCCATGATAATGCTTATCTTTTTATTTATTGTCACTTTTGTTGCCTCCATTGAAAATCATATACATATATTATTCTATCACTTTTGACGAAATGTGTCAATAAATTATAATATACGCCAAAATAAAAAATTCCCTGCAAAAAGCTTTGTTTTTCGTTGAAAAATTCACGGCTGGAAAGTGAGCTCCCAGTAATACTTCCTTTTGCACTGTGGAAAGTCGCTGAGTACACCGTGCTCGGGATCGTAGAATGTGCCTCCGCAGTACAGCGACCAGTGCCAGCACCGCGGAGTTTCCAGACTGAGCAGACACAGGGGAGGGAGCTCCTCCCTGCGCTCTGCCTGCTTTCGCACGTCGGATATCTTAACACCGTGTTCACGGAATGTGCGCTTCATTTCTTTAAGGTCGGTCTCGCGGTCATTTCCGAGATACTCGCATATATATTCGGGCGTTTTTCCCAGTACCATAGCCAGAACAGCCTGTCCGCACTGTAAGTCCGTAGGCTCGTGAATGTAAGTAATTTCCACATTATCACCTCTCAGATATTTTATCACATATGGATTATGATGTAAAGATGTTATTTATGGTAAAATGTCCACCTTTTATTTAAATATAGGGTTGATATTTTGTTGAAAATGCGCTATAATGTGCGTAGGGGACTAAAATTATCACTAAGAAGCTCGACAATATATGGAATATGCACATAAGGATATGCATATGGGCTTCAAAGTAAAGGAGGAATACTTATGAGGGAAAACTTGATCAAACGAGCAGTTGGTACTGCGGCGGCGCTCTGTGTTATGGCGCAGTCTTTTTCGGGGATAGTTCCGAAGCAGTTCACTGTGGACGCAGCGGTAAGCTACTACAATGCCAAGGTGGCAAATCAGGGCAGCGGTGAGGGAACAGCCGTTATCAAGGGCTCTGACGCATCGGTAGTTTACGACAGTGAGCTCAGGTCAAATGTGCTTGACCTTCACGGAAGCGGCTTCGGAAGCGGCTGGTTACAGCTGCCTGCCATGTTTGAAAAGGGCTGTGACAAGGGCTTCAGCTTTTCGCTGAAATTCAAGCTGGACAGCGGAGCAGGGAACTACACAAGACTGTATCAGTTCTCGCCCGTGCCATTCGGCGCAGGAGCTGCTCCGAGCTATTCGTCGCCTGATATCTCCGTTGACTTAAAGGATAAAAAGGCATACAGAACAAGCGTTTTCGTCGGCAAGGGAACTACTACCGAGAACGACGAGAAGCACCGTGCTATCTTCGATATCGAGACTGCTCCCGACAGTGGAAAGTGGCATGAGCTTACGGCGGTGTATTCGCCCGAAAGCGCAGAGTTCTATATGGACGGCAAGCTTCTCAGCAAGGGCGAGAGCGACACTCTTTCCGCTACAATGAACAGCCTGTTCAGCGAGGGCGCACTTCCCTCATATACATACAATTCCATAGGACATTCAGTCTACTCGGACGATGATATCATGGCCTGCGTTGACGACGTAATGATGTACGATTATGCGCTTACAGCGGCTCAGGCGGCAAAGCTGCCCGATGATCCGCAGTATCGCTACACATTCGAGCCCGATACCATTACCGAGGGCGAGGCTGTTCCCGACGAGGAGACTGCAACAGCCCGTGACGGCACGGCGCTCACAAGCATACCCGAGTACGAGACTGTATCACCTGACGGTACTCTCGTCACAAAGTTCTGGAAGGACGCTCGGGGCAGCTATTATTACTCCGTAAGAAAGCAGAGCCACGGCACATGGGGCAATGTTATCGAGCCCTCAAAGCTTGGTATCGTTACCACTACCGAGGACTTGTCGTCGGGCTTCTCGCAGACAGCTCCTGCGGCTGTTTCTGTTGAACACGACGAGACCTACAATATGCCATACGGCAAGCACACAAAGATTCGTGACAACTACAAGGAGATATCCTTCCCACTGAAAAAGGGCAATTCCACGCTGACAGTCTACTTCCGCGTATATGACGACGGTATGGGCTTCAGATATGCTCTCGACCACGGCGCAACAATAAAGGAGGAGACCAGTCAGGTCATCTTCCCAAGCAAAAGCAAGTTCTGGGGCAACTGGCCTAATGCCACTTATGAGTGGGACATGGTGGAGCTGCCGAGAGACCGTGCAAACGAGACCAATGCCACTTATTCCTGTCCGTATACAGGCGTTATCAACGATAAGTACTGGGTAACTGTAACAGAGGCAAGCGTTTTCAACGAGGACAATCCATACTGTGCAGGCTCTCTCCAGTTTATCGGCAATTATCACAGTCTCCGCTTCAAGGGCGGCGTCAAGGTAAGCGGCATATCAATGGGCAGCGCTTTCCATACTCCGTGGAGAGCAGTTGTCATCGGTGACAGTCTTGACCAGATGTCATCAAGCGACCTTGTACTCAACCTTAATCCGCCCTCGGTCATCGAGGATACGAGCTGGATAAAACCGGGCAAAACAGCATGGTCATGGTGGAGCAGCGGCGGCGATTCGCCTGTTGAATACCACACTCAGAAGGACTACATCGACTTCGCAGCAGACAACGGCTGGGACTTCGTGTGCCTCGACTTCGGCTGGGCGCTCTGGGACGACAGCGAAGCAAAGGTCAAGGAGCTTTGCGACTATGCTTCAAAGAAAGGCATAGGCATTTACCTCTGGTACGGCGTAAACAATAAGGGACACTCAGGCTACAAGGACAGCAAGGGCAATCCTGCATATCCTTATTACTCGCTGCTTGACGAGGCTACTATAGTCCGCGAGTTCAAGCGCATAAGAGGTCTGGGCGTCAGCGGCGTAAAGGTAGACTACTACGAGAGCGACACTCAGGAGACCATGAAGCAGATGAACCTCTGCGCAAAGATAGCTGCCGAGAATCACCTCATGGTGCTTTTCCACGGCTGTACAATACCTCGCGGCGAGAGCAGAACTTATCCCAATATAGTTTCATTCGAGGCTGTAAACGGAACCGAGTATTACAAGTGGTTCGAGGCTCCCGCGCTGGCTAACAGAGTATCATATACATTCACAAGAAACGTTGTGGGCTCGGCGGATTTCACACCTACAGGCATACCGATATACGGCATAAAGGCAACAGCAGGCTTTGCTCTTGCAGACGTTGTAACTATCGAGTCGGGCATACAGCACTTCGCACATTCCGTATACACCTATCAGGGCAACAAGGCTCTGCCATTCCTCAATGACGTTCCCGTTGCTTGGGACGACATGAAGGTTCTGGACGGCTATCCCATGCAGTTTAATGTTACCGCAAGAAGAAGCGGCAGCAGTTGGTATGTGGGAGCTTCCACTATCTCTGCAAGAAAGGTCAGCGTAAAGCTTTCCGAGTTCATCGACGACGACGGAACATATACAGCTTATATCTTCGGCGACAACAAGGACGGAAGCGAGATAGAGTTCAGGATAATCGAAGACCTTACCAAGGACCATGTTATAGAGGAGAATCTCCTTGCAAACGGCGGCTTTGCTATGAAGATAACAAAGAGCGGCATGAAGCTTACAACACCTTACAGCAATTTCAAGTTCTATGAGGCTGAAAAGGCTAAGATCACAGGCAAGGCTTCCATTACATCAGGCAAGCAGGGCAAGTACAGCTCAGGCAGCGCCTATGTAGGCTATATCGGCGGCGGAGCTGATAATGCAGTTACATTCGAGAATGTCAATGTTGACAAGGCAGGGGAGTACACTCTCCGTATCTACTATGTATCAGGCGAGAGAAGAAGTCTCAGCGTGGACGTTAACGGCACAAACGCAGGCAGACTGGACGGTCTGTACGCCAACAGGAACGACTGGTCTGGCATTGCAGCGGCGGATACAAAGGTGACGCTTAAAGCAGGCAATAACACTATCAAGCTTTACAACGCAAGCGGAAACGGTCCGTCGATAGACCGTATCGCAGTGGCTATCCCGTTTGAGGAGGTCATCGGCGACCTGAATCAGGACGGAGCTTTCAACGTGGCTGACCTTGTGCTCATGCAGAAGTATATCCTCGGTGTTGAGACTTTCAACAAGGAGCAGGCTAAGATAGCTGATATGAACGGCGACGGTAATATTGATCCGTTTGACCTTGTAAGCTACCGTAAAGCGATAATTAAGAAATAAGAAATAAGAGCTAAGAACTAAGATTTAGGGGGCGATTTTACATCGCCCCCATTTTTTTATCAGCCCATTAAAGCTTAAATGAGTACCGATCATAAAAAAAGAGCCATGACAAGTCGTCATGGCTCTGTCTGTTTAATTATGACTCCGGTTTCAGTGAAGTTACCTTGCCAAGCAGGAATTCCTGTATGCGGAGAGCGTCGTTTGCGGTGATACCCTTTGCGGAGGTGTCAACGTCGCCGTTGAGCTGTCCCTGCTCTGTGATGTGTTTCTCGTCTGAGCCGTCAAGTCCGAACTTGTTGGGATTTGCAAGGCTCTGCATGATGAGGACTACGTCTGACATATCTACCTCGCCGTCGCAGTTTGCGTCGCCGTATTCTGCGTCGGGAACAGGATCAGGATCGTCGTTTGAAGCCTCTGCCATGTTGTCGAAGTCGATCCAGAGCTGAACGTACTCACTGTCGGGAGCGTATTTAGGTGAATTTGTGTTCTGTGAAGCAAGCTCTGAAGCGTCCAGCGCCTTGCTGTAAACTCTCATTTCATAGAACTGAGCCTGTGAGCTTCTTCCTGTCTGTGGACAAGCGCCGATAGTAAGGTTATAGGCTGACTTTTCAACGCCTGATGTTGTACCTGCTGCCTTTTCGCCGAGCATCTTGCCGTCTGCATATACGCGGAGCATATTGTTTGCAGCGTCATATACACCTGCTACCTGATGCTTTTTGCCTAACCAGTCAGAAGGAAGTGAAGCACTTACTGAATGCCAGCCTCCTCCTGCATAGATGAAGAAGTAGAGCTGAGAAGGATCTGCTCTGAGGCCGAAGGAGTAGTCGCCCTTGCTTGCGAACATATTGAAGTCAGGCGAGCCTGTGGGAACTATGTTAGCTTCTACAGTGAAGGAATTTTTGCCTTCAAATGTTGAATCAAGCTTGCTGTTGTGAGGGATAGTAACTGAACCTGTTACGTAGCTGTCGCCGCCGCTGTCCTTGCCAAGCTTGGCTGAAGCAGTAACGGGAACTGTAAGAGCGTTGCTGCTCTTGTCCTGAATAACTGCGCCGTCTGAGCGGAGCTTAGCTGCGAGTGTGGTCATATCCTTGCCTGTGCTTGATGAATCTACAGGGATAATGGTGTATTTCCAGCTGTAAGGTCTGCCTGAGGGAAGTCTGTACTGTTCAAGAGTACCCTGACCGCAGGTAGCGCTTCCTGTACCCATTGAGCCGTAGTCAACGCTGAGGATAGTCTCGCTTCTTGGCTTCAGCTTGTATGGGTGGTCGGCATTCTGGAGATCCTCGGGCATGAAGTGGAGAGCGCTTGCCTCTACTTTTCCGTCAGCGGCAATGAGAAGGCTTGAACCCTTGCTCTCGTTCTGAACGGCTATCCACTTGACGTCTGTGAGGTTTCCGCAGTCGTCAGCCTTGAGGTAAGGATAGAACATTTCTGAAACTGTGGATTCCCATACGCCCTGTCTGCCGTTGGTCTTACGGTCGTTGAATGTCTCGACAGGACCGTTTCCGTACCAGCTGAGCTTCTCTGCGCCTGCTGGGAGCTTCATAAACGAGCCCACGCGGATAAAGTTGCCCAGTCCCTTGTTTATTGCGTTTACGTTGAACTCAACGTCAACTGTGCCGTTGCAGTGGATAGTGTATGTGATGTCAACTGTAGTGCCGCCTGCATTCGGAAGTGAAAGGTGTGAGATTATCTGCTTCTCGCCGCCGTCTAAGTCCTTGACGTCGATAGCGTTGCACTTTGCGCCCTTCATGGCGTCGCGCCACTTTTTGTCGTATAAGCCGTTAGCGCCCCAGCCTGTGTCGTTTTCAACATTGCCGCGCCAGAAGTTGGGAGTCGGTCCCTCGTCGATGAGGGCGTCGCCCTTGTATGCATAGGTCTTCATAAGACCTGTTGACTTGTCGATGATGAAGTTGAAGTCCTTGCCTGTAGGAACATAGCCGCTTGGAGTATCAACAATAGTTACAGGCTCGCTGCCCTTGTCAAATCTTGCAGTTGAGCCGCTGCCCTGAAGTGCTATCTGTCCGTAGGATATCTCAGTGCCCTCGGGAACGAGCTCAGTGCCGTTCTTTGTAGCAACTGAGATCTCGATGAAGAATTCATCGCCTGCCAGATATTTCTTTGGAAGTGAATACGGAACGCTGATAGTACCTCTTGTGAGAGGAGCAACATCGGGATTTTCTACCTTGCCGCTCTGTATCTCAATACCGTTCTGGAGCAGCTTCCACGTAACATCGAAGTTGCTGAGATTCACGAAGTTGTTTTCGTTATATACGCCGACTTGTTTCTTTTCCAGCTGTGAAGCATCAGCAGAGAACCAGAAATTCTGATACTGGTACTTTACTTCGGCAAGCTCAGGCTGAGGAGTTCTGTCGGGGCTGATGAGTCCGTTCTCGCAGAAGCTTCCGTCATTTGGACGGTCGCCCCAGTCTCCGCCATAGCCGTAGTAATTACCCTTAGCCTCGTCCTTGTAAAGGTTAGCCTGTGCGTAGGACTCCGAGTAATAGTCCCAGCCGCCGTTAGGTACCTTGACAGCTCTTGACTGGTCAACCCAGTCCCAGATGAATCCGCCCATCATATTGTCGGATTTTCTGATATTGTCCCAGTACTCCTTGAGAGCGCCCACGGAGTTGCCCATAGCATGGTCATACTCGCACATAACGTAGGGCATCTTGCCCTGACCTGCATTGTAGGCTATATTGCCCGAGCCCGGATACATATTGCTCTTCATGTCAACGCCCATTGCATTGTCCTGACCTTCACTGTGTACAGGACGGGTGTAGTCGTTCTTCTTGAAGTACCATATCATATCGCGGAACATACCGCCTGCGTCGCTTGCGTTGCCTGTATAGCCCATTTCGTTTCCGATAGACCATGCAACGATAGAAGGATTGTTTTTCAGACGCTTGAAGGCTGTTTCTGTTCTGTCCATAGCCAGCTCATAGAACAGAGCCTTTGTATTGTTGTTCTTGCCGTCCTGAAGGGCATGGCACTCCATATTTGTCTCGCCCATAACATACATACCGTACTTGTTGCAGAGCCAGTAGAGGTAAGAATCGTTGCTGTAGTGTGATGTTCTTATAGCGTTGATGTTGTTCTTTTTCATGATAGAAACATCTTCGCGTATCGTATCCTGCGGAACAGCTTTTCCGTAGAAGGGATCGGTATCATGGCGGTTTACGCCTTTAAGGAGCAGGCGCTTGCCGTTTATGGTGATAGGCTGCCACTGCTTTGTGGTCAGTCTGTATGAGCCGTCGACCTCTGCACGGGTGAAGTTTATCTCGCGGAAGCCCAGCTGTGATGAGAGTATCTCCTGTACGTTTCCGCTTCCGTCGGTGAGCTTAAGAACGAGAGCGTAGATATTTGGAGTCTCAGCTGACCAGAGCTTTGGTGAGTTGACTGAGGTCTTGATAGTGCAGGTGCTCTTGCCGCCGCCGTTGAGGTTGTCTATTTTTGTGGAGGCGCCGCTGAGGATATTGTTTCCTTCCTCATCGTAAGCCTCGGCAGTAACGCTCCAGCCGTTCTTGGCATTGCCTGAGCGGTTCAGTATATCCAGAGAGATCTCAAGGTTTGCATTGGTGAAGCTGTTGTCAAGGTCTGTTTTTACGTTATAGTCCCTTATCTGCATTTCGGGAGCACTTACGAGGAAAACGTCACGGAAGATACCGCCGTCGTAGATCATATCCTGATCCTCGAACCATGTTCCGTCACAGAACTTGTGTACCTCGACTGCAAGAGTGTTCTCGCCGTCGGTGAGAGCGTCTGTGATGTCAAATCTGTGAGGGCTGAATGTGTCCTCGCTGTAGCCGATAGCCTTGCCGTTGACGTATACATAGTAAGCGGACTCAACGCCGTCGAATTCGAGGTAAATGCGTCTGCCTGAAGCCTTCATTTTACTGTCAACAGTGAACTTTTTGCGGTACAGTCCAACAGGGTTATAGTTTGTGGGAGCCTGCGGTGCAGGAACGTAGCTGTCGTATTTTGACTGCCACGGCTGACCGACATTGGTGTAGATAGAGAAGTCAAAGCCAAGACGAGTCCAGCTTCTCGGGAGCTGCACCGTTTTCCACCCTTGCGCGGATGACGGCTGATAATTGGGATTGAAGCAGCCTGCATTGATGTGATTCTGAGCCTGCTGAGAGTTCTGAACGACTACCAGATCCCAGTTTTCGTTCTTTCCTGTGAGCATCTGAAGATATTCTGACTGTTCACGTGCATTGTAGTCCCAGACTGCATTTACAGCGGATTCGGTGTCCTGGAATGGTACGGGATTGCAGGAAGCGGCTTCGCGGTTTATTGCGAAAACGTCCTCTGCGCCGTTTTTTCCGGTCCACTCATTGCCTGAAAATTTTACATCTGCGGCTGTGACTGCTGAGGGAACGATAGTTCCCATGGACATAGCTGCTGTCATAATGGCAACAACTGCTGAAACGAAACGTTTCATAAGTAATTCCTCCTTATTTATTTTAATATTCCCCTGAAGTATGTAATTAATCTATAATTATCAACTGTTGATACATACTTATTATGTTTAATATACCACAAATGTGAACAAATTTCAACTGTTTTTTTACGGAATATGTCGAAAAAATATATGTTTGTGATTTTTTGTGCAGAATATTACCAAAAAGCCCCTTCTCAGTGCAAGAGAAGAGGCTTTTTTCAGTCATGTTCGATTATATTCTTGATAGCCTGCATACGGATATCCCACTGTGCGCTCTGGTCAGCACATTTTTTCAGGTCGTCCGTCAGCATATCCAGCTTATACTGGGGCAGGTCTTTCTTATAGCGGAGCTTGTGCTCCAGACTTGCCCAGAAGTCCATTGCGATAGTTCGGAGCTGTACCTCGGCTTTCACGAGGCGCTTCTCGTTTTCGAGGAAGATAGGCACCTCAACGATAAGGTGAAGACTTCTGTAGCCGTTGGGCTTGGGGTTCTCTATGTAGTCCTTTTTCTTGATGAGGAAGATGTCGTCCTGCTGCAAAAAGCAGTCTGCAAGGCGGTAGATGTCCTGCACGAATGAACAGACTACACGTATGCCTGCGATATCGGAAATGGTGCTCTCAATAGCTTCAAGGTTGCGCGGTATGTTGTGTGATATTATCTTGCGGTAGATACTGCCGTAGCTCTTTATACGTGACTGTATGAACTCTATGGGGTTGCTCTCGCCGTTTATTGAGAACTGCTCGTTGAGTACGCGGAACTTGGTCTCTATCTCCATTATTGCGCACTTGTAATACGTGAAGAACTGCTGCATGGGGATAAGGTTGTTTTCTACCGAGCGGAGGAACTCCGACTCTGTCATATCGCTGTCCGCAAGCTTGCGCAGGGACAGTGCGGCGTTATTGTTTATGTTCATGGAAATCTCCTGTTTTTCAATATTACTTGTATTATAGCATTTATATCACGAAAGGTCAATCGCTTTCACGAAGTTTCATTTGTTTGACACAGAATTGGTACTGTGATATACTGATATCATATTTATGAAAGGAGCACGGTCATGGCATTTGATTACAAAAAAGAGTACAAGGAATACTACTTACCAAAGAACAAACCACAGATAGTGGACATTCCGATTATGAACTTCATTGCCGTCCGCGGAAAGGGCGATCCCAACGAGGAGGGCGGCGAGTATAAGCAGGCTCTGGAGCTTCTCTACGGCATTGCCTATACTATCAAGATGAGCAAAAAGACCGACTACCGTATCGAGGGCTATTTTGACTATGTTGTGCCGCCGCTGGAGGGCTTCTGGGAGCAGGAAGGCAAAGTCGGTATCGACTATAGCCGCAAGAGCGACCTGAAATGGACAGCTATGATAAGAGTGCCCGATTTTGTTACAAAAGCCGACTTTGACTGGGCTGTGGCACAGGCGGCGGAGAAGAAAAAACTTGACTTCTCAAAGGTGGAGTTCATTACCGTGGAGGAGGGGCTCTGCGTTCAGTGTATGCACATGGGCTCATACGACGACGAGCCTGCAACTGTTGCCCTTATGGACAGCTACGCGGAGTCCATGGGTTATGATATTGACATAACTCATCAGCGTCAGCACCATGAGATATACCTTTCAGACCCGAGAAAAACAGCTCCCGAAAAGCTGAAAACGGTTATACGGCACCCTGTTAAAAAATGATAATAATGTAATGATGCACAAATCGTTTCTGCGATTTTTGTAACTTCCTACAAAGATGAAAAATGCTATTGACTCTCACGTTACGTCATGGTCTATACTGAAATCACACGAGAGGAGTGGTAAACATGATGACGGTCAAGCAGGTCAGCGAGCTTACGGGAGTGAGTATACGCACTCTCCGATATTACGATGAGATAGGGCTTCTGCCCCCTGCGTCACATACCGAGGGCGGCTACAGGCTGTATGACGATACGGCGCTGGAACGGCTCCAGCAGATATTGCTTTTTCGCGAACTGGAGTTTCCGCTCAAAGATATAGTGCGCATAGTGAGCAGTCCCGATTTCGACCGCAAAAAGGCTCTGGAGCAGCAGATAGAGCTCCTTGAACTGAAAAAACAGCACCTTGAGAACCTCATCAGCTTCGCTCGCGGAATAAAATTATTAGGAGTGAGAGCAGTGAATTTTTCAGCATTTGACACATCAAAGCTTGATGAATACGCAAAAAGAGCAAAGGAACAGTGGGGGAATACTCCCGAATACAAAGAGCTCAAGGAAAAGGAGAGCAAGCGGACTCCCGAGGAGGAGCAGCAGCTCATGGAGCGCTTTATGTCGCTGTTTGCGGAGTTCGGAGAGCTAAAGGGTGGCAGTCCCGAAAGCGAAGAGGCGCAGGCTATGGTGAAGAAGCTTCAGAGCTTCATAACCGAGCACCTTTATAACTGCACGGATAAGATACTTGCAGGACTTGGGAAGATGTACGCAGGCGGCGGAGAGATATCCGAGAATATCGACAAGGTCGGCGGCAGGGGAACTGCGGATTTCGCAGCGGCGGCTATCGAAGTATACTGCGGTAAATAAGCAGGGGCGGATATTATCCGCCCGTGATAAACAAATAAAAAACGGAGCATAATTGCTCCGTTTTTTCATGTGTAAGTGCGGCGTTTTGCCGTTTTAATTCGGGCGAGCGGAACTCGTCCCTGAATTATATATTTCCAACCATTGCCTGAAATTCTTCCTCGGTAATAATCGGAATACCGAGCTCCTTGGCAGTCTTGTTTTTTGCGGAATTGGAGGTATTATCGTTATTGATAAGGTAATCTGTCTTTGAAGACACAGAGCCTGCCGCCTTTCCGCCGTTCTGCTCGATAAAGGCTTTAAGCTCGTTGCGGTTCTTCCAGATATGCACAGAACCCGTGATAACAAAGGTCTTGCCTGCAATTGCGGACTCGCTGTTTACTGCGGCGGCTTCTTCAATGTGGAGCTCTGCAAGCAGTGCATGATACTCCGCAAGATTCTTCTCGTCGGCAAAGAATTTCACATAATCATTGGCGAGGATTTCACCTATGCCGTCGATAGCTGTGAGCTCAGGAACAGTCAGATGTTCAAGCTCATCGGCTGTGGGATACTGAGCGCAGATAAGACGTGAAGCCTGTCTGCCGATATTGGGTATGCCCATTGCGTAGAGCACGCGGCTCAGCTCGGTATTACGTGAAGCTTCAACTGCGTCGGCAAGCTTCTGGTAGGACTTCTCGCCGAAGCCCTCAAGCACGACAATTTTGAACTTGTGGTCGTCAAGGTGGTAGAAATCGCGGAACTCGCGGACAAAGCCCTCGGAAACAAGAGTTTCTATGGTAGCCGTTGACATTCCGACTATGTTCATGGCATCACGCTGTACGAAATGCTCGAATTTGCCGATATGCTTGGCTGCACAAGCTTTATTCGTGCAGACAAGAGTTTCAACGTCCTCGTCGGAGGTGCGTATCTCAGTGGGCTCACCGCATACAGGACAGACCGCAGGTATTTCAAGATTTCCCGAAGCTGTCTTGTTCTCCAGAACCTGTGGGATTATCATATTCGCCTTGAAAATTGTCAGCGTATCGCCAATGCCGAGACGAAGCTGCTTCACTATGCTGAGATTGTGGACAGAAGCTCTTGAAACAGTCGTTCCCTCCAGCTCCACGGGATCAAAAATGGCAACAGGATTGAGAAGTCCCGTGCGGCTTGCGGACCACTCTACCTCGCGGAGAGTAGTGTCGGCTGTCTCGTCGCGCCACTTGAACGCGATACCGTTTCGCGGTGCGTGAGAGGTCTCGCCGAGACTGATACCGTATGCCACGTCGTCGTACATGAGCACCAGTCCGTCCGAGGGGAATTCGTTATCGGCGATAGCTTTCTCGAAGTCAGCAACAGCTCCCTCAACGGTATCAGAGGTGACAGTTATGCCGTAAACCCGCTGAAAGCCCTGCTGCTCCAGCCAGTCAAGACGGGCAGAGAATGAGTTCTCCTCATAGCCCTCGGCGGAGACCAGATTGAAAGCAAAGAAGTTGATATTTCTCTCGGCAGTAACCCGTGAGTCCAGATTGCGGACAGTTCCAACGCAGAGATTTCGGGGATTCTTGTACTTTGAGCCGTCGTCGATCTCCGCATTTACGCGCTCGAAATCCTTGTATTTCATCAGTGATTCGCCGCGGACAACAAGACGTCCCGTGAACGGGATACGTGCAGGTATGCCCTTTATGTGACGGGCATTCTGAGTGATATCCTCGCCTATTTCACCGTTTCCGCGTGTTACAGCCTGAACCAGCTCGCCGCCCTCATAGGTCAGGACAAGGGTGAGTCCGTCCAGTTTCCAGCTTAGAAATCCCTTGTGCTCGCCAAGCCAGCTTTTAAGCTCCTCAACGCTCTTTGTCTTGTCAAGGGAGAGCATTTTTGAGGGGTGTTTTATCTTTTTCAGTCCCGATGAGACCTCGAAGCCCACCTGCTGAGTACGGCTGCCGCTGAGGATAACGCCCGTCTTTTTTTCCAGAGCGGCCAGCTCGTCGTAGAGGTCATCGTACTGCTTATCGGACATTATCTCCACGCCTGTGTTATAGTAGGCGTCCGCTGCCTTTGCAAGAAGCTCATTGAGCTCTTTCATTCTGTTTATATCATTTGTAGCCATGGTAAAAACTCCTTGATAAAATGTAATCTTATTATACCACATATCAATTAAAAAAGCCATAGAAAAAGATAAAAAGAGTTATGACTGCGGATATTGACGAAATCAGGGGAAACTGATATAATTATAGTAATTAGTAGGGGACGCCTTCTCTTACAAGGCGACACTAATCGTGTCCGGCACCCTCTGTCAGCTTTGCTGACATCTCCCTGCACAGCAGGGAGTCACCCTCTTGAAAAACAGTCCACCGGACTGTTTTTAAATTCACCCCTTGCGAGGCGCCTTCGTATCTCGGGGCGCTGCCCCGAACCCTGCAAGGGCTGTCCCCCTAATCGGGTCCGTCCCCTCTGTCGCGTTGCGACATCTCCCCACCCTGTGGGGAGTCACCCTTGACCTGACCAAAGGAACACAGTCCCTTTGGAATCTCTTTCATGGGTTCATCAAATTATTAAAAGAAAGGCATAATATGTCAGATATCATCGAAATAAACAATAACAGCACCGATGTGCTGCAAATATTCGCGCTGCTTTCCGAGCCCCAGCTGCTCCACTATTTCGAGCCCGAGCCCGGACTGTTCATAGCGGAAAGTCCCAAGGTAATTGAACGGGCTCTCAATTCAGGCTATGAGCCATATGCGCTTCTTATGGAGCGCCGCGACGTTGACGGACAGATGAAAGAGCTTATACCGCGCTGCGGCGAAGCTCCCGTATATATCGCAGATTACGACGAGATAACCAAAGTCACAGGCTTCAAGCTTATCCGCGGAGCCCTCTGTGCTTTCAGGCGAAAACGACCTGCGGATATTGCAGAGCTCTGCAAAAACGCTCGGCGTATCGCAGTTCTGGAAAACGTTGTAAATCCCACCAATATCGGAGCTATCTTCCGCTCCGCGGCGGCTCTCAATATGGACGCCGTACTGCTGACGCCTGCCTGCTCTGATCCGCTGTACAGGCGTTCTTCCCGCGTTAGTATGGGAACGGTTTTCCAGATACCGTGGGGTTATCTTTCAAGCAATGACGACTACCCACAGCAGCTCCGTGAAATGGGGTTCACCACGGCTGCTATGGCTCTCAGCGACAACTCGGTAAGCATTGACGCACCCGAGCTCACAAGCATAGACAAGCTGGCGATAGTTCTCGGTACTGAGGGCGAGGGACTTGCTGACAAGACCATTGCGGACTGCGACTATACAGTGAAGATACCCATGACTCATGGAGTGGATTCCCTGAACGTCGCCGCCGCAAGCGCAGTTGCATTCTGGCAGCTGGGCAGACAGTAACAGATATATAATGATATGGGGGTTTTTATATGAAACTGTATTTTAAGCAAAGGGTATTCTCATTCAAACAGCGCACGGATATTTTCGACGAATTCGGAAACGTGATTTTCGTTGCTGAGGGCGAGATATTCTCTCTCGGACGCAGAATGCACATCTACGATATGAATCGCTGTGAAGTAGGCTTCGTACAGCAGAGACTTCTGCATCTTATGCCGCGTTTCTCGGTTTACATCAACGGTCAGTACATGGCTGACGTAGTAAAGGAGTTCACTCTGTTCAGTCAGAATTACCGCGTCGAGGGACTGGGCTGGCATATAGACGGAGACATCTTCGCTCACGACTACAGGATAACCTGCGGCGGAAAGTACATTGTTTCTATCCACAAGCACTGGATGACATGGGGCGACAGCTTTGAAATAGACATAGCATACGAACAGGATACAGTCATGGCGCTGGGAGTAATAATCGCTATCGACTGCGTTATCGACCAATCACAAAACTGAAAGGAGCTCTATCATGGAAAAATTCAAATGGGGAGTCATCGGCACAGGCAAGATAGCTCACACATTCGCAATAGCCCTTAAACACTGCGAAAAGGCACAACTCTGCGGCGTGGCTTCAAGAACTGAGGACAAGGCAAAAAAATTCGCCGAGGAGTTCGGCTTTGAGAAATACTACGGGAGCTATGCTGATTTCGCCGCAAACAGCGACGCTGAGATAGTCTACATCGCAACTCCAATGGCTTCACACTTTGCAGACGCTAAGCTCTGCATAGAGAGCGGCAAGAACGTACTCTGTGAAAAATCCCTTACTATCAATGCGGCACAGACCGGGGAGCTTCTTGCGCTTGCTAAGGCAAAGGGCGTTTTCTTCATGGAGGCTATGTGGATGAAATGCCGTCCCGTTTACCGCAAGATGAAAGAATGGATAGCTTCGGGACTTATCGGAGACATAGAGTACATAAAGGCTGATTTCAGCAACTTTATCCCCTATGACGAGAACGACAGGCTTTTCCGCGCAGACTGCGGCGGAGGCTGTCTCCTTGACCTCGGCATATATCCGCTCACTCTTGCACATGACCTGCTGGGTATGCCCGACGAGATAATAAGCTCCGCCCACATGATGAACGGCTTTGATATGAGTAATTCTATCATGCTACGCTACAAAAGCGGCGCTTTCGTATCCGCAGACAACGGCTTTGAGATACAGCTCCGCAACAACGCAATTATATCGGGAAGCAAGGGCTTCATCACTCTCGGCAACTGGTTCCACTGCACCGATGAGGGAGTTCTCTATGACCGCCGCGGAAACGAGGTCGAGCGCTTCGTGTACAAGGACGAGATAAATGGCTATGAGTACGAGGTTGACGAGGTACATCGCTGTCTTGAAGCAGGGATTCTTGAAAGTACGCTTGTCCCAAACAGCGATACTATTGAGGTCATGAAGATAATGGACGAATGCAGAAAACAGTGGGGAATGAAATTCCCCAATGAATAAAACAAGCCCGAAATCCTAACCATGATACTTATACAGAAATTTTATGCTTATTATTGAGAGAACCCCTTTTGAAAAAGGGGCTTCTCTCAAACTCTCTCCCTAAAACTTTCGTTTTGTTTTTTCGCAGATAGGGCGCTCCTGTATTTTGCAGGATTTTTTTATTTACGAAGCGCCCTATCTGTGAAAAAACCAGATAAAAGTCTTTGGAAAGGGGGATGGGGGAAACGCTTTCCTCAGAAAGGTTTCCCCCATAATTAACTATAAGTTTCTATATAAGTATTGCGGTTAAGAATTCCGAGCTTTTTTATTACTCAGTTATTCGGTTCAAGGCTTGCTATCTTTTTCAGGAGATACTCCTGTATGCGGAGCGCGTCGCCTGCTGTTACGCCGTTGCCGTGGTCGGCAACGTCTGCGTTTGCAAGTCCCTGAGCGGTTATAGCCTTCTCGTCAGAGCCGCCTAAAGCGTACTTATTAGGATTTGCAAGGCTCTGCATTATGAGAACTACGTCGGACATATCAACTTCGTCGTCGCAGTTGGCGTCGCCGTATTTCTTTACTGTAACATCGCCGTTTGTGGTAGTTGTGGTTATCGGCTCTGTAACAGTTGTAGTTGATGTTGTTGTGGTAGTTGTAGTAGTCTCAGTTGTTGTAGTCGTGCTCTCTGTTGTAGTTGTTGTGGTCGTAGTAGTCGTTGTAGTGGTTGTAGTTGTGGTAGTAGTTGTAACTACCTCGGGAGCCTTGACAAAAGCAGTGTAATTGATAACGTTTCCTGTCATGCCGTTGGTTCCGAGAACTACCTTCTGACCAGCCTCGAATTCCTTCTTGTATACCGAGAAGATCACTTCATTGCTTGATTTAGCTGTAAGAGCTGTCTTTGTGTAGCTGCTGAGCCATGAGGGAACGAGGTTAGCCTCCTCCTCACGGGTATCGACGAGAACGTATACCTCGCACTTGTCCGCTGTTGTGAACTCAGCAAGGTCAGCGTCTGTATTCTTGGAGTTGCAGGCTGTCATGATGTACTCGCAGTTTTCAAGCTCGGAAGGCAGAGATGTATATGTAAAGTCTCTGTCGCCGTAGATAGGACCGCCTGTCTTGTTGGACTCCATAAGCTTCCATGAACCCGAGTTAGCGTTGTCCTTAACAAGGAAGTTCTTCACCAGCTTGCCGTTTACAGGCTCGGGAGGAGTATTGTTCAGCTTAACGTTAGGTCTTGCAGGAAGCTGCGCCTCTGTGCCCAGATAGAAGCTGGGGTGAGGAGGCTGATTGTATGAGGACTGCTGACAGCCGCACTGCATACGGTACTGCATATCGTGCATGAGAGTTGTAAGTCTGTACTTAGTCTCAGTATTTGTGCACCATACGCGGAGCTTTGAGTTATCCTCAGTCCTGAGAACAAGCTCCTCGCGCCAGTCACCGAAAAGGTCAGCTGTGAGACACGGTACAGCCTTTGTGCTGTTGTTTGAAGCACAGCCTGTAGCTGTAAATATTGCAGGATAGTTGTTTATTGCCGCACCGTCTGTAATAGTGATATTGTCAAGAAGCTCACGCTCCAGATCGCCGTCCCAGTAGATGAGGAAGTTTGTGGAAGGCCATTTGTTGCCTATCTGCTTGCCTGAAACGTCAAATACTGCATTGGCAGGTCTTGAACCCCAGAACTCTGCACCGCTGTTGCCAGCAACGATATTGTCCGCGCAGCAGCGTCCTGTATCCTTATCACCGTCATAGTGCCAGATGATATTTCCGTTTCTGCCGTCAACGAGAGAAATGCCGTACTTTCCGTCCTCGTGACAGATAAATACTTCCTGTCCCTCATGGTTGGGGTCGAGGTCACCGATATGCATAGCATCGCCGTGCATCTGTCTTGTTGACCAGAGAAGCTTTCCGTTGTCATCGATACAGCAAGCGCCCATGCAGACCTCCTGTCTGCCGTCGTTGTCGAAGTCAGCAACCATTACGTTGTGGTTTCCGCAGCCGTAAGCAGGGTCATTCTTATTGAATCCCGTATCGAATACCCACTTCTTTACGAGCTTGCCGTTCTTAACATCAACTGCCGAAAGTGAAAGTCTTGTATAATATCCTCTGCCGTAAATAGCCGATGGGTGAACTCCGTCAAGATAAGCTATAGCGCAGTTGTAGCGCTCGCAGCGGTTTCCGTAGTTATCGCCCCATGTAGACTTGGCAGTATTGCTTGTAGCATCACCTCTCGGTACAGGAAAATCGATAGTATCGAGAGCTGCACCTGTTGCGCCCTCAAAAAGCGTCATATACTCAGGACCTGTAAGGATAGTACCTGAGCTGTTTACATAATTGGCATTTGCATTGCCTATTACCTTGCCCTTGCCGTCAACAGTACCGTCGCAGGTCTTGGTGATGAGCTCTGCCTTGCCGTCACAGTCAAAGTCTGCAACAGCCATTTGTGTATAATGCTGACCTGCACGGATATTCTTGCCCATGTCTATACGCCAGAGCTTCTTTCCGGTGAGGGTGTAGCAGTCGATATAGACGTTGCCTGTAAAGCCCTGAATACCCTTATCGGGATTGTGCGTCTGGGAGTTATCCTTTGAGTTTGAAGGATCCCACTTTACAAATATCTCATACTGACCGTCACCGTCAACGTCGCCTGCACAGCAGTCATTGGGCGAATAGGTGTAGG
Source organism: Ruminococcus flavefaciens MA2007 (assembly GCF_000621845.1). Taxonomy (GTDB): domain Bacteria; phylum Bacillota; class Clostridia; order Oscillospirales; family Ruminococcaceae; genus Ruminococcus; species Ruminococcus flavefaciens_E. The sequence goes on along the minus strand of NZ_JHXF01000007.1, from coordinate 131,349 downwards.
CTTCACCGTTGATAGTTCCGCCTCTCGGAACATCAAGAGGTATATCGAAGTAATTGCTGCCCGATGTGAAGCGGCAGTCCTCGGAATTGACCACATTGCCGTTCACGAGAGTGTCAACACGGTACTTTGAGCTTGAATTGCCGCTTGCGTCCCAGTAGTTGGTAGCTTCGCCCGCCTTGCTCGTATATATGAGCTGGTCATCGCGGAAGAGCTGGAACTCCGCATCGTCCTTGTCATTGGCATTGAAGCGCCAGCTGATGAACATACCGTTGCCCGACTTGACAGCGTAGATTCCGCGGTCGAGGTACTCCATGATAGCCGTACCGTTGCCGCCGTTTCCGTAAGCGGCGTCAGCTATGAGAGAGGTGCTCATGCTGAGGCTTGAGCTTGCAGCAACTGCGAGAGAGGCAGCAGTTGCCGCGATTTTTTTAAGCTTTAGGTTCATTATTAATTCCCCCTGTGTATTTTTTCACGATTTTGGGACAGAAGTCCCCTATCCATATTATTATACATGATTATTCATAATTTGGCAATGATTTATTGTATCTTTTTACTACTTTTTTGTCTATATTTGCGACAGCTGTGTAAAATAATGCAGTAAAATTTAATATTTCATGACATAATATGTCACCTTGGATTGTAGGGGACGGCGTATATTCTGACGGGAGCTCCGAAAACGGACACCACAGTTATGCATTACGAATTATGAGTTGAAACTCGGAAAAAATGTCCGCTTTTTTTGAAATTCCTGTAATAAAATCAAAATTCATTCGTCTATATAAGTGAAGGAGGTGAGATGATGAAGCAGGAACTGCATGAGATATACGAAAAATACAGCTCAGACCTTTATGCCTTTATCCTGCGAATGTGCCGCAGCGAGCAGCTTGCCAAGGACATTTTGCAGGACACCATGCTGAAAGCCATGACAAGCGCCGACAGCTTCAAGGGGGACTGCTCCGTAAAGACGTGGCTGTACACTATTGCAAGAAATATCTGGTACGACCAGCTGAAAAAGGCTGAGAACCGCAATCAGCCGCTGGACAGTATTCCCGAGCCTGCGGCACAGGAGAGTATCGAAGCCTGCTTTGCGGACAAGGATACAGCCATACGCATACATCATCTTCTTCACGAGCTTGACGAGCCCTATCGTGAGGTCTTTACCCTGCGCGTTTTTGCGGAGCTCAGATTCGCCGATATAGCCAAGGTTTTCGGCAGGACTGAGAACTGGGCAGGAGTGACCTATTATCGGGCAAAGCAGAAGCTCATTGAACTGTTGAAAAGGGAGGGACTTTTATGAAAAACACCATAGACTGCAATGTCATAGTCGATCTTTTGCCGCTGTACAAAGAGGAAATTTGCAGCGAGGAGACAAAAATACTTGTCGAGGAGCACCTTGCGGAGTGCGCGGACTGCCGCCGACTCAGCGAGCAGGTGACTATTCCCGAAGTCGGGAAAAAAGAAGCTCCCACTGAGACCGAGACCTTTAAAAAAGTAGGGAAGAAGCTGAAAAATAGCCGCTTTACCAAGTTTTTGTCAGTGCTTATGTGTATATGCATAGTTCTGTTTGCCGGAGTCAACGCCGCGTGGTATATTCTTAAATACCGCCCCATGAAGAAGCTGTGCGAGGGCATGGAAAAGATAGCACCTTATGATGACGGCAGCAAGGACTTGCCAAGAGTAAATAAGGTGACAGTATATTCATCTGAGGACGATAAATACCGGTATTTAGTGGGTATGCCCCATTATCTGAATTTTAGTATGGGATATATGCTTGTTGCTCCAAAGGGTGCTGTATCGGTAGACAGTAACGGAATGCGCGGCATAGACAGCAGGTCGGAAGAACCGATCCTTTGTATGTCTTTCTGCCATAATCTTTCGCCTTCTGACCGTGTCGAGGTCACTGCTTCGTTTGATGAGACATATGACGGACAGAAAACAAAGGGAATGTTTATATTCTTTACTGATTATGACTTCAAAGCACTTAAAGAAGCGCAGTATCTTGATCCCGAGGATACCGCAAAGCTTAGAGATTTTATCGAAAAACACAGAGACGAGCTCAATGATATGAAAAAAGCCGCTCAGAATAAATGGGGAGACTACCTTAAATAAAAACAGCGCCCGAGATCATTCTCGGGCGTTTTGTTATATGTGCGGTTCGATATTCATAAGCCTGGGATCAGCCGCTTTCATGCGAGCCTTGTCCTCGTACATCATAGCGTCTACTTCGCGGAAAACATTGTCGAAATCCATGCCCTTCTTGTACTCGCCGAAGCCTATGGCGATACTGTAGCCTTTTTTGTGTACAGCCTCTTTCAGCTTATTTGTGGTGAGCTCCACATCTGAATAGGTAGCGTGCGGGTAGAGTATCTCGAACTCGTCGCCTCCCATTCGGTAGAATCGGCACTTCATTGGAAGAACTTCAAATGCACTGTCGGATACCGAAAGTATAGCCCTGTCGCCTGCGTCGTGTCCCTCAGTGTCGTTTATCCTTTTCAGACCGTTGAGGTCCATGGATATCACGAACATCTGGTGCTTTTTCATATTCTCTACGTCCTTGTAGAAGGAGTGTCGGTTGAAGGCTCCCGTAAGAGCGTCACGGGTGAGAGTCTCCGTAGTAAAGAAAATGTAGTAAAACAGGCAGGAGAGAACCGCCATGCCGCTTATGAGGAACTTGAAATGGAACACTGCATTCATTATGGTAGCTATTACGATCGCCACCGAAAGGAGGAATATAAAATAGCTCTCATTCTTGAAGCCAAGTCTGAACTTGTTTATCGAAGCCACAAGAAGCAGTGCGATATAGATAAAGCTCAGCAGATAGGGAACAAGGGCGAATTTTCCCATATACCTGTTGCCTGTTTCGTCAAAGGCGAATATACAGCCGTTGAATATACTGATAATACAAAGCAGAACATTGAATATCGCTAAACATAGCACTGCTGTACGGGCTTTTTTCTTGATGACGTTGGTCAGGAAGATAAACGGCAGCATTACAGGTCCGCTGATAGAGTAACCTATGGCTGAGAAAATCTTCATAAGCATGATATTTTTGCCTGTTCCCATGAAAAGATATACCATGATATTGCAGATTATCATAACCATTGCGATGATAACGCCTATAAGAAAAGCCATTTTGCGCTTTGCAGTCAGCGCTGAGTTTTAAAACAGAAAAATAAGGAGCGTAATGCCTGCGACCACAATAAGATAGCTGTTCTGGATAATCTCTTTGATCATAGGCATCACGCTCCTTCATATAATGATAAGTTATAATTATTGTAACATATAAATTATATAAAATCAAGAGCTTTTAACAAAAATCCGAATTATCATAATATAATTTTGTGCAAATGCACAATTAACGGCTTACATCTGCTTTTCGATAGTTGCCAGAGCCCAGTCAGAATTTATGAGCACCTCTTTGTCATCAGCAAGAGCCGCCTTGAAGGTCTTGGCGATATGCTCATAGTTTCCGCTGCTGAACTCAGCACGTCCCCACTGGTCTCCCTCTATCTTGATAGCGAAGTTGGTTGTGCCGTCCTTTTCTCTGTTAAGGAAGATCTGCTCTATCTTCTTGCTTGGATCGGCTTTCTGGAGCTCCGCCAGAAGAAACAGCTTCTGGAGCTCTATCACCTTGTCGTCGTAGCCGTGGTCAAGGATAAGGAGCTTCTCGCGGAAGCTGTTCATATCCGTAACAACACGCTTGCGGCAGCCCTTTTCAAGCTTTATGCCCTCGTCGTAAGGATCGTGGGTGAGAGTTTTCATGAAGTTTATTGCCATGAGCGGAGCGTCGGGGATATAGTGGATAAGCATCTTATCCTCGGGCTGATGATAGTATGTAGGGTAGAAAACTATGCAGTCATTGCCGCACTTCGGGCACTTCCACATAAAAAGCTGACCGCTTCTGATAAGCTCTTTGAGCTCGGGATCGTCTGAGGTATTTATGTTCTCCCAGACCTTGAAATCGCCCTCGGTCTGGCACTCGGGGCACTTTATGATCTCATTGTGATTTTTTGACATAGTGATTCCTCTTTTCTTTATGATTTGTAATAGATAAGCTTACTCGTCAGCCTCGCTGAGCAGGTCATACAAGCCGTCCTCAGAGAGAACGCCCCGTTTCAGCTCCTTGGGAAGAAGTCCTGCTTCGTCGGCTGCAAAGTCCTGTTTCCATGTGTCGCTGGTGTAGTACTTTTCAAGCTCTGTAAGAGCCTTTTTCTTCTGAGATGTGCCGTTTTTCAGCTTTTCCGCAGTATCCATGAGCTTTTCATAATAGGTGATACGCTTTATCTGCTCGCTGAAAGCGGTTTCAGATGATTTTTTTGATAAAAGCTTTCTTTTCATGGTATTGCTCCTTTTACATTATTTCTGCTCAGCAGGCTTTTTGAAAAGACCGCATACAGGCTTTTTTATGAATTTGTTATACAGCATTACAAGACCAACGGGACCTAATGTTCCTGCAAGGAAGTAAACCAGTTTGAACTGCGAAACGTACTCCCAGCGGTACCAGTTTGAGTCCTGAAATGCCTCAACATCAAAATAGGGGAGCCCTGCTACCTTGTTGATACCAAAGAGTATGCAGTTGAGGATATTGAAGCATACAACATGGAGACTCATTATATAGAAAGTGTTTTCAGAAATGGCATTGACTATTTTGCTGTTGTAGAAAGGCTTGCCGATGAGGTCGACTACCTCCAGCCAGAACAGCATACCAACGATTGCCGAAATCATAGGAGTTACAGCATAAGGGCTTGTAAAGCCTGTAAGAGTTGCCATGCTGTCGAAAGCAAGATCGTATTCCTGCGGCATGAAGAATACTCTTATCATGTTGATAGTGAGCATTGAAAAAAGCAGCAGCAGGGGATTGATCTTCTGTATCTTTTCCTCCAGACCTTCGCGGTAGAGAACGCCCATTTCCATGAACGGCAGGAAGAACAGCACCTTCAGCGGCAGAAGCAGATAATCAGGTACCTCATGATCCTTTGCGTACCATACTACTGCAATGTTGAGGATAATAAACGGAATGACCATTATCTTGCTGTTCCAGTGGTTGGCAAACAGCTTCTTCATAAAGCCGTAAACTATCTGAACAGCAAATAACATAGGTGCGAACCACATGGGCAGTGCGATAGTGGTTATCTCACCGCTGGTAAAGATGTTCAGCATCGCCTTTGCTTTGTATTCCAGCATAAAAGGCTGCATGGCTTCGGTTTTTATGCACAGCATCAGCCATTCTGCAATAAGCGCCAGTATGGAAACTACTATGTACGGCAGCAGAAGTGTCTGGAATTTGCGCACCGTGTACTTCCACATATTGGTCTTTGTGTCTACTTTGTTGAAATAGCCCGATATAAGCACGAACATGGGCATGAAAAATGAATTGAAAGGGAAGAAGTTTGCGAAAATATTGAATGTTCCCCATGTGTGGGAATCTACTACCATGATAATTCCGATAGCGGACAGTATCATGAACTTTTTGTTTGACTTTGCCAAAAAAATCACTCCTAAATAATATCAGAATAAAATATGCTTTTCAGAATTTCTGCCAGTGAAGCTGCTTTCCCATATCGGGAACGAGCTGCTTTGTGCGCTTTGCGTTTTCAGCAGGTCTGCCGATACCGATAAAGCAGGGTATCATATATTCTTCGGGGAAGCCTGTTGCTTTCCTTGCGGCTTCTTCCTCATTGCCCCACGGTATCCTGAGATTGCAGCCGTAGCCCTCTGCCGTTGCAGCAAGCCACAGGTTCTCGATACTGCACCACACCGAAGCAAAGCAGTTCAGATGAGAAAGGTCGGCAGGGTGCAGGATATCGACTTTCTTCTTCATAAGCGGAATAATGACAGCAGCCGCGTTTATAAGCATACTGTACTGCTTCGGAACGGCGACCTGATAGGACTCCTTCTGAACAGGATCGGATATGAAGGTCATTTTGTCAACGTCCTTTACGGTGAGGTCTTTCGGAACTCCGCTGAGAACCTCAGCCATTAGGGATTTGTCCGTCACGACAATAAAGTGCCAGTCGCGGAAATGGTCGTTTGTGGGAGCCTTATATGCCGCTTCGATTATTCTTTTTATAGTTTCCTCGGGGATAGCTTCTTCGGCGAAATCCCGAATGCTGCTTCTTTTGTTTACTGCTTCATAGAAATCCATGTTTTTTTCTCCTGTGTGACATCAATGGTGATCGGTAGTGCGTGAGCATATTAAGAGGTATGGCGCAGAACGGAATTGCTTTCGTGCAGTGCTGCCACAGTTGTGATAACGCACAGAACTGCTGCGAACAGAGTGGTATCGATAAGGCTGAAACCAAGCGGAAAAAGGAATAATGCAGCTCCTGCGACCTTGTTTATAACAGAATGGACAGAGGTGAGCTTTTTTAGCCTGATATAGCTGATAAATACGTTGGCAAGCTTGATTAATGCAATGCCAATTATCCATAGATATATCCAGATCGGCATTTCTATCACAGGAAGAATTTTTATCATGCAAACTGCTGTGAATACAATATCTGCAATGGTATCAAGCTTCGCCCCGAATTCGCTGTCGGTACCTGTTTTTCTTGCTACAGCACCGTCGATCATATCGGAAAAGCCTGCTGAAATATACAGTGCATAAAAAGGTATCGAGAAAGTCGGGCATAGCAATAATGCAAAAGAGAAAATTATCCTAAAACCTGTTATCACATTTGCCATTTTATTTAGTTCTTGACAGCATAACCACGCATTCCACATGACCTGTTTTCGGGAAGAGGTCCACTCCGCAGACCTTATCTGCGCTGTAGCCGCGCTCCGAGAGCAGCTTTGCGTCTCTTGCGGCAGTAGCAGGGTTGCAGGATATCATCACTATCTTCCTCGGAGCAGCCTCCGCCATGACGTCGATAGTTTCGGGAGAGCAGCCCTTTCGCGGCGGATCCACAACGATTATATCGGGCTTGCAGCCCTGTTTGCGGAGCTTTCCGAAAACCTCCCCTGCGTCTCCGCAGTGGAACTCGGCATTGGCGATATTATTGCGGAGGGCGTTTTTCTTTGCGTTTTCAACGGCTTGTGGAACTATCTCCACGCCTACTATCTTTGCCGCCTGCTTAGCCATGGAGAGACCTATCGTACCTGCACCGCAGTACAGGTCAGCGATGACCTCGCTGCTGTCGGGAGATGCGTATTCGAGCGCCTTTCCGTAGAGCCTTTCAGCCTGCACGGTATTGACCTGATAAAATGACAGGGGAGATATCTCCACTGTGTTTCCGCACATAGTATCGGAGATAGTATCGCTGCCCCATAAAGTCAAGCATTCATCGCCGAGAATGACGTTGGTCTTTTTTGAGTTTATATTCATGACGATACTTTTTATATCGCCGAATTTTTCAGTGAGAGTCCTGCAAAGAGCGTTGAGCTGTCTCGATATATCCTTGCGCACGACAAGACACACCATTATCTCTCCCGAGTGAGCTCCTCTGCGGAGGTAGATATGGCGGATAATGCCTGTATTAGTTTCCTCGTTGTAGACCGACAGCTTCCTGTCGTTTATGTAGTCAAGGACAGTTTTTATTATCTCGCTGAAAACCTCGGGCTGCAAAGCGCAGTCCTCGACGGGTATCACCCTATGGCTTCGGGGAGCGAAAAATCCGCAGACAGCCCTGCCGTCCTGCACTGCAAGAGGGTACTGAGCCTTATTGCGGTAGCGCTCGGTGTTCTCAGCGCCGAGAAAGCTGTCAAACTGCGGAGAAAGTCCGCCTATGCGCTCAAAGGCGTCGCGGACGATATCGTTTTTGGTTCGGCATTCAGCCTCATAGGAGATGTGTCTCAGCAGACAGCCGCCGCACTTCTTGTACACTGGGCAGTTATCTTCAATACGGTCGGGAGAGGGCTTGATGAGCTTATCTATTATGCCGAAAGCATAGCTTTTCAGCACCTTCACTATCCTTACCTCACAGACGTCGCCTACAGCGGTCTCAGGTACGAAAACTGCCATGCCCTCAATGCGGCAGACGCCGCTGCCCTCTGAGGTCAGCCCTGTTATCTCGGCTGTATGGACTTGATTTTTTTCAAGCATTCCGTGATCTCCTCTTTTTTCTCCATGAGCTTGTCGAAGCTTTTTATGTACTCATATGGGAATTTGTAGTTATGTATGCGTTCTATCCTGTTGCCTGCATAGAGCAGCTTTGTTGAAGCGGCACAGCCTGCGCCGAGAATGGTCTGAGTTTCGTCCATGATGAAGATGTTGTAATAGCTCTCGAAGCCCTTTTTCGCATAGCCCATGTTTTCAAGGTTGTCCACTGTGTTCTTCTGACGGTACATATAGTAGGGCAGATAGCCGTGGGACATAAGTGTGGGTATGCTGTAGTCAACCATTTCAGCCGCAGGATTTGCGTTGTTTGCATTGCCCTGCGCAAATAGTGTAGCCGAGCGCTTTATGGTCAGGGTATGGACTGTTATGCTCTCGGGATCAAGCTCTATCATGCGGTCAATGGTATTGCGGAAGCTCTCCGCAGACTCCGTTGGCAGACCTGCTATAAGGTCGGTATTGATGTTTTTGAAGCCCACCTTACGGGCAAGCTCAAAGGCTTTTACAGCGTCCTCGCCCGAGTGCTTTCTGCCGATGACCTTCAGCACCTCGTCATTGAGAGTCTGAGGGTTTACGGAGATACGCTCCGCACCGAGCTCCTTGATAACGCGGAGCTTTTCCTCGGTGATAGTGTCGGGACGTCCAGCCTCAACGCTGTACTCGCGGACTTTTGTGAGGTCAAAGTTTTTCTCAACAGCCTCCATGATAGTGCGGAGCTCCTGTGCTGACACAGAAGTAGGAGTACCGCCGCCGAAGTAGATAGTGTCTATCTTGGTGTCGGTTTCCTTGACTATTTTACCAAGTATGGCGAGCTCTTTGCACAGCGCTTCGATGTACTGGGGCATGAGTTTTATAGCCGAGTCCATAGAATGTGACACGAATGAACAGTAGCTGCACCTTGTAGGGCAGAAAGGGATAGACACGTAGAGACTTGCGGCAGTACCGTCTATCTTATCCAGTATTGGCAGCTGGTTTATCGCCGTATCATAGGCGAGCTGGAGCTTCTTGTCCTGTATCTCGTACTTGTCTTTAAGTCGGCGGAATATCTCGTCCTTGGGGACGTTCTCACGTATGAGCTCCACTACCTTTTTCACGGGGCGTATGCCGGTCATAAGTCCCCATGGCGGAACTATTCCCGTCTTATCGGAGAGGATATGGAACAGTATCCTGCAAAGCTCATGCTCCTTATTCTGGGACTGGTCAGCAACAGCTTCACGTATCTCGGGAGCTTCTCCATTGAGCTTTACCTCAACGCGGAGCCTGTCACCGTCCATCTCGGCTATGACGTACTCGTCGCCGACGGCTTCTTCACGGGAAGTACCGAAGCTGTACCTTGCTGTGCTGAAAAAGAGCTTCATAGTTGCTTCCACTTCGTATTTAAAAGAATTGCCGATGAGTATTATCGGCATTTTAGTCTCATTGTTCGTCATTTTTGCCTCTGAATGGTCTCATATAGGGGTTGGATTCACGCTCATAATCGAGAGTTGTGCTCTCGTTGTGACCTGGGTAGACCTTGTAGTCTCCCACAAGATTGTACAGCTTGTTCAGGGAGTAGGTCATGGCTGCGGAGGAGCTGTCGGGGAAGTCAGTCCTGCCGACGGAGCAGCAGAAAATGGTATCGCCGGAGAAGATGACATCGCCGCAGATGTAGCACACGCTGCCCTGTGAATGTCCGGGGGTATGTAGCACACGGAATGTGCATTCGCCGTCGTTTATGAAGCAGTCGCCGTAAACGCAGGTCCAGTCTGTAATGGGAGTGAACGTGAAGAACGACATATTTGAAGCCAGCGAATCTGTGGCGCTGGTGAGCATATGAGCGTCCAGCTCGTGAATGTATATTTCAGCGCCCGTAGCCTTGTGTACCTCCTCAGCGCCGCCGATGTGGTCGAAGTGACCGTGGGTGAGGAGTATCTTTGTAAGGCGGAGCTTCTTCATTTTGAGAAACTCCAGAAGCAGACGGCTGTCGCCGCCGATATCCACTGCCACACAGCGTCCGGGGGCAGTCTCGATTATATAGCAGTTTGAACGGAGAGGTCCAAGCTGTAAATGATGAATTTTCATGTGTTTACTCCTTAAATAGCGGCTCTCTCAACGGAGATGACGCCCTTTATCTTTCTGAGCTTCTCAAAGAGGTTCTTGAGCTGCTCGGTGCTGGAAATAACGATAGTACCCTCAAAGAGAGCGTTGCCGTTTTTGAGGACTCTCGAAGCGGAATGAACGATAGGCACTCTTGCTTCAAGGAGAACTGCGGATATATCGTATACAAGACCAACACGGTCTGTAGCTGTTACCTCAAAGCTGGTCTGGAGCTGTGTATCGCTGTTGTCGGTCCACTGGATATCAACCCAGCGGTCGAGCTCCTCGGGATTGTTTCTGGCAAGAGCCGCCTTGTAGTTGGTACAGTTTGTGGTGTGGACGGAAACTCCGTAGCCGCGTGTGATAAAGCCTATGATGTCGTCACCTGGGAGAGGATTGCAGCACTGGGCGAACTTTATGAGCATATCGTCTATCTGGTCGAGGATAATACTGCTCCTGCCGTTTGGCTTTGGCTTTATGAGCGGGATTACAGAGGGCTCGTCCTCCTTTTCGTAGAGCTTCTCGTACTTGTCTTTAAGGCGGGGTATCATCTTTGAGAGGAGTATACCGCCGTAGCCTATGGAAGCGTAGAAGTCGTCAAGAGTCTCGCAGTTATGGCGCTTGAAGTCGTCCTGCAGGAACTCTGTGTACTGTTCCTCCTTGAGGTTTATCCTGTGGCGCTTGAATTCGCGCTCCAGCTGAGCCTTACCCTCGACGATGTTCTCCTCGCGGCGCTCTTTCTTGAACCATGAGCGTATCTTTGAGCGAGCCTCGTTGGTCTGGACTATATTCAGCCATGCACGGTTAGGTCCCTTTTCGGGGTCCTTGCTGGTTATTATCTCGCATATCTGTCCTGTCTGGAGCTTATAATCAAGAGGCACTATCCTGCCGTCTACCTTGGCGCCTACGGTTTTGTGACCTATCTCAGTATGGATACGGTAGGCGAAGTCGATAACAGTTGAGTTTATAGGCAGGCTTACGGACATACCCTTTGGAGTCATGACAACTATATCCTCGGGGTCAAGGTCTGTCTTGATTATGCGGACAATTTCCTCAACGTCGTCGGAGGTCTGCTGTGCCTCGATGACCTGACGCACCCATGCAAGACGCTGTTCCATTTTGTCCTTGCCCTGTATGCCCTCCTTGTACTTCCAGTGAGCGGCGATACCGTATTCAGCGGTCTCGTGCATATCCCATGTTCGTATCTGCACCTCAAAGGGGATACCTTCCTTACCGAGAACAGTTGTGTGGAGAGACTGGTACATATTATTCTTCGGGGTGGAGATGTAGTCCTTGAAGCGGTTGGGCAGGGGCTTGAACATATCGTGGATAAGACCGAGAACGTTGTAGCACTCGGCGATAGTGGTAACTATGATACGGACTGCATATTTATCGTATATTTCGTCGATATCCTTGTGCCCGATGAATATTTTGCGGTATATGCTGTAAATGCTCTTTACACGTCCGTCTATCTGAGGGGGCTGTGTAAATTCCTCGGACTTGAATCGCTGAGCGATACGGCTCTTGATTATCTCGATGAAGGCTTCACGCTCTTCCTTTTTGTTTTCGAGAATGCTCTCGATCTCGGAATAAGCATAGGGATCGAGATAGTGGAATGCGAGGTCCTGAAGCTCCTCCTTCATGGCTCTGATACCGAGACGGTGAGCTATAGGTGCGTAGATGTTCATTGTTTCGAGAGCTGTATTGCGCTGTTTTTCAAGCGGACGGTATTTCAGTGTACGCATATTGTGGAGACGGTCACTGAGCTTGATTATCATTACGCGGATATCCTGAGACATGGCAAGGAGTATCTTTCTGATATTCTCAGCCTGCTGTTCCTCTTTTGTGGAAGTAGGAATTTTGCTCAGCTTTGTAACGCCGTCCACCAGCAGTGCAACGTCCTGACCGAAGCGCTTTTTCAGGTCGTCAAGAGTTGCGTCGGTGTCCTCGACTACATCGTGGAGCAGGGCGGCGCAGATAGTATCCGTGTCCATGCCGAGCTCTAAGAGAGTATAGGCAACTGCAAGAGGGTGGGTGATATAGGGCTGCCCCGAGGAGCGGACCTGTCCCTCGTGAGCCTTTGCGGCAAACTCGTAAGCCGAGATTATCTTGCTCAGGTCATACTGTTTGTCGTCGGTAAGTATCTTCTGAATTATCTTCTCAATAGTGAAATTATCGTTGAAATCAGGGATATCGCTGAGAAGCTCCTTTGGATCCTCGGGGAGAGCTGACTCGGGTATTGGCACTTCCACCTCGTGATGCATGAGATTTGATACATTCATGTTGTCGGGCATATCTATTCTCCTTTATCTATGGCAGTTCAGCCGAGCCTGCTTCTGAGAGACACAAGCACGGGAGCTGAATCAAGGTCGGCTTTCTGAGTGACCTTGACTCTTTTTATCTTTGATTCAGCGCTTGACACCGTAACGAGCCCCAGCTGTCTGAGAGCTTCTGCGGCGGCGCAGAATTTGCAGTAATTTATGTTGGGATCATTGAGCCTTATGTACAGGGTATCCGTACATATGCCCTGATCGGGTATGGACTTGTATATCTTCACAACGTCGTCCCTTTTGGGGTACATATGAGAGTAGTAGTTCTTTGGGAGCTCCTCGCCGCGGAGAAAGGCTTCAAAGGCTGACAGCGCCGCGAAGTATTTGCTCTGCTCAAATCCGTGGGGACGGATATCGCTGACGATGATATTGGGCGATATGTTTCCGCGGAACTCGTTTACTCCGAGGGTGACTATCATGTCGCAGACGTCGCCCTTTGAAACTATGAGCTCCTCGGGAGACTTCCTGAATACAAGCGCCTCCGCTTGTGTGAAGCCAACTTTTATTCTTAGTTTTGAGTGGGCGCCGTCAGACAGGGGGATTATATCCAGAATCTGCGCGTTTTCAATATAGTAGAGGGGCTTTTCGTTGTCTGTGCCGAAGGGCTCCAGCAGGTCAAGTCCCTGTATGTTCTGTATGTTCAGCTCCTGAGGAGTCAGGGGAGCGTCGGCTTTCAGCTCTGAAACAGGCATGGTCCTGTGATTTTCAAGGGCGTACTTTTCAAGAAGCTCTCTGAACTTGTCCGCCATGCCGCTTTTTATGGTGAAGCCCCCTGCGGCAGGGTGTCCGCCGAACTTTTCAAGCACCTCGGAGCAGGCGGTCAGTGCGCCGAATACCGAAAACTCTCCGAATGAACGTGCCGATCCGCGGAGCTCGCCCTCGCTTTCCGAAGCTATGAAGCAGGGTTTGCCGAAGTGTTCCACTATACGTGAGGCAACAATGCCGATAACGCCGTGGTGCCAGTCCTTGCCGCACAGGAAGATTACTCTTCCGCGAATGAGGTCGGGCTTTTCATCTATCATTGCAAATATATCCGAAACAATGGCATTTTCAGCGTCCTTGCGCATATTGTTCAGCTTGTCCAGCTCTCGGGCGGCTGTGAGGGCTTCGTCATAGTCCTCGCAGAGAAAAAGCTCTGCCGCTGTTTTCGGAGAGCCGAAGCGTCCTGCGGCGTTTATCCGCGGAGCTATGCCAAAGCCGATAGACTGGGTGTTCACGGGCTTATCCGCAAGACCGCATACCTCTTTGAGAGCCATAAGTGAAGGCCTATCGGTATTGCTTATGAGCTCCATACCGTAGGAAACAAGGAAACGGTTCTCGCCTGTAAGGCTTACTATATCGGCAACTGTAGCGATAGCGGCAAGGTCGCCGAACTGCTCCAGCGCCATGGTGTAGTCGCCGCCGTCAAGAGCGGCAACCAGTTTCAGTGCCAGTCCTGCGCCGCACATATTCTTGAATGTGGAGAAGCAGTCGTGACGGTGGGGATCAACTATAGCCTCAGCCTTGGGGAGCTGTTCACCCTGCTGGTGGTGGTCGGTGATGACGAGCTTCATGCCCATGGCGTAGATGTACTCAGCCTCGGGGATAGCCGATATTCCGTTGTCTACGGTGACTATAAGGGTGACTCCGTCGTCGGATATCTTATCAACGGCTTTCATGTTGAGACCGTAGCCCTCGGAGCGCTCGGGGATATAATAAGTAACGTCCGCCCCCGCTTCTGCAAGATAGGAATACAGAATGACTGTAGACATTACGCCGTCGCAGTCATAATCGCCGTAGATACAGATACGCTCGCCGTTTTCAATGGCTGAGTTTATGGTATCCGCAGCCTCCTGCATATCCTTTATGAGAAAGGGATCGGACAATTCGTCCGTATTCAGGCTCTCCACTACTGATTCGGGAGAGGAATAGCCCTTTGCTGCCAGTGCGGAAGCCGCAAGTGAGGTAACTCCGCAGCTCAGCATAAGAGCAGAGACCGTTTTTTTGTCGGGAACGCCGACGGTCCATTTTTTCATACAATGACTCCTAAAGATATATTTAGATTATTATACCACAAATGGGAGCTTTTTTCAATAGGAGAGTGTCAAAAAAATCAAGTATCAAGATTTTAGAGCTAAGAACTAAGAATGTAGGGACGCACAGTGTGCGCCCGAAAACATGAAAATGCGAAAAAACGGGCGAACGCTGTTCGCCCCTGCACCAAAAATTACGGATCATGCATGAAAAAACCGCAGCAAATGCTGCGGTTTTGAAAACTTATGCGTAGCGGCGGGGCTTCTTTTGGCGCTTGACGTTGTACATCTGCTGGTCGGCTGCCGTTACGAAGCGGAAGATATCCTCTCCCTTTTGAGGAGTGGCGATGACATAGCCTGTACTTGCGCTGAGGATAAACGGATTGAAGCCTGCGCCGTTGACCTTGCTGATATTCTCCTGTATGGTGTTTGTGAGATTTTGCGCCATTTCTTCGGTATAATCAGCGCCGAATACTATGAACTCGTCGCCGCCGAATCGGCAGAATATCTCGCCGTTCTGACAGGAGTCCACAAGCACGTCAGCAATACTGCAAATAGCCTTGTCGCCTGTGCTGTGACCGTAGGTGTCATTTATGACTTTCAGTCCGTCAAGGTCGATGAACATGAGCATTATATCGCGGTGCTTTTCCATGCAGTCGTTATAGATATCCTCAGTTGCCTGCATGAAGCCGTTACGGTTGAATATGCCCGAGAACGTATCCATGGTATACAGGCTTCCGAGGCGTTTTACTGCGTATTCAAGGCACATGAGCTTTCTGATGTTCTCAAGTGAGTTTGAGATGTTTATGCAGAAGGTCTCAAACATGATGTTCTGAAGGGGCAGGCGAGTACTCCTGATAGCCATGTAGCCGAGACAGCGTTCGCCGAAATGCAGAGGATTTATGAAGTAAAGCTTGCCGTCTTTGCCGCCTTCTGCAACGGGCGGCAGGATGTCCTGAGAGCGTATGCGGCAGCATTCGTGGAATTCGCCGTTATTGTACGCTATGGGGACTATCACATAGTCCGTATATGCCACGGGGACAGCCCTGCGTCTCATATGTCTGCTTGTTGAGCGGTCAACGTCGGTCTCGGAATCCCAGTTCTCGCATAGACAGAAGTAAAACTCGTCAGGGTGTATCTCAACGGTGATACGCTTCAGGGAAGCGATATAATCGTCGAAATTGCTGCAGGCAAGAAGCTGTGTGGACATTCTGTTCAGCACGGACATATAGGTCTGTATGCTCTCAAAGTTGGAGAAATTCATGTAATTGAGCTCTTTAAGCTTGCTGACGTCCGAAACAGCGTTGTGTCCGCAGCCGCAGCTCTCCGTGAACATTGCGGACATATTGAGGATAATATCCCTTTCCTGAACAATGCCGTTGAAGTGGTTGTACAGCATTTTGCAGGCAAGCTCTCCTGACAGCTCAAGAGGTCTCGCAACTGAGGTGAGCTCCATTTGGTAATTATGGCTGTTGTAGGTGTTGTCAAAGCCTGTGACTGCCACGTCCTCGGGGACTCTCAGTCCGTGGGACATAAGTGTGGCTATGGCAGAAGCCGCCATTACGTCGTTTGCGCAGACGATAGCCTCGGGAGGCTCGGGCAGCTCATCGAGGAACTGCTCAACGGCAGTCTTGCCCGAGGGAGCGCGGAAATCTCCGTAGGCAACAGCCTTATCTGTTATCTCAAGACCGTGCTCGCCGAGGACTGTGCAGAATGCGGCGAGTCTGTCGGAGCTTTCGGGATTTTCGGCAGGTCCCGAGATATAGGCGAATCTTTTGTAATTATGGACGTTTATCATATGCTCGGTGATAACGCGCATGGCGTTTTTGTTGTCGATACCGATATGATAGAAGCCCTCGAGGTCGTTGTCGATGCTTACGGCAGGTATGCCTGCTATTGTAATGCGTTCAAGTATATCGTTCACGACGACCTGATGTGAAAGTGTGTTGGTCAGCAGTATAGCTCCGTCAAAATCGGAAAAATCAGGGAGATTGAACACGTTGAACTCTCCCATATCATGGCGCGGATTGTCCATGTCGCCGCTGAATGACGTGAATGCGGAGACATTAAGACCGTATTTTTCGGCACCTGTTGATATACCGCTGATGATAGCGCTCTGGTAGCTCTGTCCGATTTCTTCAATAATGACCGCTATCTTATAGCTCAATGACAATACCCCCTTTTGATTTTTGTTCTACGAATGAATGATCTTTTTTTATATTTGCGGAATATAGCATATAACTATTTTACTACAAATTACATAAAAAATCAATAGACTTTTATTATAATTTTTATTAGATATATTCACGCTTTATTAATATTCGCTGTTGAATCAACAAACGACAGTTAAATATTCTGACGATTGAAGTCGAAAAGACGAAAAATCTTCGGGATTTTTGGATAATTTATCAGATTTGCCGAAATTGAATGGTCATATTGACAAATCACAAAAAAATGGTATACTAATTAGTAGGGGATAACGTCATGTTTAATGGCTTTATCAAATCATTTCCGTTACTGTGCCCGATGCACGGACGGACTGCCGCGGAGGAAATCCTATGAATATTTGGCATAAGATCAGTCCAAAAAGAATAAGTCCCGATGATTTCATCGCAGTTATCGAGATTGGCAAGGGAAGCAAGATCAAGTACGAGCTTGACAAGGAGACAGGTCTCATAATAATGGACCGTATCCTTTATACTTCCACCCACTATCCCGCTAACTATGGATTTATCCCAAGAACTTTCTCAGATGACAACGATCCGCTGGACGTTCTCGTGCTCTGCTCGGAAAAGCTCATGCCGCTTACGCTGGTAAGATGCTATCCTATCGGAGTTATCAGAATGCTGGACAACGGCCATCACGATGAGAAGATCATCGCTATACCCTTCGACGATCCTAATTACAATATGTACAAGGATATCGAGGAGCTTCCAAAGCACGTATTTGATGAAATGACACATTTTTTCACAGTTTATAAGGAACTTGAAAACAAAACAACAGCCGTAAACGAGGTCGATCATGCGGATATTGCAAAACAGATAATTGCCGAGGATATCGAGCGATATATCGAGAATTTCTGCAAGTGAGCAATGCTCTGACCGAAAGTGACTAAAAAGCGAAAGGAGTATCCTGCGCATCTGCGCGGGAAAAAGTGTTTATGACAGCTTCAAGTGAAATTTTATTCGGCAGCGATTCAAATGTCGCACCTATCGGCATTATCGCTATGAACAGCGTTACCGAGCTCGGTAAGAAGATCGACGATTATCTCGTTGACTGGGCAGGCAAGGGCGGTATCAACGTTGATTCCTTCCTCGTTGAGAGCGAATGCCCCCGTTTTTCTTCGGGCGACGGCAAAGGTCTCATCAAGTCCACTATCCGCGGCAAGGACCTCTTCATCATCGTTGATGTCGGAAACTACAGCATAAAGTACGACTACTTCGGAATGCAGAACGCTATGTCTCCTGACGACCACTTCCAGGACCTCAAGAGAATAATTCAGGCTGCAAGCGGCAAGGCTCACCGCATAACTGTCATCATGCCTACTCTTTACGGCGGACGTCAGCACAGAAGAAGCTATAGGGAGTCACTTGACTGTGCCTGCGCACTTCAGGAGCTGGAGGCTATGGGCGTATCAAACATCGTTACCTTTGACGCTCACGATCCGAGAGTTCAGAACGCTATCCCGCTCATGGGCTTTGATAACGTTATGCCTACTTATCAGGTACTTAAAGCTATGCTCAAGGACGTTAAGGATATAAGCTTCAGCAAGGACAAGTTCATGGTAGTAAGCCCCGACGAGGGAGCTCTCAACAGAAATATGTACTATGCTTCTGTTCTCGGCGTTGAAATGGGTATGTTCTACAAGAGAAGAGACTACTCGACTATCGTAAACGGCCGCAATCCTATCGTTGCTCACGAATATCTCGGAAACCCTGTTGAGGGCAAGGATATCTTCGTTTCAGACGATATCATCTCATCAGGCGAGTCTATGCTGGACGTTGCTTCTGCTCTAAAAGAAAAGAAGGCAGGAAGATTCTTCGCTTACGCTACTTACGCTATCTTCACAAACGGTCTTGAAAAGTTCGACAAGGCTTATGAGGACGGCATTATCGACGGTGTATTCGGTACAAACCTCACATACAGAACACCTGAGCTCCTCAGCAGACCTTGGTTCCACGAGGTAGACGTATCAAAGTACATCGCATACTTCATTGAAGCTATCAATCACGACGTTTCTATCAGCAAGATCATCGATCCTCACATAAAGATCGACAATCTGCTCAAGAAGTACGGCATGAAGTAATATAACAAGGGACACTGTCAACAAACAGTGTCCTTTTCTTTTGTGAAATTTGTGTGAAACCATTGTTAATTTCCTACAACGCGATTGACTTTTATTCGTCAAAGTGCTATAATCAAAAGTGGAAAATTTAATATGCATATAGGATTAAAGGTAAAAATATTTACAGGAGGAGATCCAGTGCTACAGCTTAAAGACATAGTTAAAAAGTACGGCAGCGGAGAGAACATCGTAACGGCTCTTGACGGAGTGAGCGTTACCTTCCGCGAAAGTGAATTTGTGGCTATCCTCGGTCATTCGGGCTGCGGTAAGACCACGCTTCTCAACATCATCGGAGGTCTCGACCATTATACATCGGGAGACCTCATAATCAACGGTACTTCCACCAAAGAGTACAAGGACAGGGACTGGGACGCTTACAGAAACCACTCTATCGGCTTCATTTTCCAGAGCTACAACCTTATCCCGCACCAGACAGTATTATCCAACGTCGAGCTTGCTCTTACTATCTCGGGCGTGTCAAAGTCCGAGCGCCGCAAACGTGCCAAGGAGGCTCTTGAAAAGGTAGGTCTGGGAGACCAGCTCCACAAGAAGCCCAACCAGATGTCGGGCGGTCAGATGCAGCGTGTGGCTATTGCCCGTGCGCTTATAAACGATCCTGATATACTCCTTGCCGACGAGCCTACAGGCGCTCTCGACTCGGAGACTTCCATTCAGGTAATGGAGCTTTTGAAGGAGATAGCCAAGGATAAGCTGGTAATAATGGTAACTCATAACCCTGAGCTTGCCGACCAGTACGCAACACGTATCATAAAGATAAAGGACGGAAAGCTCACAGGGGACAGCGCTCCCTTTGACGGCGAAAAGTCCAAAAAGGACAAGAAGAAAAAGGCTGACAAAAAGGAAAAAGTCCGGAAGAAAAAGAAGGTCTCAATGTCCTTTGGCACGGCTGTTTCGCTTTCTCTCAATAACCTGCTCACCAAAAAAGGAAGAACGATACTCACAGCCTTTGCAGGCTCTATCGGTATCATCGGTATTGCCCTGATTCTTTCCCTTGCAACAGGTATCAACGAGTACATCGACAACGTTCAGGAGGAAACTCTTTCCTCTTATCCGCTGGAGATAATGCGTGAAAACACCGATACCTCGGGTATGCTCAATGCGCTGATGAAAAATCAGGAGGAGTACGAGAGCCGAGAGTTCAAGGACGACACGGTCTACGCAAATACTCAGGTTTACGATATGTTCAACTCCTTCAATGCCTCTGCAAAGCAGATAAACAATATGAAGGACTTCAAGACATTCCTCGACAGCGACAGCGTTATCAAGGAAAAGTCCACGGCTGTAGGCTACAGATACGACGTTAAAATGCCTGTGTTCACCGAGTCTCCCTCGGGCGATATCATCAAGGTGGACTTTATGGATATGTACAGCAAGGCTATGGGCATGAGCGACTCCGACATGATGGCGGCTACCATGAACAATCCTATGGCAGGCATGGAGATGCAGGCTTTCGGACTCAATGTCATGGAGGAAATACTGGCAGGGGAGAACGGCGAGCCTGTAAGCAATATCGTCAAGGAACAGTACGAGGTGGTAAACGGCAGATGGCCTGAGAAATACGACGAGGCTGTTGTTGTTCTCACCAGAAATAACGAGCTCCCCGATATCATAGTTTACGCTATGGGACTCAAGGATCAGGAGGGCTTCAGTGAGAAGCTTAAGGCTGTAATGAGCAATCAGGAGATAACTGATTATGGTCAGACTGAGTGGAATATCGATGAGATAACAAACAAGAAGTTCAAGATGATACTTCCCTGCGAGTACTATCAGAAGAACCCCACAGGAAAGGGCTACAATGATATCTCGGCAACTCAGACAGGACTTGATTATCTCTTTGATTCGGGCGATATTGGTACAGATATCAAGATAGTCGGCTTTATCCGCCCTACAGAGGACGTAAAGGTGCCTATGCTCAAGGGCTATGTGTGCTACACAAGCGCTCTTACCGATTATGTTATTGAAAAGACCAAGAACAGTGATATAGTAAAGTCCCAGACAGAGGACAAGGAGAACGATGTGCTGACAGGTACAAAGTTCATGACAGATGACTATGTTGCTCCTACAGCCAAGGAAAAGGCTGATACCGCAAAGGAGTTTATCAAGAGCGCTGACGCCGATACAAAGGCTGACATTTACAGACTTGTTGCCGAACAGCCCGATCCTGCACAGGCAGACGCTCAGGTGCAGGCGGCTATGAAGGACTTTGACCGAAACCAGTTCATTAGCCAGATAACAGAGATGTATTCCGCAGAGCTGGGAGTTGACGCTTCGCAGATAACCTCATTTGTTGCGCAGATGAGCGACGAGGAAGTCAAGAGCTATGCAGAAGAAGCTATCCGTGCTCAGATAGCCGAGCAGTACGCTAAGGCGGTTCAGGAACAGCTTGGCTCTCTTCCCAATGCAGAGCTGGCAAAAATGCTTGATTCCGCAACGATAAGCGATGAGGTATACGGACTTATCTTTGATAAGTATACTCCCGAGGAGATATCGGACTCCACATATGATGACAACCTCAAAACACTGGGCGTTGCTGACGAGACCGATCCGTCGCTGATACGCATTTACGTCAAGAGCTTTGAGGACAAGGACGACATCGCAGACGCTATCACACGCTACAATGACGGTACCACTAAGGAGCAGGACGTTATCCACTATACAGATGTGGTTGCACTTCTCATGTCCTCTATCACAGGCATTATAAGCGGTATATCCTACCTGCTCATTGCTTTCGTAGGTATCTCGCTGGTAGTTTCATCAATTATGATAGGTATCATCACCTATATCTCAGTTCTTGAAAGAACACGAGAGATAGGTATCCTCAGAGCTATCGGCGCTTCAAAGCGCAATGTAAGGACTGTTTTCAACGCAGAGACTCTTCTTGTAGGTCTTGCGGCAGGTCTTATGGGAATCGGAGTTTCGGTGCTCCTGACTATCCCGATAAACAGCATAATCCACAGCGTGACCAGCCTTGATACGCTCCGCGCTCATGTTCCTGTAAAGGGAGCGATAGTGCTTATCATCATAAGCATGGTGCTCACTCTTATTTCGGGACTTATCCCGTCGGGCGTTGCGGCAAGAAAGGATCCTGTGGAGGCTCTCAGAACAGAATAAGTTATACTATTATAAGTATAAGCCATTTGAGCTTTTGAAGCTCAAATGGCTTTTCTTTTTGCACAAAAAGAAAGACAGCGCATAAAGCGCTGTCCTTCATATGTCAACTATATCATTATTTGAATGCGTATCTCATGAATGTGTAGAGATGAGGCTTTACAGAGCCTGCGTCGTGTCCGCCGTTAGGGATAGACTGGTAAACGTGGTCAACGCCGTTTCTTGTAAGGATATCGCTGTACTGCTTGGGGAATGTTCCTACGACGCCGTCGTTTGTGCCGCCTGTTATCATGAATACATTCGGCTCAGGTCCAACGTCTCTGAACTTCATTTCGCTCTCCTGCATACAGCCTGGGTGCTCCATGAACATATCCTTGCCTGGTGTGATACCGGGTGCAGGGCAAGCTCCGCCAACGTAAGCGAAGAGGTCGGGACGCATAAGACCGATGTAGATAGCTTCACGTCCGCCCATTGAGAAGCCTGTGATAGCACGGTTTTCTCTGCCTGTCTTAACGGGATAGTTAGCCTCGATGAATGGGATAAGGCTGTCTGAGATATCATAGAGGAAGTTATCGTAAGCTGCGCATACTTCCTGATTGATTCCGAAGCCGCCGCCCTGATTGCCGTTCTTGCTGGTGTACTGGCTCGGGAGAACGATTATCATTTCCTCTGCCTTGCCGTTTGCGGTAAGTCCTGCAAGAAGCTCCTGAACGCCCATGCCGCTTACCATGCTGCCTTCGTTGCCGCCGATACCGTGGAGAACGTACATAACAGGGTACTGCTTGCTTGCGCTGTAGTTAGGAGGCAGGATAACGTTGCAGCTCTTCTGACCGCCTGTGAACTTGCAGTTGTATGTCTTCTTCTCGACCTTGCAGCCGCCGCTCTTTTCGTTTCCGCCGGGAACTGAAGTAGGCATATCCTTGCGGATATCTGCATTGAGGTTATTGCCTGAGCTTGAAGAAGATGAAGAAGTAGTTGTGATAACTATCTTCTCGGTAGTTGTTGTTATCGGCTTGGTCGTAGTAGTTGTTACAGGATCGGGGAATGACTTCTCCATACCGAGTATAAACTTCTGGAGAAGCAGGAGGTCTGCAACATTTACGGTACCGTCGCCGTTTACGTCAGCATTTTCGGGAGTCGAGCCGCTGCCTGACATCATCTTGAGAATGCCTCTTCTGAGAGGAGCAAGGTCGAATGAGTTGATAACGCCGTCGCCGTTGATATCGCCTCTGATACCCTTATTTGATGCTGTTGGGACTGTTGTTGTCTCGCTGCCCGGAGTGCTGATAGTATGGCTTCCGACATCTTCAAGAGGAGATGTGTTCTTGATGCCGCCGAAAGCGTTGTCGATATAGAAATCCGTAAGGCTGTCGGGAGCTTCAACATAGAGAATAAGGTCTGAAGCGCCTGACGGGATAGTGAACGATGTATTGGAAAGGTCCACCCATTCACCCTTTGGAGCTGTGAACTCTGCCACCTTATCGTAATTGGCTGTGCCGCTTGCGTCGTTATACTGGAGAGTGAGCTTCATAGCTGTTGAGGACTCGCCGTCCTGCTTTACAAGTGCGCCGAAGCTGTATGTTTCGCCTGCTGTGAAAGCACTTGAGTCGAGTGTGAGCTGTGCGCCGTGCCAGTTGTCGCCGCGTCCTGATACCAGTATGCCCTTTGAACCGTTGAATCCGTCAGAGCTTGTTACCTTAGCTCCTGTTCCGCGGGCTGACCAGTCGCCTGCGCCGCTCTCGAATTTTTCTTTGAAGTAGTAGCCGTTTGCGTCAGGCTCTGCCTTGACAACGGGCTGAGTTACGGGCTCGCTTGTGGGCTCGGGTATACTGCCGTCGAATGAGATAGCTTTAACGTTAGCGTTTCCGCTTGATCTGTAGCCCTCGATGTTGAGGGATACCTCGTAGAGAGTACCGCTCATATCCAGACCTGCCTTTGACCATGCGTCAAAGTGCTTGGATACGCTGATAGTACCCTTCATATAGTTGGTGGTATTATTCTGTGAACCGCTCTTCTGACGGACGCTCCAGTACTGAGGGAATGTAGCCGTGCCGTCCAGAGATGGCTGATTATAGCGCATTGTTTTGCGGATATCGTAGGTATTGCCGTTCAGGGTAACTGTACCCTTGTTTTCGCCGTCATTTCCGGGTGGACGCCAGTCGCCCCAGCCTTCGACGATGTAGTATTCCATGAGAGGGTTCCTCGTCCAGCCGTATACGCACATATAAGAGTTGCCCTTTGGGGTGTACTCTACGTCGTAGGAGAGGGTAATGTCTCCGAAAGCCTTGTAGTTCTTTTTCTGGCTGTCGTAGTTCTTGCCCATACGTGCGAGGAAGTTTTCAATGTTGCTCCATGAGCAGGTGAAAGAGCCTGCCTTAGGCGTCATTGATACCTGTCCCTGACCGTTCTGGTTCCACATTTCGTAATCGAAACCGCCGATGTTGCCTCTCTGCTGGGCGTCGGCTGCGTTCACAGAAGGAACGGCAGGCAGGCTTGCAGCCACCATTAACGCTGTAACGGCGCTGCTGATGAATTGTTTAACTGTTTTTTTCACTTCAATCACTCCTTTGTTTTTTAGAAAAAAAGCAAACTTATGATTTCAGTAATCCCCATAAGGAGCCAAGTGCTCCTTTTATTTCTATGATATCATTATAAAACATCTGACCTGTTAATTGCAAGTTAAAATTTGCGGACCTTGTATATCTTGGCTAAAAATTGCTGACTATACCAAGACGATATATAACAATAATGTAAAAAGATGAACAATCATTGTACAGGTTTTTATGTTTAAGATATCATTGTATTTTACATTTTTGGTGGACTTTTTAAATAATAGTATTTACACTGTATAGTTTAAAAATAATAAAATTATAAAATATCGTTAAAAATTGCTAAATAGGGTAAAGATATTGTTACTTAAAGGAAAATTTTGGTATATTATTACTACAATATACATTATAATATAGAAAATATATAAAGAAAGTGTGAACTCTGACCGTTAAGAAGTTCACAAAACCAGAAGGGAAATTATAGGTAAGCATCTAAAAAACTTAATAATGGGGGCATACTTATGAAAAAGATCATTTCATTCGCTGCGGCGGCTGCAATGTCTCTGACATCTTTGACAGCCATTTCTGACGGCAGTATTGTCAAGGCGGACAATCCTGCTATCCAGACCATCTACAGCACCGATCCTGCGCCTATGGTGTACGGCGACACAGTGTATCTCTATACAGGCCGCGACAAGGATAAATCCGATTTTTATTATATGCCTGACTGGCACTGCTATTCCTCAAAGGATATGCAGAACTGGACAGATCACGGCATGATCTTATCGTGGGATTCCTTTACATGGGGCAAGGAGGACTCGGCATGGGCTGCACAGTGCATAGAGCGCAACGGCAAGTTCTATTACTATGTGACTCTCGAGAACAAATCGGGCGGCGGACGTGCAATAGGCGTTGCAGTAGCCGACTCGCCCACAGGACCGTTCAAGGACGCTTTAGGCAAGCCTCTTGTTGGTCCTAACTGGGACTACATCGATCCTACCGTATTTATCGACGATGACGGACAGGCATGGCTGATGTTCGGAAACCCCACCTGCTACTATGTAAGGCTCAACGAGGACATGGTGAGCTATTCGGGTTCTATCGGCAAATTTGACATGAACGCCCAGAGCTTCGGTCCTTCGAGCAAGGCTTCGTCCTACGGCGAAGGTCCGTGGTTCTACAAGCGCAATGACAAGTATTATCTTGTATTTGCTGCATTCTACGGCAATGACGGCGGTGAGAGCCTCGGCTACTCAACAGCTCCGTCACCGACAGGTCCATGGACATACGGCGGACAGGTTATGAAGCCTATCAACTGCTTCACAAACCACCCCGGCGTTATCGACTTCAAGGGGCATTCATACCTGTTCTATCACGACGCAAGTCTTCCGGGCGGCGGAACCTTCGACAGAAGCGTCTGCATAGACGAGTTTTGGTACGGCGCAGACGGCTCTATCCCGACTATCTCGCCTACAAAGACAGGTCCGAAGCAGCTTGAGGCTCTCGATCCGTACAAGAGGGTAGAGGCTGAGACTATCTGCTTCTCAAAGGGCGTAAAGACCGAGAAGTGCAGCGAAGGCGGCTTGAATGTGGGCAATATCCAGAACGGCAGCTACATCAAGGTCAGCGGAGTTGACTTCGGCAGCGGCACAGACAAGTTCACAGCAAGCGTTTCATCCGATACAGACGGCGGAGACATTGAGATATACCTTGACAGCCTTACAGGCAAGAAGATAGGCACCTGCAAGGTGTCGGGCACAGGCGGCTGGC
Source organism: Ruminococcus flavefaciens MA2007 (assembly GCF_000621845.1). Classification (GTDB taxonomy): domain Bacteria; phylum Bacillota; class Clostridia; order Oscillospirales; family Ruminococcaceae; genus Ruminococcus; species Ruminococcus flavefaciens_E. The sequence continues at coordinate 105,085 of NZ_JHXF01000007.1, read as the reverse complement.
AGACATGGAAGGAGGTCTCATGCGATATCAGCGGCGCAAGCGGCGAGCATGACCTCTACTTCAAGTTCACAGGCGGCAGCGGCTATCTGCTGAATATGGACTGGTGGCGTTTCGGCAGCGGCGAGGAGCAGCCTGCAAAGACTACAACCACCACAACGACTGCTACAGCTCCTAAGAAGACCACGACAACAACTTCTGTAACTACTGCTCCTAAGAAGGAGACGACTACGGTTACAACTGCTTCGGGCAGCACGGAAACAGACGATTACATCTTCGATTACTCATTCGAGGACGGTATCGGCGACTGGACAGGCAGAGCAGGTGCAAGCGTTGATACTGCTTCAAAGGCTTACAAGGGCAGCAAGTCCCTTTTCTGCTCGGGCAGAAGTGAAGCATATCAGGGCGCAGCTATCGAGCTGGGCAGCAGCTTCAAGGCAGGTGAGACCTACAGCTTCAGCGCTAACGTTATGTACGAAAGCGGCAGAGACAGCGATACATTCCACTTCACCATGCAGTACGACATCGGTGACGAGACAAAGTACGCAAAGATAGCTACAGGTCAGCCTATGAAGGGCAAGTGGGTACAGCTGGCAAATACTGATTTTCAGATACCTTCGGGTGCTGAGAATATTATGATATACGTTGAGACGGACAAGAGCACCTGCGACTTCTATGTTGACGATGTAAAGGCTGCTAAGGCTGGCACAGTCATCGGGGGAGCAGAGGGCGGACAGTTTATCCTCGGCGATATCAATTCCGACGGAAAGGTAAATTCCTTCGATGTTCTGAGAGCAAGAAAGCTTCTCGTTGCAAGCAGCAGTGCGGAAATCTCAAAGCTTGCTGACGTTGACAAGAGCACAAAGTACGAGATGAACGACCTTGTTCTTCTCCAGAACTACGTTCTCGGCAAGATAAAGGAGTTCCCCGATAATTCACCTGAGCCGCCTAAGAGCGACTTCAACTACAACGCTAATCTCCAGTACAAGGCAGCTCCTGACAGCTACTTCCGTCAGCCTGCGAATCACGGTACTGTTGTCAAGGAAAACTACAACGGCATAAACGGCAACAAGAATATGTACGTATATCTGCCTTACGGTTATGACGAGTCCAAGAAGTACAACGTCTTCTATCTCATGCACGGCGGCGGAGAGAGCGAGGAGACCTGCTTCAACGACGACAATATCAACATTGATATCATGCTGGACAATATGATAGCCAACGGCGACATAGAGCCTATGATAGTTGTTACTCCTACGTTCAACAAGGCTCCAAGCGCTGACGGCGTTTGGGAGGAGATGCGCAAGAGCATTATCCCTTACGTTGAGAAGAAGTATTCCACATACGCTGAGGATACGTCTATCGACGGACTCAGAGCTTCGAGATATCACCGTGCATACGGCGGATTCTCGATGGGCGGCGGCTCAACATGGGCAAACTTCAATAACAATCTCGATATCATCGCATACTTCATGCCGCTGTCAGGTCACTGCTGGGACGGCGCAGGCAAGGTGCTCAGTGCTGCAAGAAACTCAGGCTTCAAGAAGAATGAGTATTTCGTACTGGCTGCAACAGGTACGGACGACCTTGCATACGGAAATATGGTTCCGATGATAAACGAGCTAAAAAAGAATACAGACGTATTCACATACACATCCGACTTCTCAAAGGGCAACCTGTACTTCCTCGAAGCAAGAGGCAATGTACACTGGTGGCCGCAGGTTCGTCATTACATCTATGACGCTCTGCCTTACTTCTTCCACGAGAACCAGTAAAGTTCTATAAAACGTATAATTACAGTTATTCAAGCTCACCATGCACAAAATGTATGGTGGGCTTGAGTCAAGTACCGCACATTTGCCTTTCAGGGGATATAAAATAGTGAAAAATGCAGAAAATGTGGTACGATTTCTACCAAAATACTTGAAAAATTCACAATTTGATGATATAATAGGGGTAGAGTATCAATTGCGAGGTGACCTACATGAGCGATTACACAGAAAAGTATATTTCTTCCCATCTTTTCCTCAAAAGAGAGGAAGGCTTTGAGCACGCCCCGTTTGACCGCGAAATAGCTTGCTATGAGAGCATTTGCTCGGGTAATATCGAGCTCGTCAAGGTATTTGCAACTCCGCTTTGCAGCGAGGGATACGGTATTCTCAGCAAGGATCCGCTGAAAAACCTGAAATACCATTTTGCTATCTCAGCTGCTCTCATCGCACGATTCTGTATCAACAGCGGTATGACTCTCGAAGAAGCGTATAACCTCAGCGACATCTACATCATGAAGGCTGATGAGTGCCGCACCGAGGCAGAGGTTCACGCAGTTCATCAGGAGATGATAGAGGGCTATACGCGCCACATGAGAAGAGTGCGCAACAGCGGAATTTACTCCAAGCAGATAGTCCGGGCTCTGGACTACATCAGCGAGCATCTCCACGGAAAGATAATGATAGAGGACGCAGCTGCTTATCTGAAAATAAGTCCTGCATATCTGTCAAGACTTTTCAAGGCGGAAACGGGTATTGCGTTCAGCAACTATGTCAGCAAGACAAAAGCCGAGGAGGCTGCGAATCTGCTGACTTTCTCGGAGTATACAGACTCTGAGATAAGCAATCTTCTTGGGTTCAGCTCACAGAGCTATTTCATCAAGATATTCAAGAAATATCTCGGTGTAACTCCCAAGGAATACAAAAAACGTTACAAATTCCCTGACTTCACGAAAGAAAATCAATAATTCTAAGCTTATCCCCTGCATATGCAGGGGATAACATTTTGTGCAAATATCATAATTGTACCAAATTTGACATTATTGTAATATAATTATAGGTTGGAAAGTAGTATAATCTAATCAATAAATGAACGTTTCGTGAATGTTTAAGCGGGAATCTGTCACAAAATAAAATGAAAAAACTTAAAGCGAGGGTTTGACAATGATCATTAACAATGTTGGTTTTGACCACTGCCATGACGCAGATTTTTTTATCGACAGACCTGACGGAAGCGGCGATTATCTCCTGCTTCTGCTCCGTTCGCCTGCGATATTTGAAGTGGACGGAAAAGAGATCCTTACCCCTGCGGGTTCTGTTTTTATTTACCCGAAGGGCAGGGCACAGCGCTATCGCTGCGTGCCCCTTAATGTGTTTGAAAATGACTGGGTACATTTTGACTTCGACGATATAGGCGAGGAGGAGGAATTCCTCAGCATGGGCATACCTATGGAAACTGTGGTAACTATGCCCCTTGAATTCCTCAGTTACTGTGTGAAGTCAATAGCATATGAAAAATATTCTGATAATCCGTGCAGAAGCGAGTCTGCGGAGCTCTTTATGCGTCTTATGTTCATAAAGATACGCGAAAAGACTCAGGATAAGGTATCGGGCAGACGCAGCAGCCAGTTCGAGCTTATCTCTACAGTGCGCAATAAGATATACAGCAGACCTTACGAGCAGCGCAGCGTTGACAGCACAGCCCATGAGGTCCGTATGAGCCGCTCGGCTTTCCAGCACGCATATAAGAAGCACTTCGGCATGACCTTCATCGAGGACCTTGTCCGCAGCAGAGTCAGCTATGCGAAAATGCTTCTTTCAACTACAAATATGAATATCAATGACATTTCTGTGAGCAGCGGTTATCACAGCTATGTTCATTTTGCAAGACAATTCAAGGAGCAGACAGGATTTACTCCGTCTGAGTACCGCAAAAAGGCGCAGAATGCGATGTGAGCTCGTTCATTCGGGGGATATTGCATTGAAATAAATGAAAAAGTGGCTACGGTCACGGAATGAGAGGCATATTATGGAAAAGCACACATTCAGACGGTGCGCAGCTGTTCTGGCTGCCTGCACAGTCATGGCTACGGCTGCTTCATTTGGCACAGCGTCTGTTTCGGCAGCCGACGGAGTATCAAAGTGGGGAGACGCTAACTGCGACGGCATGGTCGATATGAGCGACTGCGTCCTTATAATGCAGGCTTTAGCTAACCCAAATAAGTACGGTCTTAACGGAACTGACCAGAATCACCTCAAAGAGCAGGGCGCTGCAAATGCTGACGTTTTTGAGAACGGCAGCGGACTTACAAGCGGCGATGCACTTTCTGTCCAGAAGTATCTGCTCCACAGCATTTCGACTCTTCCTGAGTCATACAAGCAGGGCAATAACCCTGTAGAAAGCACTACAACAACTTCTACAACAACTACCACCACAACCACAACGACTACTACAACATCTACCACTACAACTACTACCACCACAACAACTACTACAACTCCTACAACGACCACAACCACAACTACAGCTCCTAAGTCAAATTTCCCTGACATGGGCACACCTATGAACAGCTCGGCTACAATGGTAGAGGACTTCCGTGACGGAAACTCCAAGTATTTCATTGCTTCTGACGGCTGGGAGAACGGCGATCCGTTTGACTGCGGTTGGTACAAGTCACAGACATCTCTTGATAATGGCTGCCTGACACTTTCGATTGACAAGGACTACAGCGGCAAGTACAACTACGCAGGCGCTGAGTACAGAACCAATGATTTCTATCATTACGGCTACTATGAGACTTCAATGAAGGCTATCAAGAACGACGGCGTTGTTTCTTCGTTCTTTACATACACAGGCGAGTCTGACAAAAATCCTTGGGACGAGATCGACATCGAGATCCTTGGTAAGGACTCCAGAAAGGTGCAGTTCAACTACTACACCAACGGACAGGGCAAGCACGAGTATATGTATGACCTCGGATTTGATTCCTCTGAGGCTTACCATACATACGGCTTTGACTGGCAGCCTGACCACATCACATGGTATGTAGACGGCAAGGCTGTTTACACAGCTAACCAGAACATTCCTAAGACTGCCGGCAAGATCATGATGAACACATGGCCGGGACGCGGAGTTGACGGCTGGCTGAACCACTACAACGGAAATACACCTCTTACCGCATATTACCAGTGGGTAACATACGATCAGAAGGGTGCTCCAAACGGCAACAACAATAATAACAATAACAATAACAACAATAATAACAATCAGCAGCAGAACCCATGGGAGCAGAACAACAACAATAACAACAACAATAATAATAATCAGCAGCAGAATCCTTGGGAACAGAACAATAATAACAACAACCAGCAGCAGAACGGCTCCATAAAGGACTACGGTACTGCTATGGATTCATCTGCTACAATGGTAGAGGACTTCCGCGACGGCAATTCAAGATACTTCATTGCTTCTGACGGCTGGGAGAACGGCGATCCATTCGACTGCGGCTGGTACAAGTCACAGACATCTCTCGATAAGGGCTGCCTGACACTCTCAATCGACAAGGACTACAGCGGCAAGTATCACTACGCAGGCGCTGAGTACAGAACCAATGATTTCTATCACTACGGTTACTATGAGACCTCTATGCAGGCTATAAAGAATAAGGGCGTTGTTTCCTCATTCTTCACCTACACAGGCGAGTCCGACAACAATCCTTGGGACGAGATAGACATTGAGATCCTCGGTAAGGACACTACAAAGGTACAGTTCAACTACTATACAAACGGACAGGGCAAGCACGAGTATATGCATAGCCTCGGCTTCGATTCATCTGAGGGCTATCATACATATGGCTTCGACTGGCAGCCTGACCACATCACATGGTATGTAGACGGCAAGGCTGTTTACACAGCTAACCAGAACATTCCTAAGACCGCTGGCAAGATCATGATGAACACATGGCCCGGACGCGGTGTAAATGAGTGGCTCGACCAGTACGACGGCAAGACACCTCTTACTGCTCGTTATCAGTGGGCTACATACAACAAGAACGGCAAGTCGGGCAGCAGCAATAACAACAATAATCAGCAGCAGAATCCATGGCAGCAGAACAATAATAATAACAACAATAACAACAACCAGCAGCAGAACCCATGGCAGCAGAACAATAATAATAACAACAATAACAACAACCAGCAGCAGAACCCATGGCAGCAGAACAACAATAACCAGCAGCAGAACAAGACAACTGCTTCAGGTCTTGTAGACTATGGTACTCCTATGAAGTCTGGCACAACAATGGGCGATGACTTCAGAAACGGTTCTTCACGCTACTTCATCGCTTCTGACGGCTGGGAGAACGGCGATCCGTTTGACTGCGGCTGGTACAAGTCACAGACTGCTTTCAAGGACGGAGCTCTCCAGCTCAGCATCAATAAGGACTACAGCGGCAAGTACAACTACGCAGGCGCTGAGTACAGAACCAACGATTTCTATGGCTTCGGCTATTACGAGACTTCAATGCAGGCTATAAAGAACAACGGCGTTGTTTCATCGTTCTTTACCTACACAGGTCCTTCCGACAACAATCCTTGGGACGAGATCGACATCGAGATCCTCGGCAAGGATACCACAAAGGTGCAGTTCAACTACTACACAAACGGACAGGGCAAGCATGAGTATATGTACAGCCTCGGATTTGACGCTTCACAGGGCTATCATACATACGGCTTTGACTGGCAGCGCGATCACATCACATGGTATGTAGACGGTAAGCCTGTTTACACAGCTAACCAGAACATTCCTAAGACCGCTGGCAAGATCATGATGAACACATGGCCGGGCAGAGGCGTTGACGAGTGGCTTGCACACTACGACGGAAAGACTCCTCTTACTGCTCGCTATCAGTGGGTTACTTACAACAAGCAGTAAATTCTGCGAATGAGTTTTTTCTTTCCATAATTATAACAAAGGCGGTACTTTTCAGTACCGCCTTTGTGCGTTTATGAAAAAAGCTGCGGTAAATATACCGCAGCAATTTTTTATTGTTCGTCTGATATTTTGTACAGCGTTTTGAACTCTGTAGGAGTGCAGTTCTTAGCCTTTTTGAATGCACGGTTAAAAGTGGTCAGGCTTGAGAAGCCTGCACGCATAGCGACTTCCGTGACTGACAGAGCAGGATCAATGAGAAGCCTTTCTGCCGCCTTTATGCGCTTTCCGTTTATATACTGTATGTATGAAACGTTGTTGTACTTCTTGAAGATCCGTGAGAAGTGATACTTGCTGTAGCCTGCGATATCCGCTATCTTTTCCAGCGGTATCTCGAACATATAGTTCTGGTTGATGTACTTCATCACCATGTTGAACTTCTTGGAGTCCTCACGCCCTGCCGTTTCGCCTGCAAAGGCGTCGGCAGCCTGTGTAAGCTGGTACTCGCGGACAGCAGTTATCATATTTATAAGACAGAGATAAATCTTTACATCTGCAAGAGTCGATTTTGAATAGTACTCGGAATAGATATCCAGTATGCTCTTTCGGGAGAGTATATAAAGCTCCTTGCTGACATTGGGGGTTATGTAGAAGGCTTCGGAGAAAACGGGAAGCAGAGCCTCCAGCGCAGGGATATCGCTTATTATGCTGTTGTCGCACTGGAAGATGATTCGTCTGCCCTCCTGAGCAGGCATCGAATGGAGCTCGCCGGGAGGGATAATGATGATCTCCTTTTCGTTAAGGTGGTAATCGGTGCCGCCAACGGTAACTGTGAAGCCGTTATGTAAAGGTATGATGACTTCCACGGCGTTGTGCCAGTGAGTCGGATATTCCTCTATCTCATCGTTGTCATAGAGCATTACGAAGCGCTGATTTTCGTATTCAACGGTCTCGTATTCGCCCGACAGATTTTTAATCATGATTAGCCTCCTTAATCAAAAATTGTTGTGAATTATATGTCAAACTCCGTGTTTTTACCTTGGAACTGGATATATTATACACTATTACGATAGTATTTGTAAAGTGAATTTGAATAATTTGTGCAATGTTCGCATTTTTTGAATATCAAGTAGCAATTTTTGATTAGTATAAATTGCCGAAGTGTAATATAATATCGTTAGAGCAAACGAAAGGTGATGTATGAATGTCTGTAAAATGCTATGAGACCGAATATGAGAATTTCGGGAAATGTCAATGCCTTGACAACGGCAGGATAAAGCTTATCGCTACTACCGATGTTGGACCGAGGATCGTTTTTTTTGGCTTTGTTGACGGCAGAAACGTTCTGTTTGAGGATATTGACAGGAATTTCTACGAGATGAACAGCGGCTACGGAGTGTGGTACGCTTACGGCGGACACCGCATCTGGTGCGCTCCCGAGGAAATGCCCGAAACTTATTTCCCTGACAACTCAAAGGTCGAGGCGTTTTTTGACAAAGGCACACTTACCCTCAGACCTGCAAGAACAAAATTTGATAAGCAGTTTGAGATACTGATAACTATGGGCGATGATGATACGGTCACTATCGACAACAGGATCACTAATTGCTCGGATAAGTCATCAAGATTTGCTCCGTGGTCTGTTACAGGACTTGCGGCAGGCGGTACGGAGGTGATCCCTCTTTGTACAGATGACAACGGATTCCTTCCGAACAGAACGATGGCTCTGTGGAGCTATTCCGATGTAAATGACAAGAGATTCACTCTCAAAGATAGATACGCCCTGCTCAGACAGGACGCCAAGGCGGAAAAGCCTTTCAAAACAGGCTTCAATGTTACGGGAAAACAGATAATATATGTAAACGGCAAGAATATCCTCAAGGTAAGCTTTGACGGATATACGCCTGCGGAATATCCTGATTTCTGCTGTAACTTTGAAACATATACAAACAGTCTTTTCCTTGAATGCGAGATACTGGGCGAGCTCAGAAGCTATAAGCCCGGCGAGACCGCTTCACTGAAGGAAACATGGGAGCTGAAGTCTACTGACAAGACTCCCGAAGAGGTCATAGATGAGTTTGTAAGCAAATTTTAACAGAGAAAGGTAAATGCCTAATGGAGAAGTATTTAAACGAAGCATTATCCGCACTTGAAAGAGCCGAAGACCTTACGGACAGGCTCTCAGTGGAGGAACAGGCAGAACAGCTCAAATATGACGCACCCAAGGTCGACAGACTTGGGATACCCGCTTACAATTGGTGGAGCGAGGGACTGCACGGCGTTGCAAGAGCTGGTACAGCTACAATGTTCCCGCAGACAATAGGTATGGCAGCAATGTTTGACGAAGAGGCTGTACATAAGGCAGGAGAGATAACTTCTGTTGAAGCAAGAGCTAAATATAATGAGTATTCCGCTCACGGTGACCGCGACATCTACAAGGGACTTACCCTTTGGTCACCTAACGTAAATATATTCCGCGATCCGAGATGGGGAAGAGGTCAGGAGACCTACGGTGAGGATCCGTTCCTTACTTCCAGACTCGGAGTTGCTTATGCCAAGGGACTTCAGGGAGACGGCAAGGTTCTCAGAACAGCTGCCTGTGCCAAGCATTTCGCGGTTCACAGCGGTCCTGAGGCTACAAGACATGAGTTTGACGCAAAGTCCAGTATGAAGGACATGACCGAGACCTATACCGCAGCTTTCGAGGCTCTTGTAAAAGAGGCTAAGGTAGAGAGCGTTATGGGCGCTTACAACCGTGTAAACGGCGAGCCTGCCTGCGCAAGCAAGTTCCTCATGAAGAAGCTTGAGGAATGGGGCTTTGACGGTCACTTCGTTTCAGACTGCTGGGCGCTGAGAGATTTCCACACCAATCACGGTGTTACAAAGACCGCTCCCGAGTCCGCTGCACTGGCTCTCAAGACAGGCTGCGACCTCAACTGCGGAAATACATATCTTCACCTTCTTATTGCATATAATGAAGGGCTCATCACTAAAGAGGACCTGAGAAATGCCTGCGTTAAGCTGATGAGAACAAGAATAAGGCTGGGTATGTTCGACAAGTCAACAGAGTATGACGGACTTGACTACGACATCGTAGCCTGCGACGAGCACAAGAAGTTCGCTCTCGAATGTTCGGAGAGAGCAATGGTGCTCCTTAAAAACAATGGTATCCTGCCGCTTGACGGCAAGAAATACAAGACTATCGGAGTTATCGGACCAAATGCCGACAGCGTTCCCGCACTTGAGGGCAACTACAACGGCAGAGCTGATGAATACATCACATTCCTTGACGGAATCCGTGAGGCATTCGACGGCAGAGTTCTTTTCTCCGAGGGAAGCCACCTCTACAAGGACAGATGCATGGCTCTCGCTCTCCCTGACGACAGACTCGCCGAGGCTGAAATAATCGAAGAGCATTCAGACATCGTTGTTCTCTGTGTAGGTCTTGATGCTACTATCGAGGGCGAAGAGGGCGACACAGGAAACGAGTTCTCGTCAGGCGACAAGAACGACCTGAGACTTCCCGAGTCACAGCGCAAGCTTGTAAAGACGGTAATGGCTAAAGGCAAGCCCGTTATCATAGTAACAGCAGCAGGCAGTGCGATAAACGTTGAAGCAGACTGCGACGCGCTTATCCAGGCTTGGTATCCCGGTCAGATGGGCGGAAGAGCTCTTGCAAACATACTCTTCGGCAAGACATCTCCTTCGGGTAAGCTCCCTGTCACATTCTATGAGGACGCTTCAAAGCTGCCCGATTTCTCGGATTACAGCATGAAGAACCGTACTTACAGATATTCCGAAGGCAATATACTTTATCCCTTCGGCTTCGGACTTACATATTCCGAGACAGAGTGCTCGGAGCTCACTTTTGAAAACGGCGTTGCTTCTGTAAAGATAACAAATACAGGCAGCCGTGCTACAGAAGATGTAGTCCAGTTCTATATTAAAGGTTATTCGGAGAACGCAGTTCCCAACCACAGCCTCTGCGGCTTCAAAAGAGTCGCACTTGACGCAGGCGAGAGCAAGATCGTACAGATCACTCTTCCTGAAAGAGCTACAATGGCAGTCAACGAAAAGGGCGAGTGGGTAAAGGAAGGCAGTGAGTTCACCCTCTATGCAGGAACTTCACAGCCCGACGAGCTCAGCGAAAAGCTGACAGGCAAGAAATGCACTACTCTGAAAATAAATGTATAATTATGGAGGAAAATAATGGAATTTTTCAAGAATATCGGCAAGATCGAGTATAAGGGAAAGGACAGCAAAGACGACTTCTCATTCAAGTACTACAATCCCGATGAAGTGATCAACGGCAAGAAGATGCGCGACCACCTCAAGTTTGCTCTCTCATGGTGGCACACAATGGGCGGCGACGGAACAGATATGTTCGGCTGCGGCACAACAGACAAGACATGGGGACAGGCTGATCCTGCTGCAAGAGCTAAGGCTAAGGTTGAAGCAGCTAAGGAGATCATGGATAAGCTTTCTATCGACTACTACTGTTTCCATGACCGTGACCTCTCACCTGAGTACGGCAGCTTAAAGGAAACAAACGCTCAGCTCGATATCGTTACAGATTATATCAAGGAAGTTATGGGCGACAAGAAGTGCCTCTGGGGTACAGCTAAGTGCTTCGACCACCCAAGATTCATGCACGGCGCAGGTACTTCACCTTCCGCAGACGTTTTCGCATTCTCAGCTGCACAGATCAAGAAGGCTATCGAGTCTACAGTAAAGCTCGGCGGTAACGGATATGTATTCTGGGGCGGCCGTGAGGGTTACGAGACTCTCCTCAATACAGACATGAAAACAGAGCTCGACAATATGGCTCGTCTCATGAAGATGGCTGTTGAGTATGCACGTTCGATCGGCTTCAAGGGTGATTTCTACATCGAGCCAAAGCCAAAGGAGCCAACAAAGCACCAGTATGATTTCGATACTGCTACTGTTCTGGGATTCCTCAGAAAGTACGGCCTCGACAAGGACTTCAAGATGAACATCGAGGCTAACCACGCTACACTTGCTCAGCACACATTCCAGCATGAGCTCCGTGTTGCAAGAGACAACGGTGTATTCGGTTCTATCGATGCTAACCAGGGCGATCCGCTCCTCGGCTGGGATACAGACCAGTTCCCGACCAACATCTACGACACAACAATGTGTATGTACGAGGTTATCAAGGCAGGCGGCTTCACAAACGGCGGTCTCAACTTCGACGCTAAGGCAAGAAGAGGCAGCTTCACTCCAGAGGATATCTTCCTCAGCTACATCGCAGGTATGGACGCATTCGCACTCGGCTTCAGAGCTGCTCTCAAGCTCATCGAGGACGGACGTATCGACAAGTTCGTAGAGGACAGATATGCTTCATGGAAGACAGGTATCGGTGCTGATATCATTGCAGGCAAGGCAGATTTTGCTTCACTTGAAAAGTATGCACTTGAAAAGGGCGAGGTTACAGCTTCACTCACAAGCGGCAGACAGGAAATGCTCGAGTCTATCGTAAATAACGTTCTTTTCAGTCTGTAATTTAAGCGGACTGTTAGGATATAAATCAATTTATTCCAAAATTGGAGGTAAAGAAAAATGAAAAAGGCATTATCATTCATTTCGGCACTTGCACTTCTCGCAACAGCTACTGCTTGCGGCGGTACAAAGGATTCATCCAATCAGGGCACAGATGCTGGTACAAGCAATACTGAGTCCAAGAAGGATGACGGCGGAAAGTCCGGCGGCAAGCAGACTATCAATCTCTGGTCCTTCACAGACGAAGTTCCTAAGATGGTTGACAAGTACAAGTCACTTCACCCAGAGTTTGCAGACAAGTACGATGTTAAGGTAACTATCGTTCCTACAACAGACGGTGCTTATCAGCCTGCACTCGACAAGGCTCTCACAGGCGGCGGAGCAGATGCACCTGATATGTACTGTGCAGAGGCTGCATTCGTTCTCAAGTATACACAGGGCGAGATGTCAAGCTATGCAGCTCCTTACAAGGATCTCGGAATCGACGTTGACAACGAGATCAAGGCTGCTGATATCGCTCAGTACACAGTAGATATCGGTTCAAACAACGGCAACGTAGTAGGTCTTGGCTATCAGGCTACAGGCGGTGCTTTCATCTACAGACGTTCAGTTGCTAAGGCTGCTTTCGGTTCAGACGATCCTAAGGTAGTTGAGGAGAAGATCGGTGCTGGTTCAAACAGCTGGGATAAGTTCTTTGAGTGCGCAGAAGAGCTCAAGGGCAAGGGCTATGGTATCGTATCAGGCGACGGCGATATCTGGCACGCTGTTGAGAACAGCTCAGACACAGGCTGGGTTGTTGACGGCAAGCTCAATATAGATCCTAAGCGTGAGGCATTCCTCGACCTCTCCAAGAAGCTCAAGGACAACGGCTATCACAATGATACAGAGGACTGGCAGGATGCTTGGTTCGCTGATATGAAGGGTGAGGGCGCTAAGGAAGTTCTCGGTTTCTTCGGTCCTGCATGGCTCATCAACTACACACTTTCACAGAACTGCGGTTCTTGGAAGGAAACAGGCGAGAAGGATGCAGACGGTAATGCTATCAAGGAGCTTGATACATCTATCGGTACATACGGCGACTGGGCAGTTTGCCAGCCACCAATCGGCTTCTTCTGGGGCGGTACATGGGTACTTGCTAACAAGGATTCCAAGGTTAAGGAAGGCGTTGGAGAGATCATCGACTGGATCACTCTCAACTGCACTCAGGACGGCCTCCAGTATATGTGGGCTAACGGTACATTCGATCCTGCTAACCCAACTAAGGACTGCGTAGCTTCAGGTACAGTTCTCGGTATGTCCGACGGTAAGGTTGACTTCCTCGGCGGTCAGAATATGTTTGACGCATTTGTTGCAGGTAACAAGCTTGCAAACGGTAAGAACCTCACACCATACGATGAGACAATCAACCAGAAGTGGCGTGGACAGGTTCGTCAGTACACAGCAGGCAACAAGTCAAGAGAAGAAGCTTTAAAGGACTTCAAACAGGAAGTTGCTGACGAGCTCGATATTCACTAATTTTATGCATAACAGAGCTGTGCCGCTGAAAAAGCGGTACAGCCCTGTAAATAAAAAAGGAGGCTTAAGGCTTTGAAAACGAAGCTTAAAGGTATTAGCTATTCCAAATACGGATATCTATTCAGTATTCCTTTTGTTGTTGCATTTTTGATTTTTACGCTGTATCCTACTATTTATACAGCGATCCTCGGCTTTACAAATTGTAGAGGTGTTAATAACACAGAATTTCAATTTCTGGAGCATCCGTTAGAAAACTATAAACTTATATTACAGAATGATTCTTTCCGTGTATCTCTGAAGAACACAGTAATGATCTGGATAATGAACTTTATCCCTCAGATCACTATAGCTCTTCTTCTCACTGCGTGGTTCACATCACACAGCAACGAGATCAAGGGAAAAGGCTTCTTTAAAGTCGTTTTCTATATGCCGAACATTATTACTGCTGCAACAGTAGCGATCCTCTTCCATTCGCTTTTCAACTATCCTATCGGACCTGTAAACGATATCCTTACAAGTTCAGGTCTCAGAGATGAGTCTTATTACTTCTTCACAAGTAAAACAGCGTCTCGTCTTATAGTTGTATTTATCCAGTTCTGGACTTGGTACGGAAATACCATGATAGTTCTTATATCAGGTGTTCTCGGTATCAGCCCTGACATTTACGAAGCGGCAGAGATCGACGGAGCAAATGGTGTTCAGACCTTCTTCCGTATTACAATACCTAACATAAAGACAGTTTTACTGTATACACTCGTAACAAGCCTTGTCGGCGGACTTAATATGTTCGATATCCCGTTCCTCTTCCTGAAGGGCGGTCCTGACAGAGCTACACTTACGACCAGTGTATTCATTTACAATCAGGCGTTCTCGGGAAGCTATCTGTACAACAGAGCTTCTGCCGCAAGTATGCTGATGTGGATCATTATAGCTGCACTCTCAGGTGTATTGTTCTTTATTATGCGAGATAAGGAACAGATACAGATGGATAAAGAGATCAAGAGAGCTAAAAAAGAGGCTAAAAGAGCGTCGAAGGGAGGAGTAAATCAATGGCAGTGGTAAATAAAAAGCCGGGTACATACGGCTTTAAGATCATTGCATATGCATTTTGTATACTTCTCACTGTTCTGAGTATTTTTCCGTTTATTATAATGATCGTGAACTCCACGAGAAGTACAGGCGAGATACAGAGCCATGCGGTATCATTTATCCCCGGTCTGAATCTCAAAACAAACTGGAGCATACTCATGAAGAGTAAAACCTTTGATCCTTTCTTAGGTTTCAGAAACTCACTTATCGTTTCTGTAGGATCTACAGCGTGCAATATCTACTTTTCAACAATGACAGCCTTCGCACTCGTTGCGTATGACTGGAAACTCAGAAAACCGTTCTTTACTGTTATCATGGCAGTTCTTATGATCCCTGCACAGGTAAGCAGTATCGGTTTCTACACATTCATGTATAAGATACACTGGACAAACAGCTTCCTTCCTCTTATACTCCCTGCAATCGCAGCACCTACTACCGTATTCTTCATGCGTCAGTACATGATCCCCTCGCTCCCAATGGAGATACTTCAGTCAGCGAGAATCGACGGTGCAGGCGAATTCAGGATATTCAACCAGATCGTTCTTCCGATGATGAAGCCCGCTATGGCTACACAGGCTATCTTCTCCTTCGTAACCAGCTGGAACCAGCTGTTTATGCCACAGATCCTTAATACGGATATGAAGATGTACACAATGCCGCAGATGGTATCGCTTCTCAACGGTGACGCATACAAAACCGAGTACGGTTCAGTTTATCTGGGACTGTTACTTACCGTAATACCGATCCTTATTGCATACTTCCTGCTTTCAAAATATATCATCGCAGGTGTTGCACTGGGCGGTGTCAAGGGCTAAAGTGTTCTTAATGTTATCACATTTTTCTTTCTTAAATCATAGAGGGCTGCACTTTCATAGTGCAGCCTTCTTTGTTATTGTGGAAATATTCTTTCCAAACCTTGCATTTGTTCGTTAAAAGTGGTATAATAATATTATTATTACAATGTTTCGGAGGATATATTTATGTTATCTGATATTGAAATCGCTCAGAGCGCCGAAATGAAGCGTATTGACGAGATCGCAGCAGGTCTCGGCATCGACGAGGCTGATATCGAGCCCTACGGTCACTATAAGGCTAAGCTTTCTGAGGCACTCTACACAAAGCTGGCAGACAGAGAGGACGGCAAGCTCATTCTTGTCACAGCTATAAATCCTACTCCCGCAGGCGAGGGAAAGACTACTATCAGCGTCGGTCTTTCGGACGCTATGCGCAGGATAGGCAAAAAGACAGTTCTTGCCCTCCGTGAGCCTTCGCTCGGACCTGTTTTCGGCATGAAGGGCGGCGCAGCAGGCGGCGGCTATGCACAGGTAGTTCCTATGGAGGATATAAACCTCCACTTTACAGGCGATATGCACGCTATAACAGCTGCAAACAATCTTCTCTGCGCAATGATAGACAATCATCTCCAGCAGGGAAATACCTTGCAGATAGACCAGCGCAGGATAATGTTCAAGCGCTGCATGGATATGAACGACAGAGCACTGAGAAATATCCTTATCGGTCTCGGCGGCAGAGCCAACGGCGTTCCACGTGAGGACGGCTTCAATATCACGGTTGCTTCCGAGGTAATGGCTATACTCTGTCTGGCTTCAGACCTTGCTGACCTGAAGGAGCGTCTCGGCAATATCCTTGTTGCCTATAATCTCAGCGGCGAGCCTATATACGCTAAGGACTTAGGCTGCACAGGCGCTATGACAGCTCTCCTCAAGGACGCTCTCAAGCCAAACCTTGTACAGACTCTGGAAAATACTCCTGCATTTATCCACGGCGGACCTTTTGCAAATATCGCTCACGGCTGCAATTCGCTGAGAGCTACAAAGCTTGCTCTCAAGCTGGGCGACTATGTAGTTACAGAGGCAGGCTTCGGTTCAGACCTTGGAGCTGAGAAGTTCCTCGACATCAAGTGCCGTATCGGCGGACTTGCACCTTCATGCGTAGTTCTTGTGGCTACTATCAAGGCTCTCAAGTACAACGGCGGAGTTCAGAAGCAGGACCTTGGCAAGGAAAATATGTGGGCTCTTGAAAAGGGCATCGAGAACCTGAGAACTCACATTGAGAATATGCACAAGTATCACGTTCCTGTAGTTGTGGCTATCAACAGATTTGCTACAGATACGGACGAGGAAGTAAAGTTCGTTGAGAACTTCTGCTCCGAAATGGGAGTAGAGGTGTCCATGTGCGAGGTATTCGCAAAGGGCGGCGAGGGCGGCACAGACCTTGCTAATAAGGTCTGCGAGGCTATTGACCTCTGCGGCGACAATGAGTTCAAGCCACTTTACGACACTCACGCTACTATCAAGGACAAGGTCGAGAAGATAGCTAAGGAGATATACCGCGCTGAGGGCGTTACATTTACCGCTCAGGCTGAGAAGGCTATCAAGGAGATAGAGAATATCGGCTTCTGGGACCTTCCTATCTGTGTTGCAAAGACTCAGTATTCTCTCTCGGATAACCCGAATCTTCTCGGAAAGCCAAAGAATTTTAAGATAACTGTCCGCGACGCAAAGCTCTCATCGGGCGCAGGTTTCGTAGTTATCTACACAGGCGATATCCTCACTATGCCGGGACTTCCTAAGGCTCCTGCGGCTCTGAATATCGACTGCAACAGTGACGGCACTATCACAGGACTTTTCTGATAGGGCTGACAGAATATGAAGATAGTAACTCATTCTCCTCAGGAGACCATTGCCGCGGCTGAAAAGCTGGGCGGTCTGCTGAAAGCAGGAGACATGATAGCATATAAAGGCGGACTGGGTGCAGGAAAAACTACCTTTACCCGTGGTCTTGCCATTGGAATGGGGCTTGGGGACAGCGTTACCTCGCCCACATTCGCCCTTGTCAACGAGTACCGCGGCGAGCGCATTACGCTCTATCACTTCGATATGTACCGCATTGACTCCGAGGACGACCTTGAATCCACAGGCTTCTATGACTATCCCTTTGAGGATAACGTCGCCGCAGTGGAATGGTCTGAGAATATCGCGGAGTTTCTGCCAAAGGACACTATCTATGTGACCATAAACAGTCTCGGTGAGAACGACAGGGAAATAATTATTGAGGACGGTGGAAGATTTGCTGCTGCTTGGGATTGATACCTCGGGAAAGACCGCTTCCGCAGCGCTTTTTGATTCGGACAGCGAGCTGTTTTTGGCTCAGGCTACCGTTTATACCCAGAAAACACATTCACAGGTCATAATGCCAATGGTAAAAGACATTATGGCACAGGCAGGCAGGGAGCTCTCTGACCTTGGCGGTATTGCCGTTGCAAACGGTCCGGGCTCTTATACGGGACTTCGTATCGGAGTTGCCGCAGTAAAGGCGCTCAGCTTCGGGCTTGGCGTGAAATGCTGCGGAGTATCGACGCTTCTGGGACTTGCCTGCAATAACCTTGCCTACAAGGGGCATATATGCGCCATTATGAAGGCGAGGGGAGAGCTGGTCTACACCTGTACCTACAAGAGCGACGGCTACTGCGTAGAGCAGGTCACCGAGGAGCAGATAATCTCCCGTGACGAGCTTGCTGAGTACCTTGCTTTCAACGTCAAGGAGTGTATGCTCTGCGGCGACGGAGCTGCGGAGTTCTATAATGCATACAGCTCGCCTGCGTTCATAATCGCCCCACCGCAGGGACGTTTGCAGAGCGCTGTGGGCGTGTGTCTTGCAGGAGTTTCAAGAAAGCTCTCTCAGCCCGAGGAGCTGGAGGTATCATATCTCCAGAAGGTAAAGGCTGAAAAGGACTTAGAAAATAAAAACAAATAATATGGAGATGTTTAACATGATAGCTATAGGCTGTGACCACGCTGGCGTGGAAATGAAAAATGCAGTTAAGGAGTATCTGACAGAAAAGGGCTTCGAGCTCAAGGACCTCGGTACTAACGGAGAGCCCTGCGATTACCCTGTAATGGCAGAGAAGCTCTGCGGAGAGATAACTTCGGGCAATTGCGAAAAGGGCATACTTATCTGCGGAACAGGTATCGGTATGTCTATCGCTGCCAACAAGATAAAGGGTATCCGTGCAGCACTCTGCGCTGACTATTTCTCGACCAAGTATACCCGTAAGCACAACGACGCAAACGTTATGTGCATGGGCGCAAGAACTCTCGGTCCCGGACTTGCAAGCGAGCTTGCCGAGATATTCCTCACAACAGAATTCGAGGGCGGACGTCATCAGAGAAGAGTTGACCTTATCACTGCTCTTGAAAACAAGTGATGAAGCATACGGGAACTGTTCCCTTTGAGACAGAACGGCTCGTCTGCCGCATATTTGAAGCCGATGACTGGCGCGATATGCTGGAGAACTGGGCTTCACTTCCCGAGATACAGACCGAATACGGCGAGCCTGTCTACACCGACGAAGCACAGGTGAGGGGACTCCTTGACAGCTATATCAGGGGCTACGAAAAGCCCGATTTCTACCGCTGGGCGATAACAGAGCGTTCAAGCGGCAGGAATATCGGACAGATAGCCTTCTGCAAGGTCTGGGAGGAACAGCATACTGCCGAGATAGAATACTGTATCGGCACAGAGTTCTGGGGAAAGGGCTATGCAGGAGAAGCTCTTGCAGGTCTTATTGCTCACTGCTTTAAAACTATGGATTTTGACAAGCTTGAAGCCTATCACAGAGCAGAGAATACAAAGTCGGGACGAGTTCTCGAAAAATCCATGATGCATACAACTGACACAGTTCAGCGCTTCGTACACGAGGGAGTTTCTCCCGAGGGCGAGGTATGCTACTGTATCGAAAAAGATGTATATATGAATATTATTAATGAAAGGAGCTGCTAACTATGGGAGAATTACACATTATTGACCACCCACTGGTTCAGCACAAAATTTCACTTTTAAGAGATAAGAACACAGGAACAAAGGAGTTCCGTGAGCTTGTTTCCGAGATAGCAATGTTCATCTGCTATGAGGCAACAAGAGACCTCCCGCTCAAGGAGATAGAGCTTGAAACTCCTCTTGCTGTGGCAAAGACAAAGATAATCTCAGGCAGAAAGCTTGCGTTTATCCCGATACTCCGTGCAGGTCTCGGCATGGTAGATGGTGTTACAACTCTCGTTCCTGCCGCAAAGATAGGTCATATCGGACTTTTCCGCGATCCTGTCACAAAGGAGCCTGTGCAGTACTATTCAAAGGTGCCTGATGATATCAGCGAGCGTGATACTATCATTGTTGATCCTATGCTTGCAACAGGAAGATCGGCAGTAGCCGCTATCACAGAGATGAAGAAGCTTGGCTCTAAGCACATCAAGTTCATGTGTATCATCTGCTCACCCGAGGGCGTTAAGGCTGTTCAGGAAGCTCACCCTGACGTTGATATCTACGCAGGTGTAATGGACGAAAAGCTCAACGAGGACAAGTACATCGTTCCCGGCGTCGGTGACGCAGGAGACCGTATCTTCGGTACTAAGTAAAATAGCAAAGCCTGAGAACTGAAAAGGTCTCAGGCTTTTATGTTTATTTGCCTATCGGCTTTTTACGCAGAAGCTCCACCGCTTCGGGGATATCCTGTATTCTCGGTACAATAATATCAGCCTTGGCAAGCTCCTCGGCTGAGCCGAAGCCGTAGCCGCAGCCTATGGACGGGAGCCCGTTCTGCGCCGCAGTTTCTATATCGTGGAACCTGTCGCCGATAACGATGAAGTCTCCCTCATGATTCGGAGCTATCTTGCGGAATATCTCATACTTTGGTATGAAATCGTAGGCTTCACAGCAGTAGAAATAGTCGAAAAAGCGGTCAAGCCCGAATACGCGCTTGTGGCGTTCAAGATAGTGGAAGCGGCAGTTGCTGAGGAATATCAGCGTATAGCCGCTTTTTTTCAGCTGTGTGAGCATTTCCTCAGCGCCCTCATAGAGAGCACCCTCACCGCTGTCTACTCGCCTTGCCATGTCCTCGCCCAGCATAACGCGGGCTTTTTCACGTATCTCGGGAGCAAGCTCGGGGTGGAACTGTCCCCACATATCAGTGGAATTGAAGCCCAGCCAGTAGCTTATCTCCTTGTCGGTGTACTCCCTGTCAGCTATGTAGCCGTTATCCGAGAGCCACTTCATAGTGCCGCGGAATGCAGGAGCATAGGTCAGCATGGAGTTATGGATAGTGCCGTCGTAATCGAAGATAAGATTGGTCATTATGCCTCTATCTCTCTTATGAGGTTTATCATTTCGATAGCTCCCTCAGCGCACTCGCTGCCCTTGTTTCCAGCCTTAGAGCCTGCACGCTCGATAGCCTGCTCGATGTTCTCGGTAGTGATAACGCCGAACATTACAGGGATACCTGTCTGGAGAGATACCTGAGCGATACCCTTTGCAGCCTCGTTGCATACAAGGTCGTAGTGTGAAGTGCTGCCTCTGATGATAGCGCCGAGGCAGATTACAGCGTCGTACTTGCCTGAGTTAGCCATTTTTGAAGCGATAAGAGGGATCTCGAATGCTCCGGGCACCCATGCGATGTCGATAGCTCCCTCGCTGACGTCGTGACGCTTGAGAGTATCAACAGCTCCGCCGAGGAGCTTGGATGTGATGAACTCGTTGAAACGTGCAACAACGATACCTATTCTTGTGTCCTTTGAGACCAGTTTTCCTTCGTAAGTTTTCATAATTATTCTTCCTTTCAGAGTTTATATTGACTTGTTGAGCTTGTAGTTGTCTTTAAGCAGCTTTACAAGCTCGTCGTGTTTCTCGATAATAGTGAACTTCTTAGGCATAATGCTGTTATTGAACCAGAGACTTAGTGTCTCGCCCGATACCTTGTACATTATCTTTTTCTTCTGTCTTGCAAGACCGAAATTATCGGGGAAGTACACTCTCTGGGAGGTTATGTAGGCGTATTTGCCGATGAAGAAGTCCAGCAGGAGAAGTATAGTCAGCAGCAGCAGCGCCAGCAGAAGAAGTCCGTAGCATATCATGTGATAGTTGTCGTTCATTCTTCTTGCGCCGTTCCATTCGAGGAAGCCTACTACAAGCCATGCCGCCCAGCAGCAAGCCCACCATGCGGCGTTCTTTTTCAGCTGCCTTTTCAGCTTTATTGCTGTTTTCTTGGTCTTTACGCGGCTGAGGAAGATGAAATATCCTGCGATACCGAAAACGAATACCGCTCCCATGATACTCAGCACGCATATTGCGAATATTTTGGTCATAGCGTGTATGCTCCTTTATTTTGTAAGTGGATTCTCATAGCCGTGCTTTCCGTACCAGTCAGCCAGCATTTTTACGGTCTTGATGTTTTTTATGCCGAAATTATAGGAAAGCTTTCTGTTGTTTTTGTTATTGTAGATGTAAAGGCTCTCGATGCCGAAAAGTCCCTTTTTGTACTCATAGCTGTGATTTTCCACAGGGGAGATACCCTTGTTCATGAAGAGGGGGTACCTGAGTCCCTCGGGTGAAAGGCACTCAAAGCCGCATATCGGCACAGTCAGAATTACAAGAACGAGGAAAAGCACAGTTATTATTGAGGGGCGTATCTGGAGAGCCAGAGCCAGCACAACAGGTACTGCAATGTTTATCCAGTTGCCTACAAATACCTTTTCCTTTGCCTTAGACCATGAAATAAACTCAGATATATCCAGTATTGCCATTATAATGCAGAGTATCACGAGAATTGCCATTATTATGATATCTATTACGCTGTATTCCATATCGATCACCTCAGTAATCAAGGATATGTCCCATCTTGTCGCGCTTGGTTTTAAGATAGAACAGGTCGTATGCGGTAGCGTTCACCTGTATCGGTACACGCTCCTTTATTTCCAGTCCGAAGCCGCTGAGACCGTAGACCTTGTCGGGATTGTTGGTGAGAAGTCTCAGAGTCTTGCAGCCTAAGTCTCGGAGTATCTGTGCTCCGATGTAGTATTCGCGCATATCTCCGGGGAATCCGAGAGCAAGATTTGCTTCAAGGGTATCCATGCCCTTGTCCTGCAATTCATAGGCGCGGAGCTTATTGATAAGACCGATCCCGCGTCCCTCCTGACGCATATACAGGAGAATGCCCCGTCCCTCTTTTTCTATCTGTGACATAGCCGCCGCGAACTGCTGTCCGCAGTCGCATTTCAGCGAGCCGAAAGCGTCTCCCGTGAGACACTCGGAATGAACTCGGCAGAGTATATCCTGTCCGTCGCCGATGTCGCCCTTTACAAGAGCCACATGGTGCTCGCCGTTGAGCTTGTTCACATAGCCGAGGGCTCTGAATTCGCCGTACTTTGTGGGGAGCTTTGTATTGGCAACGCACTCCACAAGCACATCATGCACCTTGCGGTACTCTTTCAATGCCTTAATGGTTATGAACTTCATGCCCCATTCCCGAGCCTTTTCCTGAAGTTCGGGAGTTCTCATCATAGTGCCGTCGTCGCGCATTATCTCACAGCAGAGACCGCATTCTTCAAGACCTGCGATACGCATAAGGTCAACAGTTGCTTCTGTGTGTCCCTCGCGTTCGAGAACGCCGTTTTTCTTAGCCGTAAGAGGGAACATATGCCCCGGGCGGCGGAAGTCCTCGGGCTTTGAGTTCTTATCGACGCACATACGGGCTGTGAAGCCGCGCTCCTCGGCGGAAATGCCTGTGGTAGTCTTTACGTGGTCGATAGATACCGTAAATGCCGTGCAGTGGTTATCGGTGTTGTAGTCCACCATCTGCGGCAGATGAAGCCTGTCGCAGAGCTCTCCGCTCATGGGCATACAGATGAGTCCCTTTGCGTGAGCCGCCATGAAGTTTACGTTTTCTGTAGTTGCAAACTGAGCGGCACATATCATGTCGCCCTCGTTTTCTCTGTCCTCGTCGTCTGTAACGAGGATAATTTCGCCGTTTCGGAGAGCCTCGCAGGCTTCTTCAACAGTGTTGTACTGGAACATCAAGATTACTCCTTATCTATTTTTATCTCGCCTGTATCGACAGCGAAGTCGATATTGCAGTTTTCAACTGATATGCTGAGGCTCTGGGACGTTCCCTTTGTCTTTTCGTCCTTGACCTCATAGTTCTTTATGCCTGTGACTTCGATATTTGCTGTTTCACCCTTTACGCTGATATCAGCTCCGTCAGAGCCGTTAAGGGGCAGACAGAATTTGATATTGCCTGTTTCAGCGAAAATATCAGTATCAGCCTTGTAGGTAACGCTGTTCATGGTGATATTGCCCGTATTGCACTTTATCACAGAGGAACCTGTTATCTCGTCATCAGAGAATGTGATATTTCCGACGCTCGCATCTGCTGTAAAGCTTCCCGACATTTCCTTGAAAGTTATATTGCCGATCCCGCACTTGGTCCTGTAATCGTTGACATACTCGGGAACAGTGATATAGACATCGTACTCCACGCGGCAGTCGGGGACATTCTTTTCGAGCCATGTGCTTATGTCTTCGCCGGACTTCTCCTCTACCAGCTTTATCACAAGAACGTTGTCCTTTACCTCAGAGACAGAGCCCATATGCTCGTTGACGTTGTCGATAGTTTCATCGGTATCGGCGTATATCCTGTATCTGAGGCACAAGCCTGACTTTTCGTCGCCTGAGTGCTCGACCTCGATATTTCCTGATGGAACTTCAACTGACATGGCGTTTATCGGCTTTGGAGTTTCAAATGTGTAGTTTTTCTGGAACTTCAGGTTCTTTGAGTATTCTTTGTCGACATCGTTGAGGTCTATAGTTACGTCGCCAACTTTTATCTTGCTGTTGTTCTTGCTGTCGGAGCAGCCTGTGAACAAAGCTGCCGCTATAAGTGATGAAGTAAGGATCGCTTTTAATATCTTCATAGCTTTTCTCCTTTTAAAATCCGTTTTTCGCAAGGAAGTCCATAGTAATGCCGCCTGTTTTCGGAGTTTCCGCAGGCTTCATGAGCTTCTCTGCATATTTGGCTATAATATCATTTTCGAGATTTACCGTATCGCCCGTCTTTTTCGTGCTGAGAATGGTCTGAGCGGCGGTGTGCGGGATAATTGACACGCTGAAAGATGTATCCGTCACCTTTGCCACTGTAAGGCTTATGCCGTCAATGGCAATTGAGCCTTTCTCCACGATATACCGCAGCAGCTCGGGAGCTGCGCTGACTGTATACCACACAGCGATACCGTCGTTTTGTATGTCGGTAATGATCCCTGTGCCGTCTATATGTCCCGATACTATGTGTCCGCCGAAGCGTCCGTTTGCCGCCATTGCACGTTCAAGATTTACAGGACTGCCGTTCGTCAGACTTCCCAGCGATGAGCGGTTTAGAGTCTCGTTCATAACATCTGCGCGGAAAACTCCGCCGCCGAAATGAGTTACCGTAAGGCAGACGCCGTTGACGGCTATGCTGTCGCCGAGGTGAACGTCCTCCAGCACTTTTTTTGCCTGTATCTCAATGAACGAGGCGTTGCCCGAATGCTGTACGCGGCTCACTGTGCCCACCTCTTCAATTATTCCCGTGAACATTCTTCACCCTGCTTTCTATGAGGATATCCTCGCCTATATGTCTGATACTGCACTGCTCCAGCATAAACGCCTCCGCAGGAATGGGAACGCCCTCTCCCATAACGGGAGCCTTACCGTTTCCGCCGAAAAGCTTTGGCGCGATATATGCCTGAACCTTGCTGACTATTCCTGCTTTCAGCGCCGACCAGTTCAGCTCGCCGCCGCCCTCAAGGAGTATGCTGTCAAGTCTCTCTTTGCCCAGAAGCTTCATCAATGCGGCTAAGTCCACATGACCGTCCTTGGGTTCAGTCTTGATAATGCGGCAGCCTGCTTCTTCATAGAGAGAAGCCCGTTCTCTGTCGTCTGATATGGCAGCGATTATAGTGGGGACTTTATTTGCTGTTTTTACGATGTTGCTGTCAATGGGAGTTCTAAGATAGCTGTCGCAGATTATTCTTATGGGATCACGTCCGTTTTCAAGGCGGCAGGTGAGGAGAGGATCGTCTGCAAGGACAGTTCCCACGCCCACCATTATGGCACTGTGACGAAGCCTTTCCTGCTGAACGTGAGCACGGGCGGCTTCTCCTGTTATCCACTTGGACTGCCCTGTATAGCAGGCTATCTTGCCGTCTAAGGTCATGGCGTACTTCATTGTCACAAAGGGGAGCCCCGTAGTGATGTAATGGAAGAATATCTCGTTGAGAGCGTCGCATTCTTCTTTGAGTACGCCCTCGATGACCTCTATGCCGTTTTCGCGGAGTATCTCCACGCCCTTGCCTGCCACAAGGGGATTAGGATCGGAAGAGCCTATGAATACGCGCTTTATGCCGTGAGCGATGACTGCGTCGGTGCAGGGAGGCTGTTTGCCGTGATGACAGCAGGGCTCCAGTGTGACGTACATATCTGCACCCTTGCAGTTTATGCCGTGTTCTTCGCAGTATGCAAAGGCGGAGCGCTCTGCGTGGAGGTCGCCGTATTTCCTGTGATAGCCCTCGGCGATTATCTCGCCTTTTTTGACGATGACAGCTCCCACCATGGGATTAGGTGATGTGAAGCCCATTCCTTTTTTGGCAAGCTCGAGAGCCGCACTCATAAAATCTTCGTTAATCATAGTATCTCCTGTTTATATTAATAAGTGTATGGGCTGTCTTTGGCAGTCCGTGTTATTATGTATGATAGTGAGTTTAGTCCTGTTTCTTTTCCCTGTCGGGGATATTGCCGAAGTATTTGATAAAAAAGAACAGTGCCGCATAAACAACGATAAAAATGGGGATAGTTACGATGAAAAGCTTTTTCAGATGTATCTCGCCGTTGGAAAAATAGGAATATCCGCATCTTATAAGAAATGTTACGGCAAAGCAGGTAAGACAATGGAGCGGTATGCGTAATATGCTTTTCCAGTTGAGTATGGCGAATGAAAGTCCGTAGAGCAGTGAAGCGATAAGCCAGATAACTACAGACCTCATGGTGTCGTCCAAGCCGTTGTCGATAATGAGCATTGGAGTGAATATAAGGGTTCCAAGACCTACTGTCAGAAAGATATTCCGGAAAGTATTCTTCATATTATCCCTCCGTGTGAAAAAATAGAAAAAGCCCCGTATATCGGGGCGCGAAGTCGTATACTGCACTTTGTGTGCGGTTTATCTTCTTTCATCCGGACTTTACCGTCGGCTTCGGAATCACACCGAATCAACCCATAAGGCTCGCAGGCTATACTGCCGGTAGGGAATTACACCCTGCCCCGAAGATAAAAAGTGGATATTCAGTTATTCTTCGTCAGCGTATGCTGGGAGCGGAGGCACTCCGCCTGCCGGTAGGGAATCACACCCTGCCCCGAAGATACTCTTAAAAGTTGAGAGTTGACAGTTTAGAGTGGAGAGTTATTGTATCGCCTTACGGCGATGTTATTTTAATAAGTCTGCGAAGCAGACACATTAACTCTCAATTCTCAACTCTTAACTCTCAACTGATATTATATCACTGTGTTAGAGATTTGTCAATATGCTATTGCTATTTTCTGAATAATGTGGTATAATAAATGTATTACATCATAAGGAGTGTTTTTTAATGAGCGAATGTACACACGACTGCTCAAGCTGCGGAAGCGATTGCAGCAGCAGACAGGAGCCGCAGAGCTTACTGGAAAAGCCCAATGCCATGAGCAATATCGGAAAGGTCATCGGCGTTGTCAGCGGTAAGGGCGGCGTTGGTAAGACTCTCGTATCTTCATTGCTTGCAGTTTCAATGCAGCGTCTTGGCAAGAATGTGGGAATCATGGACGCTGATATCACAGGTCCGTCTATACCAAAGGCTTTTGGTATCCATCAGAAGGCTGACGCCTGCGAATTCGGCATTATCCCTGCAAAGTCCAAAATGGGACTTGACATCATGTCAATAAATCTTCTTCTCGAAAACGAGTCCGATCCTGTAGTATGGAGAGGTCCTGTTATCGCAGGAGTAGTAAAGCAGTTCTGGACAGACGTTATCTGGAAGGATATAGACTGTCTCGTAGTTGATATGCCTCCCGGAACAGGCGACGTTCCGCTGACTGTTTTCCAGTCTCTCCCTGTTGACGGTATCGTTATCGTAACTTCACCGCAGGAGCTTGTTTCAATGATAGTTGAAAAGGCTGTAAAAATGGCTAAGCTGATGAATATCCCTATCCTCGGAATCATCGAGAATATGAGCTATTTTGAATGTCCCGACTGCGGCAAGCGCCACAGCATCTACGGTGAGAGCCACATCGAGGAGATAGCTGCACAGTACGATATCCCCGTACTTGCAAAGCTCCCTATCGATCCACAGCTTGCAAAGCTCTGCGATCAGGGAACAATAGAGCTCTTTGAGGGCGAATGGCTCACAGAAGCAGCCGAGAAGGTCGCTGCGCTCTGAGTTCTTAGTGATATATTGTAGGGGACGCCGTCTTCGGCGTCCCGTTTTAGTTTGGGCGCACAGTATGCGCCCATTTGCTTTTGTATCGGAAGGAATGAGGGAATAATAAGAAAGGGCGGAATTATCCGCCCTTTTTCTAATCACTAACAACTGATAACTTTATCAGCGATACTTGTATACCGTAGCCGCTTCAAAGCCATCTAATAGCGTAGTCATTCTGCCGAATGCCATGCCTGTGCCCTTTGCAACGCAGTTTATTGAGTCCTTGGCAATATTGCAGTTTATGCCGAGAGTACGCTTGATGAGCTGTGTAAGTCCGCCGAGGAGAGCGCCGCCGCCTGTGAGCAGGAGACCGTTATCGTAGATATCTCCTACAAGCTCGGGGGGAGCTTCTTCAAGCACCTTGCGGATAGCCTCCATGATAGCGAATGTGTCGTCCTCGATAGCTTCAAAGAGCTCTGTTTCGCTGAGAAGTACCTGCGCAGGCAGACCTTTCAGCAGGCTTCTGCCCTTGACTATGTAGGTCATCTCGTCGCTCGGATCATAGAGGTTGCAAAGCTCTATCTTGACCTTTTCGGCAGTCCTTTCGCCGATAAGGAGCTTGTACTTGTTCTGCATATACTTGATGATAGAGCGGTCAATAGCGTTGCCTGCTATCTTGACCGTATGGGAGCGCACTACGCCGTTCATGGAAACGATAGCGACGTCTGTAGTACCTCCGCCGATATCAACTATCATGTGTCCCTTTGCCTTGGTGATGTTCACGCCTGCGCCTATCATAGCGGCGATAGGCTCCTGAATGAGGTATACCTGCCTTGAGCCTGCGCTCTTGGCAGCTTCTACAACTGCACGGCTCTCGATATCAGTGATGAAAGAGGGTATGCAGATTACGATACGGGGCTTCATGAGCTGTTTGCCTGTGACCTTGAGTATGAACTCGCGTATCATGCTGTGAGTGAGGTCGTCGTCGGAGATAACACCCTCGCTGATAGGACGTCTTACTGCGATATAGTCGGGATTCCTGCCTATCATCTCATAGGCTTCCTTGCCCACTGCAAGAACTCTCTCTGTTCTTGTATTGTAAGCGATGACCGAGGGCTCGCTGAGCACAACGCCTTTGTTTCCCATAGTCATTACGATATTTGAGGTACCGAGGTCGATACCGATATCAGTGTTTGCCATTTTTATCTTCCTTTCCTACTGCTCAAAGGGGGAGCTGCTTTTCTTTGTCCCTGCGAGCATATGGCGCAGGCAGGTGTATCTCCGCGTGCGCTTGTTGTTGTCTACCATTTTATATATATTCTCCTCAGTTCCTATGATTATGAGGAGCTTTTTTGCTCTTGTAACAGCTGTATACAGGAGATTCCTGTAGCACAGCTTGTCGAAGCCGCCCATAATTGGGAGTATAACAGCTTCAAATTCGCAGCCCTGACTCTTGTGTACTGTGACTGCATATGCAAGGTCTACCTGAGACAGCAGGTCAAAGGTATATGTAGCCTTTCTGCCGTCGAAGTCAATGACTGCAAGGGAGCTTCTGTTGTCGATACTGATTATGCGTCCGATATCGCCGTTGAAAATGCCTGCGCCCTGTTCGCCGTCCTTAGACCATGTGATGTCGTAGTTGTTTCTCGTCTGCATGACCTTGTCGCCCTCGCGGTAGGTGTAGACATAGCCCTTTTTCTCCTGTTTGTTCTTTGCAGGGGGATTGAGCTGGTCTTGCAGGAGCTTGTTCAGCTCCACAGTGCCCGTAACGCCCTTTCTTGAGGGAGTGAGCACCTGTATATCCTCGGTGGGGGAGTAGTTATAGGCTTTCGGCAGTCTTGTCTTTACAAGGTCAACAATGAGCTGCAATGCCATCTGATAGTCGCTTCTCTTGAAGAAAAAGAAGTCGCTGTCCTTGCGTTCAAGGTCGGGATATTCTCCTGCAACTATCTTGTGAGCGTTTGTGACGATACAGCTCTGCTGAGCCTGACGGAATATCTCTTTCAGCTCAGTAACGGGAACTATACCGCTGTCGATGATATCTCCGAGGAGATTCCCTGCGCCTACTGAGGGGAGCTGGTCACTGTCGCCCACCATTATGAGCCTGCACCCCAGCCGCACAGCACGCAGGAGCTTCTCAAAGAGTACCACGTCCACCATTGACATCTCGTCAATGACAAGTACGTCGCAGTCAAGGGGATTGTTCTCGTTATGGGCAAAGGTCAGCCTGTCTCCCGAATCATAGACCACTTCAAGGAGACGGTGTATGGTCTTGGCTTCACAGCCTGCTAAGTCCGACATACGCTTTGCGGCTCGTCCTGTGGGAGCGGCAAGAAGCACCTTCATGCCCCGTTTTTCAAATATGGAGATTATAGCGTTGAGGGTAGTGGTCTTACCTGTGCCGGGACCTCCCGTCAGCACCATAAGTCCCCGTGAAACAGCGGTAGTTATAGCCTGCCGCTGGAGCTTTTCGTATTTTATGTTATGCTCCTCTTCTTCGATGTCAATGAGGGTATCATAGTTGAAGTCCTCGGGAGAGGAGAAGTCTTTCAGAATATGTATCCTGTCCGCAATGAAGCTTTCCGCGTAGAAGTAATCGGGGAGATACACGAACTCTATTTCGTTCTTGACGTATTCAAAGAGGTCATTGTCATCAAGAGCGGCGTTGTATGCGGCGTAGAAGTCGCTCTCCGATACGCCGAGAGTGTCCTGAGCCTTTTTTGCAAGGACCTCCAGTGGCAGGCAGGTGTGACCTATGCCTCCGTTGGCGCGGAGAATATACTGTACTCCTGCCAGTATGCGCTTGCTGTCATTACGGGCTATGTGCATATCGTGAGCGATAGTATCAGCCTTTGCAAATTCAAGGTCTATATCCTCACTGCAAAGGAGATATGGATTCAGCTTCAGCAGCGTCATGGCGTCCGAGCCGTACTTCCTGTAGGTGTTCATGGCAAAGCGTGACTTTACCTCGTACTGCGACAGGAAAGACATGAGATTCCGCAGGCAGAAAAGCTTTTGAGCCTCTGCGGCTATCTCGTCGCACTTTTTTGGAGATATGCCCTTTATTTCGGAAAGACGGAATGGAGCGTTCTCCATGATATCGAGAGTGCGGTCACCGAATACCTCGACTATCTTCTTTGCAAGTCCCGGACCTATGCCCTTGACAGCTCCCGAAGCGAGGTATTTCTCGATGTTGATGACTGTTTCGGGGAGCTTTCTCTCGCAGTACACTGCGCTGAACTGAGTTCCGAAGCGTGGGTGAGTGATATAGCTTCCCTCAAGGATAAGTCCCTCGCCCTCCTCGATATCGCCCAGCTCTCCCACAACAGTGATGAGCTCGCCGCCTGCGTCAAGGTCAAGCACGATATAGCCGTTATTCTCATTTTTATAAAGGACATTTTCCACAGTGCCCTCGATGTGAAGGACCTCGTGCTCCACCGTTTTCACCTCTGCACATAAAAATACATCTTATATTATAACATATTATAGGATATAATGCAAGTAGTGATTAGTAATTAGTGATTAGTGATTAGTGATTAGGTTGTAGGGGCTGCCTTTGGCAGTCCGCTTTTTTTGTTCTTAGTGCTTGCTGAGTTTACAAGCTCATTCTCAGTTTGTTTTCGAGTTCTGCGGCGGTTGTAAGCTCCATAGCATGATAGTGAGTGCAGAAATCCCTGCAAAGCTGTATCTGCTCGTCTGTTCCGTCAATATCTATGAGAAGCACCGTTCCGATAAAAGTGCTGCCCTCCTCGATAAGAGAGGCTATGTATTCCAGACGCTGTGGGAGCTCCTTATCCTGCGAATTTACAGGCAAAGCAACACAAAGGGGATAGCTTTTGTTTTGCAGCTTCGAGCAGATAAACAGGCAGAAAAGCTCTGCGGCGGCAATAACTGTGACCACAACTATCGCAATGATTTCGGCTTTTTCCATAAGACCACTCCTTCCGACTTATTATATGCGGAGCATGGTCGCGGTGACACAAAAAAGCTCCCCGAAGGGAGCTTGTGTTCATATGATCTTGTTCACGTATGGAACGAATTTCAGCACTCTTGTTATGACATAGGAAATGATAAGAGTTACTATGCATATGCCGATGACTGCTATAGTGCCGCCGTGCTCGAATGGGTTGAACTTCATAACGGCAAAGATGTATTTCAGCACCGCCATGTGTATCAGGTATATGCCGAATGAGCAGTTATCAAGCTCTGCGGCGATAGTGTCGAGAACGGGGAATGGCTTGTTCTTTGTTCTGCGGAAGTATCCGAATGCTCCTATTGAAGCCGCAATATATATCGGGAACGAGTAGCCCTCCAGAAAAGCGGTTATCCTTGCACTTGCCACAGGAGCGGTCTCAGCTGCGCCGCGGCTGTAAGCCGTAAGCATTGCGGTTATTCCTATACATATGAGGAACATCAGTCCGCAGGCGTTCTTCGGCAGCTTTATTACTCCGATGTGGAGCACATGACCGAGGAACAGATAGAACGGGTATATCGTGTACACGCATATATAGAAGGGAAGGGACTTTCCCGAGAGCGTTCCGATAAACGGTATGACCGACATGAATAAGCAGTATACCAGCAGCAGATATTTCAGCTCGTTCGGCTTTGCATTGGAGCTTATCATCTTATAGAACGGGAGCAGGAGATATATTGCCAGCATAAGGTAGATATACCACATATGCGCCCAGCCCGTGCCGATGAAAATATCGCTGAATATGTCCTTAACGGTCTCGCCGAAGGACGAATGCTTAATAAGCGCTGCGTCGAATACCGAGAAAAGCAGTGAAAACACCACAAGAGCTATTGCCATACGCGGGATATATTTCCCGAAAAGCTTCTTGTTTGACAGTATCCTGTTCCTGTCAAGGAGAAGTGCTCCCGAAGCCATTACGAAGCAGGGCACAGCCCACATCATAGCGTTTCTTATGGAGAGCATAGCGCTCTGAGCGCCTGTAGTTGCCGCAAAGGCATTGGCTGCATAGAATCCGTGTAGGATCACAACAGCAATGCAGGCAAGAGCTTTCAGACGGCTCAGATAAAGTATGCGATTATTCATTGAAGAGTCCGCCGCCGCTGAGACAGCCGCCGTTTCCGTCATTAGCAGTTGCCTGTGTCGGAGCCTCTGTAGGAGCTATATAAACTGTTGTAGGCTCGATATACTGAGTTGCAGGCTCTGTGTAAACAGGCTCCTGATATGCAGGCTGAGTATAAACAGGCTCCTCGTAGTAGGACTGCTCTATCTCGGAAGCAGCCTCTGTTGGTTCCTCGGGCTTAGCAGTTTCAGCTATCATCTTTTCAGCTTCCTTGGTGCTTACCTTCTTGTCGGAGAGCTTTGAGATGTACTCGATGTAAGCAACGTCCTTGTCCATGAGTATCTCGCCCAGCTCAATGTCGCCGAACGGGAACTGATGAAGCTCAGCTTCCTTGTCGTCTGAGAAAGTTATCTTTACAGTGTACTCCTGTGTAGCTATCTCGTCAGTGTCGCCGTAGGTAACGTCGCTTGTCTTAACGGGAACGTAGTAGAGTCTGCGTCTTTCGTTCTTAGCGAAGATGTCCTTAGGCTCTATCATGCTTGCAGGATATTCCTTTTCGGTGTCAGCCTTGATGGTGAAGCTCTTGATATCCTTGCCTGTCTTGTTGTCAAGAGTGATGATGTATACGGAATCGCCTGTAGCCTTGTCGCCGATTATCTTCATCTGATCCTCAGATGTTGTAGGCTCTGTAGCAACTGCCTTTGTAGCAGGAGCAGTTGTTGTCTGCTGCGGATCAGCCGCAGTAGTTACCTTGCCGCAGCCTGCAAGCATGAGAGCTGCGATGAATGCTATTGTACCAATAATTTTCTTCATGATTTATCCTCCCTTGGTCAGCTCATTACTGAGTCTTTCTGGTACACCCATGTACCTGACTGACCATATGTTATCATATAACCGTTTCTCTTTGTTTCTTCTGTAAAGTCAGGATCACAAACATAAGTTGTGCCCTCGAATGTTACCTCTACCCATGAGTGAGGTCCGTAACCGCCTGCTTTAAGCGGAACGCGTCCCGATATCTGATGTGCGTCATAGCCGAGAAGCTTTGCCATTTCGCAGAACATAGCCGCCATAACGTAGCAGTTGCCCTTGCCGTTCTTGAAGCCGTAGTCCGCATACCACTGCATTGTTGTCTTGTCGTCCTTGGGGAAGTCGGCAGGACCGTAGTACGGAGTTGAAGCGGCGTCGTTGAACGCTTTTTTCAGATCCCAGCCTATCTTATCGAGGCGTTCCTTTGCCAGCGGATAAGGACAGGTGGTGGTAGTTGTCGTTGTTGTAGGCGGCGGAGCAGTTGTGGATACTGTCCAGTTGGTCTGTGAAGCGTAGTAATCCTTTCTTGCCACTACAGCCTGAACGATAACAGCAGCCGCAAAGTCTATAGGAGCTGACGAGTGGAACTGAGCGGCGTCAACAGTGACCTTGCCGTCCTTGTAGTTTACCGAATTTATCTTGACATCGGGAATAGCTGTATATTTAGCAGCAGGCTCGGCTATCTTGGTGACGTATGCCATATTTACATAGCCTGATACGCCGTTTATATTGACATGACCGTAATTTCCGTCGCTGTAGGTTATGGTGAACTTCTGTCCCGGAAGTATCTTGCCCAGAGACTCGGAATTATAGTCATGTTCTTTTCTGATATTCATGTACTCTGTTACAGCCGCCGAGGGGACATATGTACCTGCGTATGTTGAGCTGCATCCGCAGGGAGCCTTGACGACCTGAGGCTTTATCTGATACTTGTCAGGATCGAAGTAAACAGGCTTTACCATGAGCACTGAATCCTTGAAGAAGCTTGCATTGTATTTATCTGTGTAGCCCTTTACCACTGCTTCGGAGAAGTAAGGGGAAAGAGCCTTTTTCAGCTCGTCAGTGGACTTCACCACAGTGCCGCCTGCCTGTATGTCAAGCTTTTTCAGTGCGTCTGTGAATCCGCTCTGTACACGGTCTGTGACAGCCTTGAACTTTAAGCTTCTGGGGCTGGTGAGAATGAGCTTTCTCAGTGAAGAAATGTCATAGGAGTTTACAGCTCCGTCACCGTTTATGTCAGCAGCCTCCGACTGTGATTTGTCAAGCTCAGCCTTCCCGAGTATGTAATTCTGGAGCAGAGTGAGGTCGTCTGCGCTGATAACGCTGTCATTGTTGATGTCGCCTTTTGAGATAGCGTAGGTCGAAGCGGGCATAACTGCCGATGCAGATATGGCAGCTGCAAGCAGTAAGCTCATCATCTTCTGATGCTTCATAAGAAAATCTTCCTTTCATATAAATCGTTCTATAATAACATAACGTGCCGACGAAAGGAATTGTGACAAAAATGGCACGATTTTTTTTGGAAAATTATAGAACGTAAAAAATAACGCGAAATATAGGCATTTATTTCAGCTCTTCAAGCTGGGCTTCGGTGAAGTACAGGGTGCCGTCGTCAACAGAGACGTAATTATCCTGTATTTTTCTGAAAACAGCGGTATTTCCGCTTCTTACAGGGGAATAAGCGCCGTTTTTTATGCTTTCATCATTTTTGATGAAAAAGATGTACTGTTCTCCCTTTTTCTGAGGGAATCTGCTCGAGCCCTTTTCATAGACGGAGTATTCCTCAGGAGCGGGTATAAATACGTCGCTGTGGTTTTCGAGATATTTCTCCGCAGGCACATAACCGCCGCTGAAGAACACCGTTATCCTGTCGTTTTCTCTGAGGTCTCCCTTATAGGAGCTCACTATGGACAGATTCTCTGCGGTAACGGCAAAGCCACCAATAGAAGTATACAACATTTCGTCCGTATTTGCAAGTACTACGGCGCTGGAATCATTATACATACTTTCCAGCAAAGCACTTGTGTCCACAGGCTTGCTGCTGATAGGTCCCTGATTTTCAAAGCCCGAATCCTTGGGGTATATCTGGTCCTCGGTGAGAGTTTTGTCACGGAGGGGATATGTCATATCAACAGAAACCGTCATATCCCGTCCTGAGTCATTGTTGCCGCCGTAGGGGGGAACTATGTCCTCGGACTTGGAAGCAGTTGTGGTAGTGACAGGCTTCTGTGTGGCTTCGGTCTTTTCCGCAGCCGATGTGGTGCGTACAGTCGTATGAACAGCGGTAGTTCTTACAGCTGTGGTCCTTTGTGAAGCTTCAGCCCTCTGCGCAGTCACAGTCTTGGCAGTAGCTGCCTGCTTTGCTGTTGTAACAGCAGTGCTTGTTGTCTTAGCCGAAGTGGTCTTATCAGTCCTTACTGCCTTTGCAGTCGTAACGGCAGTCGTTGCAGCTGTTACAGCCGAGCTTGTGGGTACAGATGTAGTTTCGGTGACAGTTATTATCTCGTCCTTGTCGTGTCCGAAATCCACCGTATCCTTTGGCATAAAGGCGAAAACTCCGACTATTATGGCTATCATTGCGGCTGCTGCGGCAAAGCGCATGACCACAGGGGACAGACGCTTTTTATTATTATTCACGGAGAGCCTTGCAAATTCCGCAAGGAACTCTTCCTTTCTGTCTGGCTCGGGGAAGTCAAAGGCTTCTCTGAGGGCTTTTTTCTCTTTATCTGTCATATAAGCTCCTCCTTTCCCAGATACTCATGCAGTCTGCCGAGGATACTGTTTATCCTGCGGTTGAGTGCAAAACGCGACATATTATGCAGCTTCGCGATAACGTTCAGAGGAACTCCGTTTATGTATCGGAGCATGATTATCTCCCTGTCCTCATCGGAGAGCTTTGCAAGAGCCTGTTTCAGCTCAAAGCCCGACAGAACGCTGTCCTCTATATCCCCACCGTCGGCTTTGTCCTCGGGGAGCTCCGCAGTCTTGGTCTTTCGGAACTCGTCATTGCAGAGGTTGCCTGCGATAGTATAGAGAAGCTGCAAGGTCTTATCGACGCTGTTATAGTGTGGGTGTTCGAGGTAGCGAAGGAAGGTCTCCTGAGTTATATCCTCGGCGGTCTCTTTATGGCGGACTCTTAGAAGGCAGTAGCGGTATACCTTATCGTACTGCTCGTCAATACTTATTGACATGAGTCCACCCCCTTCGCGCACTTATGAAATACATTATATCATATAATAAGTAATAAAGCAACATCAGCAGGGGATAATTCGGCTTAAATGGCTAAAATGGAGCATATACACGCCATTTTTTGTAGAAACCGTGCAAAAACTTCGTCTATATACAGGAAAACCGTATCATTGAGATACGGTTTCCGATCTGTCCCCGCGCTGAGCCTCTTTGGCGGAGCAGGTCAACAAACCCTTAATGACCTTGCCGCGTATCCCGATTTTCCGAGTGGGACTTGATAAGAGGCTCTTGCAGAATTTGGATTTATGCTTGCCGCTGATGTGCAGATGCGGCTTGTATGTGTTTACTATAACAGGCTTTACTTAAAACAATCTTAAAAAAGGCTTATTCAAGTGAATTTAAAACACCTATGAATACAGGCAGATAGTTATCTGTATCGAAGATGCAGTATACGAAAGGTCTGTCGAAAACTACTTCCTTTTCGGGCTCCTGCGGCATACCGGTATTCTTCACGGCAACTAAAGTTGCAGCTGCTGCCTTGGTGCCGTTCTCGTCAAGGTCTATGAATGTCTTGTGTATAACATAGCCTATAGAGAGTGGGTTCTGGTCATTTATAGCAGACATTCTTGAGAAGTCGGCATCGTCAGAGAATGCAGTGGGCATACCCATTGCGCAAAGCTCCTCGCTGAGCTCGTTTTCGTACTCATACTTGAACTTAGGCAGCTTCATGTTTGCCATTTCGTAGTTTGTGGTGCGGTATCCCGAAATGAGGTTGTGGAGCTTTTCGGCAGTCATGTTCTCGATATATGTGTCAATGTCGGTATCCTCGCTGGGGAGGAGAGCTGCAAAGCCGTATCTTCTGCCCGAGTAGAACTTTATCATGCCCTCGGTGTTCTCGTCTGAGGTGTATATCTCAGAGCTGCAAAGCATCTTAGCGTCCTGTTCCTTGCCGTCGGCAGATGTGAACTTGCCGTCCTTTATCATGTATTTTTCATAGGGATCCATCCATTCAGCCTCGAAAGCAACTGCATTGACGAGGTACATAACGTCATCTGGATTGATCCTGTTGAGGATCTTTGGTATCATCTTGTTTGTCTTGACATTTACCCAGTTGTTTACGTCGTTAAGAGTTGTATCGTCGAATGGAGCAATATAGAACTCGGAATCATAGTAATCAACGCAGTTCTGGATAAATTCGGGACGGGGCTGTATGCGGCTCGTGTCGTTTCTTGCCCATATTGAGTTAGCCGTGCTGAACGACCACTTAGCCCAGTTGCTCTCGTTCACTGTCATTTCGCGCTGACCTTTGAGATAGCGGTTAAGGCTTGCTATATCCATGCCGCCGCCAAGTACGTTTTCCATTTCTTTAAGAGTATCGCCGTCGGCTCCGTTTGCTGTCATGCCGAGAGCTTGTACGATAGAATATGGAGAGATAAGGTCGTTTGCACCCTTTTTCTCGCTGTAGGTCTTTTTGAGCATATCAATAGTGAAATTTGTCTGGCTGTCGATAAACTCCTTGTAGCCCTGATAATCGGCCATATAGATACCGCTTGTATTGGGTGACTTCTTGATACCCTCGCAGAGATTCCTTGCTGTTGTTTCAACGTCAGGCTCGGGAGCTCCCGTAATATCCTTGACAATGAGCTTTCTCATGCCGATAAGGTCGAAGATGTCCATGTTTCCGTCCTCGTTGACATCTCCGCCGGGACCGGGTTCTTTATAAGCAGGGAAGAGCACCTCGCAGTCGTCGCCGCGGAGATAGCGCTGGAAAAGAACTATATCAGCAAGATTGAATGTATAGTCAACATTTACGTCGCCTGCGATTACTTCGTCGATAGGCTTTGTAGCCCATGCGGTCATAGCATTTGATGCAGCAGGTGCTGCGAGACATAGTGCAGCTGAAGCTGCGATAAGCTTTCTGAATTTCATAATAAAACCTCCTTTAAAATAACATAACTAAACAAAAGCACAGATGTGCGTTTTCATATAGCTTAACGTTTGAGAGGGGCAAAATGTGCGGCTTGAATTGTAAACATTCTGTGAACTTTTTTTCTGATACGCAAAGTGCATTTTTTATTTCCCTTGACTTTTTTGAAGCCCTGTGTTATAATAACGTAAATTGGACTGAAAGAGGTGTGAGAATGAAAAGATAATTCACTTTTGAGTACATGAATATCAAAGCTGACAGTGTGCAAACAGGCGTACTGTCTTATCATGTTGCCAAAAGTGGATTATGTTCTCATAACCTCTTTTTTGTGCGTTTTTGAATATTGCAGTGGGGGATAACTGTGCAGTTATGCTCTTTTTCTGAGGTTATAGGTACGTAATGGAACTTTTTGGCAGCAAAGGGTTCCATTTTTTGTTTCGGAAGGAGAGATGAATATGTCACAGATAAACGTAAACGGACTGACATTTTACTACGAGGGGAGCTTCGATAATATCTTCGAGGACGTTTCCTTCTCAATAGATACCAACTGGAAGCTTGGCTTCATAGGGCGCAACGGCAAGGGCAAGACCACGTTCCTGAATCTGCTTCTCGGGAAGTACAGCTACCGCGGCAGCATTGACAGCTCCGTGAGATTTGAGTATTTCCCATATGTGATAACCGCAGAGCAGGCAGAGCTTACGGCTTCTGAGTTCATATGCGATATAAAGCCCGACTGCGAGGAATGGCGCGTCATCTGCGAGCTGTCACAGTTGCGCGAGAATGCAGACCTGCTGTACCGACCGTTCAAAACTCTCAGTCACGGCGAGAGGACTAAGGTGCTTTTGGCGGTGCTTTTTTCGGGGGAGAACGACTTCCTTCTCATCGACGAGCCAACCAATCATCTTGACGCAGAAGCGAGGGAGACTGTCAAGGAATATCTTGCCTCGAAAAAGGGCTTCATACTGGTATCCCATGACCGTGACCTGCTGGACGCCTGCATCGACCATGTGCTTGTGCTCAATCGCAGGAGCATTGAAGTCCAGAGCGGCAATTTCACCAGCTGGTGGGAGAACAAGCAGAAGCGCGACCAGTTCGCCATAGCCGAGAACGAAAAGCACAAAAAGGAGATAAAAAAGCTCCGACAGGCGGCGAAAAGAACGTCGGAATGGGCTGATAAGAATGAGCGCACCAAGATAGGCTTCGATCCGATAAAGGAGCACGACAGATGTATAAGCACAAGGGCGTTTATCGGCGCTAAAACCAAGAAAATGCAGAGCCGCGTCAAGCAGATGGAAAAGCGTATCGACAGGGAAATAGAGGAAAAGGAGGGGCTTCTCAACGACCTTGAACGCACTGCCGAGCTGAAGCTCTCACAGCTTGCCCACCACAAGAATACTCTCATAAATATCAGGGACTACAGCGTGAAATATTCAACTGCCGAGGAGCCTGTATTCACGGGGCTGGATTTGGAGGTGAAGCGCGGCGAGAGGATAGCTCTTCACGGCGGAAACGGCTGCGGAAAATCAACGCTTATACACAGCATACTTCAAAAAGCAGGCTATTCAGAAAGGGGAGCAGATATAGTCGAAAACGGCATATGCGAGACAGCTTCGGGACTTATCATTTCCTACGTGGATCAGGATACATCGGGGCTTCGGGGCAGTATATCGGAATACTGCGATAGCCGCGGACTTGACCTCAGTATGTTCTGCACTATACTCCGCCAGCTCAACCTTGAACGGGCTCAGCTTGCCAAGAAAATAGAGGAGTTCTCAGAGGGACAGAAAAAGAAGGTGCTCCTTGCGGCGAGTCTGCTGACTCCTGCTCATATCTATATCTGGGACGAGCCGCTGAACTACATCGACGTTTTCTCACGTATACAGCTTGAGGAGCTTCTTCTCAGCTATGAGCCCACTATGCTTTTCGTGGAGCACGATGTGCGTTTCCGCGAGAAGATAGCAACGGCAGTAAAGGAAATGTGAATTTGTTCGGAGTTTTCCGTGAATTCGGGGAACTCCGACTTTTTTTCGCCTTGACAATCCATGGAAAAAATGTTATATTGATTACAGATTTGCAGATATAGTATAGTGGTCATTACTTCAGTTTCCCAAACTGATGAGGCGGGTTCGATTCCCGTTATCTGCTTGCGCAGAGCCTGCTTCTGTGAAAAACGACCTCAGCATTGCTGAGGTCGTTTTTTATATATATTCAATTCCGTTTTTAGTCAGCTTTTCGTGCTGTTTTGCCTGCTTTTCAGCCTTATAGCGGCAGCCTGTACAGCTTTTCAGCAGGGAAGTCTTTACCCCTGCCTTGACAGCTCCCAGAGCGGTAGCCCCCACACAGCCGCATTCGTCAAGACCGCATACAACGACCTCGTCATAGCCCTGAGAATTGAAGAATCCACGGAATTTTTTAGCAGTAAATGCGTCGGGGAGGTTCTTGTCAAAGCACAGGTCTGATACAACATCGAGACTGCCGTAAAGCTTCGCACCCTCTGTATTTGCAATAGAAAAGCCGATTATCCA
Source organism: Ruminococcus flavefaciens MA2007 (assembly GCF_000621845.1). Taxonomy (GTDB): domain Bacteria; phylum Bacillota; class Clostridia; order Oscillospirales; family Ruminococcaceae; genus Ruminococcus; species Ruminococcus flavefaciens_E. The sequence continues at coordinate 63,512 of NZ_JHXF01000007.1, read as the reverse complement.
GCGGTTTGTGATGATATTCGGGAATATCTGGGAGATATAGATTATATCCCAGCCCTTGTCCTTATAGCTGTGTATAGCCTTGTTCACATTGCTCACAAGTTCGGCAGTATCATAGCTGAACATTGGCTTTCGCTGCTCCCACAGGTAGTCGTTCTGCATATCAACGACGATAAGCGCCTTTTTGCTCATAATTATCCTCCTTAAATCAGAAAACGTGAAATATTATCGGTGACGAATCGGCGGAGCTGCTCCTTGTCCGCAAGGTCAATGCCTGCATTCTTTTTCAGCTCCCCGTATTTGAGAAATGCAAGCTCATTCAGACTGGTGAGCTGAAATGTGAGCAGTCGGCACTCCTCCTCGGACTTTCTGCCGCCGTAATGCGCTATTACAAATGGCAGACTTTCCATGCCTGTTTGCAGGTCGCGCTCCAGCAGTATATACCGTGTCACAGCCTTTGCAATGCCCATATTTTTCAGCATGAGGGACATCATAAAAACATGGAGCTCTATCAGCTTTTCCTTTGGGGAAAGCTCCGAAGCCATGACCGCTCCGAAACGTTTGTCTGCGGCAGCAGCCTTGCTTATAAGCTGTGAGAACACCGCCGAAAGGAGCTTTTCCCGTGAACCGAAGCAGTAGTTTATCATGGCAAGGTTTACTCCTGCGGCTTCGGTGATAGCCCTTGAAGTGACCTCGGCAGGATCATCGCAGCCCGTAATCAGCTTTTCGGCAGCTTCAAGAAGCTGCTTTTTTGTTCGTTCTATATCCCGTTTCATGGTTCTGTCCTTTCTAATTAAACATGTTTAATTATATTATACACGAAATTTCTGTTTTGTCAAGTATAAAATAAAACAGGAGCAGTTTAACCGCAATACTCATATAGAAGCTTATAGTTAATTATGGGGGGAAACCTTTCTGAAGAAAGGCTTTCCCCCATACCCCTTTCCAAAGACTTTTTTAGCTGATTTTTTCTCATATAGGGCTCGCCTAAAATAAAAAAAGCCCTGTAATAATACAGAGCGAGCCCTATATGAGAAAAAATAAAACTGAAAGTTTTAGGGAGAGAGTTTGAGAGAAGCCCCTTTTTCAAAAGGGGTTCTCTCAATAATAAGCATAAAACTTCTGTATAAGCACTATGGTTAAACTGCTCCTGTGGTCTTATCTTCTTGGTCTTTCGCCGCCCTGCGTTCTTTCAGGCTGCTGTGGCTGATTCGGTTCCTTAGGCTGGTCTTGGCCCTTGGGCTGGTCATTATTCTGCGGCTGTTCGGTAGTCTGCTGTGTATCGGTGCCTCTCATGGCGAGCAGAAGCTCTCTGCGCATTGCCACAAGGTCGAATACGTCGATAACGCCGTCCTCGCAGAGGTCGCCAGCCTTCCAGTTGGCAAGCTCGGTATTTCTGTCGGCGCTGAGCCACTTTTGCAGCATAACGATATCGGCAACATTGAAATCTCCGTCTGCATTTACGTCACCGATGATAACTTCGTTTTCGTAGACCGGTCTTACAACAGCGTTGGATTGGAGCTGTATCTTTATAGATGTTGAGGTCTCATCGCCCTCAACTATCTTTGCGCCGCTGACGCTCCAGCGTGTGAACTTAGCCTCCTCGCTGGGAGAAATACTGAGGTCGATAGTGTAATCGCCGTGATATTTGCCGCTCCACTTGGAAACTGCGCCAAGGTCAAGGGTGTTGAGCTTGATGCTGCCAATAGAAGCATTATTATTGACTGTAAGAGTGTATGGATTAGAGCTGAGCTTTGCAGCCTGTCTCGTTGTGCTCTCTGCGTACTGGAAGCGCTGAGCGTAGAAATTGATTATGGTCTGGTAAGCGCTTTCAAGCTGTCTTTCACCGCCTGAGCTGCGTGAATTGAAACGAGCAAAGCTGTCTGTTATCTGCTGCTTGTAGTTGTTCAGATAGCTCTCAGCCACGGACTTTGTTTTGTCTGTGGTGAAGTTATTATTTGCGATATCCATGAATGTTCTTGAATACTGCAAACGGAAATCGTCGTTTTCAAGAAGCTTTATGAACATCTGAGCAAATTCGCCGTCCTCACGGAGCTCCTTTAGACGTCTGTAGCAGTCTGCATTTGCGGACTTATCATAGCTGCCGTAGAGTCCCTGACCTGATTCTGTATCGTAGAGGATAGGTCTCCACTTGCCGTCTGCGTAAGGATTTTCCTCGTCTATAGCGTCGGAGCGCCACATGGAGATGTTTCTCTGGGGCCAGTCTGCGTTGCACCAGTATATCTGAGCTGCCATGTAGTCCATATAGCTCTGTATATCGACTTTCTGACAGAACTGCTCATAGCTTACGGTGCCGTTGATAACGCCGTTCTGGAGCTGGAGCCAGTCCTGAAGGTCCTGCTCTGTGCCCTCGTCCAGCTCGCCGTTCTTGACGATAGCCACATCGCTCTTTTTTATGCCATAATGCTCGTTGATATAGCGCTTGTCTATCTTTTCCATGAGTTGATAGATTCCCCAGTATTCGCCGTCGAGGAATACCACGCACTCTGTAGTTGCCTGATATGCGAAGTTTCTGTCAGTGATAAGGCTCTGGTTTATGCTGTCGCGGAAGAATGCAGTGCCGTTGTCGTTGCCGCCGTTTCTGAGAACAACGCCCTCATACTTTTTGATAGACTTGCCGTTCTTGGCTTTTGTTGCCTTGCCGCCGAAGAAGTCATACTCAAATTCGGGTATGCCGTAATCCTTGCGTGTATAGATGTTGAAGCTCTTCTGCGCGAGGCTTCGTGAGTAGTTGCCCTTGATACGGATACCTACATTTTCTTCGAGGACTTTTTCACCGTTCTCGAAGAGGGTGAAGCTTGCAGGGCGCTCCCACTCTCTGCCGCGCATCGAGTAGTTTGCGATGAGGTTCCAAGGCTGAACATTTCTGCCTCCGCCTGTGTTTTCGGTCTCGAAAGCCTTGCCGAGACAGTAGATGCCTTTTTCGTAGTCGAAAAGATTATCGGGATCGGTAACAAGGGATACTACCTTCATTTTTGGGTAATAGCCCGAATTTGTGGTACCGATGAAGTAAGTCTTTGTAACGGGAGCGCTTATGCGTCCCTCGCTGTCAACTGATACAGCGCGGATAACAGCAGCCTTGTCCACGTTCTCACGGGGCTTTTCAATGCCGTTTGGAGCTATATCTGTACGGGCACTGAGACGGTTTTCGGTATCCGACATATCCTTGACGGTTATGGGAGCTTCGTATTTTTCGGATTCTATAGTTGGATCGCTGCCGTCCATTGTGTAGTAAATGGTGCAGCCCTCATCGGCTGTCAGCGTAAGAGCGAAGCTGCTGTCGTAGAAACCGCTGTCCTTTGAGAAAGCAGGCTGATGAACAGCCGCAGAGCCCTCGGGAGCTGCGTTTTCCTTTTCGGGAGTACAGCTGAGCTCATAGAACTCGCTGCTGCCGTCGGGATACTGACCGTAGGAGGTGTCCTTTGCAAGAGCGCCGAATGTGAGAGTCTGAGCTGTATTGCCCTGTTTGTCGGTAAGTGTGAGAGTTTCGCCTGTGGACGAAAGTCCGAAGGGAACTATTTTAGTGTCATTTGCTCCTGCGTCGCTGTCGCAGAAAACTATAAGCCTGCCCTTTGCAGGTACCTTTGTGCCGTCAGGGAATGTGTAGCGGTATGGCTCAGCCTCCTTGTCGGATAAGCCCCAGCCCGAGATGTCAGCCTCCTGACTGTCGCTGTTGTACAGCTCTATCCAGTCGTAAAGGTTGCCGTCTGCTGCTTTATATGTGCTGTTTTTTGAACAGACCTCGTTTACAGTCACTTTGCTTGTGTTTTCGGCATTAGCCGGCAGAAAGGATGCTGACTGCATGACAAGTCCCAGACATAAAATGCCTGCTGCCGCTTTGCCCATAGAGAATTTTTTCATGTTTTCCTCCTGTTTTTTTATATATTCAGTGCTTTTTCCAAAAATAATGTGCTTTTCATTTTATAAGCACAGGTAGGTATTTTTATATCTTTTACCTTGAAGATATATTTACGGTATCTTTTTTTATTATTATAGCACGATAACAATATCTTGTCTACTCAAATATTACTTTTTTTGTTCAAAAAATGCGGATTATTAAGGATAAGTCACAGCAAAAGCTGCTATATATAATAATACCCCTCCATAGAATACGGAGGGGTAAGAATATTTTCGGGGTTTTAAGAAAAATGCAGTTCTGTGATGACATTCTTCTTGAAAACAACGCTTTCCTTTAATCGTCGGGCAGGTTCTCACAGAGAGTAATAGCTATGACGTCCTCTGTGTAGGAGCTTTTCACGAAGTAATCCGTGGTCTCTACCTTACGGTATACACCGTCGTCGCCAAGCTGTCTTGTTACAAGGCGTATCTCCTGTGCGCCCTCGCTGTATTTTGCAATGAGATTCTTGCGGTCAAAGGTGGTGGCGAAAGCTTCTCTGTCGTCGGGGTGCATACTGCTTGTGCCGTGAACTATGAGCTCGTCGAAAACTCCCGTTGACGGGCATGAAGTCGTGGTGAAGTTCTGATAAGCCATCATATAGAAGGTATTTCTGGTGAGATTTGTGAAAATAACAAGGGGATAGCGGCGGAAAACAGCTTCAAGAAGCAGATTTACAGCACTTGCAGGGCTCTGGAGCTGTAATATGTCCGCAGGCTCTTCCGCTGCCTTGTGGACCATGCACAGAGAGAGGTAATCCTCCTCGGGCATGGGCTTTGCGAAGAGATAGCCCTGTATCCTGTTGCAGTCGCAGGTTCGGAGAAAGCCCAGCTGTTCCTTGGTTTCAACGCCCTCGGCGACGGTTTTCATGTGAAGTCTGTGGGCAAAGCTGAATATACTCTCCAGAACTATGCGCTCCTTTTCGTCCTCGCAGTTGTGGCTAAGAAGAGATTTGTCTATTTTCAGAACATCGGCAGGGATATCCTTGACGAACTGAAGCGACGAGAGACCGCTTCCGAAATCGTCTATGGCTACTGTAAAACCTGCATTTCTTATGGAAACTATCCAGTTAAGTATGCGCTCCTCCTCGCCTACCATAGCGGATTCGGTTATCTCCACCTCGATGAGAGGGTGGGGAGGTCGTATTTATCAACAATGGCTGTGAGTCTCTCTGCGAAATTGTCTTCTTGTATGTGCTTTCTTGAAAAATTGATAGATATTGGGAACTGGGGCATCATATTCTGTTTTTCGAGAGTTTTGCAGACAAGCTCGGTGACGTACCAGTCTATATCCATGATAAGGTCGGATTCCTCTGCAACAGGAATGAAGAAAAACGGTGAAATGACTGTGCCGTCGGGCTTTATCCAGCGCACCAGAGCTTCAGCGCTTTTCAGCTGGCTGGTAAGTGCGTCGTACTGAGGCTGATAGTAGGTGGTAAGCTCGTTATTTTGCAGAGCAGCTCTTATTTCTCCTGCTGAGTATTTCATAGAAATTCCGTCCTTTCATAATGCGTTATGACTTTCTCATATTGTTGTATTGCCTGTTTTTCCCCTTTGTGCAGGCATGTATCTCTTAGAAATCATATTCTGCAATTAATTATATCACAAATTTGCATATATTTCAATAGATGAATAGTGAATTTTTATTAAAAATGTGTAATTCTGATAAATGGAAATTGGTCTTGCAGAACATTTGCCATAAATTGGTCAGAAAAAAGTTCGCAAATATACTATGCGTAAATACTATTTGCTTATTGTTTGCAATAATTGTAACTTTATTTGTATATAATGCTAAAAAGTTTTGCTATAATGTGAATATTAGAGAAAAATATTGACAGTCGGGCTTAAATGAGATATAATGTAATTGTAAACAAAAGGTATAAAGAAGCTTTATAGTGTGCGAATGAATTCTCATTTTTTACTCCTCCATAACAGTTTTTAGAAGCCTTTCGATATGCTTTGCTCCTGACGGGTGTGAACTCGGCAGGACTAATAAAAAAGTTTTCATCAATGGCTCATAAAAACCTCTTTAACATGGCGTCCCCCTCTTGTAGCGAGAGGGGGACGTTTTTTCCATTAAATCATTTCACATCAATATTTCGCTGTTATAACGGCTTTTGTTAAAAAACGCCGCATTTTTGTTATAATTAATAGTTATTTCATTGACATTGCGCAGTAAATATGGTATAATAAAACAAATATAAATAATATATAATGTAGAAAGAAGGCGGTAATATGGCAGATAAGGAAGTTCAGACCACAGTCGGCGGTTTACGGGCTGTTGAGCTTAATTACCGCAGTATCAGGGAGATATCCAGCGGTCAGACTGCTTTTTTTCAGTCCCGTACAATGCTCAATTCTCCCAAGCTGGGAGTGCTTTCTCCCGACAAGTACCGCGACGTATGCGAGATGACCAATCAGGCTGACCAGCTTTTCCGACTGGAGCTTGTACAGGCTCTTGAGGCAAATGCCACATTTGCGGAACGAGATTTGAATTTCGGCTGGCTTTCGGTGTATCTTCCCGTGAGAATGCTCAGAGAGAAGCGTACATCCAAGCTTGCGTCTGATTATGCGTCACGGCATCAGATACCGACGACGCGCATTTGCTTCGAGCTCTCTGAGAAGCTTCTCATGGAGAATGACGAGCAGGTGCCCTCAACTATACAGATAATGCGCAATCTGGGCTTTCACTTTATGCTGACCAATTTCGGTGCAAGCAACTGCCCGCTCATGCGCCTTTCTGATTTCCCCGTTGATTTTGTTATGCTCAGTCCCGAGGTCACAAACTACATCGGCAAGGGAGAGCGTTCGGACAACGCGGTCAGATCAATAATTTCATTCGTCAACGATATCGGCTCCGAGCCTGTTGCTGACGGAGTTTTCAACAGCCGACAGGCGGAAACGCTGTATTCATTTGAATGCTCGTACTGCGCAGGAAGCCTTTCGGGCAAGTATATGACGGAAAGATATGTCAGAAGGAGATCAGATTCTTGAAAAAATTAATAATGGATTGGAGAGTTCAGTGTGGATAAAAAGGTAATTGATGTCCTTGAACTCAGAAGAACCGCGAAAGAGGTCAAGCGCCATACCGTGCTTATGCGAGTCCTTGGACTGCTGGCGATAATACTTATACTGATCGTCGCCATAGCTTACGGAATATCGTATTTCTACGATAAATTCGGAAGCTTTACGGTAAAGGTCAACAAGTACGATATGGTAAAGCAGGGACTTTCCCTTTCGGAAGCGCCTGAATATGATAAGTCGATATCGGTGCTGAATGCTGATATCGTCTATGATATGACAAATATAAGCGGAGAAGACCTCCCCGATAATATAGATAAGGTAAACGGCAGTCATAACGGCGATAACTTCATCGCCTATACCTTCTACCTGATCAATTCGGGAGATGATACCCTGACTTATACAGGCGAGATGCTCATTGAGAACGTCACGAAAAACGTCGATGAAGCAGTCCGAGTCGCTGTTTATAAAAACGGCGTCAAGACTGTTTACGGCAAGACTAAATCAAACGGCGGCGGCAAGGAGAGCGACTGCGACAGTGAATTCCTGACTTCAAGCGTTGTTATGAGAACTTCTACGGAAGGCTTCAAGGCAAAGGATAAGGACAAGTATACCGTTGTGATATGGCTGGAGGGAAACGATCCCGACTGTATCGACGACATAATCGGCGGAACACTAAAGCTGAGTATGAGCTTTAAGATAACTGAATCTACGTAATAAAGGAGTAAAAACAATATGAAAAAGGTACTAAGAGTGACTGCAAATGTGCTTGCATGGATCGTGCTTATAATCGCATTCCTTGTCACTATAATAGTTTTCTCATCGGGAAAAAACAACGGAGTTGCAAATATCTTCGGATTTATCCCCATGACAGTAGAGTCGGACTCAATGAAGCCTACATTCAGCAAAAATGACCTCATCATCTGTAAGGAGATCGACGACATCAACAGTCTTAAATCGGGCGATGTCATCACTTTCTGGACCGTCATCGACGGCAGAAGAGTCAAGAACACCCATAGAATCGTAGAGGTCGAGGACACAGACGGTTCAAAGAGCTTCATCACACGAGGCGATAACAACCCCATAAACGATACAGCTCCTGCTTATTCGGGAGACCTTATCGGTAAGTGGACAGAAACAAAGATAGGCGGAGTAGGCAAGTTCCTCAACTTCATGCGTACAAAGAAGGGCTTCTTCATTTGTATCGTTATACCGATGGCTCTGTTTTTCCTGTTCGAGCTTTACAAGTTCATCGTTACTCTCATCGAGGCAAAGCGCCCCGAACCTGCCGAGCAGCTTGACGAGGAAGAGATAAAGAGACGTGCTATCGAGGAGTACCTTGCAAGCAAGGGTGAATCTGCCGAGAATGCGGCGGCAAAAGCCTCCGAGGCTGTGAGCGGTGCTGCCGAAAAGGCTGAGGATACTGCCGAAAAAGCCGCAGAAAATTTTGAGGAGGCAAAGAAAGAAGCCTTTGAAAAATTTGAAGCAGTAAAGCAAGAGGCTGAAAAACTTGAAAAAAAAGCAGCAGATGACGCCAAGAATATTGCGGAAAATGCGGCTGAGACCGCTGGGGCAGCAGCTGAAAAAGCAGGTGAGGCTGCCGAATAATACGCGATATATGGGAAAGCATTTGACTTTCGGAGTATATTATGAATGAATTCTTGAAATGGTTTTTTGCATTTATTTCTGAAATGCTCAAGGGCTATGCGGATATCGTAAAGGGCTTCGGGCACGGAATAAAGCAGATATTCAATATCAAAAACTATATAAATATCTTTAAGGAGCATTCTCAGGATTACAGCGCACTCAGCTGGGTGCTGTCGATACTGGCTATCATCATAGTCATCGCTATCTATGTGCTGATATTCATGATGATATTCCTCGGAATAAGGAAGTATATCCGTTTCCGTCATTCTATCGTCAGCAACGAGGACCTTCTCGAAGAGATAGGCGAGCTCCAGCGCAAGGTGCTGAAGATGACCAAGGAAAAGGACGAGATAATGGCTATGAAGGTCGCTCAGATGGGACTTCCTGCCGGTTCTGGCGCTCTTTCCCTTGCGGACGGCACTATGGCTGCTGAGGGCGCAGAGGGCGGCGGAGATGCTGCGGCTCCTGCTGTTGTGGAGAGCGGCGTTGTCCAGACCAACGAGCACAGATTCTCAAAGCTCATCGAGGTGGACACCTTCTACAAGACCTACGAGCCGCCTGCATATGACAATGAGATAGACCTTCCCGGCATTTGCGAGAACTTCCGCAATTTTGCCTGCTCGAGAATGCATCTTTACTACGAGCCCAAGATAATCTGGCTCTTTATGGCAGGTATGGCTTCCACGAAGCTCATTATCCTCCAGGGTATCTCAGGTACAGGTAAAACCTCGCTTCCTTACTCATTCGGTAAGTTTTTGCAGGTTGACACCACTATCGCTTCTGTACAGCCTTCATGGCGTGACAGAACGGAGCTTTTCGGATACTTCAACGAATTTACCAAGAACTTCAACGAGACCGAAGTTCTCAAGAGAATATATTCATCGGGCTATAACAACGATGTAAACCTTATCCTCCTCGATGAGATGAACATCGCCCGTGTCGAGTATTACTTCGCGGAAATGCTCTCTATCCTCGAAATGCCTAACGCTGACGAGTGGGAGCTGGATATCGTTCCAAACGTATGGAGCACCGATCCTGTAAAGCTCGATAAGGGCAAGATAGTTATCCCACAGAATATCTGGTATATAGGTACTGCTAATAACGACGATTCTACCTTTGCTATTTCAGATAAGGTATACGACCGTGCGCAGCCTATCAACCTTGACACCAAGGGCGTTGCATTTGACGCTCCCGATACACCGCCAATGAACCTCGGCTTCGATCATCTTGACAAGCTGTTCAAGGAGGCGTTCGACAAGTACCCGATCTCACAGGAAAATCTCAAGAAGATACAGCAGCTTGACCTCTGGGTAATCGAAAAGCTGAGAGTTGCCTTCGGTAACCGTATCCTCAAGCAGATGAACCTCTTTGTTCCTGTATATGTAGCCTGCGGCGGCGACGAGCTGGACGGCATCGACTACATTCTCGCAACAAAGATATTCCGAAAGTTTGAATCCCTCAACCTTGCAATGCTGAGAGAGGAGCTCCGCGAGCTCTGCGCTTACATGACCAAGACTTTCGGAAAGAATAAGATGAACGAATCTATAGCTTATCTCGAAAGACTCCAGAAGCTGTTCTGATTCGGATAAAGAGCAGGTGAGAAACAAGTGAACGACTTATACAGCAAATGGTACGAGCAGTTTGAGACTCTTTCCGAGACCTTCGGCAGCGATGAGTTATATCAGGCACTTGATTCTCTGCTGACCTCCAGCCGCAATACCTTCGCCTTTAACAGGAAGATAATGGAAAAGGCGATAGACGTATCATGGGTTGAGGCTATCGAAAACGGAATAAGCCATGTGGATAACTTCCTGAGAAATCCGCGTAAGACCATTGAGGACGTGGAGGAGATAGTGCCTATAGCGCTGTCGAGAAAAACTACAGTTGAATCGGTAAAGCACTTAGCACAGCATACCGACCTGATACAGAGCATTGACAAGAAAACGGGAAAGATAACTCCCTCAAAGATACTGAATGTCCATAAGGAGGAAAGTCTTTTCACCTATGAGAACAAGTTCGTCAATACTCTTATAGACAGACTTTACATATTCATAAATACAAGATACGAGAAGCTTGCGCAGGTATCCCGTGACGAGGAGGTATTCACCCTCGGATATGATACCGTCGTGGACGACGGCGCAGGCGGAAAAATGAAGATAGACGTAAAGATAGAGACCGTGGACAGCCTTGATACCTACGACGCCAACGGCTATACCGTATGGCAGCGAGTGGAAAAGCTGAAAACAGCTATTGAGGGCTACAAGGGCTCGGAGCTTTGCAGGGCTCTCGGAAACACCTATATCCGACCTCCTGTAATGCGTACAAACGCTATCATGAAAAACGTAGACCTGAAAGCTTGTCTTACTCTCTGGCAGTACATCGAGAGCTACGACAAGGTGGGCTACGAGATCAACGTGCAGAATACGGCAGTACAGCCCCAGCAGGACTATGTTGACGATTTCTACAAGCTGGTAGTTCTGAATCTCCTGCTTTTCCGTTCGTACATGAACAACGACAATGCGGATAAGCTGAAGGAGCTGAAATCCCACACCTCAAAACCAATGGCTCCTAAGTTCGTGAAGAAATTCGACAAGGAGCTGGCGGCGGACTACAGCGTATCATCGGAAACGGCGGCAGGCTATATCGCTGCCGAGGGAACATTCAGATTTGAAAAGCGACTTCCTGTTGACCTTAATGTAATGTTCGAGCAGCTGTCCGAGATCATAAAGATAGAAACGGCGTATCTTGCCGAGCTCGAACAGACAAGGGCAGAGGAGGAAAAGCGACGGCAGGAGGAGGAAGCAAGACTTGCCGAGCAGCAGCGTATCGAAGAAGCAAGACTGGCAGAGCTGGAGCGTATCCGAATCGAAAAGGAAGAGGAAGAACGCAGAGTTCAGGAAATGCTGGAAAAGAAACGCGCCGAGCAGGAAGCAGAGGAGCGGGAGCGCCAGCGGCTTGAAGAGGAGCGTCTTGCACGTCTGGAAGAGATACGGCTGCGAGAAGAAGAAAAGCGCCTGAAACGCGAGGAAGAAGAACGTATCGCTGCCGAGCGTGAGCGAATCAAGCAGAATAAGGAAATGGCTCGTAACGAGCTGGGCGAGGCGGAAGGTCTCGACGAAGAGGCTCTCCAGACCAGAGAGCCCGATCAGGAAGAGCTTGAAAAGCAGGCTTACAGCGAAGTCACTGATGAAGAGATCGCTGAGGCTAAGGCAGAAATGGAGACTGAGACAGAGGGCGAAGTCTTTGAGGATCCGAGAGCTGTTGCGGCACGAAAGAAGCTGGAGCAGCAGAGACTGGAAAAGGAACGAGCCGAGGCAGAACGGGCTCAGCGCCTGAAAGCCGAAAGAAAACGTCTCGAAAGCAAGCCTTTCAAGGAGATATACCGCGAATATTCGTGGAATCCTATATACGTTCTCATAAGACTTATACGGCATTTCTTAGCAGTGGTGCTGGGTATCGTGCCTGCGGACACGGATAACCCGAGGTACAGGCAGATACTTGCCGATAAGAAGAAAAAACAGGAACTCAAAGAGCGCGAAAAGCAGGAACGTCAGGACATGGAGGTCTACTACAAAAAGTATGCCCGCAGTGTTAAGTACGATTTACTGCGATTCATCAGCGATATGAAGTTCAAGCGCAGGAAGCGCAAGGCTGACAAGAACAAGCCGAAGCCTGCATATACTCCGCCTAACAGAACTCCGGAGGAGCAGAAGGCTATCGACCTTGAGATGAAGAGACTCTACAAGGAATATCACGTAAGCATCTTCAAGAAGATCGCACTTGCTGCTGCTGAACGCAAAAAGGAAAAGCTGGAGATAGAAAAGAGTATACGTGAGAGCGAAGCAAGCATAACCGGCGAGGGCGTAAATACAGCCGAAAAGGACGACGGATCAAACAGGATAGCAAATATCATAGTTGCTGTTATCACGGCAATAGCTCTTGTCTTTGTAATATACGTAATGGCTTGCTCGGCAAAGGGCAGGGCTGTAAACGTATTCGGCAAAAGTGTTCTTAAAGTCGTAACGGGAAGTATGGAGCCCTCGATACACGTGGGCGACTACATTGTCGTTGAAAAGACCGATACCAATGCGCTCTCAGAGGGCGATATAATCTCCTTCTATTCGGAGCAGAGCGATATAAAAGGACTTCTTGTGACTCATAGAATAGTGGGCAGGAATTCTGACGGAAGCTATATCACAAAGGGCGACGCAAATCCTGTTTCGGATACGGTAAGCGTATCGCAGGACAAGATAGTCGGAAAATATACAGGCAAGGCAAGGTTCTTTATCTGGGTGAACTCCTTTGTGAATGTAAAGAAGCTCCTTCTGCTGCTGGTAGTGATACCAATGCTGCTGATATCTATCTACGAGGCAAAGACCGTTGTGAAGATAGGCAGAGAGGCGGCGGAAAAGGATAAGCTCACTCCCGAGGAAAAACGCGAAGCCGCAATGCGTGAGGCTATCGAAAAGGAGAAGAAGCGCCTTGAGAAGATAGGCTTTGAGCCCGAAAACGAGGTGAATACGATTGAATCAAGAGAAACTGATGAAAAGGAGAATGATTAGAGCGATCATACTCTTTCTGATAACATTTGTAGCTCTTCTTGTATTCATCGCACTCTACATGGACGAGACTAAAAGAGTACAGGAAACATACCGCAAGCAGTACAAAGCGAATCTTACAAAGGTCGTTACCGACATAGATTCCTATACAAACGGCGAAGGCGATATGGAGCTGAGATATATGCGTATCGTCAGCGACATGAGCGCGGCAAATTCATTTGTATTCCTTATGGATTGTCCTGAAGAAAAAAAGAAAGCTATCAATGAAATAACCGCGTGCCTTATGAAGTATCCCGAGCAGATGAAAACAAAGCTTGAAGAGCTTAAAACGGCAGTCAATGATATCATTGACGAGCTGGACAAGGGCTACGACGAGGTCTCGGCAGTAGTCGGAGCGGTGGATAAACAAGGATATTAGTGCAGAGGAGGTTTTAAAATGGGTGAAAAAAGCCGTCTTAAAAAGGAAATAAAGCTCTGCATGAGCACTATTAAAGAGATCGAGCGAAAGCGTTCACGTTCACAGTCGGCTCTGGTACAGGCAATTCTTTTGCAGGAGCAGCCTGATGAAATGGACGTTGAGTGGTTCAACAAGTACACAGGCGAGATAACAGCCTGCCGTAATCATATGATAGAGCTTCAGAAGAAGCTTAAATCACTCGGATAAGCAAGGAAAAGCGGACGTCAGTGAAGAAACTGACGTCCGTTTTTTGTATAAGCGGCAAGCCGCCGCACCTTTTTTCACTGGAAATATTGCTATTTATGAGCTTATATGTTATAATATAGGCTGTAGAAAATTTTGGGTGGTGAATCTATGGCTGACGTAACAGTATACAAATGCCCTTCCTGCGGAGCTCCGCTGCATTTCGACATCAATGAGCAGCGTATGGTCTGCGGCTCTTGCTCAAACAGCTATGACCTTGAATATATACGTTCTAATTTCAATGAGGTAACTGACGAAAAGCCTGCTGATTTTAACTGGATAGAGCGTACAAAATATGTCTGGGAGCCAGATATGCTCGAACAGCTGGCGGAGTTCTCATGCTCCTCCTGCGGCGGAAACATCATTACAAAGAATACCTCGGCTTCGGCAAGGTGTCCGTTCTGTAATCATGAAGTAGTTATTTCCTCGAATTTTTCGGGAGATATTCGTCCCGACAAGGTAATACCGTTCAGAAAAAATGCTGAGGAATTTGCCGAAAAATACAGAGAGAAAATAGCAAGCGCAGGCTTTGCCCCCAAGGAGTTCAGAGATCCTGCTGTCACGGATAATATCGTGGGCTGTTATATCCCGATATGGCTTTACAGCTGTTCCTGCGGCTGCAAAGTGAATAATTACAGTGCAAAATATAAGGTGACCGATTATCCTATTCTGGGAACTGATATAAAAAAGGAGGCATTTTACTCCGTTGCACCCTTTTTGTATGATAAAGCCGAGGATTTCACCGAATCCTGTCTTACAGGCTTTTACGCAAGCAGGTACACCATAGGAGCTGAACACGTTCTGGATATTGTCGAAAAGGAAGTCAGACACGCCTGCTCTTCAAGGGCTTCTATTCTTGCAGGCGGAGACTATATCCCCGATTCACAGAACGCAGAAACTTCTCTCAGCGACTTGAAGCTTATGTATTATCTTGTGCCCGTATGGTTCCTGAACGTTACATATAAGGGCGAGGATTACACCTTTGCCATGAACGGTCAGACAGGTGAGTTCGCTTCTCCAAAAGTGCCTTTCAATTCCAAGAACAAGCTGCATTTCTGGGCTATTTTTCTTGTATGTGAAATTATAGCTTTCCTGCTCACATACTGTCTGGTAAAGGAAGACTATATGGATACATGGACAGGACTGTTTTTGACATTTCTGGTAACAGTATTCATATCAACTATCCCTGCTCACATAATAGCAAGTATCATACATCTGGTGCACTCTAAAAAGTACACCGGCGGACTGATGCCTGATAAGCCCTACAAAGTACAAAACGTAAACAGCTTTATCGAAGAGATGTAAGTCCGAACCGAATGAGCAGAAAATAAACGGCGAAAAGCTCCGCATTGCGGAGCTTTTTTCATGACTTCTGACAATATTAAGAAAAAATTAAGATTTTTGGCAGGGGAAAAATAAGAATAGCCATTTATAATATTGACAGAAGAACAGCAGAGCGGTAAAATATATAAGTACAATTAGTTTTTACTGCCGAAAGGACTTTTATCATGATAAATATCGAAAATTCTTCCATACTTGTGGTGGACGACGACCACGACATAGTAAACGCCATTGCGGCGCTTCTCTCACGGGAGGGGTATACTGTCTACAAGGCTTACAACGGACTTGAAGCCATAGACTCACTTATGCAGAACGACATACAGCTGATACTCATCGACGTTATGATGCCTAAGCTGGACGGCCTTTCGGCTATGATGAAAATACGCGCTACAAAGAATATCCCCATTATAGTGCTCTCAGCAAAGTCCGAGGACAGCGACAAGATACTGGGACTTTCCATGGGCGCCGATGACTACATCACCAAGCCCTATAATCCTATGGAGCTTGTGGCTCGCGTTAATTCCAATCTGCGCCGATATCTGAGCCTTGGTGCGGCAGACAGCGTCCAAAAGGAAAATGTGGTGCGCATAGGCGGTCTTGTTCTGGATAAGGACGCTAAACAGCTCTCTGTGGACGGCTCTCCCGTGAAGCTTACTGCTACCGAGTACAAGATAACGGAGCTTCTTATGACAAATGCAGGGCGTATATTCTCCGCAGAGGAGATATACTCCCGTGTATGGAATGAGGACTCCTATTCTATCGAGAACACCGTAATGGTACATATCCGACATATAAGAGAAAAAATAGAGATAAATCCCAGTGAACCGCGCTATTTAAAGGTAGTCTGGGGCATTGGCTATAAAGTGGAGAAACAATAGGAGTGATATAAATGATCCTTAAAAAGAGGCTGACGCGTATAATAGCGTTCATAATATCCTGCGTGCTTGTGGGAATATGTGCTTTTCAATGCGTATTCATTGTAAATGAGAACATGAAGCAGGTAGATTCACGCAGTAACCGCGATGATGTTATGGAAAGTCACGATTATACCCATGATATTAATCATCTGTTTGACCAGCTCTGGGCGGTAAGCAGCATATATCTGCGAAATACCGACAAGAACAGCAGATACACCTGCTCGAAGGAGTACGAAAAGTCAATAAAACAGGCAATGCAGGAGCTTGAGCTTATGGACATAAGCGGAAAGTTGACCATTGAAAACCCCCGTGATTTTGAATATTATGCAAGCTGCGGAGACAGAGTCCTCACCAATACCACAAAATCAGCAGAGGAACTTAAAAGTGACTACAGTATAGAATATATCAAGGGACAAACCAACTTTTTTCCTAAGGGAGTGAACTGGTATCATCAGGGCGAAAAGCGCTGGTATACTACAAATTATGGGCTGACTTACTATTTGATGTACGGCTCGCTGCCCAAGCAGGCAGTCGCACTGTATGACCTTGATACTACAGACTTAGAAAGCTATACCGACGACTTTGGGGCAGTTTTATATTATAAGACAGACGGAACTATGCCTGTTCCCGAGAATAATTACAGAAATAACGAAGAACTTGAATTCGAGCCTGCAAACAGAGAAGCATTCGAGCAGTTTGAACACGACGAGGAAAATGTATATTATGCACTTCCCGATGAAAGAAACGGATTTGAACCTAATGAAAGAGACATATGGTCAGAGGGAAAAAATGTGGAAAGTGTCGGAGATATGTCCGAGGTCACTGATACTGATATGTATATGTTCTTTGATGAGAACAGCCGAAACTGGATCAAAGTAAGCAAGGATAAATTTCAGAAATATGACGAAAAAAACAGCGATATAACAATTTATATCAAGCCTTCCGAAGCTCTTATCTCCGAGTATGAGCAGTATCAGACGATGCGCGGTAATATCGAGCAGGACTCTGTCCACAAGGCGATGCCGCTTATTCCCGTTGGCATAGCAGGCGCTATAATCGCGCTGCTTCTCCTTATTGCCTGCGGCTATGACGCAGAGAAAAAGAAATTCGTCCTTTCAATGCCTGACCGTATATTCGCAGAACTGCCTGTAGTATTCATCGCAGGGGCGGCAGCAGGCGTTTTTGCACTGCTTTATGGCATGGACGAGATCAGGACTGTCCTCGCGGAGTATTACACAAACGTGGATATGGGCGGGATAATCACAGGAAGTGCCTTAACAGCCTGTTATGCAATAGCACTTGGCTCACTGATAACACTTTCCACACGGCTTAAATGCGGAAGTGTCTTTAAAACTTCTCTCACAGGACGCATACTGGTTTTTGTATGGAAATACTTAAAAAAGCTTTTCTCTTTTATCCGTAAAAAGCTTGATCTTCGCAGTATAAGGCATATCGAGAAAAACTCCCTGAAAAAAGACATCTTTCTGCGAAGATTCCTTATCCGCACAGCCATAGCCGCTGCGGCAGAATTCTTTGTTTATATCGCAACTATCCCTTCAAGAGAGATCGAAGCGTTCCTTGTTTGCTCTGTATTTTTGCTTGTGCTGTATGTTATATTCAGTTTCCGCGACCATGCGGAGATAGCAGGCGTAGCAAAGCAGATAGCCGATATGAACGGCGGTGACTATTCACCGAGGACTGTTCCCGAGAAGTCTCCTGCATACGGCATGACAAATAACCTCAACAACATCTCCGACGGCATAAAAACAGCAGTTGACAAGCAGGTGCAGTCCGAGCGCATGAAGATAGAGCTTGTAACAAACGTATCCCACGATTTGAAAACTCCCCTTACGTCTATAATCAGCTACATCGACCTGCTTTCAGCAGAGGAGATGAGCCCTGCGGCAAGGGATTACGTGACTATCATCAGCCAGAAATCAGACCGCTTGAAAGCAATGGTATCAGACCTTTTCGACCTTGCAAAGGCTACAAGCCATACCGATGTAAGCAATGAGGAGATAGACGCAGTTATCCTCACTCAGCAGGTGATAGGTGATATGGCGGACAAGATAGCTCAGTCGGGTATGGAGGTCCGCACGGATATCAAGGCGCAGACTGCTCACATAATGGCAGAGGGCAGGAAGCTCTACCGCGTATTGCAGAACCTTATCGACAACGCGCTGAAATACTCGCTTGCAGGCACAAGAATATACGTAAATCTTGACAACGATGAGAAATTCACCCGTATTTCTGTCAAGAATATCTCCGCAGAGGAAATGGATTTCACTCCCGAGGAAATAATCGAGCGCTTTACCCGCGGCGATAAATCAAGAACTACCGAGGGCAACGGTCTCGGACTTTCCATAGCCAAGAGCTTCACCGAAGCCTGCGGCGGTAAGTTTGAGGTAGTCATCGACGGCGATATGTTCACAGCGAATGTGATACTGCCGCTTATAGAAAAATGATCTGTTTTGAATAAAATCAGAATACCTCTTGGGTTAACCGTGATACTCATATAGAAACTTATATTTATTTATCGGGGGAAACCTTTCTGAGGAAAGGTTCTCCCCCCATACCCCTTTCCAAAGACTTTTATCTGGTTTTTTCTCAGATAGGGCGCTCCATAAATGAAAAAATCCTGTAAAAATGCAGGTGCGCCCTATCTGAGAAAAAACAAAACGAAAGTTTTAGGGAGAGAGTTTGAGAGAAGCCCCTTTTTCAAAAGGGGTTCTCTCAATAATAAACATAAAACTTCTATATAAGTACTATGGTTAACCCGAGAGGTATTTTGCGTTTATCCGATAGAGTTTTTCGCCGCGGTTATTGCTATTTATATGCTGATATGTTATAATGAACTAAAAACATCGGGGAGCGTGAATCATGCATTTTGTGGAAGCAAAGGGGCTGTTGTCCTCAAAAAACGGAATGAATATCTACCGCGGCTGTACTCACGGCTGTATCTACTGCGACAGCCGCAGTCTTTGCTACAATATGACACACGCCTTTGAGGATATCGAGGTAAAAAGCAACGCTCCGCAGCTTCTGGAAAAGGCTCTGCGCTCAAAGCGCAGAAAATGCATGATAGGTACGGGCTCTATGTGCGATCCGTATCTGCCTATAGAGAGGGAGCTGAACCTTACGCGGAAATGTCTGGAGCTCATAGAGCAGTACCAGTTCGGAGCGGCTGTGCTTACTAAATCAGACCTTGTGCTGCGGGATACGGAGCTTCTTGCTTCAATCAATCAGCAGGCTAAGGCTGTCGTGCAGATGACCATGACTACCTATGATGACAGCCTTTGCAGTATCATCGAGCCTGCTGTCTGCAATACTCGCAGGCGCTTTGAAGTCCTCATGGAGATGAAACGGAATAATATCCCCACAGTTGCGTGGCTGACGCCCTTTCTGCCATATATAAACGACACAGAGGAGAATCTCCGCGGACTTCTTGATTACTGCGCCGAGGCAGGCGTAAAGGGCATAATATGCTTCGGAATTGGTCTCACCCTCCGCGACGGCAACAGGGAGTACTTCTATTCGGCGCTGGACAGGCATTTTCAGGGACTTTCCGACAGATACCGCAGGAAATACGGGCTCAGCTATGAGATAGTCAGCCCGAACCATGACAGACTAATGGGGATATTCCATGAGTTCTGCGAAAAATACGGCATTATGCGCAACAGGGAGTGCTTTGAGTATCTCAGTGAACTGCCAGAAAAGTACAGGCAGCTCACACTTTTCTGAGAAAGATGTGTGCAAAACGGCAAAATGGAAAATAGTACTTGATTTTCAAAAAATATGGTGATATAATAAGTTTACAGGGGAGCTTGTGGAACAGGCTGAGAGGAAGGTGATACCTTCGACCCTTCGACCTGATTTGGTTAATGCCAGCGTAGGGAGTATGCTTTATGAAATGCATTCGGGGAACTGCGTCAGGCGGTTTCCCGATTTTTGTTAGGAGGTAGCTATGGTAAAGATAAACGGAGAGCTTCTCGACAAGGACGGAAAAACTGTCACCGAAATGCTTGCTGATATGGATATAAGCGGTCAGCGCGTAGCTGTAGAGCTCAACGAGGAGATAGTCCCGAAGGCTAAGTACGGCGAGACTGTCCTCAAAGACGGCGACAAGATAGAGGTAGTGCGCTTTGTGGGAGGCGGCTGATACTGTGATACCCACAAGAGAAGAAATGTACAAGGCGCTTGAAGAGCGTCACGGTGCGGAGCTCCAAAGAAAGCTCAGTGCCGCTTCTGTAGCGGTATGCGGTCTGGGCGGTCTCGGCTCGAATATCGCGATTGCCCTTGCAAGGGCAGGCGTGGGAAAGCTCCACATACTGGACTTTGACAGAGTAGATATCTCAAACCTCAACAGACAGCAGTATTTTCCCGAACAGCTTGGACAGTTCAAGGCAGACGCCATGTACGATACACTAAAGCGTATCGCGCCATACTGTGATATTGTCAAGGAGCAGGTAAGGCTTGACGAGGAAAATATCCCGAAGCTTCTTGCTGAGGACGATATCATAGTCGAAGCCTTTGACAAAGCCGACCAGAAAGCAATGCTGGTGAACTGTGTGCTGGAGAATATGCCTGAGAAGTACCTTGTTTCAGGCTCGGGAATGGCTGGCATAGCGTCCTCAAATATGATAACCACAAAGCGCGTGACCAAGCGCTTTTACCTTTGCGGCGACGGAGTAAGCGACGTTGAAGACGGCATGGGACTTGTTTCGTCGAGAGTCCTTATCTGCGCAGGTCATCAGGCTCACGCAGTTATAAGGATGATCGCAGGAGAATTTGATATATAAGGAGAAAGAAAATGAAAGACGATAAACTTGTAATCGGAGGACATGAGTTCTCCTCACGTTTTATACTTGGCTCGGGAAAGTATTCCCTCAGTCTTATCGAAGCGGCTGTAAAGTACGCTGGCGCTGAGATAATCACTCTCGCTGTACGTCGTACAAACTCCAAGGAGCATGAGAATATCCTTGACTATATCCCGAAGAACGTAACTCTGCTCCCCAATACATCGGGCGCAAGAAATGCAGACGAGGCTGTACGTATTGCCCGTCTTGCAAGAGAGCTTGGCTGCGGAGACTTCGTAAAGATAGAGATAATGCGTGATACAAAGTATCTTCTCCCCGACAATCAGGAGACTGTCCGCGCTACGGAGATACTTGCAAAGGAGGGCTTCATCGTAATGCCCTATATGTATCCCGACCTCAATACAGCCCGTGACCTCGTGAATGCAGGTGCGGCTTCTGTAATGCCTCTTGCTTCGCCTATAGGCTCAAACAAAGGACTTGCTACAAGAGATTTCATACAGATACTTATTGATGAGATAGACCTGCCAATCATCGTTGACGCAGGTATCGGCAGACCTTCACAGGCTTGCGAAGCTATGGAAATGGGAGCTGCCGCTGTTATGTCCAATACAGCCCTTGCTACAGCAGGCGACCTGCCTGTAATGGCTGAGGCTTTCAAGCAGGCAATAGAAGCAGGAAGAAAGGCTTATCTGGCAGGTCTGGGACGTGTTCTTACAAGAGGAGCGTCGCCCTCGGATACGCTGACGGGATTCCTGCGCGACTGATAAGACGAAAATGAAAAAAAGAAATACCTGCTCTAAAAGAATCAGCGTAGCTTCAGATATATGTGCGGTATTAAATCTGATGACAGTATTGCTCATGACTGTAGGTTCAGGCTTTATAATACATTTTATCGGATTTGATATCGTTTCTGTATTTATTGGCTGTTTTGTTCTGTTCTGGGTTTATGCATGGATAGAGGAGCATTATCTTTCACGCTTCATTAATGCTGCCGTTGAAAAAATAATGAAGGTAGATATCAAAAGTAATAAAGGAAAGTGATACTGATGGACAATAATTATTTCGTGGATTCGGACAAGCTCTCCGAGGCTGCACTTAAAAAGAAGCATACCCTTGAGACTGATCCGTCCTCCCGTTCAAATCACATGGAGTACATGGAGGGCATGGAGCGTATCAAGTCCGATATCATGGACAAGGTTCTTACGGAGATGAATAATTACGATTATTCGCAGTATACCGCCCGTGACGTAAATGCTGCCCTTAATCACGATATCTGTACTGTTGAGGACTTCAAGGCACTGCTTTCTCCTGCCGCAGAGCCATTCCTTGAAAAAATGGCTGCAAAGGCAAGACTTGAAACGCAGAAGCACTTCGGCAATACGGTTTATCTGTTCACTCCGCTGTATATCGCCAATTACTGCGAGAACTACTGCGTTTATTGCGGCTTCAACTGCTACAACGACATCAAGCGTATGAAGCTCAATATGGAGCAGATAGAGCATGAGATGAAAGTTATCGCTGACAGCGGCATGGAAGAGATACTTATCCTCACAGGCGAGAGCCGTGCACAGAGCAGTGTTGAATACATCGGTGAAGCCTGCAAGCTGGCTCGCAAATACTTCCGCATGGTTGGTATCGAGGTATATCCGCTGAATACCGACGAGTACAAGTATCTCCACGAATGCGGCGTTGACTACGTTACGGTATTTCAGGAGACCTACGACAGCGACCGCTATGAGCAGCTTCATCTCCTCGGTCACAAGAGAATTTTTCCGTACCGTTTTGAGGCTCAGGAGAGAGCTCTTATGGGCGGCATGAGAGGCATTGCCTGCTCTGCACTTTTGGGACTTTCTGATTTCAGAAAGGACGCCCTTGCAAGTGCGCTTCACGTTTACTACTTGCAGAGAAAATACCCACAGGCTGAGATATCGCTGTCATGTCCGAGACTTCGTCCTATCATAAATAACGACGAGATAAACCCTCTGGACGTTCACGAGAAGCAGCTCTGCCAGATACTCTGCGCGTACAGGATATTCCTGCCATTCTGCGGTATCACAGTTTCCTCGCGTGAGAGCGAGACTTTCAGAAACGGTATCGTAAAGATAGCCGCAACTAAGGTATCAGCAGGCGTTTCCACGGGTATCGGCGACCATGAAAGCAAGTACACAGGAAAGGAGAGCGATTCGGCAGAGGGCGACGAGCAGTTCGAGATAAACGACAGCAGAAGCTTCGATAAAATGTACAAGGATATGTCCTCAGAGGGACTTCAGCCTGTGCTGAACGATTATCTCTATGTCTGATATCATTTGCGTTACTGCCCGTAATCTGTGCGGCGGCGATTTCTTGGAACAGCTTGCTAAGATAGCAGAGGCAGCTCCGAAATACATCGTTCTACGCGAAAAAGAACTTGACGAGAGCGAATACCGTGCTCTTGCAGAAAAAGCTATTGAGATATGCTCCAACAGCGAGACAAAGCTTATTCTCCATTACTACTGGAAAGCTGCAATTGAACTGGGCTCGGACAGCATACATCTGCCCCTGCATATACTGCGTGAGCTGGCGGCTGAATATAAACGCCGATTCAGCCTTATAGGAGCTTCCTGTCATTCGGTTGAGGACGCTCTTGAGGCAAAAGCTCTCGGAGCAGGCTATATTACGGCAGGTCATGTTTTTGCCACGGACTGCAAAAAGGGACTTCCGCCCCGTGGACTTGATTTCCTCCGCGAGGTATGTCAGAACGTGGATATACCTGTATATGCTATCGGCGGCATATCACCCGAAAACTTCTCTCAGGTCATGGAAGCAGGAGCTTCGGGTGCCTGCGTTATGAGCGGCTTTATGAAGTCTGCACAGCCGAAAGAGCTTATGAGTAAATTTAACAGGAAGTGAATATATGAAGTTTGATAAAAAGCAGCTTCTGCTCTATGCAGTTACCGAGAGAAGCTGTCTCCGCGGCGTGAGTCTTGAAGAAGCAGTTGAGCAGGCTATCCTCGGCGGTGTGACCTGCGTACAGCTCCGCGAAAAGAATATCACTCAGGAAGAAGTTATCGCAGAAGCAAAGAAACTTCTGCCCATTTGCCATAAATACAATGTGCCCCTCATCATCAATGATGACTACGAAGCCGCGCTGAAAAGCGGTGCCGACGGTGTTCACGTCGGTATCGAGGACGCTCCTGTAGCGGAGATACGTAAAAGAGCAGGTGAGGGCTTCATCATAGGAGCTACCGCAAAAACTGTTGAGCAGGCAAAGCTTGCCGAAGCATCGGGCGCTGATTATCTCGGCGTCGGAGCTGTATTCCCGTCGCCCACAAAAACTAACGCAATAAGGATAACTCCGCAGCAGCTTGCCGAGATATGCGGCTGTGTGGATATACCTGCTGTGGCTATCGGCGGTATAACGGCTGAAAACGTCCATGAGATAAAGAGCTGCGGTCAAAGCGGCATTGCTGTAGTGTCGGCAATTTTCGGAGCTGAGGACGTAAAAAAAGCTGCCGTTGAGCTTACAAAGGCAGTAAAGGAAACATTATAATTTCAGTGGACTTCGTCTCACGAAAAGATAAAAAAGCTGCGCAGAAAACGCAGCTTTTTTTCGTATGTGTGTTATTTGCAGCAGAAGCCGAACATATCACAGAGAATCTTCCAGATGTTGCACATAATAATATCCCTCCTGTAAGTATTTGTCCTCCGGTGACAATATCATTATAGCACGGGATATAGGGTATTTTCAATGCAAAGATATTGGAAGAAAAAACGGTATTATCTTCTGCTTAATTGATGAAGTAAATGGCAACTGCCAGATATGAAGCAAAGCCCAGCCATACAAGATAGGGGAGGTTCAGCTTTGCGGCAAGGGGAGATATTTTTCTGAATGAGAGTATCATTGCTCCAACAATGAAAAAAAGAATCACAGCCACGGCTGCTGCAAGAGCAAAGGCACGGAAGCGGAAGAAAATTATGCTCCATGAGAAGTTCACTGCAAGCTGTATGTAGTAGAGCTTCAGTGCAGATGAACGGCGCAGCTCGTTTTTTCTGTTGTTCCATATCATGTATGCAGAGGTTCCCATGAGAGCGTAGAGTATCGCCCATACCACAGGGAACAGCCACGCAGGCGGAGAAAGCGGTGGTCTGATGACCTCGTCGTAGAATGATGTGAAATTGCCTGCAAGGAGAGCAGATAGAGCTCCCACCAGCTCTGCCGTAACAACAAAAATAAGCAGATCCGTTAATTTGAATTTTTTCATAGTATTACCTCTTTTGATTTGATAGTAAATACTATGTCGGATCTGCTTATAATATGTCTATTTAAGTGGATAGAGGCAGTCATAGACTGCGTAGAATTTCAAGGGGATATGCTTGTCGATGTGGCATTTCCCGAAGAACCATTTTTTATAGGTGCAGTTCTTGATGATATCTTCAAAAAAAGCGTGTACCTCAAGGTGTTCCAGAACGTCTACTCCGAGGCATTCCTTGAGAGAAGCAGGGGGCTCATGGGTGATTACGTAATCCACCTTGTAGTTGTGCTCCTTGAGATTTGCGATACCGTCGAGTATCTCCTGATGAGTAGGCATCTCGCGCTCCCACCAGTCAACATTCCTGCGGAAGTCTATGTCCTGACTGTGACCTCCGCCGAAAGCGAATATCTTTTTCTTTTCAATGGTGTAGACCTGACCGCGTATCAGATGAAAAATATTTTTCTCGATAAGGTGTATCTTACCGCCGTTCCATTTGTCAACGGGGTATTTTTCCAGCAGGTCGTAGTTTTCGTGACAGCCGTCCACAAAAGCTATTCTGAAATTCTTCTCGGCGAGCCTTTTCAGCGCGGCTTTTTCCTGTTTTGAGTCATTCCAGATGAAACCGAAATCACCTGCTATGATAAGGGTATCGCCTCGGGATAATTTCTTCATTTCAGAGCTTTTAAAACGTGTGATGTCTCCGTGGGTGTCTCCTGTTACGTAGATCACATTAAAACCTCCGTTCTTTTGTTCAATTTTTAGCAGCTATTTTTTTCTGTGCTGCTTTCTGTGATTATTATTGTAGCATATTTTTTTATAAACGTAAAGGGGGCACAGAAAAATTTCAGAAAATTTTAATAAAATTTCAGAAACCTCTTTTAAAACAGAAAAAAATCTGCTATAATATATTTTGGTGTTTTCTAAAATGAAATAATGCGAACATTTCGCTTGAATATAAAGGAGTATATATGAAGAGATTACTTTCCTTACTTGCTGCGGCTGTAATGGTACTGCCATTTGTGTGCTCAACTAAAGCCAAGGCTGTGAATTTTCCGCTGGAAGAGCCTATCCAGAGCGAATCGGCGGTGCTTATAAATCTTGATTCAAACATGGTCATACATGAGAAGAATGCTGACGTAAAGCAAATGCCCGGACCGCTTGTAAATATAATGACTGCTGTTGTCTGTCTTGAAAACTGCGAGGACCTTGATGAAAAGGTAACTATAGACGAGTCAATCTACGAGTATCTTTATAATTACGAATATCCCGATGACCTTAGATTCGCAGAGATAGAGGACGGCGACGTTCTTACCATGACCGACCTGCTCTATGCAATGATGCTGACTTCCTCTGTAGAAGCCTGCGAGACTATCGCTTACAAAATAGGCAAGGGCGATACAGAACGTTTTGTGGAGATGATGAACGAAAAGGCTGCCGAGCTTGGCTTGTTCGATACTCATTTCACCAATCCCACAGGCTTGTACGATCCGAATCAGTACACGACTGCAAACGATATGACAAAGCTTACCATGTACGCTCTTGATGTTCCGATGTTCGAGACTATAGCTACTACCTACAGCTATACTCCCTCTAATCCTAATCCCGAGCACCATGACGATCCGAATTCATGGATATGGACTCATTCAAATGTTATGATGGATTCCGACGGCGACTATGCCTACAGCGGCACAAAGGGCATAAAAACCGCAAACCTTGATATGGCAGGCAGAAATATCATAACTATGGCGAGCCGTGACGGAAACAAATATCTTGCGGTGCTTCTGAAGTCTCCGCTGAAATCATCAAGCGGCGATATTGCGTATTTCCATATAGTTGACGCTATGTCCCTTTTTGACTGGGCGTTCGGACACTTCTCATACAAAACTATCCTTGCGGATACCGCAGAGGTAGGAGAGCTTCCCGTTGAGCTTGCAGAGGGCAATGATTATGTCCTTGCAAAGCCCAAGGAGGAATTCACCCGTATCTGGTATGATGATATAGATATCTCTACCATAAGCCGCGACAAGGTTGAATGGTACAAGACTTCCTTGCAGGCTCCCGTAGCAAAGGGCGAACCTCTCGGCAAGGTAACGCTGGAGTATTCGGGCGAGGAGCTGGGAACAGTTGAGATAGTTGCCGTAAGCAATGTTGAGCGCTCAGTATCCAAGTATAATATTTACGTTGCAAAGATGTTCCGAAAGTCAAGGTGGTTCAACAGAGCGCTGATGATATCGTTCCTGCTCTGCGCGATATATATTCTGGTCTGCATTTATGCATATGTGGTCTTCAAGAGCAAATCAAAGCCTATGAAGCCGATATATGCCGTTCCGAAGGTGAATAAAAATGACAGGCGCAGACGCCGTTCGCAGAATGATGATGAAAAATAACGAAAAAACGTACAGCAATTGCTGTACGTTTTTCTTTTACAAAGTTATATAATCGCTGCTGGAATAGCCGCTTATACCGTTATAGCTTACCACATACCAGCCGTTGGTCTCGCCGTTTATCATTACTGTGGCACCGTCGGGCATAGAGCCTATTATCTTTCCTGCAAGGGAGGGATAGCTTCGTATATTGAGGTTGCCTCCGTCGGTAGTGACAGTTCCCCAGCGGACTGCACCTGCGTTCACAAAGGGGATACCGAAGTAATTGCAGAGAGAATTCGTAATATTCTTAGCTATGGCTTCAAGATTGTTTTTCAGCCATGCTTCGTCGGCGTAATTATCATGGTAGCCCAGCTCGCACAGCACAGCCACAGCCTTTGTACGGAGCACCTCTCCCAGTGAGTAGGTTGGCACAGCTCTGACCTTGTCGGGGAGAGGATATATTGATTTGAGGTTATTGGCGATAATATTTGCAAGAGTTTCGCTGTAGCTGCTCTTAGGAGCAAAATATATATCTATCCCTCTCAGCCTGCCTGCGAGGTTTTCGGGAGCGGCGTTGGAGTGGAGGGCAAGGTGCACATCGTAGCTGCCTGCGTTTGAGTCTGCAATAGCTCCCGTAACGTTCCTGACGGGATCGTTGCGGACAAAGCTTATGCCGCAGGAGCGGAGATAGGGCTCCATACGGTCCGCAAGGAGATTCATGTACAGCTCCTCGTTGCCCTCAGTGGCATACTGGTTCCATTCCTGAGTAGAAGGACTTAAAAATACCTTTGGCATAAAAACATTCCTTTCCTGAGATTTGAGAAAGCTCTCCTTATATTTTATGCAGGAGAGAGAAAAATGTTTTTAAAGCTATTGACTTTTGCTATTTAAAGTGTTATACTTTAAATGATAAAAGATTCGGGAGGAAATTTTTATGAATATTCTTGTTGTTGGACTTGGACTTATCGGCGGTTCACTTTGTAAAGCACTGAAAAAATACACATATCACACTGTAACAGGCTGTGACCTCAACCACGATATCGAGAACGCCGCACTCCGCGACGTTGCTCTTGATAACGTATTTGACGGCAGCTTTGAGGGATATGACCTGATTATAATCGCTCTGTTTCCGCAGGGCTCGGAGATATTTTTCAAGGAAAATGCTCCGAAAATAAGCAAAAACACCCTTATAACCGATGTATGCGGCATAAAGGGCGAGTTTTCCGACAGAATGAAAGCTATTGCCGAAGCTAACGGGCTGAGATACGTTGGCATCCACCCAATGGCAGGCAAGGAGTTCGGCGGCTATTACAACAGTACAGCAGACCTTTTCGTAAAGGCTAACTTTATTATCGCTCCATTTGAGGACAGCGAAGAAAAGGACACGGAGCTTCTGAAAACTGTAGCTACTGAGATAGGCGCAGGCAAAATAGTCGTAACAAGTCCCGAAAACCACGATAAAATGATAGCATACACCTCACAGCTGGCGCATATCGTTTCCAGTGCATATGTAAAGAGTCCCGAGCTTGGTCTTGAATGCGGATTCAGCGGCGGAAGCTTTCAGGATATGACCAGGATCGCTACTATGAACGAGAAGATGTGGACTGACCTTTTCATGCAGAACAGGGAGAATCTCCAGTACGAGCTTGATACCCTTATCGCTAACCTCAACAAGTACAGCGAGGCGCTGAAAAGCGGAGATAAGGACAAAATGAGAGCCCTCATTGCTGAGGGCAGAGAGCTCAAGGAAGAGAATCTTCGTCACAGAGTCGGTCAGCCTAACTAAAGAATCTGACCTCGAATTCAGGCTTTGGAGCTGTTATATCGAGCTTGTTGAGATAGCTCACCGAGGACTCCTCGGGAAGCTGGAATTTCAGCTTATATGCGCATAAAGCCTGACGGAATACGCCGTATCTCTTGTTTACAGCTGTATTTCCGTATTTCCCGTCACCGAGAATGGGTGCTCCGATATGAGCAAGGTGAGCGCGTATCTGATGAGTGCGTCCCGTGTACAGTGTGACTTCCACAAGAGACAGGGGAGCTTTTTCGGCAATAACGTGGTAGCCTGTTTTAATAGGCTTAAAGCCGTCACATGGCGAGTCAAGAATTTTAACGAGATTTCTTGACTCGTCTTTTTGATGATAGGCGGTGATTATATCCTCTTTTTTCGGCAGAGGAGCGGCAGTTACGCAGTGATATATCTTATGGACGTTGCCGCTTCGTATAGCTTCATTTATATCGCGGAGAGCCGCGGCAGTCTTTGCGGCTGTCACAAGTCCGCAGGTGTTTCGGTCAAGGCGGCTGCAAAGTGCAGGCGCAAAGGAGCTTTCGCTTTCGGGGGAGTATTCGCCCTTATTATATAAGTAGTGTTTAACTCTGTCGATAAGAGTGTCTGTTAGCGGACTTCCGTTTGAATGGGAGTCAAGTCCTACAGGCTTGCTGACAATAAGCACGTTTTCGTCTTCGTAGACAATATCAAGGTCTGGAGGGCAGTTAAGAAAGCTCATATCGTGCTGTTTTACTTCAGAAACGTCATCTTTGACGTAAACAGTGACGATATCCCCTGTGTTTAGCCTTGAAGCTATATCACAGCGTTTGCCGTTTATTTTGATATCCTTTTTGCGTATCAGGCGGTACATCATGCTCTTTGGCATATCAGGAAGAGCTTTTGTCACAAATTTATCTACTCTCTGACCACTGTCATTGTCATTTATTACAAATTTTTTCATTTTTTATCTCCTGATTATTACATAGAAGTATCTATAAGTTACAAAAACATTTCTAAAATTTCTTCAAACCATACAAAATTATGCTTCTTTTTATATTTTTTAGACTGTAACGGTTGAA
The DNA here is from genome assembly GCF_000621845.1 of Ruminococcus flavefaciens MA2007. GTDB lineage: Bacteria > Bacillota > Clostridia > Oscillospirales > Ruminococcaceae > Ruminococcus > Ruminococcus flavefaciens_E. The sequence continues at coordinate 33,153 of NZ_JHXF01000007.1, read as the reverse complement.
ATAAATTGAGAAGTATGTTATAATTTACAAAAAGCTATGTAACAGTTATTTCTTTTTTGTAACGTAAACGAAAGGGAGTTTGATCGGATATGAGGATATATAAGAGCCTGCTTTCTGTACTGATGGCTTGTTCTTTCATCGGTTCAAGTGCAGCATTATCACCCTCAGAAGCTTTCGCCGAAAACAATATAAGCTGCAATATATATGATACCACAATTGAGATCGAAAGTAAAGAGGCTTCGGGCAGTATCTCGGCTGATACCGCAGAAAGCGGCACTGTAGAGGCTGCCGGTATCACGGAAACGCCGTTTAATGTTTTTGATATCTATAATGCTCACCAGACCTATGTAAAGATGCATTCGGGCGATAAGAGCCTTATGTACAAAAAGGCAGAGGGTATAGATGTTTCTTATGCACAGGGAAAGATAGACTGGCAGGCTGTCAAGGACAGCGGAATAGATTTTGCGATCATCAGGGCAGGCTTCGGCAATGCTGACAAGTATCCCTATCAGAAGGATACATGGTTCCAGTACAACATAGACGAAGCTCAGAAAGTCGGCATGGATATCGGTATTTACTGGTACAGTTATGCTTACAGTCCCGAAGAGGCGCGTGAAGAAGCCATATCCTGCTACAATATCATAAAGGATTATGACTTGAAATACCCTGTTTACTTTGATATCGAGGAGGAAGGTCAGAAGAAGCTTCCTATCTCAGAGATATCTGCGATAATCGACGTTTTCTGCTCTACTATCGAGTCAAAGGGATATTCCGCAGGCGTATACAGCTTCTCAAGTCTGCTTACGTCTAAGGTGTATCAGCAGGTGCTGGATAAATATGCTGTATGGGTTGCCCACTGGGATGTTAAGGCTCCCGGATATACCGGAGATTACGGTATGTGGCAGCACAGCGACAAGGGCAGAGTGAACGGAATCGACACTGTTGTTGATCTGGATCACTGCTATGTGAATTATCCGTACCTGATATCTCCAGATACATATGAGCCCGACGGCACTGAAACAGACCAGACCGTCAATATTCGCCCCGTCAATATAAACAAGGGCGTTGCAAGCGGTATCGATGTTTCGGTATGGCAGGGCAAAATGGACTGGGACAAGGTCAAGGCAAGCGGTATCAACTATGCGATGATACGTGCAGGCTACGGTAATCTTGCATCGCAGACAGACAAGTACTTTGAAGCTAACATTGAGGGAGCAGAAAAGGCTGGCATCGACTGCGGAGCTTACTGGTACAGCTATGCTGAGTCTCCCGAGGACGCAGTTCTCGAAGCAGAGGCTTGCTTAGAGGTCATCAAGGGACATAAGTTCGCTTATCCTATATACTACTGTGTAGAGGATCAGTGCTTTGCTTCAAAGAGCAACAAGGAGATATCCGATATAATCAAGGCTTTCTGCTCAACTCTTGAGAAAGAAGGATATTATGTAGGCGTAAAGAGCTATGCAAATTTCCTCAATTCAAGAGTGGACGAGTCTATATTCGCTGATTTCGACGTCTGGGTAGCTCACTACGGAGTATCAAAGCCGGGATTCGGCAAGAACTACAATATGTGGCAGTATACCAACGACGGAAAGGTAGACGGTCTCGGCGGCAGCTTCAATCTTGATTACGCTTATCTTAAATTCCCTGAGATAATGAAAAAGAACCATTTGAACGGTTTCTGATAACGAAGATCAATATGCATACCGTTTTTCGCGGTATGCATATTTTATGTAAAGAAGGAATTTATGGTTGAATTTATAACAGGTGCGGCTGGCTGTGGAAAAACCACAAGAATGTTCGCAAAGATACAGAAAAAATGCGGTGCGGCAGAGAAGCTCTGCATAATAGTTCCCGAGCAGTTTTCGCAGGATTTCGATAAAAAGCTATATTTCTACCTTGGCGCAGAGAACTTCAACGAGCTTTTCTCACTGAGCTTTACAGGTCTGGCAAGACAGCTTTTCCAGCTCTACGGAGATCCTGACCGCAAGGGCGAATTTGCCGACGATATGGCGAAAATGATCCTCATATATCAGGCTGTGAACGCCGCGCTGTCACGTCCCGAGTCTCTCAGCAGCTTCCGCAGACAGAGTCAGCAGAGCGGCTTTGCCGAGGAGATAATGACGCTGATACGCGATATCAAGCGCTCGGGCATATCTCCCGAGGAGCTTGTACAGCGCTCCCGTACTCTCGACAAGAGACTTATGGACAAGACCGACGATGTGGCGGCTATTTTCCTTGAGTATCAGCGCCTTATGGCGGAGTACGGCTTCAAGGACGAGCTTGACAATATCCGCGAAGCCGCAAAGATAGCGAATCTCCATGAGTATTTCAAGGGAAAGACGGTTTTTCTTGACGAATTTGAGAGCTTTACCGCCGACCAGTACGAAATGCTCCGCGTTATGATATCTTCCGCAGAAAATGTGTGCATAGCCCTCAGAACAGACGACGTCAACGCAGGAGCGTACACACTTTTTGAGACCGTAAACGACACCTACAGGAAGATAATGAACATCTGCCGCGAGATCGGCGCGGAAACGTCCGTAGAAAAGTGTGAAAAGTGCTGCAGATTTAAAACTCCCGACCTTGAATATGTCAGCAGGAGAGCCCTTGTGAACTTGAGAAACGAAGCCGATAAAGCTCCGAAGGCTGAGAATATCCATATTTTCGAGGCAAGGGATATGTACGACGAGGCGGAGTTCGTTTGCGCCGCTATCAAGCACCTTGTCTATGAGGACAGGTCGCTGATGTACAAGGATATTGCCATAATCTCCAATGATATCGCGGTTTACTCCGACGTGCTGAAGGCTTCATTCAAGAGATACGATATCCCGTATTTTCTCAGTCTTGAAAAGGATGTCGCCCATACCTCGGTAATGGTGTTCTTCACGTCCATGCTCGATATATTATCGAGTCGCCGTATACGCTCTGAGCAGATATTCCGATTCCTCAAAAGCGGACTTCTGGACGTTACTCTCACCGAGGTGTCTCTGCTGGAGAATTACTGCTATAAATGGGACGTTGACGGCGACAGCTGGCTGGAGGAATTCACTGCCGAGGACCAACAGCTGGAGCTCCTTGAAAATATCAGAAAAAAGACTGTAGTTCCGCTTATTAAGCTGAAAAAGAAGCTGAATAGCAAGAACACTGCCGAAAAGCTGTGCGGTTTGCTTTATGACCATATAGTTTACTGCAACGGCGAGAAAAATACCGCAAAGCTCATGGGACAGCTCATCAAGCAGGATAAGGACTACGAAGCGGCGGAGCTTAAAAGGCTCTGGGGCTGCCTTATGGATATACTGGACAGTCTTTGTGATACACTCGGCGGCAGGGAGATAAGCTTTGCCGAGTTTTCACGAATTATCCGCTCTATGATAGGGCGTATCAAGTATTCCGTGCCGCCTCAGACTCTTGACGCTGTTACGGCGGCTTCTGCGCGAATGGCAAGACTTGATTCTCCGAGAGTTGTATTCGTTATGGGAGCCAACGACGGGGATTTCCCCAATCAGATAAGTCTCCACGGACTGTTCTCCGAGGCTGAGAAATCGAAGCTTTCCGAGAACGGCATTGAGCTTTCAACACCTCTTGCGGAGCTTATCGCTTCGGAGCGCCTTGTAGTATACAAGGCTGTATCTGCGGCTTCGGACAAGCTATATATAACCTATCCGCTGTCCGATCTATCGGGACAGGCGAAATATCCTGCCCAGATCGTTGACAGGATAATCGCTATGTTCGGCGATGAGAGCATACGTATGACAAGCGGCAGTATTTCCACTGACTATTATGCGGCTACGCTTCATTCTGCGTTCTATCACTATATGCAGGAGCGCAGGAGCAATGACACCGCTGTTGCTTCTGTCAAGGAGCTCCTCATGGGCGCTCCCGACTACAGGCGCAGACTGTCCTATGTAATGAGCAGGGGCTATCACACCCAGAGCTTCAGCATTGACAGGGATATCATGGAAAAGCTGCAAAGCTTCGAGCCGCTGAAGCTGTCGTCATCGGGGCTTGAGGAGTACAACCTCTGCCATTTCAAGTATTTCTGCGACAAGTGCCTGAGACTTCACCTGAACGAAAAGGTTGAGCTTGACGCAAGGATCGCAGGCGAGCTGACTCACAGGTGCTTTTACGGTATTCTCGGAAAGTACAGCAAATCGGAGTTCGTGAATCTGTCCTGTGAAGCTGTAAAATCAGAGATAAGCTCCTGTGCCGAGGAATACCGCAATGAGGCGCTTGCAGGAGATTTCGGCAAGGACGCCAAGTTCGACCTTATCTTCAATAAGCTGACGGAGCGTATGTCCGAGGTATTCATGTATACCCAGCAGGCGCTTATGGCTTCGGATTTCGTGCCCCACAAGTTCGAGCTTGACCTCCGGGACAGCCATTCCGTTATACTGCCATTCGGAGACGGCAGAAAGCTCAGCTTCGGCGGTATAGTTGACCGAGCTGATGTGTGCGACATGGAAGGCGAGAAGTATCTCCGCATAATCGACTACAAGAGCAGCCGCAAGGACATAACTGCGGAAACGCTTGCCTGCGGTATCAATATGCAGATGCTGCTCTATCTCTTTGCTTCCACGGACAAGGGCGGCATATACGAGGGCTATTCGCCTGCGGGAGTACTCTATTCTCCCGTAAGGATATCCGAGGTACATCTCGAATCCCATAAGGTGGATTCAAAGAATACGGGAGCTGTCAATTCGGCGCTCCGAACCAGCGGACTTGTCCTTGGTGACAGGGATATTCTTGAAGCTATGGAAAAGAACGTCCGCGGCGAGTTCATACCCGTAAAGCTTGACAAAAACGGAGTTCCCGACAAGAATTCCGCTTGTATCTCCGCAGAGGGCATGACATTGTTGAGAAATTACACCTACGGCAAGCTGAAAAGCATGGCGGAGTCCCTTCTTGCAGGCGACGCCGAGGCCGTGCCGCTTCTTATGGGGAATAAGCTGCCCTGTACCTACTGCGAGTACATGAATATATGCGATAATTCAGAGCTTGAACGGCAGAGAACTCCCGATGAGAGCGCGGTTGCCGAGGCTCAGGAGATACTGGGCAAGAAATACAAGGGAGAGGAGGAGTAATATGAGCTGGACACAGCAGCAGCAGAACGCAATAGACGCGAGAGATACGTCCCTTATCGTATCCGCAGCCGCAGGAAGCGGCAAGACGGCAGTCCTTACGGAGAGACTGGTTCAGCTCATAGCCGACAAGGATTCGGGAGTCCGCGCAGACAGAATGGTAGTTGTAACATTTACCAACGACGCCGCAGCGGAACTGAAAAAGCGCCTTGACAGCAAGCTCCGCGCTCTTATCAACGAGCACCCTGATGACCGTCATCTGCTAAAACAGCAGATACTTCTGCAAAGTGCAAGGATATCGACGATAAACTCCTTCTGCTTTGACCTTATAAGGGACAATATAGGCGAAAACGGCGTGACCTCGGGATTCAGCGTTCTTGATGACACTGATAACAAGGTCCTCAGAGCCCGCGCTCTTGAAGAGCTTATCAACTATTACAGCGCCAATGAGTACGACAAGATATCATTTATGTACGACCGTTTCTGCATAAAAGACGAGAAAAGGGTTGTGGAAGTCATCGAAAGGGCTGATAATTTCCTTTCTTCCGTAGCAATGTCCGATAAATGGCTTGAAACAGCGGTGGATAACTACAATACCGACTTTGAGAGCTCGGTCTACTATCATAAGCTTATTGAAACTCTTACCCGTCAGCTTGAAAGGGCGCTTAAAGCGGCTGATGATAATATGGGCATGATAAGCCGAATTTTCCCCGATATGGCGGCTGCGGCGGCAGTGAAGTCCTATGAGCAGGCAGAGAATGACTACGATAACGTGTCAGACCTGCTGGCAGTATTCAGAAGCGGACGTATCCCCACGGCTGAGGAATGCGCTAAGGCTGAGGACTTCGCAGACCTTGTGAGAGTGGGAAAGACTCCCCATGACAAGGCGCTGAGGGATATCTTCAAGAAAAAGCGAGACATCATCAAAAAAAGCGTTGCCAAGGTCATAAGCAGTATCACCTCCGTTGAGAGCGATTTTGCCGAGAGCGGCGAGGTGACTGCTGTTCTTGTGGATATGCTGAGAAAGTACCACGAGATACTGTGGGAGAAGAAGTGCGAGAAGAACGCCCTCAGCTTTGATGACGGCGAGCGCCTTGCGCTGGATATTCTTGCTGCCGAGGACGAAAACGGCAGGATAATACAGTCCGAAGCTGCTGAAAAGATAGCCGACTTTTACGATATAATCATGATCGATGAGTATCAGGACTCCAATAACAAGCAGGACCTGATATTCAAGCTCATATCCAAGAACTATAAGCTCGGAGAAAACGGCGAGCCCCTCTACGGCGACAATGTTTTCCTTGTAGGCGACGTGAAGCAGTCTATCTACCGTTTCAGACTGGCGAATCCGCGGAACTTCATAAACACGCTGAAAGGTGCGGACAAGTATTCCGCAGACAGCGACAGCAAAAATCAGTATATCACCCTTAACAAGAATTTCCGAAGCTCACCGCAGGTCATAGACTTCGTAAACTATGTTTTTTCTCAGATAATGAGCGAAAACTGCGGCGATATCGGCTATAACAGCGACGAAATGCTCTATTTCGGAGCACAGCACTTCACTGAGAGCGGCGGAAGTCAGCGTATCACCCATATCTCGTTTATTAACGACGAGCCCTGCGAGGAGGACGAGGAAAGCGTTAATATCAAGGCTGACCGAGAAGCGGTATTTACTGCTCAGAAGATAGCTGATATGCTGAAAAATGGCGTTCTTGTCACCGACAGGGACGGCACTCAGCGTCCGTGCAGACCGTCGGACTTCTGTATCCTTGTGCGAAACAACTCCTACATCAACGTCTATGCCGACGAGCTGAACAGGATAGGCGTGCCTGCAAAGGGCAATGAGGAGGCAGGCTACCTAAAATCCCGTGAAATAGCCGTTCTTATCGACTTGCTTAGAGTTATCAGCAATCCCTTGCAGGATATCCCCATGGCGGCAGTAATGACATCGCCCATGTATATGTTCAGTATATCCGACCTTGCGGTGATAAAGTCCCTCGACAAGCACAGAGCGCTTTTTGCGATAATCCGCGGTCTGGCAGAGGGGGAATATGAGGAATGCACTGATATGTTCCTGAGAGAGCACTGTATGGAGTTCCTCGAATCACTCGACGAATTCAGGCTTGACTCCGTGACTATGACTTTAGGAGAGCTTATCGGCGAGATATACGATACCACGGACTTTATCTCAGTTATGCAGCTCTACAGCGACGGCGACCAGAAACGTGCAAATCTCCGTGCGCTTATCCAGTACGCTCAGAACTATGAGAGCTCCGCCGCATTTGACGGCACAGGCGGACTTAACGGATTTCTGCGCCACCTTGACAGAGTCATGGAGAACGGCGACTACGCACAGGGCAAGATATCGGCTTCAGCAGGGGATTATGTCAACGTGCTGACGCTTCACCGCTCCAAGGGACTGGAGTTCCCCTTTGTTTTCATTGCTGAGACCTCTGTGAACTTCAAATTCGACTCAAAAACTGTCATGTGCAGCGATGACGGCAGGATAGGCTATGTGCTTTATGAGCCTAATCTGTTCCGAAAGTACAGGACTTTCCAGCAGACAATGCTCTCAGCCGAGGAGGAAAGAGCTACACGCAGCGAGGAGATGAGACTTCTCTATGTCGGACTTACAAGAGCTCAGCAGCAGCTTTTCATCAATCTGAAATGCAGCGAAAAGGCTCTGAAACGTGTAAACTCTCTCATTGACAGCTGTATGCTCCACAATGACGACATAACCGAGTGGGTGTCGGAGGCTAAGAGCTTTTCGGACTGGCTGTGGGCGGCTGTTGTACGCAGTAAGGAGTTTGCGGATATCGCAGAGCAGCTTGGGCTTGACGTCAGCAGGCTGGGAGCAGGCAGTGAAGCTGATACGCTCTTTGAGTACGAAATAGCTGAGACAGCTTCGGCTGAAACTGAGGAAAGCGAAGATGAAGCAGAGGAGGCTGCGGCTGACGAAAGACTCATCGCAAAAATGCAGGATATAATAGAATTTCAGTACGACAGGACGCTTTCCGAGACTTCTGCAAAGCTGAGCGTTACCCAGATAACCAAGAAGCTGAAAGAGAACGACGACAGCTTCGATTTCAGACTGAAACGCCCGAAGTTCAAGTCCGAGGGCACAAAGCTGACAGGTGCAGAGCGCGGAACGGCGATACACACATTCTTCCAGTACTGCGACTTTGACAATGCTATTAATGCTGCCGAAGCCGAGATAGCAAGCGTTACGCAAAAGGGCTATATCAGCAGGGCAGAGGCGGAATCCATAAGCGTTGAGAACGTTGCGGCGTTCTTCAAAAGCAGTCTCTATGGCAGGATAAAGAGCTCCCTGCGCTATGTCAGGGAGAAGAAATTCATGGTGGCGGTCTCTCAGCTTGACATCGAGAACGAAACTCTTGACAGGCTGAAAAAGTCCGACGGCATGATAAAGGGTATCATCGACCTCATGTTTGAGGAGCCTGACGGCATAGTTATCGTGGACTACAAGTCCGACAGGGGAGTGTCTCTTGCGGCACTGAAAGAGCGGTATGCTATGCAGCTGAGGCTTTACAAGGCGGCTATTGAGCTGACCACAGGTAAGCAGGTAAAGGAAACTTTGCTTTATTCCTTTGAACTGAAGGACAGCATTACAGTTGAACTTTGATGAACAGGCTCTCCAAAGGGGGAGCCTGTTGTGCTGTCTGTATAAGATAGAACATAGTTTTTGTACAATTCGCAGAATATGAAAAAAATGTTGACAAGGATTTTTTTCTGTACTATAATAGAAAATACAGAGATATATAATATTATGGTGTAGAATGAACAAAAGAAGGAAACAATTTTCGCAATGCTGAATAAAAATATACTGGCACGGCGGTTTTCCTTTAAGAGTTCTAATATTTTTCGGAGTCGACAGCTGAGGCTGACTACAGTTATATGCAGACGTACTGTTCTGCATATATTGACGTTAGTTTAAGCTGACGCAAAAGGTGTCGCACCTTTGTATCCGGGTTACTACAGAACAGGCAGGGAAACAGCAGTGTCTTTTTTATTTTTCCCTTGCGGCGGACAAGTCGGGGGAAGCTGCTCTAAAGACAATTTGGCTGAAATGCTATTCTGATAATAAATAATACTCGGGCGTATGCCTGAAAAACGATAGAAAAATAAAGAAAAAAAGAACCAAAGTATTATTTTATGATGTAGAACAAAACAATCGGAGGATATGGTCAAAATGCAGGAGCCAAAGAGAAAGAAGCTCAGGTTCAGCAGAGTTCTGCTGACTATGGGCGCTATTGTAATAACGCTTTCGGGTGCTGATACCCTCAGAAGAAGTCTGGCAAGTCAGCAGCCTTTAAATCTTACAATAAACGGAAACTTCCGTAATGCCGAAACACCGACGGAAACTCCTACAGGCAGCAGCCTTTCGCTGGGCACAACCGACGAGAGCACAACTGCTTTTGAAGGAGTAAAGTATCTGGGGTATTCGGAGTACGAGTTATCGAAAAATGAACTTGCAGAGGGTGTACTTGCAATATATACGGAAAGCGCTCCGGCAGAAGAAGATTACAGCAGGGCTATGGTAGACCTGTCGGATGAGAAGAACGAATTCTATACCCTTGTTGACGAGAAGGTTGAGCTCAACGAGGACGCGGCAGAGGCACTTAACTCCATGATGGAGGATTATGCCAACCAGACAGCTTTAGCTGATTTTATCGTATACGGAACTACCGATACATATACAGACGAAGATTCATACTGCCCAAAGGCTTTCAGTGAGTCCAAGGCGGGATACTGCGTAGACCTCGCATTGAACGCTTATGGCTCTGTGATGACATACGACGGATATGACACAGAGGGCTGGATAGGTGAGAACTGCTGGAAGTATGGATTTATAGTAAGATATCCACAGAATAAAAAGGACAAAACAGGCAAAGAATACTGCCCGTGGCATCTCAGATACGTGGGTGAGATACACGCAGCAATAATGGAAAAGAAGCAGATGTGCCTTGAGGAGTACGTTGATTTCCTCAAGCAGTACACCTTTGATGAGCCATACAGCCTTACATTCAACGATAAGGGATATCAGATCTACTCAGTTACCGGAAACGATGAAAAGTACAAGACGAGAGTACCGATATCGGGTAATTACGAGATTACAGGCGATAATAAGGACGCGTTCATTATCACCGCTTTAAAAAATGAATAAAAAGGAGATAAAGGAGCAGCTTTTGCTGCTCCTTTTCATTTTTTGTCATAAAACCGCATATTATCCTTTGAGGTGATGAATATGCTGAAAAAACTGAGAAATATAGCTGTTATACTGGCTTTTGCGGCGCTTTCGGCGCTTTTTATGGGAGCGAATGCAAAGGAAGAGCCCGAACCGCAGGCGTATGTGCTTATGGAAGCTGAGACACACACGGTCCTGAATGAGCTTAACGCCGATAAAAGGCTGAATGCAGGCTATCTTACCAAGCTGATGAGTGTACTGCTCATAGCCGAGGACATACGGAACGGGGAGTATGCTTTTGCTGACGAGCTCACAGCCTCCGAGAGCGTCACCAATACCAAAGGTGCAGTCATATGGCTCGAAAGCGGCGACAAAATGACCGTTGAGGAGCTTCTTAAAAGCGTTATCATCGGAAACGCCAACGACGCTATGACGGTTCTTGCGGAGAAGTCCTCGGGAAGTATTGAAAGCTTTGTCATGGACATGAATGCAAAGGCGTTTGATTTAGGTCTGCGTGATACGCGGTTTGTCTCGCCCTATGGCTATTATTCCGCAGAGGAGTACACTACAGCCCATGATATGGCGGTCATCTGCTGTGAGCTTGCAAAATATGACTTTCTGACGCCTGCGTTTTCAACATGGCGCGACTTTGTAAAGGGCGGCAAAACAGAGCTTGTCAGCGAAAACAGTCTGACGCGGACTTATGACCGCCATATCGGCTTCAAAGCCTGTCATTCCGACGAGGCAGGGTACTGCGCTGCCGAGGGCGGACGGAATGAAAGCGGCAGTGTCTTTGTATCGGTAGTTCTGGGGGCGGAGAACGATGGTATATCTTTGGGCACGGCGAAAAAGCTCATTCGCAGCGGCTTCAGCGGATATAAGGTGACTTTTACGATGTTTCCCGATGAAATGCTTGCTCCTGTCAAGGTAAAAAACGGGACTTCTTCGGCTGTGGAGATATACCTGAATGAGCAGGGAAAAGCTGTTGTGCCCAAGGGCTCGGGGGAGCTCCGCGCGAGAGTAGTAATACCCGAATATCTGACGGCTCCCATAAGAATTGGTCAGCCAATCGGCACAGCAGCCTTTTATAACGACGATACGCTGGTATATGAGAGCGAATTGCTTGCGAAAAGCGCTGTTCCGAAACTGAGCTATAAATATATTTTATATAAGCTGTTAGATAAAATGATGGAAAAGTGAGTATATAATTGTTATAAATATACAAATGTTGAAATTGTTACGCAAAGGACTTGAAAAAAATCCAAAAATATAGTATCATAAAGATGGTAAATTATATTTGTATGGCTTACCATACATATTGGAGGTAAATTCTAATGTCTTTAAAACTCAACACCAAATACTTGAAGGACTTCGTCAATGCTGACGAAATGGCTGGTATCAAGGCTCAGGTAGAGGCTGCTGCTCAGTCACTTCACAGCAAGTCAGGTCTCGGCAATGATTTTTTAGGCTGGGTAGAGCTCCCTACAGCCTATGATAAGGAAGAATTCGCACGTATCAAGGCAGCTGCCGAGAGGATCAAGAAGAATTCAGATATCCTTATCGTTATCGGTATCGGTGGTTCATATCTCGGCGCAAGAGCAGCTATCGAGCTCCTCAAGTCGCCTCTTTACAACAATATGAAGAAGGATACACCTGATATCTACTACGTTGGCAACAGCATCAACCCTGCTTATCTCAACGAGATCATTGCTCTCTGTGAGGGTAAGGACTTCTCTGTAAACGTTATCTCTAAGTCAGGTACAACCACAGAGCCCGCTCTTGCTTTCAGAATCTTCAAGAAGATGGTTGAGGATAAATATGGCAAGGAAGAAGCTAAGAACCGTATCTTCGCTACTACAGACAAGGCAAGAGGAACTCTCAAGAACCTCTCAGACGCTGAGGGCTACGAGACATTCGTTATCCCTGACGATGTAGGAGGACGTTTCTCTGTTCTTACAGCTGTTGGTCTTCTTCCTATTTCAGTTGCAGGCTGCGATATCGACGCTCTCATGAAGGGCGCTGCTAAGGCACAGGCTGACTTCTGCGCAGATTTCGACAATAACGATTGCTATAAGTACGCTGCACTCAGAAATATCCTTTACAGAAAGGGCAAGTCAGTAGAAATGCTGGTTTCCTACGATCCAAGCTTCGTAATGATGTCTGAGTGGTACAAGCAGCTCTTCGGCGAGAGCGAAGGCAAGGACAATAAGGGTATATTCCCGTCAGCAGCTGTTTTCTCAACAGACCTTCACTCAATGGGACAGTATATCCAGGACGGTGCAAGAATACTCTTCGAGACAGTTGTTGACATCAAGAAGCCAAAGACTGACCTCTTCCTCGAGCCCGACGCTGAGAACCTTGACGGTCTCAACTTCCTCACAAATCAGAATATGTCAGTAGTAAACAGAAAGGCTTTCGAGGGTACTGTTCTCGCTCATACAGAGGGCGGAGTTCCCAACATCATTCTCGAGCTTGACGATACTACAGAGGAAAATGTAGGCTACATGATCTATTTCTTCGAGAAGGCTTGCGCTATCTCAGGCTATGTTCTCGGTGTTAATCCTTTCAACCAGCCAGGCGTTGAAAGCTACAAGTCCAATATGTTCGCTCTTCTCGGCAAGCCGGGTTATGAGGGCGCAAAGGCAGCTCTTGAAGCTAAGCTCGGCTGATAGTCCGTTTAGCTCATAATACAAAATATAATACGTCACAAATGCCGCAAGGCACGGAAGGAGTAAATTATGATTAAACTTATTACAGGTAAAAAAGGCACAGGTAAGACAAAGATACTTATCGACCAGATCAACGAAGCTGTAAAGTCAACAAATGGCAACCTCGTTTGCATCGAAAAGGGCGATAACATCAGACGTTCTATCAGCTTCAGAGTTAGATGGTGCGATACAGAGAGCTTTGCTATCGAGGGCACAGACGCTTTCTATGGCTTCGTAGCAGGTATGCTCGCAGGCAACTACGATATCAAGGACGTTTTCGTTGACGGCATCCTCAAGATCGTAGGCAGAGATTACGACGCTCTCGGCAAGCTCTTTGAGAAGCTCGACAAGCTCACAGGTGAAGAGGCTACTATCGTATTTACAGTTTCAGCTGACGATTCTGAGCTTCCTGAGAGCGTAAAGCAGTTCATCAAGTAATTCAGCGGAAAAATTTGAAATTTTTACACCGAAGTATTGACAGATAAAGTCAATTGGTGTATAATATATCTTATAGTGCTCTGAAGGATTGTTGTATGAAGATCAATTTAAAGCAGATATTCAATATTGTCGGAGAGAAAAAAGATTTCTCATATGAGATAGCTCCAGAGGAATTCGGTGATATCAAAGGATTTTCATTCGGTTCCGATGTGAGTCTCAGCGGAAAGCTCTATAACAGGGCAGGCGTAGTCTACCTTGACTATACTGCTGTATTCAAGCTTCTTCACACCTGCGACAGGTGTCTGAAAGAGTTTTCCAGAGATTATGATCTTTCCTTTGACCATATTGTTGTTCCTTCCGTCAGCAACGACGATAACGATGATTATATCGTAGCAGACGGCGAGAGCATTGAATTGAATGAAGTTGCGCTGAATGATATTCTCCTCAGTTTGCCGACTAAGGTGCTTTGCAGGGAAGACTGCAAGGGACTGTGCATGGTCTGCGGCTGTGACCTGAATGAGACTCAGTGCGATCATCTTAATTAATCTGAGCCGTGAGGCTCTGTAAGGAGGTGCCACAATGGCTGTACCAAAGAGAAAAACTTCTAAGGCAAGACGCGACAAGAGACGTTCTGCTGTTTGGAAGCTCGAAGCTCCTGCAATGTCCAAGTGTGACAACTGCGGCGCATATAAGGCTCCCCATAAGGTCTGCAAAAACTGCGGATTCTATAAGGGCGTTGAGGTCCTTAAGATCGACGCTGAATAATCGGCTTGATCCGATAAAAGAGAAGGAGAGGAGGAGAGAATCCTTCTCTCCTTTTTAAGTATCTGAATTTCGTATCAAAGGATCGTTTTGTTGACTTTGGGAAGAAAAAACGTATTATCGAAGAATTTCAGCAGATATTCCTCGACAATACTGCGTTTCAGAGCTGAATAACGTGTATCAGCTCACAGGGGGGAATATGGAAAAGAGCAGACTTAAAGTCATAAACCGCGACGTGATAAAGTATATCATCATATTTTTCATGTTCTGGGGACATCTTTTCGCATGGCTGAGCATTGATGATACGCCGCCTGACGGACTTTTTGCCGATTGTCCCTTTTGGCAGAGGATATTCATTCGGCTTAGTCTGATGACTCCGCCTGTAATGTTCTTTTTCATTGCCGACGGCTACAAATACACTCGCTCTGTTAAGAAATACGCACAGAGGCTTTTTATTTTTGCCTGTATAACGCAGGTCCCGTTCACTATTTTGTGGGGACCTATAACGGGCTGGTGGGGCGCAAACATCATGTTCACCCTGTTTTTCAGCCTGCTTGCTTTATGCGCATGGGAGAGCCATTTCAAGCTCTGGCAGCGTATCGCCCTTATAGTGCTTATATGCGGCGTTACTACAGCTCTTGTGTCCGAGTGGTTCATATTCGGACCGCTTATAGTGCTGGGGCTCCATATCTTCCGTGAAAAGCCGAAGGCAAGGCTGATATGGTATGCTTCTGTCTGGGCAGTATATATCCTCGTATCGGAGATACCGCTGTATTTTGAGGGATTCTCGCTTATAAAGCTCGAATCGACAGCTATGCATATATTCGATTTTGCGGCGGCATATGCCCTTATGACAGTGTTCTACAACGGCAGAAAGGGAAGATTCCCTAAGTTTTCAAAGTGGTTTTTCTATATATTCTATCCTGCCCATTTATGGCTGGCAGTGATACTGAGACTTGTTTTGAAGTAAAGAGAGAAAGGAGAGCAATACAATGTCATTACCGATAGTTGCAGTTGTTGGACGTCCTAATGTAGGAAAGTCCACACTTTTCAACAAGCTTATCGGACAGCGCTTATCTATCGTAGAGGATACCCCCGGCGTTACAAGAGACCGTATCTATTCTAAGTGCGAGTGGCGCGGCAAGGAGTTCATGGTGGTGGATACTGGCGGTATCGAGCCCGAAAGCAATGATGTTATCCTTGCGCAGATGAGAAGACAGTCGGAGCTTGCTATCGAAAAGGCTGACGTTATCGTGTTTGTAACGGATATCAAATGCGGAGTTACCGCTGACGACTATGCCGTGGCACAAATGCTCCTTAAAAGCGGCAAGCCCATAGTTCTTGCTGTAAATAAAGTCGATAATCTCGGAGATCCTCCGCTGGAGCTCTACGAGTTCTATAATCTGGGACTTGGCGATCCCTATCCCATATCCTCTGTTCACGGTCACGGCACAGGCGATATGCTGGACAAGGTGTATGAGAGCCTGCCTGACGGTAAAGAGACTGACTACGGCGAGGATCACATCAAGGTAGCCGTTATCGGTAAGCCAAACGCAGGAAAGTCCTCGCTTATCAACAAGATAGCAGGCGAGGAGCGCGTTATCGTTTCCGATATCGCAGGAACTACCCGTGATTCAACAGATACCGTTATCAATAACGAGTACGGCAATTTCGTATTCATTGATACAGCAGGTATCCGCAAGAAGTCCAAGGTCACAGAAAAAGTCGAGCACTACAGCGTGCTTCGTGCTTATATGGCTGTTGACCGCGCTGACGTGTGCGTAATTATGCTTGACGCAGCCGAGGGCTTCACAGAGCAGGATTCCAAGGTTGCAGGCTATGCTCATGAGCAGGGAAAAGCCTGCGTTGTAGCTGTAAACAAGTGGGACCTCATCGAAAAGGACGACAAGACCATGCAGGAGTACAGAACTAAGCTGGAAAATGATTTCAGCTTTATGTCATACGTACCCTTTGTGTTCATATCCGCTAAGACAGGACAGCGTATCAACAAGCTCTATGAGCTCATCAAGTACGTTTATGAGCAGAACAGCATGAGAATATCAACGGGTATGCTCAATGACGTCCTTGCATACGCTACCACAAGAGTTCAGCCCCCGTCGGACAAGGGCAGAAGACTGAAGATATACTATATGACGCAGCCCTCTACAAAGCCTCCGACATTCGTTACCTTTGTAAACAGGGCAGACCTTTTCCACTTCTCATACAGAAGATACATTGAAAATCAAATACGCTCAACATTCGGACTTGAGGGAACTCCTGTTCGCTTTATCGTCCGTGAGAGGGGAGGAAATGATAAATAATGAAGGTGTTTTTCTCAATTATCGTCGCCGCAGGTCTTGGCTATTTCCTCGGCAGTATAAATTTCTCTATCATCGTCGTAAGAATGATGACAGGCAGAGATATCCGCGATATGGGCAGTAAAAATGCAGGACTTACCAATACTCTCAGATGTGCGGGCAAGCCCAGTGCGCTTCTTACTCTCATAGGAGACCTCTTAAAAGGCGTAGTGGCAGTTTTCCTTGCAAGAGGCTTCTGTCATCTTCTCCATGCAGGAATGCTCCCCGGCAATGATACACACTATATCGGCTATATAGCAGGCTTATTTGCAATAATAGGTCATGTTTTCCCCATATATTACGGATTCAAGGGCGGAAAGGGCGTACTTGTGGGCGCGGCTTCGTTTTTAGCTGTCGACTACAAGGTGTTTCTTGCACTTCTGGCTATTTTCGTTGTTATTCTTGCAATTTCCAAGTATGTTTCACTTGCTTCAATAATTTCGACAGCATACTGCCCGCTGGCAACACTGCTGATGTCATGGATAGTTGACGGCTATTCATTCGGAAGAAGCTGTCTGTATATGCTTCTTTCACTGCCAATGGCGGCAATGGTAATATTCATGCACCGCTCAAATATCCAGAGACTTATTGACGGAAATGAGAATAAATTCACATTCAACACCATAGATATAGGCAGAGAATGATTTATCGTAAGGAGTGATCTTCTATGGCAAAAATAGTTATACTCGGTTCGGGCGGTTTCGGTCTTGCACTGGCAATAATGGCTGAACACTGCGGAAAACATGATGTTACAGTATGGTCGAAGTTCCAGTCGGAAATAGATGATATCCGCTCTCACGGCGAGCACGTTCAGAAGCTCCCGGGAGTACCTATCTCCGAGAGTATTGCCCTTACAAGCGATATCTCTTGTATCAGGGGCTGTGATATGCTTGTATTCGGTATCCCGTCATCATTTGTCCGCAGCGTGGCAAAGGAGGCTGCTCCCTACTGTGACGACCATATGGTCATTGTCAATACAGGCAAGGGACTTGAAGAGGGAAGCCTTAAAACTCTCAGCGAGGTCATACGCGAGGAGATACCTACCGAAAAAATGGTAGTTCTCTCAGGACCGTCTCATGCTGAGGAAGTTGCAAGATGTGTTCCTACAACTGTAGTTGCTGCATCTGAGAATCACGACGCTGCTGAGTACGTTCAGCGTGAATTCGGCAATAACTTCATGAGAATATATCTCAATGACGATGTAAAGGGCTGCGAGATAGGCGGAGCTCTCAAGAATATCATCGCTCTCTGCGTTGGCATATGCGACGGTCTGGGCTACGGTGACAACACCAAGGCTGCCCTTATGACCAGAGGTATCCACGAGATAGCTCGTCTCGGCAAGGCGGCAGGCGCCAAGCCTATAACCTTCAGCGGACTTACAGGCATTGGCGACCTTATCGTTACCTGTACAAGTATGCACAGCCGCAACAGACGTGCAGGCATACTTATCGGTCAGGGAGTTTCTCCCGAGGAGGCTGTTGAGCGCGTTGGCACAGTTGAGGGCTATTTCTGCTGCAAGGCTGCATACGACCTTTCAAAGCGTCTTGGCGTGGAGCTGCCTATCACAGAGCAGCTTAACGAGGTGCTTTTCAACGGCGGAGACGTCAGAGACGCACTTGGCGCACTTATGAACCGTCCCCTTATCTACGAAGAAATATAAGCTACACTATTACGAGGTGAATTAAATTGATTAATATCTGCGATTACAGAGGTCATATCAGAAACTGGAGAGGTCTTTGCAAGGAATTAGGCATTGATGATACACTTTCCCGTGAAGAGCGTGAAAAGGCTATTATCGTCAAGGCTTACGAAAAATGGGGCAGGGAAATGGCAGACCATTTCTACGGAATGTTCGCATTTGCTCTCTATGATACCGAGAAAGACAAGTATTTCTGCCTTAGAGACCAGTTCGGCACAAAGCCTTTCTATTACTATATCACAGCCGATAACAAGCTCCTCTGCGGAACAAATATCAGTAAGATAATCGGTCAGGAGGGCTTCGTCAAGGAGCTCAATGTGGATATGCTCCAGATATACATGACACTGACCTATGTTGCAGGAGAGGATACGTTCTTCAAGGGCGTGAAGAAGCTCATGCCGGGACATTGGCTGGAATTCGAGGGCGGAAAGCTGACAGTTCAGCGTTACTGGACTCCAACATTCAAGCCCGACGAGAGCAAGTCTCTTGACGACTGGGCAAACGAGATACATGATACTCTGACAAAGATATTCCCCGAGGTCAAGGACGATGACGAGGTTGCAGAGTCATTCCTTTCGGGCGGCGTTGATTCATCTTACGTGCTTGCAATGAGCGACGCTAAGAGAGCCGATTCATGCGGTTATGACGAGGAAAGATTCGACGAGTCAAGAGTTGCCGCCAAGACTGCGGAGCTCCTTAACGTCGAGCACAGCGTTGCAAATATCCAGCCAAAGGACTTCTTTGATATCGTTCCTTTCGTTATGTACAATATGGAGCAGCCTTTAGGCGATGCTTCTGCTATAGTATTCACTCTCGGCTGCAAGGCTACTGCCGAGCATACAAAGCTCTGCTACTCGGGCGAGGGCGCTGACGAGTTCTTCGGCGGCTACAATATGTACCGCAATGCCGAGCGCTACGGCGACAACCTCAAAACCTTCTATGTGGGCAATACCAATATCATGAAGGAAGAGGAAAAGCAGAAGATACTCAAACACTACGATCCCAATGTGCTCCCCATAAACCTTGTGAAGTATATCTACGATGAGACAGAGGGACTTGATCCGCTGACAAAGATGTCCGATGTGGATATCCAGATATGGCTTGAGGGAGATATTTACCTCAATGTCGACAAGATGAGCACAGCCTGCGGTCTGGAGATCCGTATGCCCCTCACAGACAGAAGAATATTCGATATTGCTTCGCGTATGCCTTCAAAGTACAAGGTGAACGAGGAGCAGAACAAGGTGGCATTCAGAACCGCTGCTGCAAAGGTTCTCCCCGAGGAGATCGCTTTCAGAAAGAAGCTGGGCTTTATAGTTCCTGTAAGGATATGGCTTGCTGACGAGCGCTATAATGCAGATGTACGCGCTAAGTTCAACAGCGATATGGCTGCACAGTTCTTTGATGTCGACGAGATAAACGCTATCTATAAGGACTATGTGGGCGGAAACTCCGATAACTGGCGCAAGGTCTGGACAATTTATACATTCCTTGTATGGTATGAGGAGTACTTCGTAAAGAGATAATGAAAAAAAGCCCTCTGTGCTTCAAAACACAGAGGGTTTCTCATGGATAATAAAACAGTCACAGCGGAGAGAGGAGTTGTGACCGGAATAATCGCTTACGCTAATTTCAGCTGAAGTCTTATCTTATCCGTTACAAGTGCTATGAATTCCGAATTTGTGGGACGTCCGCGGTAATTGTCGATAGTATATCCGAAAAAGCTGTTTATTACCTCGGAATCGCCTCTGTCCCATGCTATTTCGATAGCGTGACGGATAGCTCGTTCAACGCGAGATGAAGTGGTGTCGTACTTCTGTGCCACACAAGGGTAAAGAAGCTTGGTTACACATTCCATGAGCCTGCTGTCCTCAATTGCACTGAGTATAGCTGTACGAAGATAGTGGTAGCCCTTTATATGAGCAGGTACGCCAAGCTTCTGTATTATCTCTGTGACCATTATTTCAGTATCGGTACAGGTGCTTGTAAAGGGAATCGTGCATACGGATTTGATTATTGATGGCAGACTCTGTACATCATACGGTCTTGTAAGATAATATGATGCCCCGTTTTCCAAAACCTGACGCTCGATGAAGTTGTTCTGGATATCAGATACGATAATGAAAGCAGGTATCTTTACAAGTGTCCCTTTGACGCGCTCCATAAGGCATATGGCATCAGTGTCCTGTAGAGTGAGGTCGATAATGACAGCATCAGGGACGTCATTGATTATGGAATCAAGTATCGCTCTGCTGTTTTTCTTTCGGGTAAACGCTGTTATGTCGTTTTCCCTGAGTATTGCAGCTGCTTTTACTCCGTTTGATGCTGAATCGTCACCGATCAATACTTTGATTCGTTTGTTTTCCATAGTTTAGGTTTAACTCCTTTTCTTTTAATCTACAAACACATTGTACATCACTTTTAAAGTTTTTTCAAGGGGTGTTTTTAGCGTAAAATGTCGAAAATCAAGAAAATTTATGAGTGATTATTTTAATTTATTATTCCTTGACTAAATTGAAGACTTTTTGTTATATGAAACGCCTTATTTTGTAATATGATAAATATATATTGAAGCCTATTGACTTTTTTTTCGATTTGCTGTATAATATTAAAGTACTTTGCGAGTGTGCTGGAATAGGCAGACAGGCACGTTTGAGGGGCGTGTGTCGAGAGACGTATGGGTTCAAGTCCCATTACTCGCACCAAGGGAGACTTTTTCTAAGTCTCCTATATATATGGACAGATGGCTGAGCTGGTCTAAGGCGCACGACTGGAACTCGTGTATACGTTAATAGCGTATCGAGGGTTCGAATCCCTCTCTGTCCGCTCTTTTAAAGAAGCCTGTATTTCGAGGAAAACACCGAAATACAGGCTTTTCTCTTACCTGTATGAAACAGTTTTAAATGCATTTTTGCAGATTCGTGTGACTAATTTACAGTCAAAAATCACACAAAATCACACGAAAATCACACGACATTTACGGTGGTACAATGCTTGAATAATGCCAGCTCCTTACGGAGCTGGTTTTTCTTATATTCATGACTCTTCACATGTTAAAAAGTACGAAAGATAAAAGCAGACTAATTTAAAAAATATTAAAAACGGTGAAAAACGAAAGATAAGAGAATAAGCATTGAAATCTGCTTGACAAATGATAGAGAACGGTGTATACTAACAATGTTGGTGTACACTGTTCATTTACTGCTCAGGGAGGTGAATTAATGCCGAGAGACAAAACGCAGAGCCATGAAAGGATCATTGAGGCTGCCAAAAAAGAGTTTATGCAGTACGGCTTTACAGATGCTTCACTCCGAAGAATAGCAGCCGAGGCAGGTATCCAGGTGGGCGGTCTTTATAAGCATTTCGGGAGCAAGGAAGAAATGTTTGCATCGCTGGTTGAGCCTACGATAGAAGGGCTGATGGAGTGCTTTCACGGGATAGAGGACGATTATTTCGGTGAGATAGGCAAGGTTGCAGCTGAATCAATATGGGATAATAAGATGGAAACTGTCCGGTTTATGGAATACATCTACGATCATTTTGACGAGTTCAAGCTGATCGTTTGCAGATCTCAGGGTACAAAATATGAGAACTTCACTCATGACATAGCAAAGCTTGAGGAAGAAGTTACGATCAGATATATGAATGCACTGAAGAAAAGCGGAATTGCTGTCAATGACATAAACGAAAAAGAATTTCATCTGCTCGTGACGGCAAGTGTTGAAGCGATTCTTCAGGCAGTTATACACGATTTCACCAAAGATGAAGCCATACACTACGCTCATACACTTGAAAAGTTTTATCTTCCGGCATGGAAGTCGCTGTTTGGTCTTTAATAATTAAGTCAAGGGAAGCGTTTATCTGCGTTTCCCTATAAAACAATACATCTGTTAGCTTTTGCAAACGTATATGGAGGCGAATTTTAGTAATGAAAAAGAAACGCAGTCTATTATCCTGGGTAATTGAATTTGCAGGAAGAAAGAAAAGCTATTTCGGAGGAAGTGTTGTGCTTGCTATCTTTGGCGTAGCTGCATCATTTATCCCCTATCTTATCATGGCTGATATTGTAGAAGAACTTCTTGGTGGCAACAGAGAATGGGAATATTACTTGAAGCAAACGCTGCTTATGGGAGTATTCTGGGTAATAAGAATAACTCTGCATTCATTCTCTACTTCATTATCTCATGTGGCAACTTTTAATGTGCTGGGCAGCATCAGAAAACAGCTCTGTGAAAAGTTGTCAAGGATACCGCTCGGCTCGGTGCTGGATGACAACAGCGGAAGCTACAAGAACATTATCGTGGACAGAGTGGATTCAATGGAGACCACGCTTGCACATATCGTTCCTGAGTTTACGGCAAATCTCCTTCTCCCTGTCATCATGTTTATCTATCTGCTTAGTCTTGACTGGAGGTTAGGTTTAGCTAATATAGTAGGTGCATTAATTGGCCTTATATGCGCTGCAATCATGTTTTCAAGGAGCAAAGGCGGATATGAATTATCCGTTGAAAAGACCAAAAAGCTCAATGATACCGCTGTTGAGTATATCAATGGTATAGAGGTCATCAAAGCGTTCGGAAAGACAGGCAGCTCTTATAAAAAATTCGTAACAGCTGCAAGAGAAGGTGCTGATGTTTTCATTGACTGGATGCGCCGGTGCATCTGGCCGCAGTCGGGAACTATGGCGTTTCTGCCAGCAACATTTTTAGGCGTTCTGCCGATTGGTTTGCTGCTAGTAAAGAACAGCTCGCTGACTGCTGCGGACTTCATTACAGGTATCATTCTCTCGGCAGGACTGATAACACCGCTTGTGGTCGCATTTTCTTATATGGACGATATTCTGAAAATGCAAACGATCTTCGGCGAAGTAACTGAGATCATCGAACGTGAAGACATGGTAAGACCGACAGAGCTGAAAAAGAAGCCTGTCGGCTCGGACATAAAGCTCTCCGACGTGAGATTTACATACAAGGACAAGGAAGTGCTGCACGGTATCAATATGGAGATCAAACAAGGTGAGATCGCTGCAATCGTAGGTCCGTCGGGTTCGGGCAAGAGCACTATCGCAAGGCTTATCGACTCGCTGTGGGATACTGATTCGGGCGATATCACATACGGTGGAGTGAACATCAGAGAGCTGCCCCTTGATTACTACATGGCGCAGATATCATATGTGGCGCAGGATAACTACCTTTTCGATATGTCCATCATGGAAAATATCAGGCTCGGCAGAGCGGGCGCAACTGACGAAGACGTTATAAATGCGGCTAAAGCATCGGGCTGTAATGAGTTTATCATGGGGCTTGAAAACGGTTATGATACTGTAGTCGGCGGCGCAGGCGGACATCTTTCCGGCGGCGAGCTCCAGAGAATTTGTATTGCAAGAGCGATGCTCAAAAATGCGCCTGTAGTCATACTTGATGAAGCGACCGCATACACCGACCCCGAAAACGAAGCTCTTGTGCAGGCGAGCGTTGCAAAGCTTGTACAGGGCAGGACACTTATCGTTATCGCCCACCGTCTTTCGACTATCGTAGACGCAGATAAGATATTTGTCGTAAATAAGGGAAATATCGAGGCTTGCGGTACACAGCGTGAGCTGCTTGAAAACTGTGAGCTTTACAGAAAAATGTGGGAAGCGCACAGTATGGTCAGAGATAACGACAACGGAAAGGAGAACGCATATGCTTGAGATGATAAAAAAGTTCTTTGGGTTTTGCAGTGAAAAGAACAGAAGAAAATTCTACAAGGCTATCGTGCTTGGTGTCATTGAAGCAATGTTCACCGCCATGAAGATTCCAGCCGCATTTGTTGCCATAAAAGCGGTTCTTGACGATAATATCGACACAAAGGCGATACTGACCGTAATAGGTCTGATGCTGATAAGCACACTCGGCAAGACAGTCATAAGCCGCTTTTCCACGATGCTTCAGACAGAGGGCGGATATGATACTGCCGCACTAAAAAGAATAGAGATCGGCGAACATCTTCGTTATCTGCCTATGGGTTACTTCAATGATACAAGTCTCGGACATATCACTTCGGTCGCTACAAACACAATGGAGCAGATGGGAGACATTGCTACCCGTGCGATCATGCTGGTATTGCAAGGCAGCATCACGACTGTGGTCATTGCACTTTTCATGTTTGCGTTTGACATCCGTATCGGGTTTATCTCGCTGGCAGGCATAGGCGTTTTTATTCTGGTCAATCAGTGGACAAACCGCAGTGTCGCAAGGGTAGCCGATGAAAAGATCTCTGCTGACAGGGAAATGGTCGGCGTGATACTGGAATACATTCAGGGAATATCGGAGATAAGGAATTATAATATCATCGCTCTTAATCAGTCGAAGCTCAAAAACTCTATTGAGCGCAAAAAAAACGCTGATATCTCTGCCGAGCTTGCGGCGATACCTGCCGTTGGAGTTCAGAATCTCATCTGCAAGCTGATTGGTGTTGCGATAGCGGGAGCATCGGTCTACTTTTACCTGAACGGAAGTATGGAGCTTGTGTATACTATTACAATGCTGCTGTGTTCCTTCATGGTATTTGAGTCGCTGGATTCAGCAGGTATTTATACAGCCTTGCTCCGTGTTATCGGCAAAGGCGTTGATCTGGCATCTGAGATACTTGACATCGAGCAAATGGATACTGACGGTGAAAACATCACCCCCAAGAACAGGGACATTCGCCTTGACCATGTCAGCTTTGCTTACGAAAACAGAAAGATCATTGACGATGTATCGCTTGAGATAAAGGAAAATACAACCACCGCTATCGTAGGACCGTCCGGCGGTGGAAAGACTACCATAACATCTCTTATTTCCCGTTTCTGGGATGTTCAGGAGGGGCAGGTCACGCTTGGCGGCAGGAATGTCAAAGATTACAGCTTCGACAGCCTTATGGAAAATTTCAGCTTTGTTTTTCAGCGTGTATACCTTTTTGAGGATACTATCGCCAATAATATCCGTTTCGGCAGACCGGAAGCGTCTTTGGAGGAAGTGCAAGAAGCCGCAAAGAAAGCCGCCTGTCACGATTTCATTATGTCTCTTCCAAACGGCTATGATACAGTTATCGGCGAGGGCGGTGCAACCCTTTCGGGTGGCGAAAAGCAAAGGCTTGCCATTGCCCGTGCGATAATGAAGGACGCACCTATTATCATACTTGATGAGGCGACTGCAAACGTTGATCCCGAAAACGAAAAGGAACTTACAGAAGCCATAGAGAACCTGACAAAGCATAAAACTATCATCATGATCGCTCACAGGCTCAAAACTGTGCGTAATGCCGATCAGATCATCGTTGTGGACAAGGGGCGCATAGTTCAGCAGGGACGGCATGAAGAACTTATGGCACAGGAGGGCATCTACAAGAACTTCATCAGCGGCAGGAAACAGGCGGTAAGCTGGAAACTGGCGTAACCGCAAAAACGATAAGGAGAGTTTAATAATGAATGATAAGAAATTACAGGCAAAAGATTTTATCACAATAGGCATTTTTACAGCGCTTTTGTTCGTTGTAGAATTTGCCTGCGGAATACTGGGATTTATCCACCCTTACATCGTAGCGTCCTATGTCGTGATGATACCATTAGTCGGTTCTATCCCGATGATGCTGTTTTATACGAAGATAGAGAAATTCGGTATGCTGAGCATAATGTCCGTACTACTTGCTATCATCATGTTCGTAACAGGTATGGGGTATCTAGGTGCGCCGCTTATCATTGCCTCAGGTGTGATAGCAGATCTGATTGCAAAATCGGGCGGTTATAAGAGCTTCAAGAAAACAATCATAAGCTATGGTGTTTTCTGTCTGTGGATATGTGCCAACTATTTCCCTGTGGTTGTCTCTGCGGATTCCTACAGAAAGAACCTTATTGACGGCGGTTACTCTGTTGAATACTGCGACAACCTGTTCCGTGCTATTAATTCAAAAACCATAGCTGTATTGCTTGTACTATGTTTTGTATTTGGTTGTGTTGGAGCATTGATCGGAAAGACTATTGTAAAGAAGCATTTTGAGAAAGCAGGTATCGTATAATGAGCCTAAAACTCGACCCGAGAACCAAACTGTACATGATATTTGTGGTATCGGCAGTCGTGATGATGAGCGCTACAACGCCCTTCCTTTGGGCAGTCAGGATCACCATGACCATGATACCGATACTGCTGCTTATCGTTGAAAAGCATTATGCGGCTGCGTTTCGATTTCTGATCTTTTATGGGACAGCATTGCTGTTGACATTCAGGTTCCTTTCCGAACAATCAAAGGGATTTCTGTCGGCTTTTCTGGTAGGCTATTGCAGTATAATAGTACAGTTCATGCCTGCGATGATAACTGCGTGGTATGTGGTGAGGACCACAAAGATCGGCGAATTCGTCTGCGCTATGCAAAAAATGCACATCCCCGATGGCATAACTATCTCCCTTGCGGTCGTCATGCGCTTTTTTCCTACTATCAAGGAAGAATACGCCGCTATCCGTGACGCAATGAAAATGCGTGGTATCATGTTGGGCGGCGGAAACGCCGCAGGTATGATAGAATATCGTCTGATACCGCTGCTGTTTTCATGCGTAAATATCGGTGATGAATTATCCGCAGCCGCTGTTACAAGAGGGCTCGGAGGAAAGGTGAAAAGAACCAGTGTGCAGGTGCTGAAACTGAGCGTGGCAGATTATCTGTTGATGTTTTTCTTCACTGCAGCTCTTGCAATTTTCGTGGCTTCTAAATATATCAGATGATGCAGACGATAGCGGAGATAAACAATGTGACTCATAGGTACAAGGGAGCGGCTGAAAACTCTCTTGACAGCGTTTCCTTGTCGATAAAAAAGGGTGAAACACTTCTTTTGTGCGGTGCATCAGGTTCGGGAAAGACCTCAGTGATACGGCTGTTAAACGGACTTATCCCTCATTACTATCACGGCGATATGACAGGTGATGTCACGGTTAACGGGCTTGACATCGCCCAAACGCAGCTCTATGAGCTTGCAGGCGTTGTGGGCACTGTCTTTCAGAATCCGAGAAGTCAGTTCTTTTCAGTTGATACCGACGGAGAGATCGTATTCGGTCCCGAGAACATCGGGCTTGATCCCAAAGAAATAAACGCAAGGAAAGAGATCATAGCAAAACAGATGAAGCTTGACAAACTTCTCGGCAGAAGCTTATTTGAATTATCCGGCGGCGAAAAGCAAAGGATAGCCTGTGCTTCGGTGGCAGCACTTCTTCCTGAGATCATACTGCTTGACGAACCTTCATCAAACCTTGATATGGAAGCAATCGGAATGCTGCATGACATCGTCTGCGATTGGAAAAGACAAGGAAAGACAATAATCATTTCCGAGCACAGGCTTTGGTATCTGAAAGATTTAGTTGACCGTGTGATTTATATGGAAAAAGGCAAGATTTCCCTTCAGTGGTCAAGCAAGGAATTTGCAGAGCTTTCAGAAACAGAAACCAGATGCCTTGGGCTTCGTCCGACAAGAATCAATGAACACTATCTGGAATTACTCTCAGATCAAGAACATACAGAGTGCAGACAAGCGGATATCTCAGGCGGGATATTGCTGAAGGACTTTCATTTTTCCTATCATCACAAGCCATATCTCCTGTGTAAGAAGAAGTTTACAGCCGCAGACGGTGATGCACTGAGCCTGAGTATTCCTGAGCTGATACTTCCCAAGGGCAAGGTAACTGCTGTTATCGGCAGTAACGGCACAGGAAAATCCACTTTTCTTCGTTGTGTATGCGGACTGGAAAAGGACTGCACGGGCGTTATCATATCAAGCGGAAAGGAATACAGAAAGCGTCAGCGCATCGGTTTTTCATACATGGTCATGCAGGACGTGAACCACCAGCTTTTTACAGACAATGTGGAAAAAGAAGTGCTTCTTTCAATGAAAGATAAAGACGAAAAAAGATGTCACGAGATACTCGATAGGCTCGGTCTGATTGAATATAAAAACACTCATCCGATGGCACTATCCGGCGGTCAGAAACAGCGTGTTGCAATAGCATCTGCAATTGCGGCAGGAGCGGAACTGCTCCTTTTTGATGAGCCGACATCGGGACTTGATTACGCTCATATGGAAAAAGTCGGAGATTTTCTGCGACAGCTTGCGGATTCAGGCATCACTGTGCTTGTTTCAACGCACGATCCTGAGTTTATTGAACAATGCTGTGATTACACACTTCGGATAAAAAAAGGCAGATTGTTTTCATTTCAGGAGCGGAATAGGTAGTTTTCAAATGTCATCATATTCTTTAATTTTGTGCCTCCGTAAATGGAGGCACTTATCTATATTCTGTTGTATAGCCTGTAGTAACATGACTTTGAGATACCAAGCTCGCGCATAGCCTCAACGGGCTTTTTATTTCCGCAACGGACTTCTGCCAATACCTCACGCCAGTTATCAGGCAGAGGTTTTGAAGGGCGCCCGAAGCGGACGTTTTTCTTTTTGGCAGCTTCGATACCTTCACGCTGACGAGCACGTATCTTGTTACGCTCGTTCTCGGCTATAGCTCCAAGAACCTCTATGAGAATAGCATTTATCATCTCGAGTACCCAAGCCTGCTCCGGCGGAAAGTCTGTAAGTGTAGTAGGAATATCCAGTATCTTTACCCGAACTCCCATTTCTTTGAACTGCTCAAGCTCGCGTTTGATGTCAGACTTGTTACGGCTGAGCCTGTCCAATTCTTTGATAACAAGCGTATCTCCCTTACGGAGTATCTGACGTTTGAGATACTGATAGCCCTCACGCTCCGTGTCCTTTCCCGATGCTTTATCGATGATAATGTTCTGTACAGGTACCCCGAACTTCGTAAGTGCTTCGATCTGCCTGTCCTCGTTTTGTTCCCGCGTAGAAACGCGAGCATACCCATATACACGGTTATCCATTTTACCTCCAATCTGTCCCAAAAAGTGGTGGCGACTTTCGGAACGTCTCAAAAGTCAAAACACCACTTTTTGGAACGTTTTTTTAGCCGTTTTTTGAATGTCCCATAAAGTACACTTTTTAGAACACTCCACAGTACTCCTCATATATGCTTTCACCGCACATATACTTTACATCCTTGAGAGCGTCTCGGAGCAGGCTGTGATCTGTGAGCATGTCTTCAATTTCATCACATGTATAGCCGTATTCTAACAAGAGTTCCACGTCCGAGCTGTCAACACCGTAGCATCCACAGTAGGCGAGAAGTATTTCCTCGTGCATGTTATAGTAAGGGAGCTGCTGTTAATTAATAATAAAGTTATCATTCAAAGTTAAAGTATAATGGTTGTTTTTTCGATAAATATGATCGGCAATGCACTCAAAATGTCACCTGACAAAGAGCATCTTTGCGAATATGATTAATTTTTTATAGAAACAATTTAAATATATTTATACAGATATATTACTATGCTTGATAAATTATTGACAAAATTATCGTCTTGATATATAATTTTTGGATAAGGGTATAAGCCCTTAACATGATAGGAGGATTATTTATGTTATTCAAAAAAATGCTCGCAGTATTATCTGCAATCGCTGTTATAGGTACCTGTTCGGTATATAACAGCAGTTCATTCACAGTATCGGCTGAAACCGCAACTGTTTCGGATACTGATGCGGAGACCTGTATGGTAACGGTCTCGATGTCATCTTATTCTGAGCCTATCCCTGAAGATGCCCATATTAAGGCAAAGCTTGTAAGGTCAGGTGAAGAAGATGTTGTTATTGATGAATGGGAACTTACACAGGATGGGGCAAAAGAACTGAAAGGACTTGAATACAGCGAAGATTTCAGTTATAAGATCGTTATTGATGATGTGCCTAAGGATTATGTTCTCCCTAAATCAACAACTGTAATGCTTGATAAAAAAGGAGATAAAGATAATATCATTCTTTGCGGCAGAGATGCAGAACGCGCAGACCGTGAAGAGCGAGGCCTTTTTGACTGTATCGAAATAAATGCAACATCATATTACTATCTTGATTTTGTGTTTTTGAACAGTCTATACACTATCGACGAGCAATATATTGTTGATGAAAACGGGGCAAGATATTGCGGATTAGGCGGAGCAAAGCTTCCCGACGGCCATTATACTGCTTATGTCATTCCAAATCACAACTTAAGATTTGTTCAGCCTAATACTGAAGCAGCAGCAGTTATTATTGATTTTAAGAACGAATTTCATGAACAATTAAGTATGGATTACTTTGAAAGAGATTTTTCAAAGGGATTTGAGTTCGATGTTGTAAACGGAGAAACTGATACCCTTCTGGATTTCTTTTGTGAACAAAAACCTGATATAGCTGATGCTTGCTCTGCTGATATTTCTATTGTTGATAGTGAAACAAAAGAACCTATTGAGGGGATCAAACTTGCACTTAAAAATGATAAAATTTTCAAGAACACTCCTATAATCTGGAACAGCACCAACTCTAATCCTATGTCATTTGATAAATTACTTTGTTTGAAAGGTAATTATGTAGTTAGTCCTGTTAATACGTCAGAACTTTATTACATACCGAACACTACTTTCAGCTTCTCTTCAAAGGGACAGCACAAGAACATAGTTATTGAGGCAAGACGTAAAAAAAATATTGATGTGCCTAAGATAGTTCTTCCTGATGAGGCTCCTGTGCCTATAGATGGCAAGCATTGTGCTGCTACAATTGCAATAATGGACAATGACCGCAAACCTGTTGAAGGTGCAAAAGCAAGAATATACAAAAAAGTAGGTAAAGAAGAAATTGAACTTCTGAATTGGAATGCTGAAGAAGAACCTGTAAAAACTATCAACGACATTGAATTTGATGAAGATGCAAAGTATTATTTAGGTATAAGCGGAGAATCAGATGATTATTACAGATATTCTGATATTCAGCTTGCATTTTATAAAGGCGGAAGTGTAGACAGAGTTGTTCATCCTGTATATCCAATATCTATGAAAAGTGTAGTATGCCAGTGCAAAACTTACAGAATTATTAGTAGCAATGGGTTGGATATTAACAACAACGGATGGGAAGGTATCCAAGTTACTGATATGCAGGGATACAGATATCCATGCATATTAAACCAGATCAAGCTTCCAGACGGAGAATACAGGTTAAAGGCATTTCTTGATTCAAAATATAGGATAGTACAGCCTAATACAGAAATAGAATGGGCAATTCAGGGACACTTCCCATCATATATTAAAGGCTATTTCACAAAGTATTCTGAATACTATGAAGATGGATTCATATTTACAGTAAAGAATGGTGAATGTAATGAGAATATAAATTTCTCTGCCGAAGAAGTTCCGACTTCTAAAAATTCCTGTACAGCTGATATCAAGGTAGTTGATGAAGAAACAGAAGAAACTGTTGACGGCGTTACTGTTGTTATGAATTCAAGGTACAATTATGGATATCTGAGCTGGAATACCTCTGATACACCTGTGATGCACTTTGACTCTATGAGATTCCTTAAAGAAGATTACTGCTTTAAACTGACTAAACTGCCAGAGGGCTATGCATATAAATATGAAGAGCCGAAGATTACTTTCACAAAATATGGTGAACATCAGGATCTTGTTATAAAGCTCAGTAAAACAACAGCTAAAGGCGATGCAAACTGTGACGGCAATATAGATATGTCAGACATTGTTCTTATCATGCAGGCTCTCGCAAATCCTAACAAGTACGGTATTAAAGGTACCGACAGCAGACATCTTACAGATCAGGGTTCTATAAATGCAGATGTTGACACATCAACAGCAGGCATTACAGGAAATGACGCGTTAAAAATACAGAAATTTCTTCTTAAGATCATAAGCAGTCTTGATAAAAGCGAATAAACATGCGGGGATTATTAATACTTCAATAATTGAAAGAGAACAGCTAAAGCAGAAATTGTTTTCAATCTGAATAATTATATTCCACTCAATTATTCCACACGAAAATTATAAAAGGCTATAAATAGGCAAAAACAGTTCTTTAAAAATATTCGAATACCTCTCTGTCCGCTCTTTTAAAGAAGCCTGTATTTCGAGGAAAACACCGAAATACAGGCTTTTCTCTTACCTGTATTAAACAGTTTTAAATGCATTTTTGCAGTCTCGTGTGAAGAAAAAACAGGCATTTTTCACACGAATTCACACGAAATTCACACGAAGAAAAGGCGATATAATGTTATGAAAGAAGCCAGCTCCCGCAAGGGGGCTGGTGTTCTTATCAGTAATAAATCTATAGTTTCCACTTTTACTATCTGGAGTTCCGATTCAAAACGGGCGTGATGATCAGTATTGAAAAGTGAATAGATAGAGCTTTCATACAAAAGTAAAAACTTAGCTATTATAATACTTCAAACAGCTGTCCGAACTGTTTATCATTCTCCTTCAGACAGACAAGGAAATATCTCACCTCAGCCTCTTCGTCTGTAATGGGGACTTGAATGCGGTCTGAACTGTTCCCGAAAAACTCATTTGCAGTATCTGTGCTGAATGACGGGAGGACAGAGGCATTGACGATCTCGTCAAAAGTAAAGCGGTCATTTTGGATCAGAAATCTGGAATGCGGCATCTTTTGAAGTGTTATACTGAAAGAGCAGTCGACAAACACCCAAAAATCTGGTAGAATATAAATAACAAAACCGGAAAAGGAAAACGACTATGAAGTACAGTAAAGAATTCAAAGAAGAAGCATTAAAGCTCTCGGATGAGATTGGACTGAAAAAGGCTGCTCAGCAGTTAGGTATCCAGTATTACACACTATCAGACTGGCGTACAAAGCGAAATGCCGCTGCCAAAGCTAAAAAGTATCAGATGACCGACGATGAAGCAAAACTGCGTATTACGGAGCTTGAGCGTGAAAATGCCGAGCTTCGCAAAGCAAATGATATTCTCAAGGATGCACTCGGTTTTTTCGCAAAAGACC
>NZ_JHXF01000006.1 GCF_000621845.1 Ruminococcus flavefaciens MA2007 | reverse complement strand
TATGAGGTATTACCATCCGTTTCCAGAAGCTATCCCTCTCTCCAAGGCAGGTTGCTCACGTGTTACTCACCCGTCCGCCACTAAGATATCCTAAGTAAACTCAAAATATCTCCGTTCGACTTGCATGTGTTAAGCGTGCCGCCAGCGTTCGTCCTGAGCCAGGATCAAACTCTTTATTAAAGTTGTATATTTAAATCTCTCGATTTAGATATCTGATCCAGTTCATAACGCTTGCGTTATTACTCGTTTTTAAAAGTGTTTTTTAGTCTTTTCTTGACTTTCTTTACTAAGTTCTTAAACTCAGCAAAGGAATCTCAAGGGTCGTTACTTTTCTTTCGCATTGTTCAATTTTCAAGATGCTGTTTGCTCTCTCCGCTCAGTCTCCTTCGCGGGACAGCTTTAATATTATATCACTATCTCTCAGGTTTGTCAAGCCTTTTTTCAAATTTCTTTCAGAAATTTTTCTTTCGCTTGTCTCTCCTTGTCGGACAGTAAATATATTATAACTCTTTTGTAAGAAATTGTCAAGCATAAACTTTTCAACTTTCACCTTGTTAATATGTTGAAAACTCATACTTTTCATTTTAAAATCGTATAAAACAAAAAAGCAGCTGCCGAAGCAGCTGCTCACGTTCAATATTATTTTTTCTTGCGATCAAGTACCAACAGGTGCTGCCGGAGGATTAAGTGCAACGACATTCATATTTATCGCACTTACCTCATGATCACGAACCGCACTTTCGTTGGATATCTGCTCAGAGCCCATAGTTCTTGGATATGTTCCCTTATAGCTTCCATTAGCGCGTTCACTGTAAACAACTGACTGAACATTATAATTGTTTACAAATATCTTATAAACGCCCTCTGTACCGCAAATATTATTTATAGCATTTGCAATATGAGTATTTTCATTTGCATTCTGTGTAATAGAATTATGGTCTCCTGCACTTGTCACCTGAAATCCATTAGAACCATCCCAGTAAAAATAGAAGCT
Source organism: Ruminococcus flavefaciens MA2007 (assembly GCF_000621845.1). Taxonomy (GTDB): domain Bacteria; phylum Bacillota; class Clostridia; order Oscillospirales; family Ruminococcaceae; genus Ruminococcus; species Ruminococcus flavefaciens_E. The sequence continues at coordinate 294,599 of NZ_JHXF01000006.1, read as the reverse complement.
GCCTGTTCCAACATATATTCTGGACTGTGCCTCTACTCCTTCATCAGAGTTTCCGCGTGCAACAGCATCTAATGCCTGACGCTCTCTCTGTGCGATTCTTGTAAACTCAGTCTGTGCAGCATTAAAAACTACCTTTGCTTTACCGTTAGCAGTTCTCTCCCTGCTTCTTCTAATAAAATATCCCCACGAAGGAATAACAATTGCCATAAGGATACCAAATATTGCAATTACAATAATAAGCTCAATAAGTGTAAAGCCCTTTCTCCTGCTCTTCATTGAAAAGCACCTCCCAAACAATTTTCCAATTCTATTATAGCAAAAAGTTCATATTTTGTCAATAATAAAAAAATCTTTCTGTTACAATTTTTTCTTCCCTTTATTGTGCAATTAGCTAAGAAGCTCAATCGCCTTCTTTAACTGGATATCATCGTCAGTTCCTATCAGTTCGGGATCCATTTCGACAATAATATCAGGAGTTATCCCCACTCCGTCATAATTGGGCAGATCGTTGACATAATAGTAACCTGCGACTATATAATATGTTGAACAATCTTCAAGCTCTGTAGCTCGCTGAAATACTCCCTTTCCACCCGTTACAGTTCCTACAACAGTACCTCTGCCTGTATCTTGAACGAATGCAGCTAAAATTTCAGATGAACTGAGTGATTTTTCTGAAACAAGCAGAACAACAGGAAAATCATATTTCACTCCGTCAGAAGTCTCATATATTTCCACTTTGCCGCTTTTTTCATAAACTGTTTTAACGCTGCAGCCTGCACCGTAAAAAAGGTCAAAGAGTTTTACCACTTCCTCTGTAACGCCGCCTCCATTATCACGCAAGTCGATTATCAAACCTTTAATGTCATTGCGAAATTCGTCGATCTCAAGCTCAAAAGAAGCAGCAGACGAAAGTTCAAATCCGGACAAATGATAATAATAAATACCATTATCATACATCTTATTGGCTAAATGTTCAGTTTCATAATCTGCTTTAACGCCTCTTTTAATAATTACCTCATAATTTTTACCCTCGTGACTGCAAATAAGTTTTAAAGCAGTATCTTTATTTCCGAGAAGAAGTTCAATACTATTGTGATATCCATTTTCATATATAACTGTATCATCAATAGCTATTATATAATCTCCGGCAGACATTCCCTGTTTTTCCGCTATTGAATCAGGAGTCACCTCGGTAATGACCATTCTTTTTGTTTTTTCATCTTGACCGACCTGAAAGCCATTTGTTTTCAACATATCTGCTACATTTACACAGGCTTCATTCACTTTTTTCATTGAATCATAACATGAAAATCTGTCGTCGAGACCGTTTATCAAGCCGTCTATCATGTCGTACTCAAGATTAACTTTATCAATGTCCTTATAATAAGTTTTCTCTACATCTTTATTAACATTAATAAGCTGAGAATAATCCTCGCAGAATTTAAGCTCTTTTTCGTAATATTTTATAAATCCCAGATAGGCTATGCCTGCTGCCGCACAAGAAAGAAAAAACCCATTTATTATTTTTGAATAATCAAGCTTCATTATCTACTCCTAAGAAAAAAGCTCCTCCCATAATGGAAGGAGCTTTTAAACCTTTTAAAAATTCAAAACTAATCAAGTTCCAGATATAGTAATTTCCTTACCTGTAGCAAGCTTATAAGCAGCAGCTGCAGCTGTCTTATACTTGGCAGAACCTGCATATTCAGAATAATTCTCAGGATTTACAACACCTGCTGGAGATGTACCTGTGTATGTGCTATCCTTGTAGCAAGCAACAGCCTGGCATACACCACCCTCGATGATACCAAATACCTCATACTGACCAAGCTTATCCATGTAGTTCTTGATCTTTCTGTTGAACCTTGTATTAACATCATCAGTACCTGTGCTTGTTGTTGATAATGTCAAAGTTGCCTTACCTGAAACAGACTTGTAAACGCCAATATCTTCGCCCTCTTCATCAAGTTCAGTAAGAGCTGTGTTGATAGCCTTCTGGATTGTGTTAGCAGCTGAGTTAGCACCAGAAACCTTTGACTTTCTTACGTAACCGAGCATTGCTGGAACGAGGATTGCTGCGAGAACACCGATGATAGCGATAACAACGATGAGCTCAATAAGTGTAAAACCTTTCTTTGTAGTTTACATAAGAAAACCCTCCTTTAAATAATTTTTGTGAAAGTCTTTGCTTTCACTCGATTTTTTAGGTCCGGGGATTTTTTCTCCCTTTCCCTTCCCTGTGATTATAGTATACCACCTTATTCACATAATGTCAACACTTTCAGAAGAAAAAATCCATATCTGAGGGCGATTTTTACATTGGAACGGTGAATCGGCGAATTTTTTTTAGTGTTTTCGTCGAAGTGCACAAGATTCTGTGAATAAATTAAATCTTTAATTTAGTATTTGTTATATTCACACTTGTTTATACTCTGCGTAAAGTGATTTTTTAAGCATTTTGGAACTGTTTTTGGACTTTTTTTAACGGCTTTTTTGAAAAATTTCCGAATTTGTGTTTTCAAAAATAATTTCTTGGCATTTTAGAAATGTTCCGTTCACAAAAAAATACCGTCGGACTTTTTCTGACCGACGGCATTTTTGATACATATAGTATTTTTTTGTGGAAATATTATTAACCCTGTACTCCGCCTCTTGGAGCGCCGCCGAGCTGTGCAAGGAAACGATAGAACTCCTGCTTGTCGAGACACTTCTCGAGAGCGTCTACCTCGCCGATAACGTTCTTGGAAACGAGTCTTGCAAGTTCCATATCCAGAGACATCATGCCCTGCTGCTTACCTGTCTGGATAGCAGACTGAACAAGGTGTATCTTGTTATCACGGATCATAGCCGAGATAGCGTCTGTAACGTTAAGGATCTCCATACAAGCGATACGGCCTGAACCGTCCTTCTTAGGAATAAGTGTCTGAGAGATAACAGCAACCAGGTTGTTAGCAAGCTGAGTTCTGATCTGCTGCTGCTGGTGCTCAGGGTAAACGTCGATGATACGGTTGATAGTATCAGCGGCAGATGTTGTATGAAGTGTTGACATAACGAGATGTCCTGTTTCGGCAGCGGTTACAGCAGCCTGGATAGTCTCGAAGTCACGCATTTCTCCTACGAGGATAACGTCTGGGTCCTCACGGAGAGCAGCTCTCAGAGCAAGAGCGAATGACGGAACGTCGTCGCCGATCTCTCTCTGGTTTACCATACATCTCTTGTGATCGTGAACGTACTCGATAGGATCCTCAACTGTGATAACGTGAGCGCTTCTGTTAAGGTTAACGAAGTCGATCATTGCAGCCAGTGTTGTTGACTTACCTGAACCGGTAGGACCTGTTACGAGAACGAGTCCACGGGGACGCATTGCGAAGTCAGCAAGAATCGGAGGAAGTCCGAGGTCCTCAAGAGTTGGGATATCGTTTCTCAGAAGACGGATAGCGATAGCAGGCTTACCCTTCTGGAAGTATACGTTTACACGGTGACGGTAGCCGCTTCTTGTTGTGAACGAGAAGTCGGTATCCTTGTGATTGTTGATGCTTGTCTGCTGAGCGTCATTTGTCATCTGATGAACGATGTTGAGTATTTCCTCCTCGTCCATTTCAGGGTACTGTGAACGCATGGTTCTGAGAGTACCGTTAAGACGTACAACAGGAGCGATCCTGTCTGTGAAGTGAAGGTCAGAACAGCCGAGGAGTCTTACCTCGTCAAGTATTCTATGAATTTCGATTGCCATATTAATAATCCTCCCTGCAAGCCATTATACAGTAAATGTAGTTCTTACGAGCTCGTCGATTGATGTTTCGCCAGCCTGTACAAGCTCGGAAGCGTTGTCACGGAGAAGCTTGGTTCCGTTTTCCTTAGCTGCCTTTTCGATCTCTTCCTTGCTGCCGTTAGCTGCGATGATAGAAGAAACCTTTGCAGTACAGTGAATGATCTCGTGGATAGCAGTTCTTCCTCTGTATCCTGTATTGTTACAAGACGGGCATCCGCCTGGCTCATAGATCTGGATAGAATGGTCGATACCCATGAGCTCGTTCTCTTCGGGAGTTGACATTCTTGGCTTTTTGCATGATGGGCACAGAACTTTAAGGAGTCGCTGTGCGATAACGCCGATGATCGAAGTAGCAACCATGTAAGGAGCTACGCCCATATCAACAAGACGTACAACTGTTGAAGCAGCGTCGTTGGTATGGAGGGTTGACAGAACAAGGTGTCCTGTGATAGCGGCACGGATACCGATATCGGCAGTCTCAGTATCACGCATCTCACCGATCATTACTACGTCAGGGTCCTGACGGAGGATAGAACGAAGAGCTGCTGCGAAAGTCATACCAGCCTTTACGTTAACCTGACACTGGTTGATACCGTCGATAGCCTTTTCGACAGGGTCCTCAACAGTTACGACGTTTACGTTTGGCTTAGCGATCTCACCGAGAGCCGCATAAAGAGTTGTTGTTTTACCTGAACCGGTAGGTCCTGTAACGAGGATAACGCCGTGAGGAACACGGAGCATTGACTCGAACAGCTGATAGTTATAATCAGACATACCCAGATCGGTGATCTTACGAAGAGCGATCTGACCTGTTGAAAGGATTCGGATAACGATCTTTTCGCCGTGAACCATAGGAAGTGAGGATACACGGACGTCAAGAGTAGTTCCGTCAACGACCTGTGTGAAACGGCCGTCCTGAGGGATTCTCTTCTCAGCGATGTTCATGCCGCTGATGAGCTTGAAACGTGTAGTAAGTGCGCTGTGAACTGCACTTGAGATATTCATGAGTTCAACGAGGTCGCCGTTTACACGGATACGGATTCTTGTATACTTATCGAATGGCTCGATATGGATATCGGTTGCGTCTGCTCTGTAGGAGTTCTCAACGATAGTAGTTGCGAGCTTAACGATAGGAGCGCTCTCAACTCTGTCCTTAGACTCGATATCTGCCTCAGTCATCTCACCAAGGTCGCCGCCCATAGCCGAAACGCCTTCAAGCACACTGTCAACGTTCTGCATTGAGTAGCACTTACCGATCGCCTTATTGATAGCAGATGTTGTTGCAAGAACAGGAACGGTGTCCATACCTGTGGAAACCTTGATGTCCTCAAGTACGATGAAGTTTACAGGATCATTCGTTGCAACTGTAAGACGCTTACCTTGTACATTGATAGCAATTACGGTATGCTTTCTTGCCAGAGCCTCGGGAACCATCTGAACAGCATCAGTATTGATCTCGATATTGTCAAGGTCAACATACTGAACTCTCAGGTTTCCTGCCAGTGCTTTTGCGAAATTGACTTCAGACATAAAGCCGAGTTCAACAACTACGTCGCCGAACTTCTTTGCGCCGTTTGACGCTCTCTGAGCGTCAAGAACCTGCTGAAGCTGTTCGCTTGTGATCAGCCCTTGATTGACTAAGTAGTCACCAATTCTCTCGTTTCTCATAAAAAACCTCCGCTTATTTTCTGAATACCATACTGTATCCGTCATACAGTTAGTATTCTAAAATTTTACTTGAATTTTCCATAAATTATGTTATAATAATATTATGTACATTAATATTTATGAAGGAGGGGTAAAATCATGTTCGGATTTGAAAATATGCTCCACGATGAATTTACCGAGCTGCCATTCAAGATCATGTTTTACGTCATTATTTTCCTGTTCGGCATCTGCATTGGAAGCTTCCTCAACGTTGTTATCCTGAGACTTCCCAAAGGGGAATCGGTCATCGGATTAAAACGCAGCAAAGAGGATAAGGAAAAAGCTTCTCACTGCATGACCTGCGGCGCCAAGATCAGACCTATCGACCTGATACCTGTTTTCAGCTGGATAATGCTGAGAGGAAAATGTCACAACTGCGGTGCTAAGATCTCACCGCGATATCCAATAGTAGAATCTTTAAACGGACTTCTCTATGTTCTGACGTTTTTTGTTCTGGATATCAATGTTAAGTCCATAATAACCTGCGTTCTGATGACTTTTCTTATTGTCATCGCTTTCATCGACTGGGACACAAAGGAAATATTCATCGGCATGATAGCCATAATACTTCTTCTTGCTTTCCCGCTTGCTTTCTTCTACTCACGCGAGTACGGAGACGTTACACTGAAGAGCCGAGTTATCGGAATGTTTGTTATCAGCGTTCCGTTCTTTATAATCGGTGAAGCAAGCCGTCCAATCATCAGAAAGAAATTCGGTGAGGATTTCAGGGCTATCGAGCTTGGCGATACATATTTAATGTTCGCAGCAGGTGCCTTCCTCGGAACACGGGCTGTTATCGCTTCAACATTTGTTGGTATCATTACTGCCGCTTTCGGAGGATTACTCGTCAAGGCAGTTACAAAGGATTCAAAGTTTGCCTTCGGTCCGTTCCTTGCAATTGGAATCGCCGTTGGCTCACTGTGGGGCAATCAGATAGCTCAGTGGTACTTGAACCTCCTGGCTACCGAATAAAAACAGTGAAAAATAAGTACAGGCAGCAGCATTGAACTGCTGCCTGTTTTTTTACATATTCTTATCTGAGCTCATCGCCGTATGCATATACAAAGTAGATATCGTTATTGAAATCTATCTTTGGATTTACCTTTTCGGTCCAAAAGCTCCAGCCTGATTCAGGGATAGTCGGATTGGATACAGTACTCTGCATCTTTACCTTTCCGTCATCGCCTCTAATCGGTCTGCTTACTCCGGCATCAAGATTTGATCTTGATTCTGAAGGAGTATTGATATTTGTCAGCGGCAGGTTAGCGATCTGAACAGCTACAGGATTCTTAAATGCTCTGTAGTTATTAACATCTACATAACCGTGCTGTGAAACATCCTTGTCAAGAACTATCTCAATAGACAGATCATCGCGCTGAGGAACGTCCTCTGTATCATCAAAGTCCTGCTTGATAGCCTTGTAGGTCTCTTTCTGATCTCCGCCTGCAGGTGTCGGAACCGATACAAGCTGTGAATGTCCAAGTGCATAGCTGAAGCTGTAGCTTGAATCCGGTGCACTGAAGAATGCAGGATTAAGAACTGCTCTCTCCGGTACTACATCGATGATCTCGTTGCCTACTGCTTCTGCATTGTCGAATACATATTCTGTCAGAGTAATCTGACCTGCGGGAGCTGTTGTGCCGTCAGGAAGCGTTGCAGCTTTATTCAGAAGACGAAGTATATATATCTTGCCTCTTACGCCTCTTATTGACGTACCGTCATCAGATTTTACAACATTATCGTAATGCTCTTTTCTGAATTTTTCAGCAAGCTCCTGCATTGAAGAATATTCACTAAGATTATCTCCTGTGAGGACATATAAGCTATCGGCATATTCAAGAGCACCCTGAAGATACTCCTGAATATTATGCGAATAGGAATATGTTTTCTCTGCAAGAGCTGTATTCTTATACATTCTTGATACAGGTGTAGTAAGTGCAAGTGCCGCAGCCATAAGAACTGAGAAGATAGCCATAACTACCAGAAGCTCTACAAGGGTAAAGCCCTTGAGCACTGATTTTTTCATTTTATCCATATGTCTGCCTCCCATTATGTTGATGAATTAGAGTCAGCTGGATTTGCATTCGGATCAGCTGGGTTTGCGTTAGGATCCGCATTAGGATCAGTGTTAGGATCCGCGTTAGGATCAGCATTAGGATCCGCGTTAGGATCAGCGTTAGGATCAGCATTAGGATCCGCATTAGGATCAGTGTTAGGATCAGCATTAGGATCCGCGTTAGGATCAGCTGTCTTGTATTTTACAAACTGGAAGTTAAGTCCGCCGTTTGCCTTATTTCTGATAGCGATCTTGTCTGCTTCACTGAGACCGTCCTCAATAATTTCTCTTGTGTTGTACTTTACAGCTTCAAGAGATACAGAAGCCGGATCACCCATATCATTTATGCTTACATCAACTGAGATATTTGAAGGTGTAAGCTCAACAGGTGATTTATCAGGCCGTCCGTTTGCTGCAACAGGCGACTCTGCTGAAATTTTGCTTTTCAGGACATTTGTCGCTCTGTTTGTAGCGTCTATATGCGTTCCTACAAGTATGAGCAGACCGCCCATAACCGCAAAGATCGCAATAGAAATAATCATTTCAACCAGAGTCATGCCCTTTAAGCTTTTTTTACTTTTTTTCATAGAACACGCCTCCTTTTATGTGGCTGAATAGAACTCGAAGAACCATTTCTCGCCAGTAGCGGCTCTGATTACTCTTGTGGTAACACCCTGATTACCCTGCTGATCAGTATCGCCTTGGTCGCCTATCTGGCCTGATTCGGTGTAGTAGAGACCGAAGTCATTCTGTGTCTGTAATACATCGTCAAACAGAGCGTTACCAATAATACATGGACAACCCTGAACCTGATCTCCGCCACGTGTCTGTGCACCCTGTGGCTTCTTCGTCCAATCAACACCGTATTCATCGATGTAGTGAACTCTGTATTTACCTACTACAAGGCTTTGGAAATCAGTGTATGGACACTTGAATGTTCCGGTAAGTGTACAATTGTTACTAAGGAATAATTCTGAATCATTTTCTCCGTAGAATTCCATACGGAAATCAGTATTTGTATGATTTACCATATTGATCTCTAAAGGATTGGAATCATCTGTACCGCTTGCTATCTTCTTATTGATGATAGAGCCCTTGTCGATCTTTACAGTTCCCTTGATAAAGAACTTGACTTTTCCTTCCTGCTTACTATTTGCCGGGTTTGTGAAATCAACGTGTATCTCAGCTTCATTGCCCATAGTAACATTGTCTAATACTACCCAGATTTCTTTACCAAGAGGATTGATCTCAATTACCTTAGGTTTATATTCTTCATCCTTAGAATAGTTTCCATTTGTATATACAGCTCTTTTATAAGGTCTGTCTTTGGCTTTAATCTTGCCGTCATTGCCGTCATTGACGCTCATATCGGAACCACTTATCGAACCTGTGATAACACAGTTACCTGTGATGATATCCTTATCTGTCGGATGTCCCCAGATACTTGTGTTACTTGCATTTTTCTTATAATTGCCATCGAGAGCAATTGCTGTTTCCTTAGATGTCTCGTCTGCATTCTCCAATGTAGCAGCTATAGCTTCGCCTGCTGCTTCCTTAAGAGTACGAGGATAGTCAACGCCTGTCTTCTTGAATCCAAGATCCTGACGAACCTCCTGAAGAGTCTTTATGATCTTTGTTCCATCAGGTGCAGAGTTAAACATACCCGTAACACCCTCGCCGCCTTCGACTGTGTAATAGCCATAAATCTTTTCTCTTGTCATATCCTCAGGATATGCAGACTTTCCATACGCTTCAATGCTCTTTATTTTATCAGCATCGTCTATTGGAGCCTGAGGCTCTTGACGCGGTGCGTCAAAAGTTTCCTTATCTACTTCAATACCATTAATATAGTACGTATACTGGTTTGCACCAACATTTACAGGAGGATTAATTTGCTGACCATTAGCATCTGCCTTATTATAATGAGGAACCACTGCATTTGGAACAATATTACCTGTAAGAGGATCGATCATAACCTTTTCGTAATCACATTTAATTGATGTTTCACGATATACAGTTTCATTTGCTGAATTGGTTACGCGCTCAAACTCACAAGGATATGCCGGTCTGTTATAATCCGACGATTCCTCAGCATTTGCAAGGTCTATCCACTTTTCTACTACACTGGCAGTTTCTGGATCCGACATGTTTGTCTGTCCCTCTAAAAGAGCCTTTATGATATCGTCTACATTCTTTATTACTTCGTAACTGTCTGCAGTAGCATTTTCTTTTTCATCAGGGAAATAATAAGTATAATCTCCGCCATTTCTGCACATTATTATGCCCGGACAATAGTTGTCCTTATACTTATAGAAAGTTCTTTTAACATCACCTTCAATAGGATTACCATACATATCTCCTGGTTTATAACTGTAATTGCCTGCATCTACATAATGTTGATCTGGATTCCATACAAACCATTCACGCTTAGGGCAAGTCAATACTTTAATATCATCCCAATTAGGCTCTTCACCCTCCTTAGGCTCATACTCAGGAGGACCATCATAAATATTCTTTACTCTAGTGTATGTAGGTGTAGCATTATTGTTATTATTATTGTTATTACCGTCGACAGAATAACCTTCTATATTATCGCAGTAAACATGACCGTCAACAATAAGTGTACCTGTTACTTCAAGTTTTCCGCCTACAACGAGATCACCGTGAATGTGTACGGTTGCAGGTCCTGTAATTATACAATTCTCAGTAACACGAACATCGCCGTCATATTCACCACCGCCGAGGTGAAGTCTTCCGTTACAGAAGATATTACCACCCTCAGAATAATTCTGAGACGCTGTCTGGTTTACTGTATCATATGCCCACCTATAAAGCTGTGAATTATTCTGGTTATTTCCGCCAAAATAATTATTTCCTTTTTCTACCTTTCCATTTGTAGTAGGGTTAGTAACATCATAGAACTCGCCTGGCTGATACCTATCCATAAAATACATATCAGCGTGAACAAGATAATTGTTATTACCTGTAGCCATTGTACCAACAAAAAGGTTATATGGTGAAGCTGGTCGGTTTATATGCTGTGACATTTGCTTGTTTTCGCCCTTATAAGTAATAAGATTTCCGTCTGAAGTCTGAGTAGTAAAGGCGTCATTAACATATAAATATGGTATCTGCTTCTGAGTAAAATCATGATTCATCTTATAATTCAGCTCAACAAGCTCATTATTTGGGAGTAAGAGACTTCCTGTTATAACAGTCTGTGATACAGGAACATCAGCAGCCTGATCTACGTTAATACCGAATGTACCAGTTTTAAAAGATACATCTCCGTTAATGAATGTGAGTGTAGTATTAAGCTCACATGAGTTATCAAGCACATAACTGTATTTCATACCGTTTTTTTCGGCGTCGCTGGATAGACCGATACCCATACCGCCTGTGTAACGTCCGCCGTTTTGGAAGACACCGTCACCAACAGTATTAAGTCCCTTGATACCGCCTGTGTTTGTTCTTGGGGTAGTAGGTACTGTCTCTGTTTCCTCGGGTTCACCGGGCATTTTTGTCAGATATGCAGTTACAGTGGATTCCTCTCGACCAACACGAGCAGTAGCTGTGATCTTAACTCTTTCGATCTGAACCCACTTCTGAGTTTCCTTCCAATCGTAAACCCATTCAGTCTTTTCAGGGTGCTGAGGATCGGATGGATTTGTAAGATTTTCTCTTTCAACGGTTATCTGATTGTCATGCCAAACGCCGTGTTCGTCCCAGTAGCCAATAATACCCATGGCTCTGTCCTGCGATCCACCTTCGTTAAAAGTTATTGTCGGGTGTATAATATTAGTATTTCCGTCGATTCCGAGATTAACTATCTTATTACGGACTTCTTCACTTGCCTCTAAAGCCTGAGTGAAGCCCGTGATCGCAGTTTTAGCCGTATAGCTTGCCTGCGATGACGAGTAGGACTTATGCGCGCGATTGTTTGAAGCAGTCGCAAGCGCAAGGGTACCCGTCAGAAAAATTATGAGTAATGCCATTACTGCGACAACGGTGAACAAGACCGTACCGCGCAGTCTGTTGTTTTTCTCTGTTTTCATTTCCCTAACCGCCTTTCAAGTTATATTTTTCTCATAACTATAGCGTTTGAAGTAGGTATTTCTGCATTTTACTTCATCTCAACGTCGGGCTCTTCCATTTCAATTACTGAGTAAAGTGATAATACGATCTGTGCATCAGAAATATTCTTTATTTCCTTTTCGCCTGCCTGAACAGAAACCTCTTCGCCGTCCTTTGACTCCGGAAGCTCTACTCCAGCCTTTTTAGCAGCGTCCTTACCAAATGTATAATCGCTAAGAGTTACCGAATTAATAACAACTGCCTTATCAAAATTCTTCATAGCATCAAGATACTTCCAGATATTTTCCTTTGTACCTGTGATCTTCATAGCATACTGTGTCTTGATAACGCTTTCCTTTGCTCTCTGAGAAAGAGCAGTACTCTCAGCAATAGAAGCCTCGTACTCTTTCTTAAGGGTGCCGTTTACGTCAGCCTGATCTCTGAGTGCTGAAAAGCCGTCCTTGTTTGAAGAATAGTAGTAGTTAAGAGGAGTAACTGTTGAATCGCCGAGTTCAAGGTTCTTTATCTTGATCTTGCACTCATCAGCATACTTCTGCATATAACTATCAACTTTTATCTGTGATTTTACCTCATCAAGAGGAACAAAAATCTTTGTAGCGTCGCTTGCATCACTGTAAAGGCTGCGGATAGATTCCTGTAATGAAGGTATCTTTGCTATCTTAGCCTCATAATCAGCCTTTATTGTCTGCTTTTCTGCCAGGATCTTTTTATCTGCCTTATTCTTGTTGTTCATATTCTTTACGGGTACAAAAAATCCTATAAGCAGAATAACGATTGCTAACAGTACACCTGCTATGATCTTGTCTCTATAATTAAGTTTCATTATTACTTCTCCTCCTCTGAGCTTTCTGCAGGATGATACGCACTCTTATTGCCTTCAAGCTTTACACTTGAGCTGAATGTGATTCTATCCTGTGCTTCTTCCTTGCCCTCTACCTTTACAGTCTTGATAGTATAGCCCTTATATGAAGCTTCACTGAACAAGTCGCTCGCGAAAAGGTTCTTTGCGAAATTAGCAGGTATTCTCTGTGCATACTCTTTGCTTGAAGCATCACAGGTAACATTGAATGTTATAGTACCGTCAGCGTACTTAGGAGAACTTACCTCCATAAACTCGATCTTATCGTCCTTCTCATCTTCGCAGGTCTTTTTAAGGATCTTCTCGATCTCCTCGTAATCCTTGCCTACGATACGAGGCTGTGACTGATATGCATCACTTGCATTGTTCATCTTTGTATTATATGCCTGAACAACATCCTGGATTTTAAGAAGCTTTGCATGGTGATCAAGCTTTTTCTTTGTATCAGGACTATCGATGTAGTCAACACATTCCTTGATATCATGCTGGATGCCGATATTCTTGAGCTTCAGGATACCCCAAGCACCGCCTACGATAATGCCGGCTGCGAGAAGTGAAGCAAGAAGGATAACGCTTCCCATTGCATCATTGTTCTTTCCGCCGACACGGTTCTTAACAGCTGTGCTGAAGTCTGTGTCGAGAAGGTTGATCTTTTCGATCTCTCTGTTTCTCTTGAACATAGCGCCGATAGCGTTAGCGTAGAGAGAGAACTCAAGATTTTCATGACCGTGGATCTGTGGAGGAACGTTGATAAGACTTGTCTTGAGGTCGAGCTTTTCAAGCTCATCAGTAAGTCTTACATACTCATGTGTATCTCCGTAGAAGATAACGTTCTCAATGGACTCACCTGTGTTACGGCTTCTGTGGAACTGGAGCATACGGAAGATGTTCTCGTTGACTGCTTCAAATACGTAGTCATCCGAGTAACCGTAGTCGGCAGCGTCGATAGAAGCGAAACGTGAGAATGAAAGCTGTCCCTGCTCATAGAGGTTGAGTGAGATGAAGTTGTTATCGATCTGTACAGCAAGGAGAGGCATCTTTGACTTGATCTTTGTATCGGCAAGAAGTACCTTTGTGATACAGTTGCAGCCGATCATTACTGATCTGAGTGAGATGCTGAGGAGCTTGAACACTTCTCTGTAGCTGTTTACGATCTCATAAGGACAAGCTGTAGCGAGGATCTTGTACGAAGGCTCGTTTACATCTCTGCTGTCTGCGTCGCCTACTATAATGTAGGATACGCTGTATGAATCGTCGAGGTTGAGCTCAGCCTGCATCTGGAGCTTAACTGTCTTCTGGAGATCCTGACCTTTGCCCTTGGCAACTGTCATTTCCTTGAAGATAGTAAGGTTGGAGGAAATCGAAACGATCGCTTCTTTATCAGGCATTCTGTGCATTTTAAGTACGTTGTTAATGAGTGTAGCAACTGCAGGAACATCCTTAACGTGACCGTTTACGATAAGTCCCTCTTCAACATTTACGGTAGCAGCAGAACTGATCTTGATCTTGCCGTTACTTTCAACGCCCTTAACAACTCGTATATTTCTATCAGTGATATCAAATGAAAGCATTTATCTTTCCACCTTTCTTTATTAACCGTTTTCTACGTTTTCCATTGCTCCGTAAAGCGCTGGGTAAATACCACATACGACAAGTCCGATGATAACGCCCATGAAGATAAGGAGTACAGGCTCTATCGTACTAACAAGTCGCTGAACGGCTGAATCTGATTCATCTTCGTAGTAATCAGATGTTTTCTCAAGGATCGAGTCAAGCGCACCTGACTCTTCGCCGACGTAGATTACCGAGCAGAACATAGGCTCGAAAATCTCTGTACGTGTTATCGCAGACGAAAGCGTCTCGCCCTGTTTTACTTCGTCGATAACGTCAACGAACTTTTCGTCTACGTAAGCATTACCGAGGATCGATGATGCTCTTTCGAGGCATTCAACCATCGGAAGACCGCTTGAGTAAAGTGAGGAAAGAGTTCTTGCGAAACGTCCTGTGTAGATCTTTGTAACGAGAGGACCGAAGCCCGGACCTTTGATAAGCATTCGGTCAAACTTTATTCGGAATCCCGGAGTTCTGAGAGCTGCTCTGAAGCCCAGAACCGCTACGATAAGGATAACGACAAGTATGTACCACTTATGTGTCAGGAAGTCACTGATTCCGGCCATTATTCGAGTCAGAACAGGCATATCTTCCTTGCTGTCGAACATATCGATGAACGTCGGCATGATAACTGTAAAGAGGAAGATTACGATAACTACACAGAGCACCAGAAGTATGATAGGATATATCATAGCGCCTCTGATAGTGTTCTTGAGTTTATTTTCCTTTGCATAGTGGTCTGACATTCGGTTCATAATGATATCCAGCGAACCTGAGCTCTCGCCCGCGCCGACCATCGAGATAAGGAAGTCCGGGAATGAACCCGAGTGCATTTCGAGAGATGACGAGAAGGATTCACCCTTCTGTACGTTCTCGTAAATGTCCTGCCAGATCGCTCGCGGCTTTTCGTTTTCCTGCTCTTTTGTCAGGATATCAATGGCTTTTACAAGTGTAAGACCTGATGTGAGCATCGCAGCAAGCTGTCGGCAGCAGAATGCGAGCTCGTTGGTTTTAAACTTGTAAATTGATTTTGTGTCATCTGAATCGCTCTCCTTGTAATCCCTGACATACAAGCCCTTTTCCTTGGCTTTCTGCAAGAATTCCTGCTCATTCTCCGCGTTAATGATTCCCTTAGCCTGTCTGCCCTTCGCGTCCTGAGCTACATAGGAAAAACTCTTCATGAAACCACCTCCATAATTAATTACTTGTGATGAACGTTTCTCACTGCCTTAATAATAACAATTATAACATTTATAGTGTTACTTTTCAATCGCTTTTTTGACATAAATAATCTACCGTTTTTTATCAATATTTACCAAGATTTATACCATCGGTAATATCAAGACGTCCAAACGGCTATTATTCTGCGAAAAACAATATAAAAAGGCAGCACAACATGAGGTATAAGCACACTGATACCAAACATTGTTAAACTTCCACAATAATTATATCACACCCGCTTTTAAATTGCAACATAAAAGCTCATATTTTTCACGAATTTTTACAGAATTGTAAACTGCGGCAATTTGCATATTGGTAATTTAGTCATTTTGACCGTTCTGTCCAAAGATTCGAGTACAACTATACAAAATAATACGACAAAATCCGCATTATTGTTTATTTATTTTACTATAGCTACCCCGTTTTTAAATTTCAGGCGCCGTATACTATTATAATATACTGGTATTATTTGCTGAATATTCTTACTACCGTTCACATCTCGCGGATAGCCCTCCAGAGCTCCTGCGCAGTCTCCATATTCACTCCTGCCGCAGCGGCTAATTCCTCGGGCGAAGCCTCCCTCAGCTTCGCTATGGTCTTGTACCTCATAAACAGCTTCGCCGCCTTTTTTTCGCCTATTCCGCGTACTTTCAGCAGCTCCGAGCTGTAGGTCTTTTTCTTGTGCTTTGTATGCATGAAGCTGACGGAATAGCGATGCACCTCGTCCTGTATCCGCGTCACTAAGTCAAACACCGAACGCAGGCTGTTTATCTGTATCTCCCTGCCGCCCGTTGCGATAGCTCTGGTGCGGTGCTTGTCGTCCTTGACCATGCCGAAGAGCGGTATGTCCAGCCCGAGCTCCCGAAGCAGCGGTGCTACGGCATTTACGTGACCTTTTCCTCCGTCAAGGAGTATCAGGTCGGGAGTCCTCGTGAAGTACTCGTCCCCCTCCCCTGTCACGATATGCATGAGCCGCCTTTTCAGCACCTCGCGCATACTTCCGTAGTCGTTTTGCAGCTCCTGCTCTTTGACGGTGAAGCGCTTGTAGGCTTTTTTCAGCGGTCTGCCGTCCTCGAATACCACCATTCCTGCCACCATTGATTCAGAAGACAGGTTGGATATGTCGTAAGCCTCGATATATCGCGGCGGCTTGGCAAGTCCCAGGCTCTGCCCCAGCTGCTCCAGCGCAAGAACTTCTTTTCCCGTGCGGTCATTTTTTATGGCAGCATATTCGGCGCTGTTGTTTTTTGCCAGCTTGAGAAGCTCCAGCTGACGGCCTTTCTGGGGCACATGGAGCTTCACCTTTCGCCCTGCCTGCCCCTCCAGCATTTCTGTCAGGAGCTCCGAGTCCTCGGGTATGCGCTCGACGATGACAGAGTGCGGTATATCAGGCTTTTTGTAGTAAAATTGCAGCATGAACTGACTGAGGATATCGTCGCCCTCGTCAGGCAGCGGAAACTCGAAAACAGCCTTGTCGAAAAGCCTGTTTTCGCGGTACATCAGCACGGAAATATACAGACCGCCGCTGTACTCGGCAACTCCGATAACGTCCGCGGAATCCACGCCGCTGTTGATTATCTTCTGCTTCTCGGAAGCCTTTTTCACGGCGTTTATCCTGTCGCGTAGCATAGCCGCTTTCTCAAATTCAAGCGCCTCCGCAGCCTCGTTCATCTCCGCCTCCATACGCTCAACGGACTGGGCGCTGCCGCTCTTTATGAACTCCACAGCCTGCTCGACTGCCGCCTGATAATCCTCGGCGCTTATCCTGCCGCGGCATACTCCCATGCACTGCTTTATGTGATAGTTCAGACAGGGACGGCTTTTGCCGAAATCCTGCGGAAATTTACGCCTGCAAGTGGGCAGCATGAAAACACGGTTCGCCTCGTTGACAGCCTCCTTTGTGATGAAGCCGCTGGTATAGGGACCGAGGTAACGTCCGCTCTGCTTGGTGTTTTTTTCGTTGGTTATGCGAGGGTACTCCTCGTCGGAAATTCGGATATAGTGGTAGCCCTTGTCGTCTTTCAGGAGGATATTGTACTTTGGCTTGTGCTGCTTGATGAGACTGCATTCAAGCAGCAGAGCCTCGTATTCGCTGTCCGTAACGATGAAATCGTAGTCGTAGACGTTGGAGACCATAGCTGCGACCTTTGGAGCGTGGTCGGGATTTTCGCGGAAGTAGCTGCTCACGCGGTTATGGAGATTTTTCGCCTTGCCGATGTAGATTATGGAGCTGTCCTTGCGGCGCATGATGTACACCCCAGGGGACGTTGTCAGCTTAGCGGTCTTTTCGCGCAGATACGGCAGTCTCGGGTTCATGTTCTCCCTCCTTTTCTCAAAAATACAGAGGACGCCCCACGGCGTCCGTTTTAGTAATTAGTGATTAGTGAATTAGATTTGCCGAAACCATGAAAGGGATTCCAAAGGGACTGTGTTCCTTTGGCGGAGTGACTCCCCATAAGATGGGGAGATGTCCGTAGGACAGAGGGGACGTACCGGTAAGGTCAGAGGCAGCGCCCCGAAAAAACGAAGGCGCTTCGCAAGGCGTCCCCTAATGGGCTGTCGCGGACGCCGTCCCCTACAGCTAAAGGCTAACGGCTCTTTCTGACGTGTCGGCGGATATAGCGGAACACCTCGTCCTCGCCCTTATCACGAAGCATCGTCAGCAGAAATTCCAGCTTCGCCGCCGTCGTTTTTTCGATGATACGGCGCGGCTTTGCTCTGAGAAAATACTCCAGCGGCATCGAGTCGTTGTACTTCTCCTTGTTATAGGTCTTTGAAGCCGCAACACGGTCACAGAACATCTCAAATATAAATATATCGGGCATTTTCACGGGTTCGAGCCGTTTCGTTTTCATGTTGTAGTCCGTCCAGTACTCGAAGTGATGACGGTTCCTGCCCTTGTGGTGCATCCAAGCCTTTGAAGCGCCGTCCACCTCGCGCTCACGCTCGTTGGGACTGCGGTCTCCCTGATAATACTTCACTCCGGGGATAAACTCCGTCGGCGAGAATTTCGACAGGTCATGTAACAAGCCCCTCAGCGGTATACCCGCCTTTACGCAGTGGATAAAGACCGTATGACGGTGGTGGAGCACAGTCCGCAGGTGTCCGAAAAAGTTCTCAATAAGCATTTGGACGCTCCTCACTGTAGCTTCCGTTTATATCAAGCACACTTTCTTTTTCAATGAGTTTACCGCTGATTATGCGGCGTCCCTCCCTGTATTTCGGATCAGCCAGCTTCTTCGCCATTATCTTCACGGAGACCTCAGCCATTTTGGTAAGGTCTACCTCAACCGTCGTTATAGTAGGTATACAGATACTTGAAACGGTATAATTATCGTAGCCCACCACGCTGATATCCTCGGGAACGCGGACTCCCTTGGTCTTGAGTGCCGATATTACGCGGAATGCGGTCTCGTCGCAGTTGCACACAAAAGCCGTGGGCATTTCCTCGGGGAAGTCTATCTTCTCGTTGAGTATACCCTTTTCGTTGCGGTCTCCGATTATCCATTCCCTGCGGAATTCCAGCTCGTTTTCCATAATGCACTTCACATAGCCCAGATAGCGGTCATTGATGCTGCTGGTAGCGTTCAGCGTACCGAAAAAGCCTATTTTACGGTGTCCCTTTGACACCAGATAGTCCGTGAGGATATAGCCGCCGTTGAAGCTGTCGGAAATTACCGAGTCAATATCGTACCTGTTGTCGTAGAAATCCACGAACATCAGCGGTATAGTCAGCTTTTTCAGACATTCTATGTAGCTCCTGTGGACTTGTCCGATAACGATGACGCCGTCCACCTTGCCGTCAGTGACCATATTCGGCAGTATACCGTTAGTTTCGCTGTCTGCGGTCACGCACTCATAGACCGTGCAGATATTCAGCTGTGCAAGCTGATTGGAGATACTCGCGGTGAGCTCCCAGTAGAAAGTACCTCGTGCGCCAACGAAACGCTCGGAGGTAAGTATACCCACGTTTTTGCTGACCTTGGACATGGAAAGGCGTTTTCTCTCGCTCTTGGTATTTGAAGGTTTATAGCCCATTTTCTCTGCTGTCTCGCAGATCTTCTTTCTCATCTGCTCGCTTACTCCGTCGCGCCCTGCAAGAGCATTTGAGACCGTAACAACGCTGACGCCCAGCTTTTCTGCAATGTCCAGCATTTTAACTCCGTTTTTCATATGCCACCTCTTTTTAAGTAATTATAGCTGCTGCCTATAGCTTATAATACTGAAATTTCAAAGATCTCGCCTTAAATTAACAAGATATATTATATCATGCTTTAAGTGATAAATAAAGTCATTTTTCAAATTTTGTTGCAAGTGCATAAATCAGCGTAGGAAATTTGTGCATATAAACAAAGCGGTTCATATGTAGGGGCTGACGTCCTCGGCAGCCCATTAAGGAACGCTCTTTCTTGCAGGACGTCCCCTATGGAGTTTCTCGGTTATCGCCTTATCATCACGGGCGAGCGGAACTCGCCCCTACATACGGTATTTACATTTTCAAACTCGGGACGTCGAGGACGCCGTCCCCTACAATATTCCGACAAAAAAGGACGTGATATCTCACGTCCTCGCTTAGTCTCCCTCATGTTCGGGCAGGAACGGATAGACCTCGTCATAGGAGGCTCGCTCCATCATGTCCTCTGCGGAATACGGGATAATTCCCGTCCTATCGCCCCATGAAGCCGCAGGACAGATGTATTCATCGTCGCTTTCGGGCTCGGGCACGGGGATCTTCTTGTTTTTGCTCATAAAAAATCATCTCCCACAGCTATTATCTGCAGGAGATGAGATATTATTCATTATTCCTCGGGAGAATCGTTCACCGTCTGAGTGATATTCGGCTTTTCGCCCTCCTGTACAGGAACTGCCATTTTAGCGTCAGGCTCGTATTTGAGGATAATTTCCTTGACCTTTTCGTCACGGGTGAGGTTATAGGTCATTTTCAGAGCTTTAAGCGCATTCGGTATGTCCTGTTCAATGAGATAATTCGCGGAAAGCTGAGCCGCTACGGAGATAACGTCCTCGTTGGGACCGAATTCAAAGTCATATTTCTTCAAAGCCTCGACCATTTGCTCGTGGGAAGGCTTGGTAATATGACTGCCCTTGCGGTTTGCGATGTCTCTCAGTTCATATTGTATGGCAGGGTGCGGTGCAAAGATAAGGCTTGCAGTATAGAAAGCCACTGCGTCGTCATACTCGCCCATATCTGTAAGGATATAGCCTACATTGGCGTAAACTCGCGCAATTGCCACAGGTGAGGAAGCACATTTAAGAGTTTCTCTCGATGTTTCAAGAGTCATTCTCTTGTTTTTCAGAAGCTTGTAGACCTCTGCGAGCTCGAATCTTGGTCCCACATCAACGGGATTGTACTCGATAGCGTCCTCAAGTATCGGGATAGCGTCAACGGCAGAGCCTGTTTCCACCATAAGATAGCCGTATGTAGTGATAAACGTTGCGAAATCAAAGGGAGTACGGTTAAGAGTTTTCTCGGGCTTGTATCTGAGCTGATACAGGTTATCCTCAAAGGGATTTCTGAGAGAAACGAACTTGTTCTCCTCGCCCTCGCCGTAATCCAGCTTTATTTTCTTGTAAAGTCTCTCTGCAAGGGCTTTAGCCTCGACAGTATTCTTTTCCTTTATGAGCTTTATTATCTTCTCATGCACTTCGTCGAGACGCACACCGTCAATGGTGATAAGTCTCTCTATCTCGTCCTTCTGCGACTGCGGCATAAGCTCGATAAGAAGCTGTGTTGCGGCTTCTACGCCCTCCACATTCTTCTGCTTGGCGAAGCGCTCTGCCTCCTCGCGGAGGAACTTGCTATTCTCCTCGTCAGAGCCTGTGAGCTTAGCTCTCAGCTCCTCGAGGATCTTGTTTTCTGCCATTGTTTTTCCTCATTTCATTTGTGAATGACCGACTCAGAAGCCTCTCTTGTTCATTTCCTTTCTGAACTTAGCGTCGATCTTGTCCTGCTTCTTCTTAGCCTTGAGCTCGGACTTTGTCATGTAGCGAACATCTTTGTCGAAGGACTGCTGAAGTCTTGGAGAAGAATTGTTTCTTCTGTTGTAGGAAGATGATGCAGGAGCCTTGTACTCGTCGAATACAGGCACGTTCTGCTGAGACTGAGCAAGCTTCTTCTGTCTTGCTGAGTCATCGCCCATTGTTGAGAGAACGTCCTCAACAGAATTGAGGATAGGGCTGTTAGCCTGAAGTCCCTGTGTCTCGATGAGGTTCTTGTCAGCATACTCTCTTGAGCTGGAAATAGCGTTGATGAATGCCTGTGATGTTGACTTTGCGTGTGGGTTTACAGCTATCTTGGAAATATTAGCTGTAGGAACGCCCTCTGTCTGAACAGGCTTCTTAGGTACGATAGACTTTACGGGTGCAGGTGCAGGAGCAGGAGCTGCTGCGGCTCTCTGAGCCTGTGCTGCTGTCTGCTGAGCAGGAGCTGCCTGCTGCGGCTGTGCAGCCTGCTGAGGCTGTGCGTTGAGAGGTGCGAAAACAGGCTTGCCGTTCTGGTCATAGCCCATAAGTCTCATTGGAACGTACTTGTATACAGGCTGATTGTTAGCGTCATAGCCTGCAAACTGTGGTACCTTTACTATCTGAGGCTGAGCCTGCTTTGGCTGCTCAGCACCTGTATTCTGTGCGTTAGCATCGAAATTATTATAATCGCTCATGTTAAATTCAAACTCCTCTTCTGCCATATAAGGCGCATTATAGATTGGTGCGGTTATATCATCAAGCACAGGTATCTGCATATCGTCAAGACCTTGTGCAGCGATGTCTTCAATTGTGGGCAGCTCGTCTAATTCAGGCACTGCGATATCGTCTACCTTAGGAGCGCCGTTGAGGGCCTCTGCCGCAAGCTGTGCTGCGGAGGGCAGCTCGTCGAATTCGGGAGCTGTGATATCATCAACTGTAGGAGCTCCGTTGAGAGCCTCTGCCGCAAGCTGTGCTGCGGAGGGCAGCTCATCGAACTCGGGAGCTGTGATATCGTCAACTGTAGGAGCTCCGCTGAGAGCCTCTGCCGCAACGCTTGCAGCAGACGGGAGCACGTCATTTTCGGGAGCTACTATATCCTCAACAAGCGGGATATCTCCGTACATATAAGCTGTATTCGGATCAATGGGCTGACTGTTCACAGGGGCAGCCATATCATCGAGAACAGGTGCATTCAAGCCGCCGGGAACTCCACCGTAGGGCTTTGAAGCTGCCTCGATAGCTGCGCCGATATCGTCGATAACAGGAGCAGCGATGTCTCCTATAGTCGGGATATCAAGGTCTGCCATTTCACCGGGCTGAACGTTCTCATAGCCGTCGGGAGCTGCTGCAGCACTTCCCTGTGCGGCAGCGTCGCCGCCGAAGAACTGGTCTGCAACATAATCCCACGCTGTATCCTGCGGAATATTCATCACAGGAGCGTCAGCATACTCGTCCAAAGGTGTTATGACACCCTGTATAAGGTTGCCCTGAGCGTCATAAAGAGGCTGGCTGCCGTCGTAGATGACGGGCTGACCGTATACGGGCTCTTCCTGTACGGGAGCGCTGTTGTTTATCGAGAACAGGTTCATTATATCCTCGTCGCTGTGTACAGGCTGAGGAGCCGGTACAGGCTCGGGGACAACGGGCTGTTCATAGCCGTAGCCGCCCATAGGCTGCTGCGGAGCTGCATTATACTGCTGAGGTGCATTATAATAAGGTGTTGTGTCTGTATTCTGTGTCTGCTCAGGAGCAGGTATAGCGAACTGTGCAAGGAAATCGTCCTGTTTAGGAGCGGCAGCAGCGGGAGCAGGTGCTGCATTATCGCCGGGCTTGTTTATTGCAAACTGTGCGAGGAAATCGTCTTCGGCAGCAGGTGCGTTTGCAGGTGCAGGAGCAGGTGCCTGTGCTTCGTTATTCGGAGCATTTATTGCAAACTGTGCAAGGCTTTCGTCCATAGGAACGCCTGTGCCCGGAACGGTCTTTCCGTCCTTATTAAGGAACTGATCGTAAAGCTCCTGTTCCTCGGCTTCTTTGGCAGCAGCCTCGGCAGCACGTTTTTCCTCTGCTGCTTTTCTCTGCTCCTCAAGAGCCTTCTTTCTCGCTTCCTCTTCCTTTCTCTTAGCATCGGGATCTCTTGTGATCCTTGCGGTAGTATTTCCCAGCGGAACGATTCCTGCGTCGTTCATGCCGAGCTTTTCACGCTTTTTCTCTTCTTTAAGAAGAAGAGCCATTTCCTTTTTGTCAGCTTTTATAAGCTTTTTAGCCAGATTGGCTTTACATTTCTCACAGGTTATCTCCTTCAGATCCGTCATCTGCGAAGTTCTGTGGAAACGAGTTACATTTTCAGGCTTCAGAAGGTTGATACCACAGCCTGTTTTCTTTTCGTTTTCGGTTCCGTGAACCAGCTTGTCAAACGAAGATGTTACCAGTGTTATATCCATATTCCTCTCTCCCAACCGCAGCAAACGCCGCATATTCCGCTTTTACGGCAGCGGAACGCCGATTTCCCACATCGCCGCAGGGCTTCGCTTAATGATCTGACATCACCGCCTTGCGAAGCGTCCGCAGCGCGAACAACTATACAAGTATATTATACATGACATTTCAAAAAAAATCAACACTTTCTTCAAAAATGAACGCAAAAATTATACCGATTTTAAAATTTTCGGTGAAAATAACAAATCGTTATTGATTTTTTTGTCAGAAATTCCATACTTTGTTTAAGGTAAATTATACAAATAATAACATACGCAAATACGCCATATTTCGTTATTTTTTTGTTTTTTACCTCCTGCCCGACTATCAGATAGACCAAAAACCGCTCCCTTATGTGTCATTATTTTACATAGGTGTAAAAAATTATGAAATCATACATTTTGCTATTGCATTATCATGGATTTTGTTGTATTATTAATAGTGTATTGGCAGATAAGGAAACGGCTTTTCAAACTCTGTCACAGCTTCTTTGAAGGAGGAAAAAACGTGAAACTCGTTTCAGTAGTAGTTCCATGCTATAATGAGCAGGAAGTCCTGCCCATGTTCTACGAAGAGATAACCAAGGTGACCGACCAGATGTCAAAGGATTTCCCCGAGCTTACCTTTGAGTATCTTTTCATCAATGACGGTTCAAAGGATACCACTCTTGACATTCTCCGCTCTCTCTCGGAAAGGGACAAGCGGGTAAGATATATTTCATTCTCCCGTAATTTCGGCAAGGAATCAGGTATGTACGCAGGTCTGAAAAACGCAAAGGGCGACTTCGTTGTCGTTATGGACGCAGACCTCCAGCACCCCCCTGCTTTCCTGCCCAAGATGTACAGCTATGTACGCAGCGGCGAGTATGACTGCGCTACCACACGCCGCGTCAGCAGACAGGGCGAGTCAAAGGTGCGCTCATGGTTCGCAAGACTTTTCTATAAAATAATGAACAAGATATCCCAGACCGAGATAGTGGACGGCGCTCAGGATTTCCGCTTCATGACCAGACAGATGGTTGACGCTATCCTCGATATGACCGAGTACAACCGCTTCTCAAAGGGCATATTCAGCTGGGTAGGCTTCAATACCCGATATATCGAATACGAGAACGTAGAGCGCCCCGCAGGTACTTCCTCATGGTCGTTCTGGGGACTCTTCAAGTACTCCCTTGAGGGTATCATGGCGTTCTCGACAGCTCCGCTGGCTATCGCCTCGCTGCTGGGAATCATAACCTGCTTCATAGCATTCGTGCTGATAGTCATCACTATCATCAGGTCAATGTTCGGCTGGCTGGACGCTCCCGACGGATATCCCACCATGCTGTGCCTCATATTCCTTTTCAGCGGCTTGCAGCTCTTCAGCGTAGGTATTCTCGGACAGTACCTTTCAAAGACTTATCTTGAGACGAAAAATCGTCCTATCTATATAACTAAGGAGACCGAGGACCTCTACCGTCAGCGCAAGGCTGAGGCTCAGAAGTCAGCTCCCGAGGCAGGCGGCAGTGCTCCCGAAAATGAGAGCAAGTGACCGTAAGGAGGCTTTGAGATAATGAATAAGCAGACAAGACTCATAGTCTCCCTGTTATTTATCGGCATCATCGTGCTTGCAGTGGCTATCACGCGCTTTTACTCCAGAACGGAAAAGAGCGCAGACAGCCAAAAATCGCAGAACGACATCGAAAAAAGGCTGAACTTTGATTCCTCGGGCAACCGTGCTTTCAAGAATGGCGAAGGACTTGTGGGTATCATCGACAGCAGTGAACGTATTATAGTCTCTCCCGAATGGGAGAGCATAAGGTTCACCAACAATAAGGACAGATGTATCGCTTCAAAGCGTATCCGCGGCAAGGAGCTCTTCGGTTGCATTGACTATGAGGGAAATATCGTTGTTCCCTTTGTTTACTCGAATATAGACCTCATATCCAGTGCCGAGCGCGTGATATACATAGCTCACGCTGCCGACAAGAAATCCTCTGTCGTCTATAACAGCGACTTTTCCCCCTGCTTTTCAAGAGCATGGGACAGCTGCGAATACAACAGCGGCGAGCTCACTGTCACAGCAGGCAGCGGCTCATATACATATCTTGTGAAAAACTCGGTGTTCGTTTTCAAGAATGCCGTTATAACGGGCGAAGCTCTGAAGTGCGACTACAGCATAAATGTAAAGGCTTCGGGACTTACAGTGCCCATGATAGAAAAGATAAACGAAAATGTAAAAAAATACATTGAATTTGCTTACGAAAGAGACGCAAAGAAAGCCGAAAATCTGCTTTCCGAAATGGATATCTCCTCAAAGGAGGATTTCCATTGCCTTTTCCCCGATGAAAAAAGGGTAACAACAAAAAAGCTTATCGGCTTATCGGATATCACGGTGACATCAGCACCGTCAAGCGGCAAACTGCCGCAGTACATGGTCACTCTGAAAGCACTCACAGGTATCACCTACAAGAATGAGGAGAACAAGCCTAAGCGCCTTAAAGAAAAATATGAGGCTGTTATCATGTTCACAGGCAGCTCAGAGGACGACTTAAAATTGATATCAGGCTATTTCATCGATGAAAAGCCCGATTATCCAATACCTGCTCCCGAAGCTCAGCCTGAGACAGAGCCGCAGGAGAACTGATAAAAAGGAAAAAATATGAAAAGAAAGCTTGCATTTATCGCCGCAGCCGCTCTGCTTATGACAGCAGGCTGCGGAAAAATAAACGATCCTGCTGCTGAGACAGAGGAAAGCACAACAGTCACCGAGGCTGAGACCACCACCGCCGAGGAGACCTCCGAGACAGCTGTGGAAACCACTGCCGAGCCGACTGCTGCCGCTCCCGAAACAACTTCGGAAGCTCCCGCGGAAAACAACGCCGCAGCAGGCATAAATGTACTGTCGGAGCTCCGCACAGGCATGACAGAAGATGAAGTCTTCTCCATTATAGGTGAGAATTACGACTACAAATCAGATGTGCGCTACAATTCAATGGAATACGATTACAGCTTTGCGTCCGATGAAGTTTTCGGCACAGGGCTCAGCGGATATATGTTCGCAGAGTTTGACAGTGAGAGCAAACAGCTCATATGCTGCGGCTATCACATCGGCGCTGTAGGCAATGTGGATGAGTCAGAACACCCATACGGCGAAGATAAGCTTGCAGAGGGCTATGCAAAGGTCATTGAAAAGCTCACCGCCGACTACGGTGACGGACAGCGTCCCATAGAATACTCAGGCAAGGGCATAAAGGACGAAATATCATGGAGTGACGGCTCCGACCAGCTCTGGGCTATATACGGCACAGACCTGTGGGGTAAGGAAAGCGGCGTGAACGAGATGATCGTCTCGCGTTCTATAGAAAGATAAATAAGGAGAAAAAATCATGGCTAAAAAAGTTGCAGTTATCATGGGAAGCGACAGCGACTTCCCTGTTGTAAAATCAGCTCTCACAGAGCTCAAGAAGTACGGCGTAGAGTTCGAGTGCCGCGTAATGAGCGCTCACAGAACTCCTGCTGAGGCTTGCGAATTTGCTTCAAACGCAAGAGCAAACGGCTTCGGCGCTATCATCTGCGCAGCAGGCATGGCTGCTCACCTTGCAGGCGTTGTGGCAGGTCACACAACTCTCCCAGTTATCGGCATACCCATGAAGTCAAAAGCTCTCGAGGGAGTTGACGCTCTCCTCGCTACAGTTATGATGCCTCCCGGAGTACCTGTTGCTACTGTTGGTATCGACGGAGCAAAGAACGCAGCTGTACTCGCTGTACAGATGCTCTCTCTTGCCGACGAGGAGCTGGCTGAAAAGCTTGCTGCCGAGAAGAAGGCAATGGCTGAGGGCGTTATCGCCAAGGACAAAGCTTTACAGGAGCAGATAGCTGCTCTTTAAGGTATAAACGACATCATATTTCACTGCAAAAGGAGGTTTATTCATGACACCAGAAGAAAGAAAAGCTAATTCCGAGAGGATACTCACCGAAAAAGGCATAGGCTTTCAGGAGGAGATCCCCCCTATAAAGCCTGCTTCAGAGGTAAAGCTCAGAAGCTTTGACGACATATGCAGGCGTGCGATAGCCGCTCTGCTCTCAACACAGTCAGCTATCGAGCTCAGCGACAAGAATCCCGAGGGCATTGAGAAATTCAAGCGCCTTATGGTATATTTCGGCGTCGAGGAATGTCTTAACAAGTATGAAACGCTTGTCATGGAGAAAAGAGCCTCCAAGGAAGACCTGGTCGAGGTAGTCTGGGAGTACGAGTGCTGCTGGGCACTGTTCTGGATACTGGGACTTGTAGACGATATCACAGACGCAGGAAAGATATGCGACTGCGAAAAGGCTATAAGGTTCGTTTCACAGTGCGAGAGCTTTGAGGATTTCAAGGCTCAGTGCAGTCTGAGAAGCGTTGACGAGATACTGGACATGGCTGACCTCTATTTCCGCTATGACTGGGCTTGCGACCACCACAACCACGTCGACAGCGACTGGGCTGTGGGAGACCTCGACAGTGATATAGTCTACGAGCGCAGACTGGCTATCGAGTGGACAATGAGGACCACCGACGACTGGTTCGATATACAGCTTGATACATGACAGATAATTTCGATACCCTTTTATTCGACCTTGACGGCACTCTTACCGATTCAACCGAGGGAATAGTCAGATGCCTTGAATACGCTTTAGAGCGCATGGGCTTTGATATCCCCGAGGATAAGAATAAATTTCTCGGACCGCCGCTGTACCGCTCCTTTGCGGAGTTCTGCGGCATGAACGAGGAGCAGGTAAACGAGGCTGTCAGGATATTCCGCGAAAGGTACTCCACCGTGGGGCTCTTCGAGAACCGCGTTTACGAGGGAGTCCCCGAAATGCTGAAAAGGCTCAGAGACGGCGGCAAAAGGATAATGGTCGCCACCAGCAAGCCTGAGGTATACGCGGTGCGCATATTTGACAGATTCGGACTGTCGCAGTTCTTTGAAATAGTGGGCGGAGCCAATATAAACGGCACACGCAACGACAAGGACGAGGTCATCGAGTACGTTCTCGAAAAAGCAGGTATTTCCGACAGGAGCTCTGTGCTCATGATAGGAGACCGCAGACAGGACGTTATCGGAGCTCATAAGACAGGACTGAAATGCATGGGTATTCTCTGGGGCTTCGGCTCAATAGAGGAGCTCACCGAAGCAGGGGCGGACTTCATAGCAGAAACGCCTGAAAAAGCAGCGGATATGCTGCTCCAATAACTATTCATAATTCGTAATTCATAATGCATGATCGCGGTGTCACCTCGCGACATATTTAAATAATATCGCATAAGCGATACGATAATTATGAATTAAGCATTATGCATTGATTTTAAGCCTACAATTTCCGCGATGATGCGGAATTGCATATACAATCATTCATTTATTATTCTCAAGGAGGAATTTTAAAATGTCAAACATCGAAAAGAAGGAACAGCTCTATGAGGGCAAGGCTAAGAAGGTCTATGCTACAAACGATCCTAACCTCGTGATCGTTGATTACAAGGACGACGCAACTGCGTTCAACGGCGAGAAGAAGGGCACTATCTCAGGCAAGGGCGTCATCAATAACAAGATGACAAACTATATGTTCAAGATGCTCGAAAAGGAAGGCGTTCCCACTCATCTCGTTGAGGAGATCAGCGACCGTGAAACTATCGTTAAGAAGGTTTCCATCGTTCCCCTTGAGGTAATCATCAGAAACGTTGCAGCAGGCAGCTTCTCAAAGAGAATGGGCGTTGAGGAAGGCAAGAAGCTCCTCTGCCCTATCCTTGAATTCAGCTACAAGAACGACGACCTCGGCGATCCATTCATCAACGACTACTATGCACTTGCTCTCGGTATCGCTACCAAGGAAGATATCGACACTATCTCAAAGTATGCTTTCAAGGTAAACGAGTTCATGGTAAAGTTCTTCAAGGGACTCAACATCGACCTCATCGACTTCAAGATCGAGTTCGGTAAGACTGCTGACGGCACAATTATCCTCGCTGACGAGATATCACCTGATACCTGCCGCTTCTGGGATTCAACAACCCACGAGAAGCTTGACAAGGACCGCTTCCGCAGAGATATGGGCGGCGTTGAAGAAGCATATCAGGAAATCATGAAGAGACTTATGGGAGAGTAATATATGGGCGGTTTTTTTGGTGCAGCCTCTAAAAACGACTGCGTTACCGACGTATTCTTCGGAACAGACTATCACTCACATCTCGGTACAAGACGCGGCGGTATGACCTCATGGTCTGAGGAGAACGGCTTTCAGAGAAATATCCACAGCATTGAAAACTCTCCTTTCCGTACAAAGTTCGAGAATGACGTAACAAATATGAGAGGCAAGCTCTGTATCGGCTGTATCAGCGATACAGATCCTCAGCCTATCCTCGTGCGCTCAAAGCTTGGCATCTACGCTATCTGCTCTGTAGGTATCATCCGCAACGCCGACAAGCTGGTAGACGAGCTCCTTGAAAAGGGCTGCGCTAACTTTGAGTCGATGAGCAGCGGCAATATCAACTCCGGCGACCTTATCGGCGCTCTTATCGCACAGAAGAACTCCTTCGTCGAGGGTATCCGCTATGCTCAGGAGAAGATAGAGGGCACTATGTCCCTTATTATCCTCACAAAGGACAGCATTATCGCTGCAAGAGACCAGTTCGGCAGACTTCCTATCATCATAGGCAAGAGAAGCGACGGCTTCTGCCTTTCAACCGAGTCCTTCGCTTTCCAGAAGCTGGGCTATGCCACATATAAGGAGCTTGAAGCAGGCGAGATAGTCGAGCTCACAGCCGACGAATGTAAGACCATTGCCGAGGGCGATCCCTCAAAGATGAAGATATGTACCTTCCTGTGGACATACTACGGCTATCCCAATGCCGTATACGAGGGCGTCAACGTTGAGGTGATGCGTACCCGCAACGGCGAGATAATGGCTGAAAACGACATCAAGAACGGCAGACTTCCCGATGTTGACTATATCTGCGGAGTTCCCGATTCAGGCACTCCTCACGCTATCGGCTATGCTAACAAGAGCGGCATACCATTTGCAAGACCGTTCATCAAGTATACTCCCACATGGCCGAGAAGCTTCATGCCTACAAACCAGAGCATGAGAAATCAGGTAGCTAAAATGAAGCTCATTCCCGTACATGAGCTTATCAACGGCAAGAAGCTCCTCTTTGTTGACGACAGTATCGTAAGAGGAACACAGATGAGAGAGACCGTTGAGTTTCTCTACGAGCACGGCGCTAAAGAGGTACATATGCGCTCTGCCTGTCCACCAATAATGTACGGCTGCAAGTACCTCAACTTCTCACGCAGCACTTCCGAAATGGAGCTTATCGCCCGCCAGATAATCGACGAATTTGAAGGTCCTGTAGGCGTAAGACACATCGAGGAATACAGCAATTCCGCAACAGACAGAGGACGCAGACTCAGAGATGAGATATGCAAGAGACTCCGCCTTACCTCACTGGAATTCCAGACTCTTGAGGGCACAGAAAAGGCTGTAGGTCTTGACGCCTGCAAGCTCTGCACATATTGCTGGAACGGTAAAGAATGAAACTATAATTCTGTCTCCCTGCCTGCGGCAGGGAGACAGGCGACTATGGAGGTAGATTAATGAACAACAGTTTTTCCGAAAGCTACAAGAAGGCAGGCGTTGACGTTACCGCAGGCTACAAGTCAGTTGAGCTGATGAAGGAGCACATCGCCCGTACTATGATAAAGGGCGCTCTTTCAGGCATCGGCGGCTTCGGCGGTCTCTTTGAGCTGGATATGACAGGTATCAGCAAGCCTGTTCTCGTTTCGGGCACAGACGGCGTTGGTACTAAGATAAAGCTGGCTTTCATCATGGACAAGCATGATACTGTAGGTATCGACTGCGTTGCCATGTGCGTAAACGATATCATCTGCTGCGGCGCAAAGCCACAGTTCTTCCTTGATTATATCGCCTGCGGCAAGAACTTCCCCGAGAAGATAGCTACTATCGTTTCAGGCGTAGCAGAGGGCTGCGTTCAGGCACAGTGCGCTCTCATCGGCGGCGAGACTGCCGAGCACCCAGGTCTTATGCCCGAGGACGAGTACGACTTAGCAGGCTTCTCTGTAGGCGTTGTTGACAAGGACAAGATCCTCCAGCCCGATACCCAGAAGGCAGGCGACGTTCTCATCGCTATCAAGTCCAGCGGCGTTCACTCAAACGGCTTCTCTCTCGTAAGAAGAGTCTTTGACGTAAACGAGCATAACCTCAATATGCACTTCGACGACCTCGGAACTACCCTCGGCGAGTGCCTCCTCACACCCACACGCATCTATGTAAAGGCTGTAATGAG
Source organism: Ruminococcus flavefaciens MA2007 (assembly GCF_000621845.1). Classification (GTDB taxonomy): domain Bacteria; phylum Bacillota; class Clostridia; order Oscillospirales; family Ruminococcaceae; genus Ruminococcus; species Ruminococcus flavefaciens_E. Next base: position 262,499 of record NZ_JHXF01000006.1, on the reverse strand, counting down.
CCTTCTTGACGCTGTTAAGGTAAAGTCTATCTCTCATATCACAGGCGGCGGCTTCTATGAGAATATACCACGTTCTCTCCCCAAGAACCTCGCTGCAAAGATCGAGAGAAACGCAGTACAGGTGCTCCCTATCTTCGACCTCATCAAGAGAACAGGCGATATCCCAGAGAGAGATATGTTCAACACCTTCAACATGGGCGTCGGCATGATAGTTTCTGTTGACAAGAACGACGCTGACAAGGCTATCGCTGCTATCAAGGCAGCTGGCGAGGACGCTTACGTTCTCGGCGAGCTTGTCGAGTCAGAGGAAGGCGTTATCATCTGCTGATAAAGCAAGAGATACTTCAAACATCATAGCAATTACCGCAAAAATATCCGAATTCACAATAAAAACTACAAGCACCACGGGATATGGGATTTGGAAGATTTTTAAAGTATGGTGATGTTTATGAAATTTGTAAAATTTGCGGCTGTGGGAATGGTTTGCGCCATTCTTGCAGCGTCGCCTTTATACGGCGGAGCGGCTTCACAGATAGATATGGATTATAACTCCGACGGCAGAGTGGACAGCTTTGACCTTATAACCGCCCGTAAAAACAAGGAGATATCAAGAGCCGAGCTCAATGCTCTCCAGAAGTTCGTGCTGGGCGTAAACGGCAAGATACCCACTGAATTCGAGATACCCGACCTGCCCATAGACGAGGACGCTATCCTCGAACCCAAGGGCACTGTACATACAGGCGAGGGTACCTTCTACGGCGGAGGCTATACAGGCGGTCACGCTATGCTTGATCCCGTTTCCCACGACTACTGGATAGTCGCTATGAACCACTCCGACTACAACGAAGCACAGCTTGCAGGCGCTTATCTTGAAGTCACAGGCGAGCTGGGCACTATCAAAATGCTGGTAACAGACGAGCTCCCCGAGGGCAAAAAGGGCGACCTTGACCTCTATACGGACGCTTTCCCCCTCATCGCTCCCGTTGAGAAGGGCAGAGTTCCCGTAAGCTGGAAGATAATCCCCCTTGATACCGCGGCAACAGCTCCTATCTCATTCAAATACAAAGAGGGCAGCACAGAGTTCTGGTGCGGAGTACAGGTGCGCAATCACCGCTACCCCATAACCAAGCTGGAATACCTCAATGAGGACGGCGAATTCGTTGAGATACCGCGCCGCCCGTACAATTATTTCGAGACCAGAGAAATGGGCAAGGGACCTTTCACATTCCGCATAACCGATATTTACGGTCAGGTGGTAATAGACAAGGATATCCCCCTGTCCTACGACGATACCGAGATAATACAGGGACACGTTCAGTTCCCCGAATAAGCGGCTGAGTATCACCTGCCGCTTTTATACAAAGGAGGAAAACCTCATGAAGAATATAGTCGTGCTCGTTTCGGGCGGCGGCACTAATTTACAGGCTCTTATCGACGCCGAAAAGTCAGGCATCATCAAGGGCGGAAAAATAACCTGCGTTATCTCCTCAAAGGAAGGCGTGTACGCTCTTGAAAGGGCTGCGCAGAATGGCATAAAAAGCCGCGTTATCCCGCGTAAGGAGTACGCTGACATAGCGTCCTACACAAAGGCAGTAACCGACGCTCTCATCGAGGAAAAGGCAGACCTTGTGGTATATGCGGGATTCATGACCATACTCGACAAACAGGTAGTAAAGGCGTTCCCCTACAAAATGATGAACGTTCACCCTGCACTGATACCCAGCTTCTGCGGAAAGGGCTTCTACGGACTGCACGTCCATGAGGCTGCTCTCGCGGCAGGAGTGAAGCTCTCAGGCGCAACGGTACATTTCGTAACCGAGGAGTGTGACGGCGGACCAATAATAATACAGAAAGCTGTCCCCGTAGAAAACGGTGATACTCCCGAGTCACTCCAAAAGCGCATAATGGAACAGGCTGAGTGGAAGATACTCCCCGAGGCTGTATCCCTTTTCTGTCAGGACAGGATAGAGATAATCGGCGGCAAGGCTTTCGTAAAGTAAAATCATGGCAAAAATAAAGGAATTATTGGAAAAACAGACCATTCAGAAGCTGTTTCTATGCTTCTGGATGTACGCGGTTCTTGGCTGGTGCTACGAGGTATTCCTCGAAACAGTGGTCTACCGCTGGGGATTTCACAACAGAGGCAATATGTTCGGTCCCTACTGTCCCATATACGGCGTGGGAGCGCTTCTGTTCCTGCTGTGCTTCGGCTGGCTCATGAAGAAAAAGGACGTAAAATGGCTGAATATCGTAAAGCCGCTGCTCATCTTTCTCGGCTGTATGGCTGTGGCGACTCTGGTGGAGCTTGCCGCTACCTACATTCTTGAAGCCACCACAGGCTCGTGGCCGTGGCAGACCTACGCGCGGTACAAGTACAACTTTCAGGCGCGTATCGCCCTCAGTACCTCTGTCCGCTTCGGACTTGGCGGTATGCTGTTCATGTATGTTGTACAGCCATTCTTCGACTGGCTCCTTTCAAAGCCAAAGAAAAGAACTCTCAATATCATCACCCTTGCGGTGCTGGTGATAGTCCTGACGGACTTCATATTCACAAAGGCAACAGGCTATACACCTAAGCTGGCAGAAGCCGCTGTGTTCATACATCACATTGTAAGGCTATGACAAAAATAAAGGAATTATTGGAAAAACAAACTATCCAGAAGATGTTCATATGCTTCTGGCTGTATGCCATACTGGGCTGGTGCTACGAGGTATTCCTCGAAGTAGTCGTATACAAATGGGGCTTTACCAACCTCGGCATAATGTACGGTCCATACTGTCCCATATACGCGGTGGGAGCAATGCTGTTCCTGCTGTTTTTCGGCAAGCTGATGAAAAAAGAGGGCGGACGCCTTTTGCAGATATCCCGTCCCTTTATAATATTCTTCGGAAGTATGGCTGTGGCTACTGCGGTAGAGCTTGCAGGCACATACGTCCTCGAATTCTTCACAGGCGGCTGGCCGTGGGACACCTATGCGGACTACGATATCAACTTTCAGGCAAGGATAGCTCTCTCCCCCTCGCTAAGATTCGGCATGGGAGGTCTGCTGTTCCTGTATTTCGTCCAGCCCTTTTACAACTGGCTTCTTGCAAAGCCAAAGAAAAAAACTCTCAACATCATCACGCTGATATTGCTGGTGATAGTTGTGACAGACTTCACGCTCTCACTTATTTTAAGATATTAAAATCCGAAAGGAGTATTTATTATGAAAAAGCTTGATTTAGCAAAGGAACTCAGCACAAACGCTTACCCAGGAAGAGGTATCGTCATCGGTAAGAGCGACTGCGGAAAGTACGCTGTAACTGCTTACTTCATCATGGGCAGAAGCGAGAACAGCCGCAACCGCGTATTCATTGAGGACGGCAAGGGTATCCGCACAGAGGCTTTCGATCCCTCCAAGCTCACTGATCCCCACCTCATCATCTACGCTCCCGTAAGAGTTCTCGGCAATAAGCTCATCGTTACAAACGGCGACCAGACCGATACTATCTACGAGCTCATGGACAAGCAGTACACCTTTGAGCAGGCTCTCCGCACAAGAGAATTCGAGGACGACGCTCCTAACTTCACACCTCGTATCTCAGGTATACTCCGTTTCGGCGAGGAGGGCTTCAACTACGCAATGTCTATCCTCAAGAGCGCTAACGGCAATCCCGATTCCTGCCAGAGATACACATTCAGCTACACAAATCCCCTTGCAGGCGAGGGACACTTTATCCACACATACATGGGCGACGGCAATCCGCTCCCGAGCTTCGAGGGCGAGCCTAAGCTTGTCGGCATCAGCGGCAATATCGACCAGTTCACAGATATGCTCTGGAACAGCCTCAACGCTGACAACAAGGTATCCCTTTTCGTCCGCTATGTGAACCTCGAAACAAATGCTGAGGAGACACGTATCGTAAACAAGAACAAGTAATAACGCCGCCTTTCGGCTTGATAATTATGAAAATATCATTTGATCTTGATGAAACTCTGTTCGTAAATCCTGCGGAAGTCCCCACAGAGCCCGAGCTTAAATTCCCGTATAACAAGCTATACAAGGATAAGCTGAGAAAGGGCGCTGTGAAGCTTCTCACGGAGATAAACAAGTCCGATACAGAGCTGTGGATATACACTACCTCCAACAGAACGGAGCGCTATATCAACGGTATATTCAAGCATTACGGCATAAGGATAGACAGCATAGTCAACGCCGTCCGCCACGAAAAAGAAGTGGCAAGGGGCAGGGCGAATTTCCCATCGAAATATCCTGCGGCTTACCGCATAGACCTCCATGTGGACGACGAAAAGTCCGTCTACGAAAACGGTATCGCCAATGGCTTCCGTGTGTACCGTATAAGCAACGACGATGCAGACTGGGCTGACAATATCCGCAAAGAGCTTGAAAGGATAAGAAAAGTCAATCAGGCAGATCAAAAGGCATAAGAATTATGAATTATTATAAGGAGGACATTAACAATGTCAAATGAAATGCAGTTAAAATACGGCTGTAACCCGAATCAGAAGCCTTCAAGAGTCTATATGGCTGACGGCAGCGAGCTCCCTATTGAGGTTCTCTGCGGAAAGCCCGGCTATATCAACCTTCTTGACGCCTTCAACGGCTGGCAGCTTGTCAAGGAGCTCAAAGCTGCTACAGGTATGTGCGCAGCTACTTCATTCAAGCACGTTTCACCTGCTGGAGCTGCTATCGGCAGACCGCTCAGCGATGACCTCAAGAAGATATACTGGGTAGACGACCTTGGCGAGCTCACTCCCCTTGCAAGCGCTTACGCAAGAGCAAGAGGCGCTGACAGAATGTCCTCTTACGGCGATTTCATCGCTCTTTCAGATAAGGTTGACGTCTGCACAGCAAAGATGATACAGCGCGAGGTATCAGACGGCGTTATCGCTCCCGATTACGAGCCCGAGGCTCTGGAAATTCTCAAGTCCAAGAGAAAGGGCACTTACTGCATTCTCAAAATGGACGAAAACTACAAGCCTGCTCCTATCGAGACAAAGCAGGTTTACGGCGTATCCTTCGAGCAGGGACGCAACGAGCTTGACATCAACCGCGAGCTCCTCGCTAACGTTGTTACAGAGAACAAGAATATCCCAGACGACAAGAAGGACGACCTCCTTATCTCTCTTATCACTCTTAAATACACACAGTCAAACTCCGTTTGCTACGTAAAGGACGGACAGGCTATCGGTATCGGTGCAGGACAGCAGTCCCGTATCCACTGCACACGTCTTGCAGGTCAGAAGGCTGACAACTGGTGGCTGAGACAGTCCCCACAGGTAATGGGACTCCAGTTCGTTGACGATATCCGCCGCGCAGACCGCGACAACGCTATCGACGTTTACATCGGCGACGAGTACGAGGACGTTCTCCGCGAGGGCGAGTGGCAGCGTATCTTCAAGGTTAAGCCTGCCGTATTCACACGCGAGGAAAAGAAGGCATGGCTTGCCAAGAACACAGGCGTTTGCCTCGGTTCAGACGCTTTCTTCCCATTCGGCGACAACATCGAGCGTGCTAAGAAGTCAGGCGTTGAGTACATTGCAGAGCCCGGCGGTTCTATCCGTGACGACAACGTTATCGAGACCTGCAACAAGTACAACATCGCAATGGCATTCACAGGTATCCGCCTGTTCCACCACTAATGACCTACGGGCTGCGGTCAGGATATGACCGCAGCCTTTACTATGGAGAGATATTATGAAAAAATACAGGATAACAGCTTTTATGGCTGCTTCGCTGCTGTTCGCAATGAGCAGCTGTATGGAAAAGAAGGCTGCTCCCACCTCTTCGGAAAGCTCAACGGAAACCGCATCAGATGTCATTATGACGGAAAACGTCCACAGCGGCGCCAAGTACGAAAACGGCACCTACAGCGGCGAAGGCTTTTCGCTGTATGCAGATCCGAACATCTGGAAATGGAACGGCGATAACAGCGAAGCTGCCTGCGACTTGCAGCTCATTGTGGATAAGGAGATAAACACCTGCGGTATCAGCGTCTATGTATCAGACGACGACCACGGCGGCAAAAGCGCTCAGGACATCGTTATGAACGCTGATAATAAGGATATCGTCTTTACGGGAGCGGCTGCTACCTCGGCAATGACCTTCTATTACTACGAATGGGCTATAGACGACAATACCCACGGCAGGACTTATTTTGCTGATTTTAACGGCAAGTACCTCTGCGCATACGCCGAGAGCACCAATTTCGGCTATGTCGAGAGCAAGCTATCAGAACTCCTCGGAAGTATAAAAACCAATTAAAGCACCGTTATCTCCCCTATCGCAGACGGTGAAAATAACTCAATAAAGCTCTTGAAAAATTCCCCGTACTGTGTTATACTATACTTGTATATGCAAAACATGGGATAAATACTGCGTATTATATCGCTTCAGGGGGGGATATAATGGGAAACTATAATTCCATAAAGCTTGAAAAGCTCTATATAGCCGCCGCTTTTCTGTGCGGTCTTTATATGGTGCTGTCTGTACTGATGTATCTGCTGTCAGGCGGCATATTCGGACTTTTCACAGGCTCGGGCGACGACTATGTCCCCGTCCACCCGGAAATGATGATATCAGGAAAATGCAAGGCTCTGCTGTGTATTTCCGAAGCAGTATGGCTCCCGTTCATAATATACATACTCAGCTGTGTGGGCTGGGCGTTTTCGGCAAAGAGGTGCAAACGCACCCTTAAAGCCGCTCCTGCTCTCTGGATAGCAGGCTTTATTGCCGAGCATATCATAGCCCTGCTCATTTCACATTCTTCAATGACCAAGTATATCTCAGAGGGCTGGCTCATTCAGCGCACTGAATATATAAATTTCTTCCTCGGCATTTTCCTTGTGGGAGCTCTTGTGCTGGTCTGCACTGCTGCCGCTCTCGGAATAGACGAGGACAGACACGTAAAGCACTTGAAATACAAATAAATCCAACAGAATAAAGGAGAAACAATGTCAAAACCGAATATACTAAGAGTCACACAAATCGTTGCTGTTCTTTTCTCTATCACAAAGCTGGCGCTGGACATATTCTTTGTACTGAACAATTACTATTCGGTGCATACAGCACTTTTCGGCGAAAAGTTTCAGCAGGACATTCTGCCAATGGATATAAAAATGTGGCTTATTATCGAAGCTATAATAATTTCTGTTCCCATAGGAATAGTTGCTGCGGTAAACTATACCAAAACTGATATGAAACAAAAAAGAGGCATTATAACCATTGCAACATCAGGACTGATGTTTTTCGCAGATTATCTTGCCTCTGCAATACTGCACCATACCGTTATTTTATCCCTTTCAAATAAATACGGTGAAAATGTCATATCCATGATATCGTCTATCAATTCCGTGAGAAGCTTCACGTCGATACTTAGCTGTACAGCGCTTGTCATGTTATGCTGCTGCGGCGCTGTGGAGATATACGGCGGAGCTTTAAATAGCGCTGAAAGCCCTGCATAAGGAGAATACTAATGGAAAAAAGACACAGCATAAATACTGCGCTGCGTTTGGCAGCCACATTTTTTGTGATAAAATTTGTACTGGATATGCTCATATTATGCTGTGAGCCGCTGCAAAAGCTTTTTCGCATGATGTTTTACAACGGTCTCCTAACGGACCAAAAGCTTTCCTCACGTGCAATAATAATTTCCGTAATTCAGCTTCTCATCGCGCTTCTGCCGAAATGCATACTGGCATTTTATAATCTCGGCAAAAAGGATATGCAGAAGCAGCGCGGACTGAAAACTATTATCCTTACGGCAGGTTTTTCACTGCTTTCATCGGTCTTCTCCTATGCGGCAAGTCTGATAATAGGTATTACAACATCAGCGAATGAGGTCGCGCTTATAAGCAGCTTGAGCATTCCGAGAACTGTTACGGGCTTGCTTTCAACTGCCGCAACGATAATTCTTTACTGCTACGGAGCCATAGAGCTTTACAACGGCGCTGAAAAGCCAACATATCCGCCATATAACGGCGAAAATATCAACACGGAAGATACTTTATCTTAAATATACAGGAGGAATTTCCCAATGAAGAACGTATTAGTAGTAGGCGGCGGCGGACGCGAGCACGCCATTATCATGAAGCTGGCTGAGAGCCCCAAGGTAGGCAAGCTTTACTGCACACCCGGCAACGGCGGTATCTCAAAGTATGCTGAATGCTTCAATGTAGGCGCTACAGATGTCGACGGCGTTGTTGCTCTCGCAAAGAAGCTCAAGCCCGATATGGTAGTTGTTGCTCCCGACGATCCGCTTGTACTCGGTATGGTAGACGCTTTGCAGGCAGAGGGCTTCATGACCTTCGGTCCAAAGGCAAATGCCGCTATCATAGAGGGCTCTAAGGTATTCTCAAAGGAGCTCATGAAGAAGTACAATATCCCTACAGCCTTTTACGAGGTCTTCACTGAATCCGACAAGGCTATAGCTTATCTTAAAGAGCAGAACAGCTATCCTGCTGTTATCAAGGCTGACGGTCTTGCTCTCGGAAAGGGCGTTATCATCGCTCAGAACGAGGAGGAGGCTGTTGCCGCTGTACATGAGATGATCGACGAGCTCAAATTCGGAAAAAGCTCCGCACGTATAGTTATAGAGGAATTTCTCACAGGTCCAGAGGTATCCGTTCTCAGCTTCACAGACGGCAAAACAATGGTACCTATGATATCATCTATGGACCACAAACGCGCTCTCGACGGCGACAAGGGACTCAACACAGGCGGTATGGGAACTATCTCGCCTAACCCCTGCTACACCGAGGATATCGCCAAGGAGTGCATGGAGAAGATATTCATTCCAACTATGAACGCTATGAACGCAGAGGGACGCACCTTTGAGGGCTGTCTCTACTTCGGACTTATGATAACTCCAAAGGGACCAAAGGTCATCGAGTACAACTGCCGCTTCGGCGATCCCGAAACACAGGTTGTTCTCCCAATGCTTGACGCTGACCTTTACGAGATATTCGAGGCTATCTACAACCATGAGCTTGACAAGGTAGACATCAAGTGGCACAAGGGCAGCTGCGCCTGCGTAGTTATGGCAAGCGGCGGCTATCCTGAGAGCTATCCCAAGGGCATAGTCATGAACGGCTTTGACGAAAAGGGACAGGTAGAGGGCTGCTTCGTATACCATGCAGGCACCAAGCTCTCCGACGACGGAAAGTTCCTCACAAACGGAGGAAGAGTCATCGGTGTTACCGCAAAGGGCGACAGCTTGCAGGCTGCACTTGATAAGGCTTACGAGGGCGTTTCAAAGATAAGCTTTGAGGGAGCTCACTACAGAAAGGATATCGGACAGAGAGCACTCAAGGCTCTCGGTTAAGGAGCTTTGCCATGCATGAACGTCTAAACAGCGGAATAAAATTCTGCATTATCGGAAATCTTCTGTTTCTTGCTTTCAGCATAGTCTGCTTTATCTTTTACACGACCTATGAAGCAGGCTCGGCATTATCCACGATACTCGAATATATAGCATATGCTACGGAGTTTTCGGGCTTTGCAGCGTTTATATTCGGAGACTGGCTCATATCCTCGTCTATCAGATTCAGAGGTCTTATGAAGATATGCCTTACTCTTTATATAATCCTCGAAGCAGTAATGATGGTGCTGGAGATAAACGCATTCAGATTTGAATTCTATCACCCATATTCAAGAGCACTGGCAATATTCCATTCTGCGGTATCGGGCTTTGTATGCCTTACCTTTTTACAGCTTGACAAGGACAAGAAAAAGCTGGAAATGATGATAATCATATGCATAGCTATGATGTTTGCAGGAATGCTGGGAAATATCCTCGGAATAAGAATATATTTCAGTATCCTTGTAAATGCGGTAGCATATGCGGTAATGTTCTATTCTATTGCAAGACTTATCAGAAACGACGAGATAGAAGTCGACTGCCACGGCGACAGAGCAAGAGTCGCCGAATTCAAAAGTACAATTGTTGACGACTAAAAAGCCTGTACTTTAACCGTGATACTCATATAGGAACTTATATTTATTTATCGGGGGAAACCTTTCTGAGGAAAGGCTTCCCCCGAACCCATTTCCAGAGACTTTTATCTGTTTTTTCTCAGCCAGAGCGCTCAGGCATTTTAAATTGACAATTCATTCATTTGGCTGTATAATAACTAATATATGTAATAAGTTATAATCAGGAGGTCGTAAAATGGACGGAACGGCATTAATGATATATCTAACGCTTCTTTTTGTGGGCGCAGTCTGCGGAGCCTTATGGCTGATACTTCTGATAATCGGCTGTGTTAAAAAGAACAAAAAGCGAATCGTATTGTCATTTATCCCTCTTGGAGTATTTGCGTTAATTGCAGGCAGTATATTTGCTTATGACGCTGTAAAAACACATAATTTCAATAATATCCCATGTCTTGAAGTAAAAAAAGATACGGTCACCATACTGAACAACGGTACAGGCTCAATGGGAAGCAAATCAAACTATGTCCTTGCAGAAGAAGATGAAAACGGTAATATAATCGTCAGAAGCACTGAAAGAAGCACTATAAAATATAAAGGCAGTGTTTTTGTCCCTGCTAATGACAGCATTTTAACGGAGACAGACCAGCCTTACTACCACTCGCATATCCATGAAAAATTCGGATATACATTCAAAGCCAATAAAACAGGAACTGCATATGTATGCATTCTGGAAAGTGACTGCGGAAGTCCTGCATATCTGGATATATATAAGATCACCGTTGACAATGAAAAAAACGCTGCGGCTGATAATATCAGGCATATAAACTGTGATAATAATTTCAGGAATGAATTGCCCAAGGAGTTTTCATTCCTTATGGAAGCGTTTGATGAGCTGAATATAAAATAATAAAAAGGCGAACCGAAAGGTTCGCCTTATTTTTATAATTCCGAATTCCGAATTGATAATCAGCAAGCTGATTATCAATACATTCCGCCTGCTGGCATTGCAGGAGCAGCAGGTGTGTCCTCTTTGATATCAGCAACAAGGCTCTCTGTTGTAAGAACCATTGAAGCTACAGAAGCTGCGTTCTGGAGTGCGCTTCTTGTTACCTTGGTAGGATCAACGATACCGGCAGGTATCATGTCTGTGTAAACCTCGTTGTATGCGTCGAAGCCGTAGCCTACCTTGCGTGAACGTACTATCTTGTCAACGATAACGCTGCCCTCAAGACCTGCGTTCTCAGCTATCTGACGTACAGGAGCTTCAAGAGCCTTGAGGATTATCTTAGCGCCTGTCTTCTCGTCGCCCTCAAGTGTAGGAACGAGCTTGTTTACAGCAGGCATAGCATTTACGAATGCTGTACCGCCGCCTGCTACGATACCCTCTTCAACAGCTGCCTTTGTAGCTGCAAGAGCGTCCTCGATACGGAGCTTCTTTTCCTTCATCTCGATCTCTGTAGCAGCGCCGACCTTGATAACTGCAACACCGCCTGCAAGCTTAGCAAGTCTTTCCTGAAGCTTCTCGCGGTCAAAATCAGATGTTGTAGTCTCGATAGCTGCACGGATCTGGTGAACTCTTGACTCGATAGCCTTCTTGTCGCCAGCGCCGTCAACGATGATAGTGTTCTCCTTCTGGATAACTACCTGCTTAGCCTGACCGAGCTGCTGGATAGTAGTCTCGCTGAGTTCGAGACCGAGCTCAGAGGAGATCACCTCGCCGCCTGTGAGAACTGCGATATCCTTGAGCATTTCCTTGCGTCTGTCGCCAAAGCCCGGAGCCTTAACAGCTGCAACCTTGAATGTGCCTCTGAGGTTGTTGAGGATAATTGTTGTAAGAGCCTCGCCCTCAACGTCCTCAGCAACGATAACGAGCTTCTTGCCCATTTTTACTATCTGCTCGAGAAGTGGAAGTATCTCCTGGATAGAAGATATCTTCTTGTCTGTGATAAGAATGAAAGCGTCGTCGTAAACAGCTTCCATCTTGTCTGTATCTGTAACCATGTAAGGTGAGATGTAGCCTCTGTCGAACTGCATACCCTCAACTACCTCGCTGTAGGTCTCAGCAGTCTTGCCTTCCTCGATAGTGATAACACCGTCAGATGTAACCTTTTCCATAGCCTCAGCGATGAGCTTACCAACGTTTTCGTCAGCAGAAGAAACTGTACCTACCTTAGCGATATCCTCTGTACCCTGTACAGTCTTTGAATTCTCGACGATAGCCTTTACAGCCACGTCAACAGCCTTAGCGATACCCTTCTTGAGAACCATCGGATTAGCGCCTGCTGCGATGTTCTTCATACCCTCACGAACGATAGTCTGAGCGAGGAGAGTAGCTGTTGTAGTACCGTCGCCTGCTGCGTCGTTGGTCTTTGTAGCAACTTCCTTAACGAGCTGAGCGCCCATGTTCTCGAAAGCGTCCTCGAGCTCGATGTCCTTAGCGATAGTAACGCCGTCGTTTGTGATAAGGGGAGCGCCGAACTTCTTATCGAGAACTACGTTTCTGCCCTTAGGTCCCATTGTTATTCTTACAGTATCAGCAAGCTTGTCGATACCTGCCTGAAGAGCCTTTCTTGCGTCTTCGCCGTACTTTATATCCTTAGCCATTGTAAAAAACTCCTTTATAATATAGTTTAGAATTGAGAGTTAAGAGTTGAGAGTTGCGGTGTCCCCTTATGGGGACAAATCTAAAAGTCTTTTTAATTGATCGGCGTAAGCCGATACATTAACTTTCAACTTTCAACTCTCCACTCTCAACTCATTATGCATTACTTAACTGTTGCGAGAATGTCTTCCATTTTAACGATGATGAACTCTTCGCCCTCGAGCTTTACATTAGTGCCCGAATACTTGGAAATGAGCACCTTGTCGCCCTTTTTAACTTCCATTTTAACATCAGAAGTACCGGGACCTACTTCAACGACCTCGGCTACCTCAGGCTTTTCCTTTGCAGAGCCCGAAAGAATGATACCGCTCTTTGTGGTCTCCTCAGCCTCGACCATTTTAACTACTACTCTGTCCTGTAAAGGTTTGATAGTCATGATATATACCTCCTGAAAAATTAATAAGCAATTCAAGTTTAGCACTCTTTATCTTTGAGTGCTAATTATATTTTACCACCTTTTTACAATAAATCAAGCCTTTTCTGCAAGCTTTCACAATTTTTGGCACTGTACACAAATAATTCAACTTTCAGAAGCTTTTTGTGTGCTGTAAGCTGCTTTTGCCGCCAAATTCCACCATTAACATAACTGTCATTATGATAAGCATTACCGACGGCACAGGGGAGCTGTTCCCTGAGCTGCTTATCCGCGGTGACAGGACCTCCGTGACTTCTCCCGTCATAAAAAAAGGCATTATGAGCCTGCATATGAAGAAGCTCAGCACCGCCGCTGCGCTTCTCATTATTATAAAGTATTTCAGTGAAAGCTTTCCTGCGGTCAGCGCCCTTAGCTGAAGCAGAACACAGACTCCGCCAAACGCCGTCAGGGCGCTGATATACGGCAGCAGCAGCCAGTCGCCGCAGGGCAGCTTGCTGATATTCGTAACATCTAAAAATGCGGCGACTAATACCTCGCCGCGTATGCGGTCGAGGTCGGGGAGCTTCCCCAGAAGCTCCCCTGCTGCTGCCGTCACGCCCGTTCGGGCAAGGGCGGCGTTTGCGGCTGCAAACGCCGCTATCATAATGCATATGTCTGCCATAGCCCTGCCGCTGCGCAGGACGCAGTCAGTGAGCATATCAGCCGATATGCTCACACTGCGCGGAGCACTTTGTGCCCGCGCAGTTCTGCGCAGCGGCACCGACAGAAGCAGAGCAAGGATAATATTTGCGGAAACTGTTGATATCAGTATGACCAGTCCTGCGCTGCGTGACGAGTAGAGCTGCCGCGAGATACAGCCGAAAATAAAGGCAGGACCTGCTCCGAAGCAGAGCCCAGAAAGGAGCTCCGCCCGTTTTTTGTCAAGCCTGCCGCAGGAACGCTCCTCGCATAGCATTTTCACCCCCACGGGATAGCCTGCTATCATGCCAAAGGTGAATACTGGCAGTTCCCTGCCCTCGATGCCGAAAACAAGCCTGCTGAGCCGTCCGAGACAGCGCGGCATAAGCGCTGTCATACCGCTTGCTGTTATCATGGAGGATACTATCATCATGGCAAACAGGGACGGTATAACGATATCTATGCAGCGCTGAATGCTCTCCCCTACCGCCTCGGCAGCTGCTCCCGTATCGCCGAGAAAGTACAGAAAAGCAGCCGATATCGCCGCTATTTTTGCAGCTTTTATGGCTTTTTCGGCGTATTTTTTCATAATCATCACCCCATAAATCATATTATTGGAAATGAAAAAATATACAGGAGTGAAGCTTATGTTTGAATGGCTTGCGGAGCTCACACGGGAGACTCTTTACCTTAATACGAGCATACATATTTCGGGAAATAACGAGCTTATCATCGACAACTGCCAGAGAATAGAGGAATACAACGAGGTCTTCATGCGGCTTCTGTCAGGAGGTCTCTACATAAATATCCGCGGCAGTGATTTACGGGCATACGATTTCCGCACAGGAGGACTTGTTATCCGCGGCTGCATAGAAAGTATCGAATTTACTGAAAGGAGCAGACGTCATGAAAATGAAGAGAAGCATAAGGATAAATGCCAAAGGGAAGCAGCTGAATAGGTTCATCAACGCCATACATCAGCACAGGATAGACTGTCAGGGACAGTTCTGCCGCGGCGAGGTCTTTCACTGCGATATCTACCGCCGCGACCTTAAAGAATTGCAGGATATAGCGAAAAACTGCGGCATAGAGCTGAAAACCGCCGAATACGACAGCCTTTCCGCACGGCTTTTCCGCTACCGCAGGCGTTTTGGACTTCTCATCGGCATATTGCTGGCATTTACGGCAGCTCTGTACTTCTCGCAGGTGGTTGTCACTATCGAGATCGAGGGCAACTCCGTTGTCAGCGACGAGGTCATACTCTCCGCCCTCGAAGAGCTGAACATAAAGGCAGGAACACCTGTCTGCAAAATAAATATCCCCTACTGTGAGAACAAGCTCCGACTTATGATAGATGACGTGGCGTGGGCAGGTATCCGCCACACAGGCAGCCGCTTAGTGGTACAGGTCACCGAGGTGGAGCACGTACCCGAAATGCTCCTTGACCGTGTTCCCTGCAACATAGTCGCCAGCCGAAACGCCGAGATAAGCTCCATCCTCGTCCGAAGCGGTCAGCTGAAGCATATCGTGGGAGACTACGTCCCAAAGGGAACTATCCTCATCAGCGGCGTTGACGAGACCGAGAACGGACGCACCTTCGTTCATCACGCTATGGGAGATATCCGCGGCATATATGAGGAGAATGTCAGCTTCTCCGCCCCTTTTCACGCAGAAGAAGCCCTTCCCACAGGCAGGACCGATACTCAGCGCACCCTGCGGCTTTTCAGTCTCGATATACCGCTGTACTTCGGGAAAAGCAATTACAGCTCACCGTCGGAGACAAAGGAGAAAAACGCCGTTATCTTCGGGCATGAGCTGCCCCTCGGCATAAAAACGCGGACTGTCTCCGAGACTGCCGTCACCGAAAAGGATTACACCGAGGAGGAGCTCACAGAAAAGCTCATGGAGCGCGTCTATCTCTACGAGAACAATTTTCTCGGAAACGGAACAAAGATATTAAGCCGTGATATCACCACAGAAACAAACGGCGATGCTCTCACTCTCCGCGCCGCCTACAGGCTGGAAGGCAATATCTGCGAGCAAAGGGATATCTTCATAAAATGAACCCGCAAGCCTTGACATGAACGGTGTTTTGTGGCATAATAACATTGTATAGCTATGTATACTCGTGAGGAAGCTCCGCGCAGAGCGGAGCAATATATTATGAGAGGAGAGTTTTACAATGCTAAAGAAAATGACAGGCGGTATCCTTTCCGCTGTCCTGCTTGCATCAACAACAGTTTCGGCTCTGCCCGCAGGTGTTATGACTACTGTAAACGCAGCTGACAGCAAGTTCAACTACGCTGACGCTTTGGATAAGTCGCTGTTCTTCTATGAGGCACAGCAGGCAGGTCCGCTCCCCGAGTGGAACAGAGTTGAGTGGAAGGCTGACTCGGCTATGAGCGACCCCGTACTGGGCGGCTGGTACGACGCAGGCGACCACGTAAAGTTCAATCTGCCTATGTCCTACTCGGCTTCAATGCTGGCTTGGGGACTTTATCAGTACCCCGACGGTCTTGAAAAGACAGGGCTCAAGCAGACCTATGAGAACAACCTCATGTTCGCTCTGGATTATCTCGCTGAGTGCGACAAGGGCACAGAGATAGTATATCAGGTAGGTATCGGTAAGCACGACCATACATGGTGGGGACCTGTTGAGCTTCTGGAATACGGTATGGAGGACAACGGACATTCCGTTGCAGAGGCAAGAGCTTCACTCACAGCTTCCAAGGGCTGCTCCGCTGTATTCGGCGAAATGGCAGCTGCTCTCGCAGCAGGTGCGGCAGCTCTCGACGGCGATATAGACGCTTCAAAGAAGGCTGACTATATCAAGCACGCTGAGAACATCTACAAGATAGCAAAGACATCTCCAAGCGATGATGTTTACAATAAGAGCGACGCTCAGGGCTTCTATCAGTCAAGCCACTTCTATGACGAGCTCTTCTACGCTGCAAACTGGCTCTACATCGCTACAAAGGACGAGAGCTACCTTGCTGACGCAAAGGGCTACATTCCTAATCTCGGCAAAATGCTGGGCGAGGGCGATACTCTCGCTTACGGCTGGTCACACTGCTGGGACGACAATATGCAGGGCGCTATGCTGCTCTACGCTATAAACACCAACGACTCCAGCGCTATCGCTCACGTTAAGAAGCACTGCGACCGCTGGGTAAACGGCGTCGAAGCTAAGAAGATAGACGGCGGACTCCGCTGGCTCAGCAACTGGGGCTGTCTCAGATACGCTAACACAGCTGCTTTCATCTCAACTGTTGCAAGCGATACTATCCTCAAGTCAGAGGCTGACAAGTACACAGAATTCGCTGAGACTCAGGTAAACTACGCTCTCGGCGACAATCCGCTGAAGCAGAGCTACGTTGTAGGCTTCGGCGACAAGTATCCTCAGAACCCACACCACCGTACGGCTCACGGCTCATGGAAGAATGACCTGAAGATACCTGATAAGACAAGACATATCCTTTACGGCGCTCTCGTAGGAGGCCCTAATGAGGACGGCTCATACCACGACGACCGTCAGGACTTCATCAACAACGAGGTAGCTACAGACTATAACGCAGGCTTCACAGCTATGCTCTGTAAAATGGTAGACAAGTACGGCGGAACAAAGGACCCAAGCTTCCCACAGAAGGAAGTTCACGACGGTCCCGAGTTCTACGTTGAGGTACTCTCAAAGGGCGCTGAATCAAGCGGACAGACTATCAGCTTCAAGGTAACTAACCACTCCGCATGGCCTGCAAGAGTACAGGACAACATCTCATTCAGATACTATATGGACCTCAGCGAGGTAAAGGCTCAGGGCAAGAACCCCGAGGACCTCGTTATCCGCTGTGACCGTGACCAGTCCGCTATGTATTCGGGCAAGGGCTACAAGACAGCTGAGATATCCAAGCCTATTCAGTACAGCGGAGACATCTACTACATCGAGGTAAATCTCCCCGACGGACGAGTTGTTCTTCCTATTTCCGAGGGACAGCAGCAGTGCGAGATACTCCTTGCACTTGTAATGCCTGACTACGGCAGCGGCTGGGATTCATCAAACGACTGGTCAGCTAAGGACCTGGGCAAGACAGCAAAGGGCGCTGACGGCTCTGCTGTAGGCGTTATCACTCCTTATGTTCCTGTATACGTAAACGGCAAGCTCTACTACGGCGAGGAGCCCGACGGCACAAAGGCTGACGGTCTCGGCGGCACAGGCAGCGATACTCCAAAGACCACAACAACTACTGCTCCGCAGCCAAACAAGACCACTACTACAACTACTTCTACAACAACCACCACAACAACTGGGAGTACTACAACTACGACAGTTACTGACCAGCGTACAACAGTTACTACAACAAGCAATACAACAACTACAACAGACAGCAAGCCAAACTCAGGCGGAAAAAATGAGCCTGTTGACGGTGTAGTATACGGCGACGCAAACTGCGACGGCACAGTTGATATGTCAGACGTCGTTCTTATCATGCAGTCACTTGCTAACCCGAACAAGTACGGCATAAACGGTACTGACAAGAACCACCTTACAGAAAAGGGCTCTGCAAACGCAGACGTTGATAAGAATGTACGCGGCATTACATCAAACGACGCACTCTTTATTCAGGAGTTCCTTCTCAACAAGAGAACAAGCCTCTTCCCAAACACAAAGTAAGATAACATCGAAAGCTCCCCGAGTATATCGGGGAGCTTTTTTGCAGCGTTGACCGGAAATTTGAAAAGCTCCGAAGCTTTATGCTTTCGGAGCTTTTATGTCTTATTCAGATACCGCAATCCTCGTATTCCTTCCATTTCTCATAGTAGAGCTTGTTGCTCCAGCTGCGGAAAAGTATGTATGATACTGATACGATAACAAGGCATATCGCGCCTGTAACAGGCAGCGAATCCCTGAACATTTTCTTTGCGGAATATTCGTCCTTTTTCTTGCGGCTCATAATCAATTGTCCTTTTTCTTAGTATTATTCAGCGTCCTGTGAAGCAGCGCCGCCGTTCATCTCAGCCATGAGTCTCTGGAGCTCTGCGTCTACCTTTGCGTCTGATTCGAGCTTTGCAAATGAGTCCTTGAGGTCGTCGCCGCTTCCGCCCGAAAGAGCGTCGCCTGCTATCTCAGAAAAAGCGTCAGCCTCTGCTTCCTTGCGCTCTATCTTTTCTTCCATTCTCTGGAACTTCTCAAAAGACGAGTTGCCGTCAAAGCTTCCCGAAGCCTTTGCTAAATTCTTCTTTGTGTCAGCCATCTGTGAACGTGCGATGAGCATTGCCTGACGGCTCTTAGCCTCTTCAAGCTTTGACTTGAGCACCTCTACCTGATCGCCGATAGCCTCGGTCTGGTCAGAGATAGACTCATACATCTCTTTATAGTTAGAAACGTCCTCGTCAGCCTTGACCTTTCTTGCGAGAGCCTGCTTAGCCAGTTCCTGATCGCCCTTTGCGAGAGCCTGCTTAGCCTTAGCCTCCCAATCAGCAGAGATCTTTTCAGCCTCAAGGTACTTCTTTTCAGCAAGTCTCTCACTTGCCTTAGCCTTGCCGTAATTCTGAGTAGCCTTTGTAAGCTCGGTCTGCATATCGATGATGACCTGCTTGACCATCTTCTCAGGATCTTCAGCTCTGTCGATAAGGTCGTTTACGTTTGACTTGAGAAGGTCGCTTAATCTTGCAAAAATTCCCATAATAATGATCCTCCTGTTTCATGTAAGAATGCTTCATGACACACCCCCTGCGTCACAAGTTCATTATATTGTATTATAATTTACTTGTCAATAAAAAGGGTATTGATTTCATCTGATTTTCATTTATCAGCAGTATCTGTGAACGCATTATTACCCAATTATTCCCCGTTTTTTTCCAGTTCGCCGATATACTGTCCCAGCTTTCTGAAATCATCGTTTTCAGAGCTCAGATATGTATCGGTGTCTGTGCCGAGGATTTTTTCGCGGAGATCAAGCAGCTTTTTGCGTTTTTCAAAGGTATCGGCTGTCATAACTATCATGTCGGAGCAATTATCCTTTACAAGTCTGAGAGGCTCGCCCGTCATAGAGCAGAGCTTCACGAAAAGCTCATAATTATTGCTGAAGTCCTCATTTTTTATAGATATCATGGAAAGCCGCTCCCTTCAGAAAAAATGATCCCCGACTACTATTTTAACTTGAATTTATAGATTTGTCAATATTTTTTGGTGAAAAAGTGCAAAAACAGTCCTTGATTTTTTGACCATAACGTTCACATCACAAAAAGAGAGGCGTTTTTTTGTATAAAATGACATTCGATTTTATGTGACAAAATTGACAAAGTATGTTATAATATAACAGATGTATATAAATCTTATATATTATTATAGCCGGCGCCGGATATAATTGCCGTTTGCCGTAATATCAGATGATCAGAAAGGAACATAAACCCGATATGCAGGAGATCAAAGCTAAAATCTCAGATATTCTGGAAAAATTAACATCAGAAACGTTTTTCTATTATTACATAATCTTTGTAATGATATCACTGCCTGTTACCGAAATATTTGACGGAAGACATTCACAAGTTTTTGCAAGTCAGCCTATAATTGTTGAAATGGCAGGTTTTTTAGGAGGATTTCTGTTCATAGTACACTTCATAAAACACAGACACATAAAATATTATCCTTCAGACCTTTTCTGCATACTGCTCTTTGTTTTTGCATTGTTATCAGCTTTTTTTACTCAAAATTACAGTGCTACAGCATTTGGATTTTATTTTGATGAATGGCTCTCGCATTTTGTGGGCTATTTCGGTCTTATGTTCGCGGGAACAATGATACATGATAAACAGCTTAGAAAAAATATACTTAAAGCTTTTGTAGCTGTTACGGTTATTCAAGTTACAGTAGCAACACTTCAAACCTTTGGCATTCCCGTAATATCATGCTATTGGTTTGGCGAAAACACTTACTCAAATCGCCTTGCATACGGTCTGACACAAAACACCAACTTCTATGGCGGATTAAGCGTATTTTTATTTGCCTGCACTTCCGGCATATACCTTTTTACCTCAAATAAACTGATACGGAATATCTTGTACACCTTATCCATGTTCTGCTTTTACACTCTTATCTCATCAGAGGCAAGACTTGCATGGGTAGGTACATTCGCAGTTCTTGTGTTTATGGTCGTTTCAATGATAGTAATGCGTCATAAGGGCTATGACAAAGTAAAGCTAAAAAGTATACAAAAGCGCTTCGGAATACTTTTAGCAGGCATGACAATTGTCATTATTATTTGCATAGTATTCTTCGGAAGGATAATCAGCAGATTAAACAAGACCTCCAATGAACTTAATTCCGGATTCGACGGCTTCGGCTCCGGAAGAGGCGCCATCTGGAGACAGGGCTTGAAAATGTTCCCTAAATACTGGGCATTCGGAATCGGTCTTGATAACTACAGAGATGCTTATTTCCTTGATCCCGATTTTCATGGTACTGAAATGGATACATCAGGCAAAGCAAACAATGAATACATACAATATCTTGTAACTCAGGGTATATTCCAGTTCATAACATATATTTCACTGTTGGTATATACTGCCAAAACAGCTGTAAGGAATGTTATACACAACGAAGACAACGAAGAACGCTTCATCAACTGGATACTTTTGGGAATGTTTTTTGGTTATGCGGCGCAAGCATTTTTCGACTGCAACGTTGTAAATATACTTCCGTATTTCTGGATAACCATAGGAATGCTTTTAACAAAGAAAGGCCAGCGACACTTCGGATATCATAAAATGAACAAGGCTGTTTCCGAAAAGAAATGACCTGACTAAAGACATGATTCATGATATAGGGGGGAAAATATTATGAAAAAAATACTCAGATTGATACCAATGATAGTTCTTATACTCGGACTGGTCATAGTGCCTGTCCGAGCAAAAGGACTGGACTTCGGCGACTTCTCGGGCGATTCCGACTTTGGCGGAGGCTGGGACAGCGGTGACAGCGGTTGGGACAGCGGCAGCGACTGGGGAAGCAGCTGGGACGATGATGACTACTCCTACAGCGGACATCACAGCGGCAGTTCAAGCTCCGACGGCGACTGGATAATCATTCTCATATTCCTTATACTTATAATTGGTCCTTCACTGCTGAAATCGGGCAAAAAGTCCAACAGACCTGTGAATACTCCTCACATACAGCCTACCTCAACGGCTTCGCTGAAGAGTGTTGCTTCATATTCGGGAGTCGATCCTTCATTCTCGCCTACCGAGTTCAAGGAGAAGCTTGCAAATCTCTATGTGCGTTTCCAGAACGACTGGCAGGCTAAGAATATCAGCGAACTCCGCCCGTATATGTCAGACGCAATGTTCGCGCAGATGGACAGACAGCTTGACGCTCACCGTCAGCGCTTTGAGACCAACTGCATTGACCGCATATCAGTTCTCGGAGTAGAGCTCCTCGGCTGGAAGCAGGAAAACGGCTTTGATATCATGATAGCAAAGCTCAATACAAGGATCGTTGACTACGTTGTTGATGACCGCACAGGCAAGGTTATCCGCGGCAGCAAGACCAAGGAGAAGTTCATGACCTATGAGTGGACAATGGCTCGTACAACAGGCGTCGTTACATCACGCTCGACAGGCACTACTTCACAGACCTGCCCGTACTGCGGCGCTCACGTAGATATCAACCACTCAACTGTATGCGAATACTGCCAGTCTGTACTGACAACAGATACCTTCGACTGGGTAGTAACAAACATCAAGGCGCTCTCTCAGCAGACAAGATAACGTCTTCGGGGATATGATATAAAAAACTTAAACACATAATACCGCTGATACTGACGGCGATTTGTCTGCTGGCCATGCCGATGAACGCCAAAGGTCTTGACTTCGGCAACTACGCTGGTGAAGAGGATTTCGGCTACGACAGCAACTGGCAGGTGGAGCAGAATACCACTGCTCCCCAGTATACAGCAGACGGCAGTGACAGCAGCGGCGACGGCTGCTTCAGCTGTGACGGCTGTACCATGTGCAAATCAAAAAGCGAGATGAAGTTCTGGCTTCTTGCCATACTCGCCTGCGGACTTCAAGGAAAAGCTCTCCAACCTCTATATCCGTATGCAGGAGGACTGGCAGAGCAAGGATATCTCGGAGCTCCGCCCGTATATGACGGACGCATTCTACGCTCAGATGAAGCGCCAGCTTGACCAGCTCCGCAAGGACGGTCAGACCAATATCGTCCGCAGACCTGCGGTCCTCGGCACTCCCCTTTTAGGCTGGCGTCAGGACGGCGGCAAGGATATCATCATCGCACAGCTCAAGACACGCTTCGTCAACTACATCAAGGACGACGTTACGGGAGCTATCGTAAGCGGCAGCGAGGTCAGCGAGAAGTTCCTCACCTACGAATGGACGCTGACAAGGACTACAGGTGTGAAAACAAAGACCTCAACGGGAGTCACCGCCCAGACCTGTCCTCACTGCGGCGCACAGGTAAATATCAACCAGACCGCCGAGTGTCCGTACTGGGGCTCTATAATGACCACAGATACATTCGACTGGGCTATCGATAATATAACCGCACTTTCACAAAAGACAAAATAAA
Source organism: Ruminococcus flavefaciens MA2007 (assembly GCF_000621845.1). Taxonomy (GTDB): domain Bacteria; phylum Bacillota; class Clostridia; order Oscillospirales; family Ruminococcaceae; genus Ruminococcus; species Ruminococcus flavefaciens_E. The sequence continues at coordinate 239,268 of NZ_JHXF01000006.1, read as the reverse complement.
CCACATAGGGCTCCCGAAAAACGGGAGCCCTGAATATATCGGTGAAAATATGGCTACGAAACTTCTTATCTGTGACAACACAGCCGCTCTCGGCAGGGTTATCGCGCGGAAATTCATGAATATGGGCATACCGTCGGACTGCTGCCGCGACAGCCTTTCCGTCATGGAAAAAAGCCTCCAAAGCGGCGGATATAATGGTATCGTGCTGTTCGCATTCCGTCCCGACGAGAAGCTGCTTAGCTTCATAGCCTCCGCCAAAAGCCGCGGCATATCCGTATTTGCAGGGCTCTACACCTCTCTCGGCAGTATCCGCAGAGCCTTTCTGCAGGCAGGCGCCGTTCAGTGCGTCACCATGCCCTGCTCTGTAAATACTCTCTGCAACAGAGTAATGCTTAGGCTCGACTATCCTGCGGAGCTCCTGCCCCGTATCGAGATATTCCTCGAAGAAACAGGCTTTCCGCGCAGGCTCGGCGGCTTCTGCTGTCTTGCCAAAGCCTGCGAGCTGTGCATAAGAGCTCCCGAAAGGCTGTGGGGCGGCATGAGCGGCATTTACGCGGAGACTGCGGAATGCTTCTCAGGTACCTCATCTTCTGTAGAGCGCTCCCTGCGACTTCTCGGTGAAGCGGCAGGCGAAAACGGTACGCTCTCCCGTCTGACAGACTATCAGATATCCCAAAAGCCCACGAATACGGAGCTCATTTGTGCCGTTTGCGACGCATTTTTTCGTCAACCCTACAAATAAACAGCTCCGCATTTGTGAATTTGTCAAAAATTATCTCACATATTCAAAAATCGGTTATTTTTGATTGACATTTTCGTAAAACTGAGTTATAATAATTTTAATATCTTATATGCGGGCGGCTTTCCTGTTTGTCTGCATAATGACTTGATTTAGGGGCAAAAATACTTTCTTTGCAAAGCGCAAAAATAAGGGGAAGTATATGTTTTATACGGAAGGAAGGTATTAACAAATGGCTAACGAAAAAAATCCAAAGGTCCTGATAGTTGACGATGACAAGAATATCTGCGACCTTCTCAGACTTTATCTCGAAAAGGACGGCTACAGCGTTCTTCTCTGCCATGACGGCGACGACGCTGTCGTAAAATTCAAGGCTCTCAGCCCTGACATGGTGCTTCTTGACATAATGCTGCCGGGTAAGGACGGCTGGCAGGTATGCCGTGAGATCAGAAAGATATCAAACGTTCCGATCATAATGATAACAGCCAAGGGCGAGACTATCGACAAGGTAATCGGTCTCGAACTGGGCGCTGACGACTATATAGTAAAGCCTTTCGACGCAAAGGAGGTCATCGCACGTATCAACGCAGTTACACGCCGCGTGGGTACAGGCATGGCTGAGCCCGAGGAAAAGGAAGTCCACTATGACAAGCTCTCTGTTAATATGGACAGCTATGAGCTTAAAGTAAACGGCAAGAATATAGATACTCCGCCAAAGGAGCTTGAGCTTCTGTATTACCTTGCTTCCAATCCCAACAGAGTTTATACCCGTGACCAGCTCCTTGACGAAGTATGGGGCTTTGAGTACTACGGCGATTCACGTACTATCGACGTACACATCAAGCGTCTCCGTGAAAAGCTTGAGGGCATCTCGGAAAAATGGACTCTCAAAACAGTATGGGGCGTGGGTTATAAATTTGAAGCTGAGGAAGAGGAATAATTCTTCAAGGGGACGTCTGTCCCCTTGTTTTGTATAGAGGTGATACCCTTGAAAAGCAAAAAAAGCTCATACGATAAGCTATTTATATTTATCATTCTCATAATGGTATCGGTAAATCTCCTTATCGGTATCGCGGCGATAACGGTCAGCTCATCTTTCTACAAATCCTCTAAGCTCAACGACTTGCAGTCCATAGGTGACCTCTTCACAAAATCCATGCAAAAGGACTACAGCGACACCCATGACACCCGTTCAGCCAACATAAAAAAGCTTCACGAGGTATTCTCCCATGAATACCACCTGATGATATATATCTATGACGAAGACGGAAACTGCGTCCTCTCCGACGCGGATTACAACAAGGAACCCAAAAAGGTAGTAAAGAATGCCCTGAAGATATCCGAGGCAGAGCTTGACAGACTCAGCGCCAAGGACTTTCTCAACCTTGAAACGAAAAATATCTCCGCCGACGAGCCCTATATGCTCTACGGCACCTGTTTTTTCCTGAAAGGCGAGAACGACCTTGTACCAACGCGAATGTTCGCCAAGTTCTACACCAAATCCAACGATATCAATTCCTTCTCCGTAAAGATGACCATAGTCTATGCGCTGATATGCGCTGTGAGCATATTCATTCAGCTCTTTGTCATCAGGCATAAATTCAATAAGCTCTCAAACTATGAGAACGATTTCAAACGCATAAGCGAGCAGTATGCAAGGCGAGATTTCTCCGAGAAGATACCCACGGACGTGCCGTATACTACTCCCGAGATCGCAGAATACGTGAATACCGTCGCCGCAGACGTCGCCAAGAGCGAGGAGACCAGCAAGACCTTCATCGCCAACGTCTCTCACGAGCTGAGAACGCCTATCACTACCATAGGCGGCTTCGTAGACGGCATACTTGACGGTACTATTCCCAAATCCAAGCAGAACGAGTACCTTGTGCTCGTCTCAAAGGAGATAAAGCGTCTGAGGATACTCATTTCCTCGATGCTGAATATGTCGAGATTTGAAACAGGCACTCTCATGCCGAATTTCCGCGACGTGAACCTGACAGAGATAGTTATACAGACCGTTCTCATGTTCGAGAAGAAGATAGAGGACAAGCACCTTGAGGTAGAAGGTCTCGGCAGTGACCGTATGACCTGCGAGGTAGACGCAGACCTTATCCAGCAGGTAGTCTACAACCTTGTGGAAAACGCCGTAAAATTCGTAAACGACGGCGGTATACTCTCGTTCCGCTTCGAGCGTTCCGTAACCGGTATGTGCACCATAGGCATTAAGAATACGGGCGAGGGACTTAAAAATACCGAAATAACTCAGGTATTTGACCGCTTCTACAAGACAGACTCATCACGCGGCAAGGATACCACGGGACTCGGTCTCGGACTTGCCATTTCAAGAAAGATAGTTCATCTCCACCACGGTCACATCGTTGTCAAGAGCGTTGTGGGAGAATATACCGAGTTTCTCATTCAGCTGCCCGAAAAGCAGCCCCAAAGGAAAGGATAAACAATGGACGAAAACAACAACTACAATAATTCTCCCTACGGGAGCAATTATCAGCAGCCCTATGTCCCAAAGCACGAAAAGCCCTCTTCGGAGAGCGGCTTCGGCGGCGGTATGCAGGGCATAAACGAGCCTGACAGATACAGCAGCCCTCCCCCTCCGCCGCAGAATAACTACAATCAGCAGAGCGGCTACGGACAGACAGGCGGCTACAGCCAGCCCAATAATTACGGAGCACAGGGCGGCTATAATCAGTTCGGCGGTGCTCCCCAGCAGGGCGGATACGGTCAGCAGGGCTACAATAATAACGGCGGCTATGACCAGCAGCCAAGACGTCCTGTATACGACCAGTTCATGTATGAGCCCATAGGCTTCCCCGAGGCTGACCGCGGACAGGACAGCTCCAATGAGTTCGGCTTTGCTGAAAAGAAAAGCCATCCCACCAGCGAAAAAACTATTGCCTCACTGTTCCTTATCCTCATTCTGATATCCGCAGGTATAAGCATTTTCGGCATTATCCACGATATCGTCAAGAGCGATGAGTTAGTTGACAAGATAGGCAATCCCCAGCAGGTAGTGCTCTATAAAGAGTCAAAGCCAAAGGGAGCCAACGACGAGGAGAACTTCAAGGACGAGAACGGCAAATATACTCCCGAGGGAGCAGCCGCACTTGTTAAGCCCTCTATCGTCAAGATATACACCTATGCCGATTATGCAGGATATATGGCAAAAAGGACTGTGGGAACAGGCTCGGGCATAGTTCTCAACGAGGACGGCTACATCGTTACAAACGCTCATGTTTTGCAGTCCGACGGCTACCACAAGGTAGAGACAGTTGACGGAGACCTCTACGACGCAAAGATTGTCGGCAGAGACGCAAAAACCGATATCGCCGTTGTCAAGGTCAATGCAAAGGACCTCACTCCTGCTACCTTAGGAGACTCCGACGAGGCTATGGTAGGCGAACAGGTCATCGCTATCGGCAACCCTGCAAACCTCTCCAATACCGTTACAGACGGAATAATTTCAGCTGTGAACCGTAAGATACGCAGCGACTCCACAGGCTTTGAGATGAACTGCATACAGACCAACGCTGACATCAGCCCCGGAAATTCAGGCGGTGCGCTGGTTAATATGTACGGTCAGGTGATCGGTATCACATCTTCAAAGTACGTAAGCGCCGAATTTGAGGGACTTGGCTTTGCTATCACTATCAACGAAGCCTCCCCTGTTATCGAAGAGCTCATAAAGAACGGCTTCGTAGGCGGACGCTTCCGTATCGGTATAAGACTCCGTGATATGGAGACTGAGGAAAAGAGAAAGGCTCTCGAAGAAGTGCTTGGCTATGAGCTGCCCGAGGACTTCAAGGGAATCTACATCGACAGTATCGACAAGGACAGCGATATCGCCAATACCGAGCTAAAGTCGGGCGACTTCATCACCGAGATAAACGGCAAGACCGTAAGCACCTACGACGAGCTCTACGACACCATAAGCAGCCAGTATGAGGCAGGCGATACAGTACCTGCTACCTGTGCTCATGTGGATAAGAACGGCAAAATAGACTATTACAACATAGAGTTCAAGCTCATGGAGGACACATCGGGCAATTACTGATCCCGAAGATTCCTGGGACGCTTTGAATTTACACCTGCAACTCCCCCTGCTGCGCCGAAAAAGGTAAGCAGGAGGAGTTTTTTTATACCCGTTATCTCCCCCGTAAAAACTATGGCTGCCGCCGCTATGACCAGATACATCAGCGCACCGCACAGCGAGCCCCCGAAAATACCCTTTCGCCGTCTGTATTTGCCGTATATGTAAGCTCCCGTATAAGCTCCGAATACAAGAGCCGCCCCTGCAAATGCTCCTGCCATAGACATATCCTTCATCACGTAAAACAGCAGAGCCGCAAGTGCAGCCGCCGCTGCCACTGTACAGCCAAGCCCTATCAACACAGCCGCAGCCATACTGAGCCCACTGTTTGTCCAGAAACTTTTCCTGTGTCTGCCCATAAAAAAGACCTCCGCCATAGAATCCATAGGAATTCTATGCGGAGGTTTCTGTTTTTATTCTTCTTCGTCGTCCTTCTTTTTCTTGGACTTCTTATCCTCAGTATCGTCAACTACGGCAGCAGTTGCAAGACCTGCGGTCTTTTTGCCTGTAGCCTTAGCTTCCTTCATGCGCTCAATTGCAGTTACATTCTCTGTGATAGCCCAGTTCTTTATTCTGAGCTTGTGCTTAGCGCCGCCTGTTTCGATAACGACTGTGTCATCGCCAACGCTTACAACGATACCAACGATACCGCCGCCTGTAACGATCTCGTCGCCTACCTGAAGGCTCTGCTGCATTTCCTTGAGCTCCTTGTCGCGCTTCTTCTGAGGTCTGATAGCCACGAAATAGAGCAGTGCGAACATGATGACGAGAGGAATGAGCATACCGCCAAGTCCCATAGCGCCTGCCTGTGCAGTAGCCTGACCGTCAGCAGCTGCGCCCTGTGCAGCGTCATCAGCGAAAGCGTTCATAGCTGTAAAACCTGCCATAGCAGCTGTAGAAACAGCCGCAGCAAGTGAAGATATAAGCTTCTTATTCATAATTATTCTCCATTCGGTTTTATTTTGTATTTCATACGAGAATTATTATATCATATCCGCGATCATATTTCAAGTACTTTTAGGCGATTTTTCGTATTTTTTTATTATCTGTATATATAAAAAGCCGTTCCCATTAAGGGAACGGCTCATGTGTATCGATATCTGCGATCAAACGAGCTTGATGATAGCCATTTCAGCAGCGTCGCCACGGCGAGGACCGATCTTTACGATCTGTGTGTAACCACCGTTTCTCTCTGCATACTTTGGAGCGATCTCATCGAAAACCTTCTTAGCAACAGACTCCTTAGTGATGTAAGAGTATACCTGACGCTTGGAGTGCAGATCAGCGTTTTTACCGATAGTGATCATTTTTTCTGCAACTGCACGAACTTCCTTTGCTCTTGTTACGGTAGTTTCGATCTGACCGTTCTCAAGCAGGAAAGTTACCATGCCTCTGAGCATAGCCTTTCTATGATCAGATGTTCTGCCCAGCTTTCTTGTACCCGGCATTGTATTCACTCCTTTTTATAGTTGTGCGCTATACGCACGTTTTATGGTTTATTCCTCTTCGGAAGAAAGGTCAAAGCCCAGTGACTGGAGCTTTTCCTTTACCTCATCGAAGGACTTCTTTCCAAGGTTTCTAACCTTCATCATTTCTTCCTCAGACTTATTGATCAAGTCATCTACGGTATTAATACCTGCACGCTTCAGACAATTGAATGAACGTACAGATAAGTCAAGATCCTCAATGGTCATCTCAAGGATTTTTTCCTTACCCTTCTCGTCCTTTTCAACAAGGACCTCAGCAAGTCCAGCCTCTTCTGAGAGGTCGATGAACAGCTTCAGATGCTCGTTGAGGAGATTGGCTGCCTGTGACAGAGCTTCCTTAGCGGAGATAGTACCGTCGGTCCATACCTCCATTGTGAGCTTGTCATAGTCGGTGACCTGACCGAGTCGCGTATCCTCTACGGTATAGTTTACCTTGAGGACAGGAGTATATATGCTGTCTACAGCGATAACATCAACGGGGAGGTTGATCTGCTTCTTGTTTCTTTCTGCGGAAACATAGCCTCTGCCTCTGTCGATAGTTATCTCCATATAGAGCTTTGCGTCCTTACCAAGTGTAGCGATGTGCATACCTGGATCGAGGATATTTACCTCAGAGTCGGTTTTTATATCGCCTGCTGTAATTTCACATTCGCCCTCTGCCTCTACATACACTGTCTTAGGTCCTTCGCCGTAAAGCTTAGCGGTCAGTCCCTTGATACTGAGGATTATCTCTGTAACGTCTTCCTTGACGCCAGGGATAGTTGACAACTCATGGTGAACTGTACCATCCTTGCCCGAAAGCTTTACAGATGTTACAGCTACGCCAGGAAGTGAGGAGAGCAGCACACGTCTGAGGCTGTTTCCAAGTGTAATACCGTATCCACGCTCCAGCGGTGCTAAAACGAATTTGCCGTACTTGCCGTCGCTTTTGAGTTCGACGATCTCAATATCAGGCTTATTAATTTTTTCCAGCATAAAAACCCTCCTATTTCGCAATTAATGTTGTTTTGGTAAACTGAATCTTCAAGTATATCAAACTGATTACTTGGAGTACAGCTCGACGATGAGGTGAGTAGCTACCTCGTAGTCAATATCCTCAGCCATTGGGAGACGATTTACCTTAGCAGAGAAGTCGTCCTTGTTAGCTGTGAGCCATACAGGAACGAGTCTGTCCTTAGTCTCTTCCACTGTAGCCTTGAACTTCTCAGAAGTTCTGTCCTTTTCTCTGAGGGCGATAACGTCGCCAACCTTAACTCTATAGGAAGGAATGTTTACCTTCTTGCCGTTTACTGTATAGTGGCTGTGTACAACGAGCTGTCTTGCTTCTCTTCTTGTGAGAGCGAGGCCCATTCTGTAAACAACACTGTCAAGTCTGGATTCGAGAACTGTGATAAGGTTATCACCGGCCTTACCCTCCATCTTTTCAGCGATTGAGAAGTAGTGTCTGAACTGCTTCTCCAGTACGCCGTAGATAAACTTCAGCTTCTGCTTTTCCTTGAGCTGGAGTCCGTATTCAGATATCTTCTTTCTGTTGTTAGCGTTCTTGAAACGGATTGACTCCTTCTTTGAAACGCCCATTACAGCAGGGCTGATGCCCAGATATCTGCACTTCTTAAGAATTGGTTCCTTCTGTACTGCCATATTAATACACCTCCAATTTGATCAGACACGACGTCTCTTAGGCGGACGGCAGCCATTGTGCGGGATAGGAGTAACGTCCTTGATCATTCTTACCTCAAGGCCTACAGTCTGAAGTGCTCTGATAGCTGCTTCACGACCTGCACCAGGTCCCTTTACGTATACTTCTACATTCTTGAGGCCGTGCTCCATAGCTGCCTTTGCAGCTGTCTCAGCAGCTGTCTGTGCTGCGAAAGGAGTGGACTTCTTTGAGCCTCTGAAGCCGAGTTCGCCAGCGCTTGCCCAAGAGATAGCGTTTCCGGCTGTATCTGTGATCGTAACGATCGTGTTATTGAAAGTGGACTGGATATGAACAGCGCCGCTTTCGATATTCTTACGTTCTCTACGTCTTCTGACAGTAGTAACTTTTTTACCCTTCTGCTGTGCCAAAGCTCATGACCTCCTTACTTCTTCTTGTTAGCGATAGTCTTTACAGGGCCCTTGCGGGTTCTTGCGTTTGTCTTTGTTCTCTGTCCTCTTACTGGGAGTCCCTTACGGTGACGAACGCCTCTGTAGCAGCCTATTTCAACAAGTCTCTTGATGTTAAGAGCAACTTCACGGCGGAGGTCACCCTCAACTGTGTAATGCTCATCGATATAGTCACGAAGCTTAGCTACGTCCTCCTCAGCGAGGTCCTTAACTCTGATATCAGGGTTTACGCCTGTAGCTGCGAGGATATTTGTTGCAGTCTGACGACCGATTCCGTAGATATAAGTGAGACCGATTTCGATTCTCTTATTCTTTGGAAGGTCAACACCGGCTATTCTTGCCATATTAAAATTGCACCTCCATTAATGCGTCGGGATTAGCCCTGGCGCTGCTTATGCTTTGGGTTTTCGCAGATAACCATGATTCTGCCTTTACGTTTAATAACCTTGCACTTTTCGCAAATAGGTTTTACTGAAGGTCTGACTTTCATTGAAAATACCTCCTTATAGCGGATAACGGATATACTTGATATCCTATATTCATTACTTAACGCGCCATGTTATACGGCCCTTTGACAGGTCGTATGGTGACATTTCAAGCTTTACCTTGTCACCTGGAACGATTCTGATATAATTCATTCTGAGCTTTCCCGAAACGTGAGATAATACCTCATGTCCGTTCTCAAGCTGAACCTTAAACATTGCATTTGGCAGAGCGTCAGTAACAACGCCCTCAACCTCGATTACATCTTCCTTTGACACCTTGCATAACCTCCTTTACTCAGCCTCGCTGAACTGTTTCAGCATATTCCTGAGTTTTTTATCAGTTATCTCGTTTACATCGATCATACTGTTTGTAGCGCGGATATGTTTGATATTCTTCCGCTTCGGGCTTGCGAGCTTTCTGCTCTTGCCGTCTGCGATCAAGCAATATTTTTCATCGGCTTCCACGATAACGAAGTATCCTCCGCCGTCGCGTCCTGCCTCCGCTCTTACAACAGAGCCTTTAAGCAGCTTCACAATTTTGTCCTCCGTCAGGGCTGTGTCAGTATAACGGGACCGTCAGGAGTTATTGCGATCATATGCTCAAAGTGAGCTGAAAGTGAACCACTTTTTGTAACGACTGTCCAATTGTCCTTCATGACCTTTACATCGTCGCCCTTGACATTTATCATTGGCTCGATACATATAGTCATACCCGCTACCAGTCTGGGACCGTGTCCGGCTTTACCCCAATTCGGTACCTCGGGGGATTCGTGAACCTCTCTGCCGATTCCGTGGCCGCAGTAATTTCTTACGATTCCGTAGCCTCGTGAAGCACAATACTCTTCTACAGCATGAGAAATATCTCCGACTCTTGCGCCAACCTGAGCCTGAGCAATACCCTCATAAAGGCTTTGCTCTGTAACCTCAAGCAATGCTTTAGCTTCATCAGAAATCTTACCAACAGGGAAGGTCCAGCAGCTGTCGCCATTGAAGCCCTTGTACGCAGCTCCCGTGTCGATGCTTACTATATCGCCTTCTTTTAACCTGCGGCTTGCCTTTGGGATACCGTGGATTATCTCCTCATTGACTGAGATACAAGCGTTTCCCGGAAATCCGTAAAGACCTTTAAAGCAGGACTTGCTGTTATGACGAGCGAAATACTCGCCGATAAGCTTGTCAACGTCGAGGGTTGTCATTCCTGCCTTTAATCTTTCGCCCGCATACCATATTGCGCCGCAGGTTATTTTACCTGCTTCACGCATTATGGCTAATTCGGACTTCGATTTGATAGTTATGCTCATTACTTCTCAACCCCTACTGCTGCCAGTGTGAGCTTTGAAGTTTCAGCCACCTCTTCCTGACCGATAACAGTAACGAGCTTGCCCTGCTTCTCGTAATAGTCCTTGAGAGGAGCTGTTTTTTCGTGGTATGTTGCGAGTCTGTCGAGAACGACTTCCGGCTGATCGTCCTTACGAACGATAGTCTTGTCGCCGCACTTATCGCAAACGCCGTCTACCTTAGTAGGCTTGTATTCGATGTGGTAAGAAGCTCCGCAGCCCTGGCAGACTCTTCTGCCTGAAACTCTCTGCTTGATAGTCTCATCGGGAACGTGGATCTCGATTACCTTATCGATCTTGATGTTCATCTTGTCAAGTGCCTCTGCCTGAGGAACCGTTCTTGGGAAACCGTCGAGGATGAAACCGTTTTTGCAGTCGTCCTCAGCGATCCTCTCCTTCAGGATACCGATAACGATATCGTCTGAAACGAGAGCACCTGCGTCCATAGCAGCCTTAGCTTTGAGACCGTACTCTGTGCCGTTCTTAGCAGCCTCGCGGAGAATATTGCCTGTTGAGATCTGGGGAATATTCAGAGCGTCGGAAACCACCTCAGCCTGAGTACCCTTGCCTGCGCCGGGAGCGCCTAAAAAGATAAGGTTCATATTGTCGGTCCTCCTTTACTGTAAGAAGCCCTTATGATGACGCATCATAAGATGTGATTCAAGTGTTCTTGTTGTTTCAAGCGCAACGCTTACTGCGATAAGGATAGTTGTACCGCCCATTGAAAGTGTTCTCAGCTGCTCATCTGCCATCGAGATGAAGATCGGGATAACAGCGATGATACCGAGGAAGATAGCACCCACGAGAGAGATCTTGTTGAGTACTCTCTGAATGTAGTCAGATGTGGGCTTACCGGGTCTGATACCTGGGATACCGCCGTTTGACTGACGAAGGTTATTAGCTATCTCAACAGGGTTGTACTGTATCGAAACGTAGAAGTAGTTGAACGCAATGATAAGCAGGAAGTAGATAACTGCATAGCCCCAGCTTCTTGTGCTGAAGAAATCGCAGAACTTAGCATAGAATGTTCCGTCATGCGGATTTGGCTTGAGTATCTGTACTGCTGAAGGAAGAGACATAAACGACATAGCGAAGATGATCGGCATAACACCGCTCATGATGACCTTTATCGGGATATGTGTCTTCTGACCGCCGTACTGCTTTCTGCCGACTACGCGCTTAGCGTACTGTATCGGGATACGTCTTTCAGCCTCGTTCATATAAACGATGAAAGCGATCTCAGCGATAATAAAGAGGTAGTAAGCAATTGTGATCCAGAGGTATTTACCGTTCTGACCGTTCTTGATACTATTCTTTGTAAGTGTTACGAGGAGTGCAGCATCGGTAGGGAATCTTGCAGCGATACCTGCAAAGAGGAGAATGGAGATACCATTTCCGATACCCTTGTCGCTGACTCTGTTACCCATCCAAACAACGATGAGTGCGCCTGCAACGAAGCAAGCGATGATAACGAAGGCAGCAAATACGCCCTCGCCGCCGCTCATATATTTAAGAGCGTTTCCGATAACATTTCCGTCCTTATCCTGAACGTTTGTCATACGCTTGAGTGTAAGATAATAAGCGAATGACATGAATACCGCAAGGAACATAGCCACAACGGCTGTGATCTTGTCGATCTTCTTTCTTCCCTCTTCACCCTCATCGCGCATACGCTCGAGAGGAGGCAGTGCATATGTCAGCAGCTGCATGATGATGGAAGCGTTGATGAATGGTGTTATCGAAAGTGAGAAAACTGTTGCCTGCGACATAGCGCCGCCGGTGATAGTATTCAGATAGTCGAGGAAACCGCCGTCTGTAGCGTTTGTATCCATCCATGCCTTTACGACATCATTATTAAGGAAAGGAACTGCTACTGCGCAACCGAATCTGAACAGGATTATCATGAGTAATGTGTATAAGATCTTTTTGCGTATCTCGGGTACACCCCACGCCTTTCTCAGCGTCTGAAACACATTACATCACCTCAGTCTTTCCGCCTGCCTTTTCTATCTTCTCAACAGCGCTCTGTGAGAATTTTGCAGCTTTAACTGTCAGCTTAGCGGTAAGCTCTCCATTTCCGAGGATCTTTACTCCGTCATAAACCTTCTTAACGAGACCTGAAGCTACGAGGAGCTCTGTGTCTACTACTGTACCGTCCTTGAACTTGTTAAGATCGGAAACGTTAACGATAGCATACTTTGTAGCGAAGATATTGTTGAAGCCTCTCTTAGGGATTCTTCTTGCGAGTGGCATCTGTCCGCCTTCAAAGCCGATTCTAACGCCGCCGCCGCTACGAGCCTTCTGGCCCTTATGGCCCTTACCAGCTGTCTTGCCGTTACCCGAACCGTGGCCTCTGCCTATACGCTTTACAGCCTTGTTGGAATCGAGTGCAGGTGTTAATTCATGAATTTTCATATCGTTGCACCTCCTTGTTTACGCTTCTGTAACCTCAACGAGGTGTGAGATCTTCTTGATTTTTCCGTTTGTCTGCTCGTTGTCAGGCTGTGTTGTTACATCGCCGACTTTTCTGAGGCCAAGTGACTGAGCAGTAGCGATCTGGTCCTGCTTTCTGCCGATGAGGCTCTTTACAAGCTTGATATTCTTTGCCATTTCTTACTGCCTCCTTAACCTAAAATTTCCTTAACAGACTTGCCTCTCTTAGCTGCTACGTCCTTAGCAGATGTGCAGTTTACGAGACCGTCGATAGTAGCTCTTACTACGTTGCATGGATTATTTGAACGAAGTGACTTTGTTCTGATATCCTTGATGCCTGCAACTTCGATAACGGCACGGACAGGACCGCCTGCGATAACACCGGTACCGGGAGCAGCGGGCTTCATAAGAACTCTGCCTGCGCCGAAAGCGCCTACGATTTCGTGAGGGATTGTTGTTCCCTTGAGAGCAACCTTTACAAGGTTCTTCTTTGCGTCCTCGATGCCCTTACGGATAGCGTCGGGAACTTCTCCTGACTTTCCGAGTCCGAAGCCGACAGTACCGTTTCCGTCACCAACAACTACCAGTGCGGAGAACTTCATGATACGTCCGCCCTTAACAGTCTTTGATACACGGTTGATAGCTACGACCTTCTCAACGAACTCAGGAGCCTGTGTTTCAATATTAGCCATTGTTTTACCTCCCTCTTAGAACTTTAATCCGTTTTCACGTGCGCCCTCTGCGAGTTCCTTGACTCTGCCGTGGTAGAGGTAGCCGCCTCTGTCGAAAACTACTTCGCTGATACCCTTATCAGCTGCGTTCTTAGCGATCATCTCGCCGACCTTGCGAGCACCCTCAACGTTGCCGCCGTTGCCCTCAAAGCCCTTATCCATGCTTGATGCAGAAGCAAGAGTAACGCCGTTTACATCATCGATGAGCTGAGCATAGATGTGCTTTGTTGAACGGAACACATTGAGACGGGGACGCTCGGGAGTTCCTGAGATCTTTGCACGAACTCTGCGGTGTCTCTTTAATCTTGCCTTATTGCTGTCAAATTTCTTTATCATAGCAATTTGCTCCTTCTAATTACTTCTTACCCTTACCAGCTTTACCTTCCTTGCGGATGATATGCTCGCCTTCGTATCTGATACCCTTGCCCTTGTATGGCTCAGGTGGACGCTTTTCGCGTATTTCAGCTGCAAACTGACCTACAGCCTGCTTGTCGATACCGTTTACGACGATCTTGTTTGGCTGAGGAACTTCAAGCTTGATAGCGTCTGTATCCTCAAATACAACAGGATGTGAAAAACCAAGGCTAAGTGTTACCTTGTTGCCGCTCTTTGCTGCACGGTAGCCGACACCCTCGATCTCGAGAGTCTTTGAATATCCGTTTGTTACACCCTCAACCATGTTGTGGATGAGTGTTCTTGTAAGACCGTGGAGTGAACGAAGACGCTTGTCATCGTTTGGTCTTGTTACTGTTACAGTGCCGTTCTCGACCTCAATGCCGAGCTCCTGGCTGAACTGTCTTGAAAGCTGACCCTTAGGTCCCTTTACAGTGATAAGATTGTTTTCGTTCTTTATCTCTACACCTGCAGGAACGCTGATGGGCATTTTACCGATTCTTGACATGATCAGTTTCCTCCTTACCAGATGTATGCGAGGACTTCGCCGCCGACATTGAGCTCTCTTGCCTTCTTGTCAGTTACGATTCCCTTTGATGTTGAAACGATTGCGATACCAAGGCCTTTTCTTACCTTTGGCATATCTGCGCAGCTTGAATAGATACGCAGACCTGGCTTAGAAACTCTTCTAAGGCCTGTTATAACGGGAGACTTGTTGTCGCCGTATTTAAGCGTGATCCTGATAACACCCTGCTTTCCGTCTTCGATGAGCTGGAAGCCCTTTACATAGCCCTCATCTACGAGGATCTGTGTGATGTCCTTCTTTACTCTTGAAGCGGGAACGTCAACAGTGGCGTGCTTTGCAGTATTCGCATTGCGAATTCTTGTTAAAAGATCAGCGATTGTATCAGTTATCTGCATGCCGAATGACCTCCTTCTTGTATTTTACCAGCTTGCCTTTTTAACACCAGGAATCTGACCGTCGTGTGCAAGCTCTCTGAAACAGATACGGCAGATGCCGAACTTTCTGAGATATGCGTGCGGTCTGCCACAGATCTTACATCTGTTGTAAGCTCTTGTGGAATACTTGGGAGTTCTCTGCTGCTTATTGATCATTGCCTTCTTAGCCATTTCTATTCCTCCCTGATTACTTGATGAACGGAGCGCCCATAAGTGAAAGGAGCTCTCTTGCCTCTTCATCAGTCTGTGCTGTTGTGATGAAGTTTATATCCATACCTCTTACCTTGTCGATCTTATCGTACTCGATCTCAGGGAAGATAAGCTGTTCCTTGATACCTGTGGAATAGTTGCCCTTGCCGTCGAATGAGTTTGCGCTGATTCCTCTGAAGTCACGTACACGTGGGAACGCAACGTTGAAGAGCTTGTTTACGAACTCATACATTCTCTCGCCTCTGAGAGTTACTTTAACGCCGATTGGCATACCCTCACGAAGCTTGAAGTTAGCAATTGACTTCTTTGCGCGGCAGATTACAGGCTTCTGACCTGTGATTGCTGCGAGATCGGTCATGATAGCATCGATGACCTTTGCGTTGTCCTTTGCTTCACCTGCGCCGACATTGATGATTACCTTGTCGAGCTTTGGGATCTGCATAACACTCTTATAGCCGAACTTCTTCATAAGTGCAGGAGCAACGTCGCTAACATAAAAATCCTTTAAACTTGCCATGTCGTTTCTCCTTTACTATTATTCAAAAGACTTTCCGCACTTCTTGCAAACGCGGAGCTTCTTGCCGTCCTCTTCTACGTGGCCAACTCTTGTGGGCTTGCCGCACTTAGGGCAAACGAGCTGTACCTTGCAAGCGTAAACGGGAGCCTCAGTCTTGATGATGCCGCCCTTTTCGCCCATTCTTGTAGGCTTTACGTGCTTTGTGATCATGTTGATTCCCTCAACGATGACCTTGTTCTCCTTAGGGCTTACTTCTACGACCTTACCTGTCTTTCTGTCGCCCTTGCTGTCGAACTTATCCTCGTACTTGCCGGTGAGAAGGATTACAGTGTCACCGGTTTTAACGTGTAAATTATTCATAATCGAATGACACCTCCATTAAAGAACTTCAGGGGCAAGGCTGAGGATCTTTGTGTACTCCTTTTCACGGAGCTCCTTAGCAACAGGTCCGAAAATACGGGTACCCTTTGGGTTCTTGTCTTCCTTAATAATTACAGCAGCGTTCTCATCGAAGCGGATGTAAGTACCGTCCTCTCTTCTGAGACCCTTTGCTGAACGAACGATAACTGCCTTTACAACATCGCCCTTCTTTACAACGCCTCCGGGTGTTGCTTTCTTAACTGAAGCAACTACTACATCGCCGATATTTGCATATCTTCTGCGTGTACCTCCCAGAACTCTGATACACATAAGCTCCTTAGCGCCTGTGTTATCAGCGACTTTAAGATAAGTCTGCATCTGTATCACAGCGAGTTCCTCCTTTCAAGCTTTAAGCTTCTATCAAAATTACTTAGCCTTTTCAATGATATTTGTTACACGCCATCTCTTATCCTTGGAAAGCGGACGTGTTTCCATAACCTCAACGCGGTCACCGATTCTGCACTCATTGTTTTCATCGTGAGCCTTAAGCTTAACGGTACGCTTGATGATCTTCTTATAAAGCGGGTGTTTAACGTTATCAACGATAGCAACTACGACGGTTTTATCCATCTTATCGCTTACAACCTTACCTACTCTTGTTTTTCTAAGGTTTCTCTCAGTAGACATTAGCTAAATCCTCCCTTTCTTACTGCTGTGCAGCAAGCTCTGCCTCACGCAGAGATGTCTTGATGCGTGCAATATCCTTCTTTACAGCCTTGAGTCTTGCTGTATTATCAAGCTGATTGATTGCCAGCTGGAAACGGAGAGCGAAGAGCTCTTCCTTGAGGCTGGCGAGCTTCTCGTTGAGCTCGTCAACTGACATTTCTCTGATTTCTGATGCCTTCATTACTGCTCAACCTCCTGCTCTGCTTTACTTACGAACTTACACTTGATAGGAAGCTTGTGCATAGCGAGACGCATAGCTTCTCTTGCAGTTTCCTCAGCAACGCCCTTGATCTCGAAAAGAACACGGCCCGGCTTAACTACTGCTACCCAGTACTCAGGAGCACCCTTACCGGAACCCATTCGTACTTCTGCTGGTTTCTTGGTTACTGGCTTGTCAGGGAATATCTTGATCCAAACCTGACCGCCTCTCTTGATATAACGTGTCATAGCGATACGGGCAGACTCGATCTGGTTGGATGTGATCCAAGCAGGCTCAAGTGCCTGAATACCGTAATCACCGTATGCAACAAAGTTGCCTCTTGATGCCTTACCCTTCATGCGTCCTCTGTGGACTCTGCGGTATTTAACTCTCTTTGGAAGCAGCATTACTGGTTACCTCCTTCTCTTTTAGCGTCACGATTGAAATTTCTGTTTCCGCCTCTTCTGTTTCCGTCACGCTTGTCGTCACGGCGGCGTCTGTCATTATTTCTTGTATCGTTCTTTCTCTCGAGCTTCTCTCTCTGAGCAGCAGCCTTAGCAGCATCGCCCTTGAGAACCTCGCCCTTATAGATCCAAACCTTTACGCCAAGCTTTCCGTATGTTGTATCAGCCTCAGCGAAACCGTAGTCGATATCAGCACGGATAGTCTGGAGCGGGATTGTACCCTCGTGGTAGCTCTCGCTTCTTGCGATCTCGGCACCGGCAAGTCTGCCTGAAACCTTGACCTTGATACCCTTTGCGCCAAGACGCATTGTTCTGCCGATTGACTGCTTCATAGCTCTTCTGAAAGATACTCTGTTCTCGAGGTCGAGAGCGATCTTTTCAGCAACGAGCTGGCTGTCCATATCAGGCTGCTTAACTTCAATGATGTTGATGAAAACCTGCTTGTTCATCATCTTCTCGAGCTGTGCTCTGAGCTTCTCGATCTCTGCGCCGCCTCTGCCGATTACGATACCTGGCTTAGCGCAGTGGATGTGGATTCTGACCTTATCAGCAAAACGCTCGATCTCGATTCTTGGAACACCTGCTGCATACAGGCTCTTCTTGATGTAGTTACGAACGTTGTAATCCTCTACGAGGGCATTGCCGAAATCAGACTTGTTTGCATACCAACGAGAATCCCAATCCTTTATAACGCCGACACGAAGACCGTGTGGATTAACTTTCTGGCCCATTATTCAAACCTCCTTGGGATTATTCTTTTTCCTTAAGAACTACTGTGATGTGTGAAGTTCTCTTTAAAATTCTATATGCTCTGCCCTGTGCTCTCGGCATGATTCTCTTCATGATAGGTCCTGGAGTAACGAAGCACTCTGAAACCACGAGATTATCCTTGTCCATGCTGAAGTTGTTTTCAGCGTTTGCCTGAGCGGACTTAACAAGCTTTGCAACGATAGGACTTGCAGCCTTAGGAGTAAGATCTAAAGTAGCTAAAGCGAGATCAACAGGCTTGTTTCTGATAAGATCCAGTACGATCTGCACCTTTCTGGGTGATATACGAGCATTTCTTAAATAAGCTCTTGCTTCCATCTCTGAGCTCCTCCTTCCGCTTATTTCTTACCGTTGTTAGATGTCTTTGAGCCTGCGTGGCCCTTGTAAGTTCTTGTAGGAGCAAACTCGCCGAGCTTGTGACCTACCATATCCTCTGTTACATATACAGGAACGTGCTTACGACCGTCATGTACAGCGAATGTGTGACCAACGAAGTCAGGGAAGATTGTAGATGAACGGCTCCATGTCTTGAGAACCTTCTTCTCGCCTGCTTCATTCATTGCAACGACCCTCTTCAGGAGAACTTCCTGGACATAAGGTCCCTTTTTGATGCTTCTGCTCATTTAATCAGTTCCTCCTTTCAGATTACTTGCCGTTGCGGCGCTTTACGATGAACTTGTCAGTTCTGTGATGCTTCTTACGTGTCTTGTATCCGAGTGCTGGCTTGCCCCAAGGAGTAACAGGTCCTGGACGTCCTACAGGTGACTTACCTTCACCACCACCGTGTGGGTGATCGCATGGGTTCATGACAGAACCACGTACAGTAGGTCTCCAGCCCATGTTTCTTACACGACCAGCCTTACCGTAGTTAACGTTCTCGTGATCGATATTTGAAACCTGACCGATAGCAGCCTTACAATTGATTGGAACCTTTCTCATCTCGCCGGAAGGAAGTCTTACGAGAGCGTATGTGTCTTCCTTGCCCATGAGCTGAGCCTGGTTGCCTGCGCTTCTTACGAGCTGAGCGCCCTTGCCTGGGTAAAGCTCGATAGCGTGGATAAATGTACCAACTGGGATATCAGCGAGCTTGAGTGCGTTGCCTGGCTTGATATCAGCCTCAGAGCCTGACTCGACCTTATCGCCGACCTTTAAGCCGTTTGGTGCGAGGATATATCTCTTCTCACCGTCCTCGTACTCAACGAGTGCGATGAATGCGCTTCTGTTCGGATCGTACTCAAGAGTCTTAACGACAGCGATCATGTTGTCCTTGTCTCTCTTGAAGTCGATTACACGGTACTTTCTTCTGTTACCGCCGCCTCTGTGGCGAACTGTGATTCTGCCGTAGCTGTTTCTTCCCGACTTCTTCTTCATTGGTTCGAGAAGGCTCTTCTCCGGCTCAACCTTTGACAGAACCGAGTAGTCAGTTACAGTCATCTGACGTCTCGAAGGTGTCGTAGGCTTATAAGTCTTTATAGCCATTTCAATTTCTCCTTTAATGCATTTTTTGCGGGAGCATTACTCCCATAACTCTCTTACTTATTTAATAAGGGGATCAAACCATACCCTCGAAGAACTCGATAGCCTTTGAATCCTCTGTAAGAGTGATGATAGCCTTCTTCCAGTCAGATGTCTTGCCGACATATCTTCCGACTCTCTTTGTGCGTCCGAGGCAGTTCATTGTGTTTACCTTAGCTACCTCAACGCCGAAGAGCTGCTCAACAGCCTTCTTTATTTCGGACTTGTTAGCGTCCTTAGCTACCTTAAAGGTGTACTTTCCTGTCTGAAGATCGTCCATAGACTTTTCAGTGATAACGGGCTTCAGAATGATATCCTGAGCTGCTTTCATTATGCGTACACCTCCTCGATCTTGCCTACTGCATTCTTAACAACGATGAACTTGTCATAGTTGAGAATGTCGTATACATTAAGTGTATTTACAGCAGCAGTCTTAACACCTGGGATGTTAGCTGCGCTCTTGATTACCTTTGAATCTGCCTCAGCTGTAACGATGAGAGCCTTACCCTCAACGCCGAGAGCCTTGAGCATATCAACAACAGTCTTTGTCTTGTAGTCCTCAAGTGTGAGAGCGTCAAGAACGATCATGTTGTTATCGATCACCTTTGTAGAAAGAGCAGACTTCATTGCGAGTCTCTTTACCTTCTTGTTAAGTGAGTAGCTGTAATCTCTGGGCTTAGGACCAAGAGCGATTCCTCCGTGTACCCACTGAGGAGCACGGATAGAGCCCTGTCTTGCATGGCCTGTACCCTTCTGTCTCCAAGGCTTTCTGCCGCCGCCGCTTACTTCAGTTCTTGTAAGTGTGGACTGTGTGCCCTGTCTCTGGTTTGCGAGGTAATTAACAACTGCAGCGTGCATAACGCCTTCGTTGGGAGTGATTCCGAAGATCTCGTCGTTAAGCTCTGTCTCGGAAACCTGCTTACCTGTCATATCAAATACTGAAATTGTAGACATATACGCTTCCTCCTTCCTTAAGCCTTAACGCTGTCAACGATATAAACGATGCCGCCCTTAGGACCTGGGATAGCACCCTTGATAGCGATGAGATTGTTTTCAACGTCTATTTTAACGATCTCGAGATTCTGTACAGTTACCTGCTCAGCACCCATGTGACCAGCCATGCCCTTGCCCTTGTAGATTCTTGAAGGAGAAGAACAAGCGCCCATTGAACCAGCCTGTCTGTGTACAGGGCCGGTACCGTGAGTTTCCTTGAGTCTGTGCTGATTGTGGCGCTTGATAGCACCAGCGAATCCCTTACCTTTGCTTGTGCCGACAACGTCGATAGCGTCGCCAACAGCAAATGTATCAGCCTTGATGATGTCGCCTACGTTAAGAGCGTCGCAGTCTGCAAGTCTGAACTCCTTGAGCTCCTTCTTGCAAGCAACGTCAGCCTTGTCGAAGTGACCCTTCATAGGCTTGTTTACTCTCTGTACCTTAACGTCGCCGTAGCCCAGCTGAAGTGCTGCATAACCGTCGTTCTCTACAGTTTTCTTCTGTACAACGACACATGGGCCGGCTTCAACAACTGTTACAGGAACAACTTTTCCTGCTTCGTCGAAGATCTGAGTCATACCGATCTTCTTACCGATAATGCCTTTCTGCATTTTCATTTCCTCCTGTTAGGTTATTGGTTGATGATTTACACATCAACGTGACCGACGGTTCACCGTCATTCCGCTTCCCGAGCGGTAGTTTCAAGCGTAATATCTGTTAATTACTTAACCTCCATAACAACGTCTACGCCTGCGGGGATCTCAAGCTTGTCAAGAGCAGCTGTAGTCTTGTCTGTAGGACGGATAACGTCTACGAGTCTCTTGTGAGTTCTCATCTCGAACTGCTCACGGCTGTCCTTGTACTTGTGTACAGCTCTAAGGATAGTAACAACTTCCTTATCTGTAGGGAGCGGGATAGGTCCTGAAACTCTTGCACCGCTTCTCTTAGCCGCCTCTACGATCTTAGCTGCTGCAATATCAACAGTAGCGTGATCGTAACCCTTGATCTTGAATCTGATCTTTTCGTTGACTGCCATTTATTTCGCCTCCTTGGAATTAATTACGGGGACGCAGATTGGAATATCACACGTTTCCGTGTGTTTCATGCTTCATCTGATAAAAAAACTCGAAAAACTGGTGTTTTCCGAGCGGTCTTAGCATAATATGAGCACAAAAAGAGCATAACTCACGCATACGCAAGCTGCGTGAATCATAACCACAAACTGTGTTCGATATCCCATTCGCCCGGTTTAAAATCGGACATACTCCACGGAAATTACCTGCCATACCGACAGCAACCTTCCGCTTCAACGCATATCTTCGTGCAGTCAGTGCGCATTTCAGCGCACTCAACGTAATCAATTATATCACATATATAGGGATAAATCAACAGTTTGAAGAAATTGTATTTGTAAATTTTTAATGAACGATAATTTTCTTTTAACAATATATCATAAACAGCTCCCGCGGAGAACTCTTATCCGCAGGAGCTGCTCATATTTAGCTTCCGAATATGGATTTCAGCACCGTGAGCACGGTATCGCCCACCTTCTGTGAGTCGACCACTTCCATAGCCTTATCGGGGCAGTCGGTGATGATATTGTCCACGCCCAAAGCCATCATTTTCTGCATTTCGCCCTGCCTGTCTACTGTCCAGACGAAAACGCGCTTTCCGTGATGATGAGCGGTATTCACAACGCTCTGATTCACGAACAGGTAATTCATGCTCACCGCGTCAATGTAGGGCAGCTGCGCATATGAAGTCGCCGTAGCAAGATTTGCGATAAACGCCGTTTTTATCTTGGGGTTGAGCTGCTTCACCTTTTTCAGCGCAGGATACGAGAACGAGGTGATATAGCAGGAATCGACCACGCCGTATTCCTCTATGAGCGCCACCGTCTTTTCGGCAGTAGCCTTTGGATTGCCTGACTTCTTTATCTCGATGTTCAGCATTATGTCGTCCCCTGTGAGCTCCAGCACCTCCGAAAGGAGCGGTATCTGCACATCGTCGAATGTATCGTCCTTGCCGAACCATTTTCCTGCGGACAGCCTTGTGAGCTCAGCATAGGTGTGGTCCTTCACGTAGCCCTTTCCGTCGGTAGTTCTGTCCAGCTTGTCATCGTGTATGACTACCAGTTCCCCGTCCTTTGTGAGCTGAACGTCCAGCTCTATGAAGTCCGCGCCGCAGTCCAGAGCCGCCTGAAATGCAGGCATGGTATTCTCGGGAGCCTTTCTCGAAAAGCCTCTGTGCGCCGTCACATGAGTACGGGTGATTATGCCCACGTTAAGATTGATATTTCCGCGGTACAGCGCCTTGAAGTAGGACAGATTCATAACGACGGACGCCGCAAGGAGCACAGCCGCAACAGCAGCCTTTCCGCCCCTGTGGAGCTTCTGCTCGTTTGAGTCGGGGAAGTTGAGCTTCTCCTCTTTTTCGTCCACAAGGAAGCGCTCGGTCAGCCACCACATAACCGCAGGAGCCGAGAAAAACGCAGATACTGCTGTGAACACGCTGAATGCATAGCGAAGCACCTTTAATGCCGATTTGAATGCCGCATTAGGAGCCGAAAAGCCCTTTATGATAAAAATAACGATAAAGCTAAGGCCGAATGTGATGAGTCCTATGAGAAGCACAACTGAGATGCTCCACAGGAACAGCGAGAATATCATTTTGAAACGCTGTCCGCTCATTTTCTCCTTGCTCTTCTTCACGCATTCGCTGAATGATTTTGGGGTAAGTATCAGATAATGTATGCTGTAGCAGGAGCTTATCATCAGTATGATGAACAGAAGCTGCACCAGTATATAAGCCGCCACAGCCGCCTTGCCGCTGACGGAATAGAATATCCTCCGCATAAGGGGCATGAGAGGCGCCATGAACATACCAGAGGACAGCGAGAACTGTGCCAGAGGCATTACCGCCATATAAGCCAGAAAGGCAAGCATACCCGAGCCCTTGAACACCCTTGCAAAGGACTTCAGTCCCGTCCTGAACATACCGCCTGCCCAGATACGCTTTTTTCTGCTGTAGCAAGAAAAGCAGGCGGCAAGAGCCGAAAGCTCCACAAAGGAGAAAAAGGCAAAGGCAAAGAGCATCATTATTATAACGATGATAGTTGAAGGGTGCTTTAAATAGGTAAGCAGGTTCTCATCGTTGAGATAGGTAACACCTGCCAGCTTCATGGTCATTTTAAGGAGCATAGCCAGTATCGGCGTACCTATCGCCAGAAGCAGGAGCTTAAAGAGCAGTTCGAATATCAGGAAGTGGGGCATCGCTCTCAGAAATACTCCTGTAGATCGTATTATCTTTTTCATTGCAGACTCCGAATTACAGCGGCAGTCTCCTGCCGCATGGATATACTTAAATTATACGCGTCAAACAGCCGCTTGTCAATAAAATATCCGCCTTTCAGCCGAAAGACGGATATATTTTTTACATGGAAGATATATAAATTACCAAATGCCCGATTCAGCCCACGATTCCCGAGCGTTCTATGCCCTCTGTGAAGTGCTTTTGCAGGAAAACATACATCAGCAGCACGGGAGCTATACTCAGCAGACAGCCTGCCTCTTTCCATACTATCTGCTCTCTGTCGCTTATCTGTACCGTAGGATCGTCGAAAAGGGTGGCTTTCAGCTCGTTGTCCAGATTTGACAGCATGATAGCTATGGTCTTGGTGTTGGTGAAGAATGTACTGCTCACATAATAGTCGTTCCAGTACCACACCACCGAAAACAGGAACACCGTCAGGAACGCCGAAGCCGCATTGGGCACCATTACCCTCACGAATGTCATGAAAGGTCCGCAGCCGTCGATATACGCCGCGTCCTCCAGCTCTCTGGGCATACCCTTGAAGAACTGGCGGAATATGAGTATCATAAGTCCTGCACGAATACCGTTGGCGGTCATCGCAGGGAGATACATGGTCAGCTTGGTGTCGATGAGATTCAGTGAGAACAAGCCCTTTATACCAAAGTATCGGAACTGTGTATACAGCGGCAGGGATATTACCTGATGAGGTACAAGTATCATCATTATAACGATACCGAAAAGGAGCTTCTTTCCCCTGAACTTGAATCTTGCAAAGCCGTAGCCCGTTACTGCGCAGGATATGACCTGAAACAGCGAGCAGCCGATATTCAGCAGCAGAGTAGTTCCCAGAGTCTCCCAGTAGTCCATAGCGTCGAGAGTCTCTGTGATGACGTCAAAGGTATAATGACGTGGTATCCACATTACCGTGGGATCGCTCATATCCGCTTTTTCACGGAATGCACAGCTTATCATATATATAAGGGGATACATGATGACGAAGCCCAGTCCGAAGAGTATCACGAAACGAAATACCTTCCATATCCTTTTTTGCAGGGCGAGTCTCAGGAGATATCTTCTCTCCCCTGTGGACAGATCCTTCATTCTCTCCTGCTTCAAAGCCCTTTTGCTGAGCTTACGAGGCTCTGCGGTATCAGTCTTTACTGCTTCTTCTGCCATAATTACCGCCTCCTCAGTCGTTCTCATAGTAGATATATTTTCTGACCATGCCTGTTACGACGCCTATAGCCGCAAGCACGATAACGAAATATATCCACGCCATTGAAGCCGCCTCGCCGAAGTCGAACTGACTTCTCATGGCTGAGATGCGTCCCATTACATCATTCATGGGATTTGTGAATGAATCAATTACCGTGAATATGAGATTCGCCAGTATATAAGGTCCCACATAGGGGAACGTTATCTTCCAGAAGTACTCCCAAGCCGTAGCTCCCTCCATAGTCGCCGCCTCCTTTGCCGAGGGCGGTATGGTCTGCAAAGCCGCAAGAAACAGGAGTATCTGAATGCCCGAACTCCATACTATGCCGAAAACGTTGTCCGCCACAGCAGTGATGAACGTGCTCATGCTGTCGCTTAGACCGTAAATGCCGAGAAACTGCATAAGCTCACCCACCAGATTCGTGGAGAACATGGTAGAGAACTGCGCCGCGCCCGAGTTGCCCGTAGAGTCCATATCGCCGCTGATTATCCTGTACACAGGACCTGTAGCGATTATGACGGGCAGGAAGAATACCGCTCTTGCAAGAGCTCTGCCACGGAATTTCTGATTCAGTATGACCGCGATAAACAGCGAGAATATCAGTATCAGCGGCGTTTTCCAGAGAGTCTCAAGAAGCACCTTGCCCAGATATTCCGTATAGTAGGGATCCTCGCCGATGACCTTGAAGTAGTTATCCACGCCTATGAATCGGGTATTGACAGCTCCAGGCTCTATAGACACCTTTGAAAAGGAGTACCACAGTGACTTCCCCAGAGGTATCAGAAAGAACAGTACCGTTCCCACCAGCCAAAGACTTATAAATCCGTAGCCGTACAGGGCTTTTCGCCGCTCATAGGACAGACCGCGGCGCTTTTTTGCGGTCTTAGCCGAAGCCTGCGTTTTATCGCTCATAATGTCAGCGCTCTCCTTTCTCCTTGTTTCTGCCAAGCTCTATTACAGAGCCGTTATATCTCACGGTCATGGCTCCAAGGTCGGCAGTTACCACCGTGCCGTTTGAAAACTCGGTGGTGATGATGTCGTCTTTCTGCTCATACCCCGTGATGAAGCTGTCCGAGACTGCACTGAGGAGAGGCGCAAGAAGCCTGTAATCCTCTGCGGCAGTATCCGTCCAGCCCTTATAGTTTGCGTAGTACAGCCCGTCAAGGTCGGTATCCTTGAGCCGGCTGGTCTCCTCGTATATCATGTCGTAGCTTATATTGCTGCCCGTAGCCGCCGACATGAGCAGTGCCCTTTCGGGATCGGGACTTCCGTTGACAGCCGCCGCAGAATAGGGTATGACTCCGTGGAGGACTATCTGATAGAATGGTATATCCTCGTCAAAAAGGTCAAACCTGCTTGAAGTCTCGGGAACTCCCGTGATATGGCTTACATATGGCAGAGCATAGGCATTCGCACCGTCTGCAAGTATGCCGCCGCTGAGCTTCTCGTCAAGCTTTGCATAGCCCTCGGTAAGGAGCTTCTCAGCCTTTGCACGTGAAATGCTCTTTTTGCCGTAGTCGCCGTACAGTGAAGCCGTCAGATTTACGGGAGCAGCGCCGCTGAGGCCTGCCTTGGAGTAGTTTTCAGCGATATCGCTGAATATCTCGGGATAATAGCTTGGAGACAGCAGGGACAGATTCTTTCTGAATCCGTCGGGGACTCCGTAAGCCTTGTCATAGCTGACGATACGGGAATATGAGCCCGAAACCCTCACAGACGTATCCGAGAATGAGTAATAGCCGTTGCCCGAGCGGAAATCCCTGTTGTCGGACACGGGATAGAGGCTGTAGCCGCTGTCGTTTATAAGGTCGGTGAGCGCCCTGAAATCGCTTTTGCCGCCCAGCTTGCCCGAGGGCTTGCCGTCGGTGTCCACCTTGTTCTTCATGCCGTCGTTGGTCCAGTTATTGTAGGATACCACCATATCCCCAACGCCGCCGTCCCTGAGACTGCCGATTATCTCAGCCGCCTGTCCGTAGTCGGTAACGGAGGTCTTCAGAGAAACAGGTATGCCAAGCACGGGCTTTTTCTTCATAACGCCGCCGTAAAGGTCAAGATACAGGGGCGCACTGTCAGCCTTGCTGCGAATCTTCACGCCCTGCTCGTCAAGGAGATACTGCCTGTAGCGCTCTGCTATGTCAACGTAGTCCGCACCCTTTTTGGAGATAGGATAGTACAGCATCTCGATATCGTCGGACTTGATGGCTCCGCTCTCGAAAACCGTGTATTTATCGCGGTTGTTGCCCGACATATAGAAGCTGTCGGTGCCGCGGAGAATGAACGTGAAATTGCAGATGTTGTAGCTGCTGTTGGACTGCTTTGACACATTCGCCGTAAGATAGGCGTTGGAGTCCCCCTTTGCCGCAACTGCAAGGAGAGCGTTGTCCTCCTTGACTATGCCGTAAACGGGAATATATATCTGCTCGGAGACTGCTCCCCTGTTCTGGGGCACAGCCGTAACGTCAGCGCCGTAAACACGCTGCTGATAGATATTGTTCTGCAAGGTGCGCTGATTATTGAAGCGCACAAGAGCTCCGCTGCCGTCGGGTATGACGAAATAGCCCTCCTCCTTGTCGGAAGCTGCACCGAAGCTGCCGAGTACCGTCATTTCCGTGGCGATATTGGCGGGATTGGTCTCCTGTATCTCCGAGACCTTGACGCTTGCGCGGAGGTGGTCGTCCTCCAAGGTGTACTCAACGGGAACTTTGAAGCCTGCCCCCGTGTAGCTGTACATCACGCGGATACCGTTGGGGATATCGCTGACCGTAAATGTGCAGTCAGTCTCGCTGCCCGAGCGGAGCATATTATTGCCCGAGCGGCTCAGCGGTACGCCGTATCTCAGCATATTTGAAGAGCGCAGCTCGTCTGCAAGAAGCCCCGTAGCAAGCCTGTCCTGTGAAGCCTCCAGCGGTGATGACCACCAGATATAGCCTGTTTCCTTGTTTTCAATGCCGAAAATGGCTGTCCTGTCGTCAATTAGCATACGGAAGCTGTCGTTTTCAGCTCCGCGGCGGAAAGCGCCGAGAAAGTGCTTTTTGTCGGCTGTGAGCCACGCAAAGCTGCCGCTTTCGGACTTATAGACGGCTTTGCCGTCCTCTTTGCCGTCGTATTCAAATATCTCGTCGGGACGCTTCATGTCCTTTCGCAGGAGCTCCAGCGTCTTGCCGTCAGCAGATATGAATGCATATCTGCTGTCAAGAGTGGAAACAGCCTGACGAAGCCTTATAACCTTGGTCTCGTCCTTATCGGTGATGACAAAGAACCTGCCTGCGTCGCTTACCCAGAGCTTGCCCTCGTCGCAGCCGTTTCCGTTTTTGAAAGAAGCCGCAGCCTGCCCTGTTTTCGTATCTATCGCCACAAGCCTGCCCAGCTTTTTCAGCTCGGCTATCTTGTCCGCAAGGAGCTTCTGCTCCTCGGTGTAGTCCTTTTTGCTCTTGGGCTTGCCGCCTGCGGCGTCCCAGAGCTTATCCTCTAACTTTTCTTCCCTGATGTACACGTCGAAGCCGTCGGCGGAGCCTATCTTCCTGAGATACTTTTCCGCATCCTCGGCGGAAAGCTCCGCCTTTTCAACGGCTTCATAGCGCTTCGCCTTTTCAGGCTCCGCGCCCTTATCGGCGGCTAAAGCCGCCTGTGGGGCAGCTTCGCTGCCCTCGCTGTCCGCATAAACGCTGCCCGATACCGTCAGTGACGATACTGCCAGAAGGCATAAAAGCAGCTTTTTCGATATTCTTCCCATAGCCTTATACCTTTGCCCTGTAGGAAAGCTCCGTGTAAACGGTGGATATGAAGATGAATATCTGCTGTATCAGTGACATAAAGAGAACCAGCAGGAACAGCATTATGAACATCGCCGCCAGAGTAAAAGCTATAGCAAGCACGGTCTTTTTGAAGCTGTACTGATGCACAGACTTTATGGCTGAAAACAGAAGTATCGCCGTCCAGCCAACGCCGATGAGCTCTATTATCTGCATGAACACGTACTCGTCCCGTATAAGGAAATGTGAGAGTATGACGTTCAGGTACATCTGCACCACATAGGGTATCAGCGCATAGGCGCTGTAAACGCAGATATTCCGCAGAGTTCCCTCGCCGTCAAGGAGAGTGCACACCGACCAGTTGCCTATCACCCATGCCCCGAAGAGCACGAAGCTCCGCACGATATACGGTACGATATTGAAGGTCTTGTCGTAGCTTATATAAAACTGAAAGCCGTAGAGCCTGCCGTGGGCTATCTCGCCGAAAAACAGGAGAACGATGATGAGCAGGGCTATTTTCAGCGAGCCTGCCTTTTTCCAGCGCATATCCTCGAAGCCCTCAACAGGGTGAGTCACCGCGTGTCTTACCCACTGCTTCTGAGTAAGCTCCATCATAGCTGCTCCGCCTCCTTTTTCTCAGTCTTTATCGCAGTTCTGCGCTTTTTTCTGTATTTTCCGACAGCTGTAAGTCCGCCTATGCCAAGCACCAGCACAGCCGCTATAGCTGTGAAGTTCTCTTTAAGGAACTCCCTGCGCCTGCCCTCGAAAGCCTTGTTGTATATGTCCCCTGCGTCCGCAAGCTTAGCGTACTTCATAGCGCCCTTGTAGTCGCCCTTTCGCAGAAGCGCCGAAGCTACGCCCACATAGGCTCTGCGGTAGTTTCCGTCACGTTTTAGGACCTCCTGCCACGGTCCGAGAGCTTCTTCGTAGTAGCCGCCGTTATAAAGCGAAGCCGCTTCGTGGACAACGCTTCCGAATGAGGTCTCCCTGAATACGGTTATGGTATCCTTTGAGGAGTCAAGGACGTACAGCTTATCGCCGCAGGACTCCACAGCCGCCGCATGGTCGAAGCCGCCTGTCTGCTTTGCGACAGCTCCCGTAATGAAAAGAAGATTGCACTCCTCATCGTACTGGAAAACCCTGCCGGTTGTAAAATCAAGGCAGTTTATACAGCCGTCCTCGGAAATATCTATATCCACCATGGACGGCGAGAACATCTTGTTCTGCGTTGCGTCGTAAACGGGCTTATAGTCGCCGAAATAGAGCTCCTTATCGGCAAAAATGTTCTTTCCTGCCGCATTGAGCTTCTTGACGGTGTCAGTTTTCTGAGTTGTGGACGAGGTACAGGTAAATATGAAATCCCCGTCCATATCGAAGCTTGTGATTCCCGAGGGAACTGTTCTTTTTCGGTTGGCTTTCTTCTCGTCGGACATGAAAAGTCCGCGGAAATGGTCGCTGACTATCTTAGCGGTGGGCTCAACACGGTTTGCTCCGTAAAAGCCCATAAATTCGCCCTCTGGGGAGAACATAGCGGCTCCCGTGGTGATATTGCCGAGGACTGTATAAACGTTGCCTGCCTTGTCCGCAACCACGCGCTGAGGCAGAAAAGTACGCTTCTGGTCATAGACATCGTTCTGAGGCTTTGTCATCTCCTGCTGAACATTGCCCTCCATGTCCGAAACAAGGATACGGGAGTTTTCAGTGTCCGCAATATAGATAAGCCCCTTTTCTGCCGAAACATAGACTCCCATAGGCTGTTTGAGGACAGTCTCGGAACCGTCGGGCATGGTAAACCTGTCATAAATACGCTCAGCGCCGCCGAAGTCCTTATCGGTGACAACTATGCGGTTATTGCCTGTATCCGCGATATACAGCAGTCCATCGCTGTCAAAGAAGATATCGCACGGACTGTCGAAAGCTCCAACGCCGAGGTCAATGCCCGAGACAGTCCCATCGGGAAGATAGCCTGCCTGTGAGGGGATAGCGTCTCCCCAGCGGTCATAGTTGTAGCTTTCATAGGGAGCGCCCTCGGCGGCTGCCGAGGATACGCCGAGAGAAGCAAGTGCAGCAAATGCAGCCATAGCCATGATACATCTTTTCAGTTTTGACTTCATTTGCTTCACTTCCTTTCTGTTCAACCGTTATAACTTGCCGAACCAATGAACGGGATTCCAAAGGGACTGTGTTCCTTTGGCAGAGTCCAGAGGCGGCGCCTCTGGTGGGGAGTGGGGCAAAGCCCCGCAGTTACGAAGGCGCTCCGCAAGGGTGAATCCCGAAAACAATCCGGTGAATTGTTTTCGGGAGAGGGACGCCCTGCAAGAGAGGGCGTCCCTTAACGGGCGGATAATATCCGCCCCTACATACGGTCATTTATAATTATTTCACAAGACACGGGCGGCGGAACGCCGCCCCTACTAATCACTGATCACTATGCACTAATCACTCTTTAATACCCGAATGTGCCATAGTTTCGATGACCTGACGCTGTGCCAGCATGAATATGAGTATCGGCGGTATCAGCAGGAACACCGCTGCCGCCATGGCAACGCCTGCTCGCGCAAGTCCCGAGGCAGCTGCCTGCGAAACTACCGTAGGCAGAGTCTTATACTGCTCCTTGAGAACTACCGAGCCAGTCTGGATATTCCATGCGCCCTGAAATGCGAATATTATCAATGTCATGAGGGCAGGCTTCTGGTTTGGCATTACTATCTGCCAGCATATGCGGAAAAGTCCTGCTCCGTCCACCTTTGCAGCTTCTATCATGGCGTCGGGCACCTGACTTATGGACTGCCGCATGAGGAAAAGTCCCATAGGCGACGCCACCGCAGGGAATATCAGCGCCATATAGGTGTCTATCATGTGGAGCTTCGCCATTACGATGTACTGCATTATGTAGATGACGCTGCTCTGATAAAGGAGCGCCACTACAATTATTCCGTTTATGAGCTTGCTGCCGGGGAATTTGCACTTTGCCAGCACAAATGCCGCCATTGACGAGAAAAAGCACTGTAATACCGTTACCGCCGCCGTTACGAACACGCTGTTGAACACATAGCGCGAGAACGGCACTCGGTTCTGTCGGAGCACTCTGAACATATCGCTGAAATTGTCAAGAGTAGGTCTTACGGCGTAAAGCTTGGGCGGGAACACAAAAAGCTCCTCCACAGGCTTTATTGACATTACCACCGTGAGATATATGGGCAGAGCCATGAAAAGTCCGAGGACGGTCAGTATTATAAATATGAACACACTGCCGCCTATTTTTCTGCCTGCCTGTCTGTTTGAAGCACGAAGCTTCGCTGTATCTACATTCGCCAAAGCTTCGCCCCCTTAGTCCATATATTTACCCAGCACCTTGGCTATGAGCTTGTTGCAGAGGAACATTGCAATGAAAAGTATCATGCATATTGCCGAAGCATAGCCCATTTCAAAGCGCTGCCAGCCGTAGTCGAAGGCGTGAGTCATTATAGTATGAGCCTTGTAGTCCGTACTCGGGAAGCCCACAAGATTCTGTGCAACTGTGCCTGCGGTAAAGGAGCTGACTATCTGCATTACCGCCGCAAACATTAGCTGAGGTCCCATTGAGGGGATAACGATGTAAATGAGCTCCTGCCATTTTGTGCGAATGCCCTCGATAGCCGCCGCCTCGTACATGGAGCGGTCTATGTTCTGGAATCCTGCACGAAGCGCAAGGAATCCTGCTCCGAGAGATATCCACAGCTGTACCACTATGGTGACTCCGAGGACGTAGCGTCCGTCAGTGAGCCACTGTATGGGCTTTGTGATGAAGCCCAGATTTATAAGGAAAGAGTTTGCATAGCCGTTCATATCGCCGCTGAAGATGAGCTGCCAGACGGTATACACATTCGCCATTGAGGGCGCGTAGAATATAAGCGTGAATATGGCTTTCAGCTTGGGGTTCATCTCGTTGATGAGCCATGCCAGCAGGAAACACAGCACATAGCTGACAGGTCCTGTGAGCAGGGCGAAAACGATAGTTACCCTTATGGAGCGTATGAAAATCTTGTCTGAAAGGAAAAGCGTGGTGAAGTTGGAAAGTCCCACGAACTTAGGCGGTCTTACCATGTCGAAGTCCGTAAATCCCATAGGCAGGGACATAAGCACGGGCACTACCGTGAACACGATGAAAAATATCATAAAGGGAGCTATCATGCCGTAACAGGCTTTATTGCGCTTGATATCGCGCCAAAGCTCACCTTTTCTGCCCTTTGGGGACTCCTTTGCATTGACTGCCATTTTCTCACACTCCTTTCGCAAATCATAATTTTGCTATGCAGAATTATGATTTAGTTTAGAGTTGAGAGTTTAGAGTTGACAGTTGAGGTGCCGCCTGCGGCGACAATAGAACACATTAACTCTCAACTCTCCACTTTCAACTCTCAACTTATTCAAGTCCGAGGTTTTTACGTTTTCTCGTGATCTCGTCGTTTATGTCCCTGTTGTACCAGATAAGGGTATCACGGGGATTTTTCTGCTCGTTTATGGTTTCTCTGAACGCATTCATTATATTGCGCGTAACTGCGTATGAAGCAGGAGTTACAGGTATCTCCGCAAGCTCATTCTGCTGTGCACGGAGCCTTGACAGCTCGTCCTTTGACCACGAGAGCTGTCCCAGCGCTTCAACATTGGCAGTATCGAAACGTCCCATAGTTCCGAGAAGTCCCTCTATTTGCGCCGCATACTGCACCTGAGTATCCGTATCCGTGAACCATTTCACGTACTTCCACGCGTTGTCCTTGTTTTTCACCTTATTGAATATGATAGCTCCTGCGCCGTTTGAATTTGCCGCATGGGACAGAGTTCCGTCCGCCCTTGCAGTTGCAGGCACGGGACAGAAGTCCCACAAGCCGTTTATCTCGGGCGAAGCCGCCGTAAGCTGATTGAAAAACGTATAATTTGCAATAACTATGGGATATTCGCCTGTTCGGAATCGGCTGAACGCGTCGTAGGTCTGCTCGAAGCTGTACTTTGTATAGAAGTCCGTCCACTCCTCAAAAGACTGCACTGCTTCTACCGAATCAAAGGCGGACGCTGTCTGTCCCTCGTTGTAGTAGTTCAGCCCCTTTTGCAGCATGAGCAGGGCAAAGGTATGACCTGTCTCCGTTGCAGGAGAGATATTATTGGGCGGCAGCACAAGTCCCACGGACATATAATTTCTCTGCAATGCAGGCAGCATATCCCTGAGCTCGTCCCATGTCTCGGGAGGCGAGGTATAGCCAAGCTCCGTGAGGACATCGGTGCGGTAGAACATCATGGGGAATGACTGACTTATGGGCAGTCCGTAA
Source organism: Ruminococcus flavefaciens MA2007 (assembly GCF_000621845.1). Taxonomy (GTDB): domain Bacteria; phylum Bacillota; class Clostridia; order Oscillospirales; family Ruminococcaceae; genus Ruminococcus; species Ruminococcus flavefaciens_E. The sequence goes on along the minus strand of NZ_JHXF01000006.1, from coordinate 205,154 downwards.
CAGCCGCCGTTATATGTGTACTGCGTAGTGGCATTGGGCTGGAAACGCCCCTTTACCTCGTCAAAGTCCTCGAACTGCGACATATCAACAAGCATATCCCTTACGGCAAGGTTCACGGGGAACTCGCCGCCAAGAAACAGCGCTACATCAGGACCTTTCCCTGCAAGTGAAGCCTCGACCACACCGCCTGTGACAAGGTTCACGGAAACAGGTATGCCTGTTTCCTGCATGAACTGGTTCTCGGTCATCTCCTTGACCACCTGCGCCTGATCGCGTCCCAGCGATACCCAGACGTTTATAGCCTCCTCGCCCGTGACGTCGGAAAGTGTAGTGTAGTCCTCGAAAAACGAGCCGATAAAGGCGTCAACGCCGAATTTCAGGGACTTGCCAAGCTTCTCGTCGCAGCTTGTGAAGCTCCTGTCCGCAGTTGCGAACTCGATATAGTCTATTTCAAGAGGCTGGTCACGGTTATCTCTCAGCCAAGCTGACAAAGCGGCGCTGCCGTCCTTTATCTGGGAGAGATAATCGGGTATCCTCAGAGGCTTTTTCACGCATTTTTCAAGGATTACCGCCATATTTTCAAGGGCAGCCGCCTCAGAGCCCTTTGAACCGCCGAGAGCTTCTATTCCCTGCTGAACGTTTCTCAGGTCTATGGACAGGATATCGAACACATCGACAAGCTCTGGTATCTTCTCGTGCACATAATAATCGGTGTATTTATCGGGATTGGGACCTGTTATCATCAGCACCTTGCGGTAATAGATATTCAGCTGTTTTACCACGTTTTCAAGGCTTCGGAGGTACTCTCCGATATCTCCCGTAACAGCCTCCATTGATATGGTATGGGCTCTTCCGCCCTCAAGCCATACATAAATGTCGTCACTGCCGCTTCTGGGGCTGACCACTGACCAGTCCGTATCATAGCTGAACTTCACGCGGTCAAGCTCCTGACATGGCACATTCCCGTCGATATATATGCGCCTGTTGGAGTCAAAGCCGCGTATCTGGTCCTGACGGGCTTTTATTCCTATTCTGTACCAGCCCCCTGCCCCGACCTTGTCCTCGGGTATCTCCCATGTTACGGTCTGGAGCGCCTTTTTCCAGCTGCCGCTGCCAAGAGTATTGTACACCATTTTCCGCGGATCGGAGGGCGATACAAGGTAGCTGCTGTTATCGTATGTAGGGTAAAGGGTGGCGTCGGATTTGTAAGCCGCGCTCTCGCCCTCTATTTTAAAGCTTGCAGAAGGAGTCCCCTCAACTGTCATGTCAGCTCCAACAGAAGCCGCATATTCGCTGTATGTGGGCAGCTTTTCGGGAGCTCTCAATGTAAAGCTCTCAATGGCGAGCTGCGCTCTCTCTGAAGTGAAGCTCAGCTCATGTCTGCCCTCTTCAAGATAAACGAACAGGGGCTCGCTGAAAAGTCCGTCCACGTCCCCGAAAAAGCAGTCCTGCCACATGGTACGCTGTACCTGTGTGGGGCGAACCTGATTTCCGCGTATATCCGTGTAGATATCGCGCTCGTTTACCCATACACGGCTCAGCTTCAGCCTTGAAGCCGTATCATAGGGCTGTATGCCGTCTATCGTCATTTTCAGCTCTATATCCGAGCTTGTGGATATCATGGGGCAGTAGCTTGTCTCTATGCAGTATTTTCCTGCCTCTCTGACCTCAAATTCGTAGGTCACTTCGCCCTCGGCACTGTTCCAGAGAAGCACATCGCTTCGGCTCTCTCCGCTGTCGTCGGTGAAGCTTCCTGTGGTGATATCGCCGTTTTCGGCAGTTTTGAAGTCCGCGGCGCTGATGAATATCTCCCTTTGAGAGCTCGGCTTGTCGGAATGCATATCGTAATACTCGCTGTAGGACAGCACTTTCTCGTCGGGAGCTTCTATATTATAATAGTCCCTTGCCATAGCCGCCACAGTCTCTGCGGACACTGTTTTTTCGGCAGCAATAGCCGAAGCTGAGCCCATAGACGCCTGTGCTCCCACAAAAAGCGCAAAAGCTCCTGCGGCAAACCTGCGCAATGACCTGTTCATCTCCGACCTCACCACCTTTTATACAAATAAAAATGCGCAGATAATGCGCACCGACAGTTCTGCCGCTGACTTGGCGGACTGTACATATTCTTCAAAAATCAGTATAGCAAATTTATAGTACAATGTCAAGAAAATGGCTGTTTTTGAAATATAAATAATATTTTTTACCACTCATAATTTAGCTTAATCACCCATTTTTATGATAATACTGTACAATGGGAAGAAAAATAAACTGTAAGTTGCTCCAGTTTTTTGCTCCTGATTTTAGAAATTGGACGTGCCAATTTCTAAATTATTAATAGAGTGTAAAATTTGCTCCCGTTTCTACATTTTGTATTGACATATGCCCTGTTATATGATATGATATTAGTAGAGAAAAGCATAAGATATACTACTATATTTTGTTTACAGGGAGAGATATTTTTGGCAAACGTACTCGAAGTAAAGGAGCTCTCCAAGCAGTACTCAAAGGTGCTGGCGGCAGATAAGGTCTCCTTTGAAATTGCCGAGGGCGAGATATTTGCTCTTATCGGTCCCAACGGCGCAGGAAAGACCACTACTATCAGAATGATCTCAACTCTGCTGTCTCCGACCGCAGGCGACGCTGTTGTCGCAGGTCACAGCATTTTAAAGGCTCCCGCAAAGGTAAGGGAATGTATCACCTACCTCCCCGACGAAGCAGGCGCTTACAAGCAGATGACAGGTATCAAGTACCTGCGCTTTATGGCAGGACTTTTCACAACGGATATAGATAAGCTCAATTCATACGTTGACCGCGCAAAGCAGATATGCGGTCTCGGCGACAGGCTTAACGATAAGATAGGCAGCTACAGCCGCGGTATGATACGCAAGCTTCTCCTTGCAAGAGCTGTTATGACAAAGCCAAAGCTGGCTATTCTTGATGAACCGACCAGCGGTCTCGACGTTCTCAACGCTATCGAGATACGCAAAATGATAAAAAGACTTGCAGCAGAAGAGGGTATGTCCTTCCTTCTCTCATCACACAATATGCTCGAGATAGAGTTTGTTTCCGACAGAGTCGGCATCATCTCAAAAGGTCACTTAATGGTGACAGGCCGCCCCGAGGAGCTCAAGGCTCGCTACGAAGCGCCTAATCTCGAGAACGTTTTTGAAAGGGTGGTGAAAGAGAATGAAGTTCATTAACCTGCTCAAAAAAGAGCTCTCGGAGCTCATAAACAAGCAGATGATATTCTCGCTTATCTTTACAGTGGCTATATTCTTCATAATGGGAAACGTTATGGAGTCCGCTACCAGCGAGATAGTCGAGGAAGCCAAGAGCAACAAGCTCAGCATCTGCAGCATGGACGATTCCGCTGTCACCGAGGAAATGATAGAATCCTTCAAGGAAAGCGGCAGCAAGGTAGATCTTGTTACCGTTGAGGGAGATGATTACGCCTCAGCCTTTAAAAAACAGAAGAAGCTGAAGGGCTTCGTGGTAATCCCAAAGGGCTTCGGAGAAGCTGTTGAAAAGGGCGAAAAGCCCGAGGTATACTCCGTAAGCAAGGTACAGGGCGCGGCAGCATTCAGCAATATGACGTCAGGTCCCGAAAATACGCTGTCTGCGGTAACGCTTTTCGTTTCACAGAAGCTCGCCGACCAGAAAGGCGTCAGCAAGGAACAGCTCAAAACTATCGAGGATCCTCTGACAGTTACAGAGCATACGGTAGTTGCCGATAAATCCGCTCAGGTATCTATAGGCTCTATCGTTACAAAGCTCATGATGCAGAATATGATACTTCCTATAATAGTTGTTCTGCTCATAATGATGACTTCACAGTCCCTTATCTCCTCCATATCCAACGAGAAGATAGACAAGACGCTGGAAACTCTGTTATCCACACCTGTTTCAAGGGGCTCTGTAATAACAGCAAAAATGCTGGCAGCCGCTATCGTGGCTCTCCTCAATGCAGGCGTTATGATGGCAGGATTCACCTCATACACAGCAGGTATGATGGGTTCAATGGCTTCGGATATAGCTACCACTATACCGCAGGACGCCGCTGAATCCGCAAAGGGCGCTCTTTCGAGCATAATGTCCTCGGGCGACGCATTAAAGCAGCTGGGATTACAGCTCGGAGCCGCTGATTATCTGCTCATAGGCATTCAGCTCTTTGTTACCATAATGATATGCCTTGCATTATCCATTATCCTCGGAGCTCTGGTAAACGACTCCAAGTCAGCACAGACCATGCTGCTCCCTATCGTAATGATGGTAATAATACCGTGGATGATAACAATGTTCACAGATGTGAGCTCGCTCCCGACAGTGGCTAAATACGTTATCTACGCTATCCCCTTTACTCACACATTCACCGCCATGCCAAACCTTATGTTCGGAAACAACACCGAATTCTGGTTAGGTCTGGGTTATCAGATAATAGTTTTCGCAGTAGTGATGTTCTTCGCACTGAAGCTTTTCAAGTCAGACAAGATACTCACTATCTCGCTCAATCTTGGTCAGAAGTCCAAGTTCAAAAAATCACGCAAAACCACCGAGGATTAATCCTCTTCCCTTTCCCCATGAAAAGGCGCAGCAGTTCCCACGCGGAGCTGCTGCGCCTTTTTATTTCAGTATACGCAAAAAACACAGCAGGACAGCCCTGACCGAGCTGCCCTGCTGCATGATTTATATAAACCAATTTATGCCGTTTATTAAAGGTCTCCGAGATAATCCCACAGACCGCCTGTGATAAGGTCCCAGATGATATATCCGCCCACAAGGGTGAATACGCTCAGGATAAGTCCTGCAATAGCAAAGCCCTTGCCGCCCTTGACTATGAGCCCGACGATACCGAATATGATTCCGAGGACCGCAAAGGGGATTCCGCAGACATAGAAGCAGAAGCCGCCCAGAATAGACAGTATGCCCATTACCAGCGCCGTTATGCCGAAGCCCGCTGTACCCTCTTTCTTTGGCTCCTGCGGATAATAGGGATTGAACATTGGCGGAGGCGGATAATTGCCCTGCGGATAGTTTGGATAGCCGCCCTGCTGAGGGTAGCCGTTATATGGATTCTGACTGCCGTAGTAATTATTCTGAGGGTAGCCGCCGTTCTGGGGATAACCCTGCTGGGGATAACCGCCCTGAGGATAGCCGTTATTGGGCTGCTGATACGGTTCATTCTGTGGATATGCGCCGTTATTCTGTACGTTCTCGTTGTTTTCGCCGTAGTTATTGTTATTCATGCTGTGCCCCCTAAAACAAAGAATTCAAATAATATTGCAGAATTTATAATGATTATAACACAAAATTACAAGAAATGCAAGTATTTTCATTCTGGCTGATAATATCCGCCTCCTGCGATATACGAAGCAGCCCTCCGCACAGTAAAAAAGCTATGCAAAGAATGCATAGCCTAAACAAATGAAATGAATAAATATAGAAGGGGAATTGGGGGATTACTTAATCCACTTATAATATACCGTCCCAACCTTAAAATAATCTTAAAGTTATCTTAATTTTCTTTGTTTTTTCATTTTTTTCTTATTTTATTGAATATGCAGCCTCTAATGCTATCTCCATCATGTCACGGAAGGTGAGCTGACGCTCCTCTGCGGTGGTTTTCTCACCTCTGAACGGGCAGTCCGACACAGTAAGTATACACAGAGCGTTCTTCCCTGCCCTTGCAGCGTTCATATACAGAGCCGCCGCCTCCATTTCCACAGCGAGAACTCCCATTTTCTTCCATTCAGCAAGGCTGTCTGCGTCATCGTAAAACACATCACTGGAAAAGATATTGCCTACGTGGAACCTGCTGCCCTTTGCCTCTGCTGCCTTTACTGCCGCCGAGAGAAGCTTCCATGAAGCTGTGGGCGCATATGTTCCGGGAAGTTTGTACTGGTTGGCATATGCGGAATCTGTACTTGCGCTCATACCTATAATTACGTCGCGGAGCTGTACATTATCTGCGATACTGCCTGCTGTGCCTACTCTGATGATGTTTTCAACGCCGTATTCGTTGAAAAGCTCCCATGAGTAGATACCGATAGAGGGCATACCCATGCCGCTGCCCTGCACAGATACGGGAACGCCCTTATATGTGCCAGTGAAGCCGTACATTCCTCTGACCTCGTTGTAGCAGACGGGGTTCTCGAGGTAATTCTCGGCAATGAATTTTGCTCTCAGGGGATCTCCAGGCATGAGAACGGTCTTGGCGACATCGCCCTTCTTTGCGTTATTGTGTGGTGTCGGCATATTTAGCCCTCCTTTTTATAGTTTAGAGTTGAGAGTTTAGAGTTGAAAGTTATACTGTGAACGAAGTAAACACATTAACTCTCAAATCTAAACTTTTTCCTTTTTTAGTAGTGTAGGGGGCGATGCTCACATCGCCACATCAGATCACGAAACAAATCGGGCTAATGTGGACATCAGCCCCTACAGATAAACAAATTATCTCTTGATGAGCTTCTTGGCTGTGTCGATTATAGCCTTATAATTGATGAACATCACCAGTGCGAACAGCAGGAATACCCACAGCATATAGAGCTTCGGAGCTCCTATGATGAGAACGCTCATAAGCAGCAAAGCTACCGTATTGATTACAGTCTTAATTATATCAAATCTGAACGGCACATAGTATCTTGCGTCTATCATTCTTGCGCCGTAGCAGATGATATAGCTGAGGAATGTGGCGAATGCTGCACCCTGTATGCCCCATTCGGGTATGAGGAAGTAGTTCATCACAAGGTTTACCGAGCAGGCAGCAAGAGCCGTCCATGAGGAGTTCTTGGGGTGCTTTGTTGCTGAATAGATACCGCCGAGGAACTGGTTAAGGGACATGAATATTACGGCGATAACAAGTATAGGCGTATACATATAAACGTCTGCGTAGACTGCGAACTTATCCGACGGTACGATAAACGACGTTATCGGCTTGATAATAAGGAGAAGTCCTGCCGAAGCCATGAAAAGCACAGCTTCATATGCGGAATAGACCTTTTCGTAGAACTTGTTCCTGTCGGCGGAGTTGTTTTCCGTTATGGCAGACATACTCCAAGCCTGATAGAATATAGTTGATACCATTGATATAAGGCTGGGTATCTTGTTGGCGTAGTCATAGATACCTGCCGTGCCTGTTCCCAGCACTACCCTGTCGCTTTTCATATTGTTGATGAAAAGTCTGTCGGAAAGGCTGGTGACAGTCCACATTACTATGGTAGGTATCAGCGGAGCGGCAAAGCCCAGCATTTCCTTTCCAAGCTCCTTATTGAAATAGCGCAGACCTGTATATTTATGAAGTCTTGCTGCAATAAAGAGGAACACTGCCGAGCAGGCGTCGGACAGGATAGCTGCCAGCAGGAAGCCCTTTACGCCCCAGTGATTGTGGGATATGAAGATAAGGTTGAATATCAGAAGTGTAAGTGTGGCGAGTATGCCGTCTATGGAGAAAAGCTTTACAAGGTCTCTTGAACGGACAAAATTCTGACAAAGCATTCTCAGTGAGGACATTATTACGTAGATTATGAGCATTACCGTAAAGCCCTTCATGTAACTGAGGGAATGCATCTTGCTCAAAAACGGCACTATCAGCGTCATAAGCATCATGCCGACTGACGTAATGACCGCCGAGGTCGAGAATACCTCTCTCTTGTCGTATTCCTTGTCCAGACCAAAGCGGATAAGGTACTCCTGCAATGCAAAGGTGAAGATAGGCTGCAAAAACAGCAGTGAAAGCTCAAGAAGTCCCTTGATACCCGATTCCGTGTCGCTGAGATTAAGGGCATAAAGTCTTGTCAGCAGAAGATTCAGTATCTTTGCACCGAAGCTGCCGATAGCAAAAATGCCCGTATTAAGCGCAAGCTTTTTATATTTATTCATTTTCCACACTCCGAAAAAAATAATACGCTAATATTATATCACATTATTATTGATTTGTCATCTTTTTTCTTAAAAAACAACGTAGACAGAAGCTTTTTCTGAATTGAGAATTTCAGTAAAAAAATAAACTCCCGTTGTCGGGAGTTCATCATTATCAGAATATGTCGCTGATCCCCGAGCTTATGCCCAGTGAAGCTGCAAATATAAGTATCAATGCGGCTATGGCAACAGAGATTATAGAGAGTATAAGACCTGTTATAGCCATGCCCTTTCCTGCGGGACCTTTCTTTATAGCTACTGCACCCAGGATAAGTCCTACAAGTGCAAGCAGGAATGCAACAGGATAGAAGCAGCATGAGCAGAGTATCGCGCAGATACCCAGTACCATTGAAGCTACCGAGAGTCCTATGCTGCCCTCCAGAGGAGGCTGCTGCTGATAGGGATCCTGCAAATACGGAGCGCCGTAGGGATTTCCGTTCTGGTAGAAATTCTGAGGTCCGTACTGCGGATTATTCGGCTGTCCGTATGGATTGTTCTGGGGACCGTAGGGAGCGCCCTGCTGTCCATAGGGGTTGTTCTGAGGACCGTAATTCGAGCCTGTTGGCTGTCCATAGGGGTTATTCTGTGCGCCGTAGCCGTTATTGGGCTGATTGTAATTATTCTGAGCGTCATATCCGCCGCTGTAATTCTGTCCGTAAGTATTGTCCTGAGTATCGTTCTGAGCTGTATAGCCGCCGTTACCCTGTCCCTGTGCAGGATCGTCGCCGTAGCCGCTGCTCTGATCGTTGTTGTAATTGTTATCCATATTGATACCCTCCTAAAGGCAACTATAATATGTAAATTATAGCATTTTTCGGCAGTTTTGTCAACAAAAAACAAGCTCCCGCCGAAACGAGAGCTTATCTGTTCATCTTTTAAGATATCGGAGCAAGTGCAGGTACGAAGTTCCTTACTATATAATAGACAACGAACAGACCTATCACTATCAGCCATATCCACAGCTTTCTCGGAAGGAGCTTTATATCCCTGCCGAATATCGCTGCCAGGTTCTCTATGTAGAGCAGACACAGCAGCAGGCTCAGAAAAGGTATCGCGGCGTTATTTCTGACAGCTGTCCAGATGTGACCTTGCAGCAGAGCAATGGTGCTTCTGGTATTTCCACAGCCTGTACACCAGTAACCTGTGAGCTTATGAAAGCCGCATGGCGGCATGAGCCTTGCAAGCCCGACTATTTGATCTCTGAGGACAAAGGCGACCAGTGCCAGAAAAGGCGCCGCAGCCGCGATTGCTATTCTCAGACGTTTAGACATATCTTACTTGATGATGAAAAGTGCGCCGTTGATCTCTTTGAGCATATCCTTGATAGCTGCGCCAAAGATAAGAGTGATGATAACACCTGCAATACCGAGAACTGCGCCTACGATACCGCAAACGAGACCTGCGATAGCCATTCCTCTGCCTGCTTCGTTGTTCTTCATTACGAGAGCACCGAGAGCGATAGCGACAACGCCGAGGATAAGACCGAGCCAAGCTGAAAGGCAGCATCCGAGAACAACTGCGCAGATACCGCATACCATTGAAGCAATTGCCTTGCCCTTAGGACCGTCTGGTGTAGGCATACTTCCGTTGTATGGATCAACGGGTGCCTGTGGTGCCTGATTGTAATCAGGAGTTGCATTCTGCTGATCATTGTTGTAATTGTTATCCATGATAAAATTCCTCCCTAAAGGTAATATAACAAGTAAAGTATACCACTTTAGTCGTTTTTTGTCAATAGAAAAGCATAAATTTATTGAAAAAAGTTATGAAGTCATATGTTTATTTTATTATAAAATTTTTACTTATAATCAGCTGAAAATGCCCATGAAAAGGAAGCGGCACTGCCGCTGTTCAGACGGCAGTGCCTAAATTAAGGAGGTTGTATTATATCTAATATATGTAGATTTTCAGTTTTTATCAGCCCTGCTCGCTGAGAAGCAAGGAAATACGGCTCTGGAGACTGCTGATTATCTCTTCTGAGCTCTTTTCGCCCTCAAAGAAAGCATCAGCCTCTTCCATTATGATATTCTGTATTTCAGGATCGAAATTATCAACGATAGTTGTAGTATTCATGATATAGTCAACTATCTCTTTCTTTTCGTCTTCTGTGAGAGGATCAACGTCAACAGACTTATTCTTTGACTGATCGTAGTAGCTGTAGTTGTATTCTACCTTCTTGCCGTTCTCGTCGATGTAGTAAGGCTTCTTTGTAGCAGTGTCTGCCATTTTGTCGAACTTTGACTTGATAGCCGGGAATCCGCTGATATAGTATCTGTTCATTCCTGACTCATCCTCATCTTCTTCGGGAGTCTTGAAGAATTCCTTGACGAGCTCCCAGCAGGTATCCTTGTCTGTTGAATTTGTGAGGATAGCAAGGCTCTCGGAAAGCATGAGAACGCCGCCGTTGCCGCCTACTGACGGACAGCCGATGAACTTGACATCTTCGTCGCCGAATCTGCCCTTGTACTGACTGATATATGATTCAAAATCATAAAGATAAACATTATCTATGAGCTGCTTATCCTTCATAAAGTTGTCGTTGTTGAACATCTCATTAACAGCCTTCTGGTCCTCCCAGTCAATGAGTTCATCTTCCTTTGGGAACTCATTAGCAAAGTCAAGGAATTTTTTGAACTCTGGTGAATCAAAGCTGCAGGTGCGCTTTTCATAATCTATGCAGCCGCACATAGAGCTGAGGAGCATCTCAGATATAGTTTCCTTGGAGTCGAGATATGTGAGAGATGTTCCCTCGGGCTGCTTCTTGTATGTGTCTATCATCTCATCGATAGTCCATGTATCCTTATCGAAGTTCTTAGCCTTGATAGCATAGGTCTGTATCTGGAATGCAGTAGGAAGTGAAAGCAGCTTGCCGCCTATCTTGCAGGCTTCGAGGATATTGGGCATGATATCGTCTGTTTTGATATCGCTGTCCTTGGAGAGGTATTCGCCGAGGTCAACGAAAAGTCCCTTATTTGCAAGGTTCTTGATAAGAGCCTGATTCTGGCAAACTATCATATCGGGAGCATTGCCTGATACGATGTCGTTTTTAAGCTGACCTTCGCCTGAGCTGGTGTATCTCTCGTTCTCCTCATCGTAATCGTCATACTTGCTGTAGTCAACCATTTTGAAGCGTACACCGTCATGGGACTTGTTGAATTCCTGTACCTTGCTCTTGATATCGGGGTTATCGTACATTACGCCGATAGTGATGACCTTGGTGTTCTCCATTTCGGAAACGTCACGCTTTGTAAGTCTGTACAGAGTGCTGCCGTTTGTTCCGCTTGTATAATCCTGATATGCGATGACATAATCGCCGTTTTCCATAGAAACGATAGAGTTCACGCCGCCGTTGCCCAGGTCGGAATCCAGCCAGTTGATTATCTCCTCGCCTGAGCCGTCCTCCTTGATGCCGCAAAGAGCAGTAGATGTGCTCATAAGGAACTTATAGTCGCCGCTGCCTGCGAAAATTGTGCCGATATTATCGGAAAGACCTGCCTTTTTAAGGTCAACTGTGTCGTCCTTTGCCTTTAATGTATTGGCATCAACGTACTTTACAGCAGCATCATAGTTCTTGAAATAGCCTGCTGCTGCGATAGTTTCGTCGTCGATAAGCGCAACGCTTTCGATGTAGCTGGCGTCAAGACCGTCAAGCTCGCCGCTTATCTTTCCATCAGTACCTAAGATGACATACTTGTTGTCCATTGAGTATACCTCGCAGATCACCTTATCGCCGCCGCATGGATACATACGTCCGATATGCACGTCGCCGTCCTCGTCGGCATACTCATCAAGACCTGTGATATCGTTCTCTGACTTGATATTGCCGTCAAGGTCAACGGTGTACAGCTTGTAATTATACTTTACATGGCTGTAGAATTCTTCAAAGTCAAAGCTTTCATAATCGAAGCTCGGATCATCGAAATCAGGCTTTTTCTGATCGCCGAAATCTACGAATGTTGCAAATGCCATGATATTGCCGTCGGGAGATACTGCTGTATTGAAGTTTACCTCATCGTCTTCCTTTACTCCGAAGTCTATTTCAATGGGCTTGATATCCTTGAACTCGTTATCGGAGATATATAATGTAGGTGCGTTCTGGCGCTCGCTAAAAGTACTGATAAGTATTCTGTTTTCGTCGATCCTGTCAATAGTGTTGATGTTGTCTACATCAGTATCGATCTCAACTGCCTTATAGGAGGCTGCCATAAGCTCCTTTGCGGTCTTTACCTTGCCGTTGTTGGAATCTTCTTTTTTTCCGCAAGAAGCTGCTGTACCTGCGATAAGGGCAAGTGCTGCGGTAAGTGCTGTGATTCGGGTAAATGTTTTCTTCATAATGATACCTCTTTTTTCTTGTTTTTATTTTACTTTCTTTTGTCTGCTCCTGTTTTTATTTTTCGGAGCTCTCTTTTTTCTCTTCCGTGCTGTCTGTGCGCTTTTTTCTCAGCTCTGTAGTCTTTTCTGATACAAAACCGCCCACAGCTCTTCTGAGGCCTTCTTTCTTTCGCATAAACGCTCTGTAAGCCACTATAATAAGCCATATCAGCGTTATCAGCGGTATAGCAAGGAGGAGCCTTCGCCCTCCGTAGATGAATGAAAGCTTGAATTCAACCATTCTCGAAGCATTCTCCCAGAACGGATAGACTATGCTGTCCTTGCGGACAACGCTGTCATCAAGCCGTTTCAGAGCCTTTATCCTCGGCTTAGGATCAAAGCGCTCCGTGTTGTTTACTATGCTTATCTTGTCCTTGTATCTCTCCGAGAGTTCTTTTTTTACAGCATTATAGGTGAACCTCTCAACAGGCTCGGGACTGATGCATTCATAGCAGGTGACCTTACGGAAATCAGAAACAGTTCTCATGCCGTCGTCAAACTCGTCATAGCCGCCTCCGCTGCCTGAGATAAGTCCTGCCGCATAGTAGGATATATATGCCCTCGGTGTGCTGCCTACGCAGCGTTCCTCGGGATCAGTTCGGGGAGTTTCAATAACTCCCGAAATGTAGAGTTTTACGTTGTTTATGTAAATGGCTTTGCCTGCGATATTATCGGTGCCGTAGATATTCCATGCAAGCTGACGGTCAATGACCGCTCCGTCCTGCATGAGGTCGTCATCGGAGAAGAACGCTCCGCTGACAAGGTCGAAGCTTCGGAACAGGAAGAAATCTCCGCCCACGGCTGTGACCTCGGTCTCGGAATGCTTTCCCGTTTCTCCCATAATAGTGGCTTTTCCGAGAGAAGCGCTGTAGGCTTCGGGAACAAGCTTCTGCCGTCCGTTGGGATTTACCGCAGCCTCGCTGAGCTTTCCTATGAGCTTTGCATTCACGCCGCGTATCTCGTTTTTGTCAAAGCCTGCGTCGTCGCTGAAAAAGCAGCTTATCTGGGAGTATTCGTCCTTGCTGCCGTTTTTCCAGTTCTCATAAGCGTAATTGTAACGCTGAGACCTTGCGGCGCTGTTTCCCACTGCCGTCAGTATCAGTACCCCCGCAACAGCGGCGGCGTTCACCGCGGCAATGACTATATGAACAGGTCTGAATCTTTTTTTCACCAGATCCACCGCCTTATTTATCCTTCATGCGGACCTGATCACCCGGGCGGATAGGCTTGCTGGACGCGGTTATTACATAGTCACCTCTGCCAATATCGCCTGAAACTGCTGATGAGACCTCGTCCTTTGCAAGCTCGGTCACGGTAACTCTTTCAGCATAATAGCGGTTGCCGAGAGGAGTATTCTTTGAACGCACTACAAGTACGTAGTTGTCGCTGTTATCGGGTATTACTGCGCTCCTTGGAACTATGGCGTCATATGTGCCGCTGCCGAGTGGGATAGAGATGTCAAGCGTCTCTCCCGACTCAACACTTCCCGTTACTGAGAAAACAAGGTCTTTTTTCTTTGCTCCTGCCTTGGGATTGCTCTTTATCTCGGTGAGAACAGCCTCGACATCGCCGCTGTAATCGTTCATTACCTCGGCTGTAATGCCCTTCTTTACCTTTTTGAGCTTGTCGGCGTCAACGGTGAGCTTTACTGTATAGCCCTGATCCACAAGGTCGATAGTCGCAAGAGGCATTTCCTCAACGGTCTTGTCGTCAGTCTTTACATTTATGGAGCTTACAACGCCGTCGTACTTGGACTTTATCTCGGTAGCCTTGGAATCCTTCTTGAGCTTTTCATATTTTTCCTTTTTCTTTTCCATGTCCTTTTTAAGGGACTCGATATTGAGATTTGTCTGCTGTTCCTTTATGGAATCGCTCTTCTTGGTCTTGTTGAGCTCTATTATCTTCTTTTCAAGGGCGTTCTGCTTCTCGACAACGCTTGCTGCAAGGGATTCATAGCTTTCTGAGCCTGAGCCCTCGGTAAGAGACTCGGTATAAGCCTCTATCTCGCCGTTAAGCCTTGAAGCCTCTGCGGAGACCTCGCTGAGACGTGAAGCGATCTCGCTGCGCTTGCTGCTCTTTGCCTCGCTGTAAGCGTTCTTGGCAGAATCTCTAACTGCCTGCTTTGCGTCAGCGTCTGCCTTTGTTATCTCAACATTATTGTTTGAATCAAGAGCCTTTTCGTAAAGGGCATATGCTGCCTTGTATTCCTCCTCAGCAGCAGAATATGTATTGTAAAGTGAGGGCAGCTCGCCGATGAACTCGGGATCAGCCTCCTCGTACGTATCCGAGTTGATAGCCTTTCCGGCTGTTTCAAGCTTGGTCTGGAGAGCGGTAAGTCTTGTATACTCAGCCTTGTTTGCCTTGTATCTTTCCTTTTCCGCAGCCAGTGCGCCTGCGTTGTTCCTTGCGGCGTCGCGCTTTGCGATGAGAGCGTTTATCTCGTCTCTTGCCGCCTTTATCTCCTGATTGTCCTCGGAGTAGTCAAGAGGCTCTTTCAGCAGTGCTGTTTCGTAGTCAAGCTTTGCCTTGTCATAATCAGTCTCGGCAAGCTCGAGAGCTTCGCTTCCAACAGCGTTTACAGTAAAGAGGACATCGTCCTTGTGTACCTCCTGTCCCTGCTTTACGTGTATCTTCTCGATAACTCTGTTGGCGTCGGTCTTTACCTCGTAGGACTGGTTGGACTCCACAGTGCCCGTATCCCTGATACGCTCAGTGAGCTTTCCTGCGGCTACCTGCTCTGAGGAAATTTCGGCGAGAGACTTGTTCATTATGGTGTTTGAGAAAAATGTGAGCACCAGCATTAATGCTAAAAATACTATTATAAGCGTCTTTATGAGCTCACGTCTTTTGGCAGGGGACTTTTCTTCTTTTTCGCCGCGCTCTGCCAGTATATCCTTAACTTCTTTTGTTTCGTTCATATTATTACTCCTTCTGAGCTGTGACTTTTCTGCGTCAGCCCTTGATTCCGCCCGAATAGGTTATTCCCTCTACGAGGTAATCCTCGCCGTAGAGGAACATCAGCACCGTGGGTATCATGTAAACCACGCCTATTGCAAAGGCAAGACCGATATCCTTTTCGTTTATCTGTGAAAGGAATACGGAAAGGGGGTGAAGCGTCGATTCTTTCATAAGTACAATGGGCTGTTCCACCATGTTCCAGTAATCTATGAACACAAGCATGGCAATGGAAACTATAGCGCCCTTGCACAGCGGGATATATATCTTGGTAAGTATCTTGAATTCTCCTGCGCCGTCAAGCTTTGCCGCTTCAACATAGGAAACGGGGATACGCCGCATTACCTTTGTCAGCAGGAATATGCTGAAAGGTGAGAATATTGCAGGAAGTATTATTGAAAGTCTGGTATCCAGCAGTCCGAACTTATCCGCAACAAGGTAATTCGGAACGAGAGTTACCTGATAGGGCATTATCATTAATATAATGTATGTAAAGAATATTATGCCCTTGAACTTATTTGGATACCTTGAAAAGCCGTAGGAGGTAAGTATCGCCACAGCCATCTGGAATACGGTGATAGGAACTGTCAGCCATACCGAGTTCCAGAACTTCATGAGATAATCGGAATTCTGAATGAGAACTGCCTTGTACTGGTCAAAGGTGACCTTGTCGGGAATGAATTTAAGGTTTACATTCGTGGATATGAATGTCTTTTTGTTCTCTGTCATATTCGAGAGCATCGCGCCGTAATTGGCGTTTATCTCATTTGAAGTCATAAAGGAGTTTGCCAAGGTCAGCACCGTCGGCAAAAGGAAAAGCAGAGCCGCTAACAGTACGAACCCGAATACTAAGATATCGAATATTTTTCTTCGGCGCTTTATCGCCATTCTTTTCAGCTTCATCAGTTCTCCACATCCTTTCCGAAGATATCCTCGGCAATGAGGAGGACTGCCATTATCACTATCATGAGAAGCGCAAACAGTACAGCCGCCGCAGAGAGCTTCTGGTAGTCAAGGCTGTTAAAGGTATTGTTCATAAAGTGCTGGAGCATATAAAGCGAATCGTTGGGGTAATTTCCCGTCAGGAGATATACCTCGCGGAATATCTTGAATGAGTTTATCATTGAGAGTATCAGTACGAACAAGATAGTCGGCGAAAGATATCTCAGCTTTATATGCAGGAATTTATACAGACTGCCTGCACCCTCGAGGTCTGCCACCTCAATGATGTCCTTTGGTATGGCACACAGCGCCGACATGAAGAGTATCATGTTGTAGCCCAGATTTTTCCACAGGAACATACATATTATAACAAGCTGTCCGTGGGAGGACTTTATCCAGTCTACGCCGTGCCCTCCCATAGCCTCAATTATCTGGTTCACAGTTCCGTGATTGTGGAAAAGCACCTGCCATACAAGAACTACAGAAGCCGTGGGTACCATAAGGGGGCTCAGGAAGAATGTCCTGAATATGCTCTTGCCCGGGATATTGCGCTCGAGAAGCATTGCAAGCCCCAGTGAAAGTATCACCGAAAGGGGTACCGATACCAGCGAGAAGAATGCTGTGTTCTTTGCCGCCTTTGTGAAAGCTGAATTGCTGAACAGCTTAGTATAGTTTTCAAGTCCTACAAATTCTTTCAGAACAGGGTTGTTTATCAGTGAATAGTATATTACGATACAGAACGGAACAAGGAAGAATATCATTACTCCCAGCAGGCTCGGGATAACGCATACATTGCTGAATATCCTCTCGCCCTTTCTTCCGCACTGATCTTTTGCCTTGTTTTTCATTTTTAACACAACCTTACAAAAAATCTTATGTCGATGCAAACTGTTTCTCGCTCTCGTTTTTTTGGCAGTTATATATAAGTGATTTTTTCAGCCGAAAAAGACGAAGCCGGGAAATATTTTTTTATTTTAACTTTTCTTTTGTTCATCACCTGCTCATTATTCTTAACATTCCACATCAATAACACAGTTGAGTCTCTGTAATTCGTGCATTGATAAAAAATATTTTTCGTAATTTTTTACTCATTTAAAATAATACAACATTGATAAAGACTTGTCAATATAATGAGCGGCAATTTTTCTCTTTATTGTAAAAATCCTCATTATGTAATATAAATGGCTGTAATTCGGGAGATTTTTTGTAAAAAGCAATGGCTGTTCACTGTTGTTTCCACCTCTCTTCCCTTATTACAATCATATCATACTACAGAAACGTGACATTAACGTGACTTTTAAATTACAAATCCGTCACTTTATTTTGTATTATAATTGGTCATTCTTATTATTTGCCTGCCAAAAGCCTTAATTTTTTCTTAATTTTGCTTCGGACTGAAAGCTTTTTCAAACGCTCCCTATTATATTAGACGTGCTGAGGAACTGTTTTGTGACAATATTTTTTCATTTTATTTTGTCAATCGGCATTTTGTCATTCGTGGAGAATAGCAGCGCGATATTTTTAGTAATTGTGACTTTTTTTCAAAAGTGGTATTGACAATTTGCTCCGATTATGATAGAATATTTCATGTTGAAACGCCGTGCGGGTGTAGTTCAATGGTAGAATGTCAGCCTTCCAAGCTGAACACGTGGGTTCGATTCCCATCACCCGCTCCATTTTTGCGCCTTTAACTCAGCTGGATAGAGTAACTGCCTTCTAAGCAGTAAGCCGCTGGTTCGAATCCAGCAAGGCGCGCCATTCCGAAACTCTCCGTTACTTGACTCCATCTAATGGAGAGCTTCGTTTTTATTTATTTGAATATGGTGGGTATAGCTTAGCTGGTTAAAGCGTCGGATTGTGGTCCCGAAGACCGTGGGTTCGAATCCCACTACCCACCCTCCATGAAACAGGCACTTTCGAGAGATCGGAAGTGCTTTTTTCGTTGTTTTCCTACAGCTTTCCTACACTTATCTTTCCAGACTACCTAATCAAGCCTAAAATTATATAAAAAGAAAAATTCAAAACAGGGAGTTCTGCCATCAGGCTAAAGTAACCTTTTGCATATTTCCCCTTTCAGTCACCTATATACGAATACGTCCCCGCAATCGCGGGGACTTGTTTCTATGTCAGCGTTCAATTATACATATCCATATATACCGTTGAATGCTTTATCCAATCACTTGACTGTGAACTGAACATTGACCTTTGCAGCTGTTCCCATGTCACTGAGGGATCGTTTACCAGAACATACTGGTCTGTGTATCTGTATAACGCCGTATCCGGGTTTTCTGCGGACAAATGCAGCAGATATTTATATGTTTCATCGGTATCGAGCTTTGTTTCATCGCTTTTTCTCATTTTTACATTGAATACTTCTCCGTCATAACGCAGCAAGCAGAAGAACAGCTGAGGATACAGGTCTTTTTCTTCCTCATACAATTCAGGAGCCATGCTTTCCTCATCCAGCACATAGTTATATACGCACATAACAGAAGCTGGCTTTTTCGCATTTACGGAATCAAAAAAGCTGTCCCATACATCCCTGCCGGAAGTGATCTGACCGTCGTCCTGAACAACGACCGGATTATCATAAGCCCATTCCAGTGCTTCTTCCGCTGTAAGGATCTTATTGTTTTCAAAAATTTCCTCAGGCAAGGGTCCACCTTCACATACCGCAGCGGCAGAGCCGTTGTCTTCCTGTACCGTGAATTCAGCAAAAGCATAGCTTTCAATAAAGGCTCCGGTTTCCCTCAGGTTCATAATCTTTTTACCGATACGGTATTCTCCTGCCGGCAATTCACCGTAAATCATATCCCATTCCACGCCCCATGCTGCCGTGGCTTCTTTCTGTATGATCCATGCTTCAGATGTCCAGCCGATCTCGTATTCCTGCGGGAGATACTCAACGTCCTCCCATACGCCGCCGCTGAGCTTCTGTATCACAAAATAGCTTCCTGTAGATAATTCATGCACTTTTTTTCCGCCTGACTGACTGCACTCAAGCGTCAGACCTGTAGGCGTAACGTAAAGAGCTTTAAGCGTAACGCCCCATTCCTTTGACATAGGACCGTAAACGATATCCGACGAGGAGTCGGCGGTCAGGAGATTATAACCCTGATCAACCTGTTCAAAGGTAATGCTGCCGATGTAGGCGACGTCCGCAGCAAGCGCTACAACTGTATTATCTTCGTAAATGCCGTAGGTTCCGTCGATCGTTGTGAAAATCGCTATACTGCCTTTTTCAAGAGCTTCGTTGAGCTTCGGCGCATACATCTGACCTCCCCAGAAACCGAGCTCCTGATTCATCAAGAAGCGCATATCGCAGTTTACAAAGCCTACATACTCTCCGCCGCTGACTACTGGAAACTCCCATTCATTCAGGGGAGCGACCACCTTATCATCTCCGACGAGAACGGATTTGAAGGGCTTTGCGACAACTGCGTCACGGTAAGGTGCGCCGCTTATCTGCAGGGGATTTGAATCACAGGTGAAATTATCGTAGGACATCGCGAATTTTCCGTTTTCAAGAACGGTCTCGTAGGGAATCTCCTCGATGGATCCGATATAATCCTCTATTGAGCGCGGAGAAGATTCGCCGCCGTCTTTGCCGAACCTGTAATCGGAATTGTTTTTACAGAATATTGCTGCCCCGGCGACCGCAGAGCAAATAAGAACCATTGAAGCAGCAGCTGTGAGTATCTTCTGCCATAAAGGTCTGTGGTATATCTCAACGTCGGAAACTGACGTTGAATACTCGCCTCTGCCTTCCGTCATCCTGCTTCTGAAGAGCTCCTCGCTCCTTGCAAAAAGCCTTGAAACGTCGCTGTCCGACAGAGCGCTGTAGCTTTCGGAAAGCGTTTCTATAGTCCTGCTGTCCGCATTTTCAAGTATATCGAGACCAAGTTCATCTTTCTGCATAGATAAGCCTCCTTACAAAGAGATATCTTCTTTTTCGAGCATTTCTTTCAGCTTTTTTACAGCCCGTCCGCTGCGTACCCGGATATTCTCCGGTGTGAGCTTCACCATGCCAGCTATCTCCGCTGCGCTGCGTCCGTAATAATATTTCTGAATGATAATGGTGGAATCAGGCTCGCTGAGCCCGGCTATTTTCCCGAGTATTATCCTGCACTGCTCGTTGGCAGCCGTCTCCCTTTCCACGTCCTGCTCCGAGCTGAGCTGCTGTGCTGATTCATCGTCTATGGAAACGGTTTCCGCACCGGATATAATACTTTTATACAGCGCGGCTGCCTTCCGCCTTGCAATGGTCCCGATAAACCCTGACATACCACCGCTGACATTCTTACCGGGATCATAATAACAGTATACATCTGCGAATACATCGCATACGCATTCCTCTATATCCTCACGGGCGGCTACGCTCCTGAGCCTGTTGAAAACTATGGTGTACACATAGCCGCAATAGGCTTCAAACAATTCCTTATGCGCCTGTTCGAATGATATTTTCTTTTTATCACGAAATTCCTCATGCGTCATTCGCCTCACCGCCTTCAAGCTTATATAAATGCATTTACTCTGGCTTTCACTATATCTATTGTAAATTATACATCAAAACATAACACTCATCAAAATATTATTATATTTTAACTATTATACCTCTATAAAATAGGCAGCGGACTTACCCACGACCAGACAAGATATATCTACGAGACTCGAACTATCGACGGTACAGTCCCTGTTAACGACGTATTTGAAGCTGCAAACCACTTCAAATGCTTTGACTATATCCTTGATACTGTTAATGAGCCTACTGTTGGATGTATGTCTTACCATACAGGACGATATGAAGGCTATACTTAACTATTTCAGAATAGAGTACGACAGAACAGAAATGACAGCAAGAGATTTGATAAACAAGCACATATAAAGCTAAGTCCCCGCACTCGCGGGGACTCTCTGTTTTACTCTTCGTTGCTGCTGTCAAAAAGGTCGGTGAAGCAGCTGGTGATATAGTCCATTTCATTCTTCTTGGCAGACTCATCACTGTGACTATACACATTAAAAGTTGTAAGGAAGTCACTATGTCCTGCGTAATCCTGTATCTGCTTCATTGAAAAAGCCGTATTATTAGCCAGAAGACTTATACAGGAATGTCTAAGGGCATGAAACTTTATATGCGGAAGTCCATTTTCATCAAGGAACTTAGCAAAATGCCTCGTTATGCAGTCCGGAGTTATAAGATTTCCGACGGCGTTAACGCATAGAAACTCCTTATATCATGGTTGTCCTTCGGGGCGTCCGCTGTTGATGATGCTGCAAATGCTGCGAAAGAAGATATAGTAAAAGGAATATGTTGATGAGAATTGAATATAGCGCTCCAGTTGAACACCCACGGCCGGCGAAGTTGAACAGTACCGTCGCTGAAAATGAACAGCATCGTCGCAGTAATTGTACATTGACATCATAAAACTTGTATGATACAATAATTATGCTTTACTCACAGGGAGGATAAGGACGAACTGCACATTGCAGACCTAAACTCTGTTCAGAACTATGCCGCCTGAAATGAAGTCAATGTGCAGACAACTAATAGATGACGGCTTGCTCGAACCCGACCTTGCTGCAAAGCTCAACCGCGCTTTCAATATAAAGTGAGCTTATTCACGTTTTTCATCCCAGAGCAACGTCAAGTGCCATCATTATCGTGAATCCAACTGAAAACATAACTACTCCCATGTTTGAACGCTCGCCCTCATGCATTTCGGGTATAAGCTCCTCAACTACTACATATATCATCGCACCAGCCGCAAAGCTCAGAATATACGGCATTGCAGGTATTATAACTCCTGCAAGGAATACCGTAATGACTGCGGATATGGGTTCAACAACACCTGAAAGCACGCCATAAGCAAAGGCTCTGCACTTGCTCTTGTTCTCTGCGTGAAGAGGCATGGAAATAATTGCACCCTCAGGAAAATTCTGTATTGCTATACCCATTGCAAGTGCAAAGGCAGTTCCTGCGGTTATGTCTGCCGAGCCAGAAAGATAGCCTGCATATATAGCTCCCACAGCCATTCCCTCAGGAATATTGTGAAGCGTTACTGCAAGTACAAGCATCGCTGTTTTTGAAAGCTTGCCTGAGCTTATGTCGGCTTTGGCAGCATTGTTGTTTAATCGCGGAATGATATGGTCAAGCAGCATAAGGAACAATATTCCGCCCCAGAATCCTGCCACAACAGGAATGAACGACAATCTCCCCATTTGCTCTGATTGTTCTATGGCCGGAATAATGAGGCTCCATACTGATGCCGCCACCATTACACCGCCTGCAAAGCCAAGAAGGGCTCGCTGTACTCCCCTTCCCAGCTCATGCTTCGTAAAAAACACACAGGCAGCACCTAATGCTGTACCAATAAACGGGACAAGTATCCCTATAACTGCATTTCTTATCATGTATATGTTTCCTTTCCCACCAATTGCAGTAAAACCGGCTGTAAAACAACCGCCTGTTTCATAGTATTGCATTGATATGAAAAAGGTTCATGGACATAATATCGCAGCTGCGCTGTTGTCTGCTCTGCTCTGACTTTTTTGCACACTAAGCCGTCGTAAACGGCGGCTCATGAGATTTTCAGAAATTATTTTTTTAATTCAGAAATTTATGTCACATTTCATTTTTTCGCTCCGATTAGTATTTATGAACGTTCAATTTAGTTTTGAAACCTATACATATAAAGGAGTAACAATTATGAAAAAGTCAATTATTATCACACTTGCAGTCACACTTTGCGCACTCACATCATGCGGAAAGGACAATGTCTCTTTCCCCGAAGCTGCTACTTCACCAGCCGATAAACCAAACGCAGTAGCTATTTCTGCAGAAATAACAACAGAACTCACCTCTGCTAAACCGTCAGAAACTACTGTCACAAGTGTAACAAATGATACCACTATTGTCTCTGCTGAGACAAATAACAAAGAAGCTCAGGTAACAGACACAAATACTGCTCAGCTTGAAAACGAAACTGCTGAGAATAATGCATTTTCCGCAGGAATATCCAACGGAAACGTCTATACCTCAGAATTTGCAGGCATAAAGATTACTATACCCGAAAATGTTCATTTCCTGAACAGTGACGATCTTAATACTCACTATATCATGCCCACAAGATTCATGAGCGAAGCAGAAAAAGAGACCTACTTCACAGGCACACTGGACGCTTCTGCCTGCTATGGCGAGGATATGGAAAATGTAAAATATGTCGATGTATGGTTCTTTAACACAAAACTCAGATACCCAGATGCCACCGATATTACCGCAGCAGAATTCATGCAGCGCAATGAGCTGAGCTTCTCGCCTGATATTGAGGCAACTGATATAAGTGCTCCCAAAACTGTTGAACTCTGCGGCAAGAGCTACATCAAAGCAAGCTACACCGTTTTTGATCAGAATCACATAAACTATGTCAGAAGAATTAATGATGATTACATAATGTCGATCAGAGTATCAGGCTTTACCCCTGAAGATTTTGAAAGCAGACTTGAAGCTGCAAACTGATAACTTCAGTTTTTTACAACACTCCAAATAACTGCAATAAATACTGTAAAAGCAAATAAAACAAGCTCACATAAAATATGAAGGCGGCTCTAAAGCCGCCTTCATTCTATTTCACTAAATTATTTTATTCTGGTGAGCCTGCCTTTTTTTACTATAAATACCCTGTCGGAAATTTCCATAAGTGCCTTGTCATTATAGGAATCGGTGTAGAAGCATTCTATTCGTTTATCCCCATATAATGCCTTATACCCTTTGACCTTGTTTTCACCGAAATTGAGATATCTGACCTTCATTTTTTCAGAGTCTATCCTGCTGCTGATAATATGGTCAGTGTTGATAATACCGCGTATCCCGTTTATCAGAAAATCAGGTCCGGCAGTAATAATAACATCGTCATGACTGATTTTTGCAAGCATTTTTCTGTCCAGCTTGTGACCGTTTTTCCCCCAAAATCCCTCTACTGGCTCATATATCTCATTTTTATCACGAAGGGCATTTCTCATAAAGTCGTTGATAGCGCGAACCATTTTCTCTTTCCTGACAATGCAAAGCTTGTACTTTATGAGATTTATGAATATCTTAGGCAGATACAATATGATCCTCCTGTTATTTTTTATCATAAACAGAGCAAGGTCTACCGCACTCTCTCCGTGATATAGTGTGTTATCAAAATCAAATACCTTCATTTTTACCTCCGTGAACGGATAGCCGCGGTAAGCTTTCAAAGCCGGACATACCGCAAGAATCACTTATCTTCTTCCAGCATTTCAGCTGTTATCTTTGCTGCAGTGCGTACCATTTCGGTGCAGTATTTTACGTACAGTCCATTTGCCCTCGCAAAATTTCTGCCTTCATCGGTAGAAATATCACAGCCGAGTATCTCACGGCAGATATATGAACCATTACGTTTCTTGAACCTCTCAAGTAACTGCAACGCCTTTTCGCTCTCGGCAGCACGGCTTTCAAGGTCATCAATATCGTACTGCCCATACTTCATACCGAGAACCATAAGTGCCCCCGTGCAGGCACCGCAGACCTCCGCCTTGCTCATTCCGCCGCCAAAACAGGCGCCGATCTGCAAAGCCTGTTTTTCGCTGATGCCGAACTCCTCCGAAAAAGCGGCAAATACTGCCTGTGAACACTTAAATCCTTTACCGAACAGCTCCACTGCTTTTGAAACGTTATCCATAATGTTATCCTCCCGAATTACGAGTAAATTTCCTATTTCATAAATATTGATGTACCAATAAAATCTTGGATATGATACTTGACAAAATTGAGTTTACGTTTATTATAGCACACATATTCAGATTTGCCAATATGTTTTTTAATTCAGCCTGTCAGATTATGTTGATCAAATACATTATCTTCTTAATTGATATTATCCACCCAATGTGTATTAATTAAATTAAGTGCACTGATAGCCTGTCTTTTTTCAGAAGTTACGAGCAGTTAAGAAATAAATATAACTATACCCAATCCGACCCAAAAATGATATTGTTAGCACGATTTGAATATGGATTTTTTGTTACGAATCCAGCTCATGCAGTAACAATTTTGATATATTTTTGCATACAACATCAATATATTACCTTTTTATCACCAATTATTGCTGCTTGCTGACCAAAAATTGCTCTTTTGTTCACAAACTCTTTACAATTCGCGGTTGATTAGTGTATATTGTTGACAAAGGCAATTCACAATTATGTTATATTTTGTATAATAAAATTATGCATTCTGCCTTGATAAAAACAAAAGGCGGGGAAACAAAAAGCACACATTAATTTAATTAATTTTATTTGGGAGGTACTTATGAAAAAGCACTTTATTGTCGGGGAAACAATAAAACGTTTTCTCAGAATCGGCACATCTCTTGCACTTTCGATTTCTACACTAAGCCTGCTTCCCTCTGCACCGAGGCAGAGTTCAGCAGCCGACACCATCAAGATCATGCCTCTGGGCGATTCTATCACATACGGTATGGCTGACGAGGGCGGCTACAGAAAGTATCTCAGCTGCTTTTTGCAGCAAAAGGGCTACACAAACGTTGATCTCGTAGGACCTGAGGGAAAGGACAGCGCTTCCTTCAATTACAACGGTCAGAGTGTCAAGTACGACGACAATCACGCAGGATACAGCGGCTATACCATAACCAACCTGCCGGGCGGCTGGTTCGGTCAGCTCAACGGTATCCTTGAGACAATGCAGGGCGGAGATTATATAAAAAAGTACTCTCCCGATATAATACTTCTTCAGATAGGTACAAACGATGTTTCAAACGGTCATCTTGACGGCTCAGAGGAACGTCTGCACAAGCTTCTTGACTATCTGAGAGAAAATATGCCGTCAAACGGAAAGGTTTTCCTGACTACTATTCCCGACCTTGGCAATTCCGGCTGGGGCGGCAATTCAAACGGTGATATTGCAAAATACAATGAGCTCATAAAAAAGGTTGCCAATGATTACAGCAGCAAAAACGTTATCTACGCCGATATCCACAGCGTAATAGACGCTTCAAAGGACCTTGCGGACGGAGTTCACCCCAACGCAGGCGGCTATGAGAAGATGGGAAAATACTGGCTCGAACAGATCGAGGGCTATTTAAAAGCCTCTGATGATCAGCAGCAGACACAGCCAAATCAGCCTGCAACACAGGGTAACAGCAGTCCAGAGTTTATTTACGGAGACCTCGACGGCGATAAGATGATATCTTCCTTTGATGAAGTTATCATGCGAAAGGGACTCATAAACGGCTTCCAGGATAATAACATAAAGAAAGCCGCTGACATAGATCAGAATGGCAAGGCAGAGGTAGCAGACCTTGTTCAGCTCCGGAGCTTTATAATCGGTAAGATAAAAGAGTTCACCGTGGCCGAAAAAACTGTCACAGAAAAGCCTGTTTTTGAAAAGAGCTACAACTTCCCTGCTGTAAATCAGCTGAAAAGCTCAAAGGATATTCCCGATCCTTTCATATTTATGGACGGTTCAAAGGTAGAATCCACCGACGACTGGTGGAAGCGTCAGAGCGAGATCAGCTGTATGTATGAGTATTATATGTATGGCAAATGGATAGACGGCTCCGATGATGAAACTACCTACAGCATTAGCGGCAACAGCATGACTGTCAACGTTAAGCGCAAGAGCACAGGCAAGACAGCTTCATTCAAGGCAGTTATAAATCTTCCTAAGAATGTCCGCCATGAGGGCGGAGCTCCTGTTATCCTTGGTATGCACAAGGGTATTTCTGAAAGCACCGCTACTTCAAACGGCTATGCAGTTATAACCTACGACAGTGACGGAATGTTCAGCGCTCCGGGAACTGCACAGGATAACAACCAGCACAAGGGTGCTTTCTATGATCTCTATCCTTACGGTAACAGCTGGGATCAGCAGACAGGCGATCTTATGGCATGGTCATGGGGAATCAGCAGAATACTCGACGCTCTTTACAATGGAGCAGCAAAGGAGCTGAACATCAATCCCGACAGCTCTATCGTTACAGGAGTTTCAAGATACGGCAAGGCAGCTTCTGTATGCGGAGCATTCGATACACGTATCAAGATGTGTGCTCCCTCATGCTCGGGTGCAGGCGGTCTGGCACTGTATCGCTACAGCTCAGTGGGAAAGACCTATGACTTCTCCAGCAAGGGCGGTTCTTCATCTTATACATATAAGGAAAACGAGCCTCTCGGAAGCCTACAGGCTTCGGGCGAGCAGGGCTGGTTCAACGGAAGATTCATGGAGTTCAAAAACGCCGAGCAGTTCCCGATGGATCAGCATATGCTGGGCTCTCTCTGCTGTGATCCTGACAGGTATCTGTTTATAATCGGCTCATGCGAAAGCGAGGACTGGGTAAATGCTCCGTCAGTATGGATGGCTTACCTCGGTATGAAGCACGTGTGGGATTATGTTGGGCTCAGCGATCATCTTGCTATAAATATCCATAAATCAGGTCACGCAGTCATAGCAGAAGACGTCGAGAAAATGGTACAGTATTTCGACTATCATGTATACGGAATACAGCCGAAAATGAACCTTGAAGAGCTTCAGACCTCTGTATTTGCTCTTCCAAAGAATAAAGACTCATTTGCAGATACATTCGCTTCAAAGTGGCTTTACTGATCCATACACATCAATAGCTGATGTTATAATTCTTTTCCGATGTTGATCTGTGCAGTGCATCTGCACATAGCACTGCACAGATTGATATAATTTCTAAAATAAATTGTAAGGGACAAATCAGAACAGAAAAATCGTATTTTAGCATTACAACAAGGCAGTCCGTTGGATTGCCTTATTCTATGCATATATTCTTCCAAGAAAGGTATTGACACATTGCAGAAATTATGATAATCTGTTATTACTGAATTGCTGTGTAACAGGAGGTCAATTATGAAAAATAGACTTTTAACTCGCTTTATATCATTAATAACAAGTCTTGCACTGGTCTTATCGCTTTATTATTGCTTTCCCGACAGCATCATAAAAGCAAATTCAACAGATCTCACCGAAGCAGAAAGTGTCGCTGATACGTCTGATACGATATCAGATAATCCCTTTGACAAACAGGACGACATGGAAGTCCCCTACGACAGAACTCGCTGGGTACAGCCGAAGGATTGGAATACTCCGAAGATAGATCCCAGGGATTATGATGGCGGCATTATGCTCTATTTCGATAAGATAGGACTTGACCCCGAATATGCAAAGGGCAAGGTCCAGCGAGTTTATTTCAGTATTACAGGCGCAACGGAACCGGTCAGCTACATCAAGTTCCACGTTTTTTATGACACTCGTCTGACTGTCAAAGAAAACTCAGCAGGTAAATTCATAACACCAGGCAAAGGATTAAACGGCTTCACTACAGGCTCGGCAAAGATCGAAGACGGACAGCTGGCATTCTATGCATATGCCGAGGATACTCTGCTGGATCACAGCTGTTTATTCACCATTGATTTTATAGTTCCCGAAAATGCTGAGCAGGGTGAACTCTATCCCATAGGCTTGGCGTATACAGACGACGGCATAGTAGCTGATACCTTTATAAACAGTCATAAGGACGAGGCAGGAAAACTTCAGATGACCTATGTATTCACTAAGGGTATATACAACGGCTACATCAGGATACTCGGCGAGAAAAAAACTACGACAACAACGACAACCACTACAACTACTGTCACAACAACGGCTAACCCTGATGAAACTACTGAGTATAAGCTTGGCGACGTAAATAATGACAGGCTGATAAATGCGGTTGACGCTTCTGAGGTCCTGACATACTACGCCATGACCTCCACCAATAAGAACGGCGACCTCGATGCGAATCAGAAGCTTGCCGCAGACGTTGACCGCAACGGCAGTATCAATGCTGTGGACGCTTCCAATATTCTTTCGTACTACGCATATGTATCGACTACAAAAGAAACTCCGATGTCAATGGAAGAATTCATTAAAAAGAAATAAGAAAAAACTAATTTGACGACCGCCCTTCATGATATAATCCCCTTAGAGTAGACACACGAAAAAACAAAAGTGTTAAAACTCTAAGGGGGTAATTTTATGTCACGAAGGAAATTAACAGATGAAGAACGAATTGCAGCTGTGCAGGATGTTCTTAATGGAAATGGAGGCTGTAAGCAAATAGCTCCAAAATATGGAATAAACCATGAAACATTAAGAGCGTATGTAAGGATTGCACTAGATGAAAAAAAGCTTTATGATGTTGTAATCATCGGTGGCGGACCTGCCGGTCTGACAGCAGCCTTATATCTTGCACGAGCAAGGTACAGGGCTGTGGTCGTTGAAAAAGAAAAATTCGGCGGTCAGATTACAATCACGTCCGAGGTGGTCAACTATCCTAGTATCTTGCACACCGACGGCAATACCATTACTAACACAATGCGCAAACAGGCTGAACGATTCGGAGCAGAATTCCTGCTTACAGAGGTAAGTTCACTGGATGTGACTGACGATATTAAGACGGTAAAAACCTCAAAGGGAAATCTGAAATGCTTTGGCATCCTGCTGGCAACGGGAGCGCATCCACGAATGATTGGCTTTAAGGGTGAGGCAGAATTTAGAGGACACGGTGTTGCATATTGTGCGACCTGCGATGGTGAGTTTTTCACTGGGAAGCCGGTATTCGTAATTGGTGGCGGCTATGCTGCTGCGGAAGAAAGTGTATTCCTCACAAAATATGCAAGTCATGTGACTGTTCTTGTCCGTGGAGATGATTTTACCTGTGCCGAGGCAGTTGCTCGTGAGACAAAGGAACACAAGGATATTACCATCCTCTACAATACCGAAGTGCTTGAAGTGACTGGAGAGGATTCATTAAAAACTATCACGTATAGAAACAACAAAACCGACGAGATCACGACCTATACGGCGGATACGAATGATACCTTCGGTATCTTTGTCTTTGCAGGATACGAACCCTCTACGGCACTTGTCAAGGACATTGCAGAGCTTGATTCACAAGGGTATATTATTACCGACAGGTCACAGAAAACAAATATCCCCGGTTTGTATGCTGCCGGTAATGTATGTGTAAAGCCGTTACGTCAGGTCGTTACTGCTGTTGGCGATGCGGCATTGGCTGCAACAGAACTTGAAAAGTACGCACAATCTATGCAGCGTAAAACCGGTCACATTCCGCAAAAGCCTGAAGCGGCAAAAAGCGTATCTTCACAATCGAAAGTAGATACGAATACAGACAGTACGTTGTTTTCATCAGATATGATTCAGCAAATGCAGACTGTCTTTGCAAGAATGGAAAGACAGCTCTTGTTGAAGCTGTATCTAGATGATTCGGCATTGTCTGTTGAGTTGAAGACTTATATGTACGAAATGGCAAAGCTGACGGACAAACTCATTATACAGGAGAATCCAGAACCAGTTGATGATAGACCGTTGGTTCGTATATGTGATACAAACGGAAACTATTTGGGCTTGGCATTTCATGGAGTCCCAGGCGGTCATGAGTTTACTTCTTTTATGCTTGGATTATACAATGCGGCAGGTCCTGGTCAGCCACTTGATGATGTGCTGAAAGCAAAGGCACAGAGCATCAACAAACAAACGGATATTCGCATTCTGGTGTCGCTGTCCTGCACGATGTGCCCAGAGCTTGTCATGAGCGCACAGCGCATTGCTGCATTGAACCCGAATGTGAGTGCAGAAGTGTATGACCTCAACCATTTTCCAGCGTGGAGAGAAACATATAATGTGATGAGTGTGCCCTGCATGATCATCAATGACGGAAAGCCTATGTTCGGAAAGAAGAATATCGATCAACTTTTAGAGCTAATATGATAAGAGCCTTGCCCCGTTTGGGGCAGGGCTTACTTTTATGCTTCAACTATCATAAGAAAAAAGTCCACACATTTCGACTGTGAGAGCCTTATTGTATTTATTCAGATAAACACATTAACGTGAATATCACGCCAACTTAGTATCCTACGCTTCGTAGACTTTGCGTAAAGGTATTCTTTAGCATCGTCCAGATTCAGCGTAAAATAGCCAATCTGAGTATATTTTGGAATTACTTTCCTTCGTTGATTGCAGGCCGTACTGTGGATAGGGCGCATTAACATTCAAATCAAAAAATAGCTATTTTCGCCACAAACTCGATATAGAAAAAGCCCTCTACTTGCCGCGGTCATAATTGCTTACAGCGAAAAGCCTTTCGATGCGGATTCAATATTAATAAGCAATTGAAGGATGATTCGATTGACCTTTTGCTTGTTGTATGGTATAATTAGCCTATATACCGCTTACAAGGGGGCGAACCAATGGAACTGCGATTACTGGAATATTTCCTGACGGTAGTCCGTGAGGAGAACATATCAAGAGCCGCCGAGGTACTTCATGTGACACAACCAACACTCAGCCGTCAGATGAAGGAGCTTGAGGACGAGCTTCACACAACGTTATTCATCAGAGGCAAGCGACTCACGTTGACCGATTCTGGCGTTATGCTCCGCAGACGTGCAGAGGAAGTTGTGTCGCTGATGAACAAGATAGACAGTGAGTTCCGTGAACAGGAGGAAATCAGCGGAGTTATCTCCGTAGGTAGCGGCGGACTAAAGGCAGCAAGCGTTCTTCCTGAACTGATAGAGCATTTCCGTGAACGCTATCCGCTTGTGAGTTTTGAGATAATTACAGGAACAGCCGACCTTATTAAGGAAAGGCTTGAACACGGTCTGCTTGACTTCGGGTTCCTGTTGGAGCCGATAGATATAGAGAAGTTCGATTATTTGCGTCTTCCGACTAAGGAAGTATGGGGCGTTCTTCTTCCTGCGAATCATCGACTTTCGTCCGAGAAGGCCATCACACGGCAACAACTCAGAGAACTTCCTCTTGTGGTGACGAGCCGTAATGCTCTGCGCGGAGAGATAGAAGAATGGCTTAAATATCCGGTTTCTGAGCTTGATATTGTAGCGACCTTTAATCTGATCGACAATGTAGCACCGCTTGCGGAACGTGGCATTGCCTGTGTTCTGGCAGTTGAGGGAGCAGTGGATATGTTTGATCCTGCACGTTTTGCATTCCGTCCGCTGAAACCAGAACTTTTCATGACATCGGTACTTGCTTGGAAGAAGCTGAGCCCATATGCAGGTGCGGCAGGCAAATTCCTTGAATACATCAAAAGTATACATTCCGAGCATACCAAAGTATGAAATATAAGCATTTTACATATTGAGAAATATATGTTATACTGAGTACAGGACATAAACCTGTACTCTTTTGTTTTTTGCGGAGGTGATCAAATGAAGGTGACAATACCCGAAATAACCAATAAGGAGCTTGCCGACTTACTGAAAAGCTCAGGTATGACAGATGAAGAGGTTGAGTCATTCCTCAAACGCTGTGAGAACAACTGTTGCTGTGCCGAAAAGGTTCGTATCCTGCGTAAAACACGGAAAGCTCTGCTCGATACGATACACAAGGAACAGACTGTGCTTGATAAGCTCGATAACCTCATATGGAACATAGAACACGGAGGTGCTTTATGAATAAGTTGATTTCTATACTTGCATCAACAGTTATCGCTGTATCAGCTATGATGACAACAAGCGGTACGATAAAAACATCAGCAGATGCCGACGCTTTTTCAGCTGCGACAGAAAAGATTACATATACGCTTCATGATGTACGAAATTTGCAGGATTTTATTCTTGCTAAGCCTGTGGAAGAAGATCTGACAGGAAAGCCTTATGATTTGAACGGTGATGACCGCTGGGACGTATATGACCTCTGCATAATGAGGCGTGAAGTCCTGAAAAATCCGAATACCGCTTCTGACAATGATACACTTGTTATCTACTTCTCGCGTACCGGAAACACTGAGAAAATCGCTGAATACCTGATAGACATTACAAATGCAGACAGCTATGTTATCGAGGCGGCTGTGCCTTACAGCGATGCGGACATAAAATATCAGGACGATAACTGCCGCGCCAACAAAGAACAGAACGACAAGTCGGTTCGTCCTGAGATAGCAAACCCGATAGCTTCTATCGACAGCTATGATACTATTTTCCTCGGTTATCCAATTTGGTGGGGACAGGAGCCTCGCATTATTGATACATTCCTTGAAAGTTATGATTTCTCGGATAAGACCGTTATTCCGTTCTGTACATCTGCAAGCAGTGGAATTGCCACAAGTGAGAAAAATATCAAGGCACTTGTGCCAATAGGCAATCAGCTTGAAGGCAGGCGTTTCTCTTCGGGTGCTACAAAAGAAGATGTAAAATCGTGGTATGACACTCTTCATCTGAACAAAGAAAAGTCTGACAATAAGCTGAAAATATCAGTAAATGGTACGGAGCTTACAGCAACTCTTGAAGATAACAGCTCGGCTCAGGCTTTGACAGAACTTTTGAAGCAAGGCAATATTACCGTAGATATGAGCGATTACGGCAATTTTGAAAAGGTCGGTGATCTTCCTCAAAGTTTACCGAAAAATGATGAAAAGATCACAACAGTACCGGGTGACATTATTCTGTATCAGGGCAACAAGATCACAATATATTACGCCGAGAATACATGGGATTTCACAAAGCTTGGTCACATCAATAATATCACACAGGAAGAACTGAAGGCAATATTGGGCGATGGCAATATTACCGTCACGCTCTCAAATTAAAAAAACGGAGGTATTCATCATGTTAGGAAATTTCAGTTATCACAATCCCACAAAGCTCTATTTCGGAGAAGAATCTCTCAATTATCTCAAAGATGAGATGAAAAACTACGGACAGAACGTACTTCTCGTTTATGGAGGCGGTTCTATCAAGAAGAACGGTCTGTATGACGAGATAATAGCAATTCTGAACGAGTGCGGCAAGAATGTTGCAGAGGTATCGGGCGTTATGCCGAACCCGACTTCCGACAAGCTGAACGAGGGCGTAGCTATCGCCCGTGAGAACAAAGCTGATTTTATCCTTGCTGTCGGTGGTGGTTCTGTATGCGACTATTCAAAGGCAGTTTCAGTTTCCGTTAACTGCAACGATGATCCGTGGGAGAAATACTTTATACGCTTTGAAGAGCCCGACTGTGACATCATTCCTGTAGGTTGTGTACTGACTATGACAGGTACAGGCTCGGAAATGAACGGCGGCTCAGTAATCACAAACCACCACACCAAGCAGAAGATCGGTCATGTGTTCGGTGATAATGTGATGCCGAAGTTCTCTATTCTCAATCCTAAATACACCATGACACTTCCGAAATATCAGATGGTCGCAGGCATTTATGATATTTTCAATCACATTTGCGAGCAGTATTTCTCAGGAGAGGACGACAACACCTCCGACTATATCAGCGAGGGACTGATGAGAGGTCTTATACACGCAAGTCGTATCGCTGTGGAGAATCCGCAGAATTATGAAGCACGTTCCAACATTATGTGGACAGCTACATGGGCGCTGAATACGCTTGTCGGCAAAGGCAAGTCCGAGGACTGGATGGTGCATATGCTCGGTCAGGCAGTTGGTGCTTATACAGACGCTACGCACGGTATGACTTTGGCTGCGGTATCTTTGCCGTATTACAGATATATCATGCCTTACGGTATGAAGAAATTCGCACGTTTTGCAACAGAAGTATGGGGCATAATCCGAGAAGGCAAGACAGATGAACAACTTGCAAATGAGGGCCTTTATGCAATGGAAAATTGGATGAAGGAGATAGGGCTCGTGATGAACTTGAAAGACCTCGGTGCAACCGAGAATATGATCGAGGGCATCGCAGATGCAACATTCATTCTCAACGGCGGATATAAGGTTCTTGACCATGATGAAGTGATTCAGATACTGAAAGCAAGTATGGGTTAATAAACGATAATTCTATAAAACGGAGGTAATCACTATGAGTAAAAAATTAGTAGCATATTTCTCAGCAAGCGGCGTTACCGCTAAACTGGCAAAAAATCTCGCAGAAGCAGCAGGGGCAGACATTTATGAAATACGTCCTGAACCCCCCTACACAAACGCTGATCTCAACTGGCAAGACAAGAACAGCAGAAGCTCTGTCGAGATGAAAGACAAGTCCTTCCGTCCTGCTATCGCTGATACAGATACAAATATCGCTGACTACGATACTATCTTCGTTGGTTTCCCGATATGGTGGTATGTTGCGCCTACTATTATCAACACATTCCTTGAAGCCTATGATTTTTCTGGCAAGACGATCATTTTATTTGCAACATCCGGCGGAAGCGGTATGGGCAATTCTGCAAAGGAGCTTCGCCCCAGTGTGTCCGACAGTGCTGTTATCAAGGACGGCAAGCGTTTCAGCGCAAATGCTTCTGTAAGTGAACTGAAAGATTGGGTCAATTCGCTTGGCATCTGATAAAAGGAGCATACAATGAGTATTGTAGTAAATCTAAGATACACAGGCAAAAGCGGCTCTGCCAGAGCTTTTGCAGAGGAGATGACTTCAAGCGGAACAGTTGATGTGATCAGAAATGAGAACGGCAATCTGCGGTATGAATATTATCTTTCATTTGATGATCCGGAAACTGTTCTGCTGAAAGATGAATGGACAGATCAGGCGGCTATCGACCGTCACCACGCATCGCCCATGATGCAGAAGATGGCAGAGCTTCGGGACAAATACGATCTTCACATGACGGTGGAGCGATATGTCAGTGATGAGGGCGGCATACCTGACAAGGACGAGGAATTCATAAGGAAGTAGGTGTCACAATGACTGAAAAGATAGTGCAGACAGCAGGAAGAGAGGCTCTCGGTGAGTTCGCTCACGACTTTGCACATTTCAACGATGATATCCTGTTTGGTGAGAATTGGAACAATACCGATATTGACCTGAAAACGCGGTCTATTATCACAGTGGTAGCCCTCATGTCTCAGGGCGTGACGGATAATTCTATCCGCTATCATATCCAGAACGCTAAGAATCACGGCGTATCGCAGAGAGAAATGGCAGCAGTCATTACTCACACTGCTTTTTATGCTGGCTGGCCTCACGCATGGGCGGTGTTCAATATCGCTAAGGAAGTTTATGCGGATAA
The DNA here is from genome assembly GCF_000621845.1 of Ruminococcus flavefaciens MA2007. GTDB lineage: Bacteria > Bacillota > Clostridia > Oscillospirales > Ruminococcaceae > Ruminococcus > Ruminococcus flavefaciens_E. The sequence continues at coordinate 168,918 of NZ_JHXF01000006.1, read as the reverse complement.
CGCTCCTGCCGTTTCCGATAAGAACAAGTTCCAAAACGAGATAATATTTCCCATAGGCGAACCGAATCCCTATGGCGATTACTTTGTGGGACAAAGCTATCTTGCGCCTGTTTCCACGGAACAAATACCGATCTACAACGTGACCTTTGAGCCTGCCTGCCGCAATAATTGGCATATCCACCACGCAAAAAGCGGCGGCGGTCAGATGCTGATCTGTGTCGGCGGTCGTGGCTGGTATCAAGAGTATGGCAAGGAAGCAAGAGAATTAAATCCGGGCGATATTGTGAATATCCCTGCCGAGGTCAAGCACTGGCATGGTGCGGCTAAGGACAGTTGGTTTGCACATCTTGCGGTTGAGATTCAGGGCGAGGATTGCAGTACGGAATGGTGCGAGACAGTTTCCGAACAGGATTACAATAAACTGAAATAGTATATGTGAAGGCAGCCGATGGCTGCCTTACTCTTTATAGAAAACAAAAACGAAGCATCAATTTAAGCATTCCTTGTGCTTTTGCTCTTTCAACCCATTCCTTAATACAAGTATAGCTAACGCCATATTTCATTGCTAAAGAGCGAAAGCTACCTTTTCCATCTAAATATTCTTGCACTGCAGCTATTCTTTCTTCATCTGAAAGCTTAACTTTTCTTGTCATAAAAATACCCCCCTTTATTTAGAACACGATTTTTGATATTTTGCGTGTCTACTCTAAGGGGATTATATCAGTTTTGGCTGTGAGGACTCATTGTTATACTCAGATAAACACATTGACGTGAATATCAGAAAACAGCATGCTTTAATTTCTCAAATAGATAAGTAACCTTTTCACGCTAACCGTTACATATGTAACCGTTTAAATGAAACTGCCCGTTGAATTATCAGAATAAATATGCTACAATAAGCACATAAGGAACAGGAGTTACCTAAATCGCAAAGGAGGAACTAATATGAACGCTATCGTTATTTATTTTTCAAGAGCAGATGAAAACTATTTCGGAGGTTCGATGAAGTATGTGGAGGTTGGCAACACTGAGATCGCAGTACAGCACATCACCGAGCTGACAGGCTATGACAGCTTCAAGCTCGAAATGGTGCAGCCTTACTCCGCTGACTATATGACCTGTATCGAAGAAGCAAAGGCTCATCTGAGAGAAAAAGCTCGCCCCGAGCTGAAAGAGATGCCCGATGTTTCCGGCTATGACACGATCATTCTCGCTTATCCCAACTACTGGGGAACGATGCCGATGGCGGTGTTCACGTTCCTCGATAACGCTGATCTGAACGGCAAGACGGTCTACCCGCTCTGCACCAACGAGGGCAGCGGACTTGGCAAAAGCGTTTCGGACATAAAGAAATATGCAAATGTCGGCGAGGGACTTTCTCTCACGGGCAGTGGCGTAAAAGGCGCAAAGTCCACTATTGAAAAGTGGCTTAAAAACAACAAACTTATCTGAGGAGGTATAATTATGCAGACTTACATCACTTTGAATGACGGTACGAAGATCCCGCAGTTCGGACTTGGCGTTTATCAGATTCCGGAGGGAGAAGCTGCTTACAATGCGGTGCTTGACGCGCTGAAAATTGGCGTCCGCCACATCGACACGGCTCACGCTTATCAGAACGAGCGCAGCGTCGGCAAGGCAGTCAGGAACAGCGGCGTTCCCCGTGAAGAAGTGTGGATCACCACAAAGCTCTGGCCGCACGAATACGGCGCGGGCAAGACCGCTGCAGCTATCGACAAGATGCTTGACAGGCTCGGTACCGACTATATCGACCTTCTCCTGCTGCATCAGCAGTTCGGCGATTATCTCGGTGCCTGGAAGGACATGGAGAAGGCTGTTAAGGCAGACAAGGTAAAGTCTATCGGTATCAGCAACTTTGAGAGCGAACGCCTTGAGGAGATCTGCGAAGCGGCTGATATCAAGCCCTCTGTTCTGCAAGTGGAGTGCCACCCTTACTATCAGCAGAACGCATTGAAAAAGCGTATCGAAAAGCACGGTACCGTCATCGAAAGCTGGTATCCGATCGGTCACGGCGATAAGGGGCTTATCGGTGAGGCTGTATTCACGAAACTGGCTCGGAAATATGGCAAGACCAATGTGCAGATAATTTTACGCTGGCATATCCAGGAGGGTACTATCGTATTCCCCAGAACAACAAATCCTCAGCATATGAAAGAGAACTTCGATATTTTTGACTTTGAGCTGACCGCCGATGAAATGGCTGAGATCAGAACACTTGACTGCGGAAAGCGTTTCTTCAACATGACGCTTGAACAGCAGGAGGCAAACCTCGGAGCATGGCATCCGGCTGACTAAAACGGGAGGACTACTATGATACTGACAGGCAGCGAAGATCTCAGAGTACGCAGGACAATAGACTCTATCAAAAGCGTGTTTGAGCAGATGATATGTGAAATGGACTACGGCAAGATCAGGGTAACAGAACTTTGCAGCCGTGCGATGATAAACAAAAAGACCTTTTACGTTTACTATCCCACGCTTGATGATCTGCTTGCAGAACTGCAGTCGGAGTATGCTGCGGAGTACATCGAGCGTATCAAGAATTTCAGGCTGCCTGATGAGCTTGACAAGGTGAACCGTGAGTTTTTCCTGTTTTCAGAGGAAAAAGGATTTGCCTATGAGAAGATCACCTGTGCAGGCAGCGAGTCCTATCACTATATCCGCAGCGGTATGATAAAAGAGGTCAATCACGCAGGCTGGAGCAGTTCAAAGAAATACGGTGCTTTGCCCGAATATCAGCAAAGTATGCTGCTGAACTTTGTCAACAACTCGGTTCTCGGCATTTACAGGCAGTGGGTAGAAGAAGGCAAACAGCAGTCGGTCGAGGAGATCATAGAACTGACGAACAAGCTCGTGCTTGGCGGCGTCAAGGGATTTTTCAAATGAGGCGAGCGTATGAAGACAAGAATACTGCGTGATATTGAAGTTTCTGCTGTTGGAATGGGCTGTATGGCTTTTTCTCACGGCTACGGTAAAATACCGTCCGAGGAATACAGCATTGAAGCAATACAAAACGCTTACCGCCACGGCTGTACCTTTTTTGATACGGCAGAGGTCTACAGCCCAGATCTTTCGGGAATCGGGCATAATGAGCTGATTGTCGGAAAGGCGCTTGAAGATGTGCGTAACTGGGTGCCGCAGCTCTCACGCCGAAACTTGAGAGCAATATGCCAATCGTGGAAATGCTGAGAGAATTTGCAAATAAGAAAAACTCAACGCCTGCACAAATATCTCTTGCGTGGATGCTGCATAAGTATCCGAATGTCGTTCCGATACCGGGTTCAAAGAACAAGGAGCGTATCATTGAGAATCTGACTGCCTCACAGGTTGAGCTGACGGATGATGAATTCACCGCACTTGAAACCGAACTGAACAAGTGCAGGGTTTACGGTCACAGAGGGCTTGGCGGTTTTTAAATCATTATCACAAGACAAAAAAGTCCTCACAGCCGAAACTGTGAAGACTCTGTTGTTTTATTCAGATAGAAATCTTATCATTCTTCATAAAGACTATTAAGACGGATTCCGATTCTTAAACCTTTTCAGTATATCTACTATTTTCAGATACAGATATCCGACTATCAGCAGTACTACAAAAAGGGAAATTATCCACCACGCACAGCCCATGAACGGCAGCTCGTCGGTGAAGCCGAATGCTCCGGCAGAACTTCCCCAGTTGAGGAAGAAGTACGGATAATTATAACCTTCCGCAAACTGCCAGTTTTCGACATATCCAATGCCAGCGTAGACAGCATACAGAATTGGCGGAACTATCACCCAGAACGTGTTACTCTTCTTGATATTGCTGCTGACTCCGACTACAAAAAAGTCAATTATCGCAGCGACAGGAACGACAACGTGAGTCAGTATGTTTTGCAGATTCCACGCCGCATTCCCAAGTGTTGGAGCCAATACAAAACAGAAGACTGCTCCCGTAAGAGTGATTGAAACTGTTCCTACGAATTTTATTACCCACCACAGGTCACTGATGGATTTGTTCCTGAACAGTCCTTTCAGACCTGCCGCACATATTATGGCGATGGCAATATTGGACTGTATCGTGAAGTACATGAAAACACGGCTGCCGCCCATAAAAGAATGCCGTCCTGCATAAGCACTCAGAAAAGTACCAAGTATCGCTGAAAAGATCACTACAATTTTCAGAACACATGAGACTGCCTTTTGTTTCGGCGTAAACGTATTCATAGTTTCACTTCCTTCAGAGCTTTAAAAGTGCCTCTACCTGTGCTTTCTTTTCGTAAAGAACGCAGCCTCCGTCGTGATCGTCAAGCAGGATATCGCCACTTCTGAGAGCTGTAAACAGCGGAGAATGCAAAGCCTCACGAAGTGATGTATCCTTCACATTGATATCAGAATACGGCGAGAACGGACAGGGCTCAGCTCCGCCATGAGAATTGATGTGGAAGAAGCCTCGGCCGGCTGCAACACAGCCTCCCGAACTTTTTTCATCTCCCGGGAATGAGATATAAACCATTTCGGGACGTTCCTCACGCAGATGCTGTATCTTGTTCATCAGGTACTCTCTCTGTACATCGCCCGGAGCAAGCTCGCGACTTTCATCGGTTACAGGAACATACTCCACAAATATGACCGCTTTGCAGCCTTTTTCAGAAAGACTGGCTATAAAAGCATCAGAAGTCACTTCTTTATAGTTATGCGTTGTAACAGTAACAGATGCTCCGAAAACAAGTCCGTGTTTTCTGAACTCGTCCATATTGGAGATAAGTTTATCATAAATTCCGGAGCCGCGCCGTGAATCGGTCTGCTCACGGTTGCCTTCAATGCTCATGACAGGGATAAGGTTGCGGCATTTATCGAAAAGCTCTAAATAGCGTTCGTCCATGAAAGCGCCGTTAGTAAAGATCGGAAAGAGTATATTCTGCTTCTGCCCTGCGGTTTCGATGATATCCCGCCGTAGCATAGGTTCACCGCCTGCGAGAAGGATGAAGCTTATACCCATTTCGTCTGCCTCATCGAATATCCTCAGCCATTCCGCGTCTGTGAGCTGTTTCACAGGCTCGGAATCAACAGTGGCATGATTGCACCGTGAATAACAGCCTGCACAATGAAGATTGCATTTACTTGTGATACTTGCGATGAGGAACGGGGGGATGTGCTCGCCATTATCTTCGGCTTTCCTGCGGCGTTTGGAGGCAACTCGGCTCGCTGCTGCAAATTTCAGCATAAAAGCACTTTCCCTTGGGTTTTTCAGCGTTGCCCTGACAGCTTCGCCTACTATCCGCTCAACACCCTTTGTCAGATATTCCTGAAGTTCAAATTTTTCATTCATAGTCTCACCCAAGCAATTCTTTAACAGACTTGCGCACCTCTGCCATATCAGTTGTAGGCTCAAAGCGTGCGATAACCTTACCTGTTCTGTCAACGAGGAATTTTGTAAAGTTCCACTTGATATACGCTTTATCTCCGAACTTCTTATTATTCATATCAGCAAACTTATTTAGCATTGCATTCTTAATCCCCTTGCCAAAGCCAGCAAATGGCTTTTCTGTGGCAAGATAGGCGAAAAGCGGATCAGCGCTGTCGCCGTTAACATCTATCTTTGCGAACTGTGGGAACTCCGTACCGAATTTGAGCGTGCAGAATTGATGTATCTCGTCCTCGCTGCCGGGAGCCTGATTTGCGAACTGATTGCAAGGAAAATCGAGTATCTCGAAGCCTTTGTCTCGTAATTCCTTGTACATAGTTTCAAGCGGCTCATAATGCGGTGTAAATCCGCATCCCGTAGCTGTATTCACGATAAGCAGCACCTTACCATTATAATCACTGAGACTTACGTCGTTGCCTGCGCGGTCTTTCACCATAAAATCGTACACTGTTTTCATACTTCATGCTCCTTTCAGATAGTCAGATATCATTTTCTTCCAATAATTCATACAGCAGCGAATAGAGCTGCTTTGCCTTTTCGGGACTGAGTTTTACGCACTTTCCAACCTTCACAGGGATATCCTTTGCCTGTTCCTGCAAGGCTCTGCCCTGTTCGGTCAGATAAATGAGGACTGCACGTTCATCGTCCTTACTGTGTATCCTTTCGAGATATCCGAGAGTGCTCATCTTTTTAAGAAGAGGCGAAACCGTACCGTTGTCAAGCATGAGTTTTTTGCATATTTCTCCGACAGTAACGCCGTCCTTCTCCCACAGAACAAGCATGACTATATACTGCGTGTAGGTCAGATTCATCTCCTTCAGATACGGCGTATATAAGCTCGTTACAGTTCTTGCCGCAGCATATAGCGGAAAACAGAGCTGGTTTTCTATCTTCATAGCTTCCTTGTAGTTGTATTCCATTGTTCTGCCTCCTCAATTTATGTTGTTTACAATTATATTGTATCAAATATAAATCTGTTTGTCAAGTACCCTTGCTTTATTTTTGATATTTAACTTCAGACAAAAAAGTCCTCACAGCCAAAACTGTGAGGACTCATTGTTTTTAATCAGATAAACACATTAACGTGAATATCACGCCAACTTAGTATCCTACGCTTCGTAGACTTTGCGTAAAGGTATTCTTTAGCATCGTCCAGATCCAGCGTAAAATAGCCAATCTGAGTATATTTCCGAATTACTTATTTTCGCTTATTGCAGCCTGTGTCGCAACCAGTGAAAAGTGAAGTATCAACAGTAATTGTCTGCTATATTTTTCCTACAGTTAGACAATTTTTTCTGCAAAGGCATTACAAGACAAATCTGCTCAAGCCCTCGAAATATAGGCTCAAAACAGTATTCTGATAAAACCACCAAAACTGTGGAATATCCGTCAGCATAGGCTTGTGGTCCCGAAGACCGTGGGTTCGAATCCCACTACCCACCCTCATGAAATAGGCACTTTCGAGAAATCGGAAGTGCTTTTTTCGTTGCTGTCTAATACAAAAGTCCCCTCAGCTAAGGGGACTTTCTTTATTGTTTTTCTGAACTGACATGAAACTTCGCATTTGAGAGCCCACAGTAGCCCATTTTCACAAATGCCTATAAATAACCAATGCAACCGTGCTTAACAGGATTGTTAACGTCCGTTGACGGATTTCCAGCCACAGTTGGTAGACTTATACGAGCAAAAATGATACTATGGATTCATCAAAGGAACTATCGCTCAGCGATAGAGGGAGGAATCATTTATGAAAAAAAGTATCGTATTGAACCAAAGCTCGGTTGGTCAGAAAAACATCGGAGCATTAAAAACATTCTTAAAAAATATCAGTCCTTTCAATAACAGAACTGATATGCCGTCGGTACTGCTGGTACTGAAAAAAGTGTTCGCTTTCTACCTTTGCTATTGGACAGGTATCTTTCTTGCAGAGGGACTCGTTATCGGCGGACTCTTTGCCTGCGGCAAAAACTTTTTACACGGAGAGATGTTCAGCGACGACATAATGATGCTCATTAAGCTCTACGGCATGATAGTTGTTATCGCCGCAAGCGTCCTCTACTGGAAGCTGATAGAAAAAAGAAAGCTCTCCGAAATGGGCGTCACCAAGAATATCAGCGGCTGGTTCATAGGCGCAGTCGTGGGTATACTGTTGCTTATTGTCTCGGTTTCTGCTATAATGGTAACAGGTACTATAAAGTTCGACGGTGTTTCAACGGATCTCGATATAACAATGCCGCTCATGTTCGGCGGATATGCCGTACAGGGTGCGGCTGAGGAGTTCCTTTCCCGAGGAGTAGTCTTCCACGGACTTAAAGGCAAGGTCTCCATGCCCGTTGCTGTCGGCGCAAACGCCCTTGTGTTCACTCTTCCCCACCTCAGCACACTTGGCGGTTCGGAGCCGCAGTTTATCATCTCAGGAGTGATAAATTTAGCAGTTATTTCATGCTTGTTCTCGTTCATTACACTCCGCACCAAGAGCATATGGGCAGCCTGCGGACTTCATTCGCACTGGAATTTCTGCCTGAGCTGCGTTCTCGGACTTAACCTCAGCGGCAGCGAGGGTACGACATCTGTCATCAATATGCACGCAGAGGCAGCAAATCTCCTTAACGGCGGCATATACGGCATAGAAGCAAGCATTATCACCAACGCAGCAATAGCTGCTGGAGCTGTACTGCTGTGGTATTCATATAAAAAAGACAATACAGAAAGGCAGGCGTGAATTATGGAATTCAATAACAAGCTTTATGAGCTCAGAAAGCAAAAGGGCTTTTCACAGGAGGAGCTCGCCAACCGTCTGAACGTATCGCGTCAGACCGTATCAAAATGGGAAGTCGGCGATTCTACGCCCGATATGGAGAAGCTCGTCGCTATCAGTGACCTTTTCGGCATATCCCTTGACGAGCTTGTTCTGGACAAGGCTCCCGAGCCTGCTCCTGCCCCTCAGACTGCAAAGTCGGAGCTGTATACCGATATAAAAGAGAAAGTCCTTACGGACAAAAACAGAAAAAAAGCCAAAAAAGGCTTGAAAATAGGCGCAATTGCTCTTGGAATATTCCTTGCGATAGATTTGATATCATTCATAATATACGTTGCCCTGAACGGCTTTCCGAAGTAAGCATACAACTTAATAATAAAGCTGAGCCCCTGCAAATCGCAGGGGCTTTCATATTGATATCCAAAACCTATGCTTTTCTTTTTCTGCTCAAAGCAGAAACCGTCGCTGTGCACTAATCGGAGCAGCCTGTTTTGTCTGATATGCCGAAAAATTAACTGCCGTGCAGCAATTCTGCCGTTTTCTGACACTTATTAAGTACAAACCCACGCAAAGGAACTGCGTATTCTTAGTGCTAAGTTACCGAATTTTAATTTAATTGTTATGATATATTCGTTGACTCAGTATAAAAAAAGTGGTATGATATATAAAAACCACGAAAAAAGGAGGCACCTTCCATGAAAAAAACACTATTAGCAGCCGCTCTCGCAAGCACTCTCCTGCTTTCAGCCTGCGGCAGCAAGGCAGAAAACAATACAATATCAGCACTCGACAGAGCTCCGCGCAACGCCGAGGCAGGCGAATACTACAAGAGCGACGACAATGCCGAGCTTGAAACCAATGCTCCGTCCGAGCTTGAAGAGCCTGAGCTTCTCAACGTAGATTACAAGCAGTCCGACGTCAAGGTAATCAACACACAAATGCTGGTCTACTCCTGCAATATGAGCATTGACGTTCTCGACTTCAATAAGGCAGTTGACCAGATACACGAATATATCAAAAGCTACGGCGGTTTTATTGAAAACGAGAGCTACTCAGACGGCGGCGACACAAGCCAGTGGCTCTACAACGACGAGCAGAAATGGAAGAACTTCCATGCTACAATAAGAGTCCCCAGTGCGAAATACGATGATTTCTGCAAATCAGCCGAATCCGTAGGCGATATGCGAAAGAAAAACGCCTCTGTAGACAATCTGACCACGGAATACTCCGACCTCAAGACAACTCTCAGCATTTATGAAGCAAAAGAGGACCGCTACCTCGAAATGCTCAAAGAGATAAAGGACCAGAACAAGGCTATATCCGTCGAGGAGGAGCTCACCAACATACAGATAGAGATAGCAAGGATAAAAACTCGCATGAACAACATCGAAAACGACGTTGCTTATTCATATGTAGACCTCACCCTTAACGAGGTCCGCGAGTATACCGATAAACCTGTTGTGAAAAAGACCGATACCTTCGGTCAGAGACTGAGCAACACCCTTTCAAGCACGTGGAGCACCTTCCTCAGCTTCCTCGAGGGCGCACTCTTTGTAATTATCAGGATACTGCCATATCTGCTTCTCATCGGTATAATCACATTCATCATCGTGAAGATAGTGAAGTTCATCGTAAAGGCAAGCGAAAAGTCCAAGAAAAAGCGCTATGAGGAAATGGTAAAGAGCGGCAAAATAAGCAGCGCTCCCCTCTTCCCAAACGGAAACAATATGCCTATGCAGGGCAATCCGCCTGCTCCCATACCGCCTGCACCTATGCCGAACAATCAGCCGATGCAGGGCGGCGCACCAGCGGCAAATCAGCCTGTGAAGCCAAACAATGCTCCGTCGGCAGCTCCAAACAGCGCACCAAATAATGCTCCTGCGCAGAACAATAACCCCAACCCCAACGAAAACAAGAAATAAATACTGAAAAAGGCGTGACAAAAGTCACGCCTTTTTGCATTATTTCGATAAAAGCTCCTTAACCTTGCCAAGGAGGAATTCCTGTATCCTGAGAGCGTCATTTGATGTGATACCCTCTGTGGACTTATCAACGTCGCCGTTTATCCAGCCCTGCTCTGTTATAGCCTTTTCATCTGTTCCGCCTATACCATATTTATTCGGATTAGCCAGAGCCTGCATGATAAGAACTACGTCAGACATATCAACATTGCCGTCGTTATTTGCGTCGCCTGCCTTTGTAACTGCAGGCTGCGGAGCTGTTGTAGTAGTGGTCTCGGGAGTTGTTGTCGCTGTCGATGTAGTAGTCGATGTTGTGGAGGTAGTTGTAGGAGTCGTAGTCGTTGTGGTGCTTGTTGTAGTTGTGGTGGTGGTGGTAGTAGTAGTTGTTGTTGTGGTAGTTGTAGTGGTCGTAACTACAGGTGCAGAAGCAGCAACATATTTGTCGATAGTATCTGCCCAGAATGTGCCCATTTTCTTATAGCCTGTTCCATTGGGGTGGAGCTTGTCACTGCCGATATCATTCATGCCGTCGAGACAGCCGTGAACGTCCGCAAACTTGACATTCTTGCCCTGACTTGCATAGGACTCAGCCACTTTCTTGACTGTGCTGTTATAGTTTGCAGTTCTTGTGGGATTTCCGCCGTATTCTGTAAACTCAGGGATAGAGCCCATGAACACCACGCTGCCCTCGGGGATATCATTGAGGATATAATCCATGAGAGTGTGGAGGTCCTTCTCGCAGTCGCTCATAGAACGGTTAGCCGTCATATCATTCGTACCGATGATAAGGAGAACGATGTCAGGCTGAGCCTTTTTAACAGCATCCAGATTCTTGAGCTTTTCATAAAGTCCGCTGTCGTTGCTCCAGCTGTTGCGCTGCTGCTTGATAGTAAAGCCGCTGTAGCCTGCGTTATTGTCATCATAGGACATACCGTTGAAGTTAGCGCTGTTCTGTCCCTGAGGACCTACCATGTCTATCTTGGTGTAGCCCTTCTGCTTGAGGTCGTTGTACAGGTACTTTCTGTAGCCGCCTGTTTCGCCCATGCCAAAGGTGATAGAATCGCCGATAGGCATTATCTTTATGGTATCGGTCTTGGAAAGAGCAGTTCCGCCTGTGCTTGAAGTATCGGTGTATACAATCTTATCAGTAACCGTACCCTGTCCCGTTACAACAGCAGAGCTCTTACCTTTCTCTGATACCTGAACTGCGTCGATATAGAAATCGCAGAATTCATCTGAACCCTCGGGAGTTTCGATATAAAGCAGCATATCGCCGCTGTTGTCGGGGATAGTGAACTCAGTATTTTCCAGCTTTGTCCACTCGCCGCTCTTTGCGGTGCAGTCGGCTATCTTAGTGTAGGCAGCACTGTTTCCGTCGCCTTGCTGGAGCGACATCTGCATAGTAACATCATGTCCCGATTTCTGAAGCACAGCCGTACTGAAGCTATATGTAGCGCCGGGTGCAAATGCGGCTGTATCAAGTAAGATACCACAGCCATGCCAATCATTCGCTCTCTCCGAAACATAAAGCGACTTGCTGCCTTCATAGAAGTCTGTAGAAACTATTTCAGCAGAATTTGAACCTCTTGATCCCCAGCCGCCTGCGCCGTTCTCAAATGTGCTTGTTAAATAATCTCCGTTCTGATCGGGCTCTACAGTCTTAACAGGAGTAGTATCGTCTGTCTGCTCACTTGGATCAAACATTCTTCCGTCGGCGTATACTCTTACGCTCTTTACGTTCGCCGAGCCGTTTGACCTGTAGCCCTCGATATTGAGGGATACCTCATAAAGAGTTCCGCTCATGTCAAGACCTGCGTTTGACCATGCGTCAAAGTGCCTGCCGACATGGACAGTACCCTTCATATTATTCTGAGTATTGTTCCTCGAACCGCTGGTCTGACGGACGCTCCAGTACTGCGGGAATGTCTGTGTACCGTCAAGTGACGGCTGATTGTAGCGCATACTCTTGCAGATATCATACTTATTGCCGTCAAGAGTAACTGTTCCCTTTGACTCTACGCCGTTATTTCCCGGCGGACGCCAGTCGCCCCAGCCCTCTACGATGTAGTATTCCATGAGAGGATTCCTTGTCCAGCCGTAAACGCACATATAGGAATTGCCTCTTGGGGTATACTCAACGTCATAGGTCAGAGTTATATCCTCTCCTATCTGCTTGTACCTCTTTTTCTGGCTGTCATAGTTCTTGCCCATACGAGCGAGAAAGTTCTCGATGTTGCTCCACGAGCAGGTAAAGGAACCTGCCGACGGCTTCATGGACACCTGTCCCTGACCGTTCTGGTTCCACATCTCGTAATCATAGCCGCCTATGTTGCCGCGCTCCTGAGCGTCGGCAGCATTTACAGCAGGAACCGAGGGTACGCCTGCTGCCAGCAGCATCGCCGAGATAGTCGTGCTGATAACACGTTTGAAGCCTTTTAAGCCCATAGTATCACTCCTTGCTTGATTTTTTGCCTATTTTTGTTTTGGTTCGGTCTCACGGTGCAGGAGACCTTTCTGCCTATTATGTCGCCTGCCGAATGTTTACAATTATAATATACACCATTTGCAAAGATTTGTAAAGATTATACAGCAAAAAAGTTGAAAAAAACCGCATAATAAAACAAAATGCAAGCGCTCCCGATATCACGGAAGCGCTCACACAGGTTTTACACTTATTTGATCCGCATAGATCACTTATAATTAATCGCAGGATCGGGATAAACTCGGTATGCAGGGCCGTTTTCGCACTTATAGCCGTCTCCTGCCCATATCTCCACCTTGGATGGATCATCGAGCCTATAGACTACCAGCCAGCGTATCAGCTTCAGGCTGCCGCCGTCCTCACGCTTACGGTAAGGCATTTTGACCGGAAAATCGCCATCATTCTTCAAACCCATTTTCATATTAAGATCTTTGCACATTGCATCTACAAAGGTCTTGTATCTCCGGTCAGAATAATTCCATGTTCTGAAAACATTAGTTATGTCATGAGGATTGCTCCAGTCGCCGCCTGTATCATGATTGTAACCGTCAACTCTTGCAACCACGGTAAAGCGATAATTTCCTTCCTGCTCAAGGGGAGATTTGAGATTTGTTATTTTCTTTGAATATGTACTTGAAACACCTTTGTACTCAGTAGTTGTATTCACTATACAACCGTCCTCAGTAGCTTCGTATGCCACCCAGTTGTTCTGCGGAGTATAGAACGACTCCCATGCAGCTTCGTCGGTAGTCAGTGCAAGCATTGCCGACATATAGATAGTTTTTCCGTTCTGAACTGTAGCTTTCTTCTTTGCATTTTCGACATATCCCATTAAAGAAGGTAAGAGCATGGCACCAAGAACGCCGATTATTGCCAGAATAACTATTAATTCTATCAATGTAAAGCCTTTTCTTTTCATCATACTCTTCACCTCCTTTAACAGTTGACCGATTCCGATCTATCAAGTGCCTTTTCGCCCGGCACCTGAATCACTTTCAGATCTATCCTTTTCTATAGTTATATAATACCACAATTTTCAACAAAAATGATGTATATTTTATGAACATTCAACTGTGAAGGTGCTATTTCGGAGTTTTAAACAATCAGAAGCATTACTATTTGTAAAACGTAACAAGTGCCGCAGCATATGTTTTATACATATTGGAATGATATTTCAGCTATAAAAATTATGTATAAATATGCTTGACAGGAAAAACTCTTATCTGCATTGCATCAGCTGTTAATCATATCATAAAGCTCTCCGTAGTGCCTGCCCTCAAACTGTTGAACGTTATCAATACGCCAGTCATTAAATTCAGGATCAAGTATAAGCTTTACTTCCATGCAGACGCAGTTTTCAAAATTATCGACTTCAATATACCACTCAGGAAAATATGCAGTACATGATGTCTCGGTTTTATCAGCGATTATAACAGGATAACTGTCGGAAAAAACGACAGGCAGCTTTCCCCAGCCTCCGTATGGACAATATTGATACAGCTTTCCTCTGTATTCTATCCATTGTTTCATATGCTCCTTGTCTAAAACTTCGTTTTGTTCCAGCTCGTCAAAGCCCGAAGCCATTGAATCTCCAAACAGCCGTTCATAGAGTCCTTCAGACAATACAGACCGCAGATAGCGCCTGATATCCTCAAGGCAGCTGAATCGGCTGTCGGTAACATGAATATAATACGCTATACCTTTTTCTCCTTGATGAGTATCATAACAAGTGCTCCAGATCTCTACTTCGGGATCGGCAGCGAATCTAAGACCGTCTTGAGTATCGACTTCAACGCCCGCTGCGTTTCGCAGCAGATCTATTTCGTCATATTCTTTGAACAGTTCAAGGGCTATATCCCCCAGCTCATTGTCAACATATATATCCTCCGCCGCAGGGGCAACAAACGGCACTGTAGTATACAGCGTAGTTTCAGCAGTTGTCTCTGTTGTCGTCTGAGTTGTCGAAGCTGTATTTGTCACGGAAGTACCTGTACCTGTTGTCGTGATTTCCGTTATATCGGCAGTTGTTGCCGTTACCGCAGGCTGGTCCACACCGCTGCCGTTTCCGCTTTTTGCCTGCCTGTTCAGCATTATTACGCTGCCCAGAACTATCCCTGCCACAAGAACTACCGAAGCCGCTGTTGCTATGGGCGTCAGCCATGCAGGACGTCTTACACGCTCAACTCCGCTGACCTCGTTTTCGGACATAGTTATATCATTATCTTTCTCTGCTCTGTCTTTATCTTTCTTTTTCATTTTGTATTTCCTTTCTGTCACCGCAAGGAGCCTGTCAAGCTCTGCGTCTGTAATCTCGGGACACATATCGGTAAGAATATCCATAGTATCGTCCTCTGCATTGACAAGCTTGTCAAAAATCTCTTTTTCTTTCACAGCTGCTCCCCCTTTCACTCAGTAATACCTATCTCGGCAAGCTTCACCCGAAGCTTTTCCATAGCCCTTGTACATCTCGACCTCACCGACGAAGCCGTCATGGAGACATTTCCGGCTATTTCCTCCGATTTCAGGTTATAATAGTATTTCTGTATCAGGATAGTGGCGTCAGGCTCGCCCAGCTCCCGTATCTTGCTCAGGAGCAGCCTGCGGAGTTCTGAACCCTCGGCATGAGCCTCAACGCTGATATCCGAGGCAAGCCTCTCCATATCCTCATCATCTGTGCTTATAATGTGCTTCTGTGCGGCAGTAAGGCTTCGGAATCTGTCGATAGCGGTGCGCTTTGCCACAGTGCCTATGAGAGCCTTTATGTCGCCCTCCATAAGCTCATTGTCGTCCAGCTTTATGAATATATCGGCAAAAACGTCGCTGAAGCATTCCTCTATATCCTCACGGGTGCCGCAGAGCCTGAGCTTATTGAAAACGATAGAATAGACATATCTGCCGTATTCCTGCATGAGCGCTCTGTGACAGTCTGAAACAGAGGCGTTGTAAAGCGCTTTAAGCTCGCTGCCGTTCATGTTCATTCCCCCTTTGGTTTATGTGATAAGATCGACCTTTCATAAACAACATTCGTGACAGAAAGCGAAAGTGCTGCAAGGTCTGAGAAAATTTTTTCATTTACTATAATATTACCACATTTTTCATTATCCGCCAAGTCCCTATAAAAGTAAAAACGGCTGAAATTTCAGCCGTTTTTACCATGAACACACTTTCTTATATTTCCTTTTCAATCGTAACCTGTTTTAATGCAGACGATATTAATATTCATCAGCCGTTTGCCATTTGAATAATATATTCGTCCATTGTGAGCGGAACTGACTTTATCTTGCCAAGTATGTACTTTCTGAGCACGAGCACGTCAGCAGATGTTACAGCTCCGTCTTTAAGGATATCCGCACTTTCAAGCTGGAGGTCATTGAGCTTAACCTTGCCTGCCAGATACTTGTTGATAGTGATAAGGTCAAAGGAATTTATCTCCTGATCGCCGTTTATATCGCCTGTATCCACGGGCTTGGTCTTATATCTTTCGGGGATATACTCGCCTGAGAGGACTCCGCTCCTGCCGCCGTCGATAGTTACGAAGAGCTGACACCAGTAATACTTATACTGGGTATTGTCATCATAACCGCCGCCAACGCCTATGTGTGTATATTCAGGATTCATTATTGCAGCCCAGTGTGCGGGAGAATTTTTCCACTGTGCAAATGTCTCTTCCGCAGTCGGGAAACCGCCTGCCAGATTCTCGCCAACAACAGCATACGGTACAAGATTGTCGTCTATGATAGTAGCGAAGATGTTATCATTATCGTCGGGCTTGCCGTCCCATCTCGGACGCCAGTGGCTGAACTTAGTCATAGCTTCTCTTGCACGCTCACGCGCCTTGTCATTAAGGTAAGGGAGCGCTGTCATAGGCTCAAGACCTTCTTCCGCTCTTGCTTCATTAACAAGAACTATTATCCTGTCGGATACTTCCTTGATCTCATCGTCTGATAATCTTTTTGCGGCATGAGCTCTGCCAGGATAGCTAAGCAAAGAGCAGCATACCATGACTGCAGCAAGCAATACAGCTGTCAGTTCACACCAGAATTTCTTAACATTACTCATACCTGTACCCCCTTTAAAATGGATTTCTTCTGTAATTATATTTTAGCACAAGTAAATATAAATTTAAAGGGGGTTTAGGGCAAATTAGCAAATTTCACAATGAAATTCTACGTTTTGTACAACAAAAATTATACCGCTCGTATTTTCAGCCTTTGCTTATCCGAAAAATAATTAAGTTTTTTGGCTATATATTGTTAATCTTTATAAATGTTCGCAATTACTTAGCAATTTTATCAGCTATCTGTCCGTAATATTTATCAGTTGCAAGGATATTTATCTTGAGATACTCCTCGATGAGCTCGCATACATCGTCCTTTTTGATGATAGCATTTGTGAGCACGTCAATGTGTCCCTCGGGCTCAACGAACATCTTGCAGGCAAAATTTGCAGGATCGGCGTTGAAGTCGTTTACTAACTTATAAATGTCGGGATCGCCCTGTATAAATGTAGCGATACCTGTGAGAGCAAGGCTGAGTGCTCCGTTCTCCTCGTTGTAATGGATAATGACATAAGGAGTAACTCCCTCAAAGCTCGGGAGCTGTGTGCGGAATCTTATCATATTTCCGTCGTTCTGGTTAAGGTCGTAAGATATTCCGCGCTTGTCAAGTATTTCGCGGAAAGCTGCAATTGCCTTGTTTGTGATCTCGATATTGTTTTCCATGGTTATTTCCTCCAATCATGCATTTTTTGTTTAAAATGCTATAGTAATTATATCATAAAAATATAGAAAAAGCAACATACGCGGAGAAATCTTTCCTTTTGTACGTATAACAGCGCGAAAAAGGGTGCGGCGGCTCGCCGCTTATAGCATATATTTTCAAAAACAGCAAGGAACGCGGCAAAAAACTGCAATTTATTTTTCACGCGAAAAAGTGTCCTGAAAAGGGAAAAAGCGCCCGAATCCGAGCGCTTTGACCTTTAGGGTGGTTTATATGAAAAATGAAGATGTCTTGAACACTATTTTTTCCCTTTTCTGCTGTCCTGACTGTATTATAGAATATGGATATGTGCGTTTTGTGATAGAAAGCTGAATTAAAGAAAAAAACCTCACGGAAAACCAGTGAGATTATGCTTCTGCCATATTATGCTGTAGGGGCTGATGCCCACATCAGCCCGTTAAATTTCTCCAAGACCACGCGGTGCGATGTAGACATCGCATCCTGCACAATAATTCCATGAGCCGCCAATTCTCAATAAAAAAAGCGCACAGTGTGCGCTTTTTTCACTCCAGTCCTGAAACGGAGAAATTTACTTCTACATTTTTCCACTCCGAGAAATCGTCTCTGCTGACTATCTGTGCGGAGTAGCCGCCGTCGTTTATATCGCTGGGAGAGGCATTGTTCCCGTCCTTGAAGAGAGCTCCCTCGGCACATTTTGCGTCCGCAGGCAGACCGTCGTCGCTTACCCATTCGTTGAAGATATTGGCGCGTACAGAGCCGCTTTCCGTGTTGGTGTAGCTCTTCTTTTTCAGCTCGATATCCTTGCCGTCCACCTTGATACCCTTGACAGTGATAACTGCGTTGGGCATGGTCTTTTCCGCGTCGTCGATGATGACAGCCGCAAAGCCAAGTCCCTTAACGACAAATTCGCCGTTTATATCGCCTGTTGTATCATATCTGAAGCCGTTGGTATCTGCGGTAACGCTTACGATGTAGTCGCCGTTGCCCTTGATATGGGCGATACCTGCGTCATATGAGAGCTGATTGCTCTTGTTGTCATCCTTGTCGCCGAGATACTGCACGGTGAAGCCCTCGTCTGCTATAGCAAGGTAGGCGTCTCCCGATACAGCGTCCACAGCGTCGTTGGCGTCAACACCCTCAACGGACTCCGAAACAGTTTCGGAAGCCGCTTTCGGAGTGTTATTAGTGCTGCTTTTCTTTTCCTCTGAGCTGCATGAGGCTGCCGTGCAGAGCATTGCTAAAGCCGCCGCAGCCGCCGTTATTTTTCTGATATCCATGTTTTTCCCCTTCGTATATCATCAGGACAGCTCAAACATTCCCGTGTAGAGCTGATAGTACTTTCCGTGCTGAGCAATGAGCTCGTTGTGGTTTCCGCGCTCGATTATCCTGCCGTGCTCCAGAACCATGATAGCGTGTGAATTGCGTACCGTGGACAGTCTGTGAGCGATAACGAATACCGTTCTGCCCTCCATAAGGGAGTCCATACCCTTTTCAATAAGAGCCTCTGTACGGGTATCGATAGAGCTTGTAGCCTCGTCGAGAATGAGCACGGGCGGATCTGCCACTGCCGCTCTTGCAATTGCAAGGAGCTGTCTCTGTCCCTGCGAGAGATTTGCACCGTCGGCGGTGAGCATGGTGTCATAGCCGTTTTCAAGGTGCCTGATGAAGCTGTCTGCGTTGGCAAGCTTAGCTGCTGCGTAGACCTCCTCGTCGGTAGCGTCCAGTTTACCGTAGCGGATATTGTCCATAACCGTACCTGTAAACAGGTGGGTATCCTGCAATACTATGGACTGTGAACGGCGCAGGTCGTCCTTCTTTATCTTGTTGATGTTTATGCCGTCGTAGCGTATCTTGCCCTCGGGAACATCGTAGAATCGGTTGATAAGATTGATGATAGTGGTCTTTCCCGCACCTGTGGAGCCTACAAAGGCTACCTTCTGTCCCGAATGTGCATAGAGCGAAATGCCGTTGAGAACAGTCTTGTTTGGCTCATAGCCGAATACAACGTCGTCGAACTCCACATTGCCGCGGACTTCCGTATAGGTAACGGTGCCGTCAGCCTTGTGTGGGTGTCTCCATGCCCAGCGGCCTGTGCGCTTGTCGGTCTCCTTTATCTTGCCATTGCGTGATATCTCCGCATTTACAAGAGTTACATAGCCCTCGTCGGACTCGGGCTCCTCGTCAATGACCTTGAAGATACGCTCGGCACCTGCAAGAGCAGTGAGAACTGAGTTGAACTGCTGAGAAACAGTTGTTATGGGGTGAGAGAATGAACGTGTGAATTGCAAATATGATACCACAGTACCTACGGTCATGCCGCCTATGCCCTTTACCGCCATGATACCGCCTGCAATAGCCGTAGCGGCATAGTGGATATAGGACAGGTTGTTCATAATAGGCATGAGAATGTTTGCAAAGGTATTAGCGTGGGTAGCCGCTTTGCAAAGCTCCTCGTTGAGAGCGTCGAACTCCTCGTTTGCCTTGTCCTCGTGGCAGAAGACCTTGACGACCTTCTGTCCGTCTATCATTTCCTCGATGTAGCCGTTTACACTGCCGAGAGCTCTCTGCTGAGCGATGAAGCCCTTGCCGCTCCTTGAGCCTACAAAGCCGATAACTCTGAATATTATGAACAGCATAACTACCACAAGGATAGTGAGTCTCCAGCTGTAGATGACCATGGCGATGAACACGCCGATTATGGTTATAGCGGAGCTTATGAACTGTGAGATACTGTTGCTGAGCATTTCGCGGATAGCGTCGGTATCGTTGGTGTAAAGGCTCATGAGCTCGCCGTGGGTGTGCTTGTCAAAGAAGCGTATAGGAAGCATTTCCATTTTGCAGAAAAGGTCGTTTCTTATACGCATGAGTGTAGTGGTGGATATCTTCATCATCAGGCGCATATACAGGAACGATGACAGCGCACCGCAGGCGTATATGATGACCATTGTCATGAGTATGCCGATGAATTTTCCGTACTTCCAGTCCCCTGTTTTAAGGGCGTCCTCGATGTTGTCGATTATGGGCTTCAGCAGGTAGTTTCCTGCGATGCCTGCTCCCGAGCTGATAAGAATAGCTATGACCACGAATATGAACTGTATCCTGAAGCCGTGCATATAGCTGAATATGCGCTTCAGCGTACCGAAGGTATCCTGCGGCTTAGCCATTGGTCTCTGCGATCCTTTAGGCGGCATTATTCATCAGCTCCTTTCTGCTGTGAGTCGTATACCTCACGGTATATCTCACTTTTCACCATGAGCTCGTCATGTGTGCCCACATCTGTTATCTTTCCGCCGTCCATTACTATAATGCGGTCAGCGTCCATAACAGAGGAGATACGCTGAGCGATGATAATTGTGGTGGTATCGGCAAGATTTTCGCGGAAAGCCTTGCGGATACTGCTGTCCGTAGCCGTATCGACAGCGCTTGTAGAGTCGTCGAGAATGATTATCTTAGGCTTTTTCAGAAGAGCTCTTGCGATACAGAGTCTCTGCTTCTGACCGCCCGATACGTTTACGCCGCCCTGTCCCAGGTCGGTATCGTAGCCGTCGGGGAAGCTCATGATAAAGTCGTGAGCGCAGGCTGATTTGCAAGCCTTTATCATCTCCTCGTCTGTGGCGTTTTCGTCGCCCCAGCGGAGATTATCCCTGATAGTTCCCGAAAAGAGCACGTTCTTCTGCAAAACCATAGCTACCTGGTCACGGAGAGTTTTCAGCGGATAGCTCTTTACGTCTCGTCCGCCTACAAGAACTCTTCCTGCCGTTGCGTCGTAAAGACGTGGGATAAGCTGTACCAGCGAGGTCTTTGACGAGCCCGTACCGCCGATGATACCGATAGTCTCGCCTGACTCGATGCTGAGATTTATGTTGTCGAGGGCGAGGTTGTTCATATCGTCATAGTAGCTGAAGCTTACGTCCTCGAAGATTATAGAGCCGTCATTTGCGGATACCTCGGAATCGTCATTGTCCTTTATGGCAGGCTCTTCAACCAGCACTTCATGGATACGCTGTATGGAAGCTCTCGAAACCACGAACATGATAAAGAGCATCGAAAGCATCATAAGCGACATAAGTATCTGTGTTACATAGGAGATGAAGCTTGAAAGCTGACCTGTAGCGATATCGTGGTTTACAGCCATATTTCCTCCGAAATAGAGGATAGCCGCAATGCTGATGTACATTACCAGCTGCATGATAGGCATACCCATGATGACCAGCTTTTCAGCGGCAAACTGAGCCTTGCGGACTGCCTCGGTGTTCTCCTCGAAGCGCTTCTTCTCGTATTCCTCACGGGCAAAAGCCTTTACTACGCGGATACCTACGAGGTTTTCCTGCACCTTGCCGTTCATGGCGTCGTACTGCTTGAGCATTTTCTCAAAGCGCGGATGTGCCTTTGAGATTATGAATATTATCGACGCGCCAAGAACAGGTATGGCAAACAGGAACACTATGGAGAGCTTTGCGTTCTGCTTTACCGCCATAATAGTGGCGCAGACCAGCATTATGGGTGAACGGAAAGCCATTCGTATGAACATCATGAATGCGTTCTGTACATTTGTAACGTCTGTTGTAAGTCTCGTTGTCAGCGAAGCCGTTGAGAACTTATCCACATTTGCAAAGGAAAAGTCCTGTACTCTGCGGAAAAGTGCGCTTCTGAGATTCTTCGCAAAGCCCATAGCCGCAACTGCGCTGAAACGCGCCGCAAGAGCTCCGAAGCAAAGGGAAAATACGGACATAAGCACCATAAGTCCGCCCATTTTCGCAACATAGCCGATATCTCCCTTTTTGATACCGTTGTCGATTATCAGAGCCATGACCGCAGGTATAAGTACCTCCATAGCGACCTCTCCGATAATGGTCACAGGGCATAATATTGCCTGTTTCTTGTACTTTCCGACGTGTGACAAAACTGTTTTATACATCGGCATTACCCCTTTCTTTCCTTTAAAAATAATCCAACTTCAATTATATCATCTCTGCCCTGCCGTGTCAAATGAGAAGACAGCGAAAATAACGGTATTTCCGACAATTTTTTTAGTTGTTTTTCATACGCCGAGCCTGCACTTTATCCGAAACGAGTCCGCTCAATACTCACGTGAAACAGGAGCCTTCATTCTCCATCCCAAATTAAAGATCAGGCACTTGACAACAATAAGTTACTATAGTAAAATTAATAACGGAGGTGTTCAAAATGCTGAATTACAGACCTAAGATGTTCGACGAAGCCTCAAAATCCCACGCTTCAAAGAATATCTTCATAATTATCCTTATTTTTATAGCAGTTTTTATCATTATAGCCATTCTCGAATCTATAATCCCCGCAGTCGTGAGCGTCAAGCCCCTGCTTGAGGAAATTGCAAAGTCCGACCTTGAAGATACTTCCTCACTGCTTGATCCGTCTGCTACCATGGAATTAGCTACAAAGGTAGCCTCAAAGCCTGCAGTAATGATACCTACCATGTATTCAACAGTGCTCGGCACTATCTGCTCGCTGATATACTGCCGCTGTATCGAGGTAAGAAAAGTAAGCTCCATGGGCGTAAAAAAGGCTAAGTTCTTCCAGAATTATCTCCCAGGAGTCGCTATCGGTCTCGTTCTTATGACCGCCGCTGTGCTTCTCGGAGCATTATTCGGAATCCACACCGTCAAGCTCTCAGACAACATCAATATCGGATTTATAGTCCTTTATTTCATCGGATACATCATACAGGGAATGAGCGAGGAATTCATCTTCCGCGGCTATTTCATGACGACAATAGGCGGAAGCGGCAAGCATACTCTTGTGGCTGTGGTTATAAGCTCCGTTGCATTTTCACTTGCACACGCAACAAATCCCGGCTTCGGACCTCTTCCGTTCTTCAATATCGCTCTTTTCGGAGCATTTGCTGCTCTTTATATGATATTATTCGACAATATCTGGGGAGTATGCGCTATACACTCCATATGGAACTTCATGCAGGGCAATTTCTACGGTATCAGCGTCAGCGGAACAGGCGATACTACGTCGATTTTCCGCACTACAGCAAAGAGCTCATCTTCATTCCTCACTGGAGGTAAGTTCGGTATCGAGGGCAGTATCCTCACAACTATAGTCCTGCTTATTGCTACGGCAGCCGTAGTTTACGGCATATCCAAAAAAGCCGCAGCTCAGCCCGCGGAAGCAGTGGTCAGCGAATAGTTATCAGTGCTCTCAGTAATTAACGGAGTTATTCAATATGCTAAAATACAGACCCAAAATGTTTGAAGAGGCATCAGATATCAATACTTCAAGAGAGCTCATCTTCATACTTATAAGCTTTGTGATAGTATTTATGATAATATTGGCTGTTGAATCCTTTATCCCGTCAGCAGTAAGCGCCAAAACAACGCTCAAAGAATTTATTGACTTAGATACGCTTAACAGCTCGGGGAACAAAAAAATCAACAGTGCGATATACATATACCAAAGCACAGCCGCAAGACCTGCGGTAATGCTGTCTGCCCTTTATTCCACCATATTCGGCACTATCTGCTCGCTGATATACTGCCGCTTTGTCGAAGCGAGACCTGTAAGCTCCATGGGCGTAAAAAAGGCAAAGCTCCTGCCCAATTACATCTTAGGACTTATAGTCGGCATGATACTTATGACCACTATCTCACTTCTCAGCGTATTACTCGGCATAAACAGCATAAAGTTCAGCGGAACTATAAATGCAGGGCTCATAGCCCTGTATTTCTTCGGATTCGTCATACAGGGAATGAGCGAGGAATTCATTTTCCGCGGTTATTTCATGACAACTATAGGCGGAAGCGGCAAGCATACCCTTGTTGCCGTAGGTATAAGCTCCTTAGCCTTTGGTATTGCTCACTCATGCAACACAGGCTTTGGATTCCTGCCATTCCTGAATGTTGTACTTTTCGGCGTATTTGCGGCTTTTTACATGATATTATCCGAGAATATCTGGGGAGTATGCGCGATACACTCAATATGGAACTTCACACAGGGCAATTTCTACGGTATAAGCGTAAGCGGAACAGGCGCCAATCCGTCAGTATTCCGTACAACTGCAAATAACTCCTCCGTGTTATTCACAGGCGGAGAATTCGGCATCGAGGGCAGTATCCTCACAACTATAGTCCTGCTTATTGCTACGGCAGCCGTAGTTTACGGCATATCCAAAAAATCAGCCGCTCAGCAGTCAGAAGCAGCGGTCAGTGAAGTGGTCAATGAATAAGTAGGGGGCGATGCCCACATCGCCCCGCAATTTTTATCGGGCTGATGTAGACATCAGCCCCTACAATTTTAATCGTTAAGCTAAAAACAGGCGTGATAAGATCACGCCTGTTTTTTCTAATCACTAACCACTAATAACTAAAAATTCTTACTCCTTTGTAGTCAATATAAGCAGCACAAGATATATCAGCTGTGCCGAAAATGCAATTATTATTCCCACCGATGTCTTCGCAATGGCGATGCCGCGTCTGGACTGGGCAGGTGTTGAAACAGGCAGCTTGCAGCCCTTTCTGAACATCAGCAGCATTACAAAGCCGATTATGCCGAATGCGATTATCAGAAGCGAAAGCATTCCCATTACCACTTCGTTTTCATTGAATGCAGATATCACAGACACCATAGTGTTTATGAAGATATGCACCACTACCGACGGCACTATGGAGTTGTGCTTCATGTCGATATGTCCCATGAATACGCCGATGAGAAAAGCAAGCATGAACTGCGGAAGATTTCCGTGGGCAAGTCCGAAGAAAACTGCCGAAGCCACGATACCGAAGCGCTGATTGGATTTCGAGAATATCTTCATAAGTGCGCCGCGGAAGAAAAATTCCTCGGTGACAGGCGCGATAATACAGGTGTAAATGGTCAGTATCGCAAATCCGAGCCCCGTTTTGCCGTAATCGTCGTCCATGACCTCAGTCGTGAAGCCGTACTGCGAAACGATGTCCTCGATACCTGTGGAAATATAAGCTGCAGTCACCCATATGAACAGTCCTGCGAGACAGTGCATGACCGCGTCCGAGAAGTGATAATCCCGAGTCTTTATAAGTGACGAGGGCTTTATTTTCGCCCATTTCAGTCCGATAAAGCCGAAGCCCACATTTGCTGTGAGAAAAGTGAGCATATTTATCGCAACAAATATAGCGCCCTTGGTCATGTAATGTGAGATAGCTCCCGAGGAAACGCCCGTGTTCATACCGCTTAGAATAGCGGTCATCAGCAGTATCAGCAGAGTCGCCAGCACATTTGAGCCGAGAAACTGGAACAGCGCCGTAAAGCCGCCGATGTTGTAGAACTTCCTGATAGTGTTCTTTTCCACCTTTGCAGGCTCGAAAGGCACTGAAAACTCGGGCATAGTTATCCACGGCAGTATCTCCGAGTAGTCGTCCCTGTACCAGCGGAATTCCGTAGGATTATCAAAGGGATCGTAGCTGTCCGTCTTTGTGGACTCCCTGAACTCCCGCTCCTTTGCTTCAAGCTGCTTGGTGAGGTTATATATTTCATGGTTGAGCGCGGCATATTCCGCACTGTAGCCCTGTGTTTCGTTCATAAAGGTCTGTTATCCCTGCCTTTCCGAGTATACTTTCCTATTATTTTACCACAAAACTGCCCGAAAGTAAAGAGAAAAGCACAATATTTCATCAGACGGACAAAATAGCCAAGCCCTGAGCACTTTCGGCGGTATAGGACTTATCCGTGCCCGTAACGGAAAGTTTTATCTGTTTTCCGCTGCGTACAGCCTTTATTTTCGCTTCAGCAGCGCCGTTTCTGCCGTATACCACAGTCTCTGCGGTGCAGCCGTCCTCGATGCCATATATAACTATCTTCATGCCGTCGGCGTAGTCGTAGTCCGCAGTATCTCTGAATCTGCCGAAAACTATGACGGAATTGGGCTTTGCATAGAGGGGCAGCCCAAAGTAATCGTACTTTTTCGTGTACCAGCTTCCGCCTGCAAGGCTCTCCCCTGTCTGTATATCCGTCCATGAGCCGCCTGTGGGCAGATAGAAGCTGCATTCGCCGTCCTCGCTGAAAACAGGAGCCACAAGGAGAGAGTCTCCCAGCATATACTGAGTATCCACGGTAAGGGCGCTGCGGTCATAGCCGAAGTCCACAGCCATAGCCCTCATCACGGGGACTCCCGTAAGGTGAGCCTTTACTGCATTTGCCCAGATATAGGGCATGAGCCTGCCCTTGAGCTCCACGAAATGCTTTGCAACCTCGCAGCTCTCCTCGTCGAAATGCCACGGTACGCGGTAGGAAGAGTTGCCGTGATAGCGCGAATGAGTGGACATAAGTCCGAATGCCGTCCAGTGCTTGTACAGGTCGGGAGTTCCCGTCGCTTCAAAACCGCTGATATCGTGGGAGAAAAAGCCGAAGCCCGACATACACAGGGACAGTCCGCCGCGGAGAGTCTCTCCCATTGATTCATATGAGGAGAAGCAGTCTCCGCCCCAGTGTACGGGGAACTGCTGACAGCCTGCCGTTGCCGCACGGGCAAAGAGACAAGCACTGCCGTTGGCAGCTTTAAGAGCCTCAAAAACCGTCTTATTGTAGATATAGGCGTAGTAATTGTGCATTTTATAGGGATCGGAGCCGTCAAAATACTTCACATCTGTGGGGATACGCTCGCCGAAGTCGGTTTTTATGGCGTCCACGCCCATTTTTGCAAGGTGCTGTATCTTATCCGCGAACCAGCTTCGCGCCTTGGGATTTGTGAAGTCGATTATGCCCATGCCCGGCTGCCACATATCGCACTGGAACACCGAGCCGTCCTTATTTTTCAGCAGATAGCCCCTGTCAAGGCACTCCCTGAACGCAGGTGAACGCTGTCCGATATAAGGGTTTATCCAAACGCATATCCTTACGCCCTTGGCTTTCAGACGCTCTATCATTGCCTTGGGCTCGGCGAATTTCCTGTCGTCCCATTCAAAGCCGCACCACTGGAATTCCTTCATCCAGAAGCAGTCGAAATGGAAAACGTCAAGTGGGATATTTCTCTGCTTCATCTCGTCAATGAAGAAGCTGACTGTCTTTTCGTCATATTCCGTGGTGAACGACGTGGACAGCCACAGTCCGAATGACCACGGGGGCGGCAGAGCAGGTCTGCCTGTGAGGGCGGTGTACCGCTCGATGACCTCCGCTATAGACTCGCCGCCGAAGAGGAAGTATTCAAGGCGCTCGCCCTGTACCGAAAAGGCTGTTTTCGACACAGTCTCGCTGCCTACCTCGAAGCTGACGCGCTCGGGGTGATTGACAAAAACGCCGTAATTGCGCGACGAAACAAAGAACGGAACGGACTTGTAGCTCTGCTCGGTGCAGGTGCCGCCGTCGTTGTTCCAGACCTCAACGGTCTGCCCGTTTTTCACAAATGAGGTGAACTTTTCGCCGAAGCCGTAGATGTACTCCCCTACTGCAAGGTTGAGCATTTCGCGGATATAGGTATTGCCGCCGTTGTCCCACTTATCGAAGAAACGGCGGTCAGCCTCTGCGGACTCACGGGCTTTTCTGTGCCACCGCTCCTCCTCGATGATAGAGGTGGTGCGCCAGCCCGACTTAGTGAGGAGCCTGTCCCCGTAATGGTAGGAGATGTCCCACTCCTTTTTGCTTTTGCCGATACGCACTGATGTTTTGCCCGAGATAAGCTCCCAGCCACTGCGGTGCTTCTTTATCACGGGCTTGAAGCCCTTGTCCTCGTTGAGAGCGAAGGCAGGGCTGCTCTTTCTTTCGCCGCTGAAATGCTCTATAGTGACCTTTATGCTGTTTTCGAGAGTAGATGTGAACCTGACCGTAAAAACAGGACCGCCCAGCGTCATGCCTCTGTTTGCGATAAACTGGGACGAAGCATAGACCGTTATGGAGCCCTCATCGGCTTCCGTGTCGTAAATCTGCACCGCCCAGTGGACATTGTAGCCCGTCTTACTGAGCCAGTATCCGTCGGATATCTTCATTCTCTCAGCTCCTTTGTTGATGTTGTACTAATCATAACATTTTTTTCGTTCAATTTCAATGGAAATCAGTTTTTATATTCAAAAAATCCACCTGTTCGTTTTTCTACAAATGGTAATTCGAAAATTATATTTTCCAGTGCGGATATGACTGTTTATGCTATAAATCGTCATTTTTGACAATAGCCTTAAATTTGCGGAAATACAGGGAATATCCGCAATTCTCCACAAAAGTTGTTATGTCTTAGTGTGCATTTATTATAACATATTATGCAAAATAATACAAATTTCAGGCAGTTGTGGTTTTATGCTAAAAATAGTAACTTGTTTACCGCAATTTTAAGAAAGTGCGCAATTTTTGGGCATTTCCTGCGTTTTGTACACCTAATCGTTATTTTTTAGGTTGCAATCTTTAATATATTAGGGTACAATGGGAGTAACAGCATAAAATGATATAAAATATATCATGACGTTGAACGAAAATATACATTATTAATGAGGAGGAGAATGTAAATGAAAGTAAAAAAACTGGTTGCAAGCCTGACGGCTGCAAGCTGCCTTTCAGGGGTATTGTCCGTAATGCCTGACGTAGTGATGCACACTTATGCTGCAGAGATCGTTGCAAATGATTTCGAGTGCAGCTACGAAGGCTGGTACAATGAAGCTGATTACACTGACCTTATCGCAGAGGTCGGAGGCGGCGTTGATTCTTCACGAGGCATGAAGATCACAGGCCGTCTCAACAAGGAGGACGGTGTAGCCTCTTCAAAGGGACTTTACCTCTTCGGCGGCGATAAGTACACCTACAGTGTTAAGGTATACAGTGAGACCGCTCAGAAGTTCCACTTCACACTTCTTACTATCGACGATAAAACAGGCGAAGAAAGAACTGTTGAACTGGATTCCAAGAAGGTAAAGGCAGGCGAGTGGACCGAGCTCAAGGGTACTGACACAGCTTCCGAGGCAAGCTACGAGTACAAGCTCAGGATCTATACAGATTCTACTGACGACTTCTATTTCGATGATTTCCTTATCACAGGCGACAAGGCAGCTAATGAGGCACACGCTGCTCCTGCTGGCAAGGGACTCAAGGACGAATTCGGCGCATATTTCCGCGTAGGTAATATCCTCAACGGCGGTACTGTAAAAAACAGCGGTATCACAGGTATTATCCTGAAGGATCACAACGCTATCGAGTGCGAGAACGAGACAAAGCCTGATGCTACTATCGTTCAGAACGGCTCAACAGATACAAACGTTAAGGTTTCTCTCAGCCGCTGCGCTGCTATCTGTGACTTTGCTTCAAAGAACAACATCGCATTCAGAGGTCATACTCTCGTATGGCACAGCCAGACTCCTGACTGGTTCTTCAAGACAAACTTCAACAACAACGGTTCATGGGTAAATTCTTCAACCATGGATCAGCGTATGGAAAGCTACATCAAGAATATGTTTGCAGCTTACAAGTCGCAGTATCCTCAGCTCAACCTCTTTGCATACGACGTTTGTAACGAGGTAATCAACGACGGTACTGCTAACCAGGGCGGCGTAAGACCTTCAAACGGAAACGGAAGCTCAAAGTGGGCAATGGTTTACGGCGGCAACAGCTTCGTTGAGAAGGCTTTCACATATGCAAGAAAGTACGCTCCCGATGGCTGTCAGCTCTTCTACAACGACTATAACGAGTTCGCTAACGACAAGCAGAACTGTATCATCAATACTATCCTCAAGCCTCTCAAGGCTAAGGGACTCATCGACGGTATGGGTATGCAGTCTCACCTCAACTGTGCTGCAAGCAACGCATGGGGCGATACAAACTCTTACCTCGCTGCTATGGATAAGTACCTCAACCTCGGTCTCGATGTTCAGGTAACAGAGCTCGACCTCTCAACTGAGGGCGGCAAGTACTCAATGGCAGACCAGGCTAACAAGTACAAGGCTATCTTCAAGCACGCTATGGACTGGAATAAAAACCATCCAAACGGACCTTTCGTATCACTCGTTCAGGTCTGGGGACCAAA
This sequence comes from Ruminococcus flavefaciens MA2007, assembly GCF_000621845.1. Classification (GTDB taxonomy): domain Bacteria; phylum Bacillota; class Clostridia; order Oscillospirales; family Ruminococcaceae; genus Ruminococcus; species Ruminococcus flavefaciens_E. The sequence continues at coordinate 138,596 of NZ_JHXF01000006.1, read as the reverse complement.
CGACAACAACTCATGGGTCGGTACAGATAAGTCAAGCGGCAGAAGCAACGCTCCTCTCCTGTACAACGGAAGCAACCAGCCTAAGGAAGCTTACAACGCTATAACAAGCCTCGTTTCCGACAGCCAGTGGACAACAGGTATCCCATACACAGGTCCAAGAGCTAACGGCGGCGGCACATATACTCCACCACCTCCGCCGGAGAAGGACTCTAACGGCTACTGGTTCCACAGCACATTCGAGGGCAGCACAGACAGCTGGAACGGCAGAGGTTCAGCTTCAGTTGATACAAGCAGCTCTGCTAAGTATGCAGGCAGCAAGTCACTCTACTGCTCAGGCCGTGAGGCTTCATGGAACGGTGCTTCATATTCACTTGATTCAAGCGTATTCGAGCCAGGCAAGTCTTACAGCTTCTCTGTAAACGCTATGACTCAGGAGGGTGACTCTACAACAGAGTTCAAGTTCACTCTCCAGTATTCAGACGGTTCTGAAACAAAGTATTCAGAGATCGCTACAGGTACAGCTCCTAAGGGCGAGTGGGTACAGCTTGCAAATACAAGCTATACTATCCCATCAGGCGCTTCTGATATGCAGATCTATGTTGAAACTACAGACGAGAACAACACTGTAAGCTTCTTCGTTGACGAGGCTATCGGTGCTGACGGCGGCACAAAGCTCCCGGGCGCAGGACAGCCTGAGCTCCCAAGCAGCGGTCAGAATACAAATCCTGACACACCTACATCCAATACAGTTCGTCAGGGCGACATCAACTTTGACGGCGTTATCAACTCTTTCGACCTCGTTGCAGCAAGAAAGGGCCTCATCGCTGGCGGATTCAACGATTCAAAGGTTCAGAAGGCAGCAGACGTAGACCAGAGCACAGCTTTTGAAATGGCTGACCTCGTTCTCCTTCAGAATTTCGTTATCGGCAAGATCAGCGAATTCCCTGTAAACAAGCCGGCAGTTGAAACACTTGATCCTTCAAAGTATGAGGGCAAGTTCAGCGGTCTTTCACTGGCAGAAAGCTTCAAGAAGGAAAGCGAGAACAATCCGCTTTACACTCAGCGTTTCGGCGCAGACCCCGGCTGGCTCGTATATGACGGCAGACTTTATGTTTATACAACAGCCGATCAGTTTGCATACAAGAACAACCAGATGATTGAAAACGATTATTCTTCAGGCTATATCAACTGCTTATCATCAGCAGACCTCGTAAACTGGACAGACCACGGTCAGATCCCAGTTGCAAAGACAAGAGTAAACGGCACACCTATTGCAAAATGGGCTAACAACGCTTGGGCTCCTGATGCTGCATGGAAGAAGATCAACGGTCAGGACAAGTTCTTCCTTTACTTCGCAAACAATGGTTCAGGTATCGGCGTTATCACAGCTGATGACCCGACATTCACAAAGAATGTAAAGGATCCTCTCGGACACGAAATCATTTCAAGAAATACACCTAACAGTAACGTAACATGGCTCTTCGATCCAGGCGTTTACTATGATCCTAATACAGACACAGGTATCATCGCATACGGCGGCGGTGTTCCAAGCGGACAGGCTGCTCAGACAAAGCAGGGACGTATCGCTAAGCTCGGCTCTGACATGATCTCTATCTCAGGTACACCTATCGATCCCGGTACACCTTACCTCTTTGAGGACTCAAGCATGATCAAGATCGGCAACACATGGTATTATTCATTCTGCCACAACTGGAATGTTCCAGGTGGTACAAGTGTAAACGGTAATTCCTTCAGCAATGCTGATATCGGTTACATGACATCAACAAATCCTCTCAGCGGATACCAGTACCAGGGCGTTGTATTCAAGAACACAGGTACACAGAGACTTGATAACGGCGGTAACAACCACCACTCAATTATCGAATTCAAGGGCAGCTACTATGTACTTTATCACTCACGTCAGCTTGAAATGCGTATGGGCGTTAACGGCGGCAAGGGTCTTAACTACAGATCACCCTGTATCGATAAGGCAACTTTAAGCAACGGAAAGATCACATGTAACGGTTCACAGAAGGGTGTAAGCCAGATCGAGAACCTCAACGCATACGAGACTGTACAGGCTGAGACAATGTCTAACCAGTCCAAGAACATAAGCATAAGCGGCGTTGGCAACACAACTGTCAAGGCTAAGAAGGGCGATTGGATCAAGGTCAGCGGCGTTGACCTCAGCAATGGCGTATCTTCTATCACAGTCAAGGGCAGCGGCAACGCAGTAGTTAAGTTCTGTGTAGGTTCTGCTACAGGTACTTGCATCGGTTACGGCGAGCTCAACGGCAGCGAGAACGAACTCGCAGCTGCAGAGAACAACGTATCAGGCGTTAAGGATATCTACATGGTATTCAGCGGCGACTGCGAATTTGATTACTGGAAGTTCTCATAATCATAATTCTTTTCGATGTTGATCTGTGCGGTGCTTCTGCACAAATGCGCCGCACAGATTGATATAATTCCAAAACTTTATTGTAAGGGACAAATCAGAACAGGAAAGCCGTGCTTAGGCAGCACGGCTTTCTTGTTGCTATATGAAAAATGAGACGTCGTCCCTACAGCTATGAACAATGCGGACTGCCAAAGGCAGCCCCTACAATGTGTCATTTGCACCAACGGGACGTCGAGGACGCCGTCCCCTACAATGGGACAACGTAATTTCATCATAACTCTCGGGAGCCCGTGGGCGGGCTCCCCTACAAGCTAACGGCTGAAAAAAGGAGACCAAAGGTCTCCTTTTTTCATAGTATAAAGCAAATAAGCCCGGAGCAGCCCTCGTTTATCACACGTTCAAGAGTCTCCTGAAGCTTCATTCGCGCGTCCACAGGCATTTTGAAAAGCTTGCTGTGAAGCCCCTCGTTGACCAGCTCGTGGAGAGACTTCCCGAAAATGTTGCTTTCCCATATCTTCTTGGGATCGTCGTCAAAGCCGTCCAGCAGATACATCACCAGCTCCTCGGACTGGCGCTCCGTACCGACGATAGGACTGATAGTGGTATTGATGTTGGCTTTCATCAGGTGTATGGACGGCGCGGAGGCTTTCAGCTTTACCCCATATTTGCCGCCCTGACGGATAATTTTCGGCTCCTCAAGGGACATTTCCTCAAGCTCGGGCATTACGATACCGTAGCCCGTGGCTTCCACCTCGGCAAGGGCAGGCTCTATGCGCTTGTACTTGCGGCGTATCTCGTTGAGCTCCGACAGCAGGGGCATGAGGTCGCTTTCGCTCTCTATCTCGATACCCGTGGTTTCCCCGAGAATCTTGTAGAACAGGCTGTTGTCCAGCTCCGCGGTGATAGTCACCGAGCCCTTTCCCAAGTCTATGGAGGTTATCTCCGCCTTTACCACGTTGGGACACTCCCCCATTGCCGCGGCAGCCTCCTCAGCTTCGCGGACCAGCCGTATATCCTTGGCGGCATTTCGTATGCAGTCCAGTATCTCACTTTTCAGCCAGTGCCCCTTGTCAAGGGTGTTTATCCAGCGAGCGGTACGGATATTTATCTCCTTTATGGGGAACGAGAAGAGTATCTCCCGCATTATTCCGCGGATATCCTCCTCTGTAAGGTCAAGGCAGTTCACGGGGATGACCTTTGCGTCATAGCGCTCCGTGAGCTGCTCCGCAAGCGCTCTTGCCTCGGGAGAGCTTGGATCGACGGTGTTGAGTATGACAACGAATGGCTTGCCCAGCTCCCTAAGCTCGCGGATAACGCGCTCCTCGCACTCGGCGTACTCCTCACGGGGGATATCCGTGACCGTACCGTCAGTGGTGATGACAAGCCCTATTGTGGAGTGCTCCGTAATGACCTTCTGCGTGCCTATCTCAGCCGCCATATTGAAGGGTATCTCCTCGTCGAACCACGATGTCATCACCATTCGCGGCTGTTCGTTCTCGATATAGCCAAGGGAGCTCGGGACGATGTAGCCCACGCAGTCTATCATACGGACATTGAATGCCGCTCCGTCGCCAAGGTCTATGCGGACTGCCTCCTCGGGGATAAACTTTGGCTCGGTAGTCATAATAGTCTTGCCTGCGGCAGACTGTGGCAGCTCGTCGATAGCCCGTTCGCGCTTGAACTCGCTGGCGATATTGGGTATCACAAGGGACTCCATAAAACGCTTGATAAAGGTGGATTTGCCCGTGCGCACAGGTCCCACCACGCCTATGTAGATATCGCCGCCCGTGCGCTGGGCGATATTGGTGTATATATCTTTAGTCATAAATTACTCCTTTTTTATCAGAACTAAGACCTAAGATCTAAGAACTAAGATATGTAAACTGATATTTCTTAGTTCTAATTCTATAATTCTTAGCTCTTAGTTCTTAATTCTTAGCTCTAATCTTTAAGATACTATAGGGATAAGCAGCATTCCGCCGTTTTCAAGGCGCTCGCCGCTGAGCTCGTTCTCCTCCATGATAGCCTCAACGCTGGTGCTGTAGCGCTTGGCGATATCCCAGACGTTCTCATTCTCGATACCGAAATACAGCTTGATAGCGTAATCGCCGTCGCGCTCCTTTTTGGCGGAGTCATCAATAACGATATTTGTCACTGCCTTTATGCTGTCCGAGCTGTACACTGACAGCTTCACGGCAATATCAGCCCTTGCGTTGAGGATTCCCTCTGCGGAGATATCATAGGCGGTCTCCTTTACGCTGACCTCTGCCGAGACATAGGCGCCGCTGATATCATCGGGAAGTCCGATAGTTTCCTCAAAAGCTTCGTCACGGTCAGGCATGACCACCATGCCTGCGTTATCCTTAGCCGCCATTGAATAGGACAGCATACCGCTGATGACTACGGAGCGCCCGTCGTCGCCGATACGGGTATTGATGTTCTTGGGCTCGCTCCACATGGCATAGATAGTCTGGGGCACAGCGTCGCCCTCCGCAAGCCTTGCACTGTGGCGGAAGCTCTCGTCGTATACCAAGGGTATCTGCTCGGCTTTTATCTCCGACATTTCAACATTGCATGGGTAGACTGTTGAAAAGGCGTCCTCAGCTATCATGGCAGTAGCAGTCTTTACCGCACGGCAGCCCAGTCTTATCTCGGTCTCACAGCGGAGTATCCTGTTATTGCCGTCGCCGTCCGCAGCCGCCGTAACATTGCAGCTGACCACCTCGGGCATAACTGCGCACTCAAAGCTGTCGTCGATACCCTCCACGTCGATTATCTGGCTGTAGCTTAGAGAAAAGCTCATATGCTCCACAGCGCCCTCGCTGCCCGAGTAAAGAAGCTCCGTCTGCACCTCGCCCTTGGCAAGGAGCTTTCCCGAGATAAGCTTTATCTCGCAGTCCCCTGCCCTGCACCGACAGCTCAGTACACTGGATATATCGGGCTGTGCAGGTGTGAGCTCCATGTCCTCCTCAATACGGACGTTTTTCACGGCGTTTATCCTCTGCGCCGCAAACTTTACGGGAGCCTTTTTCAGCTGGATATTCATGCCGAATGCGTCGGATATGACCTCCTGCTCCTGCTGTCCCGTCACGTTTATCTTAACGGAGACTGCTCCACGCAGGTCGAGCCTGCGCTTATTCACGGCGCGGTAGTTCACATGGTCGGTCTTGGGTACAAGCCTTACCTCGGCGGAATCCGCCGTCCTGCCAAGCTCCACCGTCCGCGTAAAGCTCCTGTGCTGGTCAACGGACTGCACCGCCGAGCCCTCCTCGCCGCAGTAGAGTATATGTATATCGCACATCAGCTCATAGGTGAGCCTGTCACCGCTTATCGACCAGTCGGTGATAACGGGAGTGGTGTCACAGCGGATAAGCCTGAAAATGTCAGGGCAGTAATCGGGAAGAATGTAATCCATTTCGAGAGCCTGCTCCTGTACGCCGTCGTATATAGTTTCCGCCGCAGGAACGGTCTCTCTGTTGAGTTTTAATTCCATAAGGTCGACCTCCTTGAAGTTTTGCTTTGTGTAATATATATTCACGGGCAAGTACAAGTATTCCTGCATTTTTATTTTTGAAAAAAGGGCTAAAGCTCCCTGATTGTGCAAAATTGATAAAAATCACAAAAAATCTTTCTATAGAGTTGCTTTATTATAAAAAATATGATATAATAGTATCAACAATACAAAAGCAGAGCTTAGCCTGCTTTTATTCTGCCCGAAATATGGGGCAAGAAAGGATAATATATGCTTCACGAGAAATCATGCGGCGCGATTGTCTACAGGAAATACCACGGCAATACGGAAATTCTGCTGATAAAGCATATCAACAGCGGTCACTGGTCCTTCCCAAAGGGACACGTTGAAAAGGGCGAGACCGAGGTCGAGACTGCTCGTCGTGAGATAATGGAAGAAACGTCTATCGACGTGATAATTGATCCGACATTCAGAGAAACTGTGACCTATTCACCGAAAAAAGACACCGTCAAGGTTGTCGTATATTTTCTTGCAAAGGCAAAAAACGTGGATTTTACACCGCAGGCAGGCGAAATAGCCGAGATACGCTGGGTGGACATATCCTACGCAGGCAATATCCTGTCCTATGAAAACGACAGGACTATCGTTGCCAAGGCAAAGACCGCTATCAAAGAGAATCATTAAAAAAGGAGACCTTACGGTCTCCTTTTTTAGTTATTAGTGATTAGTAGGGGCGCACAGTGTGCGCCCGTTAGTAAGCAGAAACGGCGGTCATTGACTGCCTTTGTATTTGCGCATTAAAGCGTAACAGGCAGTCCGTTTATCTCGATAGTGGGATCGTCAATGTCGATAAGGAGACATCTTCTGCCCTCGACTACGCTGGTGCGGACCTTATCAGCCGCGGAGGGCTTGATATTTACGGTTATGCCCGGAGAAGTCAGCACGGTCTTGGTCTCAACAAGATTAGCCGCCGTGAGAGGCGCATTGCCGCAGACCTTTTCGTATACGGGCTCAACCATGTTCACGCGCTCCTCGGGAAGTCCCACATCAACGAGGATATCCTTGAGCCTTGCATTGTCGATAACGACTCTGTCGGTGTCCTCCTTGTTGTCCTCAACGACCTCCTGAATCTTCTCGTTTACGGTCTTGATGAGCATATAGTCAAGGTCATCGCCTACGACGTTCTTGAGTATGCTCTGGAAGCTGTTCTTCTCGCTCTCGGCAGACATAACAAAGGTACAGCCGAGAACGTTCTCAACAACGGAAACATTAGGCGACTTGATATTCTTGGTGTAGTACATAACGTGGTTGATATCGGAGCTCCTGTTGCTGAATACAGGGTAAAGGAAGCCGTCCGACGGTGCCTTGCTGATAATGAGCTCGGTGTTGACCTTTTTGGTTATCTCATTGCCCACGCTGTCGAACACAAAGCCGTCCTTGCTTGTATTTACGGGACAGATAGCCGTGAGGATATAACGGTACATCTCGTCCTCGCCCTCTGCGAACTCGTCGTTCTTGTCCTTTTTGCGGATAGTGTATGTACAGTAAGCTGTAATTACAGCAAAAGGTCCTGTATACGCGATATTATTTGCGATATGGTTGAGGAAGTCCTCACAGGCGGTCTCGTCTTTCAGCTCGGAAGTGAGAAGTGTATAGAGGATATTCTGCGGCTGTCCCTCATCGTAAGCCTCGTTCGGGAACTCGTACTCCACAAAAGCCTTGCCCACATTGGTGTTGAGGACCTTTTTCAGCGTCTCGTCGTATACGTCGTGCTCCTCAACAGGCATGGTGAGACATGAGCTGACATTATGGTAGCGGAGGTTCTTCTCTGCGTCGATAAATGCTGTGAGAACGCGCTCCATAATGAAAAAGCCGCTCTTATCGGAAAAATTCTTCTTTATTTCTGCTGTTTCTTTTTTATTCATTGTGTTTTCCCTTTCCTGTGTAAAATGGAGCTGTGACTAACATCACAGCTCCTTGTGTATTATCATCTAACAGTGATAGTACCGCCTGTCATATGAGTAAAGGCGTATTTCTCAAATGCAAGGTCTACCTCAAGGTCGCGGAACATATCAGATGCATTCTCATCAGACTTATAATAAAATCCCAATTTATACACCGTACCTATCTTGGCATCATCAGGAACTTTAATGAAAAATGTAGCTATATCTCCATCTCCGCCCTTAGTATCCATAAATACAGTCGTAAAAAAGAAGGAACACTGATGCTCTCTGACAAGCTCCTCGTCGAGATTCTCACGCCAGTCCATAGCAATAAAAGCTGAATTACCGGCAACAGCATCGCCAAGCTCATACTTTATACTATTATTTTCTGCATTTTCCAATTGGCATTCCAATACCTCAGGATAGGTAACATGAATACCGCAAGTATTCCATTTGTCCTTAGCACCATTTACCGATACAGTCACCTTGGCGATCTCGCCCGGCTTTGCGTAGGTATCGCTTATTTTAAACTCAGGACCGCTTGTAAGGTCCGGAACGTCCGCATATTTCAGCTTTATGAGCTCAATGCTCTCGGAGACGAACTCGCCATTGGGCGTAGAGTCATTCCCTGCGGCTGAAGTAGTCACGGCAGTTTCTGTGCTTTTATTCGAGGAAAAGGGCTGCTTTTTCTCCATACAGCCCGTAAGACCTGCGGCAGCCATAGCAGCAGCCATAACAGCCGCAGTAAACTTATGCTTCATTTTTTGCTTTCTCCTTTCTGCCCTTAACGACAAGCTCGCCGTCCTTGGCAGATATCTCTATCTTTCCTATCTCGGAAGCCTTTTCGATGATGATATCGGCTACCTTATCCTCAATTTCCTGACGGATAACACGACGGATATCTCTTGCGCCGTAGGGCTTTCCGAAGGACTTCTCGGCAATGAGCTCCAGAGCAGCGTCTGAATAGCTGAGAGTGATGTCCTTCTCTGCAAGAGGCTCCTTCATCTCGTCAAGGTTGAGGGCAGCTATCTTAGCATAGTCCTCCTTGGTGAGGTCCTTGAATACAACTATCTCGTCGATACGGCTGATGAACTCGGGACGCAGGAAATCGCGGAGTCCCTTCATAGCCTTATCCTTGGTTATATCGTTGGCGGTACGGTTGAAGCCCACACCTATGCTCTTGTCTGTAGAACCTGCATTAGATGTCATACAGATTATGGTATTTGCAAAGTTTACGGCTCTTCCGTGGGCGTCGTCCACCTTGCCCTCGTCAAGTATCTGCATAAGGATATTCATAACGTCGGGGTGAGCCTTTTCTATCTCGTCGAAGAGTATTACGGAGTATGGCTTGCGGCGCACCTTTTCGGTGAGCTGTCCTGCCTCCTCATAGCCTACATAGCCGGGAGGCGAGCCTATCATACGTGCAACGGAGTGCTTCTCCATATACTCGGTCATGTCAAGTCTGATAAGCGGATCGGGTGAATCGAAAAGCTCCTCTGAGAGTACCTTTACCAGCTCTGTCTTACCCACGCCTGTAGGTCCTACGAATATGAACGATGCAGGTCTGCGGCGCTTGCTGAGCTGTACTCTTGTGCGCTTGATAGCCTTTGTGAGTACGCCTACAGCCTCATCCTGACCGATAACGCGCTTTTTGAGGGACTCCTCAAGTCTTGCTATCTTCAGGAACTCGTTCTCGGCTATCTTGCTTGCAGGGATACCCGTCCAGCGCTCGATGACCTTGGTAACGTCGGATTCCTCGACATTTACATTGTCAGCCTTTTCTTTCAGCTCCGCCTCTTTTTCACGGGCGTGAATGAGCTTGCCCTTTATCTCGGCAAGAGCCTGATAGTCTATCTCCTCCTGCTCGGATATGGACGTTTCCATATCCTCCATTACCTTTATTTCCTTTTTGAACTTCTCATACTCGCCTATCTCGGGTGAGCGTATAGAAGCGTATGCACAGCTCTCGTCCAGCAGGTCTATAGCCTTATCGGGCAGGAAACGGTCTGTGATGTATCTCTCTGAGAGTACAGCGCATACCCTTACCAGATAGTCGGAGATATGAACTCTGTGGAATTCCTCATAGTATTTCTTGATTCCTACAAGGACATTCACTGTGTCCTCGATAGTTGGCTCGTTTACGGTAACGGGCTGGAAACGGCGCTCCAGCGCTGAGTCCTTTTCGATATACTTGCGGTATTCGCCGAAGGTAGTAGCGCCTATGACCTGTACCTCGCCTCTTGAAAGGGCAGGCTTCAGGATATTTGCGGCGTTCATCGAGCCCTCGGAGTCTCCTGCACCCACGAGATTATGAACCTCGTCGATGAAGAGTATGATATTGCCCTCGCGCTTTACCTCGTCAACGAGTCCCTTTACACGGCTCTCGAACTGTCCGCGGAACTGAGTTCCCGCAACAAGAGCGGTAAGGTCAAGGAGGTATATCTTCTTATCCGCAAGGTTGAAGGGCACATTGCCCTCGTTTATGCGCAGAGCTATGCCCTCTGCGATAGCTGTCTTACCTACACCGGGTTCACCGATAAGACATGGATTGTTCTTTGTACGTCTTGAAAGTATCTGGATAACTCTTGCTATCTCGTCATCTCTGCCGATGATAGCGTCCAGCTTGCCGTCAGCGGCTTTCTGAGAAAGATTGGTGCAGTAGCTTCCGAGGAACTTGGGTTCCTTTGGCTTTTTGTCCTTTTTTCCGAAGATACTGCTCTTTTTGTCCTTGCTGCCCGATGACTTATCATCATCTGAACTGCCGCGCGGACTGCCGAAAAAGCTTCTCGGATCAAATCCGCCCTTGCTTGCGTCGTCACCTGAGCTGTCTCCGTCATTTCCCCCGAACATATTAGTGATAAAATCAGGAAGTACGCCTGAACCGCCCATTTCAAAGCTGTCGCCGTCCAGCATACCCATCATCTGGTCTGAGAGCTGATCCAGCTCCTCGTCGGTTATACCCAGCTTATCCATGTATTCCTTTATCTGAGGGATATTCTGCGATCTTGCACATGAGAGGCAGAGTCCCTCGTTTTTCTTTTCGCTTCCCTGAACAGAGGTGATGAACACCACCGCAGGCCTTTTTTTGCATTTACTGCACATTATCATCAGGCAGTTCCTCCTGTAAGTTATTCAATGATAGTCCACCCCCCAAGGCAGACCTTTCAGGGCTTATCAGAGCCCTGAGATAAACTCATAGAAATACTTGAATGCATAAGTATTTTCTATAGCCTCGTGATTGAAGAACAACATCTTGTCGCTTCCCATCACTACATACAAACGTATCATCAATGCTATGAATATGATGATAGTTACGCTTATCGCGATACCAAGGATACCGCTTATAACAGCTTCTACAAATCCGCCCATAGGACCGTGCTTGCGTCCTGTGTAAATACTTACGGCAACTGTTATTATAGCTCCCACTGCGAAAATGAGGACCATTGCCAAAAGCTTGGTCTGCGTCATATACGGCTTTTTGAGGAAATTATCGGTCAGATACTGCGCCGCAGGACGCTTTGTATCCAGATCGTCAAGAAGTTTCGAGAACTCATACGCCTTTTCGGGGTGCTTTCTCATTTCCTCTGCGGCACATTCAGCAGAATATGCATTCATTCTCTTTGCAACATAATTGCTGATAATAACAGCATAGCTTTCGTGGAGCTTATTGATAAAGAGGCTTTCTTCATCGACTTTCTTATTATTTATATTATTGACGTATTCGTATATTTTCTGTTCGGGCTCTATTTCATCATATAAGGCTTCTCTCAGCTCGTTGTCATCTATTCTGATATTATAGCCGAGATTTTCAAGCTGATTTCCAAGGTCGTCGACAAAGTCCAAAGTTTCCAGAGTAAGATCGAATTTTTTGATATTGCTGCCTTTTTCCGACTGTTCATACATAAGCTCTGCAATAGGACCGCCTGCTGAAAAGGCGATGACGGCAGAAAGAACAAATCCTGTCAAAGCAGCTATTGTTTTGATAAGTCCCTTACGGACTGAAAGGAAAATGCTGACGAGTATCACAGCAACTGCGATAACATCGTAAAACCACCAGAATTGTACACCCATACTAATTGCGCCTGTCAAGAGGACGGCGCAGCCTCCCTTCGAGAATTAGAATATTCACAGTGCAAGGTCAGCTTTCATAGTCTATACGGTCTATTTTATTATAGCCCTTCAGGAAAATATGCTCTTCATTACGAACAAAGCCTGTATAGGAATCGCTTACCTCCGCAATAGAGCGCAGTCCGCCATTGAAGTCATAGGCTTTGATATTTCCCTGACACATTACATATGCAAGGTCCTCGTATATGGCAACATCTACCGAAGGCTCGCTGAGCTCTACGATAAGGGGTTCAGAATCACAACCCGTGAACAATGCCATAACATACTTTCTTCTGTCCTCGTTGTTTACGATGACTGCTGAGTTTCCGTTTTCGCTGGCACCTGCAACAAGCTCGCCGTCATATGAGTAAAACGAGCTTATCTGACCGCTTTTGTCAACATATCCGCAAGCGTCTGCGCCAAAGACGAAAGCTCCGCTGCCGAAGCCGTAAACGTCAAGACCGACAGTATTCAAACCGGGAGAGGTCCAATGCTCTCCTTTTTCGGTGAAGCCAATTTCCTGAACATTTGTAACGAGCTGACCGTTTTCAGCTGAGATATAACTCAGCACGCAGCCTTTGCTTCCGTTTATGAAGCTAAGGTCGCTGACCTTTTCGATACACTGTCTTTTGTATATGCCATTTCCCCTTTTGTCATATACCTCCAGCTCACAGCTGTAGTTCTCCGAAGTGGTGACTACGGCTGTATAGCCTTCGTCGCTGATCCTGACAAACAGGATCTGCTTGTCGGCGAAAGTCTTAGTGTAGAGGACCTTTTCCTCGTCCTCAACGCTGAATTCATTTCCGCCCTGTTCATACAGCAGAGCCTTTCCGCCTGCTGCACGAAGCACCGTATTGGTGTAAGTATGCTGACGGCGCTTCAATAGATTTCCGTCAGTATCATAAAAGTAGGTGTATGTATCGCTGAGTACGATCATCTTCTTGCCTGATGAGACAAGCTGATAATCTCCACCGCCGCTGACCTCTATCGGGAAGTTTCCCTCTGCCAGCTGACCTGTGTTTACAATAGTCCTGTACTGTTCACCTATTCCCCTTAACTTATTATACCACTTGTCACGGGTAAAATAAAGCCCCGTTCCAAGAGCTGCTGCCAGCAGTATCGTCAAAAAACGTTTCAGCCTTTTCCGCCGCCTTTTCCGATTCTTCTGATCGACAATGTCGTCGGCGTCGTACATTTTAGGCACTCTCGGCACCTCCTTATCCTTGTTCCTTTTTATTTATCTTTCAGAAGCTCCTCCTCGCTGTAGAACACGCGGTTCAGATACAGCCCGTGAGCCATTGCAGTTCTGCCTGCTTTAAGGCGGTCTCTTGCCTCAAGGATAGCAGGTATATCATCGGGAGCGATACGCTTCTCGCTGACATCTAAAAGAGTGCCTGCCATTATCCTAATCATATTATACAAAAAACCGTTGCCTTTTACAAGCATTATCACAGAATCTCCACTATTTTCTATTCTGAAGGAATAAATCGTCCTCACAGTGGTTGAAACATTTGTGCAGTCGGCACAAAACGAAGAGAAATCATGTGTTCCCACAAAATACTGAGAAGCTCTTCTTGCAGCCTCTATATCGAATTTTCTCCTGTAATGCAGCATAAGGTCTGCTGCAAAGGGATTTTTCGACTCGCTGCAATGTATCTTATAGACATACTCCTTTCCTTTGCAGTCGAACCGCGCATGGAAATCAAGAGGCACGTCCTCGCAGCTGAGAATGGATATATCGTCGGGAAGCTCGCCGTTTACGCCCCTGCAAAAGCCGAGACAGTTTATTTTGCTGCTGGTTTTTACATTAAAGCAGAACATATTGGCGTGTACTCCCGTATCCGTCCGCGAGCAGCCTGTTATGGTCACAGGCTCGTTGAGCACCTTTGAAAGCTTGGCTTCGAGAGTTTCCTGCACGGTCACGGCATTGCTCTGCCGCTGAAAACCGTGGTACTTAGTGCCTCTGTAGGCTATCATCACTTTCAGATTGCGCATTATCCGCCTCCTTTTCAGCCGTTTCGCTGCCGTCATAGAGCACTACCTCGGAATCCTCAACCCGTCCGATAATATCCATAGGATCGGGGATACCAAGCTGGTCATAGATAGCAGCTCCCTGCCTGTAGGGATTTTCCTCCTGCTCTGCTGCTGCCTGAGCCGCCGCAGCTTCCGCTGCCAGCGCCTGTCGGCGTATCCTGCGTCTGCGGTCACAGATGATACAGAATACGAACAGCACAAAGCTGAGTAAAGATATAGTAACACCCAGAGGGAAGCCCTCGGGAGTATACTTCAGTTCGATATCGTGCCTGCCTGCGGAGACTCTTACGCCCAGCACAGCCTGCAAAAGCTTGAAGGTCTCTGCCTTTTTGCCGTCGATATATACGCTCCAGCCCTTTTCATAGGGTATCGACAGGAACATTATCCCGTCGCGCTTTGCTTCAACAGAGCCCAGTATATCGGTATCCTTGAAGCGCTTTATGCGGAGCTGTTCATCTGCAACAGCACAGTAGGCTTTTTCAAAGGTATCCTGACTCAAAGCGTATACCATTATCTTGAAATTGCCCGACTTATGCTTCTCGTTGGAAATTATCTTAACTGTGGAGCTCTCGCCGCCCTGTCCGTTTCCCATCGGGAAAACTATGGGGTAGCTGTCAATGAGCTTGCCCGAGTCTATGAGGACGTCGCCGCACTTTATCTCAAGCGAGTCGCAGGTGCCGCCCGTACCGTTTGCATAGCCGTAGAGGTAGCTGCCGTCGATACAGTCAAAGGTATAGGTGGCACTGCCTGTAGGCTGGTCGCTGTCATTCTGGAAGGTGTAGTTTCCGTAGCCGTTTTTGGTGATGTCAAGTCCGTCATACTCTGCAAGAGCAACGGGCTGGGCTACGAAAAGCTTTTCCTCAACGCCCGTAGCGCATCTGATAAGCTCGTTCTGGTACTCAAAGGGATTGGCGCCGCTGTTATCCACCATATTGAGGATATTCTCGTCCACCATGAATCCCAGCGACAGCGGATAGCGGTTCTCATAGAGATTCGTTGTGTCCGCAGTCTGTATCTTTTCGAGCACCCATTCCTCGGAATTGAGCTCGCCGTCCTTTTTGATGATGTATTTTATTCCCATAAGGGAATTCACCACGGGAGTTGACGTTCTGTAGTAGTATCTGTTGCCAGCCTCGGAAGCGTAAAGTCCCAAGCGCTTGCACAGGGTGGTAACGGAAACGTTAGCCGACGATGAGAACTGCGACAGACCGCGGTACCCGTAGAGTGCGCTGTCATTGAGAGTGTAGGTCTGGGACATCTCGGTGCGATAGAACAGAGACTTGTCCGTTTTTCTCGTACATTCGAGAAGCTCCTCTACCTCCTCATATCTTGTAGGATAATCGTTATAGCTTGTATTATCAACAGTTTTTGCGCCTATCTGCGCATTGCTTACAAACTCGCTGAATACTGCCGCCGCAAGTGCCAGCGTCATCATGGCGTTGCGCATTTTCGGCGTCTTGAAGGGGAATATCTTCGCCGCTATGAATATGAGCCAGAATGCTCCCGTTATGATAATGGAGCTTCTCAGTGCACCGTCAAACTCGAATTTCTTCCCTGCTGCGTAGTAATTGAGCACGACAACTGCCGCAGGAGCTATGACCATAAGCACAAGCTGATATATCTTTATGCCCCTTGAAAGTATGATGTCGTAGGCTCTGAATGCCGCCGCCGCCAGCACAAAGCTGAATATAAAGGCGAATCGGTATGGTATCTGGTTGGTGAAGTGAAAACCGTGCCAGATAAAGTTGAGGATATTCATATTGCAGCTCACGGCGATTATCGCCAGCATGAGCAGCGATGATATCTTTTCTCTTATCTTTATGCCGAATGAGAAGAGGAATACTCCGAAAAGGAGCACCGCTAACATTCCGCAGGCAAAGTTCGGCAGTCCGTCCACCTTTGTGGGCGCGTCATAGGAGAGAAGATGTGCGAATATCTTTCTCCAATCCTCGTAAAAGGATATATCCCTCGGCATGGTGTTGTTGGCGCTGTAGGTCAGCTTCAGACCGAAGTACGCAGGCAGCAGCATGAAGCCGCCGAGACCTACTCCGATGATAGATGAGCGTATCATCAGCAAAAGCTTTCTGAACCAGTCCTTTATGCCCTTACACTCTATTATGCTCGCAGAAGCAAACATAAATACCGAGAAAATACAGGTGAAATAGCCGATGTAGTAATTAGCCACCAGCGAAAGCATGAGCGCTAAGGTGAAGACCTTCCACTTTCCCTCGCGGCAGAGCGCTACGATACCCAGCATTACCAGCGGGAAAAGCGCCACTGTGTCGAACCACATAACGTTCCAGTAATAGCCCAGAGTATAGCTGCAAAGGGCATACATCACCGAGAACATACATATTGAAAAATCCTTGCGCTTGTAGGTATACCGCAGGAATGTGCTGAAAAACGCTCCTGCGAAGCCTATCTTGCAGCTCAGGATAAATGTCATTGCGTCGCGGACGTGGTCGTCGTCAAAGAATACCGACAGCCAGTTCAGCGGACTTGCTGCATAGTACGAAATAAGGGAAAGGAAATTGGTGCCCAGTCCGTTTTCCCATGAGTAGAAGAACGAACCGCCGTTTATCAGCTTTTCGCGCACTACGCGAAAAAACGGGTAATACTGATGCCACAGGTCAACTACAAGTATCTGTCTGTCTCCGAAGGGGTGTATCCCGTAGCTCCCGAAAGCATACCAGAGTATGCTGAAAGGGATAAGGAATGACAGAATAAAATACAGTATGCCTTTTTCATATAGTATTTCGTAGAATTTTCCCTTTCTGAACCTCTCCCAGCGCATTCGGGAAGAGATCCTTTTTTCTTTTTGTTTCATTTCTAACCTTTCTTGTTTTTATCTGTGATATATTCTCAAAAGCTGTTAATCCAGTATCTTTCCTATAACTATCACTCCTGCAAGGAAAAGAACGGTTATGGCAAGTGCGATATAGTCTCTCGGAGCAGATTTGAGCTGTCTCAGTCTTGTTCTGCCCTCACCGCCGTGATAGCAGCGGCACTCCATAGCTGTGGCAAGCTCGTCCGCACGTCTGAATGCGGATATGAACAGGGGCACAAGTATGGATATGAGGTTCTTTGCTCTCGTCGTGAAGCTTCCTGTGTCTATTTCGGCTCCACGGGCTTTCTGTGCCGACATTATCTTGTCAGTTTCCTCGATGAGCGTTGGTATGAATCTGAGCGCAATGGACATCATCATAGCCAGCTCATGTACGGGAAATTTTATCTTTCTCAGCGGCGAGAGCAGCCGCTCGATAGCGTCTGTAAGTGTTATAGGGGACGTTGTATAGGTCAGCAGGGAGCTTCCCATAATGAGGAGCACTATCCTGATGACCATGAATACGCTGGTATTCAGTCCGTTTTCGGTTATTTTAAGGAATTTCCACTGCCAAATCACCTCTCCCGTACCCATGAGCAGCAGATTCAGCGTTGCTGTTATGAGCAGAAACGGCAAAAGGGGCTTTACGCTCTTCCAGAACATCTTCATGGGTATGCCCGAAAGGAGTATAGCTCCGAAGGTATACACAGCTCCTATAAGGAGACAGATGTAGTGTCCTCCCGAAAAGAGCATGATGATGTAGAGCAGGGTTATTACTATCTTGAATCGGGGATCAAGCCTGTGGATAATGCTGTTCCCCGGGAAGTACTGTCCTATGGTGATATCTCTCAGCATCAGCGTACCTCCCTGTCCTTCAGGTGCTTCAGAAGCAGGTCGCGGGCATAGCCCACTGTGTAGACCTCTTTGCCGAAGTCCAGACCTCTGCGTCTCAGCTCTCCGAAGACCTTTGTTATCTGTGGTACGTCAAGACCGATATCTGATATCTCATCGGCTCTTGCGAAGACATTTACAGTCTCATCGTAGCAGAAGAGCTTAGCCTTGCTCATGACAAGTATCTTGTCCGCAAATGTGGCAATGTCCTCCATGCTGTGAGAAACTATGAGTATTGTATTCTTGGTGCGCTCGTGATAGCGCCTGATGTGGTCGAGTATCTTGTCTCGTCCCGCAGGATCAAGACCTGCGGTGGGCTCGTCCAGTATGAGCACCTTGGGCTCCATAGCCATTACGCCTGCGATAGCAACGCGGCGCTTCTGACCGCCCGAGAGCTCAAAGGGTGAGCGTTCGAGGAGTTCCTCTTTGAGACCGATATCATGGGCTGTCTCATATACGCGGCGCTTTATCTCGGCTTCATCAAGTCCCATATTCTTGGGACCGAAGGCGATGTCCTTGTAGACGGTCTCCTCGAATATCTGATACTCGGGGTACTGGAAAACAAGTCCCACCTTGAAGCGGACGTCACGTATCTTTTCCTTGTCAGCCCAGATGTCCTTGCCCTCAAGGAGCACCTTGCCCGACGTAGGCTTGAGAAGTCCGTTGAAATGCTGTATAAGCGTGGATTTGCCTGATCCTGTGTGCCCCATGACGCCTACCATTTCGCCCTCTTCTATTTTAAGGCTCACATGGTCTACAGCGGTCTTTTCAAAGGGTGTACCCACGCTGTAGGTGTATGTAAGCTCCTGTGTTTCAAGGATAGCCAATTCTATTCTCCTTTTCTTTCCTGTGCGAGTACCATGTACTCAGTTGCCAAACAGCTTTTCTATCGCCGCAACGCAGTCCTTTTCCGTGATTATCTCGGGAGAGATATCACAGCCTGCCTTGCGGAGCTCCCAGACAAGCTCAGTTACCTGCGGTACGTCAAGCCCGATAGCCTTGAGCTTTTCCACCTGTGAGAAGACCTTCTCGGGGACGTTGTCAAGAACTACCTGTCCCTTGTCCATGACCACAACGCGGTCACAGTCCGCAGCCTCGTCCATATAGTGTGTGATGAGGACTATGGTTATGCCCTGTTCGCGGTTCATGCGGTGTATGGTGGCAAGGACTTCCTTTCGTCCCTGCGGATCCAGCATAGCAGTGGGCTCGTCGAGGATTATGCACTTAGGCTGCATGGCGATTATGCCTGCGATAGCCACTCGCTGCTTCTGTCCGCCCGAGAGCTGACTTGGCGAGTGGAGCCTGTAATCGTACATACCCACGGCTTTAAGGCTCTCGTCCACTCGTCGGCGCATTTCCTCATAGGGTACGCCGAGGTTTTCAAGGGCAAATGCCACGTCCTCCTCAACAACAGACGAAACTATCTGGTTGTCGGGATTCTGGAACACCATTCCTGCCCTCTGACGGAGCTCGAAAAGCTTGTCCTCGTCCTTTGTGTCTATGCCGTCCACTATGACAGTTCCCTCAGTGGGGAGCAGTATAGCGTTCAGATGTTTGGCAAGGGTGGATTTTCCGCAGCCGTTGTGCCCGAGCACCGCTACGAACTCCCCCTGCTTTATGTCAAGGTCTATGCCCTTGAGGACTTCAACGGACTTCTTTTCCTCGTCGTCGGCGTCATAGGCAAAGTGCAGACCTTTTATTTCGATTATATTTTCCATATTTTCCCTTTATTTCTTCAATGCTTTTATCTCGTCAGGGGACGAGATCACAGGTTTGCCGTCCTTGTCAAGCATTACCGTAAGACCGCCTGTATTTGCCCATGCGTGATACATATAATTTACCCCTGTTACAGTATCAACAAGTATTTCGGTCGATCTTAATGCGGTTCTCTGACTGTATATCCTTACAAATCTTTCTTCTTTTCCCATTTTTTCTCCTATATCATAAAAACATTGTTTCGGACGCCCAATATTCGTCCCTACAATTGATACATAATATCATTTCATCATTCTCGGGAGCCCGAGGGCGGGCTCCCCTACAGTTGGTCATTAAAAATTACATCGTTACTCTCGGGCGAACATTGTTCGCCCCTACATATCATTAAGTGCTGTAAGCGATGTAAGATCATCGTTTTTTATAACAGTAAGCGAGTTTACGAGCGTCAACGTAGAAGCGGTCAAGCTGGCTCAGCTTGCCAGATCGCGGTGGAGCCGCAGGGCAAGGTCATTCCCGTTGACTTTACGGGAAGTCCTATCTCGTCGAAGCTTACGCTTCCGCCGAATCTGTCCGTGAGGACTGTTCCCAGTATATAGCCCATTACCGAGGGTGAAAGTCCAGTGGTATAGCTGTTTATCAGGAAGAAAAGCGGATCGTCGGAGAGAACTCCCGAGCATAGCTTCACAAGGTCGTAAACGCAGTTTTCAAGCTTCCAGACCTCGCCTCCCGGACCTCTGCCGTAGCTTGGAGGATCCATGACGACCGCGTCGTACTTTCTGCCGCGGCGTATCTCACGGGCGATGAACTTCTCGCAGTCGTCCACTATCCAGCGGATAGGCTTTTCGGTAAGTCCCGAAGCCGCCGCGTTGTCACGCGCCCACTGCACCATGCCCTTTGAAGCGTCAACATGGCATACGGAAGCTCCTGCTGCTGCACAGGCAAGGGTAGCTCCCCCTGTGTAAGCGAACAGGTTCAGCACGTTTATCTCGCGGCCTGCATTCCTTATCTTATCCGCCATGAAATCCCAGTTCACAGCCTGCTCGGGGAAAAGTCCCGTGTGCTTGAAGCCTGTGGGACGGATATTGAAGGTAAGGTCGCCGTAGCTTATATTCCAAGACTCGGACAGTCTTTTGCGGAACTCCCACTTGCCGCCGCCCTGATTTGAGCGGTGATAGTGTCCGTCGGCTGTTTTCCACAGGGGATCGGTGCGCTCGGTCTTCCAGATTATCTGGGGATCGGGGCGCACAAGGCTTACGCCGCCCCATGTTTCCAGCTTTTCGCCGTCCGATGTATCTAATATCTTATAGTCCTTCCAGTTATTTGCTGTTCTCAAAATAAATGCTCCTTATATTTCATCGCGCTCATGCTCTGAACGCGCAGCTTTCCTTTATACGCTGAGCTATCTCAACTGCCATATCGTTTATGCGCCCGAAGTCTTTCCCCTCGGTCATTATACGGACTATTGGCTCTTTTCCGCTTTCACGCACCAGTATCCTGCCCTCGCTGCCAAGCTCCTGTTCGTACTCCTCAATGAGGTCGGTAACAGTCTTTTCGTTTTTCCAGAGCTCCTTGTAGTGCGTGGGTATCTTGACGTTGAGCTTCACCTGCGGATATGCAGGCATATCGCCTGCAAGCTCGCTGAGCTTCATGCCGCTTTGCTTCATTATGCTCAGCAGCCGTGCACCTGCCAGCTGTCCGTCGCCTGTGCCTGCGTCGTCAAGGAAGATGATATGTCCGTTGGGCTCGCCGCCCAGCTTGTAGCCGCCCTCCAGCATACGCTCCAGCACGTAGCGGATGCCTGCTCCCGAGCTGACCAGCCTTATATCGTTGGCTGCGGCGTATTTCCGCAGTCCGAGGCAGCTCATGGGCGTAACTACCGCCGCATTATTGTCAAGCTTGTCATGGGCTTTCATGCTTCGGGCGAATATGGCGATAAGCCTGTCGCCGTCTATCATGAGTCCCTGCTCGTCAACGGCTATACAGCGGTCTGCGTCACCGTCAAAGGCAAGTCCGCAGTCGCAGCCCTTTTCCGCAACGTACTCCATAAGGTGATGTACGTGGGTACTGCCGCAGTCCTTATTTATGTTGTGACCGTCAGGCTTGTCGGCTATGACAAGAACCTCTGCTCCAAGAGCGGTAAACAGCTTCTCGGCGGTATACGCCGCACAGCCGTTTGCACAGTCCAGAGCAACTTTAAATCCGCTGAGGTCGTCGGAGATTATCTCCTTTATATGGCTGATGTATTCGCCTATGGCGTTTTCACAGTGTATGACTCTGCCCACATCTTCATGGGAGCTGAGCTTTATCTCTTCGGGGGCGTATAGTACAAGATGTTCTATCTCGTCCTCAGCCTCCTCCATAATCTTATGTCCCTTTGAGGAAAATATCTTTATGCCGTTGAATTCGGCACTGTTATGGCTGCCCGATATCATAATGCCGCCATCTGCCTCGTGGGTACCTATGAGGTGAGCCACAGCAGGGGTAGGCACTACGCCTAAAAGCTCGGCGTCAGCACCGACGGAGCATATCCCTGCACAGACAGCCGCTTCAAGGGCGTCTGAGGATAGTCTCGTATCCTTGCCGATGAGTATTTTAGTTTTTCCGCCGCCCTTTTTCGCAAGCACCAGTGCAGCGGCTCTTCCCGTCTGCATGGCAAGCTCGCAGGTGAGGTCGGTCACCGCAATACCTCTCGGACCGTCGGTCCCGAACAATTTTGCCATTGAATAGTCTCCTTATTTTATCTTGTATATGGCTATCGGAGGACGCTTTCCTGCTATTTCCTCCACATTTGCGCATAAATACGTGGTATCCACGTTGTTGTAGCGGTTATAGACCTTTATTCCCCCTGCGGTCTTTACGCAGAACACCGTGTGGATAGACGACAGAAAGGGCTGCTTTGTCCAGAAAGTGATTATGAACGCCTCTGCGCCGTCAATGCTCTTTATACGGGGACACAGCGCCTCGAAATGCGCCAGAGCCCTGCCCAGCATATACACATTGCAGCCGAAAAAGCCCATGAGCAGGCGGAAACGCTCCATATAGAAGGCTACCTCCGTAAGCTTCTGCGGCATATTCAGGTAAACCAGAGCATTATGCACGGCTATGACCTCACAGCCGTTGAAGCTCATGGGACAAATGCCGTAGCGAAGCTTTGAGACCAGCCCCATGCCCTGTCCGTTTATCATTTTTCCGAATTCGGGCTGCTGTACCCGTTCTGTGTTGTATTTCAGATTGTATTTCCATGAAGCCAGACCAAACATAAATACTCATCTCCCCAAATGAGAGAAGCTTCAGAAGCTCATCTGCCCCTCATCGGCAGCCGCAGTCTGCTCGGGAGCAGCTATGCCAAGATGCTCATAAGCAAGACGGGTAGCAACTCTGCCGCGGGGAGTTCTCCCTAAGAATCCCAGCTGCATGAGGAAAGGCTCGCATATATCCTCAAGGGTAACGCTTTCCTCGTTTATTGCCGAAGCGAGAGTTTCAAGTCCGACAGGTCCGCCGCCGTAGCCCTTGATTATCATTTCAAGCATACGCCTGTCAAGACCGTCAAGCCCCAATGCGTCGATATCCAGTCGGCTGAGAGCTATAGAAGCTATCTCCTGTGTTATCTGTCCGTTGCCCATTACATCTGCAAAGTCCCTGACTCTTTTGAGAAGTCGGTTCGCTATACGCGGCGTGCCTCTCGCCCTGCCTGCTATCTCTGCCGCACCGTCAGCGGTACAGGGTATACCCAGTATCATGGAGCTCCTGCGGACGATATCCGTGAGCTGCTCCTTGGTATACAGCTCCAAGCGCTGTATAACGCCAAAACGGTCACGGAGAGGCGCCGAGAGCTGTCCTGCTCTGGTGGTAGCTCCGATAAGGGTAAAGGGTTTCAGGTCCATACGTATTGAACGTGCGGAGGGACCTTTGCCGATGATTATATCTATTACTCTGTCCTCCAGTGCAGGGTAGAGTATCTCCTCTACCGCACGGGACAGTCTGTGTATCTCGTCTATGAATAGTACGTCGTTGTCGGAAAGGCTGGTGAGAAGCGATACCAGGTCTCCCGGCTTTTCAATGGCAGGACCTGTGGTAACGCGGAGGTTCACTCCCAGCTCATGTGCGATTATTGAGGAAAGAGTGGTCTTTCCCAGTCCCGGAGGTCCGTACAGCAGCACATGGTCAAGAGGCTCGCTCCTGCGCTTTGCAGCCTCGATGTATATTGCGAGGTTTTCCTTGACCTTGTCCTGACCGATATACTCGTGGAGAGTCTGCGGTCTGAGACTTATCTCGACGTCGCTGTCCTCCGTGGTATTCTCGGGAGTTATTATCCTCGGAGCGAACTCCATATCCTCTGTCTGTATCAAAAAAACACCTCTGAATTATTTCTCGAAAAATCTCTTCTTGCGGACATAGAAGGGCTCTACGGTCTCAGCCGCCTTCTTGCCCATGTCCTGCTCATAACTGATGAAGCACAGATGCTCGTTTGCCTTTACGGTCTTGGAAAGGTACTTTGACAGCGGCACGAAGAGCTTTCTTGTGCTGCCCATCATATCAAGCACCATGAGTATCTGGGGCTTTTCGCAGCCCTTTATCATCTCCATGATGAATGCGCGGTCAACGTTAGGCTGCTTGGAAAGGAACTTGCTTGCAGCCCTTGTGATATGGCTTACGGAATGCTCTACGGGACGGTAGCTGATTATATCCGCCTCGTTGTAGGAGATAGCCTTTATCTTGAGGTTTCGGGCTATCATCAGTATGCTCTTTATCTCCTGTGACGAGAACTCCTTGCCGTAGGAATTGGGGTTGAGAACTGCCGATACGGACTGTATCAGGTCGAAAAGTCTCAGGCAGTTTATCTTGTAGCAGTCAACGTAGCGCTTTGCAAACTGCTGGAGCGCACGATAGCTTGTGAAAAACGGGATAAATATATCTCCGTCGGGATTCTGAGTGGTTATAAGTTCCAGCTGGATACCGCCCTCAGCTCTGTCGCGCTCCTGCTTTACGGGATTCTTGCAGATGACATAGACATCGCTTTTTATCAGCGTCTGTAAGAACAGCGAGCGCTGTGAGGGATCCTTTATTGCCGCTTTCAGCAATTCGTCAAGATTCATCATAACAATAACCTTCCTTGCTTATATATTTAGCGCATATTTTTTGCCGCCATGAGTCTTAATGTTTCCTTTATAAGGTCCTGTGTGCTCAGGGACTGGTCGAGCTTGCTGAGTATAGGTGCCGCCTCGCCCTGAGAATAGCCAAGCACCATGAGTGCTTCGAGAGCCTCTGCCACCGATGAGGAGGCTGCTCCTGCCGCGATATGCGAGAGCTCCGCAGCGTCATTGCTTATGCTGCCGCTTATGGATTCAGAGGATATCTTGTCCTTGAGCTCAAGCACAAGGCGCTGAGCTGTCTTGGCTCCTATGCCCTTGGTCTTGGTGAAAGCCTTGCTGTCTCCCGAAGCTACCAGCAGAGCGAATCTCTCGGGAGTAACGTCTGAGAGGATAGCCGTTGCCGCCTTCGGACCTACGCCCGATACGGATATGAGCAGCTTGAAGCAGCTCAGCTCCTGCAATGTGGCAAAGCCGAAAAGCTCCACCACATCCTCTCTCACGTAGAGGTAGGTGTACAGCATAGCCTCGCTGCCCAGCTCTCCCAGCTGTGATACCGTATTGTAGGAGGTCTTGCAGCCGTAGCCAACGCCGCCGCATTCTATTACCGCAAAGCCCAGTTCTTTCACTATGAGCTTGCCCTTTACACTGTATATCATTGTCCTGTTTCCTTTATCTGAAATCAAATCTGGTGCTGTGCCCGTGGCAGATAGCTATCGCAAGAGCGTCCGCCGCATCGTCGGGCTTGGGTATCTGCGCAAGTCCGAGAAGCTGCTTGGTCATCTCCATGACCTGCTTCTTTTCAGCCTTTCCGTAGCCTACCACGGACTGCTTCACCTGCAAGGGAGTATACTCCGAAACGGGGATATTCCTCATTGCCGCCGATAATACGGTGATACCTCGCGCCTGCGCAACGTCTATCGCCGTTTTCTGATTGGTTGTGAAGTAGAGCCGCTCTATCGCCATGCAGTCGGGGGAAAACTTGTTGAATATGAACTCGATATCCTCGTGAATGGCTCTGAGACGCTCGGGAAAGGGCGTTCCTGCCTCGGTGAGCACTGCTCCGTATTCAATGGGGGTGAACCTTACGCCGTCATAATCCAGAACTCCGAATCCGACTATGGCATAACCGGGGTCTATCCCCAATATTCTGACTTTTTTCAATGCTTTTTACCTTAAAAATTGTTAAAAGTTTCGTATGGTCATAGTTACTCACTATATACTGTATTATTATAACATAAAACAAGTAGCCATTGCAATATATTTATCCGTTTTTTATTGATTTCTACAAAAATAAATGCTATAATATGTGAGGTATATCAATGAGCCTTTAGCCATTAGCAGTCAGCCTTTAGCCGCTAATCGCTAATGGCTAAGGGCTCACGGCTAAAAACGGAGGTATTTTTTATATGGATCTTAAACAGCTTCGCGACGGGATAGATGACATCGACAGCGAGATACTTGCGCTCTTTATGAAGCGTATGGAGCTCTGCAAGGGCGTTGCAGACTACAAGAAGGAGCACAAAATGCCTGTATTTCAGGGCGGACGCGAGCAGGAGATAATCGACCGTATCAAGGCTCTTACCAATAACCCAAAGCTTGAAAACGGCACATCTGCTCTCTTCACCAATATCATGGATATCAGCAAGATACTCCAGAACCGCACTATTCTTACGGATTCCCATGATTACAGCTATACTGCTCCCGATTTTGCAGGAGCAAAGAAAATAGGCTGTCAGGGCACATCAGGCGCCAATTCCGAGGCTGCTGCCGAAAAAGTCTTCGGCAAGAGAGAGTTCACATTCTATCCCTCATTCGAGGAGGTATTCAGGGCTGTACAGGCAGGAGCGGTGGACTACGGCGTTCTTCCCGTTCAGAACTCCACCGCAGGCTCTGTGGACAGCACCTACGACCTTATGGCGAATTATCCGTTCTACATCGTGAAAATGGTGACTCTGGAGATAGACCACTGTCTCGCCGCTAAAAAAGGCACTAAATTAGAGGATATCACCTGTGTTTACTCACACAGACAGGCTCTTTCACAGTGCGAGGTGTTCCTCAGCAGGACCAAGCTCAAAAAGCACGAGTACAGCAATACCGCTACAGCTGCGGAAAAGGTGCTGAGAAGCGACGAGCCTATCGCCGCTATATGCTCCACATCATGCGCAGAAAAGCTGGGACTTGAGATAATCGCCCGTGATATCGCTGACTGCACCATAAACCGCACCCAGTTCATCATTATTTCCAAGGACCTACAGGTAGCCGAGGATTCGGACGCAGTTTCCGTAATGCTCACTATCCCTCACACAGAGGGTAGTCTTTACCGTCTGCTGACAAAATTCTACGTAAACGGCATGAACCTGCTGAGGATCGAGAGCCGTCCTATCCGCGACGGAAGCTTCGACGTCATGTTCTTTCTCGATTTCAGCGGAAAGCTCTCGGACGACAGCGTTAAGGCAGTCCTCCGCGACCTTGAGGAAAATCTCAGCAATTTCCGCTGCATAGGCACATTCAAATCCGAATAAAAGGAGATAAATATGTCCCAAAAATTCTATTCCCTGCTTGAAAACAACAGCTTCGTGTTCCTTGACGGCGGAATGGGTACGATGTTACAGGCTCATGGCATCAAGACCGAACACGTACCCGAGCTGCTGAACATCTCCGATCCCGAGGCTATTATGAAGATACACCGCCTGTACGTCGAAAGCGGCGCTGATATCATCTACGCCAACACCTTCGGCGCAAACCGCTTCAAGCTAGCAAAAAGCGGTCATACCGTTGAGGAGGTAGTCTCCGCAGGCGTTGCCAACGCTAAAAAGGCTGCCGCAGGACGCTCTCTTGTGGCTCTCGATATGGGACCTATAGGTCAGCTTCTCGAACCTGCGGGAACTCTGAAATTTGAAGAAGCCTACGACGTTTATCAGGAGCTTGTCCTCGCAGGCAGGGACGCCGATGTTATCGTCATCGAGACCATGACCGACCTTTACGAGGTAAAAGCCGCTGTTCTCGCCGCAAAGGAGAACTCCGACAAGCCCGTGCTCGTCACAATGACCTTTGAGGAAAATATGCGAACCTTTACGGGCGTTTCTCCCGAATGTATGGTGGCTGTGCTGGAAGGTCTCGGCGCGGACGCTATAGGCGTAAACTGCTCTCTCGGTCCCGAGGAGCTCTTCCCTGTTCTGGACAGGATATGCGCACTTACCACGCTCCCAGTTATTGCAAAGCCCAACGCAGGACTTCCCGATCCCGTCACCAATGAATACAACGTTGATCCCGACGATTTCGCCGCAAGCGCAGTAAAGCTGGCAAACGCAGGCGTTACTGTATTCGGCGGCTGCTGCGGAACTACTCCACAGCATATTTCGGCTATGATAGAGGCTCTTTCGGGCATGGAGCGCCAGACGCGAAAGATAGTCCGCGCAAGCATAGCCTGCTCCGCGGTGAACTGCGTTACCATAAATCAGCCCCGAGTTATCGGCGAGCGTATCAACCCAACAGGCAAAAAGCGCTTCAAGGAGGCTCTCCTCGCCCATGATGTGGACTATATCCTCGGACAGGCTGTCGAGCAGATACACGCAGGCGCCGAAATTCTGGACGTAAACGTGGGACTCCCAGGTATCGACGAAAAAGAAATGATGATAACCGCTGTAAAGGCTATACAGAGCGTATGTGACACGCCATTGCAGCTTGATTCCACTATACCAGAGGTGCTTGAAGCAGGTCTGCGAGTTTACAACGGCAAGCCTATTGTAAACTCCGTAAACGGCGAGGACGAGTCCTTAGAGGCTATACTCCCACTTGTAAAAAAGTACGGCGCGGCTGTTGTTGGACTTGCTCTCGACAAGGGCGGCATACCCAAAACTGCCGACGGACGTTTTGGTATTGCGGAGAAGATACTCCGCCGCGCTATGGAATACGGCATACCCAAGGAGGACGTTTTCATCGACTGCCTTACACTGACGGCTTCTGCCGAGCAGGACGGCGTTATGGAAACACTGAACGCTCTCCACAGGGTAAAGGTAGAGCTGGGACTCAACACCGTTCTCGGCGTATCGAATATCTCATTCGGTCTGCCCAACCGTGAGCTCATAACCCGTACATTTCTCACTATGGCGCTCCACAGCGGACTTACCCTGCCTATCATCAACCCCAATATCGAGGGAATAATCGGAGCTGTCCGCGCTTACCGTCTCCTTGCAGGAATTGACCGAAATTCCGCTGATTTCATAAGCATATACGCTCAGGACGACAGCGCTCCCAAAGCCCCTGCTCCTGCGCAGGACAAGGGAGCTCCCGATATAATGTACGCAGTTGAAAACGGACTGAAAAATCAGGCTGTAAAGGCCGCCGAGGAGCTCATGTACACCGTAGAGCCTATGGAGATAATCAATGGCTACCTCATACCTGCTCTTGACAACGCAGGCGCTAAATTTGAAAAGGGCAAGATATTCCTGCCGCAGCTCATACTCACCGCAGAAGCGGCTCAGGCTTGCTTCGAGGTCATAAAGACAAGGCTCTCCGCCGCAAACAGCGAGAGCGTATCCAAGGGCAAGGTGGTACTTGCCACGGTACACGGAGATATCCACGATATCGGCAAGAATATCGTCAAGGTGCTCCTTGACAGCTACGGCTTCACGGTCATAGACCTCGGCAAGGACGTACCGCCCGAGACCATAGTAAACGCTGCTATCGAAAACAAGGTGAGCCTTGTAGGACTTTCCGCACTGATGACCACTACCCTCGGCGCTATGGCAGAGACTATAAAGCAGCTCAACGAGAAGTACCCCGAGTGCAAGACCGTTGTGGGCGGAGCTGTGCTCACGGCTTCCTACGCCGAGCAGATAAATGCTACTTACTACGCAAAGGACGCAAAACAGACCGTGGATATTGCTTCGCAGGTCTATGGCGCATAATTGCAGGGGCTGATACTATCCGCCCGAAAATACCATAAAACCACAAAAAGCAGCCCATTCGGGCTGCTTTTTGTGCGTTATAGAATTGTTTTTTCAAATTTGGTACGTCGAGGACGTCGTCCCCTACAATTGGCTAACGGCTTTTTTCTCTGCCATAAAGCCTGCCGATAAGAAACGCCGCTACATCGGCAAATACCGACGCTATCCTCATTACCAGAACGAACAGCACTATCCTGTCCGCAAACCGGTCTCCGCATACGAAGAGCATTACTCCCTCACGTATGCCGATACCTCCCGGAGCTCCGGGGGTGACGAAGCCGATTATCCACGCAAAGAGGAAAGCTCCCGTAAGAGCGGCGAGCTCTTTCGCATCAGCCTGCGGCACCATAAGCGCCAGACAGCTCATGTACATTGCCGCCGATACGCAGTTATGGGCAAAATAGTAGAATATACCGCAAAGGAGCTGCTTTCGGCTGCCCTTTTCAAACGCCTTTGAATAGCGCGAAAGATAAGCCTTTACCTTGTCGCGGAATTTAAGCCTGAGCACTATGAAAACTGCTATGAGGAACAGCACTCCCACAGCGCCCACGACAGCCAGATTTTTACCGTATTTGCCGAGAAGCTCCGCTATCCTGCCGCCAAGGAGCAGCACTGATACGACTCCCGTCCAGAACACGCAGAAAAGCACGTCCAGAACCGTTGCGCAGGCAACGTCCACATGGCTTATCTTCATATCAGCAGCAAGCTGATTCCGTCCAACGTACTGGAAAACGTTTCCCGGGAGATACTTGTAGATGTTGGAGCGTGTAAAAACAGGCATTGCCGCTGAATAGGGTATCTTCTGTCCCGAAAGTGACCGCGTGAACAGCAGCCACGACCAGCAGCCTATGAGTATCTGCGCGGTCTGTATCACGAAGCTTACCGCAAATGCCGCTATGACACGGGGCGAGCTGAGGTCGCTCAGCTTTATGTCCATGTCGATTATCTTTTTGACAACGAATGCGAGAGCCGCAATGACAACAAGATGTCCTGCAAGCTTCATCAGCTTTTTGAGATTTATCTTATCTTTCATGGCGCTTCGCCTTTTCGTAAAGCTCCTCGATATTATCCACCATAACGTCCCATGAACGCCTGTTTGCCTCGGCGCGGACGTAATTCGTCATCTCGTCGGCATTGCCCTCGCTGTAGAACTTCTTAACAGCCTCTGCAAGGGCGTGATGATCCTTAGGCGGTACGATATAGCCTGTTTTTCCCTCGTTGACTACCTCAGGGATCCCGCCTACATCGGTAACGATAACAGGCTTGTCAAAGCCGTATGCCATCTGCACGATACCGCTCTGTGTTGCGGACTCATAGGGCAGTACAACTATATCGCAGGAGGCAAAATATTTCTCTATCTCGTTATCGGGGATATAGCCGTCAACTATTTTGATATTGCTCTCTGCTCCGCCCTTTTTGATGAGCTCCATGTAGCTTTCCTTGTCGTCGCGGAATTCTCCCACTACCCAAAGCTCGATATTCGGATCGTACTTCACTATCTCGGGCATTGCCTTGATGATATGGCGAAGTCCCTTATACTCGCGGACAAAACCAAAAAAGAGCAGTATCTTCTTCTCTGGAGCTATGCCTGCCTGCTTTCTGCCCTCTTCCTTTGTAAGGTGGTGGAGGTTGTACTGATTGTGTACGGGCAGGTCTGCCGCCTTGAATATGGGCTCGCTCTTTATCTGCTTGAGGTCCTCGGCGTCTGAGACTGAGTGGGTTATATAAGCCGAACCGCGCTTGAGGGCGAACTTCGCAAGGAATCTCTGCATGGGGAAATGCTCGTGAGGGAATACATTATGGCATATGAATATGCGGGGTATCTTCCTGAGCATGAACGAAAGACAGCCGTAGCACGGTGCAAAATAGGGGTGCCACCAGTGTATCACTATGAAATCGGGACGCATTTTCTTTATTTTACGGGCTGTGGTTATCCAGTTGAATGGATTTGCGGTATTGATAAGGAACTGTGCGTCGTCAATCTTGAAAAGGCTGTTGCTGTAGTCCTTCTGCTCCTGATGAAAGAGTATCTTCGGGTACTGCATCTTATAGGAAACAGTCTTTACGTTGAAGCGCTTTTTGAGGCTGTTTATCATAGTTGCGCAATTATAGGCTATTCCGCCCTTATACGGGTAAACAGGACCTATCATCACGACCTTTTTTCTTTTCTTTTTCTCGCTCATTTGCTCTCCGCCCTTTCAGCTCCTGCGGCTTTTTCGTCAGCTCGCTTTTCCTCGTCGCTCCTGCCGCACTCCATTTTTCTCACTCTGTACTGAACGTCCTCAAGGAGCTTTCTGTTTGACGAGATAGTGTCTCCAAGAAGTCCTATGGTTATGGTCTGGAAGCCCATCATAATGAGGATAGCCGTGAGGATAAGGGACTGGATATGTCCGTCACCCTCGCCCATAGCCATAAGGATAAGGAATCTTACGCCCAGTACTCCGCCGATAAGAAGCAGTACAAGTCCGATAGTCATGAAGAATTTCAGCGGCTTGTACATTACGAATGAACGGGTGATGACCGTTGAGGAGCGCTTCATATAGCGCCACATACTCGAAAACAGACGGGACGGTCTGGTCTCGGGATTTGTTCTTATGGGAACAGATGTCATGGCAGTTTTATTGTTTCCTGCCTGAATGATAGTTTCAAGGGTATATGTATATTCGTTTACAACGTTGAGTCTCAGAGCAGCGTCACGGGAATATGCTCTGAAGCCGCTGGGGGCGTCGGGGATATCGGTGCCCGAAGCTACGCGGACTACCCAGCTTCCAAGGTGCTGGAACTTTTTCTTCTTCCATGAGAAGTGCTCGGTCTGGTCGATAGGACGCTCTCCGATAACTATATCAGCCTTTTCATCGAGTATGGGGCGGACTATCTTCTCGATATCCGCGCCGCAGTACTGATTATCCGCGTCTGTATTGACGATGATATCAGCGCCGAGATGCAGGCAGGCGTCGATACCTGCCATAAAGCCCTTGGCAAGTCCCTTGTTGCGCTTGAATGAAACTATATGATGAAATCCCAGCTCACGGGCACGGGCTACGGTATTGTCCTTGCTGCCGTCGTTGATGATAAGGTACTCTATGGTGTCGATACCGTCTATATGTCTGGGCAGGTCGTTATACGCCAGCTCCAGCGTTTTTTCCTCGTTATAGCATGGTATCTGAATGATAAGCTTCATATTTTCATATCCTTTCTTTATGCAGCCGACGAAAAGCGGACTGACTTTACAGGTACTCCCAGTTCACGTGTGTCAACAGGATTTGAAAGCGCCGCCTTCCACAGCGGACAGCATATGGTCAGTATGTTCTCGCCTTCCCTGACCTGTTCCTCATCTGCGCTGAAATGGAGCGGCTGACCGTTGTTTTCAGCAGTTATCGTATCCGTGCCTATCTCCTTGCCGTTAAGGAGCATCGTTACCTTTACCTCGTTCACGCCCATTGCTTCAAGGGGCATTTCGCAGCCAAGCTCCAATGTTACATCATAATCGCCGGGGTAAAGTCCGCACTCTATCTGAGCCTCTTCGCTGTCTGTCCAGCAGAAATAAGTCTCAAGACCTGATACTCCGCTCATTTTCGCGTAATCTCCTGCGGCAGTGTACATGAATCTGTACTTGTCGTAGGAATATATCCTTATGTCGTCATCATAGGTGATGAAATGCTTTGAGAAAGGAACTATCCTGCCTCTGTGGTTGAGGTCGTCCTCTATGCTGTGCATTCTGTTTGAATACATTATTGAGAAGTCCTCGTCGTCCATCATTTTCTCGGTGAGCACAAGGACTCTGCCGTATCTTGCCGCAAGTCTGTCTATCTGACCTGCGTCGTTCTCGTCCTCGGGGACTACCTTTGCTCCTGTCATAGAGCGCACAGGCAGCCAGAGCTTCGTGGTGTACTTAGGAGATATCACGATACAATCGTTTTCTCCGCCGAAATCAGCGATATCCTCAAGTATGCTCCACTCTATGCGCGAATCGTCCTTGTGTCCCATAAGATATGCGTCAAAGGGGGCTATATAAAGCAGTCCCACAGCAGTTACGGGGATAAGCAGCTTTCCGCCGAAGCGGTCTGCCGCAGACGCGCAGAACAGCACCGCAACAGGTATGAAAGGTGCAAGATAACGTGAATAGTAGTAATAATGCTGTATCTGATAGCGCAGGAACGCCGAATAAACAAGTATGCAGTAGAAGAACATTATGAACAGCACAAGTCTCTGCTGACGCTCGGCAAAAAACTTTACGTTCACAAAGGCAAGTATCAGACCGAGAGGGAAAAGTATGAGTCCCGTACAGCCTGCAAAGCCCCACAGTGTGAGGTGATTGAGGTACTCCCAGCTGTCGAAGCTGAGCAGCGCCTTAACAGCTATAAATGCAGCGGGGATAATGAGCATTACCCTCAGAAGATTGCGGAAAAGCTTTGATTCCGAAGCCTTTCTTGTGAATCTTGCAGGATTGAAGTTCTGCTTGGTGCGCTTTTTTACTACAGCAATGAATATCAGAGAAGCAGCAAATGCCGCAGCAGAGCCGATAATTACAACTGTAGTTATGTCGTGTACTGTTATTCCGCCCACAAACAGCGGACTGTAATTGTTCATGGTATACATCGGCTGTACGTGTCTCATCATCAGGTAGCTTGCGAAGTATCCTGCTATGGTAACAGGCAGGAGCACTGCGAACTGGCGCTGACGGGTGAATACGTACATTCCGCCGTATATCATCACGAACATGGGTATCATGGTGTAAAGCGAAACGTGATAGCAGCCGAATACCGCTACAGGTATCACCGACAGCCATTTATGTTCGGGATAATCCTCGTCTGTCATAAAGTACAGGAACACCGCAGGGATAAGCGCAAGGAGCATTTCCGTAAGGGACGACTTTGCAACCCATATCACAACGGGAGCAAGCGCCGAGGCTGCGCATACGCAGGCGGCGGTAGTCTCCTTCAGCTTCATATTGCGGCTTATGAAGTACATCAGGAATATCAGGCACACATAAAGTATGGTCTCGAAATCCTGCATATGCTCCATTCCGAAAAGCTTGCCCCATGTGGCAAGAAGTGAGGAATATGTGGGGATACCGTGGATTATACCCGAAGCAGGTCCCTTGCTCCTGTCATACACGGTATCGGGGTAATCCTCGGGCTGTATATCAAAGCCTGCAAGGTGGTGCTTGGCGTTGTACGCAAAGGCTTCCCTTTCCTGTTCGGTGGTAAGGTCGTAGTACTCTTCAAGAGTTTTCTGGCGCTTGGTATCGCCGTTCATAAAGAGTATCGCCTGCGTCTGATAAACGCCCTCGTCCTGTCCCATGCCGAAGAAGTAATTCTTCTGTGACACAAAGGGTATCGCAAGAACGGCTATAATTATTGGTATGAGCATATCCTTTACGGAGAACTCATGACCAACGGTATGTCTTTTGCGGAAAAATTTTCCCTTGTCAAGGAACAGCACCAGACCGAGGACAGCTCCGCATATCAGCGCAGCTCCTGCGCCTGCTCGGGAAACAGTGTATCTGTCAATGACAAAGAGTCCCATGCTTGCGAATATATGGGCAAAGAACCACATTATCACGCCCATTGTCACAGCTTCTATGATGTTTTTCTTCTTAAACCAGATAACAGTGCTCAGTATGGCAAATACCATTCCCACCAAGCAGACCGCTGAAAATATCATTTATTACATTCACTCCTCACAGATATGGTTTATCATCTCACTGAAATTGCGCATTATGACTTCCCAGCGATAGTTGCTGTCGATGTAGGCTTTTGCATTTCTGCGCATTATGCCGTATTCCTCGGGGTGAGAGAAAACATAGTCCAGTACGCCCTCAAATTCAAAATAGTTTGTATAGTAAAGTCCGCCGTTGCTCTTTACGCAGTGACCTTTCAGCACCTCGCACACGCCGTTTACGATAACTGGCACGGAAAGCGTCATAGCTTCAAGCACGGATATGGAAAGGCTCTCGAAAGCAGAGGGCAGCACAAGGCACTTTGCGCCTAATATGCCGCTGAATTTATCCTCCTCGCTGACAAAGCCCAGACTCATGATGTCCTTGTCCTTGGGTATCTCGCAGACGGGCTTGCCCATTAGGACAAGCTTGAGACCGCTGTCGGGACGGCGCTTTTTGTACTCCTGAAAGTACCTGAAAAACTCGGGACAGCATTTGCCCTCGTCGATACGTCCCACGTATATGATGTAGTCGCCCTCTATGCCGTATTTGCTGCGGAAGCCTGCTTCATCGGGCTCGCAGGGCACCTCAACGCCCGTGCCCATTACGCGGCAGGGCTTGTCCTTACAGTCAAAAAGTCCCTGTACCAGCGCCTTTTCCTCGTCTGTGAGGAAAACGAAGGCTTTAGGGAGCTTGAAAAAGTTCTCATAGGTCTTGAAATGTATGAAGGGCTCCTCGTGGGCTGTGGGTATGAGTATGGACTTTTCAGCCACCTCGGGAAGTCCCTTTACGGTGAGGTAGTAGAGATAGGTCACGAAGATGAAAATGTCGTACTTATCCTTGTTTTCGCGGATATAGTTTATAGCCGCAGGGGCATAAGGTCCCTGCTTCTCGAACCACTTTTCCTCTGTCTCGGTATTGTAGTTTGCAACGCCAGAATTGAGGTACCTGCCGTTGAATTCGTTGAAATCCTTTGCGCGGAGCTTCTCAACAGGAAAACGTAGAACGTGTACTCCGTTTATGTCCTCCTCGTCGGCTTTGTAGTAATTCTCCCATGTGGTGTATTCCAGAGCCTTTGTGGTTATGACGTCCACCTCAAATTCAGAAGCAAGGCGCTCTGCGATAAGACGGGTATAGTATTCCGAGCCGCCGTTTACTTCAAGTCCGTATCTCTGATTTACAAGCGCTATCCTTTTCATTCTTCTCCGATGACCTCTCTGAAAAACTTCCTGTACTTTTCAACTATAACGTCCCATGCGAAATTGCTGCGGACGTATTCTCCGCCGTTTATTCCCATTTGCTTTGCCTTGTCCCTGTTGGCAAGATACCAGTCCGTACAGCCCTCAAACTCGAAATAGTCCCCGAAATAAAGGCCGCCGTTGGACTCGGATACGAAATTCCGCGTTACGGGACAGCCGCTGTGCACCAGCACGGGACGTCCGCAGAGCCAGCTCTCCATGATGACAAGGGAGAAGCTCTCGTTGCGTGAGGGCTGACAGAGGAACTCTGCCGCACCCTGTCCGTTGTACTTGTCCTGCTTGTCCACGAAGCCAAGGTCTATTATGCGCTTCTGCTTCACCAGATCAGCAGGGAGCTCTATGCTTCCGCCGCCGATGAGGACAAGCTTTAAGTCGGTATCGCGGCGCTTGATGTACTCCGAGAAGTACTTCACAAGGGTGTGGACGTTCTTGCCCTCGTCCTTGCGTCCAGCGTATATGATAAAGGGGCTGTCAATGCCGAACTTCTTGCGGAAAGCCTCTCCGTCGGGAACTATCCCCGTATCCATGCCAATGCCCATGACTATGGTCTTTGTGCCGCTCTGTGAGAAGCCGAAAAGTCTCTCGGCAAGCTCCGCCTCGGGACGGGCATTGAATATCATGCCTGCGGTCTGAGGGAAGAGCTCCTTATAACGGCTGATATAGGCGTAAGCCTCGTCGTGGAAGCAGGGTATGAATACCGACTTCTTCGGGAAGAGCTTAGCGCCGTTGTAGGCTGTACACAGCAGATATGGTATGAACACAAAGAGGGAGTACTCCTCGCTGTGCTCCTGCATATAGGCATAAAGCTGAGGACAGTTCACCATTTCCGACAGAAAGATATCCTCCTCCGCAGGAGTAATGCGGTGTCCCTTCATAAGCTTTGCGTTCACTGCGTCAAAAGCCGCAGTATCGCGCTTTTCTACCTTGAAGCGCCTTACGGTGATGCCCTTTGAGGTCTTTTCCGCGCCCTCTTTGTTGTAATTCTCGCTCCAGTCCGAACCTGCGTCCTTTATGCAGGTGGACAGTATCTCAAGGTCAACTCCCGCCGCATGGAGGTGGTCTGTGACCTCGCGGAGCTCCATTTCAGCTCCGCCCGGGATATTTTCTCCGTACCACGGGATAACAAATCCAATTTTTTTCATTTCAGTATCCTTATCAGGCAGCTTATTTGCCTTCAATAAAGGCTTTCAGCTTTGTCTCGAATATATTGCTGAGTCTCTCGTATGAAAAGTATTCCAGTCTCTTGCGCTGTCCCTCGATGACGCTCTCGCGGAGCTTGTCGTCGGTGAGCAGTCTGTCCATGACTGCCGCCGTGAATACGGGATCGTTATCGTCAAGAAGTATACCGCTGCCGCCGAGAGTCTCGCCGATAGCGCTGGTATTGTATGCGATTATGGGCACGCCGAAGAACATGGATTCAACCAGCGGTACGCACAGTCCCTCGTGCTCGCTCATGCAGAGAAAAGCGTCGGCAATGTGGTAATACGCCAGTATCTCGCTGAACTTGATATGTCCCGTGAAGATAACATCGTCGCTGAGCCCGAGAGCCTTGACATACTTCACAAGGCGCTCGTTGTAGTTCTCCATGCCGTTTGCCGAGCCTACAAGTATAAGTCTCGAATTCGGGTTGAGCTTCCTGTAGCAGCAGTAAGCGCGTATAATGTTTTCCTGCTTCTTGTTGGGAGCTATTCTCCCCACGAATATGATGTTTTTCTTGCCGTCGCGGTACTTCTTCATGGTAGCATCGTCGGGAGCCTGCTCATAGTCCTCAAACTTTGTCAGCGAGGGGCTTATGTCTATCTTGCAGGTATAGCCCATTCTGATAAGCTCCGACTTGTTGTACTCCGACACCGCAAGAACATAGTCCATTTTGTCGCGAAGGTACTCAACGCCCTTGTAGCCGTACTCCGTGAGCTGTGTAGCCGAAGCGCTGTAGGGGCGGAAGAAATCGGGAGGAGTGATATTGTGGTATATCATTACCCTGCGGCACTTGTAATTGTCTATTTTAAAGGATAAGTCCGTACCTGTAGACTTGTGGTATATGAGCACGTCGTCCTTTTTCAGGTCGCGGAGCTTGTCAGCCTTTATAGCTGTGCCCTCGGGAAGTCTCTTGTCTATATTCTCGGCGTAGATGTCAGTGGAATAGCCCATTTTGCCGATTATCTCTTTAAGTGCTATCGCGTCATTTCCTACGCCGTCGCCGAATGAAAGGGTAGGCAGTATCTGAACTACTCTCATTACTTGCTCTCTCCGTTAAGCCTGCTGCGGAGCTCCGCATTTTCGCGCTCCAGCTTGTCAAGACGTATCATGAGCTCCTTGTGGGCGAGCTCCATAGCCTCCACCTTGCTGCTCATATCAGCGGACTTGTTCTCTGTGAGAGACTTGATGACTGTGACCGCATTTGCGTTGAAGTCATTCTGCTCAAATACGACGGGCTCTACGTAGAACTTCATCAGCTTGCGGAGGACTTTCTTGAAGAACACCTTTATGCCGTTTCCCTGAAGCTCCTTATAGGGCTGTATATAGTAATGTGTGCTGATATAGTCGAGAGCCTCTGAGGCAGAGCCGCTCTGAGCGTTCTTCTTGTAGGGAACGTCCTCAAAGCTGAGCATATCCACAGTAAGTCCCTGCTCCTTTATCTTCTGCTTTATCTCAGCCATTATCTCTTCTATATTTATACTTCCGTTTTCCATGATTTATCCTTTCTTTACGGCTACTGCCGCGTAATCCTGACTTCCGAATATCATGTCGGATACGCGCTTCATCGCCTCATTGAATTCAGCCGTATTTTCTCCGTCTGCCAATTTCAGAGGAGGTATCTCAAAGGGCGGTCTGCTGCTTTCGGTATATATTATCTCGATGTCCCTGAAGCCTGCCTTTTCAAGGTAATATTGCAGCGTCAAAGGGTGAACAGGCTTTATATGTGAGGGATCGATGTAGAATGCATTTGTATATATGGACAGCGATGTGGGGTTCGGCGTCTCCATGATGATACAGCCGCCGACTTCAAGGCGCTCATATGCAGTATTGCACAGGCGTATTATCTGATGAGGTTTAAGGTGCTCAACTACCTGTCCCACGAATATGCCGTCAACGCCCTCGGTCTTTTCGAGGAAGTCGCAGCCGTCGGCGCAGGTGGCTTTCAGTCCCTTGGAATTGCAGTATTCGGTATAGGGCTCATAGATATCCACGCCCTCGACAGCTATGCCGTTATCCTGCATGAGTGAGAGAAATTCTCCCCTGCCGCAGCCGATATCCACTACCTTTTTCTTGCCGCGGTAGTATTTGAGGTAGAACTCCTGAGATTTCTTGATGCTCTCGATAGAGCCGCGGAAGTGGTTCTCGAAGTCGAAATAGTCGATATCATCGTAATCCGAGCCGCTGCTCTCAGCCGCAGGCTGTACGGTCTGTACAGCTCCCTCATTGCTCGTCTGCACGGGAGCTGCTTTCAGCTTCTTTTCCACAGAGCCAAGCTTGCTCTTGAGGAATTCCTCCTCGCTGATGAGCCTTTCTATGAGGGCATTGTTGTTCCTGAGATTGACGCAGGCAGCCTCAAAGTCCTTTCTCAATTCATCACTTGTCTGCACATTGGCGATATCTCTGTCTGCTGCCTCCAAGCCGGCAAAAAGCCAGCCGAAAAGCTTTCTTTTCAGCACACCCTTGATACCCTTCTGATTTTTTATACTGTCTATAAACTGCGATATATTACTCATTTTTTACCTCTTGAGCTTCCATGTGTGTTCGATGCGGGAAACTCCCACATCGCCCATTGCCGATATCATCTGTATCCTGTATGCCTGACGGAAATAGTCAATTGGTATGCCTTCGCCCTGCTCTATGGCGATGTCGATATTGTACTCGCCTGCAAGGAGCTCAACGTTTTTCATCAGTATCTCCGCCGTACCGTTTTCGCTGATAGTTATGTCGGGCTGCTTGTCTATACGGGTATTGGTGCCGTAGCACTGTATACCGTTCATGTCAAAGACTCCGAAGCCGAATACCGCGTCCTTTACGGGCTTTTTCACGGTATAGTCGATACTGAGCCTTATGTCCTCGCCTGTGCGGAAGGTCTTCTGCTCGCTGCCGTCAGCCGCAAAGGAGCGCACCTTTTTTATACGCACCTCTCCGCTGCCCCAGCGCTTTCCTGTCTCCTCCTCGGAGACCTCCTCCGTATCGCTTTCGGACTTGTTCTTTTCCTGCATTTTTCTGCTCATATAATCAAGGTATTCAAGGTCTATCTCCTTGGGAGGTCCCTCTGCCTTGATAAGTCCCTCGTGTATCCATATAGCGCGGTCGCATATCTGCTCTATCTGTCCGAGGGCGTGGGATACTATTACTATAGTAGTGCCCTGCGCCTTTATCTCCTTTAGCTTGTTGAAGCACTTGGTCTGGAAATTGGCGTCGCCCACGGCGAGTATCTCGTCGATAAGGAGCACGTCTGCGTCAACATTTATAGCTACCGAGAATGCCAGTCGCATATACATACCCGAGGAATAGGTGCGGACGGGGTTGTCGATGAACTCGGCAAGCTCCGAAAAGTCCACTATATCCTTGATACGGGCGTCTATTTCCTTTTTGGTAAGTCCGAATATAGCCGCATTGGTGTAGATGTTCTCCCTGCCGCTCATATCGGGGTGAAAGCCTGCTCCCAGCTCGATAAGGCTGGAAACTCTGCCTTTCAGCTTTATAGTTCCCTCGTCGGGATACATTATCCTTGTAAGAAGCTTCAGCGTGGTGCTCTTGCCGCAGCCGTTGTGACCGATAAGTCCTATGGCTTCGCCTTTTTTTACGTCAAAGCTTATACCGCGGAGCACCTTGCGCTCCTCATAGCGGCTGCGCTTGCGGAACAACAGGCGCTCTTTCAGCTGAGCACCCTTGTCGAGGTACACCTTGAAGCTCTTGGTCACGTTTCTGACCTCTATTGCGATATCATTTTCTGCCATCAGAGTTCCTCCGCAAAATGCCTTTGAAGCTTGTTGAATACGAATGCGCCGAATACAAGGAAGAATACTCCCAGACCTGCCGCCCAGAGAAGCGCTGTCAGGTCGGGTACCTGCTTTTCATAGAGCACCGTCCTGTAGCAGTCGATGATATGCGTCATGGGGTTGAGATTGAACAGCGGCAGATACCTGTCAGGGACTATCTTCTTGGAGTAAACTACGGGGGTAAGATACATCCACGCCATTGCAACAATGCCGAGGATATGCTCCAAGTCCCTGAAATAGACCGTTACCGCCGAAGCTATCATCGCCATACCGAGGGCGAATATATACTCCACTATCATTATCACAGGCAGAGTCAGCAGCGCAAGGAAGTTCACACCTGCTCCCGTTACTATTATCACCGCAAATATGACTATGAAGCACAGCAGCATATTCACAAAGCAGCTGGTCACATAGGATATGGGGATTACCATTCGCGGGAAGTATATCTTCTTTACGAGATCTTTCTGTGATATAATGGACGCTGCTCCCACCGTTATGGAGGAGGAGAAGAATATCCACGGTATCAGCGCAACGAAGAGGTAAAGGTAATACCTCGGTATATCGTTGCGAAGTATCTTAGAGAAAACTATCGTGTAGACTATCAGCTGGAAAAGCGGATTGATGAACGTCCACAAAAAGCCCAGCACCGAGCCCTTGTAGCGTCCGCGGAGGTCCTTTTTCACAAGGCTGAATATCATCTGTCTGTAAGCATACAGCTCTTTGATCGTACTCATTAATTGCTCCTTGAAACGCGCAGAAACGGTCTTTACCGTCAACAGCGCATAAAATTCCATAGTATCTTTTAATTATATCACAACGCCTTTTGGCTGTCAAGTCCGCAGGATTCACCTAAAATTACCGCCCCTACAAAACCAACGGCTAAAAAAGGACAGCCAAAGCTGTCCTTTCTATTTATGGTATTTTCCGCCCTCTGCTATCTGGAATGCGCGGTATATCTGCTCTAAAAGCATTACCCTTGCCAGCTGGTGTGGAAAGGTCATCTTCGACATAGAGAGCTTCAGCGCTCCCATTGCCTTTATCTCGGGATCAAGTCCGAATGAACTTCCTATTATAAAGGTCACGGTGCTCTGACCGCTTACTCCTGCGGAGCTTATCTTCTCCGAGAGCTCGGGACTTGTGAGCTGTTTCCCCTCGATACACATAGGCACTATCATGCCCTTTGCATAGCGCTTTATCTGCTCCGCTTCCTTTTTCAGCGCAGTCGCTATCTCCTTTTCCGAGGGCTCGTCGCTGAGTCGGCACTCGTCCAGCTCGTGGAGCTCAAAATTGCAGTACCTGCCCAGCCGCTTTATATATTCTGCACAGGCGCTGCGAAGATATTCCTCTTTCAGCTTGCCTATGACTATAAGATTTATATTCATCAGAAAATAACAGCTCCTCCCTGAGTTTCAACGGGAGCTACGCCCAAAAGGTAGTCCCTGCCCCTTGCGAAGCGTTCAAGGCTCCGCTGCACGGTGCTGTCCGCGATATTGGGACGGTTGTTGTCCTGACTGAGATGTCCCAACAGGAAATGGGTAGTTCCTCGCTCTATGAGCTTTCCCACCTGCACGGCGCAGTCGTCGTTGGAGAGATGACCGTTTGGCGAAAGTATGCGCTCTTTCAGATACAGAGGATACGGACCTGTGCGCAGCATATAGTCGTCGTAGTTGGCTTCGATGAGCACCATTCGGCAGCCATTCAGCGCCTCGTCCACCTCGGGAGTAACG
Source organism: Ruminococcus flavefaciens MA2007 (assembly GCF_000621845.1). GTDB lineage: Bacteria > Bacillota > Clostridia > Oscillospirales > Ruminococcaceae > Ruminococcus > Ruminococcus flavefaciens_E. Next base: position 95,533 of record NZ_JHXF01000006.1, on the reverse strand, counting down.
TGCCCCAAGTCCGTACAAATGGCGCAGTACTTATCATCGGAGGTATGTATCCTGTAGCCGCAGCTCTGTATGGCGTCGTGAGGCGTATTGAAGCAGCTCACCTCGCTGCCGCCGCAGCTTATGGTCTTGCCCGTAATGTCAATGACATGAGAGACAGGCGCTATCTTATTCCCGTCGCAGAGCCGCTGCAAAGTGCGTTTCTGACCGTATACAGGCATTCCCGTTTTCTTGGTCAGCATTGCAAGTCCTGCAACGTGGTCCGAGTGCTCATGGGTTATGAAAACTCCCTGTACAGCGCTCAGAGAAATGTGGTTGACTTCGAGGGCTTCGCTGAGCCGCTTGAAGCTTACGCCGCAGTCTATGAGTATGCCGCCCTTTTCTGTTCCGATAAATGTGGAATTGCCCTTGCTGGAGCTGAAAAGGGGATAAAGTCTTGCCATTGGATATTCTCCGTTCTTCTTGATTATTATCTCTAATTAAAGAAGTTCTAAATCATAATTCACGCCAAAGTTGAGAGTTGAAAGCTGCGGTATCGCCTTCGGCGATATTATTTAAATAATATGAGCGAAGCGAATACATTAACTCTCAACTCTTCACTTTCAACTCTAAACTTAATTAAGCTTGTTTATCTCCGTGCCCTGTCTTGTTTCCTTGACCTCATAGCCCAGAGCTGCTATCTTGTCGCGGAGCTCGTCTGCCAATGCGAAATTCTTGTCCTTACGTGCAGCCTTGCGCTGTTCGACCAGTTCAAGAACTTCACTTGGGATATCAGCAGAAGCCGAACCTGCGTTTTCTGCAAGCTCCTTAGCATTTGCAATAAGGTCAAGTCCGAGAACTTCGTCGAACTTAGCGATAAGAGCAAGCTTTGTAGCCCCATTTGCCTTGGATTTCAGCACGTCGTATATAACTGTGATACCCATAGCGGTGTTGATATCGTTGTCAAGAGCGTCTGTGAAGTCCTTCATAAGACGGTCATACTCAGCCTTGTCGATATCGCCGCCGTTCTCCTTAGTAAGAGGAGCTATCTTCTCAATGAGCTTATTGTAGGCAACTACAGCATTGTCAAGGTTCTCCCATGAGAACACAAGTGACTTCCTGTAGTGTGAGAGCAGGCAGAAGAAACGGTATACCACAGGCTTGTAGCCTTTTTCCTCAAGAAGTGATACCGTCAGGAACTCGCCCTTGCTCTTGCTCATCTTGCCGCTGTTGGTATTGAGGTGGAGCACATGGAACCAGTAGTTGCACCACTTATGTCCGAGGTAAGCCTCAGACTGAGCTATCTCGTTGGTGTGGTGAGGGAAAGCGTTGTCGATACCGCCGCAATGTATATCGAGGTACTCGCCGTTGTTCTTCATGCTTATGCATGAGCACTCGATGTGCCAGCCGGGGTAGCCGATACCCCATGGGCTGTCCCATTTGAGCTCCTGGTCGTCGAACTTTGACTTTGTGAACCAAAGCACGAAGTCAGCCTTGTTTCTCTTGTTCTCGTCAGCCTCAACGCCCTCACGGACGCCTACTGCAAGGTCTTCCTCGTTGAAATCGTTGAAAACGTAGTACTTTTCAAGCTTTGATGTATCGAAGTAGATGTTTCCGCCAGCCTCGTAAGCGTAGCCCTTGTCCATAAGCACGCTGATAACGCGGATAAACTCGTCGATATAAGTAGTAGCAGGCACTACAACATCGGGCTTCTTTATGTTGAGCTTGTCGCAGTCGCCGAAGAAAGCGTCAGTGTAGAACTTGGCTATCTCCATGACAGTCTTGTGCTCACGCTTAGCGCCCTTGAGCATCTTATCGTCGCCTGTGTCGCCGTCGCTGGTGAGGTGTCCCACGTCAGTGATGTTCATAACGCGGTTAACGTCGTATCCTGTGAAGCGGAGATATTTTTCGAGGATATCCTCCATGATGTAGCTTCTCAGGTTGCCTATGTGAGCGTAGTGGTACACCGTAGGTCCGCAGGTGTACATATTGACCTTGCCCTCAGCGTGGGGCACGAATTCTTCCTTTTTATGGGATAATGAATTGTATAACTGCATTTTTATTCCTCCAAAAACATTTATGTTTGTAGGGACGCCCTTTGGGCGTCCGCAAGTTAAGCATTTATTTTCGGGCGGATAATATCCGCCCCTACAAGGCTAACGACTGTTCAGAACGCCCATATTTCAGGCGGTGGGTTCTTTATCTTCAGCTTTGAGAAATACCCGAACATCACCAGAAACTCGGGCAGTACGCGCAGTCCGTCGCGATAGTACGCGTCCATGCGCTCGCTGTCTGCGGCTATGCCCTTGTAATTGCGCGGACATGAGAACGTCCACTCTGCGGTCAGGCTGTCGAAGCTCAGCCTGAAAAAGCCTGCGGGACTGAACTCGTCAAAGGCTTCAAGAAGCGCTATGTGGTCACCTGCGTCATCAGCCGCACCTACATAGGCTTTGCTTCCGTCAAGGCTTACTGCCGCAAGGAATCGGCTGTCGTTTTTTACGGCTTCGTTTACCGCCTCGTCCGAGGGATACTTTATTATATTCATATCTGTCCTCCATTTAATATATCAAAAATCACATACAACCTTTATTTCAGGTTGTGGAACGGCATTCGGAGCTTTGTATTCAAATCCATCTATGCCATATACCATAAATGCATCTCTTAGATCTTTTTTTACTTCTTCCATATCAATAACTTCATTATCATAATCGAGCTGTTTTACACTGCTCAATTCCCATTTGATCGTATGATCATCTATAAAGCTATACTCCATAATGACATTAAAACATACATCTTTCCAGTAAAAAGCAAAATATTGTTCAGCAGGATGGTCTATGTTTGTCCAATAATAAAACATGAATACATTTTTTTCGTCATTAATAGTAAGCTGCCCCGGATCGACGGATCCGAACCCCGGTACATCAAAAACCTTTTCTTCAAGAGGTATCCACCTGTTGATAAATCCCACGCAAACCTCCTTAAAATAACAAAAGCCCCCGAGGGTATACCTCGGAGGCGCAAATGCTCGTTTCCACTCCGTCTTGAACTCGTCTTATCCTTAACGCGGACGAAACGCCGACAGATACACACGCCTATGCGCTTCCCTGCCGAAGCTGACAGCCGCACTTCACTTCTCCCGACCATGTGCTCGCACCCTCCGCACACTCTCTGAAAGTCCGCAAAAAAGCTACTCTGACTGCTATGCCTTTCTCAGTAATTAGTTTTTAGTGATTAGTGCTTAGTTCTAATCACTATGCACTAATCACTAAAAACTATTATATACTAAAAGAATAGTATTTGTCAAGATGAATCAGAGACAAATATGAACAAATTGTAAACATTTCCTTCTACTCTTGACTTTGCACCTGCAAAAGATATATACTTTATTTAGCACTCTAAGAGATAGAGTGCTAAAATCAACTACGGAGATGTTTTAAATGGAAACAAAACAGTTCAAAGCAGAGTCCAAAAGACTGCTGGATATGATGATCCACTCGATCTATACTCATAAGGAGATCTTCCTCCGCGAGCTTATCTCCAACGCAAGCGACGCTATTGATAAGCTGTATTTCAAATCTCTCACCGACGACAAGGTCGGTCTCAATAAAGACGATTTCGCTATCTGGATATCCGCCGACAAGGACAGCCGTACCCTCAAAATCACCGATAATGGTATCGGTATGACCGAGGAGGAGCTTGAAAACAACCTCGGTACTATCGCAAACAGCGGCTCTTTCAAGTTCAAGAACGAGAACAAGCTTGAAGAGGACAACCAGATAATCGGACAGTTCGGCGTAGGCTTCTACTCCGCATTCATGGTAGCCAAAAAAGTGACCGTTATCTCAAAGGCTTACGGCAGCGATAAGGCTTATCAGTGGGAGTCCGAGGGCGTTGACGGCTACACTATCACAGAAGCCGACAAGAAGAGCACAGGTACCGAAATTATCCTCGAAATGCTGGACGACACCGACGACGAGAACTACGGCGAGTTCCTCGACCAGTACAGGATAAAGTCCCTTGTAAGCAAGTATTCCGACTATATCCGCTTCCCTATCAAAATGGAAGTATCCCACAGCCGTCCAAAGGAGCAGACAGAGGAGGAAAAGGAAGCCAAGAAGCCTCTCGAATATGAGGATTACCTCGAAGTCGAGACTCTCAACAGCATGACTCCTCTCTGGAAGAAGAACAAAACAGAGCTCAAGGAAGAGGACTACAAGCACTTCTACACCGAGAAGTTCTTTGATTACAACGAGCCTCTGAAATACTCACACATCAGCAACGAGATGCCTGCTTATAACGCACTTCTCTATATCCCGTCAAAGGCTCCATTCGACTACTACTCAAAGGAGTACGAAAAGGGCTTGCAGCTCTACTCAAACGGCGTCCTCATCATGGACAAGTGCGCAGACCTGCTCCCCGACTATTTCAGCTTTGTAAAGGGACTTGTTGACTCGGAAGACCTGTCGCTGAATATCTCCCGTGAGATGCTCCAGCATGACAGACAGCTTAAAGCTATCGCCAAGAGCATTGAAAAGACTATCAGCAACGAGCTGAAGAAAATGCTGAAAAACGAGCGTGAGAAGTATGAGGAGTTCTGGAAGGCATTCGGCTTACAGCTCAAATACGGCGTATACAGCGACTTCGGCATGAACAAGGACAAGCTTCAGGATCTCCTGATGTTCACATCTTCCAACGAGCAGAAGCTGGTAACTCTCGACGAGTACGTTACAGGTATGCGCGAGGATCAGAAGTACATCTACTACGCTACAGGCGAGAGCGCAGCACGTATCGAGCAGCTGCCGCAGACTGAGCTCGTAAAGGACAACGGCTTCGAGATACTCTACCTCACCGATAATATCGACGAATTTGCATTAAAAGCTCTCATGCAGTACAAGGACAAGGAGTTCAAGTCCGTATCTGCTGACGACCTCGGTCTTGAAACTCCCGAAAAGAAAGAGGAGCTCAAGGCTAAGGAGGAGGAGAGCGCAGACCTGCTGAGCCAGCTGAAAGAGGCTCTTAACGGCAAGGTAACAAAGGTAGCACTCTCACAGAGACTGAAATCCCACCCTGTATGCCTTACCAGCGAGGGCGAGATATCTCTCGAAATGGAAAAGGTGCTCAACTCTATGCCAACCGACCAGAAGATACACGCACAGCGCGTTCTGGAGATTAATCCCGAACATGAGATATTCGGCAAGCTCAAATCTCTCAGCGAGGGTGGCGACAAGGACAAGCTGGGCAAGTACGCAAAGCTCCTCTACGATCAGGCGCTCCTTATTGAAGGCATGAGCATTGAGGATCCTGTAGAGTTCTCGAATCTCATTTGTGAATTGATGTAAATACAAAAACCCGAAAGCAATGCTTTCGGGTTTTTAGTTTAGAGTTGAAAGTTGAGAATTGAGAGTTATTGAGTCGCCTTCGGCGAAACAATTGCGATCAGCCATGTGTATGGGCTAATGGCTAACGGCTAAAAAACGGTACACTCTCGTGTACCGTTTTTTTATTTGTCCTGTTTTTTTATGGTGCGTCTTACTATCTTTTTCAGTCGTGCGCAGGTCTCCTGCGGAAAATCCGTTATGAACATGAGCGCCTGCTCATGAGCCTGCTCCTTGGGGAGCTTCAGGAACCTGTGGAAAAAGGTGTAGACCTCATCGAATGAAGCGAAAATCTCCTCAACAGCCGCCTCTCCCTCGGGAGTAAGCATAACGCTGTTGCAGAAGTCCTCGTAGACGTATCCGCAGTTAGCCAGACATCTCAGCATTTTGCTGACGCTGGGGCGTGAAACGCCTAAATGACGGGATATATTCACACAGCGCACCTGTCCGTCTCTTTCGGTGAGCTCTTTTATTGCTGCCAGATAGCGTATCTGACCTGCACAATGCTGCATTTTATGCTCCTTTCATGTATCACTTGTCGGAGTCTATGAGGTGCCAGTAGCCCTTCAGATATACTCCGCCTGAAATAACGGTGAGTATAGTCGATATCCATACGAGCACGGGCACTAAGATATTATCAACTGCGCTTCTGAAAGCATCAGGGAAGCCGATATTAAAGTCAAAGCAGAGACACAGCCAGAACAGTATAGCTATGATAGCTACCATTGTAAAGGCGGTCTTCAGCTTGCCCCAGATACCTGCGGCAACTACAACGCCGCTGTTTGCGGCAAGAAGCCTCAGCCCCGAGACCATGAATTCTCTTGCGCTTATTATGATGAGCGGTATTGCGCCCATTTTCACACAGGGCAGCTCCACAAATACGGTAAGAGCTGCTAATACAAGCACCTTATCCGCCAGCGGATCGAGGAATTTGCCGAAATTCGTAACAAGATTGCGTGATCTTGCTATCTTTCCGTCAAGAGCGTCGGTAATGGAGGCTGCTGCGAATATCACCAGCGCAATACCGTAGTGGAACGGCACGTTTATATACATAAACAGCAAAAAAAACGGAATAAGAACGACTCTCAGCAGAGTCAGCTTATTTGGCAGGTTCATTGGCTTATCACCTCTCCTATAAGGTCGTAATCAAGTGTATCGGTGATCCTTATCTTAACGTAATCGCCGATATTAAGTGGCTTATCCGACGTAAAGAACACCTTTCCGTCGATGTCGGGAGCGTCAAGAGGCGTCCTGCCGAACCAGCACTCTCCGAACTTGTCGAAGCCCTCAACAACTGCGGTGAGCTCCGCACCCATGAGGTTTTCGTTGTTCTCACAGCTTATGAGCATCTGCTGCTCCATGATTATATCAGCGCGGTGAGCGGCTGTTTCCTCGTCTATCTGGTCGGGGAAGCTGTAAGCCTTTGTGCCCTCCTCACGGGAATAAGCAAAGCAGCCCAGTCTGTCAAAGCGGACTCTCTTAACGAACTCAGCCAGCTCCTCAAACTGCTCCTCGGTCTCTCCGGGGAAACCTGTAATGAGGGTTGTACGGAGTATCACATTTGGCACTTTCTCACGGATATGAGCAAAGAGCGCCTCCAGCTTTTCCGTGTCGCCCCAGCGGTTCATACGGCTGAGTATATCGCCGTTGCAGTGCTGTATGGGTATCTCCAGATACTTCACTATCTTTTCCTCACGGGCGATAACGTCAAGAAGCTCGTCTGTGATTCGCTCAGGGTAGCAGTAAAGAGTGCGTATCCAGCGCAGGCCGTCTATCCTGCACAGCTTTGTGAGAAGCTCTGCCAGCTTCGGCTCGCCGTAGAGGTCCTTGCCGTAGAGAGCAGTGTCCTGTGCGATGACAACAAGCTCCGTAACGCCGTTGTCTGCGAGGAATTTGGCTTCTTCAAGCAGCTTTTCCATGGGAACGCTGCGGAATTTGCCTCTTATCATGGGTATAGCGCAGTAGGTACAGCAGTTCGAGCAGCCCTCTGCGACTTTAAGATATGTGAAAAAGGGCAGTGTGGAGATTATCCTCTCGCCGCAGAGCTCCGCGTCAAGCTTGGGAGCAAAGTGCACCACGCGCTCGTCTGCGAGGACGTGGTCGAGTATATCCACGATATCCTTAGTATCGCCTATTCCGATAACAGCGTCAGCCTCGGGGAACTGCTCCGCAGCCTCCTCCTTGTATCTCTCAACAAGGCAGCCTGTTATGATTATTTTCTTTAAAGTGCCCTCCTCCTTGAGCTTTCCCAGCTCGAGGATAGTGTCGATAGCCTCCTCCTTTGCAGCCTTTATGAAGCCGCAGGTGTTGACTACTGCCACATCGGCAAGTCCCGGTTCTGTAACAAGCTTGTAGCCGTGATTTTTCAGCTTGCTGAGCATACGCTCAGAGTCCACAAGATTTTTTGAGCAGCCAAGTGAAACCATGCCCACCTTGATCGCCATGTCAGTTTTCCTCCTCAAGGTCATTCCTGCTCTCGAAGTATTCCTTCACAGCGCGGTTTATCTCCGAAAAATCGTAGCCGTACCGCACAAGAGCGCTTTTGACCTTTTCTATTGATTTTCTGTCCTCAATATCTGTTAAATATCGGGAATGCTTGGTGCGGAGAAGCTCCATGAGATTCTCGCCGAATGTCTCGCTGTAGGGCGTAAGAGCGTCCTCGGCGATGAACCGGTCAACGCCTTTCAGCATTATCTCACGCTTGCAGCGGCGATAGCCGAAGTGCTTTATCTCCACCAGCTTACGCGCCATGCGCTCGGCATAGCGCTCGTCGTTGATGAAGCCGTGCTCCGTGAGCCTTTTCATCACTGCGGTGCAGAGAGCCTCGCTCTTGTAGTTCTCCACCAGCTTTTTGAACATTTCCGAATATGTGTAATCCCTGTAATCCAGCAGGTACAGCGCCCGCTGATAGGCTCTGCGGAAGTTTGAAGCGTAAACTATCTTTTTCAGGGTGTCGCGGTCTGTCTCCATGCCTGCGTGAATGCCGAAATCGGTGATGATATCGGCGTGGAGATAAAGCTTTCGCCCGTCGTCAAGCTCCGCCTCATAGGTCGAGCCCTTGTATTTGCTTACTGAGGTTATTTTCATTATTCCTCAGCTGGAGTAAATTCCTCAAAATCCTCGTCAAAGCTTGCGAGAACATCGTCGTCTGTCTCGGGAGCGCCGCCCTCAGCGGAGCTGTCCTCGGAAATGGCAGCCTTTTCAGCAGGCTTGCTCTTCTTTGCAGGAGCGGCATTCAGCTCGTCCTTATGAGCCAGTATCTGCTCCTCTATCTCCTTCATGAGAGCTTCGTCATTCTGGAGAAGCTCCTTGACGTTGTCGCGTCCCTGTCCAAGCTTCTGGTCCTTATAGCTGAACCACGAGCCGCCCTTCTTGATGATGTCAAGGTCTACCGCAAGGTCGAGCACCTCGCCTGTACGGGAGATTCCGGTGCCGTACATAAGGTCGAACTGGCACTCCTTGAATGGCGGAGCTACCTTGTTCTTGACGATCTTGCACTTTGTTGTGGCACCAATAACGTCAGTTCCCGATTTGAGCACCTCGCCCTTTCTTACCTCGATACGGACAGAGGAATAGAACTTCAGAGCGCGTCCGCCGGGGGTAGTCTCGGGGTTGCCGTACATAACGCCTATCTTCTCACGTATCTGGTTGATGAAGATAGCCACGCAGTTGGATTTTGATATAGCAGCAGTCAGCTTTCTCATAGCCTGAGACATGAGTCTTGCCAACTGACCAACGTGGAGATCGCCCATTTCGCCGTCAATTTCGGCGCGGGTAGTCATAGCAGCGATAGAGTCGAGAACTATAACGTCGATAGCTCCCGAGCGGATAAGAGCCTCTGCTATTTCAAGAGCCTGCTCGCCGCTGTCGGGCTGTGATACCAGCAGGTCGTTGATATTTACGCCGAGAGCCTGCGCATAAACAGGATCGAGGGCGTGCTCAACGTCGATGAATGCAGCCTCGCCGCCAGCCTTCTGAGCCTGTGCGACTATTGACAGTGCAACGGTAGTCTTACCTGAGCTCTCGGGACCGTATATCTCAACGATACGTCCTCTCGGAACGCCGCCTATACCCAGCGCCATATCCAGAGTCATGGAGCCTGTGGGGATAGCGTCAACATTGAGAGTCTTGGTCTGTCCGAGACGCATTACAGCGCCTGCGCCGTATTTCTTTTCTATCTGCTTGAGAGCGCCGTCAAGGGCAGTTTTCTTGTCCTCTTTGGTGGTAACTCTCACAACTGTAGGCTTTTTAGCAAGTTCTTTCTTTGCCATTGGTATTTCCTCCGTATATATTATAGTATATTAACCTTTAAATTTCCTGAATATAATTCGGAATTCCTAATTTTATTTAATGTGAGCAGAGCGAACATATCAACTCTCAACTCTTCACTCTCAACTCAACAAAGGCTTATGTGCTCAAAGTCGACTGGATCCTCATTTACTTCGATTAGGAGCCATGAAGCGCCCTCCAGTCCCGAAGCCGAAACGGAAACAACATTTCCCTTGACGAAATTCTGATGACAGTGACCGATGACTGCAAGGTCGTATTTCGTTACATTTTCGCCCTCGCAAGCCTTATCGAAGCTGCCGTCTTTCAGGCTTGACAGAGGTAAAAAGGGATAGGGCTTTTCGATATTCAAAAACAGGAAATGGGAAAAATGCAGTTTCTTTCCGCTGCTTTCTATTTCATAGAAAAGGGGCATTTCCCTGATAAACTCCATTTGCTCTGCGGTAAGCTTTTCCCTTACCCCGTCGTAATAAGCCCTGAGATGCTCCACATCGGGATCAACGTCAACGCCGTGCTGAGCGTAAAGCTCGCAGTTGCCCTTTAAACAGGTTATACCGCTTGCTCTCAGCAGTTCCAGACATTCAAACTCCTCGTTTCCGCGCTGAAAGATATCTCCAAGAAACACTGTTTTATCGGTTTTTGCTGCGTTTATCTGTTCAAGAACTGCTTCAAGGGCTTTGAGATTCCCGTGAACATCTGAAAACACCGCTATTTTCATGGCTTATCCTTTCTTGATGGGTTTGTGTAGGGAGCGCCGCCCTCGGCGTTCCGATGTAGGGGCTGATGCCCACATCAGCCCGAATTGTTTTTTAATCGAACGGGGCGATGTAGGCATCGCCCCCTACAGTTGGCTAACGGCTAAGGGCTTTAACAGCGGCTGCTGTTCTTATTATGCCGCCGCCGTCACGGCGCAATTCAACGTCAGTGAAGCCGTTTTCTTCGAGTATCGCCTTTACGGCGTCATGCTGTCCCATGCCGAATTCATAGGCTATGAAGCCGCCCGACTTTATCGAGCTTTTCCACAGCTTCGTCATGGCTCTGTAGAAGTCCAGACCGTCCTCGCCGCCGAAAAGCGCCGTGGCAGGCTCGTGCTGAACCTCTGTTTGCAGCTCTCTCATATCCTGAGCTGTAAGGTACGGCGGATTGCTGACCAGTATATCCAGCTCAGTGAGCTGCTCTGCGATACTGCTGTCCAGAACGTCGCCGTGAATTATATTTACATCACAGCCGTTGAGCTCCATATTCTGTCTCAGATAGGGCAGAGCCTTATCGGACAGCTCCACTGCGCAGATATCCGCATTGGGGAGCTCCTTTTTCAGGGCAGCTGCGATACAGCCGCTGCCGCTGCAAAGGTCGGCTATCTTAGGTGTTGTCATTTTCTCCCGTCGGCAGATGTCAAGCACCTGCTCCACAAGAGTTTCGGTATCGGGACGGGGTATCAGTACGCCCTCCCCTATTTTGAAATTGCAGCCCCAGAATTCCCACTGACCGAGGAGATACTGCAAGGGATAGCCCTCTGAGCGTCTCTGCGCAAGTGAAAGTATCTCCTGCGCCTTGTCATCGGGCACAGGGAGCTGCGGAGCGAACATGGGGTTCCTGTCTCCCAGCAGGTCCTGAAGGATACAGTTCGTATCAAAGTCGGCAGTTTCCTCGTCACGCTGAGCGATAAGGTCTCTGCAGCGGGCAAAAAGCTCCTTTCGGCTTACCACCTGTCCTCCTCCTTATCCTTGGGGATACAGGGAGTAAGAGCTGCTATTGCTATCTCTATCATGCTGTCGTCGGGCTCGCGAGTGGTTATGCGCTGCATAGCAAGTCCCGGAGCGGAAAGTATTCTTGTAAATGCGTTGTCGTTGTTGCCTGCAAGTCGTATGCACTCATAGGACACGCCAACTACCAGCGGCAGGAGCAGCAGTGAAGCAACTATTCTCTGCCATGTCACCGTGAAAGGCACGAAGCACATCACGAATATGCTGACTATGAGAACTATGAATATGAAGCTTGTACCGCAGCGCTTATGGAAGCGTGTCTGCTTGCGGACATTCTCCACTGTGAGGGGAAGCTCCGCTTCATGGCAGGCAATGGTCTTGTGCTCTGCGCCGTGATACATGAACTGGCGCTTTATATCCTTCATAAGGCTGATAATGTACATATACAGCACGAAAATTGCTATCTTGACTATGCCCTCAAGGAGTGAGCGCAGGAAACGGTGCTCCTTGACAGCAGGTATCAGACCAACTATCCACTTTGGCAGGAACACGAACAGACCGAAAGCCATGACTATACCGATGAGTATGCCGATATACATTACGATATCGTATACGGAATCCTCTTTTTTCTCGGACTTCTTCGGGGCAGCGCCCTCGGCAGGAGCAGCATCTGCGCTTTCTGCCTTTATACCGGAGGTTTCAGCCGGCTTTTCAGCTTCTTCGGACTTTTTCTTCTTGTCCTTGTCGTCCTCCTCGTCATCGGGCATCTGCTTCTCGGCAGACTTCATCATATACTTATAGCCCTTGACCAGCGAGGTCACAAAGCTCGTACAGCCTCTTACCAGCGGAACTTTCTTGTACCACGGAGCGTTCTTGCCGTTGTTTTCCTCCCACGTTTCAAGGTCTACAGTGCCGTCGGGGAGTCTGCAAGCCATTGCGCCCGTATTCGGACCTAACATCATTATGCCCTCGATAAGAGCCTGTCCGCCTATTTTTGATTTGAATTTTTCCTGTGTTGTGTTGTTTTTTCCCATGTTTTCACCTTATAGTGTGTAATTACTGCTTCACCGCAGGCAGAGTTATGGTAACAGTTGTACCAAGTCCCTCGCCCTCGCTGTCGATATCGAGGGAGCCGCCGTGCATACTGATTATCTCGTCTGCAACGGCAAGTCCGATACCCGAACCGCGGCGGGTGTGGTTTGCTTTATAGAATTTGGTCTTGACCTTAGCAAGGTCGGATTTTTTGATTCCGCAGCCCGTATCCTTTACGGAAACTATGATGTTTCCGCCCTTTTCATATGCCTTTATAGTGACGGTATCCCCTGCTGACGAGTATTTCAGCGCATTGTCGATAACGTTGATGAATACCTGTCTTATGCGGTTCTTATCGCCGAATACAAAGGGGAGCATATCGGGCTCGTCGTAGATTATCTCCTGATTCTCGCGTCTTGCCTTGTCGCTGTAAATAAGCACAGCGTCGCCAAGCTCCGCGAGGATATCCATATTTGCATTCTGAAGTGTGAAATGACCGCTCTGCATACGGGAGAAGTCAAGGAGCTCCTCTACCATCTGCGAAAGTCGCTCGGTCTCGTTGACGATAACGCCGACGCCCTTTTTCATGGTGTCGGGACTTCCGCCGCCGTCTATCATGAGAGTCTCCGCCCAGCCCTTTATAGCGGTGAGAGGAGTTCTCAGCTCGTGAGATACCGATGAGATGAACTCATTCTTCATGGCCTCCGTAGCGGAGAGCTCGTCAGCCATATTGTTTATGGCGGTACAGAGGTCGCCTATCTCGTCGTCGCTGTCGTTCTCAATACGTGTCGAGAAGTCTCCGAGGGCGAATTTACGGGCGATACCGCTTATCTGTCTGATAGGCCTTACGATAGAGCCTGCAAAATACAGACCTGTTATGACGATTATCAGTATGATAGTGACGCAGACCATAGTCACCACGGCGGAATAGCTCTTTATGGTGTTGTCTATCTCCGTCAGAGACGTTACCATGCGGACTGCGCTGTACTCGTTGCTCATAGAGGTTATGGGCACGGATACTGCCAGCACCTTTTCACCGCCGCCCAGCCTGTATACGTCGTAGCCCTCGTTCTTTTCGAGAGCCTCCTCGTAGTCGGGCATAATGTCGTTGGCGTCGGGCGAGAATCCCGATGAGGTAAGAACTACTCTGCCCTTTGAGTTTATCGCCATGAGCTCTATCTTGTCCTTCTCGTTGAAGGTCTCAAGCATTTTTCTCATCTCCGCCGAGAAATTCGCGGAGCTGTCCTGAGAATGCATACTCAGCACGCTTGTTACGGCGTTGAGCTTTGATACAAGATACTGCCTTGCGGAGCTGTAGAAATAGTTCTGTATCGCATAGATTATCGCCATATCTATTACAAGGAGCGACAGGACGACAACACCTAAGTTGTTGAATATCCAGCGCTTTGTGATACTTTTTTTAGCCATTACTGCCCGTCATTCCACTTATATCCGTAGCCCCAGATAGTGATGATGTACTTCGGGTTTGAAGGCTCCTCCTCTATCTTCATGCGGATACGTCTGATATTTACATCGACTATCTTATCGTCGCCGTAGTAGCTCTCTCCCCATATATGGTTGAGTATGCTTGCGCGGTCAAGAGCTGTGTTCTTGTTGTTCATGAAATATTCCAGTATCTGGTACTCCACCTGAGTAAGCTCTATGGGAGCGCCGTCCTTTGTAACGGTGCGGCTCTTCAAATTGAGCACGAATGGACCGCTCTCTATTACGGACTGCTTCTCGGTCTTGATGAAGCTCATGCACACACGGCGGTATATAGCGTCCACACGGGCAGTAAGCTCCGACGGTGAGAAAGGCTTGGTGATATAGTCGTCAGCGCCTATCATAAGACCGCTGACCTTGTCCATTTCCTGAGTTCTTGCAGTAAGCATGATAATGCCGATAGTCGAGCTCTTTTCACGTATCTTCTTGCAGACCGTAAAGCCGTCTATTCCTGGCATCATAATATCAAGCAGGACGATATCGAAGTTGCCGTGCTCAGCCTCAAAGGTCTTGAGAGCCGCCTCGCCGCAGTTTACATCTACTACATCATAGCCTGCGCGTTTAAGGTTTATGACAACGAATTCGCGGATCGTATCCTCGTCCTCGCATATAAGTATACGTTTCATCAGTGTTCACTCCTTTGGTGTGTCAGTCTCTGTATCTGAATCCCACAGCCGCGTCGCCCGAGGTTATGGAAAGTCCGTCGCCTTCTGTATCAACATTCTGAGGTATCAGGGCAAGGTAAGCAGAATCGCCCTTGGTATGCATGAGCATATAGCCGCCTGAGATCCTGTCCTCCCGCGAGGGTACGTCCTCTGCGCAGAAGATATGCAGGAGCTCTCTGCCCATTTTTCCGTCCCTGAAAGCGCAGAAAACGATCTCGTCATTGACGACATCGCGCTTTACCGTGACATTTCCCACCCATTTTTTAGGGAAAAGAAAGATATATCCGTCATTTACGCTGTAATATGAGGTATAGTGCTTTTCCAGCTTACCGTCGCCGCTGACCTGTTTCCAATCCGTCAGCCTGAGCTGCTCGCTCTCGGGAGACTCTCCGTATCCGGGAGCTGTTACCTGTACAGGTATCTCAATGCTGCCGTCGCCGTCAACATCGAAGCTTCCGCAGCCTGCGGGACGGATAGTTTCCGCAGACCTCTCGGGGGTGCTGAATACCTTGTGCAGAGCGCCGTTCTTCATGTACAGTACATCGGTCTGCACGGAGCCTGCGCCCGACTGAGCGTCGATATATACGCCCATTTCGGAATCGCCCACCTTGCCGTAGCTGATGTCGAAATCGCTGAAATTATCGCTGAGTTCAAGGTGCGACCTGTGGTATGTACCGCTCTCGTCCAGCTTGAAAGCCTCAGCCATAGCCTCATTCTCGCCTGTGGCTCCCATAAGTCTGAAGAGCTCGTACTGTCCGTCAAGGTCAAGGTCCACCACGTCGAAAAAGGCGTAGGACTTTGATTTCGAGAACGTAGGCGGCTCCTGTAATTTGCCGTCGGCATAGGTGTAAACGGAGACATTCTTCTCAGAACGGTTTATCATACTGGTACCGATGATGATGTTCACACGGTCGTTTGAGCCGAGTCTGGATATCTTGACCTCCTCTATCTCGCTGCCTGCGGCAGGGATATCATAGGCAGAGGTCCATTCGCCGTCCTCCTTTTTGTCGAGGACGTTTATATGCAGGGGATTCTCGTCAGCTGCATGGTTGTTTCTCTCATAGAACACAAGAGCCTCGTTGCCGCCGTCGCCGTCGATATCCTCGATTATGAACGCCGAGAGATACTTGCCCGACTTGGGGTATTTAAGGCTAATGTTCGATGTGTTGAGGGAAGTCGTCAGCTTGGAGTATATCTGCTCCTGCTCGGGACCGAGCTTCGGCGGAGTCATAAGGGTATCTATGCTTGCACCGAAGGTACAGCCCGTAAGTGCAGCCCCCGTTGTGAGGGCTGTGAAAGCTGCTGATATTTTTTTCATAGGATATGAGCTTATTCGCGCTCAGAGAGCTTTATGTATTCCTTTTCCTTTGCGATAGCCTTGTAAGCAGGACGGATTATTCTTCCGCCCGTGAGTATCTCCTCCATGCGGTGAGCAGCCCAGCCTGCCATACGCGCAATTGCGAACAGCGGTGTGAAGAGCTCGTCTGGGATACCCAGCATACGGTAAACAAGTCCCGAATACATATCAACGTTAGCGCACATTGCCTTTGAGCTGCCCTTGAGCTCGAGGAATATCTCGGGAGTAAGTCTCTCGATAGTTTCGAGAAGTCTGAACTCTGCCTCGATCTCCTTGCCCTTTGCAAGCTCGAAAGCCTTTTTCTTCAGTATAACGGCACGGGGATCGGAGATAGTATATACCGCGTGTCCCATACCGTAGATAAGACCTGAGTGGTCGTTGGTCTCCTTGCGGATAGTCTTGCGCATATAGTCGGCTACCTCGCCCTCGTCCTCCCAGTTCTTGATGTTAGCCTTGAAGTTGTCAAGCATATTGATAACAGCAAGGTTAGCGCCGCCGTGACGGGGACCTTTAAGTGAGCATATAGCCGAAGAATAAGCCGAATAAGGATCGGTTCCCGATGATGTGAGGACTCGGCAGGTAAATGTGGAGTTGTTTCCGCCGCCGTGCTCAGCCTGTAACATCAGGAGACGGTCAAGCATCTGAGCCTCGTCCTTGGTGTACTGTCTGTCGGGACGGAGCAGAGAGAGGATACACTGAGCGGTGTTCTCCTCGTAGTTTATAGGGTGCATTATCATGCTCTGGTTGTCGAAAACCCTGCGCTTTACCTGATAAGCGTTAGCCATGATAACAGGCATCTTGGCGATAAGGCTTACCGCTGTGCGCATTTCGTTTTCAAGCCCCTTGTTCTCGCACTCGTCGTCGTAGGAATACAGAGCCAGCACCGAACGGGCAAGCTTGTTCATGATATTCTTTGACGGAGCTTTGAGTATCATATCCTCAACAAAACCGTTGGGGAGGTCTCTTTTCACTGAGATATAGGAGCTGAAAGTCTTGAGCTCCTTCTCGTTGGGAAGATGACCGAAGAGCAGGAGGAAAGCAGTCTCCTCATAGCCGAAGCGGTCGTCCTTTTCAACATTCTCAACAAGGTCGTTGATGTTATAGCCTCTGTATATTAACTGTCCGGGGATAGGCTCCTTTTCGCCCTCGTTGACTACATAGCCGTGAACATTGCAGATATTGGTGATACCTGCCATAACACCTGTGCCGTCGCTGTTGCGAAGTCCTCTCTTGACATGATATTTTTCATAAAGCTTGGGATCGATAACGGAATTATCCGCAAGTCTCCCGCATAAATCTGTAATGTTAGCGCCTGAAATGTATGACGGCATCACGATCACACTCCTAAAACATATTCATATTCAATTATACACCATATTCATTATAATGTCAAATGTTATTTACAATATAAAGAGCTGTTGCAAAACAAACGTTCTTGTATATTGTGCCGAAAGGAGAACCCTATGAAAAAGCTTCTTATCTCAGCTTTACTGCTTGTTGTATCCGTAACTGTGCTCCCTGCCGTTCCCGTGCTTATCCGCGGCAGAAGCGGTCAGAACGATACGGAACAGGCGGTGAAGCTACAGGAAATAGTCCTCGATGACAAAAATACCGCCGAAAGCTCGGCTTTTTCCACCGAGCCCTACAAGGTCCTCGACATTGACAGCGGCAGGGTGCTGAAAGTGCCCGTCCGCGAATACGTCATCGGAGCTGTCTGTGCGGAAATGCCCGCTTCATTCGGCGAAGAAGCCCTGAAAGCTCAGGCTGTAGCCGCCCATACCTATGCGGAGCGCCAGCGTCTCCGCGAAAAAGAAAGCCCCTCGGCAGAGCTGAAAGGTGCGGATTTCTCCAATGATACCGGGAAATATCAGGGCTGCTACACAAAGGAGCAGATAAAAGAGGCTTTCGGGGACAATTTCGATAAAAACTACAAGAAAATAGCCAAAGCCGCCGACGAGGTGCTCCCCTACATCATCACCTACGAAGACGCGCCTATTATCGCCGCTTTTCACTCCATGTCGGCAGGCTTTACCGAGAGCGCCGAAAACGCATGGGGAGCTCCCGTGGACTACCTTGTGGAGGTTGACAGCCGCTCCGACCTGACAGCTCCGAAATTCCGCGAGGACAAGCGCTTTTCTCCCGATGACCTGAGAGCCGCCCTTGAAGCCGCCTTTGAGGGCATAAAACTGGGTGACGATTTCAGGGAATGGCTCAATGTGCTGACCGTTTCCGACTCGGGCACAGTCCTCACTGCCGCCGCAGGTGACCGCACAGTCACAGGAAACGACCTGAGACAGGCTCTTTCCCTGCGCTCCGCAAGCTTTGAGGTGCGCTGCGAGCCCGACGAGATAGTCATCACCACCAAGGGCTACGGTCACGGCGTGGGCATGAGCCAGTATGGCGCGGACGCCATGGCGGCACAGGGAAAAAGCTGGCGTGAGATACTGGAGCATTACTACCCGAACTGCACCATATCAAAGAGCTGAAATAATGGCGCTGCTCCTGCATTAATTAATCTGTTTTTGTGCAAAACGCAATAATATCTTTTCATTTATTGCCAAATACGTCAAATTATATTGACAGGTCTTTCCAGATTTGCTATAATAACTCTGTACCGCTTTTTGCGGCACAGAGAGATAATAAATACAGAATCACAAGGAGACTGCGTCCGTCACAAGCGGATAAGGATTATGAACAAAAACAGAGATTTATATAAAAGATTCGTCACCTTTATTTCGGGAATACTGCTTCTCGCCATGCTTACGGGCATTTTCGCCTTTGTATGGTACAAGAACTACAGCGGTGAGATAGTGCTCCCCTACTACAGACGAGGAAACTGGGTGCTCATCGCTATATACTGCCTGCTGGTATGGCTCTTTTTCCGAGCCTACGGCGGCTTCAAGCTGGGCTACCTCAAAAAGACCGATATGCTGTACGCGCAGATGATATCAATGGTCTGCGTAAATACAGTTTCATACTTTCTCATAAGCCTCATAGGACGACATTTCATGGCTGTTGCTCCTGTGGCGCTGATGACCTGCGCGGATATGGGAGTCATAGCCCTATGGACTCTCCTTGCAGGCAAGCTGTACTTCATGATATATCCGCCCAGAAAGCTGGTCATCATATATGGCAGTCATCAGGCGGCGGCTTTAGTCCTTAAAATGAGCCAGCGTGTGGACAAGTACATGATATGCGAGTCCATAAGCATAAACGAGCCCGAGGAAAAGGTCCGCGAGATAATTATGAAATACGAGGGCGCTATCATATGCGATATCCCTGCCGAGCAGAGAAACGATTACCTGAAATTCTGCTTCGAGCACTCCAAACGTGCGTATATCGCCCCGAAAATCTCAGATATTATAATAAGAGGCGCAGATGATATCCGTCTCTTCGATACACCTCTAATGCTCTGCCGAAATTACGGACTTGATTTCGAGCAGCAGCTCTTAAAGCGCGTATTCGATGTTATATTCTCACTTATCGCGCTTATCCCTGCGGCGCCTTTCATGCTCATATCCGCACTGGCTGTAAAGCTCTACGACGGCGGTCCCGTGTTCTACAAGCAGAAGCGCCTTACCCTCAACGGCAGGGAGTTTGACGTTTACAAGTTCCGCAGCATGATAGTTGACGCGGAAAAGGACGGCAAGCCCCGTCTCGCTTCGGAAGAAGACGACCGCATAACTCCTGTGGGAAAGATACTGAGAAAATTCCGCGTGGACGAGTTTCCTCAGCTCCTTAATATCCTGAGGGGCGATATGTCCGTGGTAGGACCGCGTCCCGAGCGTCCCGAGCTCACCAAGGAATACGAAAAGGAAATGCCCGAATTCGGCTTCCGCCTTAAAGTAAAGGCAGGTCTAACGGGCTATGCGCAGGTTACGGGAGCCTACGACACAACACCCTATGACAAGCTGAAAATGGACCTGATGTATATAGAAAATTACTCGATACGTCTCGACCTTCAAATAATATTAATGACATTAAAGACAATGCTCTTCCCACCAAAGAACAACGCCGAGACCGAGGAGCTGCTCCTTGGGGCGAAGAACAGCGAAAAAAAGGAGAACACAGAGAAATGAAGACCACCGCAGTTATCATGGCAGGCGGACGTGGCGAGCGCTTCTGGCCAAAGAGCCGAAATGCTACTCCCAAGCAGTTCCTCTCCCTCACAAAAGACGGAGAGACCATGATACAGAAAACCGTAAAAAGACTTCTGCCCATTGTTGAGGCTGAGGACATCTACATCGTTACAAATGCAGCTTACACAGACCTTGTACACGACCAGCTCCCGGATATCCCGAAGGAGAATATACTGGCTGAGCCCTGCGCAAGGAACACCGCGCCCTGTATAGCCTTTGCGGCGGCTGTCATCAACCGCAAATACGAGGACGCAGTAATGCTGGTACTGCCCTCTGACCACCTCATCGGCTATGAGGAGATATACATCAATACTCTGAAAAAGGCTATAAAAGCCGCTGAAAAAGGCAAGCGCCTCGTTACCATAGGCATTACTCCCGAATATCCCGAAACAGGCTACGGCTATATCAATTTCGGCGAGGAAAAGGGCGATGTCTATGCAGTTGAGCGCTTTGTTGAAAAGCCCGACCTTGCTACCGCCAAAGAGTACCTTGCTTCGGGAAGATACCTCTGGAACAGCGGTATGTTCGTATGGAAGATATCCTCCATTATGCTCAATCTAAAGGCTCTCATGCCTGATATATACGAGGGAGCTGTCCGTATCGGAGAAGCTTTCGGCACTCCGCAGTTCACGGACGTTCTCGTTAAGGAGTTCACCGCATTCAGAAGCGAATCCGTTGACTTCGGCATCATGGAAAAGGCAAAGCACATCTACACTATCCCCGGAAGCTTCGGCTGGGACGACGTGGGAAGCTGGCTGGCAGTTGAGCGTATCAACGAGACCGACGACGACAAGAACTACATCGACGGCGACGTTATCACCATTGACTCAAAGCGTACCACGATATGCGGCGGCAAGCGCCTTATAGCCGCTGTTGGTACAAGAGATATCATAATCGTCGATACCGACGACGTCCTCCTTGTGTGCTCAAAGAACAACACACAGGACGTAAAGAAGGTCATTGCTCAGCTGAAAGAGCAGGAAAGAACAGAATTTATATAAATTGAGAATTATTATGCGGGCATCGCCCCCTACAGCTCAGATTTGAATAAAAGGAGTATAAATATGAAAAACGCACTTATTACAGGAATCACAGGACAGGACGGCTCTTATCTTGCAGAGCTTCTCCTCGAAAAGGGCTATAACGTTTACGGTATCTGGAGAAGAAAGGCTACCGTTGATTACGGCAATATCGCTCACCTCAAGGACAAGGTGCACCTTATCTACGCCGATATGACAGATCCTGTGTCTCTCATCTCCGCTATGAAGATATCACAGGCTGACGAGGTATACAACCTTGCCGCTCAGTCCTTCGTTGCTACAAGCTGGGATACACCTCTCGGCACAGCAGATATAGACGCTCTCGGCGTTACAAATATGCTGGAGGCTATCCGCATAGTAAAGCCCGAGGCTCGCTTCTATCAGGCTTCCACATCTGAGATGTTCGGTCTTGTACAGGAGATACCCCAGAAGGAGACAACTCCTTTCTACCCGAGAAGCCCATACGGCGTAGCTAAGCTCTACGGTCACTGGATAACAAAGAACTACCGCGAGAGCTACAACCTCTTCGCTTGTTCAGGTATCCTCTTCAACCACGAGTCGGAGCGCCGCGGCATAGAGTTCGTTACACGTAAGATAACCGACGCCGCTGTACGCATCAAGCTTGGCGTACAGGAGTACATGGAGCTCGGCAACATGGACTCAAAGCGTGACTGGGGACACTCAAAGGACTACGTCCGCGCTATGTGGCTCATGCTCCAGCAGGACAAGCCCGACGACTACGTTATCGCTACAAACGAGACAAGAACTGTCCGCGAGTTCGTTGAAACTGCTTTCAAGCACCTTGATATCGAGGTTGAGTGGAAGGGCACAGGCGTTGACGAGATAGGCATCAACAAGGCTAACGGCAAGACTATCGTAAAGGTAAACAAGAAGTTCTTCCGTCCTGCCGAAGTAGATATACTTCTCGGCGATCCTTCAAAGGCTGAGAAAACTCTCGGCTGGAAGCGCGAGATAAACTTCTCACAGCTTGTTGAGCGCATGGTAAAGAACGACTTGGAGCTTGTACAGAATGAATTAAAGGTCAAGGAGATACTTGGCTGATATAAACCATAACAGCAGGTCGGAGGGACTGGGGATACAGTCCTTTGAGAGGGGTTCGGTCTGCTGTAAAAATGATAAAAGGGAGTATAAATATGGGCATGGAGCTTGATATTTTAGGCTACGAGAAGGGTGGCTACAATCAGGAGTCCTTCATAGCCAAACTGGACGCATACAATACACTCATAACCGCAATGCAGAACGGTCTTCCCAACGACAAGGCAAAGGCTGAGCTGGAGCTTATCCACCAGCAGCCTATGTTCAGGGAAAAAGGCGGATTTTTCGGCAAGGCGGGCTTCTCCGTGAAGGATACCGACGCCTACATCGCAGACCTTGAAAAAGGTATCGCAAAAGCATTCAAGTAAAACACACAGCGCTTTCTGAAAGGAGCGTTACTATGGGAAATGAGATTTATTTTGACACTGTGCTGGGGGGCTATGTCAAAAATGACGTCCTCGCAAAGATAGACGCCTACAATGCGCTTATCGACAGAATAAGCGGAATGATGATATCCGACGCAGTTATCAATGCAGAGCTGCTGAAAATAAGACATATGCCGCTGAGAAAGGCGAAAATACTGTTCCTGCCTGCTTCGGGCTTCTCTGTAAGTCAGACGGACAGCTATATCGACGACCTTGAAAGAGAAATAGCAGACAAGGTAATGCTTTAAGGCGGAAATATGATGAATTTCATCTGTTTGCTCAGCTTTTCGGAGAGATTCAAGGAGATCTTAGAGGATTATGGTCTGATAGCACTTGCAGCTGTACCCAGTCTGGTGATTATCGGCGTTCTTATCGCAAAATATATCAAGCTGCTCATAGCCGATCCGCTGGGCTCGCTTTCCGCACTTTTTCTCGTGCTGGGCGTTATCGCAGCACTGACCGTACCTGCATTTTTCATTGATCCCGATCTGTGGTGGGACATTATCTATCTCGCCATTCTCGCTGTACCTGTGATATATTTCGCGATAAAACAGCCCAAAAGAATGGTGAAGATAACACTGTTGACTCTTATCTGTGCAGCACTTCTTATAGCGATAGGCTTTATTTTCAGCCCTGCTATAGCTATTGCCGCAGCTTTCAACGGAATTATGGGTGCTATAACGCTGTCGTCTTTTTTCAGTCTCAGAAAATGCATAAGGCTTGAAAAAACAGGCCTGCGCACCGAGGGCAGATTCCTGCGGTGGCAGATATACGGCAGGAATGCTAAGGCTATATTCGGCTATACCACTGATGACGGAGCGTACCATGAGGAAGCTGTCCGCGATTTTGCAGCGGCTTCACGAAAAATGAAAAAACAGCAGCTGACACTTCTATATGACAGAGATGACAAAAAAACTGTATATGTACAGAAGTATTCTCTTATAGGCTGTATCTCTTATTTCTGCATATTCCTCGCCTTATCGGCAGGATTGCTTATTTTTACGATATATCTGCTTATTTTGAGCAGATAAACAGGAGCTATTATGAACATCACCTTCGACGCTGTGCCTATTTGCAGCGAAAAAATGACGGGCATAGGCTGGTGCGAGCTTGGACAGACTCAGGCTGTAGCATCGCTTTACCCCGAAAACAAATACGAATACAGCTTCTTTACAAGCGGCGATAATGAGCGCGTAAAGCGCGTGAAGCAGCTTGCAGGCAAGGATATAAAGCTCAATACATCGGGCTTTTCGGGCTTTGTCTACAGAGCTGTCAGCACCTTTCTGCCTGTTCCCTACTCGTTCTTCTTCGGCAGAAAGTCCCATATCACCCATTTCTTCAACTATATAGTGCCGCCCTTTGTCCACGGCAAAAAGGTAGTCACCGTCCATGACATGGTGTACAAGACCTTTCCCGAGACAGTCCGCGGCAGGACTAAATATATGCTTGATATAGGTCTGAAACGCTCCATAAGGCGTGCAGACCTTATCGTTACGGACTCGGAATTTTCCAAGACCGAGATAATCAAATATTTCCCCAAATGTGAGAGCAAGATAAGAGTCGTTCCCTGCGGAGTCGACCTCGAGCGCTTTCACCCCTGCACAGAGCCTGAGCGTATCCCCGAGGTGAAGAAGTCACTTGAGATAGAGGGAGATTACTTCCTCTATGTGGGTACTATCGAGCCACGCAAGAACTTAGAGCGCCTTATATCGGCTTATGTGGCATTTGCCAAAAAGGTCGGAGAAAAAGCTCCGAAATTAGTGCTTGCAGGGGGCAAGGGCTGGCTCGACAAGGGAATTTACAGCCGAGTTGAAAAGCTTGGCATGGAAAAGAATATCATCTTCACAAAATACGTCCCCTCAGAGGACATGAATCCTCTCATGTGCGGTGCTCTGGCATTCGTTTTCCCGTCACTGTACGAGGGCTTCGGTATGCCGCCTT
Organism: Ruminococcus flavefaciens MA2007; assembly: GCF_000621845.1. Classification (GTDB taxonomy): domain Bacteria; phylum Bacillota; class Clostridia; order Oscillospirales; family Ruminococcaceae; genus Ruminococcus; species Ruminococcus flavefaciens_E. The sequence goes on along the minus strand of NZ_JHXF01000006.1, from coordinate 71,031 downwards.
TAGAGGCTATGGCCTGCGGAGTACCCGTGCTTGCTTCGGGTGAGGCTTCACTCCCCGAGGTAACAGGCGACTGCGCAGTTATCTGCGACGCATACGACGTAAAGAGCATAGCAAAGGGACTTTACAGGCTCTACAGCGACGAAAAGCTCCGCGAAGAGCTGAGCCGCCGAGGACTTGAAAGAGCGCAGGGCTTCACATGGGAGCGCTCCGCAAAAATGCTCATGGACGTATACAGGGAGCTGAAACATGAATAAAAAACTGCGAATCCTTGAAGTAAACAAAGCTTATTATCCCCATATCGGCGGTATAGAAACCATAATCAGGCAGTATTCCGAGGAGCTTGGCAGGCTTGACGGCGTCGAGGTAAAGGCTCTGGTCTGCCGCGACGGACGGGGCAGGACTATCCGCGAGAAGATGTGCGGCGTTGACATTACCCGTGCAGGAAGCTTCGGGACCTATTTCAAATGTCCCATATCGCTGTCGTTTATCCGATATCTGCGAAAAATGTCTAAAAAAGCCGACATCGTACACATACACGTACCCTTTCCCCTTGCTGACGCTGCACTCATGCTGTCGGGATTCAAGGGCAAAGTGGTAGTCTCATGGCACAGCGACATCGTAAAGCAGAAAAAACTCATGCTCTTTTACAAGCCGTTCATGCGCTATCTGCTGAAAAGGGCTGATATCATACTGACGGCTACGGAGGGACACGTTAAGCACTCACTGTATCTGCCCGAATTTGCGGACAAGTGCAGAGTTCTCCCCTACGGAATAATCCCCGAGGAGTACCTCGCCGTACAGCGCCGTCCCGTGCTCACCGAAAGAGCCACTGACAAGAGCAGCGTCAAGGTGTTCTTCACAGGCAGACTTGTCTATTACAAGGGCGTTGACGTGCTTCTCCGCGCCTTTACAAAGGTAAAGGGCTGTGAGCTTTTCATTGCAGGCACAGGCGATTTGGGCGACAGGCTGAAAGGCTACGCCGCCGCTCACGGCATGGAGGACAAGGTACATTTTCTGGGATTTCTCCCCGATGAGGAGCTCCGTCAGGCTTACGCCGACTGCGATATCTTCGTGCTCCCGTCGGTAGCTCCAAGCGAAGCATTCGGCATAGTACAGCTTGAAGCTATGGTCTACGGAAAGCCCGTAATCAACACATCTCTCCCCTCGGGAGTTCCATATGTAAGTCTCCACGGCAAAACAGGACTTACCGTACCGCCCTCGTCGCCAAAGGCTCTGGCAAAGGCGATAACTCTCCTCGCAGAGGATAAGGAGCTCCGCGAAAAATACGGCAGAGCCGCCGCAGAGCGCGTACAGACGGACTTCAACGAGAAAAAGATACTGAACGACCTATACGAATTACTGAAATAAACAGGAGGGCAGACATTTGAAAGCATTGATAATCGGTGCGGCAGGCTTTGTGGGCGGCTATCTTATCCGCGAGCTCAGCTCCGCAGGCTGGGAGGTACACGCGACCTGTCTGCCTAATGAGAATATAAGCGAAAGCTGTCCCTCATATCCGCTGGATATCCTGAAAAAAGAGGATATATCGGCGCTTCTTGACAAAATATCCCCCGATATCGTATATCACCTTGCGGCTCAGAGCTCCGTTTCCGTATCGTGGAAAAAACCTCAGCTCACCGCAGAAATAAACGTTGTGGGAAGCATAAACGTACTTGAAGCTCTCCGCGAAGCCAAAAAGCAGGACATTCGCACCGTGCTCATCGGCTCAGGCGAGGAATACGGCTATATCCGTGAGGGAGCCTGTCCGCTCAGCGAGTCCGAACCGCTGAATCCCGGCAATATCTATGCCGCTACAAAGGCTTGTCAGGGTATGCTGGGCGAGATATACGCCCGCGCCTACAAAATGGATATAATCATGGTTCGCGCTTTCAACCACTCGGGACCTGCACAGAGCAATATCTTCGTTATCTCGGATTTCTGCCGTCAGATAGCGGAAATTGAAAAAGGCCTCCGCGAGCCCGTCATAAGCGTGGGAAATCTCTCAGCAAAGCGCGATTTCACTGACGTCCGCGACGTTGTGAGAGCCTACAGGCTCCTCGGTGAAAAGGGCAAAAGCGGCACTGTCTACAACGTGGGCAGGGGCAGAGCTGTGGATATACAGTTCATACTGGATACTGCTCTGTCTTTCGCAAAATGCAATATCGAAGTAAAGCAGGACCCCAGCCGCATGAGAGCTTCGGACATACCGCTGATAGAACCCGATGTGTCCCGAATCTTCGGCGATACAGGCTGGAAAGCCGAGATAACCATGGAGCAGACCGTTGAGGACACTCTCAACTACTGGCGCGAAAAGCTCATGTCCTAAGGGACTTTCCTCGGAAAAGAACAATAAAGAAACAGAAAAACAAAAGAACAGGAAGTGAACAAATTGTCCGATTTAAAGCTTACAAACGAGAAAATGCGCACCTTTACAGGTCACGAGAAGATAGGTACCCTCAAAGCAGGCGAAAAGCTTACGGAATTCGGCGAAAAACAGAATAACGCCAACGAGCTTCTTGCCGCAAACGTCAACGACCTTATCAAAAGAGTATGCGCTTTAGAGGACAAGCAGATACAGAACGAAGACATTATGCGCAAGATAGCCAACGAGCTTGGCGCGTTCAAGAAAGAGCTTGACCGCATACGTCTCACGGAAAAGCTCAACTCAGGTGCTATAGAGCGCCTTGACCGCGCAATAAAGCTCTCAGAGGGCGACGGAAAGTAACAAAATATATATTTTGATATTCCCAATGATTATGCATAAATTTTCGTCAAACTCTTGACAATGGACGGATTTTGTTATATTATATAAGGGTGTGGAAAGGATATACCACCGCTGCTTGAAAAAAGTCCGTCGGACCGTATATCTATACTCTATCAAGACTCAATCAACGGAGATTTGTGTAATTGCAGTCTCCGTTTTATTATTTTGGCACAAAGCCATACTGAAAGAAGGTGTTTAAATGGACAATCTTTTGGAAGAGCTGCAATCCAAGACCGCCTTTACGATACCGATTCTCGGAGGTATACCCGTTGCCGATTCATGTGTGGTAACGTGGATAATAATGGCAGTTATCGTTCTTTTGTCCATAATATTTACACGAAAGCTCAAAAAAGTACCCACAGGCTCTCAGTGCATACTTGAGGGCATAATCGACTGGCTGGATAACTTTTTCCTCGGCATACTCGGTCATAAGGGCAAAAAATACCTGCCATTCCTCGAAACTCTGATAATTTACATAGCATTTGCCAATTTAATAGGTCTGTTCGGCTTCGTTCCGCCCACAAAGGACGTAAACGTCACGGCTGCTCTGGCAGGCGTCGCTATAATCGCCGTTCAGCTGTCGTTCATCATCGAAAAGGGACCGCTGAAATGGCTCAAGAGCCTGCTGAACCCTATAAATCTGCTGGACCTTGTGACAAGACCGCTGTCGCTGTGTATGCGACTTTTCGGTAACGTCCTCGGTGCATTCGTAGTCATGGAGCTTATAAAAACAGGTCTCTGCGCAATAGGCGTTCCTGTTATCGCAAGCGCATACTTCGATATTTTCGACGGACTCTTACAGGCTTATGTATTCGTATTCCTTACTTCACTTTACATGGCTGAAGCCATTGAGGAAGAATAACTTCAACTTCACGGAGGTATAAATTTATGGGACTTATCGCAATCGGCGCTGCTATCGCCGTTCTTACAGGCGCAGGTGCAGGCGTAGGTATAGGCATCGCTACAGCTAAGGCTACAGAATCTATCGCAAGACAGCCCGAGGCAAAGGGCGACATCAGAACAGCACTGCTTCTCGGTTGTGCTCTCGCAGAGGCTACTGCTATTTACGGCTTCGTTATCGCTATTCTTATCATCGGTAAGGCATAATCACATATATGGAGGTATATTAAAATGGGACTCATCGCAATTGGCGCTGCTATCGCCGTTCTTACAGGCGCAGGTGCAGGTGTAGGTATAGGTATCGCTACAGCTAAGGCTACAGAATCTATCGCTCGTCAGCCCGAGGCAAAGGGCGATATCAGAACAGCTCTCCTGCTGGGCTGTGCTCTCGCAGAGGCTACCGCTATCTACGGATTCGTTATCGCTATCCTTATTATCGGCAAGGCATAAGCCGAAGCAGATACACATAAGGAGGGCATATAATGATCAAATTTGAATTCTGGTACATTGTCGAGACTGTCATAAATGTACTGATATTGTTTATTCTGCTGAGGATATTCCTTTTCAAGCCTATAAACAAGATGAAGGCTGATCGTACACGTACTATACAGGATAACCTCGACTCTGCCGAAAAGGCAAAGGCTGAGGCTGAAGAGCTCCGTCAGCAATATGAGGAATCTATCAGCGAAGCCAAGGAAAAGGCTAACCAGATAATCATGAAGGCGCATGAGGACGCTGAATCCGAGCGCAGTGCAATTATCAGGAAATCTCAGGAGGAGGCTGAAAAGATAGTTGCCGACGCCGACAAGACCATAGAAAACGAGAGAAAGCGCGTTCTCCGTCAGGCTCAGTCCGAGATCGCAGACCTTGCTATCGAGGCTGCTTCCAAGATCATCGGCGAGAATGTTGACGACGAAAAGAACCGCAAGCTTGTAGATAAGTTCCTTTCCGATGAGGAGGGCAAGAAATGAGAGACACAGACAGAGAACTCCTGAAAGAGCTGGTACGTCTGGACGTTTCCCAGACTGACTGCTCCGAGACAAGGCGTGTGCTGGAGACCTGCCCCGATGTGGCTGATACTCTTGCAAATCCCCTTGTTACTCACGACGAAAAGCGCGGCATAATCAGCAAGCTTTTCCCCGAATCGGTACAGAAATTCATGATAAATACTGTCCGCAGCGGCGCTGTGGCAAATATAGGCGAGATACTTGACGAGTACGAGGATATGCTCCTCGACAAGCAGGGCAGCATCAAGGCTGTAGTCCGCTATGTTACTCCCCTTACGGAGTCTCAGCAGGCTGATCTCCGCAAGTTCATCATGGAGAAGTTCGTCAAAGAGGACGTTGACATAGAGTACAAGCACGATCCCGATATCATCGGCGGCTTCATACTCAACGCAGGCGACCTTGAATACGACAAGAGCTACCGCACAAGTCTCCGCCTTATGAAGGACACTCTCCAGACCAAGGCGGCTGAATACGTAGACGCTCCTTCCTCTGTAAAAAGCAAGAACAGCGATATCATTTCCGTTCTCAAAACAGAGGTGCGCGACTTTGACGTAAAGTCAGGCGCTACGGAAACAGGCTTCATCACCCGTCTTGGCGACGGTATCGCACGAGTTTACGGCATGAATTCCGTAATGTACGGCGAGCTTGTCGAGTTTGAAACAGGCATCAGAGGTATCGTTCAGAACCTTGAAGAGAAGTCCATCGGCGTCGTTCTTCTTGGTGACGACCACGGTCTTACAGAGGGCTCTTCCGTTATCAGAACAGGCAAGAGAGCAGGTATCGGCGTAAGCGACGAGCTCCTCGGACGTGTAGTTGACGCTCTCGGCTCGCCTATCGACGGTCTGGGAGCTATCAAGGCTGAGGACTACTTCCCTATCGAGCGCGAAGCTCCGGGTGTTATCGAGCGTAAGCCCGTAAATACCCCATTGCAGACAGGTATCCTCGCTATCGACTCCATGTTCCCTATCGGACGCGGACAGCGTGAGCTCATTATCGGCGACAGACAGACAGGTAAGACCTCTATCGCCGTTGATACCATAATCAATCAGAAGGGACAGGACGTTATCTGTATCTATGTTGCCATAGGTCAGAAGTCCTCTACCGTTGCACAGATAGTAAACACACTGAAAAAGTACGGCGCTATGGACTATTCCGTAGTCGTTTCGGCTTCGGCAAGCGATCCTGCGCCTTTCCAGTATATATCGCCTTATTCGGGCACGGCTATCGCTGAGTACTTCATGTCAAAGGGCAAGGACGTACTCATAGTATACGACGACCTTTCAAAGCACGCCGTTGCATACAGAGCCATGTCCCTCCTGCTCCACCGTCCCCCAGGACGTGAAGCTTACCCGGGTGACGTATTCTACCTCCATTCGAGACTTCTCGAGCGCTCCAGCCGTCTTGACGACGAGCACGGCGGCGGTTCGCTGACAGCTCTGCCTATCATCGAGACTCTGGCAGGCGATATCTCCGCATATATCCCGACCAACGTTATTTCTATCACAGACGGTCAGATATTCTTAGAGAGCGAGCTTTTCAACTCAGGTCTCCGTCCTGCGGTGAACTACGGACTTTCCGTATCCCGTGTGGGCGGCGCGGCTCAGACAAAGGCTATGAAGAAGGCTTCGGGAAATCTCCGAATCGACCTTGCTCAGTTCAAGGAAATGGAGATATTCACACAGTTCTCCTCGGAGCTTGACCAGTCCACAACAGAGCTTCTCGACCACGGCAGAATGCTCACAGAGCTGCTTAAACAGCCCCTGTATAATCCACTGCCCCACTCCGAGCAGGTAATACTCCTCTATGCGGCACAGCACGGCTTCTTCAAGGGCATCCCCCTCAAGGAGCTGAGAGAATACCGCACAGACCTCATGACATATATCAGAAGCTACGGTCAGGATATAACCTCCGAGATAGATGAGAATAAGGTCCTCACCGACGATCTTGCAGACCGTATCGAAAGAATACTCACAGCTTTTGAAGAATAAGGCGGTGACAAGCTATGCCTAACATGAGAGAGATCCGTGAAAGGATCGCAAGTATCCAGCAGATACTGAAAATCACCAATGCTATGTACCTCATGTCGTCCTCCAAGCTGAAAAAGGCAAGGAAGTCCCTTGAGTGTACAGAGCCCTACTTCTACAAGCTCCAGTCCACCATTGAGAGCGTTCTGGAGCACACTCCGCACACCCGTCAGCTCTACTTCGACAGACGTAAGGATATCCCCGAGGATAAGCGTAAAAAGGGCTATATCGTCATCACAGGCGATAAGGGACTCTGCGGAAGCTACAATCACAACATACTCAAATATACCGACCAGAAGCTGGACGAGGCTGCCGACCTTGATAACTGCTACCTCTTCGTTATGGGACAGGTAGGCAGAATGTACTACCAGAGGCGTATCAACAGCGGCAAAAAGGCTTCCGTTGACGGCGAGTTCCTCTATACCACCCAAAATCCAACGCTCTACAGAGCAAAGGAAGTGGCGGAGATAGTTCTGGAAAAGTTCGAGAACCGCGAGCTGGACGAGGTATATCTCATCTATACGGATATGGTCAATTCGAGCCTACAGGAGACAAGAACCCTGCGGCTGCTGCCCTTTGAGCGAAAGCACTTCGGCAAGGCGGCTGACGGTACTATGAAGAAGCTGCCAAAGGCTTCGTTCATGCCCTCTCCCGAGGAGGTAATGAACTACCTTATCCCACAGTACGCAAAGGGTATCATCTACGGAGCTATGGTAGAGGCGTTCTGCTGTGAGCAGCAGTCCCGTATGACCGCTATGGACGCGGCTACTACCAGCGCAAAGGACATGATAAAAGACCTGTCCCTGCTGTACAACCGTGCAAGACAGGCGGCTATCACTCAGGAGATAACCGAGGTATGCGGCGGAGCACAGTCTCTCGTTGAATAATCGTAGGGAACGCCGCCCTCGGGCTCCCGATCGAAATTATACGTCTATCGCGGGAGGGCGAGGGCGCCCTCCCCTACATAATGTTACATAAATTATGTGGAACGCCGAGACGGCGTTCCCTACAATTGGTTTATCCCAAATTCTCTTAAACAAAGGAGAAAGCAATGGAAAAAGGCAGAATCACACAGGTCATCGGACCTGTTATAGACGTTGAATTCGGCGCTGGAAAGCTCCCTATGATAAGGGACGCCCTCACCGTCGAGGTCGACGGCAAAAAGCGCGTTATGGAGGTCGCTCAGCATATGGGCAACCACATAGTCCGCTGTATCATGCTGGCGTCCAGCGAGGGACTCAGCAAGAATATGGAGGTCACCTCCACAGGCTCCTGTATCAAGGTGCCTGTAGGCGAGCAGACTCTCGGACGTATGTTCAACGTCCTCGGCGAGCCTATCGACAAGAAGGGTGACGTCGAGACCGAGGAAAAATGGGAGATACACCGCAAGGCTCCTACTTTTCAGGACCAGAGCCCTGTTGTAGAAGTCCTCGAAACAGGTATCAAGGTCATCGACCTTATCGCTCCATACGCTAAGGGCGGTAAGATAGGACTTTTCGGCGGTGCAGGTGTTGGTAAGACCGTCCTCATTCAGGAGCTTATCAGAAATATCGCCACCGAGCACGGCGGCTACTCCATATTCACAGGCGTCGGAGAGCGTTCCCGTGAGGGCAACGACCTCTGGAACGAAATGCAGGAATCGGGAGTTATCTCCAAGACCGCTCTCGTTTTCGGTCAGATGAACGAGCCCCCCGGATCACGTATGCGTGTTGCTCAGACAGGTCTTACTATGGCTGAGTACTTCCGTGACCGCGAGCACAAGGACGTTCTTCTCTTTATCGACAATATCTTCCGTTACGTACAGGCAGGCTCCGAGGTATCGGCTCTTCTCGGTCGTATGCCCTCTGCCGTTGGCTATCAGCCTACTCTGGCTAACGAGGTCGGCGAGCTTCAGGAGCGTATCACCTCTACGAAAAACGGCTCTATAACCTCAGTACAGGCAGTCTACGTCCCTGCGGACGACCTTACCGATCCTGCTCCTGCGGTAACCTTCGCACACCTTGACGCTACTACGGTACTTTCCCGTAAGATAGTCGAGCAGGGTATCTACCCTGCCGTTGATCCTCTGGAGTCCAACTCACGTATCCTCGAACCCGAGATAGTCGGCGAGGAGCACTATACCGTGGCAAGACGCACACAGGAGCTTCTCCAGAAATACAAGGAATTGCAGGATATCATCGCTATCCTCGGTATGGAGGAGCTTGACGAAGATGACAAGCTGGCTGTATACCGTGCAAGAAAGATACAGAAGTTCCTCTCACAGCCGTTCAACGTTGCGGAGAACTTCACAGGTCTCAAGGGCAAGTACGTGCCGTTAAAGGACACTATCGAGGGCTTCAAGGCTATCATCGACGGCGATATGGACAAGTACCCCGAGGCTGCATTCCTCATGGCAGGAACTATAGACGACGTTATCATGAAGGCTCGTCAGATCGACGAGTAATAGGGAGGCTTAACAATGGCTAAGACCTTTCACCTTGAAATAATCGCTACAGACCGTGTGTTTTTCAGCGGCGAGGTGGAGCACCTCGTTATAACCGCTATAGACGGACTTCTCGGTATAATGGCAGGACATGAGCCTCTTGTAACCTGTCTCCCCACAGGCGAGCTGAAGTACCTTGTGGACGGCGAATGGAAGTATGCCGCCATTTCCGAGGGCTTCATACAGGTAATGCCCGATTCTTCCATTATCCTTGCGGAGACCTGTGAGCTTCCCGAGGAAATAGACATCAAACGCGCTCAGGAAGCCCGTGAACGCGCCGAGGAACGCCTCAGGCAGAAGCAGAGCATCAAGGAGTACTATGAGACTCAGGCTGCTCTCAACCGCGCTATGAACCGTCTGAAAATATCACAGAAACATTTCAAGTAAAAAATGCGCTCCGACGGAGCGCATTTTTAGTAATTAGTGATTAGTGATTAGTTGTAGGGGCGACGTCCCGTCGCCCGCCAAACCAGAACCACGTATCACACGGGCGGCGAAACGCCGCCCCTACATACAAACAACATACAAAAAACCGTCCGCTTTTTGCGGACGGTTTTGATTTTACTTGGAAGTCTTTCCCTTTGCAGCTCTCTTGTTCATCCACCATGACCATGTTACAGGTGCAACGAAGAGTGATGAGAACGTACCTGAGATAAGTCCCATCATAAGCGGAACAGAGAAGCTGAGGAGCGAATCATAGCCTGTTACCATAACAACTATTGTAACTATGAGCATTGTGCCGATAGTTGTGATAGATGTTCTGATAGAACGTGTAAGCGACTGTGTGCAGCTTACATTGATAAGCTCGTTAAGAGAAGCCTTTGGCATAAGCTTGCGGTTCTCTCTGATTCTGTCGTAGATAACGATAGTGTTGTTGATAGAGTAACCGAGGATAGTAAGGAATACAGCAACGATATTTGAATCGATGTTGAATTTGCATACTACTGTAGCTGTAAACGCAACGAGAAGGTCGAGGCAGAGAGCGAATATTGAGCACACACCTGCTGACCAGCCGCCGATATTTTTGAATCGGATAGCGATATAGATGATAACGACGATAGCAGCGAAAACGACTGCTACCAGACACTTGAGCAGGAACTCACGTCCCGATGTAGGATTAACGTCGTTTGAATCGTATATCTCAAGGTCGTTTTCGGCAAACTTTTCTCTCAGAGCTGTAGTGAGCTCTGTCTGTCTGTCAACAGTAAGTCCCTGATCAGAGGTAAACGAGATAGTTACCTGCTTTCCGCCTGAGTCAAGGCTCTCACCTGTTCTTACTACAACAGTTGAACCAACGACGTCCTTTACTGCGGAAGCAACATCGTTTGTATTGATCTCGCCCTGATAAGTGTAGGTGATAAGAGTACCGCCCTTGAATTCGATAGCGAGATGAATGCCTCTTATAATAGCTCCTGCGATGAATACGAGCAGAACGCCGATAACAACGCCGAGTATGAGCTTTTTCTTTGAACAGAAGTTATATACCTTCTTGGGAGTTAATACGACTTCTTTCTGAGTATCTTTCTTGCTCATTTCGTATCACCTCCGTAAAGCTTTCTGTTTTTGAAGCACTTGAACTTGGAGAGTGATGTTACCATAAGTCTTGAAGCAAATACTCCGAAGATGAAGTTGCAGATAACGCCTGCGAGCAGGGTAAATCCGAAGGAGTAAACAACGCCCTCAGCTGTAGCGCCGAATGCGAAGAAAATAGTCTTGTTGAGTATCTTTGAGAAGAAGCTGTCGGGAACACCGAAAGCGCCCATAAGGATAACTGCGATGATAACGTTTGTGATGTTACCATCGAGGATAGCGGAGAATGCTCTCTTGTAAGCTATCTTTATAGCAGCGTCAAGTGACTTGCCTGTTCTGAGCTCTTCCTTGATACGCTCGCCTGTGATGATGTTTGCGTCAACTCCCATACCTACTGCAAGTATGATACCTGCGATACCGGGTATGGTAAGAGTCGAGCCGTTCATGAAGCCGAACCAGCCTGTGATAGCTGCGATAGAACCTGCTACCTGTCCGCAGAGTGCGATAACAGCAACAAAACCGGGAAGTCTGTAGAGGAATATCATGTATACAGCTATTCCGACGAATGCGATGAGAGCTGCAAGGAGTATAGCGTCCAGTGAGCCTTCACCCATTGTAGGAGAAATGGTCCTGAAGCTCTTTGTCTCCATTTTGAACGGAAGAGCACCTGAATTTATCTGGTCAGCAAGCTTCTTTGAAGAATCAGCGTCAAAGCTGCCTGAGATCTGAGCTCTGCCGTCTGTGATAGTGCTGTTTACTCTCGGAGCAGATATCATAGTGTTATCCATCCAGATAGAGATAGGTGTTTCAGTACCCATGAGCTCGCCTGTAGCAGCAGCGAACTTCTCTTTACCTGAGTTTTCACCGTCTGACTTGAGCTCAAGTGAAACAACATATTCCAGATCCTTGCCGTCGTCTGTAGGTAAGTACTGGCTCTTTGCAGAAGCGATATCGTCACCTGTGAGGACGATCTCACCTGAAGGAATGGTATTTCCCTCTGCGTCAGTAGTTGTATCAGTGCCCTTACGGAATGTCAGCTCAGCCATTTCGCCGAGCTCCTTAACGGCAGATTCGGGATCGAAGTTTGATTCGCCGACCTTCCAAGGAAAGCGAACGATAATTCTGTCGCTCTTTGTATCGCTGTAGACCTCGTTATCCGTGATACCGAGTGAAGAAAGTCTTGTCTTGATGACCTCGGTAGCGGAATCCAGCTGAGCTTCGTCAGCGTCGAAGTCGCCTGCGGGACCGAAGGTAACGTCAACACCGCCCTTGATATCGATACCAAGACGGATATCGTCAACGCCCTTGACGTAGGTGGTCCTGTTGTCGCCGTAGAGCTTATCAATGCCAAGAACTGATGTTACGGCGAAAATAGCGATAAAAGCAACGACAATGAAGAAAGTTTTTTTGCCTGTCTTTTTCACAGTCATGCCTCCTGTTTTTGAGCTTTTTTTCAGGTCTGCCAGTGCGCAGATAAGCCTTTAAGCTCATATTTCCTGTCTCTATGACAATTACAATTATTGTACTATATTTTTATAAAAAAGTCAAGCATATGAGCTGAAAATATTCCCATTTCAAAAATATGCACAATTACAGCGGCTCAAATTTGGAATTATGAACAAATTACCTGTAGGGAACGCCGTCTTCGGCGTTCCGAGTCTTTAGCTTGCAGGGGCGGATATTATCCGCCCGATAATACGTAACGGGTGAACGTCGTCCCCTACAGTAAAATCTTGACTTTGCATACATAATATTGTATAATATTAAACAGCAAACCGAAAGGAGCGGTAACGTGGCAAAGCTTAGATTTTCCGAAAAAAACGGCGAGGTGTGCATACACTGCAGATTCATGGGCAGCGAAATGCTCAACGAAGCCGAATACAACTATTTCATAGACAATCGCATAAAGGGCTGGCTCGTACCGCGCTCCACAGCCGCAGACAAGCTTGAATTCACAGGCGCAAGGGGTATCCCCCTCATGCACCTCCTGAAAAGCGGCGTCGACACAAAAAAATATTTCCGAATAGTTTCAAATCTTCTCGATATACTTGAAGTGGCTGAAAACTGCGGATTTAATATGCAGAATATCGTACTTGACCTTGATTTCGTCACGGTTTCTCCCGAAAACTGCGATATCCACCTGTTTTATCTGCCGCTTTGGTACAACGAGAGCTTCAACGACGGCATAGTGAACTGCCTGCGCAAGATCTCCACTTACGCTAAATACGCAGACCAGAACACCTACGCCAACATAGACAGCTTCATGAATTACGTCATCGGTATGCGGGTTTTCAGCATATACCAGACCAAGGAGTATATCCGCGAGACCTGTCCCGAGATATTCGGTCAGTCCTACGACCACAGACAGTTCAGCAGACCTGCTTCTCAGGAGCAGCCCGTCCGCACACCGAGAGTTATACCGCCTGTTCAGCAGAGCGGCGACACTCACCAGTTCAATATACCAAAGCCCGTAAAGGCACCCGTGCCTGCGGTGCAGAAGCCCGAGCCAAAGGTGCTGCCCTCTATAAACGAGGAAAAGCGTCAGCCCCTCCCCGAGCTCATAAAGCAGGAAAGACCTCATGTTGAAGTGAGATATCCTACCCTCACAAGGCGCTCTACGGGAGTTACCGTGAATATCAGCAAGCCTGTGTTCAGGATAGGCAAGGAACGCGACCGCGTTGACTTCTGCGTTACCGAAAACAGGACCGTCAGCCGAGTTCACGCCACTATCTACACCCGTGACGGCTCATGCTTCATCGAGGACAACAACTCCACCAACAAGACCTATATAAACGGCACGCCCCTGCTCCCCGAAAGGGAGATAAAGCTGAAAAGCGGCGACGTGCTCACACTTTCAAACGAAGAATTCGATTTCACAGACGTATGATGTGCGTCACAAGGGGAAATTATGGAATATATTGCAGCCTGTGATACCGATGTGGGTATCGCCAAAAAGATAAATCAGGACAGCGTATGCATAAAGACTGCTAAAACAAATACAGGCAGAGCCGCGCTGATACTGGTATGCGACGGCATGGGAGGACTCTCACGGGGAGAGCTTGCCAGCGCCGAGGTAGTCCGCAGCTTCGCCGAATGGTTCGACAGGGAGCTGCCCTTTGAGCTGCCCGAGTGGGACTGGCATACTGCCGCCCATAACGTAATAAGCAGGCTCCGCCGCCTTAACGCAAAGCTTGTTGCCTACGGCAGGCGCGAGTGTATGCAGCTGGGCACTACCGCAACAGGCATTATCGCCGTGGATTCGCAGTTCATGACCTTCCACGTAGGCGATACCCGTATATACAAGGTGTCGGATAAGCTGAGCCAGCTCACCGACGACCACACTTTTGTCAACCGCGAGGTAAAGCTGGGAAATATGACTCCCGAGGAGGCTCGCATCGATCCCCTCAGGAACGCTCTTGTGCAGTGTATCGGCGTTACCGACGATGTTTTCCCCGAGGTAAAGCTTGGCGACCTCGAAAACGGCGTCAACTACATGATATGTTCCGACGGTTTCCGCCATGTTCTCACGGAAAAGGAGCTTTTCGAGGAGCTTTCGCCTAAAAAGCTGACCACAAAGGCTGATATGCAGAAGCAGCTCCGACAGCTCATCGACACCGTCAAGGACAGAGACGAGACCGACAACATCACCGCCGCACTGTTCCGTCCCGAGCTGTAATGCAAAGGAGATACATATGACTACAGGAGAGGTACTTGTTATCGCAGCTGCGGCTGCGGTATTCATCATAATAAACATCATAATGTGGAGCATTATCGCTAAAAAAGAGCGAAAAACCAACGGAAGCGGCGCTTCACGAAGCAAAATGACATCTGTTCCGCTCAGCGAGGTATCCGCGGCAGCTGCCGCAGCAGGCTTTGAGCTCATGGAAAATACTGTCATAGTCCACACAGACGATGTTATAAGCGATTAAGCCCGAGCTCCCACGCAGGCTTCGGTTTAATATATTTTTGTACATGATATAGGAGGAAAATCAAAATGAAAATAGCATTCAAGGTCATGAGCATATTACTGCTCGTTTATTACGGCATTATCGCCATTATCGGCATACTGGGCATAGCAGGCGTCGGCGCTGCTACCGCAGGAAAAACAGGCGGAGAAGCTGCCTTCGGCGGTGTAGCTATACTCGCTATCCTGCTGGCTCTCATACCGACTGCAATAGCTCTGTTTATGGCTTTCTACGGCGTAAAGGAGAACTACAATATGTGCTTCAAGCTGGCGGCGATACTTATGGTGCTCAACATCATATCATTCATCGGCTCGGACAACAAGAGCTCCGCTGTTTTAGGACTCGTTTTCTCTATCGCTTACTGCTTCATGGCTAAAAAGCTGGACGACGGCGCATACTAAGCAATAACCCACTGTACATAAGGAGGCGCAGCATATATGGCACAAATCGACGAATTAGGCCATAACCGAAACGTTAGGTCACAGGAATTTGCACACAACAGAACCCTTTACAACAGAGTACAGAGTATCCGCTCAAAGCTGATATTCTTCTATATAGCGCCTCTTGCAGTATATCTGCCCGCAGCGATATTTATGGGACTTATCTCATATGTAGTCGCAGGCGCACTTGACGCACTGATAGTGGTACCCATTGCAGCCTATTTAGCGTGGAAGGGCTGCTACAGATATCACGACTTCTCACTCATGGCACTCATAGGTGTACTGGTGATGAATCAGCTGCTCCTGATGTTCCTCAGCCCGTATGAGAACAAGCTGTTCTACGATTTCAACATCTTCGGCAAATTCTCGATGATACATCTGGTACTGCTGGCAATAGTGGGCACAGCGGCAGTCATCAACCTTAAAATAAACGTGACCTACCACAAGCTCGAAGAAGCCGACGGCTTTCCGCAGTTCAACGAGCGCTTTTTCGACCAGGAAATGGACATCAGGCAGTACGGCATAAAGAATCCCTATCAGCAGATGATAGACGACCGCAAAAGAACTGCCTCAGACTCCATGTCAGATGTGACGATTCCTCAGAACAGCCCTGACGACCATATCGGGGAAACAAAGCAGGACTCTATGGACGAGCTGTGATGTCAATGGGTAATTTACACAGAAATAAAGCAAAATTTCATCAAAACTAAGGCGGCTCCGTGCCGCCTTTTTTATTGACATGACAGGCTTATGATGATATAATTGAATTGATGTACTGTCGAAGTACGACAATTGATGTAAAAGGAGTAAAATCAACATGAGCGGTAATATCAACAGCTATGAAAGCCCATTCTGCACACGTTATGCAAGCGAGGAAATGCAGTATATTTTCTCTGCGGATAAAAAGTTCACTACATGGAGAAAGCTCTGGGTAGCTCTCGCAAGAGCCGAAATGAAGCTCGGTCTCCCTATTACAGAGGCACAGGTGAAGCAGCTGGAGGAGCACATAAACGACGTTGACTATGAAATGGCAACAGAGCGCGAAAAGATAACCCGTCACGATGTTATGGCTCACGTTTTCACATACGGACAGGCTTGTCCCGACGCCGCAGGAATAATCCATCTCGGAGCTACTTCCTGCTATGTAGGCGATAATACAGACGTTATCATCATGCGCGACGCTCTTAAAATAGTCCGCAGAAAGCTCATAAACGTCATGAACAACCTTGCAAAGTTCGCAGACGAGTACAAGAACCTCCCCTGCCTTGCTTATACACATCTTCAGCCTGCACAGCTCACAACTGTGGGCAAGAGAGCTACTCTCTGGCTCAACGAGCTCCTCATGGACTTCAACGACCTTGAATACCGTATGTCCACACTGAAGCTCCTTGGCTCCAAGGGCACAACAGGCACACAGGCTTCATTCATGGAGCTTTTCGAGGGCGACACAGACAAGATAAAGAAGCTTGAGCAGATGATAGCCGAGGAAATGGGCTTTGACGCCGTAGTTCCCGTATCAGGTCAGACCTACTCACGTAAGGTCGACTCAAAGGTGCTGGAGCTCCTCAGCGATATCGCACAGTCCGCAAGCAAATTCTCCAACGATATGCGTATTCTCCAGTCCTTCAAGGAAATGGAGGAGCCAAGAGAGAAGAAGCAGATAGGCTCTTCTGCAATGGCTTACAAGCGCAATCCTATGCGCTGTGAGAGGATAACTTCCCTCGCACGTTACGTAATGATAGACAGTCTTAACCCTGCATTCACAGCAGGCACACAGTGGTTCGAGAGAACTCTGGACGACTCTGCAAACAAGCGTATCAGCGTAGCAGAGGCATTCCTCGGCGTTGACGCTATACTCAACATCATGATGAACGTTACAAACGGCATCGTGGTATATCCCGAAATGATACGCCGCCGCGTTATGGCAGAGCTCCCATTCATGGCAAGCGAAAACATCATGATGGACGCTGTCAAGAAGGGCGGAAATCGTCAGGAGCTCCACGACCGTATCATGGACTACTCCATGGAGGCAGGCGCAAACGTTAAGGTCCGCGGTCTGGACAACAATCTCTGCGAGCTCATCGAAGCTGATCCGATGTTCATGGTAACAAAGGAGGAGCTGGACGCTGTTCTCAAGCCCGAGAACTACACAGGCAGAAGCTCACAGCAGGTTGACGAGTTCCTTGCTGAATGCATAAAGCCTATCCTCGAAGCTAACAAGGATATCCTCGGCGAAAGCTTTGAAATGAAGAACTAAACGCAGCCTTCGGCTGCTCAGTTGAGAGTTTTTGATACCCTCCGCTGTCAAGAGCAGTTTTTTCAACTCTCAACTCTAAACTCTCAACTTTTTGCGATATTCCGCACTCTACGAAGCGTAGACTCCGCTTGATACCGTAATTCTACGCCCCATGGGTGTACTTTTTCTCCGCGGCATGATACACTTTTCTCAGAAAGGAGGACACATGAATGGATCAGGTAAAGATCGGCAAATTCATCTCTCAGATGAGAAAAGAAAAAGGACTTACACAGAAACAGCTTGGCGAAGAACTCCTTATCAGTGATAAGACAGTTTCCAAGTGGGAGACAGGCAAGGGTATGCCCGAGGTGTCCCTTATGCTCCCCCTCTGTGAAAAGTTAGGTATCAATGTAAACGAGCTCCTCACGGGCGAGCGTATCCCCGACGAGGACTACAAGAAGAAAGCGGAGGAAAATATTATGAATATCATGCGTGAAAAAGAGGAAAGCATAAGAAAAATAATCATTTCGGCTATTTCAGCCGCTATCGCAGTACTTGCAAGCGTTACGATCATATTAGTGGCAGGCACACTGAAAATGGAAACATGGCAGAGGATTCTGCTTATCGCAATAGCCGTGATCGTTATGGCAGGCGGTATCGCTGTTGCCTGCATGGCGGATCTGAGCGCAGGCACTTATGAGTGCAGGCACTGCGGAACACGCTTCGTACCGTCTGCAAAGAGCTATGTTTTCGGCATTCATACTCTCACAAAGAGAAAGCTCACCTGCCCCAAGTGCGGCAAACGTTTATACTGCAGGCGCAGACTTACTCACTGAATTATCGGGCGGATAGTATCCGCCCCTACAGAATATAAGGAAACACAATGAAAAAAAAATATCTCGAAGCAGGCAAGATAGTCACTACCCACGGCATACGCGGCGAGGTGAAGATAATGCCTTACACTGACAGCCCCGAGCTTCTTGCGGAGTTCGACAGGCTTTTCATAGGAAAAAACCACGAGGAAGTGTTCATCGAGCGCTCCCGAGTGTTCAAGAATACAGTTATTGCAAAGATAGAGGGGATCGACACTCCCGAAGCGGCTGAGAAGCTCCGCAACAAGGTGCTCTATATGCACCGCGACGATCTGGAGCTTGATGAGGATACCTACTTCATACAGGACCTCATAGGTCTTGAAGTCCGCGACGCCGACAACGATACCGTTTACGGCAAGATAGCCGACGTTATGCAGACAGGCGCAAACGACGTTTACGTAATAAAGGGCGACGACAAGGAATATCTCATCCCTGCTATCGCAGACGTTGTGATCTCTACGGACATTGACGGCGGTATCATGACTATCCGTCCTCTTGACGGACTTTTCGACTGAAATGAAAAAGAGCAATATAATAGCTGTCGGAGCTCTTACTGCGGCTTTTGCGGCAATTTCCGCATGGTCGGCAATGACCAGCATAGAACCGCTGAAAGGCTGGCTACAGCTCTCGAAATGGGGCATATCAGTGACGGGAATAGTCTTCCTGCTCATGCTGTTTATCCCCAATATCATATGGAGCAAAAACCAGCCCGCAGGCTATGAGGAGTCCACAAAGCGCGAAAGCAAGCTTCTCCTCGCACTTGAACGTGCAGGCGAAGTCCTTGTATCGATCCTGGTTATTACAGACCGACGACTTGACCGTCTGTGGCTCAGCTCAGCTTCGGGACCTGTAATATCCCCGCGGCTCGGCTATCTTGTACTCGCCCTCATACTTATGATAATGTATGAGCTCTACTGGATAAAGTATTTCCGAAGCAGCCGCACTCTCGGAGATATGTACGCGGATTACTGCGGCTTTCCGCTGGCAGGCGCTTCACTGCCTGTATTTGCGGTATTTCTCCTCGGAGTATTCGCCTGCAATGCTTTTCTTACTGCGGCGTCAATAATACTTGGGATCGGACACATAGGCATACACCTTATGCATAAAAAAGAGATAGAAAAATAAAAAGAACAAAAGAAAATTCGGCGTGAATACGCCAAAAGGAGGCACCCAACAATGAAAAAATTCTTCGGCATACTGTTTTTGCTCGTAATCGTCGCAGCAGGCGTCTGCGCCTACTTCTTCCCCGGCATACCGTACAAATACAAATGCACCCACGAATTACAGCTCACAGACAGTATATGGGAGACCATTCCCGATAATCTGCCGCCTCTTCCTGCGGACTATACCGACTATTCAAGCTTTGGTCTGCGCCTGACTGCATGGGACGACATGAAGCCCATGCGCACCGACGACAAATCCGAGGCAAAATGGCAAAACGGCGACGATACCCACTATATCATCATAAACGAGCTGAATATAAGCGAAAGCGACGATTTTCTCGACAGAACGGGCATTTCCAAGGAAGCTCTCGACCGCTACTGCAAGGCTGTGGAAAAGACCACTCCCGAGAACGGCTATGAGTTCACAAAGCTGAAAATGTCCCTTACTATGGAGGATTTCGATATCCATGACTTCAAGAACTCCAAGACCTTTTATCTGATGATGAAGGAGAAAAACGAAGCGTATTTCGGCGAAAACAATCCGAAAGTATACTATTCCGTTGACGGAGTAGGCTTCCGCGGCTGTCTCCACATCGAAAAGGTGTCAGACTACAACATGGCATACATCGACATCTACCCCGAGCGTGACAAAAAGACCAAATACCGCATCGGCATAAAGGTCACAGATACAAACGAGACACTGGCGATCGCAAACAGTATCAAGCTTACATAATAATATCCGAGACCGCTTCATGCGGTCTCAAATCATAAAGGAGCATAAATATGCATATTGAAATAGCCACACTGTTCCCCGAAATGTGCGAAGCCGTCCTCGGCGAGAGCATTATCGGCAGAGCCCGCAAGGCAGGAAAAATAAGCCTGCACTGCCGTCAGATACGGGAATACACTCAGGATAAGCACCGCCGCGTTGACGATACGCCCTACGGCGGCGGAATGGGCATGGTAATGCAGTGCGAGCCCATTTACAACTGCTACAAGGCGGTCTGCGAGGACCTCGGCGCAAAGCCCCATACTATATATATGTCCCCCAAGGGCAGGATATTTGACCAGCAGAAAGCCATCGAGCTGTCAAAAATGGACAATATCCTCATTCTCTGCGGTCACTATGAGGGCGTAGACCAGCGTGTTATCGACAAGATCGTAGACGAGGAGATATCCATTGGCGATTATGTACTCACAGGAGGCGAGCTCCCTGCAATGGTAGTTGCCGATACTGTTGCCCGTATGTGCGAGGGAGTCCTCTCCGACGAGGTCTGCTTCACCGACGAGAGCATTTACAGCGGACTTTTAGAGTATCCGCAGTACACACGCCCCGAAATATGGGAGGGCGAGGCGGTTCCGCCCGTGCTCCTTACAGGACATCACAAGAACATCGAAACATGGCGTCACGAGCAGAGCCTGAAGCTCACAGAGGAGCGCCGACCTGACCTTCTGGAAAAATATAACGGAAAAATTTGCTGACCAATTCCTCAGAAATTTGTTCCACAAAAAAAGCCATTGTTCCACAAAGTGTTCCACACATAACTGGCTGTATAGACAAAAAAGCATTCTCCCTTTAGAAAAAAATACCATAATATCATGTTGATAAATATGCACTTTCAACAATCACTATCAACAATTTTTTGTAGTGATAATAAACAAGCAAGTTGATAAAATTTCATTCACATTTAATCTAAATGTAGAATTTAGCGGAAACATGACTTTTAATCATAAAAATCCGTTGACTAAGCAAAAAATAGACTGTATAATAAAATCAGCAAGTGAAACAAATTTGCAAACGGCAACACAGTCCTTAAAAAGAATTAGAGAGACTGTAACTTACGAGAATAGGAGAGTTGTTTATGTTTGTCAGAGAAGTAATGGTAAAGAATCAGGTTGGACTTCACGCAAGACCCGCAACCTTCTTTATTCAGAAGGCTAACGAGTTCAAGTCATCGATCTGGATCGAAAAGGAAGAGCGCAGAGTAAATGCAAAGAGTCTGCTTGGCATTCTTTCGCTCGGTATTGTTGGCGGTACAAACGTAAAGGTAATCGCTGACGGCGCTGATGAAAAGGCTGCAGTTGACGCTCTTATCGAGCTTGTTGACAGCGGTTTCAGCGAGGAAAACAGATAATCAGACAAAAAACTTGGGGCGTTACCAAAAGTAACGCCCATTTATTTTTTTACAGCTCAGAAGCCATATTTTCCGCAAAAATACCGTATCCCTTAGCAGGATCGCCCACAAAAACATGAGTTACCGCGCCTATGAGCTTGCCGTTCTGGATTATAGGACTGCCGCTCATGCCCTGAACTATGCCTCCTGCCGCATCAAGAAGCCGCTTGTCGGTTATGCGTATCACCATGTTTTTCGAGCTTGTGCCGCTGCTGTAGTCAACACTGACTATCTCAGCGGAATACCTCTCAGGAGTATCTCCCGAAACTGTGGTGTATATCTCGGCTTCGCCCTCGGTTATCTCCTGACGGAAAGCCATGGGGAACTCCTGACAGTCTGCGGTCATCTCCGCAAGAGCCTCGCCAT
The DNA here is from genome assembly GCF_000621845.1 of Ruminococcus flavefaciens MA2007. Taxonomy (GTDB): domain Bacteria; phylum Bacillota; class Clostridia; order Oscillospirales; family Ruminococcaceae; genus Ruminococcus; species Ruminococcus flavefaciens_E. Next base: position 49,108 of record NZ_JHXF01000006.1, on the reverse strand, counting down.
TTAGCCGCCCGTAGATACCGCTGGGCTTGTTCCGTTCAAGAATGCCGAAGCTGTCAGACATGGCGAATTTGCCCCGAAGCTCCCCTGCCAAGCCACGGGCGCCCCGCTTTACATCGGTGATCTCCACAGGCACAGCCTCGCCGCTGTGAACAGGGACTATCCCGCACGTATCGGAATCACAGATAGGGTGTCCAAGTCCTGCAAAACAGCCTGTTTTCGTGTCAAAAAACGACATAGTACCTATGCCAGCTATGCTGTCACGAACCCACATACCGCCTTTCAAGCCGCCGCTTCTGCGCGAGAACACGGGCTGGAGCTCCATATCTATATCCTCATCGCCGCGGCGCACCGAAAGTTCAAGGACGTTTCCGCCCGAATCGGCTATTTTCTGCTGTAACTGGTCGTTTGAGGTGAGTATCTCGCCGTCTGCAAGACGTATTATATCACCCTTCTGCAAGCCTGCGTCCTCGGCAGGACAGGTCAGCGAGCCGTCCTGACATTCCACGTCGCCAAGTCCCGTGACCATGACGCCCTCCATGAGCAGCTTTATTCCGAAGGGACGACCTCCCACAGCTAAAACGGGAGCTTCTGTTTTTCGGACTTCAACATTTTTGACGGGGATAGCTCCGAAAAGCGAAAAAGTCACCTGCTCCCCGTCTGAGCAGGTACCTGCGGCAGGTACGGCGAGCTCAGGCGCAGCAGAGCAGCTGAGCTGCGGAAAAGCCGCTATTTTCAGGTCATCTGCCGACGAAGCGCTTATCACCGCAGGCAAATGTGCGGAATAATAGCCTGCTGTCCCGAATAATCCCACAAAAGCTGCAAATAATAGCGTTGCAGCAGATCTTACGATTTTTCTTTTAAAAAACATTTTGTTATCCTTTCCTGTTCCTCGGGAACATATTGCTCCGAAAAAAGGGAGCTGTTTATATTATGCTTCGGCTGAGTGCTTTTATAGATGTGAATTACACACAGCCGAAAACTACATAGGGAGTAAAAAATGAGCAAAAAAAACACAAAAAAGCTTCCTGAAAGGCGGTCGCCCCTGATGACGGTATGCAAGGTCATTACCCTGCTGCTGAGCTTATGGTTTTCGGGAGCTATGACCGCACTTTCGGGGGCAGGTCTCATATATAACGGAGAAAGCTACGGCGCAGAGCTGAAAAATACGGGAGTTTTTCTAATAATATCCGCAGTTCTTATGGTTTCGGGAGCTTTTCTGTGCCTTTTCAGAAAAAAAACGCCGAATATTCTGGCAATTATTCTTGCTCTGGGCGGACTTGTCCTGTGTCTGGTGATGCTGAAGCAGCTCACAGACCACGCCGATTCAAGCGGCTGGACGGATAAATACACCTTGCTGCCCGTCAGCGATATGTATATGCGGAGAATTCTGCCAAGTATAGCGCCCTGTGTGCTTACGGCAGCCATAGCCGCAGTACAGCTGAAGCACTTTGGCGCAGTTGAGAGTTGAGAGTGCAGAGTTGAGAGTTAATGTGTTTTATTCGCTAATTTTATTAAAATCTTGTCGCCAACGGCGACTCCATAACTTTCAACTCTAAATTCTCAACTCTCAACTTTTTGCCCGTGCAAAATAAGATTATACAACAAGGTCGGTCTCGAAACCCGTCCTTTTTTGCGTTCAGCTAAAATTATGATATCTCCGAACGTCATTTTCACTAATTTTCCGTGATTTCTCTTGCAAAAACTATTTTTTTGTGATACAATGTTATCAATATTACCGAAAGGAACACTCAACTATGAACGTAAAATCCGAATTGCTCGCTTCTCTTGCAGGCGCAGAGGGCGATTATATCTCGGGAGCCGCCCTTGCAGACAAGCTCGGCGTGAGCCGCAATGCTGTGTGGAAAGCTGTAAAAGCGCTTGAGACCGAGGGCTTTTCTATCAGCTCAGTGACCTCAAAGGGCTACAAGCTCAACGATGACAACAACAGACTTTCGGAAGACCTTATCACTCCGTTTCTGAAAACAAAAGAGCTGGGACGCAACCTCAGCGTGTATGATACAGTTGAGTCCACCAATAATATCACCAAGGAACAGGATTCAAACAACGTTCCCAACGGTACTACCTCCGTTGCTGACCGTCAGACCGCAGGCAGAGGACGTATAGGCAGGAGCTTCGTTTCCCCTGCGGGCAAGGGACTATATATGAGCACTCTTGTGCGCCCCGAATTCAGCCTTGAATACGCTCCCATGATAACAGGAGCGGCAGCCTGCGCAGTTGCGGAAGCTATCGAATACTGCTGCGGTCAGCCCGTCATGATAAAATGGGTGAACGACCTCTACATGAACGGTAAAAAAATATGTGGCATACTGACAGAGGCTTCATTCGGACTTGAAATGCGCACTCTTGACTGCGCCGTTATCGGTATCGGCATAAACGTCCGCAGTATAGGCGACAGCTTCGATGAGGAGCTCCGCAAAAAGGCTACATCTATCGAGGACGAGACGGGAGTTGCCGTAAACAGGAACAGACTGTGCGCAGAGGTGCTCAACCGCCTTGAAATATATATGCATAAAATAGAGAACCGCAGCTTCCTTTCAGCCTACAGGGAGCGCGAGCTTCTCACAGGAAATATAATAACCGCAAATGTGGGAAATAAGCAGATAATCGGCGAAGCTATGGGCATAGACGATAACGCCAACCTCATAGTTCAGCTTCAGTCGGGAGAGACTATCCATCTCAACTCGGGAGAGGCTAATCTTTGCAGGATAAAAAATGTTTAAAAGCGGTAATTCCGCTGAAATATAATAAAATGTTAAGGAGGGTATGTCTGTATGAGATATACGATTATTGGTCAAACAGTACCGGCAGTAGAATGCGAGCTTAATGCAGGAGAATCAATGTTCACACAGTCAGGCGGAATGATCTGGCAGTCACAGGGCATCAAGATGAGCACAAATGCAAGAGGCGGTCTCGGAAGAAGCCTCGGAAGAATGTTCACAGGCGAATCCATATTCATGGCTAATTACACAGCAGAAGTTCAGGGCGCAAAGATAGCTTTCGGCGCTACAGTCCCCGGTTCTCTCGTTCCTGTAAATATATCCAACGGCGGTCTTATCTGCCAGAAGGGCGCTTTTCTCTGCGCTGAGCAGACCGTAGACCTCAAGGCAGTTTTCACAAAGAAGATACTCTCGGGATTCTTCGGCGGTGAGGGATTCATTCTCCAGCAGCTCTTCGGAAACGGCATGGCTTTCCTCGAAGTTGACGGAGATATGGTAGAGAAAAACCTCGCTCCAGGCGAGATACTCAAAGTAGACACAGGCAACGTAGTTGCATTCGAGCCCACTGTACAGTACGAGATAGAGACTGTAAAGGGACTGGGAAATATATTCCTCGGCGGCGAGGGACTTTTCCTCACAAAGCTGGTAGGTCCGGGTAAGGTAATACTCCAGACACAGAACTTCAACGACTTTGCAGGCAGGATACTTTCTCTCGGCGTAAAGAAGTAAATCATGAAGCACTGGCTCATCGCTGCCGCTGTTGCGGCAGTATACCTATTATTCAGCGTATTCACAGGACTCTGGGCGATATCATGGATAATATGGGTATTCTACGGAATATACAGGATAGCTGACTATATAAAGTCGCAGCAATAGCAATGAGGTAACGTTTATGTTTATATTCGGTTTTCCCGTTGTGGGCTTGCAGTATATGACCAACGGCGAAGCGCTTTTCCGCATGGCTGCGGAGAACAAGGCTGCTCCCGTGTGGAACGGCGAGAAATGGCGCTGTGTATGCGGAACGGAAAACAGTACCAATTTCTGTCCCGAATGCGGCATGAAAGCGCCCGTAAAGCCGTGGAAATGCAGCTGCGGCAGGGAGTGCACCAGCAATTTCTGCCCTGACTGCGGAAGTAAAGCTCCTTGAGCTGTAGGGGCGGGTTCCGCTCGCCCGAATAAAATGACACAAATACTTACGGGCGCCTGTTAGGCGCCCTCCCCTGCAATTTCAATTTGCAAAATTTATGCAAATGCTTGACAAACGCTGTTTTTCATTGTATAATACAGTTAATAAATTGAAAATGCTATGAAGGGAAACAAAGCTTGTGTGAGTTTTCACAGAGAGCCGACGGCTGGTGAAAGTCGGCAGACAAATGCAGGTCATAACTCCTCCCCGAGCAGCCGTCCCAAAGGCGCAGACCGCGTCAAGTAGGCACGGACGGGCTCTCCCGTTACAGAGATATGCGTTGATCCGACGCAGATGAGTGGGTGTATTCTTACATCAAGAAGAGTGGTACCACGGAGTATATTGCAGCTTCGTCTCTTCCATGCCGTGCATGGAGGAGATTTTTTATTACCCTCCTGCGAGGCAAACGGATCGGAATGGAGGTTTTGACATGAATAACGTAAAAAAGTACACAAGACAATTCTTTGAAGCGCCGAAAACTGCCATGAAATGGACGGAAAAGTCCTATATCGACAAGGCTCCCCAGTGGTGCAGCGTGGATCTCCGCGACGGAAATCAGGCTCTTATCATACCCATGAGTCTCGGTGAAAAGCTGGAATTCTTCCGCAGACTGGTTGATATCGGCTTCAAGGAGATAGAGATCGGCTTTCCTGCCGCTTCCGAGACCGAGTACGACTTCTGCCGCACTCTTATCGAGCAGGATCTCATTCCCGACGATGTGGCGATACAGGTTCTCACCCAGTCCCGTGAACACATCATCGAAAAGACGTTTGAAGCCCTCAAGGGCTGCAAGAACGCCATAGTTCACCTTTACAACTCCACCTCCGTTGCTCAGCGAGAGCAGGTCTTCCGCAAAAGCAGGGAGGAGATAATAGATATCGCGGTCAGCGGAGCAAAGCTCCTTAAAGAGTACCGCGAGAAATACGAGGGCAATTTCCGCTTTGAGTACTCCCCCGAGAGCTTCACGGGCACAGAGCCCGAATTTGCGCTGGAGATATGCAACGCCGTTCTTGACGTGTGGCAGCCCACACCCGAGGACAAGGTCATAATCAATCTCCCCGTAACGGTACAGCTCTCAATGCCCCATGTTTACGCAAATCAGATAGAGTATATGTGCGAGAACCTGAAATACCGCGAAAACGTCATAGTCTCTCTCCACCCCCACAACGACCGCGGCTGTGCGGTAGCTGACACGGAAATGGGACTCCTTGCAGGTGCAGAGCGCGTTGAGGGAACTCTCTTCGGCAACGGCGAGCGCACAGGCAACGTGGACATCATCACCCTTGCTATGAATATGTACTCGCAGGGCGTTGATCCCGAACTGGATTTCAGCGATATACCGTCGCTGTCCGAGGACTTCTCCCGTCTGACGAGAATGGGTATCTACGAGCGCCAGCCCTATTCGGGAAAGCTGGTATTCGCGGCGTTCAGCGGCTCTCATCAGGACGCTATCGCCAAGGGCATGAAATGGCGCGAGGAACACGGCGATACTGTCTGGAACGTGCCCTATCTGCCTCTTGATCCTACTGATATCGGCAGAGAGTACGAATCAGACGTTATCCGCATCAACAGCCAGTCTGGCAAGGGCGGAATCGGCTACATACTGGAGACTCGCTTCGGCTACGACCTGCCAAAGAAAATGCGCGAGAGCGTGGGCTACCTTGTCAAGGGCATATCCGACAAAAAGCACAAGGAGCTCCTCCCCGACGAGGTCTACTCAATATTCAAGAGCAACTATGTGGATATAACCTCGCCTATAAACATCACGGAAACTCACTTCGTACAGCGCAACGGTATCGAAGCAACTGTAAGCTTCGATTACAGCGGCAGACGAGTTACTGTAACCGATACAGGTAACGGACGTCTTGACGCCGTCAGCAACGCTATACGCTCATATACAGGCGCAGACTACAGTCTCAACAGCTATACCGAGCACGCTCTGGAAGTAGGCTCGGCTTCAAAGGCTGTATCCTATGTTGAGATAGTCACAAAGGAGGGCAAAAGCTTCTGGGGAACTGGTATCGACAACGATATCATCACTTCTTCAGTCAAGGCTCTTGTCAGCGCGGTAAATAATATGCTCAACAAGCAGTAATGTAAAGGAAGTGTGGAAATATGGCAATGACAATGACTCAGAAGATACTTGCGGCTCATTCGGGCAGAGAGTCAGTCTGTTCAGGGGAGCTTATCCTGACAGACCTTGACCTCGTTCTCGGCAACGATATAACCTCTCCCGTCGCTATCAAGGAGTTCGCAAAGCTGGGTAAGGACAGCGTGTTCGACAGAAACAAGGTCACCATGGTCATGGACCACTTCGCTCCCAACAAGGACATAAAGGCGGCAGAGCAGTGCAAGATGTGCCGCGATTTCTGCACGGAAAAGGATATAACACACTTCTACGACGTGGGAGAAATGGGCATCGAACACGCCCTGCTCCCCGAAAAAGGTCTTGTTACCGCAGGAAATGTGGTCATCGGCGCTGATTCCCACACCTGCACCTACGGAGCTTTGGGAGCTTTCTCAACAGGCGTGGGCTCAACGGATATGGCTTGCGGAATGGCTACAGGCAAGGCGTGGTTCAAGGTGCCCGAGGCTATAAAGGTAGTCCTCACAGGAAAGCTCCGCAGATTCGTGTCGGGCAAGGACGTTATCCTCCACATTATCGGCGAGATAGGCGTGGACGGAGCCCTTTACCGCTCTATGGAGTTCACAGGCGAGGGGCTTGCCTCACTGACTATGGCTGACCGCCTTTGCATGGCGAACATGGCTATCGAAGCAGGTGCAAAGAACGGTATCTTCGAGGTGGACGGTATAACTCTCGACTATATCCGCACACACGGCGGCGCAGAGCCCGTTATATACAAAGCTGACGAGGACGCAGACTACGACGAGGTACTCACCGTTGACCTGTCGGAGATAGAGCCTACCGTGGCTTTTCCTCATCTTCCCGAAAACGCACGTACCTTCGCTGAAATTGGCGATGTAAAGATAGATCAGGCAGTCATCGGCTCATGTACCAACGGCAGGCTTGAGGACCTCATCGCCGCCGCTGAGATAATGAAAGGGCGCAAAGCCGCAAAGCACGTCCGCGTTATCGTGATACCTGCAACTCAGCAGATTTACCTTGACGCTATGGAAATGGGGCTTATCCGCACATTTATCGAGTTCGGCGCAGTGGTGTCAACTCCTACCTGCGGACCGTGCCTTGGCGGATATATGGGCATTCTTGCCGCAGGCGAGAGAGCCATAACGACTACGAACCGCAACTTCGTGGGACGTATGGGACACCCCGAGTCCGAGGTATACCTTGCAAGCCCTGCAACTGCGGCGGCAAGCGCCGTAACAGGCAGGATAACAAGTCCGTGGGAGGTAATGGAGCTATGAAATACACAGGAAACGCTATAAAATACGGCGACAACGTGGATACAGACGTTATTATCCCTGCACGTTACCTCAATACAAGCGACCACAGGGAGCTTGCGAGCCACTGTATGGAGGATATCGACAAGACCTTCGTGAGCCGCGTAAAGCAGGGCGATATTATGGTAGCAGGACAGAATTTCGGCTGCGGCTCGTCCCGTGAACACGCTCCCATAGCCATAAAGGCAAGCGGAATCTCCGTTGTCATCGCCAAGAGCTTCGCCCGTATCTTCTACCGCAACGCTATCAATATCGGACTTGCTATCGTGGAATGTCCCGAAGCTGCCGAGGGTATCTCCGAGGGAGATAATGTGGAAGCTGACCTCGATAACGGCATTATCCGCAATATCACCACGGGCAAAGAGTACAAAACCGCTCCTTTCCCCGAATTTGTCCAGAAAATAATCGAAAACGGCGGACTTATGCAGGCTATCGCCAACGGCGTTATTTGAGTGATTAGTTGTTAGTGATTAATGCTTAGTAGGGACGACCATTGACCGTCCGCACGGTAAAAATTATTTTGCAGGGGCTGCCTTTGGCAGTCCGCAAGTCTCGAAACAAGTATAAATGACATCATTGTAGGGGCTGATGCCTACATCAGCCCGCAAATATAAATCGAATAGTTTGTAGGGGCGGCGTTCCGCCGCCCGTATCAGGATTTCCAACACTCCCCAAAGGAGATAAAATGATAGCAAAAATAATCGTAAAATGTATAATATACAACCCCAAGCTCAACAGATTTCTTCTGATAAAGCGATGTGAAAATGACGATATCGGCGCCGGTTCATGGGAGAATGCAGGCGGAAACATCGAAAGCGGCGAAACTCCCGAGGACGCTGTTATGCGCGAGATACAGGAAGAAACAGGCATTACGGATATCAGGATAGGAAATATCGCTTATGTTGCCGTTCTGGAACGGGAGATCCCCGACCTGCTCATAGTATATCTCTGTGAAACATCGACAGAAGCCGTAAAGCTGAGCTTTGAACATCAGGACTATACATGGGCGGACGAACAGCAATGCAGGACTCTTCTTCCCGACGCCATAATCCGCGATTTTGAAAAGAACAATGTATTTGATATCCTGCGGCAATAGCATATCCGACGCCGAGAACGGCGTTCCCTGCAAAAATCCTTATTTACACCAAAGTAAAGGACGTTTTAATATGAAAATATCAGGTGCAAAAATCGTCGTTGAGACCCTCATCGAGCAGGGCTGCGACACTATATTCGGCTACCCCGGAGGTCAGGTCATCGACCTCTTTGACGAGCTCTACAACGCCCGTGACCGCATAAAGCACATACTCACCGCCCACGAGCAGGGAGCCGCTCATGCTGCGGACGGCTACGCCCGTTCAACAGGCAAGGTGGGAGTTGTAATAGCTACATCAGGTCCCGGAGCTACGAACCTTGTAACAGGCATAGCTACGGCATATCTGGACTCCGTACCCATGGTTGCCATCACGGGAAATGTCTCCTGCGACCAGATAGGTCGTGACAGCTTTCAGGAGGTCGATATAGTCGGCGTGACCATGCCTATCACCAAGCATAATTTCATTGTCAAGGACATAAACGAGCTTGCGGACACTCTCCGCACAGCCTTTAAAATAGCCAAATCGGGCAGACAGGGACCTGTTCTTGTGGATATCCCCAAGGACGTACAGACGGCGCTCTGCGAGTACGAGTCCAACGCACAGCCCGTTATCCCCTATCCCCTGACCTTTGCTTCGGAAGAAAAGCTTCAGAAAGCGGCGGAGCTCATAAACAGCGCCCAGAGACCGTATATCTACTTCGGCGGCGGAGTCATCAGCGGCAAGGCTTCACAGCAGGTCACAGCTCTTGCGGATAAGATAGACGCGCCTATGAGCAGCTCTCTAATGGGACTTTCCGCAGTACCTCACGACCACCCGAGATTTCTCGGTATGCAGGGTATGCACGGTCATTTTGCTTCAACTGTTGCCGAATACGAAGCCGACCTTGTTATCGCTCTGGGAGTTCGCTTCAGCAACAGGTCTACAAGCGAAAACAGCCGATTCACCAAGAGCTTCAGTATCATACACATAGATATCGACGGCGCGGAGCTCAACAAGAATATCCCTGCCGACCTCTCCATACGCGGAGACCTCCGCGACTCCGTGGAGCGCCTTATCGCCATGGTAGAGGAGAAAAAGCACCCCGAATGGGAGAAGCGCATAGCGGAGCTTAGAGCCGAGGAGAAAACGCGCACCGAGTCTGCAATGGCTTCAGCAAGGGAGAAAACAGCGGCAAAGGGCGGCTCTCCGAAGCTCAGCCCCTATGAGATAATCGATATCATCAGCGCCCGTGCAGGCGATGACGTTATCATCGCCACAGACGTTGGACAGCACCAGATGTGGACGGCTCAGCGCTATCCCCTCAAAAAGCCCCGCACATTCCTTTCCAGCGGCGGTCTCGGAGCTATGGGGTACGGACTTGGCGCAGCTATCGGAGCTTCAACAGCTACGGGCAAGCGCGTTGTTCTGTTCACAGGCGACGGCAGCTTCGGCATGAACTTAGGCGAGCTGGCAACTGCGGTATCTCAGGATATCCCCGTGGTCATCGTCGTTATGAACAACGGCGTACTTGGAATGGTTCGTCAGCAGCAGACGCTTTTCTACGACAAGCACTACTCCAATACCACTCTTGACCGCAGGACCGACTTCGCAAAGGTAGCCGAGTCATTCGGCGCAAAGGGCGGTCACGCTTCAACAGCCGAGGAACTGAAAGCTTTAGCTGATGAAGCATTCGGCAGTAAATCGCCATTCGTTATCGACTGCGCGGTGGACTGCGACGAATTAGTCCTGCCAATACTCCCCACAGGCGGCACGGCAGACGATATAATCACAGCTGTAAAGTGAGGTGACATTTATGGGACAGCAGTATGTAATAGGAGTTATAGTTGCCAATGTTTCGGGCGTTCTTTCAAGAGTTTCTGGAATGTTCACACGCCGCGGCTTCAACATCGACAGCCTTACCGTGGGCGAGACCGAGTCCAGCGGCTTTTCAAGAATAACTATCGCCTTTCACGGCGATGATGACATGAAAGAGCGCATATTGCAGCAGCTGCAAAAGCTCCATGATGTCAGAGAAGTCGAGGTGCTTGACACCAAGGACAGCGTTATCCGCGAGCTCCTGCTCATAAAGGTACGCAACAAAGCCGAGATACGTCAGGATATAATGACAGCAGTTGAGATATTCCGCTCAAAGATAGTGGACTACTCCCCTACCTCCCTCACCTGCGAGCTTACGGGAGAGACCTCGAAAATAGACGCATTTATAGAGCTTTTGAAGCCATTCGGAATCATGGAGATGTGCCGCACGGGTATCGTAGCTATCGAGCGCGGCGAGAACTGTCTGAAAACGGTCAAATAATTGAGATCATGGTATCGCTGACGCGATAAATCTGTCCGCAAATCGGACACATTCATTCTCAATTCTAAATTCATGCAAGGGAGGATTTGTATGGAGCTTAATATCGCACTTCTCAAGGGCGACGGCATAGGTCCCGAAATTGTGGACAGCGCCGTTGCCGTACTGGAAAAAACCGCATCAAAGTTCGGACATAAATTCAATTTCACACCGTATCTTATCGGCGGCTGTGCTGTCGACGAAACAGGTCTGCCCCTGCCGCAGGAGACCGTGGACGGCTGTTTAGCCTCCGATAGTGTGCTCCTCGGAGCTGTAGGCGGTCCGAAATGGGACGGTCTCGCAGGAGATATCCGCCCCGAAAAAGCCCTGCTGGGCATACGCTCGGCTATGGGACTGTATACCAATCTCCGCCCTGCAAAGCTCTATCCTGCCCTGAGAGGAGCTTCTCCCCTGAAAGACGAGATAGTGGGCGGCGGCTTCGATATACTCATAGTAAGGGAATTAACAGGCGGTATATACTTCGGTGACCGCGGCTACCGCGAGGGTAAATACGGCACAGAAGCTTTCGACACCGAGGCTTACAGCGTAACCGAGATACAGCGCATAGGCAAGGCTGCCTTTGAAGCTGCAATGAAGCGCGGCAAGCGGCTTTGCAGCGTGGATAAGGCTAATGTTCTGGAGTCCTCACGGCTCTGGCGCAAGACCATGCACGAGCTTGCAGAGGAGTACCCCGAGGTGGAATACAGGGATATGTTCGTGGACAACGCCGCTATGCAGCTTGTACGCGATCCCAAGCAGTTCGACGTCATCGTTACGTCCAATATGTTCGGCGATATACTGTCAGATGAAGCTTCACAGATAACGGGCTCCATAGGTATGCTGGCTTCGGCTTCACTGGGAGCTTCAAAGCGCGGACTCTACGAGCCCATACACGGCTCAGCCCCAGACATCGCAGGCACAAACGCCGCAAACCCCATAGCTACTATACTTTCGGGAGCTATGATGCTTCGGTATTCATTCGGACTTGCAAAAGAAGCCGATACCATAGAAGCCGCAGTTGACAAGGCTCTCAACGACGGTCACAGAACCGCCGACCTCATGGGCACTGACAAGGGTACGCCCCTGACCTGTACGGAAATGACAGAAATAATACTGAAAAATATTTAGGAGGAATCTATCATGATAAAGATCCACACAGAAAAGGCGCCTGCGGCAGTAGGACCTTACTCACAGGCTATAGTTTCAAACGGAATGGTCTACACCAGCGGTCAGATAGCCATTGATCCCGTTACAAACACGGTAAAGGGCACTACTATTGAGGAGCAGACCGAGCAGATAATGCGCAACTTGGGAGCTGTTCTTGCTACGGCAGGCTCAGGCTTTGACAAGGCTGTGAAAACTACCTGTTTTCTGGCAGATATGAACGATTTTGCCGCATTCAACGAGATTTACGGCAAATATTTCACATCTCTGCCTGCAAGAAGCTGTGTTGCGGTAAAGACTCTCCCCAAGGGCGTTCTTGCCGAGGTAGAGGTAATTGCAGAGAGCAATCTATAATGCATAATTACATGGGCGGATACTATCCGCCCTTTTTTGCTGCGATTTCGGGCGCACACTGTTCGCCCCTGCAAGCTAACGGCTAAAGGCTTGAAATTTTATCCCTTTTGTGTTATAATCAATAAAATGGGCAAATTGTATATTGATATAAATTTTACAACAAGGAGACCGCTATGAAACTTCTCGCAATCGACGGAAACAGCATACTTAACCGCGCTTTTTACGGCATAAAGCTGCTTTCAAATAAAAAAGGACAGTTCACCAACGCCATTTTCGGCTTTATGAATATATATCTCCGCAATATCAGCGACGTAAAGCCCGACGCTGTGGCTGTAGCCTTTGACCTGCGCTCTCCTACCTTCCGTCACAAGGCTGTGGCGACCTACAAGGCTAACCGCAAGGGTATGCCTCCCGAGCTTGCAGAGCAGCTCCCCCGTGTCAAGGAGCTCCTCACCCTTATGGGCGTTAAAGTCGTGGAATGCGAGGGCTTCGAGGCTGACGACGTACTTGGCACCCTCTCAAAGCTCTGCTCCGACAGCGGCAACGAGTGCTTCGTGCTGACAGGAGACCGTGACAGCTTGCAGCTCATCGACGACAAGGTCACTGTTATCCTTGCCACAAACAAGGAGAATATATACTACACTCCTGAGCGATTTACCGATGATTACGGCTTCGAGCCCATAAAGCTCATCGACCTGAAAGCCCTCATGGGCGACAGCTCCGACAATATCAGCGGAGTTGCAGGCATCGGTGAAAAAACTGCTTCCGCTCTTATCAAGGAATACGGAAGTATCGAAAATCTTTACGAGAATTACGAGGATTCCACCCTCACCAAGGGCGTTAAGGCTAAGCTTGCCGCAGGCGCAGAAGCCGCCAGGGAGAGCAAATGGCTGGCAACTATCGTCCGCAACGCTCCTATAGATACAGACCTTGACAGCTATAAGCCGAAAGCTCCCGACAACGGCGCTATCGGACGTATGCTCAGCGAGCTGGAGATGTTCAAGCTCCTTGACAAGCTGGGTATCAGCGCGGCTGAGAGCACAAATTCCGCCCCCGAGGTCAAGGCTGAGGAAGTCCCTGTTATCGAGGCGAAGGTCAGCGAGCTTACGGCTGATATCATCGGAAAGCTCAGCGAATGCGAGTACCTTTTCCGCGAGGATAAGCTCTCTGTACGGGACGGAGACAAAGTTTACACGACTGACAATGAAGATATTATAAAGGCGTTTTTCGGCTCTGAATGCGCTAAGTCCACCGACGACGGCAAGGCGCACTACCGCTGGGCAATGGCTCACGGCGGCGAGCTGAAAAATCTGAAAAGCGACGCGGCGATATGCGGCTATCTGCTGAATACCTCCGCTTCGGACTACGCAGTGGATAAGCTCTGCGCCGAGTACGGAGTGCATTTCTACAGCGAAAACGGCGATTTGGCGGAGCTCCTTTCACTTAAAGGGCTCATTGCAAAGCTCCGCGCTGAGATAGAATCCGAGGGCATGACGAAGCTCCTTGAAACAGTGGAAATGCCCCTGACGGAAGTCCTCGCTTCAATGGAGGACACAGGCGTTCTCATCGACAAAAAGGGCGTTGAGGACTTCGGCGTGTACCTGTCGGAAATGATAGAGGAAACTCAGCAGATGATATACGACGAGGCAGGTCACGAGTTCAATATCTCCTCGCCGAAACAGCTCGGCACCGTCCTTTTCGAGGAAATGGGACTGCCAGCCAAAAAGAAAACAAAAAGCGGCTACTCCACCAATGCGGAGGTGCTTGAAGAGCTCCGCAATTATGCTCCAATCGTTGACAACGTGCTGAAATACCGCCAGTACACAAAGCTCAATTCCACCTATGTTGTGGGACTTCTTGATAAAATCGCTCCCGACGGACGTATCCACACATGGTTCAGACAGACCGAGACCAGAACGGGACGTATAAGCTCCACAGAGCCAAATATGCAGAATATCCCCGTCCGCACGGAGCTTGGCGCACAGATGAGGAAGTTCTTCACCGCCGACGAGGGAAAAACTCTTATCGACGCCGACTACAGCCAGATAGAACTGAGAGTTATGGCTCACCTCTGCGGCGACGAGAACATGACCGAGGCTTTCACATCGGGCGAGGATATCCACACCTCAACTGCGGCACAGGTATTCGATATGCCCATATTTATGGTGACTCCCGAAATGAGAAGCGCCGCAAAGGCGGTAAACTTCGGTATAATCTACGGTATCGGAGCATTCTCCCTTGCAAAGGATATCGGTACTTCCGTGGCAAAGGCAAAGAAGTACATCGCGGACTACCTTGCGAAATACCCCAAGGTAAACGAGTTCATGGAGACCACCGTGGACAATGCCTTCAAGGAGGGCTATGTTACCACCATGTTCGGCAGAAAGCGCCGTATCCCCGAGCTTTCATCGTCCAACAAGATGTTACAGGCGGCAGGCAAGCGCATAGCCATGAATACTCCCGTGCAGGGAACAGCCGCCGACCTTATCAAGATAGCCATGATAAACGTCTACAACCGCTTAAAGGCTGAAAAGCTCAACGCTAAGCTCATATTGCAGGTTCACGACGAACTCATTATCGAGTCGGATATCGCCTGTGCAGAAAAATGCGCTGAGCTTCTCAAGGAGGAAATGCAGGGCGTTTACGATATGCGTGTGCCCCTTGCTGTGGACGTTCACACAGGACACTCATGGTATGACGCTAAAGGCTGAGCAGCGTGACGCTGCACCCTTGCCACGTTGTCGCTTGTTTCACGCGCTCACTTTTATAAAAACCGTTACTTGTACATCGCTTACGGTTTATTTGTAGGGACGGCCACAGGTCGTCCGCAAATCAAGCATAAAAAGGAAGAAAAATGAATATTTCTCAATTCTCAATTCTTGATTCAAAATTTGATTACGATAAATTGTCCGAACTGGATAAGCTCTGCGTAGGCGCGGACGGCTGGTCGGCGGATTCCTTCCGCGAGGAGTCACAGCGTCCCGAGAGCATTATCCTCACCGCCTACGACGGTGACACCCTTGCAGGCATGATAGCAGGCTTCACTGCCGCCGATACGGGAGAGATACTCACTGTTTGTACCGCTCCCCAGTACCGCAGGCAGGGTGTTGCAAGAATGCTTATGGAGACTTTTTTAACATCTGTCCCCGACAGTGTTGAAAGTATAGCCCTTGAAGTTCGGCAGTCCAATACCGCCGCAATCGAGCTGTACAAGAGCTTCGGCTTTGAAAAGGCAGGCGTGCGGAAGCGGTTCTACCAGAATCCTGCCGAAGACGCAGACGTTATGGTCTGCAAGCTGAAATAAATAACGAAAGAAGATATAGTATGCTTATACTCGGAATAGAAAGCTCCTGCGACGAGACCGCCGCAAGCGTGGTGCGCGACCAGCGAGAGATACTCTCGTCGGTGATATCCACGCAGATAGAGGAGCACAAGAAATACGGCGGAGTTGTCCCCGAGATAGCCTCGCGCCGACACTGCGAGAATATCCTCGGAGTTGTCCGTCAGGCTCTCGACGAAGCGCAGGTGAAGCTCTCAGACCTTGACGGTATCGCCGTTACATACGCCCCGGGACTTATAGGCGCTCTCCTTGTGGGAGTAAGCTTCGCAAAGGCGCTTGCCATGTCCTCGGGAAAGCCACTGATACCCGTTCATCATATCGCAGGTCATATCGCTACCAATTATCTGACCTTCCCCGACCTTGAACCGCCTTACCTCTGCCTTGTGGCAAGCGGCGGTCACAGCCATATAATCGAGGTGCTCAGCTATAGCAAGTTCCGCGTAGTGGGAAGAACCCACGACGACGCGGCAGGCGAATGTTTCGACAAGTGCGCAAGAGCTATGGGATTCCCCTACCCCGGCGGAGTCCACATCGACAACGCCGCACAAACAGGCGACAGGAACGCATTCAAGCTCCCACACCCTGCCGTTGCAGGCAGCGAGTTCGATTTCAGCTTCTCGGGACTGAAGACCAACGTGATAAATCTGCTCCACAACGCCGAGCAGAAAGGCATAGATATCAACAGGAACGACCTTGCGGCAAGTCTCCAAGCAACTATCGCGGAGATACTCACGGATAAGACTATCCGTGCCGCCGAGGCTCTCGGCTACAAAAAGGTAGCTCTTGCAGGCGGAGTTTCCGCAAATACGGGAGTCCGCGAGACCTTGTCCGAGGCTTGCAGAAAGCGCGGCTTTGAGTTCTATATGCCCTTGAAGAAGCTCTGCGGCGACAACGGCGCCATGATAGCCTGTCAGGGCAGCTATAATCTCCTCGCAGGCATAACCGCCGACGAGAGCCTGAATGCAATTGCGACATTATCAATGGAAGACATTTAATGTAGGGGCGCACATTGTGCGTCCGAGAATACAGCAACATCAGAAGCCGTTAGCTGTAGGGGCTGATGCCTACATCAGCCCGATTGGATTTGGAATTTAACGGGGCGATGTGGGCATCGCTCCCTACAAGATAAATGAAAGGAAAAAACTATGACTGTTCGTGAATTACAGGATAAGATAATCCAGCTCAAAAAGGAAACAAACACCGCAGTTCTCGCACACTGCTATCAGGCTCGCGAGATATGCGAGGTTGCCGATTTCGTAGGCGACAGCTATAAGCTCAGCGTTGACGCAAAGGGCGTATCACAGGAGAATATCCTCTTCTGCGGAGTTCATTTCATGGCTGAGACTGCAAAAATGCTCTCTCCTCAGAAGCGCGTTTACCTCTCCAACAAGCACGCAGGCTGTCCTATGGCTGAGCAGATGGACAAGGAGCTCATCAGCGCTATCCGCGCACAGGAACCCGACCGCACCGTTGTTGCCTATGTTAATACAACTGCGGCTCTCAAGACCGTCTGCGACGTCTGCGTTACATCGTCAAGCGCTCTGCGTATCGTCAAGGCGCTCGACAACGACAAGATACTCTTTATCCCAGACTGCAATCTCGGCGACTACATAAAGAAGCAGTGCCCCGAAAAGGACATAAAGCTCCTTAACGGCGGCTGTCCCACACACGCAAGGATAACCGCAAAGGAAGTCCTCGCCGCTAAGGAGGAGCACCCCGACGCTCTCTTCCTCGTACACCCCGAGTGTACTCCAAAGGTAGTTGAGCTTGCGGACTACGTGGGCTCTACCACAGGTATCATGGACTTTGCAAAGAAGTCCGACAAGACCGAGTTCATTATCGGTACTGAAAATTCTATCGTGGAGCACTTGCAGTATGACTGCCCCGAGAAGAAGTTCTATCCCGTGAGCCGTGACCTTGTCTGTCACAATATGAAGCTGACCACTCTGCCCGATATTTACAACACTCTCCTCGCAATCAGCGGCAAGGGCGGCGAAGCCTTTGAGATACTCATGGACGACGAGCTTATCGCACAGGCGAGAAAGTGCATAGACGAAATGATAAGGCTGGGCGGCTGACATGACGGAATTAGTCGAAAAGCTGTACCAAACTGGCGACCTGTCCGACGGGGAGCTCAAAAAACTCATCGAGACCGACGATAAGAAGACAGCGGAGCTTCTCCGCCGATATGCCGACGAGACAAGGCAGAAAAGCTACGGGAAAAAGGTCTTTCTCCGCGGACTTATCGAGGTCTCCAGCTACTGCAAGAACAACTGCCTTTACTGCGGTATCCGCCGCGGAAATAATGAAGCCGACCGCTACCGCCTGTCCCGTGAGGACATACTGAAATGCTGTGAAAACGGCTATGAACTGGGCTTCCGCACATTCGTAATGCAGGGCGGCGAGGACGCATTTTTCACCGATGATTTCCTCTGTCCCCTTATATCCGAGATAAAGGAAAAGTACCCCGACTGCGCGGTGACGCTGTCCCTCGGTGAGCGCTCCTATGAGAGCTACAAGCGTCTGAAAGAAGCAGGGGCGGACAGATATCTGCTCCGTCACGAAGCGGCTTCGCAGGAGCTTTACTCAAAGCTCCACCCCGAGGAAATGAGCCTTGAAAACCGCAAGGACTGCCTGTTTCAGCTGAAAGAGCTGGGCTATCAGGTGGGCGCAGGCTTCATGGTGGGAGCTCCATTCCAGACCACAGAGCACATCATAACCGACCTGCGATTCTTGCAGGAGCTCCAGCCCCAGATGATAGGCATAGGACCATTCGTCCCACATCATAAAACCCCATTTGCCGAGGAAAAAGGCGGCACACTTGAGCTCACGCTGAGACTTTTAGGCATACTGAGACTGATGTTCCCGAAAGTTCTACTGCCTGCCACGACAGCTCTCGGAACTATCGCTCCCAACGGCAGGGAGCTTGGTCTGCAAACGGGCTGTAACGTTGTAATGCCCAATCTTTCGCCTGTTATGGTGCGCAAGAAGTACGACCTCTACGACAATAAGATCTGCACAGGCGAAGAAGCCGCAGAGTGCCGATTCTGTCTGCAAAGGAGAATAGAGTCCGCAGGCTACGAGATAGCGCAGGAGCGCGGAGACTGCATAGATTAAATCAAATTTTGCAAGGCAAAATTTGAAGCCGTTAGCCATTAGCCTGTAGTGGGCGATGCCTACATCGCCCCGTTTAATAAATCACGGGCTGATGTGGGTGACTCCCTACAGTGTAGGGAGATGTCGCAAAGCGACAGAGGGTATGGGTGCCTGTTAGGCATCAGCCCCTACAATTTGAATCCGTCGCCGCAGGCGACACCATAACTCTCAACTCTACACTATAAACTTTCAACTTATCATAATTTAAGGAGAATACTATGCGAGTACGTTTTCATCTGCCCGACTTTTCGGGAAATTTCAAGCTTAACCTGCTCTTTGCAGAGCTTCTGGAGCGCCGTCCCGACCTCTTCCGCGAGGGCGTTGAGATAGCTTCGTTCTACGGCGTATTTCCGCCGTCTATCTGGAACGGCGGCAGAACTCAGGGCGGCGTCTGTGACAAGACCTTCGTGAAAAGCGTCATCAAGACCTTCAACGAAAAGAGCATTCCCCTGAGATTCACCTTCACAAATCCTGCACTGGAAAAAAAGCACCTCAGCGACCAGTTCTGCAATATGGTGCTGAATTTAGCCAATAACGGACTCAACGAGGCTATCGTTATGTCTCCCATACTGGAGGACTATATCCGCAGGAATTTCCCGAAATACAAGCTGACAAGCTCCACCTGCAAGCGCCTGAATACAATAGAGGGACTTCTCGACGAGCTGAAAAAGGACTACCACATAGTCGTTATGGACTACGACCTCAACAACAGATTCGACCTGCTGGAGCAGATACCTATGGCGGACAGACCGCGTATCGAGTTCCTGTCAAATGCCTGCTGTGAGCCGAATTGTCCGCGCCGTTCTGCTCATTACCACTCTATCGGCGTTCAGCAGATAGCCTACAACGAGCACATCAAGAAATACCCGAATCTCCCCTTTGACTCATCAAAATACGATCCCGATAACTTCCGCGACTGTCCTTATTCACAGAGAGGTCTCTTTGAGATAAAAAAACTCCGCACTCATATTTCTCCCGACGATATCTGGGAGAAATACGTGCCTATGGGCTTTGAGCAGTTCAAGATAGAGGGACGAACAGCAAGTCCGCTGAACGTCCTCGAAACATATATGTATTACATGGCTAAGCCCGAATGCCGCGACGAAACGCGCTTCATGCTCCTCAAGGCTATGGAGAATTCGGGCGCGCTCTCATTCAAATAAACCACCACGACTTTCAATGAACTGAGGTGAATCACCATGAAGGCTGCTGCTGTTTTCAGCGATAACATGGTGCTGCAAAGGAACAGAAATATCCGAGTTTTCGGCACTTGCAGCAAAAACGAAAAGATAATAACCGTCCGCATACCCGAGCTTGAAAGCTTTGCCCGCGCCGTTGTCAAGGACGGCAGATGGGAGGCTGTCCTGCCGCCGCGAAAGGAGTACAGTTCATGTACTCTGGAAATATCCTGCGGCGCTGTGAAAAAGGTATTCCACAACGTTGCCATAGGCGAGGTATGGCTGGCAGGCGGACAATCCAATATGGAGTTCGAGCTCCAGCACGAGCGCAAGGGCGCTGCGGCGCTGGCGAGCTGCTACAGCGAGAACGTCAGATTCTATTATACTCCCAAGTGCTCAATGCTCGGTGATGAGCTTGAACAAGCCGAAAAGGAGAGCTGCTGGCGCACTCCCTCTCCCGATAACGCAAAAGCATGGTCGGCTGTAGGCTACTACTTTGCAAGGGAGCTGAGCCGCAGGCTGGGCGTTACCGTAGGCATTATCGGCTGCAACTGGGGCGGCTCCTCGGCTTCTGCGTGGATAAGCCGCGATTATCTCAGCTGCGACAAGCGCCTTAGCCCATATCTTGACGAATACGACGAAGCTATCAAGGGCAAGTCCGACGAGGAAATGATAGCCGAGTACGACGAGTACAGCACATATCAGTGGGCTTGGGAGCAGCGCATGATAAAATTCTGCGCCGAGAATCCAGAAGCAAAGTGGGACGAGGTGCTGAAAAACTGCGGCGAGAACCGCTACCCCGGTCCTCACAGCATAAAGAACCCCATGCGCCCCTGCGGTCTCCATGAGACTATGGTGAAGCGTATCGCTCCCTATACTCTTGCAGGCGTGCTGTGGTATCAGGGCGAATCCGACGACCACCGTCCAAACACTTACGAAGTTCTTCTGAAGCTCCTTATTGAGAACTGGCGCGACCTCTGGAAAGACAAGGAGCTGCCCTTTATGATAGTGCAGCTGCCCATGTTCAGATATATAGACGATCCCGACACAAAGAGCTGGGCGCTGATACGCGAGGCTCAGGAGAACGTTTTCAAGAGCGTGAAAAACACAGGTCTTGCAGTCTGTCTTGACTGCGGAGAGCTGAACAATATCCACCCCACAGACAAGTCTCAGGTAGCTCACAGGCTCTATCTGCAAGCTATGAGCGAGGTCTATGAGGTCATCACACGCCGCGATTCCCTGCCGCCTATGTACGATAACTTCGAGGTCATCGGAAACGCCATGCTGATACACCTGACCAACTGCGAAATGGGACTTGGCGGCAAGGACGAGCACTGTCTCGACGGCTTCGAGATAGCAGGCGAGGACGGCGTTTATTACCCTGCAAAGGCAACGGTGAGACTGCCCTATATCGAGCTTCGCAGCGACAAGGTGAAAATGCCTGCCGCCGCACGATACAAGTGGACAAATTACGCAGATGTGGGACTTTTCGGCATAAACGACCTGCCCCTGCCGCCTTTCCGCACGGACAAATACTAATTTCAAAGGAGATACAATATGCTTTTAGCAGTAGACATCGGAAATACCAATATCGTTTTCGGCTGTGTTGACGACAATGACGAGGTAGTGCTCTTTGAGCGCATAAGCACCAACCACAATGCGACTGCCGCAGAATACGCTGTACTTATCAGGACGATACTGGAGATGAACAGCTTCAATACCTCGGATATCCATGACGCTATCATGTCGTCTGTTGTTCCCTCGGTGACAAACACTGTAAAAGAAGCGATACGCAAGCTCTTTGACGTTGACGTAATGATAGCAGGTCCGGGAGTAAAGACAGGACTCAATATCCTTATCGACAACCCTGCACAGCTGGGAAGCGACCAGGCAGTAGACGCTGTTGCAGCTATAAATCAGTACCCTGTGCCTCTTATCATCATCGACATGGGAACTGCTACAACTCTTTCAGTTGTTGACAGCAAGAAAAATTACCGCGGCGGACTTATCCTCACAGGCATGAAGGTAGCTGCCGACGCTCTTACAGCCCGTACTGCACAGCTCCCCAAGGTAAATTTTGAGGTGCCTGCACACGTTATCGGCACAAACACTATCGACTGCTTAAAGAGCGGTATCCTTTATTCAAATGCAAGCGCACTTGACGGTATCATTGACCGTATCGAGGAGGAGCTTGGCGAGAAATGCACCGCCGTTGCTACAGGAGGTCTCTCCGAGCTGGTAGTACCGCTGTGCAAGAGAAAAATTATCCTTGACAATAATCTTCTTATCAAGGGACTTGCTATTATTTACAAGAAGAATAAGAAATAAAAAGCTTATAGTATTTAAGGGACGCCCTCTCTTGCAGGGCGTCCCTCTTTCAAAAACAGTCCACCGGACTGTTTTTGAAATTCACCCTTGCGGAGCGCTTTGTAACTGCGGGGCTTTGCCCCACACCCCACCAGAGGCGCCGCCTCTGACCTTACCGGTACGTCCCCTCTGTCCTTCGGACATCTCCCCATCTTATGGGGAGTCACTCTGCCAAAGGAACACAGTCCCTTTGGAATCCCTTTCTTTGGTAAGGCAGCCTTTTATACATACTACAACGAGAAAAGCTCTGTTTCATTACAAAACAGAGCTTTTTTCGGTAATTGGAGAGAAAAATCCTTTTTAAAAGTGAGGTCTTTAAAATTTATTTTTGTCCGTAATAGGCATTATCACCATGTTTACGGAAAAAATGCTTATCAAGCAGTCGCTGCGGCATATTCGGAGTGTCGCTGCGGAGAGTCTTTGTTATCCACGCCATAGCGGAAAGCTCCTCCAGCACCACTGAATTGTGCACAGCCTCCATGCAGTCCTTGCCCCACACGAATGGACCGTGATTGGCAACAAGAGCCGCAGGGATATTTTCATAGTTCTTGCAGCACTCAACGATGACCTTGCCTGTTTCAAGCTCGTATTCACCGTTTACTTCTGCGTCTGTCATCTCGCGTGTACAGGGTATCTCGCCGTAGAAGTAGTCGCCGTGAGTAGTACCGAGGGGCGGTATGCCCATGCAAGCCTGCGCAAATGATGTTGCATAGCGGCTGTGGGTGTGGACTACTCCGCAGATGCCGTTGAAGTTCCTGTAAATTTCAAGATGTGTAGGTGTATCACTTGACGGAGAGAGCTTACCCTCTACCTTTTTGCCGTCAAGCGTCAGGACAACTATATCGTCAGCCGTCATGGTGTCGTACTCGACGCCGCTGGGCTTAATGGCGATAAGTCCCGATTCTCTGTCGTATTCGCTGACGTTGCCCCATGTAAAGGTAACAAGACCGTACTTCGGGAGAAGCAGGTTTGCTTTCAGGACACGTTCTTTCAGCTCCTTAACGTCCATAGATAACATCTCCGATCATGATATCGCGCTCGAGACCGTTCACTGTTGTATCCTTGTTGATAACAACAAGCTCGATGCCCATGATACGTGCAAAGCTTCTTACAGCTTCGTCTGATATGTCGTAGGAGAGCACTGTATGATGAGCTCCGCCTGCAACTATCCAGCATTCGAGACCTTCAAGGAATGAAGGCGCAGGTCTCCACATAGTTCTTGCAACAGGGAGATTCGGCATGGACTGGAATGGCTTTACGCACTCAACGTCCTGTGAGATAAGTCTTAATCTTCCGCCGATATCGATAAGGGAGAGAGCCTTTGCAGAGCCTGCCTTGCCCTCGAATACTATTCTTGCAGGGGGCTCCTTGCCGCCGATACCCAGCTTGTGAACCTCTATGCGAGGCTTGTCAGCTGCGATAGAGGGGCAAACCTCCAGCATATGTGAGCCCAGAATGAGCTGCTGCTTGTAATCGTATGTATAGTCCTCCATGAATGAAGTATTTCCGTCGGGATACATTGCCTTGACAATAGCTGTCATGCCTGCTGTTTTCCAGTCACCCTCTGCGCCGAAGCCGTAGCCCTTGTGCATAAGGTGCTGTGTAGCAAGTCCCGGGAGCTGCTTCATGCCGTGAAGGTCCTCAAAGGTATTGGAGAATGCCTTTGCGCCCTCGCGAACAAGTATCTTCTCGATAGCTATCTCCTCACGAGCCTGATATCTGATAGTCTCTTCGTCTTCCTTCTTGTAGTCGTAGAGCTCAGCGTACTCCTTCATGAGAGCGTCTATCTCTGTGTTTGTAACAGCGTTCATTATCTCAACAAGGTCGCCTACTGCAAAGGTATTAACCTGCCAGCCGAGCTTCAGCTGTGCCTCTACCTTGTCGCCTTCGGTAACAGCTACCTCGCGCATATTGTCGCCGAAACGAACTATCTTCAGGCTCTTGCTGAACATAACGCCTACAGCGGCACGCTGCCACTCTGCTATCTTAGCCTGTACCTCGGGATCCTGCCAGTGACCTGCAACGACAGCTCTCGGCATACGGAGTCTTGCTCCGATAAAGCCGTGCTCTCTGTCGCCGTGAGCGGACTGGTGGAGGTTCATGTAGTCCATATCTATAGCTTCATTTGGGATAGTCTCATTGAACTGTGTGTGGAAGTGGAGCCATGGCTTCTGGAGAAGTGCAAGTCCGTTTATCCACATCTTAGAGGGCGAGAATGTATGGCAGAAAGTGATGATTCCTGCGCACTCGTCATCATAGTTGGCTTCCTTGATGATACGCTCGATCTCTCTTTCTGTCTTTACCGTACTCTTGTACTCAACAGGGAAAGGCAGCTTCAGTCCTGCAACTATCTTCTTTGAATCCTCGTCTACCTGTCTGAGAGTCTCCTCGCCGTATAAGAACTGGGAGCCTGTAATAAACCAAAATTTCATCCTTTATCAATCCTTTCAATCCTCGGAGGCTGCCGCTCTTACAGCTGAAAGTCCCGAGAGGTATTTCTTCATATAAGCATTGAGACCGTCAACGTCCTCCTTGTCAGGAGAAACCGTGCTGCCCTTCATATCCGCAAATACTCTGCCGCTGAGATAGTCGGTCAGCTTTTCGCCGCTGCTCCTGTTAGCCATATATGAAGCAAGAAGCGCTATTCCCCACGCTCCGCCCTCGCCTGCTGTCTGCATGAGAGTAACATCTGCTCCCAGTGCAGCTGCAAGGAATTTCTGCGTAGGTACAGGCGTCTTGAAGAAACCGCCGTGAGCATATATCCTTTCAAGGCTTACGTGCTCCTGTTCGGTGAGTATATCATTGCCTGCCTTTAATGCGGCAACGCATGAATATACAAGACTGCGCATAAAGTCTCTGATATTGAATGCAGTATCAGGGCTGCGCATAAGCAGAGGAAGTCCGTTTTTCACGCCTGTAACGGGCTCGCCTGCATAGTAATTGTAGGATATTACGCCATTGCAGTCGGGAGCGCCCTCTGCTGCAAGGCTGTAGAGCTTGTCGTAGAGCTGTCCCTTTGGCATATCCACGCCTATCTCCTTGAGGAATCCGCCGAAGATACCGAACCATGCGTCAAGGTCTGAGGTACAGCTGTTGCAGTGTACCATAGCCACGGGATCGCCGCAGGGAGTTGTAACGATATCTATTTCGCGGTGTACCGCCGAGAGGTCCTTCTCCAGAACTATCATGGAGAATATGGACGTACCTGCGGACACATTTCCTGTCCTTGGAGTTATGCTGTTTGTGGCAGCCATACCTGTCTGTGCGTCGCCCTCAGGGGGACAGAAAGGAATATCGCCGCCGAATGTTCCCGTAGGATCAAGGAGCTTTGCTCCCTCAGCCGTAAGTCTGCCTGCGCACTCGCCTGCGGGGACTATACGGGGAAGTATATCAGCAAGCTTCCTGTTGAGAGCAGTGCCCTCCGCAAGCTTGTCGAACTTCGACATCATTGCGCTGTTGTAGTCACAGGTCTTTGAGTCTATTGGGAAGATTCCCGAAGCGTCGCCTGCGCCGATGACCTTTTCACCTGTGAGGATATAGTGAACATATCCTGCAAGGGTAGTCATAAATGCGATATCGCCTACATGAGGCTCCTTATTGAGCATTGCCTGATAGAGGTGAGCTATGCTCCAGCGCTGTGGTATATTGAAGCTGAACTCCTCTGTAAGCTTGTCGGCAGCCTCCTCGGTCATGGTATTGCGCCATGTCCTGAAAGGTACAAGCTGCTTATCCTTTTCGTCAAATGCCAGATAGCCGTGCATCATAGCCGATATGCCTATTGCAGCGGCTGTCTCCAGCTTTATTCCGTATGCTTCCTCAACATTTTTCATAAGGTCGGCAAAGCATTCCTGAAGTCCTTTTCTGACGTTATCAAGAGAATATGTCCATACTCCGTCAAGCATTTCGTTCTGCCAGTCGTGAACGCCCGATGCCAGCGGTGAGTGGTCCTCTCCTATGAGGACCGCTTTGATACGTGTTGAGCCGAATTCGATACCTATGACCGCTTTGCCGTTCTTTATTTCATCTGCACTGCTCATGTCTTAACTCCTTTTGCTGCTGTAGGCTTTGTTGCTGCAAGATTAGCCTTCTTGCGGCGGGCGATGATGATACTCTGAACGATAAGGAATATGCAAAGCATAGAAGCGTTTGTGATTCCTGTCCACCATGCCTGGTCAAGTCCTACCGATGATACGATATTCTGAATAAGAGCAAGTGAAAGTACGCCGAAAAATGTTCCGATGATATTTCCAACGCCGCCCGTCAGCATAGTTCCGCCGATGATAGACGAAGCTATGGCGTTCATCTCAGCGCCTGTTGCGTGAGAAGCTGAACCCGAGCCAACGTGCATAAAATAAACAAATCCGCCAATTCCGCCTAAGATTCCGCACATGAGATATGCAAGGAATGTAGTTCTCTTTACGTTTACTCCAAGCATAAGTGCGCTCTGCTTATTGCCGCCTACTGCATAGAAGCTGCGTCCTGTCTTGGTCCATTTGAGGAAAACGAAGAGCGCGGCAACACAGATAAGTGCGATAACAACGCCGATTTCTATATAAGCGTCGATATAATCGCCTCTTTTGTTGATAGAGCCCATTCCGGGTATGATTATTCTTGTTTCCTTGAGCTTTACGAAAGCCTCGTTCTGTACGTTGAAGGGGTTTGTGTTTACAATGGTGGTCATACCTCTTGCAAAGAACATACCCGCCAGCGTTACGATAAAGGGCTGTATGTCAAGGTAGGCTACAAGAAAGCCCTGTATAAGTCCGAATGCAAGTCCGATACCCAGTGATATCATTATCGCGCCGAACACGCTGCCGCTGTGCATATCAAGGTAAACGGCTGAGCTCATGCTTACGAGAGCCGCCATACCGCCCAGCGAGATGTCGATACCGCCTGTTATCATAACAAGTGTCATTCCGCAGGCAAGTATTATGAGCGCGGCATTTGCATTCAGCATATTGAAAAATGTCTGTGCCTTTAGAAATCCCTGTCCAAGACCGAAGATAGCGAATACATACATAAGTATGAACACTACTATGGTTATGGACATCAGTAAATTGGTATCAGAGATACCCTTTAACAGATGTCGGCGCGGTCTGCCGACAGCCATATCTGTTTTCGGCATATTTATTCCTCCATTCCACGCTTTTGTCTTCAGCTTTTACTCTCTGCTTTTGCAGGAGAACTCAGTTTCTTGAAGAGAGCTGCAAGTTTTTCTCTTACTATCGGTGCGCTCAGTATTACCAGAGCGATAACTACTACAGCCTTGTATGCAGGCAGAGCGTCCGATTGTACCTGAAACTTGTAAAGCGTTGTGGTAAGGAACTGGATAACATATGCTCCGAGAATGGAAGCAGATATGTTGAATTTACCGCCGCTGAGAGAGTTTCCTCCGAGAGCGACTGCTAAAATAGCGTCCATTTCGATGTCCTTTGCAACTACAGAGTAGTTGATGGTGGACAGTCGGCTGACCTTGATGAATCCTGCGATAGCTACGCACAGACCAAGTATAACGTATGTAACGAACTTGATGAGCGCAGGATTAAGACCATTCAGACGCGAAGTCTTTTCGTTGATACCGACGGACTGAACATACAACCCGAGGTTGGTGAACTTCAGTGCCAGCCATGTCAGAATGAAGCAGGCTATGGCAATGAAAAACGGCGTCGGTATCGGTATGCCTGGTATATATCCCCCGAAATATGTGAATGTCCTGTCACTAACAACAGGCAGCTCATTGTTGTTTATCCAAGCGGCGATAGAACGTCCCGCTGTGAAGAGTATGAGAGTTGCTACCATTGGCTGTATCTTGAATACGGAAACGAGGGTTCCGTTAAAGGCGCCGAACGCCATTGCAACGAGACAGCTGATAAGGAATGCAACTATTATAGGAGCCTGCAATGTATCGGGGCGGGAGTTTGTTCCGCAGAGAACTCTGAGGACCACGCTTCCGCTGATAGCTATGGCAGCTCCCACGCTGATATCCTGTCCTCGTGAAGCCGCTGTTACCAGCGTCATTCCGATAGCAAGGATAGCAAGCTCTGAGCCGTAGTCGATGATAGATATGATATTTCCCGAAAGGATAGGATCACCCTCGCTGTTGTGTCCCAGCGTTACCTTAAAGAAGGACGGATCCACGATAAAGTTGAATATTGCAAGAATGAGCAGCGCAGCTATCGGTATGAATATCTGTCTTCTGACTATGCTTGCAAGAAACGAGCTTTTCTGTGCAGTCTGAGTCTGTACTTTCATTCCCGCTCACCTCCTGCTATAGTGTTCATGATGTTATTCTGCGTGAGCTCATCGCCCTTAAGCTCTCCTACAAGCTTTCTGTCACGCATAACAAGAAGTCTTGAACAGGTACGGAGCATCTCGTCTGTTTCCGATGATATGAAGGTAATGCTCATACCCTCGGAAGCAAGCTTGAGAACCAGCTTCTGGATGTCCACCTTTGTACCTACGTCGATACCGCGGGTGGGCTCGTCGAGAATGAGATATTTCGGGTGAGTAAGGAGCCAGCGTCCAAGAATTACCTTCTGCTGGTTTCCGCCCGAAAGTGACTTTATGGGCGTATTTACAGAGGCTGTCTTGATATCGAGGAGCTTGATGTACTCCTCTGCGAACTTATTAGCCTCTGCCTTTGAGAACGGCTTGAAAAAGCCCTTCTTTACCTGTAATGCAAGGATGATATTGTCCTTTACGGAAAGGTCGCCGACGATTCCGTCGCGCTTTCTGTCCTCAGGAAGATAAGCAATACCGTTCTTCATTGCGTCCATCGGCTTGTTTATCTTGACTTCCTTGCCTTCTACTCTTACGATTCCGCCTGTTACCTTATCGGCGCCGAAGATAGCTCTTACGCACTCGCTTCGTCCTGAGCCGAGAAGTCCTGTGAAACCGTTTACCTCGCCCTTGCGGATATAGAAATTGAAGGGCTTGATGCCTTCAGAGCTGCAAAGCTGTGAGGCTTCATAAACGTATTCTTTGTTTTTGTCGTTGAATACGGGGATATCGTTCTTGATATCAGCCATATCGTCAAGCTCCTTGCCGAGCATTTTCGATACCAGCTGAACTCTGGGGAGATTTTCGATCTCATACTCTCCCACAAGCTGTCCGTCACGGAGAACGGTTATCTTATCGCAGACCTCGTATACCTGATCGAGGAAGTGGGTAACGAAGATTATACCAACGCCTCTTGACTTTAGCTGGCGCATAAGGTCAAAGAGCTTTGCTACCTCTGATTCATCGAGAGACGAGGTGGGCTCATCGAGAATGAGCACGCTGCAGTCCATGTCAACGGCTCTTGCTATAGCTACCATCTGCTGTACAGCGATAGAGCAGCTTGCAAGCTGCTGTGTGGGCTTTACAGCTATACCGAGAGAATCGAGGAGCTCTCCTGCCTTTTTGTTCATGGTACGCCAGTTGACCAATGCACTTTTGCCTCTGCCGAGGAAGATATTCTCTGCCACTGAGAGGTTGGGGCAAAGGGATATCTCCTGATAAACCGTACTGATGCCTAAATTCTGTGCCTCCTGAGGGGAATGTATCTGTACGGGACCTGAATGTCCTTTTATGTATATATTTCCCTCGTCCTTGATATGCACACCTGTGAGGACCTTGATAAGAGTAGATTTGCCCGCGCCGTTTTCGCCCATGAGCGCGTGTATCTCTCCTTCACAAAGCGTAAAATCAACATTCCTGAGCGCCTTAACTCCGGGAAAGGATTTATATATCCCACGCATTTCCAGCAATGATCTTTCCTGCATTGCTTTTCCTCCTAAGTGAGTTATATGTAGGGAATCTCCCTGTTTTCCGTTGGAAACCCCAATATTTTCTTAAAATTTATGCGGTGACACAGATCATTCACGAATGCGTCACCGCACTTATTTAATCTTTATAGTTTAGTGTCCTGTATACTAACTATCAGATACCGTACTGCTCAACGTCAGCGTCAGTGATCGTCTTTGCGTCAAAGCCCTTTTCGTCCATGATGATCTTCTTCTCGGGGAGAGTCTCACCCTTTTCGAGCTTGTCGATGATGTCCTTGATGTAAGTTGACTGGAAAGGATTGCACTGTCCGTCGTAGTTCCAGTTGCCCTTCTTGAGCTCTTCAAGCGCCCACTTGTTGCAGTCGAAGCCTATAACGACTACATCCTTGTCAACGCCGTGTGAGATGTTTGCTCTGTCGAGAGCAGCAACTGCGCCCTTTGCCATATCGTCGTTCTCTGCATAGATAACATTGAACTTCTTGTTAGCGTCGATAGCTGACTGAACGATCTGCTGTGCCTTTTCAGCATTCCACTCAGCTGTCTGCTGTGTAACGATATTCCAGCCAAGCTCCTTTGCGGTCTTGTCGAGAGCTCCTGAACGTCCCTTCTGAGCTGCTGTGCCCATTACGCCCTGAAGGTGGATAATATCATAAGCCTTGAGATCCTGACTCTTGAGCCACTCAACAGCCTGCTCGCCTTCCTTGTCCATATCGGAAACGATAGAAGCATCGTAAAGGCTCTCGTCTGCGTCGATAGTACGGTCAAAGAGGATAACTCTTACGCCTGCGTCCTTAGCGTCCTTGAGAACTGAATCCCAGCCTGCTGTATCAGCAGCAGAGAGGAGAAGGTAGTCGACCTCGTCCTGAATGAACTTCTGAGCGTAGTTGATCTGCTCTTCGTTTTTAAGGCTGTATGCAAAGGAAGCATCGAAGCCGTTTTCCTTTGTGAATGTAGCCTTGAGGTCGTTTACGTTCGCTGTACGGTAGCCCGACTCGTTAGGATCGTTGTTGATGATTCCTACCTTGATAAGTGAGCCCGATGAGCTGTTGTCGTTGTTAGCTGTATCAGCCTTTGAAGTTGCGTCAGGCTTATTTGCTTCGTTGTTTGATGATGATGAGCCCGAAGCTCCGCAGCCAACGAACATTGCGCCGCAGAGTACTGTGCTTGCTGCCATTGCTAAGACCTTTTTGATTCTCATAATTAAATTTCCTCCATCCAAATTTACTTATCCCATTAACGTCTGAGCCGTTAACTTGTATTTACATTATAATCAATTTGTACATACATTGCTACCGAAATTATTTCACAAAATGTTTATTATATTTTGAATATTATTTCCAGTATATTACAGTATACAATTTTACGGACAAATATTTGCGCTGTTCTGGAATTGTCTGGGTGTCTGTCCTGTATATTTCTTGAAGATCTGGCTGAAATACCGATAATCCCTGAATCCTACATCGTAGGCGACCTCATAGACCATTTTGGACGTACAGCAAAGAAGCTCCCTTGCGTGGGAAATACGCGCTACTGCAAGATACTCGAACAGGTTCTGTCCGTACTCCTTTTTGAACTGTGTGCTCAGGTAAGAGGGACTGAGCCCCACAGCGTCGGCAACTACAAGGAGCGAAAGCTCGTCGTTCATGTAGTTTTTGTCGATATAGTCCTTTGCCTTGGCGATTATGCTCCTGCCGCTTTCCTTTGCCGATTCTATGCGCCATTTGATACAGCCGCGTACAAGGTCGTGGAGAAATTTCCGTGTGTCCTCTGTTGTCATCAGCTCCGCGCCTATCTCGTCGGCAGTTCCGAAGCACTCAAAGAACTTCTCGCTGCTTACGCCTATTTTCTGAGCAAAGGCGTGGGCTGCCACATAGATGTCCATACAGACGTAAAGCCTCAGCATAAGAGACTGTATCTCAGTGAACCCCACCTCGTCGAGTACAGAATCCAGCATAGCGCCGCAGTTTTCGAGGCTTCCGCTCTGTAACAGCTCTTCTGTTTTCTTGATGTCAAGACGTTTGACGTCCTGCATTATCTTCGACTCTTTATTCATTTCAATACCCCACTATGTTCTCAAAAAAAACGTATCAAATGCCTTTTACAGAGTCGCGGAGCTTCAGCTCGGGAGTAAATATGATGTCTCCGTTGTCCGAAGGATAGGAGTTTATCATATCTATGAGCTTTTCCGCAGCCGCTTCGCCAAGTCTGCGCTGAGGGTGAGCCACTGAGGTCAGCGGCACATCGCATATGGAAGCGTATTTTGAATCGTCTATGCCCACGACTGAGAGGTCGTCGGGGACGCTTATGTCGCGCTCCTTGCAGAATTGGAGCAGCTTGATAGCTATGTTGTCATTGTAGCAGACAAACGCTGTAGATTCGCTGATAAGCTCCAGCAGTCTGTTGCTGCCCGATGTGAAAACAGAGCTTTTATCCGAGGTTGCAAACCACAGAACGTTGTCCTCTGCGTTTCTCTGTCCGTGGGCGATACAGCTCTTTGTGAAGCCGCTGTAGCGCTTATGTCCCTGTATATCGTCAAGGGCGAAAATACCCGCAACACGCCTGTGTCCCTGAGAAAAAAGATAATCAGTAGCTATCCTGCCTGCGGCTTCGTCGTCCATTGCAACGCAGGGATAGTCCGACCACGGGTACTTGGCGTTGAAGAACACCACGGGGATATTCTTTCGTCTTAGCTCCTCATACAGTGCTGTATTTGGATTCGGCAGGGCGCTCTTTGAGGGCTCGACGATAAGTCCCTGAACTCCGCCCGATATCATGCTCTGGAGAGCCTGCTGCTCCTCAGCTACCTTATTATGAGTAATGGCGAGCTGCATGGAAAAGCCCGAATCGTTGAGGACGCTTTCGATACCCGTTACAATATGGGGAAAGATGTAATCGGTGAAATATGTGGATATTACGCCGATATTCCTTATCTGACCGACTGCGTCGCCCTGTGCATAGCCCGATGATACAAAGGCTCCGCTGCCTCTTACACGGCTGATGACGTTCTCGTTTTCGAGGCACATAAGCGCCTGTCTGACGGTCTGTCGGCTGACGCCGTGTATCTCGCAGAGCTCCTTTTCGGTGAGGAAACGGTCCTTGGGCTTCAATTTATGAGAGCTTATGAAGTTCTTGGACCACTCCACTATCGTCATATATTTATAGTCTTCCATAGATTCCTCCGAAGGGATTCCGATAATATCGGATTTTTCTTCATAATAACACAATTGTACAGATTTGTAAATACAACTTTCAAAATCTGTTCACAATTTTGTATGTACAGACAAAACAGTCTTTCCCTCTTTGTGCAACACGACAACTATAAGAATACAACTTCTTCTGCGGAACAATACAACTTGAAAAAACGAGCACAAAAAGCTCCTTTCATATATACCTCGGAACGCGGCTTTTTTCAACACGGACAGGTTGAATTTCAAAAAAGTTTTTTCGATGTTCTCTGAAATACACAAAAAGAAGCCGCACCGAACAGGCAATTTCATTAAGTAAAAAAGGCATAAAGAGCGCGTCTTTATGCCTTTTACATATGTAGGGAACGGCGTCCCATTAATTCGACGGAACCGACGTACTGCCGAGGACGCCAGCCCCTGCAAGCTTAGTTCTTAGTTCTCCTGATATCCTGATAGAAAAGTCCGTGCTGTGTGCAGTACCATATCAATCTTCCCGAACGGTAAAAGGGCAGTGTTACCTGCAAATTCCACTCGGGATACTGCTTGAACATCATGGCGGAGCTGTCCGTCACATACGCCACAAAGGAGATATAGTGCTCCTTTTTCATTTCATGGTCCGAAGATATGAACCACTCGCCGCCTAAATCCTCGGTTTTCAGCATATCAGCTCCCTCAGCTTTTACAGGCTCAAGGGCAGTGAGCTTGTTTCCGCAGCAGGTCACAGCCGCCTCGGAGGTTGCCGTGATGATGTTACCGCACTCCTTACACACATAAAATTTCAGCTTTTTCATATTTCCTTTCTCGCTTTCATTTTTATTTATGCTGCCCGACAGCAAAGTCTGCACGTCCGTACCGAATACAGCGGATAGCTCTGCAAGCAGGGATACGTCGGGACAGCCGTTGCCGCATTCCCATTTTGATACCGCCTTGTCGCTGACGCATAGTGTCTCAGCAAGCTGCTTCTGCGTCATTCCCGAATCCAGTCGAAGCTGTCTGATAAGGGCTCCTGTTTTTATCTGATCCATGATAATCACCTCTGCCGTAGTCTGTTCTATGCTTTAATTGTAGCGTGACAGCGGGAAAAAGTCAATCTACGCTCCGTAGATAAAACAAGGCGGTGATATTTCACCGCCTTAGTTGAGAGTTGAGAATTGAGAGTTGAAAGTTATGGAGCCGCCTGCGGCGGCATTATATTGTGAGCAGAGCGAACACATAAACTCTCGGCTTTTATACGCATAATTATTCAGCTTCGCGGAAGAAAAGTCCCTCGGCGCTGACAAGCTGTGAGATAAGCTCCGCGGCTTCGCCCTGTGCATTGTAAACCGCCATATACAGGTCATCGCTGTTGAGCGTAAGCAGTATCTCATGCTCGGGAAGAAGTATGTTCACATAGTCGACACCGCCGCTGAAACAGCTGTACAGAAGCGTGACAAACTCCGATACATCAGGATCTTTCACGGAATTATCCGCTGTAACTGCGGTCATGTCGTAATAACAGTAAAGCTTTAAAATTATATTTGTGAGCTTGCGGTCAAGGTCAGCCCTGTTTTGCTGAAAGTATTTCTCTGCGGCGAAATATCGGTCATCAGCTTTCTGCGGAACTCTCCTCGGGAAGATATCTATAAGGTGTGGTTTTTTATTCAGAAGCTCTTCAATAAGCGGATATATATTCATTTTTGCACTCCTTTTCCTGCGCTTTTTCACTTATAACATTATACTCCGCCATGGATAAAATTTCAATACTTCTGTGATATTACAAAAAGCTTATTGTTTTGTGAATAATGTGTAAAAATTTTTGATTCCGTTGACATTTGTTTGTCACCATGGTACAATTACAGTAGGATATTATTGGAAAGGTTGTAATAAAATATGGAGAAAACAAAAATTATTGAAGAACTCAAGCAAAAAAACGAGATACAACCTACAGAATTTGACGGAACTTACAGCTCGGTGTACGAAGCCGTAGAGTGCTACGCAAAGCTGAAAAAAACCGCTCTCATAGACTATAAGGACCTCGACCTGCTGTACTATCTCTCGCTGGGATTCTGGACAGGCGATAAAAACGAGCTGAAACAGCATATCCAGAACAGCCACCTGCTCCACATAGACAAGCATATGCTTTATGAGACTGTCGAAAAAATATGGAACAAGGGCGCAAGAATGCTGTTCACTCACCTTGTGGACCAAAACGAGATGAGCTTCCTTACAAAACCCGTTACGTTCAAGAACTCGCTTATTGCCGAAAAGCCCGAAGCGATACAGTTCTTTTTCAAGATGTGCATAAACATATCAGGACTGGAAAACGACGGCAAGGTTCTTGATACTGCACATAAAATGCTCAATCCCCTGATAAAGGAATCGGGAATGCCTGTTTTCGCTTTTTCGAGGATACTTCACTGCCTTAAACCTGCTACTTTCCCGATACTCGGCGAAAGCCTGACCAATTCTATGGTTTTCAGGGAGATAGGTGTAGGAATAAAGAATGTTGACGATATTTCCCATTATATCTTCAACTGCCGAAAGATAATAGATTATCGCAATTCTCATTTCAAGTTCAAGAATATGAGGATATTCGATGTCATGTCATGGAAGCTGCTGGCTGAGTTCAAAACCGAGACTGAAAACAAGTCCGATACTGACCTTACACGCCGTCAGCATTCAAAGTCCGAAGTTTCGCTGAATCAGATACTGTACGGACCTCCGGGCACAGGTAAGACATATAATGTTGTCAAGTACGCAGTACAGCTCATAGAGGGCAAAAAGAACGACGACGAGCCTTATTCCGCTATAAAGGAAAGATACGAAAAGTATGCCAGTTCAGGTCAGATAAAGTTCACTACTTTCCATCAGGCTTACAGCTATGAGGAATTTGTTGAAGGTATCCGCCCTGTTGTAGTTGACAGATACGGCAACGATACCTCTGTTGCGCATGAGGATACCACAGTTATCTACAGACCGTTCAACGGCGTTTTCAAGTCTCTCTGCGAAAAGGCTTCAAAGAGCCCTCATATGAAGTTCGTTTCTATCATAGACGAGATAAACCGAGGCAATATCTCAAGGATATTCGGTGAGCTCATCACCCTTATCGAGAACACAAAGCGCGGAAGCTCGG
Organism: Ruminococcus flavefaciens MA2007; assembly: GCF_000621845.1. Taxonomy (GTDB): domain Bacteria; phylum Bacillota; class Clostridia; order Oscillospirales; family Ruminococcaceae; genus Ruminococcus; species Ruminococcus flavefaciens_E. Next base: position 12,716 of record NZ_JHXF01000006.1, on the reverse strand, counting down.
TAATCCTGCCCTATTCGCAGTCAGATTTCTTCGTGCCGTCAAATGTGTATATACTGGGCACTATGAATACTGCCGACCGTTCTATCGCTATGCTGGACACCGCTCTGAGAAGACGTTTTGACTTCGTTGAGATGATGCCTATGCCCTCACTGCTGGGCGAATGCGGCGGTGTTGACCTGTGCGAGCTTCTCACTGCGCTGAATGAGCGTATCGAGTATTACTACGACCGTGAACACGCTATCGGTCATGCTTATTTCATGAACGCCGACGGCTGTATAAAGACTCTCGACGAGCTGAAAGAGGTCTTTGCTACAAAGATAATCCCCCTGCTTCAGGAGTACTTCTTCGATGACTATGAAAGAATAAAGCTGGTGCTCAACGATGACAATACCTTCATCGAATGCATTACTCCGAAATACATCAAGAAATTCGATTCGGGACAGAAACTTTACCGCCTCGGCAAGCCCGAAAACTGGAGCAAGGAGCACTTCATAAGGATATACAAGGATATTTCATGATGAACGGAGAACATAATGTATACCAGACATATTTGCGTATCAGCCAACGAAAAGATAGCGGACATTTCAGCAAAAAACGGCGAGCTGGGCATGATGCTCGGCGAGTTTGCGGAGGTCTGCAGGGCTGACAGCAGAAAAGCTGTCTCTGCGGCTGAAAAAAACGGAAATAAATATATCACAGCAGGCTCCTACTGCGGCTTTATCTGCCTTGCCGACGGGACTCTAATCGAGATACTCCCCCATTCCGAGGGCGGCACTGAAAGCGCAAGAAAAGCACTCTGCGAGGAGTTCTGCGACAGGTGCGGATACGAATTCCGTCCCATGAGCTTCGATCCCGATATGAACTTTTTTGAGTACTTCGTTTCCGTGTTTGCAGGAGAGACAATGAAGATAATCAAAAGCGGCGTTCTCTCCGCCTATGCCAGCCGCGAGGAAAATCTGAACTCTGTTCAGGGCACTATCCTGTTTTCCGAGAATATACGCAGAAATCTCGTTCACCGCGAGCGCGTTTTCGTGCGGCATGAAGTGTTTACTCCCGACCGCGCCGAAAACCGCATTATAAAAGCGGCGGCGGCAAAGCTCATAAAGCTCACCGCAAACCCAAACAGCTCCCATATTCTCAAGGAGTCGCTTTCCTATCTCGAAGAAGCCCGTACTCCCCTCAATATAGCCGCGGAGTTCAGCAAATGCATCAATACCAGAAATACCAAGAAGTACAACACGGTACTCGATATTTGCAGAATGCTCTTTGATAAAAAAGAGGGTACTGCCTTTTCGGGAAAATATGTGCTCTGCGCTCAGCTTTACCAAATGGAGGAGGCAGAAGCGGCGGTGTCCGAGCAAAAGTCAGCAGAAGCACCCGAAGCCGCTGAAAAAACAGCTCCGAAGCCTGCTCCCCAGAAAAAGAAAACTAAAACAACAAGGAGAAGAAAATAAAACATTCAAAGCCGCAGATATACTGCGGCTTTTTTGCTGCGTGAACATTTCAACATTTCTTTTGTATATTTTCAACTATATGTTGACAAATCTGTTGAAATATGATATAATAAATACATAGTAAACAAGGCTTTTCAGCTTAGATGAGGTGATTCAGATGTTCATTGGATAACATATCCCGATATTAGTGTACAAACTCCCCGAACATGGCTATTTCAAGCCTATAAGAAGGAGGATCCGTTATGTGTGCAGCTGTTTTTGATTATAATGACAATGATTTTATAACAACGTTCGACGGTAAAATGGGCGTTGACTCCAAAGGCAACTTAATGCGCCGATTAGATGATTATGTTGCCCTTGATATGAATTCAGGCAAGTTTCACTATACATCTCCGTGGACGGAAGATGATGATAATAAATAGTATTGATATAAAAAGGCTGGAACTATAACCGTAATACTCATATAGAAGCTTATAGTTAATTATGGGGGAAACCTTTCTGAGGAAAGGTTCTCCCCCATCCCCCTTTCCAAAGACTTTTATCTGGTTTTTTCTCAGATAGGGCGCTCCTGCATTTTGCAGGACTTTTTTATTTTATAAAGCGCTCTATCTGAGAAAAAACAAAACGAAAGTTTTAGGGAGAGAGTTTGAGAGTGACTCCCCGCAGTGCGGGGAGATGTCACGCAGTGACAGAGGGGACGTCCTCCGTAAGAGAAGCCCCTTTTTCAAAAGGGGTTCTCTCAATAATAAGCATAAAACTTCTTTATACGTACTACGGTTAATACTTCCAGCCTTTTGTTTTTTGCATAAATGAATTGACTTTTCTTGCAGAAGTGCTATAATTGAAACAGACAGTTATTTTTAACGGAAGGAATGATACATCATGGATAAAACAATAAACGCAGTACCCGACGGAATAACAGCGGCAGAAGTCGGCGATTCCGTCTGCGAGCTTGGGAATATAGTTCCCGACCGTACAGAGGATTATGATATAGTAGTCGTAGGCGCAGGAGCTTCGGGAGTCCCTGCGGCAGGCTGGGCGGCTGAGCTTGGAGCAAAGACTGCCCTGCTGCAAAAGGAATCAACTGTAATTTCTCAGGGCAACTGCGGCTCTGCCATAATAAAGTCACGCTCCACCGAAGCAGGCATTGCCAAGTGGATACACCACACCAACAGTCTATGCGACTGGAGAGCCGATACAAAACAGCTCCGCGCATACGCCGAGTATTCCGAAGAGGCTATGATGTGGTTCCTCAACCGTGCAGGTCTCACAAAGGAGACTGAGTACGGCGACGGCAGCAGGGTTGACAACAACGCCGAGAGCGCAAAGCTCCTCAACGACGGGGACAAGCTCTGCGCTTTCAGAAGCACCAGCGGCGACTTCACAGGCGTATGGAAGGACCGCATGAACAGCTACGATTACGGCGACGACCACTGCTATTTCTGGGCTCCGTGGATAGGTCCGAAGCCTCTCAACGTGGGAAATGCTCTCCACAACGCCCTCAATAACATCATGGAAAAGCACAGTGATCTCCACGCATATTTCTCAACTCCTGCGGTAAAGCTTATCATGAACGACAAGCGTGTAACAGGCGTTATCGCCAAGGACAAGGACGGCAAGTATATACAGTTCAACGCTTCAAAGGCGGTCATTCTCGCTACGGGAGACTACACCAACAACGCCGCTATGGTAAAGCGCTGGTGTCCCGACATCGCGGAATTTGACAAAAAGCAGTTCGGCAAGACAGGCGACGGTCATATCCTTGCCATAAGCGCAGGTGCGAAAATGGAAAACCTCGGCCACACAAAGATGATGCATGATTTCGATTCCGCTCTCATGTTCGAGGAGCCCTTCCTCTATCTGAATATGAACGGAGAGCGCTTCACCAACGAGTACACGGGCTTTGTGTACATGGGCAACCTGCTGAAATATCAGCCGAAATTCAAGGGCTCTATGCTGGACGCCGACCACAAGGACGGCTCAAAGGGCTGGTACTGCACGATATACGACAGCGATTACGTGAACTGGGATAAGGACAGCTTTGTGGACGGCTGTGTTCCGCCCTTTGTTATGGAGAAGTTCATTCCCGGAGCTGTAGAGGAGCCACAGGGCGTTTTCAAGAACCTCATCGACCTCCACAGGTGCGATACTCTTGAGGAACTGGCAAAGGAACTGGGTATCCCCTACGACAAGATGAAAGCTTCCATTGACCGCTACAATGAGCTCTGCGAAAAGGGCGTGGATACGGACTTCGGCAAGCCTGCGAAGTATATGCACAAGATAGAAAAGGCTCCTTTCTGGGGCGCAAGAAAGCATATCCGCGTATCTGCTGAGGTCTCGGGAGTCATCACCAACGAGAACGCTCAGGCTCTTGACTCCGACGGCAAGCCTATCGAGGGACTTTACTGTGCAGGAAATCTGGGCGGTCCCTTCTACGGCGGAGCCGATTATCCATTCCACCAGACAGGTCTTTCCCTCGGACGCTGCTATACATTCGGCATGATAGCCGCCAAGCACGCTTTGGGTATGCTGCGCTGATAAGAATTGCGGAAACCGAACAGAAGCGCTTCATTTGATATAATAAACACAAAAAACAGCCGCGCAGTCCATAACCATGATACTCATATAGAAGTTTTATAATTATTATTGAGAGAACCCCTTTTGAAAAAGGGGCTTCTCTCAAACTCTCTCCCTAAAACTTTCGTTTTGTTTTTTCTCAGATAGGGCGCTCCTGCATTTTGCAGGACTTTTTTATTTTATGAAGCGCCCTATCTGAGAAAAAACCAGATAAAAGTCTTTGGAAAGGGGTATGGGGGTGACTCCCCGCAGTGCGGGGAGATGTCCGCAGGACAGAGGGGCGCGCCTCCGTCAGAGGAACCTTTCCTCAGAAAGGTTTCCCCCATAATTAACTATAAGCTTCTATACAAGTGTTGCGGTTAAACCGTGTGGCTGTTTTTGTATATATGCGCTGCAATACAGAGCTCATTACCGTACAGACATTTTTATCCTGTCTTTTCCCTGTAGCCTTTTTCCATAATGCGGTACGCGGAGAGATCGACTGTTTCCGAATGCTTCGGCTGTTCGCCGCGCCTGAATATCCAGTTGGTCCCAATAGGCATATTCAGTATCTTTTGCAGCGGCTGGTTGCATCTTTCGGAAATCATTCTGGCTGTTTCGACGTCATTTCCGCCCATATAGACTATGGTATCGCAATTGTCAATAATAGTATGGGAGCTTTCGCCGTAGCCCTGTTTCAGCTGCGCTTCGGACTGCAATATGAGCGTTGCCGATATATCCCTTGAACGGATATTTGATATCATGTTCTCGAAGCCGTGGATACGGCAGTTAGTGCCAAAATCGTCAAGTATAAACCTGACGGGTACAGGCAGGCGGCTGTCTTTACACTCATAATCTGCATAATTACAAAGCTCATTCATTGCCTGACTGTAGAAAATATTTGCAAGAAGATCCTTTGAACGATCGGTATCGCTGATACCAAGAAATACTATCGTTTTTTCCTGTCCAATAGTTTTGAAATCAATGGTATTAAAACCGGAAGTCATTGATTTGAGTCCCTTTGAAGCAAAAGGTCCGAGCATTGCCTGTATAGTTATAATTATACAAGCCAGAGTACGCGGAGGTGTTGCCTTGAACTTAAGATACTGGTCATACGCCCAACTATTCTCGAACATTCTTTGATACCTTGCTGCATGGCGCACAAATATCTTGTTGAGTTCTGAATTATTAAGGGCGAAAGTATCCTCATCTTCAAAATCGATTTTTGTAAGCAGTTCGGAAATACTGTTAATGGAGCTCAAAACCTCATAGCAATTTTCCATTACAAGCCCTATGAGAGATTTCAGCAGCAGTTCCGCTGCTCTGTCCCAGAAAGGATCCTTTGAATTCATAACCCCGCCGTATCCGAGGTTAACTATTTGTGTTGCCAGTTTGCAGGCATCATCTGAATTATGTACATAGCACAGCGGATTATATCTGTCCGAGCATTCGGGGCGGATAAGGTCTATATGTATTACCTTATATCCGTTTTTTCTCATGAGGTCTGCATATCTGGTATACAGATTGCCCTTAGGATCGGAAACGATATAGCTGTTTACGGCAGACAGGATATTCGGGATAACGAAGCTTCGCGTCTTGCCTGCACCCGAAGCTCCGAATATGGATATGTTGTTGTTCCGTCTGGTTTTTATGCTGTTCATATCAAACAGTTCACCATTTGGAAGAATGCCATATCCATGACAATGTGCTGCAAATAGCTTATTTTTATTTGAATTGTTCGCCATTTCTCATGCCTCCATCAGAATATACTTCTTATTTCGTCGCAAATCCCGAATTTGACAGCTTCTTCCGATGTCATGAAGTTGTCTTCAAGAGTTGCCTTGTTTATCTCGTTAACGCTTCTGCCTGTATGCTCAGCCAGAATTTTATTGAGCACAGCCTTCGTTTCAAGAATACCTTGAGCTGTTTTTTCGATAGATGTAGCAGAACCGCCAAAGCCGCTGCTTATAAGAGGTTCATGTATCATTACCTGCGAATGCGGAAGAATAAAACGCCTGCCCTTTTGTCCTGCCGCAAGAATGAACGCCGCCATGCTTGCAGCAAGCCCTGTACAGTACATAGTTATCTTGTATTTATAGGACCTCAGGACATCGTATATCATTAGTCCGGCAGAAACCTCTCCGCCGGGGCTGTCGATGATAATTTCTGCATCTTTCTTTTCTTCCGCGAGCACAAGCATTGCCGATATGAAATCAACAGCCATTCTGTGGTCTATCGGTCCTACAAGAAACAGCCTTCCATTTTTGAATTGCTGTGTTATAATATCTGTGTCTCTGCTTCCTCTGCATTCTTCGACTATTACACTTTTGGGAAGCATATTGTTTGAATTGTATGTATCTGCCATAGTGATACCTTTTCCTTTCTTATCCGTTTGTTTTTGCGAATGGATTTTTGTAACAAGGTCGGAGATGATCCCTGCACCTGTTAAGAGAAATCAATAGCTTTAGTTCGTTATATCGCCCTCCTCTGCTGATAAAAACAGAATGAATAATACCGACTTATTCATTGCTTTACTCACTCCGCTTTTACTAAACACTGAACCTGTAAGTATTAAGACCGTTTTTTCTGTATTTTTATTATACCATACCCATTTATACATTTGATTCCATAATCTGCAACTATATGGAACAAAAAACCGCTGCTAAAAAGCAGCGGTTTTTTATCAGATACACTTATCGTGATCAGAGTATTTTATCCAGTTGATGAATCTTTTGTAATTGATATTACCAATGTCTATTTGTTCCTTGATCTTGCGTTCAATAGGAGTGCTCGGGAAATCAGCAGCCACAGCACGTATAAACTGGTACAGATCAGCCCTTGGAAGTTCAAGACCAAAGCTGATTATCAGCATACGGTTTCTTTTATACGTAGTTGTCTCACCAACCTTGATGCGGCATATCGTCGATTTGGAGCAATCCGATAATCGGGCAAGCTTTTCTTCCGTTACGACCTTCAGTTCGTCGATATACCTGTTCATGTAATTGGTAACGGTATACTTATTCAACGGGAACTGCGGCTCTTCTTCGCTTATGCAGAACTTTTCCAGATCATTCGCACCAAGTTCCAGCAAAGAGTTATAAAGCATAGAACGCGGCTGTGCGGAATAATACTTATAAAGCTCCTTGATGATCTTAAAACGGACTTCGCTCACCGATCTTCCCTTGAAATGTCTGATAGAATCATCAGGGAACGGATAGTTGCAGCATAACAGCACCTCGTCCTCGTCAGGGCATGGTTCAATATGTCCACGAACACTTGGCAGATCCAGACCGTGCCAGATGTTGGGCAGACGTGTCCAGCGGGACATATCATGTGCCCGTTCAAATTCTGCCGCTTTCATTTCAAGAGCTGCCTTTTCTGCTCCTGAAATTACATAATACTCGCCTGTTTCCTGATCATAATAACAGATCCTATGAACACCGTTTTTATTCTGTTGATTTGAATTGTTCATACCGTAATCATCTATCATATCACGGCACCTCCCTCTGCTTATGCAATACAATACTTCCGAACCTTCCATAACGAACGCGGAATAATTCGGGCTATGCATCACACTTTTTTCATGTTGTCTTTTTTTGTTTTTTCTCCGTTATATATATGTTCAGGCAGTAATCAGATGTCGGTATTTTATCTTAATAATATAGGCTGACTATAGTTTGTCTTTTACAGAAAAAAACACATATTTTTCACGGTCTCGATCTTACTCCTTCAGATCAGCAGTATCGACCTTTCCTCGTTCCGATCAGTGCTTATGTCGGAATTGCTTGATACATTGGAAATATTTTTCGGTTCCTAACACCATGATCTTTATGAAGTTTTTCTTACAGTATTAACTATATCAAAAATGATTAAAAAACGCAATAAACTTTATAAAAATTTGGTGTTTTACATAAACAAAAAAACCTATTTTTTAACGGAATGCACAATGACTTATCTTTTGTATAATTATATGAAAAACAGTTTGTGAACAAATCATGAATTACATAACAAGTCATTCAACAATGATGCTATGCATCACAACTTCACGGGAAATGCAAAGATATCCACTGTATCGGCAAAAATGATATCATTGATAATATTTTTCTCATAAGTTATCAAGCTCTATATTATAATTGATTTAACATTAGAGTTGTCAGTCACGGCACAAGCCAAAAATCGCCTTCTACTTGTCATATATATTAACATTAATGCTGACATCAAAATTGCAATGCCTTATATAGTTGTTTTAATGCGCACATGATTTTTTGAAAAAGCTATTGACAAATGGAAAATCATGTTATATAATGCTAATTGTAAGTGAACATCGTTCACTAAAAGGAGGTGCAAAATGCCGAGAAACAAAACCGAAGCACATGAAAAAATCATAGCGGCGGCAGTCAGTGAATTTATGGAGTACGGCTTTGAAAATGCATCTATGCGCAGGATTGCTTCAGAAGTCGGGCTGACTGTGGGAGCGCTTTACAGGCATTTTCCAAACAAAGAGGAGATGTTTGCGGCGCTTGTAGAACCAACGATAAACAAGCTTATGGCAAAGTATCAGGAGTTCTGCGAACAGGGCTATGAGGTCATGAAATGCGGCGATGTTCAGCAGCTCTGGAACGAGAGCGAAAGCGAGACAAAATGGCTGATGAGCTTTATTTACGACCATTTTGATATTTTCAGACTGCTGGTCTGCCGTTCTCAGGGAACAAGATTTGAGAGCTTTGTTCACGATATGGCGCTGCTGGAGGAACGCTCTACCCTTGACTACTTCGAGCGCATGAAGCAGTACGATATGACCGTCAACGAGCTTTCAAAGCAGGAGTTCCATATGCTGGTGACAGCTAATGTCTCGGCACTGTTCGAGGCGGTGATACACGGTTTCAGCCGTGAAGAAGCAATGCATTACGCTGAGACTCTCGACGCTTTTTTTTCGGCAGGCTGGAAAAAAATACTCGGCATATAACGCCGAATATTTTTTAGCATACTGTTAGTTTATACTAATATTTTAGGAGGATAATTTATGGAAAAACAACAGCGGAAACGCTCCACTCTCAGTTGGGTGGCTGAATTTGCAGGGCAAAAGAGACCGAATTATATACTAAGCGTCCTGCTTGCGATGATAAAGGTCGTCTGCGGTATCATGCCATATGTGTATATGGCGGACATCGTGGATAAGCTTCTGAAAATGCACAGCGGTGCTCTGGAAAAGGATATGAGCCTGCTGACCGCAAGCATTGTGAAAATGGCTGTGTTCTGGCTTATCTGCCGCATATGTCATGCGATATCCACAACCCTTTCTCATGCGGCGACCTTTGAAGTCCTCGCAAATATACGCCGTCAGCTCACCGAAAAGCTGTCAAAGCTGCCCCTCGGCTCGGTGCTTTCCCAGTCCAGCGGTACATACAAGAACATCATCTGCGAGCGCGTGGACTCCATTGAAACTACCCTTGCCCACATCATTCCCGAGGTGCTGTCCAATGCTTTTGTGCCTGTGGCGCTCATAATATATATGATGACCATAAACTGGAAGCTGACGCTCATTTCTCTGGTATGCGTACCCGTTGGAGCGGCATTCTTCATGCTGATGATGGTAGGCGGTCAGGAGAGCTACAACAACTGCGTTACCAAGACAAAACGCCTGAATGATACCGCTGTCGAGTACATCAACGGTATCGAAGTCATCAAGGCTTTCGGCAAATCCAAAACTTCCTATGAAAAATTCGTCATTGCCGCAAAGGAAGGCGCTGACTGCTTCATCGACTGGATGAGAAGATGTAATCTGTGGCAGAATATCTCCCTGCTGATAATGCCCTATTTTCTGCTGGGACTGCTGCCATTCGGCGCTATGTTCTATATGAAAGGCAGCATTTCCGGCTCCGACCTGCTAATGCTGATTATCCTTTCTCTCGGCTTGGTATCGCCGTTTATGACTATCGCCTCTTACTGGGACGGCATTGCAAAAATGGGAACTGTTATCGGTGAAGCTACGGAAATTCTTGAGCGTGAGGAGCTTATCCGTCCCGATACTATGACAGAAAAGCCAAGCGGTACGGATATCGTTCTCAAAGATGTTCATTTCGGCTATAAGGATGAGGAGATACTCCACGGTATTGATCTGAACATCAGACAGGGAACGGTCAATGCACTTGTTGGTCCTTCGGGCTCGGGTAAGTCCACTATTGCAAAGCTTATTGCTTCATTCTGGGACGTTGACAGCGGCAGTATCACCTTCGGCGGAGTTGATATCCGCAAGATACCCCTTACCGAGTACAACCGCAATATCGCCTATGTTTCGCAGGATAACTACCTCTTTGATGAGACCATAATGGACAATATCCGTATGGGCAGTCCGAATGCAAGCGATGATGACGTTATCAACGCGGCAAAAGCCTGCGGCTGTCACGACTTCATCATACAGCTCGAACACGGTTATAATACAGTTGTCGGCGGTGCAGGCGGACATCTTTCGGGCGGCGAAAGGCAGCGTATCTCTATTGCAAGAGCCATGCTGAAAAACGCTCCCGTCGTTATCCTTGACGAGGCAACTGCTTACACTGATCCCGAGAACGAGGCTCTTGTGCAGTCCTCTGTTGCGAAGCTGGTACAGGGAAAAACTCTGCTCGTTATCGCGCACAGACTGTCAACTATCGCTTCTGCCGACCAGATAATACTGATAAACGACGGCAAGGTGGAAGCTGTTGGAACACAGCAGGAGCTTCTGAATAAATCGCCGCTGTACACGCAGATGTGGAACGCTCACATGGCAGTAAGGGAGGGAGCATAATGTTTACTACACTCAAAAAATTCTTTGATTTCTGCAACGTTGAGGACAGGAAAAAGCTGTACACTGCAATAGGTCTCGGCGTTGTAAGGGCGATATTCGCGGCTCTGCGAATTTCGGCGATAGGCGTTGTTATCATGGGCATACTCGATGATAATATGTCAGATAAGCATATATGGACAGCCATTGCCATACTTGCGGCTTCGGTGCTGGGACAGCTTCTTATCAATCTGAAAACTACCATGCTCCAGACAGAAGCAGGCTACAATTCCTGCTCCCACAAGCGAATCGAAATCGCGGAGCACCTGCGCTATCTGCCTATGGGCTATTTCAACGACAACAGTCTCGGACATATCACCAGCGTTACGACCAACACAATGGAAAATCTGGCGGACGTTGCAACAAGAGTTGTAATGCTCACTACACAGGGCATACTTACTACTTTTGTCATCACAGCTTTCGTTTTCATCTTTGACTGGCGCATAGGACTTCTCCTCACAACAGGCATTGCTGTTTATGCGCTCGTCAATGCGGCTATGCAGAAAAAGACTCGCAGGGGCGCTCCTATACAGCAGAAAGCCAACAGAGACGTTGTAGCCGCTGTTATCGAGTTCATTCAGGGCATAAGCAGAAAACAAAAAATAGTCACAGGAGCACAAAAGATCCTGCGACTATTTTTATGTGTATAATGCGAGATTCAGCCCAAAAGGTATTGAGAAACCGTGCGGAGAAGCCAATCAGTCAATACATCTGATATCGGGCATTTTGTACCCATAATTATTATTTAAAAGCATATCTCAACAGTGAATATGCCGCTGTCAAGTTTTGCAATAACATTCCAATTCATTCTGCTACACAGAAGCTTTATCACGTACAGACCAAGTCCCGAGCCGCCTGCCGTTCTTGAATCCATGCGGTAGAATGGCTCGAAAACTCTGCTGACATCTACATTTGAGCTGTCTGCAAGAGTGTTGGATACGGATAATGTAATTCGTTTATCATCGCGCTTCAGCGAAACTCCGAAGCTGTCCGCGGTGTACTTTTGCGCATTGGACATGAGATTGCTGAGTATCCTTGTCAGGCAGTGCACGTCAGCCTGCACTATGATACCATCGGGAACATCAAAGTTCGCGGTGATGTTCCTTTCGGATATCCAGCCATGCTGTTCAAGCAATGCTTCTGTGAGAACATTGCTGAGATTGATGTCTTCAAGGCTGAGATTTTCATTACTGTTTTCGGTCTTAGTGACCTCAAAAAACTCGTCTGAAAGCTCTTTCAGGTATTTGTTTTTCTGCATAGCGACAGCAAGGTATTCTACACTTTTGTCAGATAATTCTCCGCTTTTCTCTATCATTTGAAGATAGCCGAGTGAAGCCGTCAGCGGTGTACGAAAATCGTGGGAGATGCCCGAAATGACCGTACCGAGCTGCTGTTTACGCTGCTCATATTCCACGCCGAGCTGCCGCTGTATGTCGGTATGCTCGTTGACCTTGACTGCAAGTTCAACTAAATCCTTATCAAAATCAGTTACTTTCATAGGCTGTCTGTAATCGGTGCTTTTCAGCTTGTCAAGTTCCTGTGAAAAGTGACGGATATTGCGTTTCAGCGAGATATATTTCCATAACAGGACACACAAAATGACAAGAAGGCACACACAGATTGTTCCGAGCAGAATTTTCATAGCGTGTACCTCCTTTTTAGTTCATATTATTATACGTGACCGCCGATGGTAGTCCTTACGTACCACTTTTTCTTATATGATGTATAGGCGAGCCAGTACATCAGCGCCGCTTCGATGACAAAGCCGATGAGCGCCTTTATTATCAGGTCGCTGTCGAGCATACCGTTTGCCACAAGGGTGCATTCCGTTGACGGGAACCATTTGAATACCGAGATGATACCGCCTGTCATGTCGAAGACTT